>NZ_CAJHBR010000004.1 GCF_904846695.1 Psychrobacter urativorans
TAATTAAATTGTTCAAAATCGTGGCTCATAGATATCGTAACCGTCGTCAGCGCTATGATCTTAGAATGAAGCTATTCGCCGGTGTTGTTAATTTTGAGCTTAACCTATGACTTTTGCAAGAGGTCTAATGATGGCTTGAATACGTCTATCGGGTGAGATATCCATAAACCCTTTACGAATAGCGATGATAGCACCGCCTTCTTTTAGGGTATTCAATAATAAAATGGCAGCAAATACAATAAACAATAGGGTGAGGGCAACGATGACACCGTTTGCTGTAGCGGCAGCTACTTGCGCACCACTAGCTTGCCAGACGAATAAAGCTAACAGTGCAGTCACTAAATAGGCAACGCCCATCGATATTTTGGCGGGTAGCCGCATAACTACTAACAGCACGAGAACTACTAAAATGGGCGCTAAGGCCAAAAATGTATACATTTGAACAATCCTTGTTTCAATGTGTACTAGTCCATTATTTCACTAAGCTTGCCTCAATGAAGCTAAAGTCATATCAAATATTTTCGCATATTGCTTGGTTTATTAGTGTTTGACTCTATCTGGCTTTTGTTTTTTATAAGGGACTGAACATAGAATGAAATTGATACAGTTAATAGGTAGAAATTTGCCTAGCCAACGTCAGGAGTTGACTCATTAAACAACATAGCAAAAGTCAAAAAATTTTACTAGTAAATAATCTCTAATTACAGAAATCAGTACAGCTATCTAGTAGATAGCAGGATAAAGCTTGGCGGTTACGGTGCAACACGCCAAACAGTATACAGCTAACCCCTACTTTTACCCGAATATTTGAATTTATGTAGATTATTTTAATAGGGATGAAGCGCTTAGCAGTAGGCGGTTAGCGACAAAGTGCCTGTTATCGGGTAGGAGTAACGCGGCTATTGTTATATTAATATTCGAGCGCGTGCTATCTCATTGCTTAAAAGCTAACTATGGCTAACATAATAGCAAGATAAGTGAGGTAAATTAACGGTTAATAATCAGACAATAGCTGCTGCAAATCTAGTACAGAGAAGGGCCAATCTAAACGCTTATTTACAGTTAGTAATACTGGAATGCTAGTGGCAAAGCTCAGCATCAAAGTCTCATCAAAGTCAGCGATATCGACATTTTGGTAGTTAAGCGGCTGTACCGCTTGTAAGCGCATGAGTATATTTTCGGCCTCATCGCATAAATGACAGCCTGAGGTACCTAGTAGCCACCATTGCTGCTGATGTTCAGCTTTACTAAGCTTAGGTGTTGCCTTAATAATAGCCGCTCGTAGTGCTAGCATAGGATCAGAATAGTTCATACAGTTACTCATATAAAAAACTTATAGCAAAGCGCTCGAGAGTAAAATAGCTACTTAGAGTGCTGGCTAACGCAGTGGTTTGTTGGAAATATTGTGGCTAGTTATAAGGGTGAGAAGCGTCAGGTATGATAAAGAAATCAGCCTAATAATAACAGCAGCAGTGACACAGATAGTGAGATTGGGTAAGATAGCCTACTAATCAGCTTCGATCTTGGTCACTTATTATTCTTTTAATCAATTGGACACTTAGCGCATGACAAGTTTTGGCGGATTTATCAAACGGCTATTACTGGCAGTAGTACTGTTAATGATAGCTTTTCATGTGTTGGTAGCAGGACTGTTGTTATTGTGGAAGACCCAGCCTATTAATAACAGTATGTTTATGCTTACGCATCGACTCACTGGTGGCAGTGTTACTCAGACTTGGGTAGATTATGATCAGATTGCTAAGTCCGCCAAACAAGCAGCTATAGTCAGCGAAGACTCAACCTTTAGTCAACACAATGGCTTTGACTTTAAAGGCATTGAATTAGCTATGAAAAAGAACGAAGCGACTGGCAAATCCTCTGCTGGCGGTTCTACTATCACTCAGCAGTTAGCCAAAAACTTATTCTTGACCTCACATCGCTCTTACATTCGTAAAGGCGAAGAAGCAGTGGTTACGGTAATGATCGAAGCCTTTTGGGACAAGCCACGTATTCTAAGTGCTTATCTTAACGTCGCAGAATTTGGCGATGGTATTTATGGTATTGAGGCCGCTGCACAACACTATTTCGATAAATCAGCTGCCGATCTAAACCGTGATCAGTCAGCACTGCTCATTGCCACTTTGACCAACCCTAAATATTATGAAAATAATCGCAACGATAGACGTTTACGTAATAAGCAGCGTATTATAAAAAAACGCTTAAACAACGCCGCTTTACCGCAAGAGGCTTAACTATAAAAATAAAAGCAGTCATTAATTTGCAGTACTAATATTTTATGATGTTAAGCTTTTATTCTAATACGCCTTTACAACATCAAGTCTAATAAGTCTAATAACTAAAATTTGTATCATCAAAATAGCCTAAGTAATACTAGTAGTAGAAAAGTAACAGTGACATTATTATCCTCTATAGTAGCTACAGCACTGAAGAATTATAGTAGCAATCAGCGTAGATAATAGTGCCTAATGACAACCTGGAGTAGGAGCATGGCAATAGTGAAAAGTAACAATAATAACGGTAATAATAATATTAATAATGATAGCAACACCGTTAGTAGTGAGAGCAGCGCTCTGCTTAAGCATCCTCCTCTTAGCCAAATTGATTGGCAGCGTTTTGAGGATGGTAGTTATTCTTCGAACAGCTATATCAACCGTGACTTATCTTTATTGCAGTTTCATCTACGAGTACTAGCACAAGCGGCAAGTCCCCTGCATCCTTTGCTTGAGCGCTTATTCTTCTTAATTATCTTTTCATCGAATATAGATGAGTTCTTTGAGATTCGAGTAGCTGGTCTTATGCAAAAGCTCAGTGTCGGTGATGCGGCGCATAGCCCTCATGGTATGCGCCCAAGCGAAACTTTGAGTGAGATATCAGCGATTACTCATAAAGCTATCGAAGAGCAGTATCGTATTTTGAATGAGGATATTTTGCCATCGCTAGCGGAGCAAGATATTCGTTATCTAAAGCGTGATGAGCTTAATAGCGAGCAGTCGGCTTGGATGAAGCGTTACTTTATTGAGCAAGTATCACCAGTATTGACACCGATCAGTATTGATCCGGCCCATCCTTTCCCGCGTTTAGTTAATAAAAGCTTGAACTTTATTGCCAGTTTAGAAGGTAAGGACGCTTTTGGTCGCGATATTAATTTAGCCATAGTACCAGCACCCCGTAGTCTGCCACGAGTCATTCGCCTACCTGATGAGTTAACGGGTGGTAAAGAGCACCATGTAATGCTCTCGGCAGTGATTCATGAGCATATCGGTGACTTATTTCCAGGAATGAATGTCACCGGTTGCCATCAGTTTAGACTGACTCGTAATGCGGATTTGGACTTGGCTGATGATGTCGATGACATTGCCAAAGCCTTAGAAGGTGAGCTTGAGAATCGTCGCTTCGGTGATAAAGTGCGGCTTGAAGTAACTACTGACTGTCCAACGCCTATTAGTAACTATCTGCTTAACCAGTTTGAGTTAAATGAAAAGCAGCTGTACCGAGTTAATGGTCCAGTGAACCTAACTCGTTTGTTATTTGATTTTAATATCCCTAATCTACGCTATCAGCCTTTTACTCATGTCCTACCCAAAGCATTTCGCCGCGAATTTGATAAGCTCGATCGCAGCACTAGTATGTTTGGTGCGATGCGTAAAGGGGACGTATTAGTACATCATCCTTTTCACTCTTTCTCACCCGTTATCAACTTGTTATGGCAAGCCGCTAACGATCCTAAAGTATTAGCGATTAAACAAACTTTATATCGCTCCGGTACTAACTCTGAGATCGTCCAAGCACTGGCTGCTGCTGCGCGCAATGGTATAGAAGTTACCGCTGTTATCGAATTACGCGCTCGTTTTGATGAAGCATCCAACATCGCCGTTGCTAATTATTTACAAGAGGCAGGCGCAGTAGTGGTCTACGGTATAGTAGGTTATAAAACTCATGCCAAGCTAATGCTGATCGTGCGCCGTGAAGATGACAAAATCATTCGCTACGTGCATTTGGGAACCGGCAACTATCATGCGGCCAACGCCAAAGTTTATACTGATTATGGCTTGTTTACCGCTGACCCTGATATCTCAGAAGATGTACATAAAATCTTCCAAGAGCTTACAGGTATGGGCAAGCCTGCTAATCTAAAAAAACTACTTCATGCGCCTTTTACTTTGCATGAGCAGCTTATGCGCTTTATTGATGACGAGATTGCTCATGCCAAAGCTGGCAAGCCCGCTCGTATTATCATCAAGACTAATGCTTTAACTGAGCGTCGTCTGATCGATAAGCTTTATGATGCCTCACAAGCAGGGGTTAAAATTGAGCTTATTTTGCGCTCGATGTGTTGCCTGCGTCCACAAGTACAAGGCTTGTCTGAGAATATCACTGTACGTTCGATCATTGGCCGCTTTTTAGAGCATACTCGGGTTTATTATTTCCATAATAATGGCGATGAGCGCTTGTACTGTGCCAGTGCCGATTGGATGGATCGCAATCTATTCCATCGAGTAGAAGTCGCCTTTCCGATTCAAGATAAAAAGATGTTTAAACAGATCTACCAAGATGGTCTGCTCAATTATCTACAAGATAATGTGCAAGCATGGAGTTTGGAGGGCACAGGAAAGTGGCAACAGCTACAGCCAAGTGCTAGCGAGACCGCTCACATTGCACAAGATTATCTACTAAAGACTATTAGTGGTGTTGGTGACGCCTAGATGCTTAGCAGTCCAAGCTTTGCTAATAGCATTGGCGGGGTATCACTAAGTAATGCTGATAAGAGTAACAGATAGCTAGCGGGAGTTAATAACTCCTCAGTCTGACAGTAATAATATCTATCAAAAACCAAATACGGCTACTAAGCTATATTTGGTTTTTTTTGCAGAACAGAGTGAGTTACAAACCGTGTTTTAACCTCACATATATTCACATATTGATACCGCAGTACACTAGAGTGGGAATCAGATAATTACTTATACTTAAGTGGTTTATAGTATTCAATATTACTGCTGGCAAACTACTACTTGCCCATTACTGACTTGCTATTAAGCGCTAAAGTTATTGAGCTCAGATTTTAGATAAAAGGCTTATACGGGGTTAAACCTAATTTTTAGAGCACATGTTTTGAAGGTACACAGTTTTTAGAGTAATTTTAGAGTACATAGTTTTTAGAGACAGTAGCCATTGTGAATATTGCACCTTAATCGCTGATAGGAGAGGTTATGAATAGCTTAGATGATGATTTAGAACCAAAGTCCGCAGTAACCGCAGCCGTAGAAAAATCTGATGCCGAGCAGATCGATAGTAATTTGAACCAGCCTGGACAGAGTGATAAACCGCAGAAGTTAACGGCAGAAGAATCTACCCCTTTTATTGATGAAACATCTCGTACTGATAAGTAAGCTCACTACTAATAATAATCATGACACTTATGCCAAGGATACGCTATGAAACCTGCTATAAATAATACTAAAACTACTTTAGATAATAACATTACTCCTGCTGAGCAGCTGATCATTGATAATGAACAGCCCAATAATGAAGAGAAGGTCATTGTAGAGGATCCTGCTGCTGTGGCGCCAGATAATCCAAAAGGCAGCTATGAAGGACGTAAGTATGATGCAGAAATAGATGGTCCTCAGCAAAAATCTCAAGAAACAGATGAAATATATTCTGATCCTCGTAAAGAGGAAAACTTACCAGATGGCGGCAAAAATGTTGGTGATCTAAATGCCTATGATTTAAGTCAAGATGGTAATAAGATTTAATTATTTAAGTTAGTTGATAAGTTCTAAGCTACGATTGTTACCTAAGTGATTGACTTAGCTATTAAGTAAACGGCTATTGAATTAACAGTTACTAAATAAGCAGTTATCAGATAAACAGCTATTAACTAGTCTAAGGATAATAAAATGGAAACCAAAGATCCTGCATTAACTAAAACTCCAATTAGCAGTCATGAAACTTTAAATGAAATGGTCACTGAGCATACGGCTAATACTCCTATGAATAATCAGGCTAGTATTGCTGATCATGATGAAATTAAAGGCACCCGAACTCTGCAAGAGACGGTAATAGGAGCAGGGCTCATTGAGGATATAGAGAGCTTGGATAATGATGCTATAGACTCACGTGTAGCTAATAGCCACACTAGTGAGCGTGTAGCAAATGCAAGAGTGAATCATCCAGACGCTTTGGCTACTACCGGAGCTAATGATGAGTGGGTAGAAGGGGATATTATCAGTCAAGATGATATCGCTAATCATGATGAGCTAGAAGCTAATACGTCTGTTACTAATGGCACTGATACTTTTGATAAAAATATAGTCGATAATGTACATGTTAACGAGGGTGATAATGCTGCTCGTCAGCCTGATCGTCGAGATCAACAAGAGGGCAGTGCTTTTGATGAAGGAATTAATGAATATACTGTGGGTAGCGATGCTCCTAAGAGCGAAGGCATTACTGAGATGAATCGTTATGCTAATGTTGATAATGCGCAAAGCCGCATTTTAACCCCTGATCAAAAAGACTAATAGTAACCAATCATTTATTGCATACAAGTCACTGTTTTTTTAATCAGCTATCAAAGTAAGGGCAAGTTATGACTACACCAGTTAATCGTGATGATGATCGAAAAACTTCTGATGAAGATTATAAGTTGAGGGATGCTGCTGATAATCAAGGCATAGTTCCTGATGATGCGCTACAAAAAGTTAATCCCGCTGCCGCTGAGCGTATTACTGAAGACCATGATCCGCATAACGTGGCAAAAGCCAATAAACAATATGATACTAGTGTCACAAAGCGCTAGTCGCTAAAGTTACCGATCAGATTTATAACAATAGTAAAGCGGTTTTATAAAAAGCCCTTGTTGCTAATCAATAATATTGACTAGTAGCAAGGGCTTTTTTTGCGCGATTTTTTTGCTTACTGTACTAGTATCTCTTTACACATTTATCTAAGTGTTTGTTAAAAAACAAGCAAATAGCGAGACTAATATTAAACAGGTACGCCACTATGGAAACGCAACTCAGTATCTGGACTCGATATCAGCTCAGATTCTACCGCTTTAAAAAGGGCGACTCGATCATCGATATTGTCTTCAGATAGTGATTGCGCCAAAGCTAAGTAATCCTCGAAGTGGCGACTTTCAGACTTGAGTAAGTAGCGATAGTACTTCGCTAAACGCACGTCTTCTATCACCTCAGCCAACGCTGCAAAACGCTCACAGGAGCGTGCTTCAATAAAAGCGCCAATAATCAATATATCTACCATTGCTGCAGGCTCAAAAGTACGCTTATGTTTGAGCATACCTTTAGCATAGCGTCCAGCACTCAGATACTGCCAATCCTGCCCACGCTCATGCATGATACCGAGCACTTGCTCATAATGCAGCATCTCCTCGCGTATTAGCTGCGCAAGCTTACGCTGCAAATCATAGGCAAACTCATAGCGAAAAATAAGATTCATCGCTGTACCTGCTGCCTTCTTTTCACAGTTGGCATGATCTTGTATGAGTAAAGGTAAGTGGTTAAGGGCATGGTCTACCCATGTTGAGTCTGTCCGGCTACCTAAAAAGTCATAGATAGGCGTCAGGTCAACTTTGATAGGCGTGCGTAGTCGTGCCACATCGACACTGTCTTCACTACTGTCATCTCTATTGTCATTACTGTTAACAGCGCTAATAGCACTGTCTTTAGGAGCTGGCTCAATGGCTAGTTTTGTATCTAGCACATGGTTTTTATTAGCAGTCATAGAATATTCAAGCTTTATTGGCAAGTTAGTATTTATTAAGGAGGTTTTATCAGCGCTATTATAGCAGTCATCCTCTTTATTTGATTGAATCTCAGCGCTAGTAAGGAGCGCTAAAGATCATTGGTAATGATTACTTACAGTTTATGTAGACGCTCAAGTCATGTTTTTAACTAAGTTGTAGTACCTCGCTAAAGGTATACACAGCCTAAGGTATCATTAATATAAAACTTCGCTATTTATCTTATGAATGGCTAATTATTGTTTATTTCTTAATTTGATAGTAGGATGCATTTTGCTTTCTAGGTAATTTGTCTTACTATTAGTTACTAGTGTTTATTACTGGATAATTAGCATTTATTATTAGTTTGCGCTAGTAGGCATATCAAGCCGCTATAGAATGGTTTTACCGTACTATTTTAATGGTTGCAATCTGCACTTACAATGATCTTGGTTGGCATTAAGTTTGCTGCTCATAAAGTATGATTAAAAGCCGTCAAAATTTAGTTAGCGGCTTTTTATTTGAGAGAAAATCAAGGTTTAAGTTATTGAAGTTTAGTTAACTACTACTACTTTTTATAACAGATATCTGAATCTAAAATGAGTTTAGTTTGGACAAAATATAGCACGCTAAATCCTGATTAGTTTGCGCAATCAATAGCACAACTCAACATTAACACCTTTAACGTATAGATAAGGACACTACTATGAGCCAGGCTTCTCACGCTAATCGTATCCAAAAAGGCACTCTTGCCATCGAACAGCAAATGTATGACTTTATCGAAAATGAAGTGCTACCTAGCGTCGGTGTCGATTCGGATAATTTTTGGGCAGGTTTTGAGAAGGTTGTCAAAGAGTTCACGCCACGTAATAAAGCCTTGCTGGCTACCCGAGCCAAACTACAAGACCAAATTGACCAATGGCATCTAGACCATCCTGCTAAAGAGGGGGTCATTGATTATCCTCTTTATAAGCAATTTCTGACCGACATCGGTTATCTGCTGCCTGAAGGTGGTGATTTCCAAGTTAGCACTGAGAATGTCGATAAAGAGATTACCGATATAGCTGGGCCACAGCTGGTAGTGCCGGTCAAGAATGCTCGTTATGCACTGAATGCTACTAACGCTCGTTGGGGCAGTTTATATGATGCGTTATATGGTACTGATGTTATTAGTTCAGAGAATGGTCAAGAGCCGGTAGGCAGCTACAACCCTAAACGTGGTGCAGCAGTGGTAGCTTACGCTAAGAAATTTCTAGACGATAATATTGCCTTAGCTTCTGGCTCTTATAATGATGTTACTGGTTTTAGAGTAGTCGATGGCAAGCTTGAGATTGCCCAAGGTGATAAGCGTATCGAGCTTGCTGATCCAACTAAGTTCGTCGGCTATGTTGGCGCTGCGGATAAGCCCACGGCTATCTTGCTGAAGAACCATAACCTACACGTCGAGATTCAGATCGATGCTAATAACTCTATTGGTAAAGAGGATCCAGCCGGTATTAAAGATGTGCTACTTGAGTCAGCTATTAGTGTTATTCAAGATTGCGAAGATTCTGTTGCTGCCGTCGATGCAGAAGGAAAAGTAGCTGTCTATCGCAATTGGCTTGGCTTGATGAATGGTAATCTAGAGGAGAGCTTTGAAAAAGGGGGTAAGTTACGTACTCGCAAGCAAAACCCTGATCGCGAATATACTACCCCAGATGGTGGCAAGCTAGTACTACCTGGTCGTGCTCTACTGCTTATCCGTAACGTTGGTCATTTGATGCAGAACCCTTCTGTATTAGTAGATTTAGGTGACGGACCTGAGGAAGTTTTTGAAGGCATTATGGATTCATTGTTGACTCCGCTTATGTCTTTAAACGATCTAAAAGGCAAGTCTAAGCACTTGAACTCGCGCACAGGTTCTATGTATATTGTTAAGCCAAAAATGCACAGTCCCGATGAAGTGAAGTTCGCTAATGAGTTATTTGCGGCGTCTGAAGATGTATTAGGTCTACCACGTTATACCATCAAAATGGGTATTATGGATGAAGAGCGCCGGATGACGGTGAATCTTAAAGAAGCTATTCGTCAAGCTAAAGAGCGGGTTATCTTCATTAATACGGGATTCTTAGATCGTACTGGTGATGAGATGCATACTAGTATGAATGCTGGACCTTTTGTGCGTAAAATCAAGATGAAAGCACAAGCATGGCAGCCAGCTTATGAGCAATGGAACGTCGATATTGGCCTTGAAACGGGTTTACAAGGTCATGCTCAGATCGGTAAAGGCATGTGGGCGCGTCCTGATGACATGAAGGAGATGATGGCTACTAAGATTACTCATCCGCAGCAAGGGGCTAATACGGCTTGGGTACCGTCACCGACTGGCGCCACTTTACACAGTATGCATTACCACATGGTAGATGTGGCTGAAGTGCAAAGCCGTCTAAAATCACGTAAGCGTGCCAATATAGATGATATCTTGAGTATTCCACTGGCTAAAGATACTGATTGGACGGCTGAGGAAGCACAGACAGAACTGGAGAATAATGCCCAAGGTATCTTAGGTTATGTAGTGCGCTGGGTAAACCAAGGCGTTGGCTGCTCAAAAGTACCGGATGTTAATAACGTCGGTCTGATGGAAGATCGAGCCACGTTGCGTATCTCGAGTCAGCATATCGCTAACTGGCTACACCATAATATTGTCAGCACTGAACAAGTTATGGAAGTGATGAAGCGTATGGCAACAGTGGTCGATAATCAAAACGCTAATGATCCTAGCTATCAGCCTATGGGCCCTGACTTTGATAGCTCTATAGCCTTCAAGGCGGCTTGTGACTTAGTATTCAAAGGTCGAGAGCAACCAAGTGGTTATACTGAGCCTTTATTACATCGTGCCCGTCGTGAGCTAAAGGGCAGTCTGTAGACAGCCTAATCGATTAGGTGCCGTAATAGAGCTCGCTTATGCTTTAGGCCGCTATACTGTAGATCAGTAGCTGTATAACTGGTCTAAGCTATGGGATGACTATCTAAGCTGGTTGTTTTTATGGATATATAGAACCGCACTGCTATCTTTGTGAAAAAGTAGCAGTGCTTTTTATTGCAATTTTTTTGCTACTGATGCTAATGTTGCTAAAGCCTCACAGAGAATAGCTACAAAAAACCATGATGAAGATTAAAAAAATATGTTGCAAATTATGTCAAAGTTGTTATGCTTATATCCGAAGTATGAGTTTGGTAACGGATGTTACGCACTAGAAAGTTAACCACCGAACATTACATTATAGTTACATTAACCTCAGGTTAATGGTGTGACTTATGTAAGTGCTGGTTTTTCATCTTGTGGTAATAAAACTATGTCAAACTTGTTTCTGACTAATCTAGGTAGCCAGTTACACATTATATCTTTGTGGATTTGTGACGATACCATTATGAGCACCAGCTAATAATAGCTAGCTTATTACTAAAATTGTGAAGTGGAGATATCCCCATGAAAAAGTTACTTCTAGCTACAGCTATTGCAGCCCTATCCGTATCTGCAGCCAATGCAGCACCAACTATTTATGGTAAAGCTTTTTTAGCTGCTGATTATGTTAATGCTGAATTTGATGGCCCTAACGGCAGTATGTATGATGAAGACACCATAGAGATTAACTCTCATGCTTCACGTATTGGTCTTAAGGGTTCTGAAGCTATGACAGCTAACACTGATGTCATTTATCAGTTAGAGTATGGCACAAGTATTGATGGCGATAGTAATGGCTTCAAAAACCGTGATACTTTCCTTGGTGTTAAAAATAAGCAATTCGGTGAGTTCCGTGTTGGTAAAAACCAATCAAGCCTAGCTCGTATTGACAACGTTGTTGTGAACCAAGGCTACTGGGATAACCTAGGTCAGACTCAAAACGAAAAAGAAGTTGTTTCAGCATTAAACATGGCGGATAGTAACCGTATCCCAAGTTCAATCATTTGGACGGCGCCTAAATATAACAACTTACCATTAGAAATCTCTGCAATGTACAGCTCTGATGATGCTAATGGTAACGATAACACAGGTTTTGGTGTTGCAGCGCTATTTGACCAAGGTACTGGCTTCACCGCTGGCCTAGCTTATGACAAAGACCAGAATATTAGAGGTGATATCATCCGTGGTACGGCTACGGTTGATCTAGGTAAATATATCGCAGCTCCGGTAAGATTAGGCGCGTTATATCAAGTAGCTGATTATGATGGCGGCGAGTCAAAAGAAAAAGGCTTTGTTATCAGTGGTGAAATGCCTTTAGCTAACTTTGCTCGTCCAGCGTCTTTATATGCCCAGTACAACAACACCTCAAACCTAAATGGTGTTGACGATTCTGATTCAAATCAGATCGTTGTTGGTGGTAAGTACTTCTACAAAGACAACATCATTGCTCATGCCTATGCTGGTATGAACAAGGCTGACAATGTAGGATATAATCCAACCGAACTTGCAGTTTCGCCAAGAGGCGATGCTGAAGTAGTAGTAATTGGTACTGGTCTAGAATACAAATTCTAATCTAACTATTAGAATAGTATTATAAAAACTCATCCTTCGGGGTGAGTTTTTTTATGTCTTTAATAACTAGCTATATGTTTATCATTACTAGATAAACAACAACTAAACTTACAGAGTAGTCGTGCTTACTATTAAAAAAGTCGGCCACTACCTTAGCGATAAATGTTGCAAATAATGTCAAAGTTGCTATCCTTGCAAGCCAAGTATTACACCAGCAACAAATGTTGCCCAGCCCCCTATTTAAAGCCAGTTATAGCAAGCTCCTTATTTCTAAGCTTATGCTTGGTTGTATGTCTGCGTTCTACTACTGTGCAAAATGATCTAAATATCACCGTAAAATCGAGTTTCGTTATGAAAAAAATACTTTTAGCTTCAGCATTATCGGCTGTAGCATTCTCTACTGCGCATGCCGCTCCCAAGGTTTACGGCAAAGTTTTTGTGACTACTGACTATATTAATTTTGAGTCTGATGTTATGACTCGTCTTGGTCCTAATGAAACCACAGATGCCCCGACAGACTATGATAAAAATGCACTAGAAATAAACTCCCATAGCTCGCGTCTTGGTATAAAAGGCTCTGAGTCGATATCTGATGAGACTGAAGTGGTGTATCAGCTAGAGTATGGCTTTAGCATTGATGGGGATAAAGATGGTTTTAAAAATCGTGATACTTATCTGGGTCTAGCCAATAAACGCTTCGGCGAACTGCGCTTAGGTCGCAACTCCTCAGTACTAGGGAAAGTGAATAACGTCACCCTTACCGAAGGTTACTGGGACAATCTAGGCGATAGTAAGCTCAATAAAGAAAACGAGCTAAGAGCATTAAATATGCTTGATGACTCTCGTCAGAATAATTCAATCGTCTGGTTTGCCCCTCAATATAAAGAGCTGCCAGTAGCTTTAGCCCTTCAGTATGCCGCTGATGAAAGCTTAGATAATAGCAAAAACGGTTACGGTGCCTCATTGATGTTTGATAAAGGTACTGGTTTTACCGCAGGTATTGCCTATAGTAAAGACATGGATATGGACGATGATATCAACCTGTTAGACCCAACGGATACTAAAGAGAAGAACAAAGTTGATTATGGGGGAGAGGTTATACGTGCTACTGCCACTGCCGATTTGACTCATTATATTAATCATCCAGTAACCCTAGGGGTTATGTATCAGCAAGCTGATTATGACTTTGCTGGCTCCGACAAAGAAAAAGGTTTAGTAGTCAGCGCTAAGATGGGCTTAAACAGCTTGGCAAAACCTACCACCGTTTATGTGCAATATAATAAAACTGATAATCTAAATGGTTTTAGTAACTCAAATTCAGACCAAGTTGTGCTGGGCGGTACTTATCAGTTTAAAAAGGATATCACCGGACATGCTTATATTGGTCAAAACTCAGCAGATTACGTTGCTGTAGGTAAAGTAAATAAAGTTAATAAAAATGGTAAAGAAAAATTTGATCGCTATGATGTCATTGAGTCTGATATCAATGTATTTGCCTTTGGTGCAGGTTTAGAATATAAGTTCTAAAGCTAGGCTTGCTGTAGAAATGATCTTTATCAAACTTAATCAAACTTAGTCAAACTGGTTTTAGATTTAAAAACTCATCCTTCGGGGTGAGTTTTTTTTGGTCCTATGAGTTTTTTACAGACAATTTAGCGGGTTAAAGTGTCAACATAGGTATTAGTAGGGCTTAAAAGCTAACTATTTAACAGAGTTTTGGTTTTGCCCTATATTTCATGGCGTATTTTTAGTAAAATCCTCTTTTACCAATTACTGATAGAGTGCTATGACCAAGTTTATATTTGTGACCGGTGGGGTAGTGTCCTCGCTAGGAAAGGGTATCACCGCAGCGTCTCTTGCCGCGATATTAGAGGCACGTGGTGTCAATGTCACTATGACCAAGATGGATCCGTATATCAACGTTGATCCGGGTACTATGAGTCCTTTTCAACATGGCGAAGTTTTCGTCACTGCTGATGGGGCAGAGACCGATTTGGACTTGGGTTATTATGAGCGTTTTTTACGCCATTCAAAAATGAGTAAGAGTAATAACTTCACCAGCGGCCGTATCTATCAAAACGTTCTAAACAAAGAGCGTCGCGGCGAGTACTTAGGCGGTACTGTACAAGTTATTCCGCATATCACTGATGAGATTAAGAGTAAGATTTTAGCTAGTGGTGAAGGCTACGATGTGGCTATTATTGAGATTGGTGGTACTGTTGGTGATATCGAATCATTACCATTTATGGAAGCAGTGCGTCAAATGCAAGTTGAGCTTGGTCGTAATAAAGCCATGCTAATGCATTTAACCTTAGTGCCTTACATTGCTAGCGCTGGAGAGACTAAGACTAAGCCGACGCAGCATTCAGTAAAAGAGCTGCGCTCCATTGGCTTGCAGCCTGATATCTTAATCTGTCGCTCTGAGCACAAGATTTCTCTTGATAATCGTCGTAAGATTTCGCTATTTACTAACGTTGAAGAGCGTGCGGTCATCATGTGCGAAGATGCTAAGAGTATTTATCAAATTCCACGCACCCTGCATGAACAGGATCTAGATGATCTAATTTGTGAGCGTTTTGGTCTTGATTTGCCAGAAGCAGACTTGAGCGATTGGGACAAAGTAGTTGAGGCGCAGCTCAATCCTGAGACTACGGTCACCGTAGCTATGGTAGGTAAATACGTTGAATTACCTGATGCTTATAAGTCAATAAATGAAGCCTTATTGCATGCTGGCATCACCCATAAAGCAGCAGTAAATATCGATTATATCGATGCTGAGCATTTAGAGACTGACCATAGCTTGCTTGAGCGCTTGAAACAAGCTGATGCCATCTTAGTGCCTGGAGGCTTCGGTGAGCGCGGTACGCTAGGTAAAATAAAAGCTATTACTTATGCTCGCGAGAATAAAGTACCTTATTTAGGTATCTGCTTGGGTATGCAATTGGCAGTAATCGAGTACGCTCGTAATGTGCTCAATATCAATGCCAACTCTTCTGAATTTGATCGTAAGACTGCCGAGCCGATTATTGGTCTGATTACTGAGTGGTTAGATGAGCGCGGCGAATTGCAAATACGCAGTGATGATTCTGATCTTGGTGGTACTATGCGCCTTGGAGCTCAACAAGCGGAGCTAGTCGCTGGTAGTAAGCTTAGCCAAATATACGGCTCTAATATAATCACAGAGCGTCATCGCCATCGCTATGAGATGAACAACCGTTATATTGAGCCACTAGAGCAAGCTGGCATGACTATATCGGGTTACTCAACTAAGCAGCATTTAGTTGAATCAGTAGAGATTGCTGAGCATCCATGGTTTATCGGGGTACAGTTCCATCCTGAATTCACTAGCTCGCCACGTGGTGGCCATCCGTTGTTCAATAGCTTTGTAAAAGCGGCTAAAAACTATAGCGACATTAAATAGTCTTTTGAGTTTAAACGCGTTTTAGTTTCAATAGTTATCATTGCAAACGCGGTTAAGCTTGAATAGCTGTAGTTTTAATGGTTTGAAATATAAAAAAGACTACTCTACGGAGTGGTCTTTTTTTGCTAATTATCTTATGTAAGTGAATGGTTTTGTTTTTATATCGTTTGTGGCTAATGCAACTTAGCGGCTTTTTTTTATAGGACTATCAGTTACAATAGCTATTGAGTACCAGATAAGAATAATCAACAGCGCTAATCAGTAATAATAACTAGGACAGCTATTTTATGGACACTTTACTAACTGCGCAGTCGCATATCCAGCTTACGACGCCCAAAAAAACAGACACCAACACCAACAGTCAGCAAATTATCACTATCGGTAATGATCAGCCGTTTGTGTTATTTGGTGGTATGAATATTTTAGAGTCCAAAGAGTTGGCTTTTGAAATCGCTGAACAGTACATTGATATCTGTCAGCGCTTAGGTATTGGCTATGTGTTCAAAGCCAGCTTTGATAAAGCCAACCGCTCAAGCTTGCATTCGTTTCGCGGACCTGGTCTTGAGAAGGGTATTGATTGGCTAGGCCAAATCAAAGAGCGCTATCAAGTGCCGATCATTACTGATGTTCACGAACCACACCAAGCGCAGCCCGTAGCTGAAGTTGCTGACGTTATTCAGCTGCCAGCCTTCTTGTCTAGGCAAACTGACTTAGTAGAGTCGATGGCTAAGACTGGGGCTATTATTAATATCAAAAAAGCACAATTCTTAGCGCCGCATGAGATGCGTCACATTATTGATAAATGTCTTGAGGCTGGTAATGACAAGCTCATCTTGTGCGAGCGTGGCAGTGCTTTTGGCTATAATAATTTAGTGGTTGATATGCTGGGCTTTGATACCATGAAACAGATGGATGTGCCGGTATTCTTCGATGTGACCCACAGTCTGCAGCAGCCAGGCGGGCGTAGTGATAGCGCTGGTGGTCGCCGTGAGCAGATTACTACTCTAGCACGTGCAGGGATGGCGACAGGCTTGGCAGGGCTGTTTTTAGAAGCACATCCTAGTCCTGAAACCGCTAAGTGCGATGGTCCTTGTGCCCTACGCATGAGCCAGCTTGAACCATTTCTACAGCAATTAAAGCAGCTTGACGACTTAGTAAAAGGCTTTGAGGTTTTAGATACTCAATAAACACTATCTTCTAAAATGAGAGGGCAAGCTTATGGCTATGCAAACAGCGAGAGTAAGTATCGATAACATCAGCGATGCTGAGGGCCTTGACAGTCTTATGATAGCGCTAAAGAACATTACTGGCGTAACTGCCATTGAGCTTGATACCGCCAGCAATAGCGCTATAGTCAGTTACGAGGATACGGATACCAGTATTCACGCACTGACCGCCGCTATCAGCATGGTCGACTATGTTACCCAACCGTTCCCAATTGACTCTCCACAGAATCCGCATTATCACGAGAAGTGAATACTGAACTGAACGGCAACTAAGCAGGTAATGAATCAGCTACTAAACGCCCTTGATACTTAATTAGCATTGCTCTAACGTAGTGGCTAATAGTCAGAGGATAATAGTGAGTAGCTAATTACTCTAATAGATAACAATAAGGAGCCTAACATGGCAGAGCAAACGCGTACTATTAATATTGATGGCATGACTTGTGGTGGGTGTGTGGCTAGTGTACATACTGCTACTGCTGACATCGATGGGTTAAATACTATCTCAATTGAGCTTGCTGATAATTTAGCAACAGTCAGCTTTGATGATACTAAAACTAGCGCTGAGAAGATTGCCGCTGCAATTGATGATGCTGGATTTGATGCCACTGTTGCTAATTCGTAAGAGGTTTATATCTTTATCATAGAACCAGCTGCTAAGGCTGGTTTTTTTTGCTACAAATCTAGGACTTAGCTTGTTGGTTTACAGTTAGCTAACTTGCCGATTAGGCTTGAAAAGCCAGTATTTTGCCTAAGGTTAATAGCGACTGTTACTATTTCTAATATTTATTATGTTCTGATATTTATTATGTTCTGATATTTATTATGTCTTTGCTGCCTGAGATAATGAAGATAACGCTGTTGATGGATGTTATGCATTGATTTATTGCTCTAATTACCCTATCTTGTGCAGCATCCATCCACCCACTGACCTACTGTTATACGTTAATAGCGCTTATGGCGGTTATATCTCTGTACTCAGTATGACGAGCTTTTATTTATGAATGATTCCACCCGCACATCCTCTGATGAAAGCTATGCAGTAGAGACTGATATTCAGAAAAATACTCAGTTGCAACCGCAGCGCGCACATTTGCAGCTAGCGATTGAGGGTATGTCATGTCAGGCTTGTGCGTCGCGAATCGAAAAAGTACTGACTAAAAAACCTTCTATCTATGAGATTAGTGTCAACTTCGCTGGCGAGACGGCTAACGTAGATTATAATCCAATAGAGACGACACCCGAGCAGATTACCGAATGGGTCAATAAAACTGGCTTTGTAGCTAACCTACAAGCAGGCGAGGACTTATTTGCCAAACCTAATAAAGACCCTGCAACGCGTCTACCGTGGCGCTTAATTGGACTGTGGCTATGTTTAATACCATTCTTAGTCGGTATGACAGGCATGCTAGTAGGTCAAGGCATGGCGTGGATGCCAGCGACTTGGATGCAGTTTGTATTGGCAACCATCGTCCAGTTTGGATTTGCGCTGCCTTTTTATAGTAGTGCTTGGGCATCAATAAAAGGTGGGCTGGCCAATATGGATGTGCTGGTGGTGATCGGCACTGTAACCATTTGGGCGTATTCCACTTATACTTGGTTAACTCATGGCGATAGCACCATGCTGCATGGCGCTATGAACCATGGCCCTGAGGTATATTTTGAAGCAGGGGTGATGGTCATCGTCTTTGTGCGTACTGGTAAGTATTTAGAAGAGCGTACCAAAAAACACAGCCTAAATAGCATTGATTTATTATTGACACTAACCCCTGATGAAGTTGAACAGCAGCAGCCTAATGGTGATTTTTATAATGTGGCTTTGCAACAAGTGCAAATCGATGACATCTTACGTGCCAAGCAAGGCAGTCGTGTGGCTACTGATGGAGTCGTTGTCGATGGTGAAGGCTGGTGTGTAGAGAGTCATTTAACTGGCGAATCTGTACCGCTGAAAAAACAAATCGGCGACGGACTGCTGGCCGGGGCGTTAGTCGAAAACGGTAGCTTGTTATATCGGGTCGCTGCTAAAGGTAGCGATACTAAGCTTGGTGATATGGTGCAAGCGCTCAGCGATGCGCAGGGATCTAAAGCCAAGCTGGCGCGCTTAGCAGATAAAGTCACTGCTATCTTTGTGCCAGTAGTAGTAGCCATCGCCTCAGTGACTTTCGGGCTAACTTGGTGGCTGATGGGGATGTTAGATACCGCCCTGATGCATGCAGTATCTGTATTAGTCATTGCTTGTCCTTGCGCCTTAGGTTTAGCTACTCCAGCGGCGATCATGGCTGGTATGGGCGTTGCTGCTCGGCATGGCGTTTGGTTCAAAGACGCACAGAGTTTAGAGGCGGCAGGGGATATTGATACTGTAGTCCTAGATAAAACAGGTACTCTGACTATTGGTAAACCGACTATCGTTGATCAAGTAATGGTGGATAAGTCTTTAGCGGTCAATGAGGTGCTGCAACTTGCTGCTAGTGTCGAAGTGCATGCCAGCCATCCGCTAGCAACCGCCTTAATCAATGCGGCAGCTGAGCGCCAATTATCCTTACTACCAGTGACCAATATTAGCGTTATCAAAGGCGCTGGTATTCAAGCCAATATCGAAGGTCTTGGCACCGTTAAAGTCGGCACTGCTGATTTTGCAAATTTGCTATTGCCTAAGCTGATGCCCAAAGTATGGAAAATAGCTAGTACTGTGGCGGTGAGCATTAATGATGAGCCTTTAGGAGCGTTCGCATTAGCGGACGATCTAAAGTCCGATACTCCACAGGCGATTAGTGCACTACAAGCTGCTGGTATTAAGGTCATCTTAATGAGTGGCGATAAGCAGTCAGTTGTCGACCACGTAGCCGGGCAGCTAGGTATCGATGCTGCTTATGGCCAAATGAGTCCACGTGATAAAGCTAGCCAAATCGCTAAGTTACAAACGGCTGGACATAAAGTGGCGATGGCAGGAGATGGGGTCAATGATGCACCAGCCATGGCCACTGCTGATGCTAGCTTTGCAATGGTAGATGGCACTGATGTAGCACAGCATAGCGCTTCTGCGCGCTTGATGGGTGAGTCACTGATGCACATTGATGCAGCACAAAAAATAGCTCAAGCGACAGTACGCAATATTAAACAAAATTTATTCTTTGCTTTTATTTATAATTGTCTAGGGATTCCATTAGCTGCCTTTGGTTTTTTAAACCCAATGATAGCTGCCGCCGCTATGGCCCTTAGCTCAATCTCAGTACTGATGAATGCCCTACGCTTAACCCGTTTTAAAACGGCTGTAGAATCACCTAATACCGTATCTGCGCCTAATGTTGCAAACAAGGTCTAGTCGCTGACACTTAGTTAATAGCTGGCACTTAGGTAGTAGCTGACACTTAGGTAGCAGCTGATTTTTATTAGGGTCCGGTTTTGCAGACAGGTTTTAATAGATAAGGCTTGATGGCCAACGTCGAATAGCTGAGCTTTAAGGCTTAGCGCACTCCATAAAGGTTAGCGCTAACAGTGGTAATATTTCATTGAATTTATGCTATGATGCCAAGCACCATAGCCGTGTTTTTATAGTCATAAACATAAGACTTACTTATGGTTAATATAAGCATAGTTGACCGTATTTACGGTGTTAGTTACAGACTCATTTATCCCAGTTATATTTGTTCGTCTCTCTAGGACGTGTTGAATACTCATAAGTAAGCACGCCCAATATTTTATTATCCCTTTTTTATCCCACAAACTTGGCATGACCAAAGGAATTTAAGACATTATGTACGCTGAAGAAACCACCAAAGTGACCGCAATTAAAGACATTCGTGCTCGTGAAATACTAGATTCACGGGGTAACCCAACGATTGAAGCTGATGTTATTTTAGCTGATGGTACAGTAGGCCGTGCAGCAGTGCCAAGCGGGGCATCTACTGGCTCACGTGAAGCAATAGAGTTACGTGACGGCGATAAAAGCCGTTACATGGGCAAAGGGGTCAAAAAAGCCGTAGCCAATGTCAATAGTCAAATCCGCAGCGCTTTGATGGACAAAGATGTCACTGAGCAGCAGCAGATTGATGATGCGATGATTAAGCTTGATGGCACTGAAAATAAAGGCAGTTTAGGGGCTAACGCTATACTAGCTGTATCATTAGCTACCGCTAAAGCTGCTGCTAAATCACAGCATCTACCGCTACATCAGTACATCGCTAATTTGCGTAATCAGACTTCACTGACTATGCCTGTACCGATGATGAATATCTTAAACGGTGGTGAGCATGCAGATAACACTGTCGATATCCAAGAGTTCATGATTGAGCCTGTCGGCTTTACCAGCTTTTCAGAAGCGCTACAAGCTGGTACAGAGATTTTTCATAGCCTAAAGTCAGTACTAAAATCGCAAGGTTTGAGTGTTTCTGTTGGTGATGAAGGTGGTTTTGCCCCTAACTTACGTAGTAATGAAGAGGCCATCACGGTCATCATGCAGGCAATCGAGCAAGTCGGTTACAAGGCTGGTGAAGATATCCACTTAGCGCTTGATTGTGCGGCTAGTGAGTTCTATAAAGACGGTAAATATATTCTGGCCGGTGAGGGCAATAAAAGCTTTGATAGCCAAGGTTTTTCTGACTACTTAGTAGGGCTGGCGCGTCAATATCCGATTATCTCTATCGAAGATGGCCTTGATGAGTCAGATTGGGATGGTTGGAAGTATTTAACTGAGCAAATCGGTGACAAAGTACAGTTAGTCGGTGACGACTTATTCGTAACCAACCCCGCAATCTTGCAAGAAGGTATTGATAAGCATATCGCTAATGCTATTTTGATTAAGTTTAACCAAATCGGTACTTTGTCAGAGACTCTAGATGCTATCTATCTAGCTAAGAAAAACGGCTATGCAACTATTATCTCTCATCGCTCGGGCGAAACTGAAGATAGCACTATTGCTGATCTAGCAGTAGGTACGGCGGCCGGTCAAATCAAAACTGGCTCATTATGCCGCTCAGACCGCGTAGCAAAATACAATCAACTGTTACGCATAGAGCAGCAAGTACGCGCAAGTTATCGTGGCCGTGAAGAGTTTATCGGCTTACGCGGCTAAAGCTTAGTCAGTTAAATATTTGCTCATTATAGGATAGCGAATTTGGAACTAAGGTTTTGAATTCGCTAACAAAGTTTGGCTTAGTAGCTTGTATTTATTTTAATGATGATGCTAAGCTATTAAGCTCTATTAACGATATAAATATAGTGATTTTCACTTTTGTATATATTCCTTTATTCTCTGGTTTGATGTTGTGAGCATATGAAATACTTTAGCCAATTTATGTTACTTGCTTTGGCCGTTGCGGTGCTGCTAGGGCTGCAGTATCAATACTGGTTCGGCGGTAATGGACATGTCGAACGCAATGAATTATTGAGTCAAATCGAAGAGCAACAGCGCTTTAATGATAATCAAGTAGCGGCAAATAACTTGCTACGTACTGATGTTTATGACTTAAAGAATGGCCTCGAAGCTGTAGAGGAGCATGCACGCTTAGATCTAGGGCTGATTAAGCACAATGAGACCTTTGTGCAGATATCTACTTCGCCCACTACTCGTAGTAGCCAATGATGGTTAGTAGCTTAATAAAAACTATAACAATCACTACCAAGCTGGCACACTATCCCTATGAGCATCCTCAACAATAAGCTGAATAACAAGCTTAATCCTAAATTTACTAGTAAGTTGAATACTCAATGCCATACTGAATTTAGTGCTAAGGCTGATAAGCAGCAGCTCAAAAGTCAGTCTCCGCTTAACACCCCCCCTAAAGTACACGCTATGATAGTCGCTGCTGGACGCGGCAGTCGTTTCGGTGCTGCTGTAGCTAAACAGTATTTACTCATCAATGAGCAGACCTTGCTACAGCTTAGCGTCGCTAGGTTAGCTAGTAGTGCTTATATTAATCACTGTTTGCTAGTTATTGCCGCAGATGATACAACGGCGCAAACTCTAAACTTCGCCTTACCAGTATCTTATACGCAGGGTGGTGCTGAGCGTTGGCAGTCGGTAAGCTTAGGCATGCAAGCTATTACTCACAGTGGTGCGGCAGATGATGATTTAGTAGTGATTCATGATGCGGCGAGACCCGCAGTTACTACTGCTGATATCGAGCGTGTGATTAGCGCTGCTATGACTGAGCCTCATGGGGCTATCCTTGCTACTCCAGTTGCTGATACTCTAAAACAAGCACAACAGCAACCTTCTAATCATAATCTGCTACCGATGCAGAAGCCTGCCCTTGATGCAGAAGCTATGAGTAATAATCAGCGTTACTATTCTCAGTGCACTATAGATCGTGCCACTATTTGGCAAGCACAAACCCCACAAGTTTTCCGCTTGGGCAAGCTGCGTCAAGTATTGTCTTATGTTGCGGATCAACAACTACAAATCACTGATGAAGCTAGCGCTTTTGAGCAACTAAACTTGCCTATTAGGTTAGTAGCGGGCAGTCGTCAGAATATTAAACTGACTTATCCAGATGATGCGCTACTACTGAGTGCTTTACTAAGCGCACAAGGCCAAGCCTGCAACTAATAAGGTTGATGATAGCAGCATCCTAGCAAAAAGCCTTTTACAATAATCTGATCTCTTAATAGACCGGTTTATAACCTAAAAACAGTATTGAACCTTGCTTTTCTTACAAAACCCTCCTTTTCTTGTAAAGCACTCTTTTTGTTATAAAACCCTCATTTGCTTATAAAACCTTGCTAATAATAGGGTTATTTCAAATATTATTTTCCTAACGGTTACTTTGATATATGTCAAGTATTAGCATTTGCTAAAAAGTAAATTAAAAATTAGCAATGTAGAGCCAGTGCTTATTCCCTTAAGCCCAATGCTATAAAGGCTGACAGATTATTACCAAGTTACAATGTAGCCGATTATTTATAACTTATTATTTGCTTTACTGACCAAACTGCACTACTATGTAACTAAGTTAATACAATTATATATAAAAAATACGTATATATAATATAAAAAACTTATTACAGGTTCATATTCTCTTACTTGTATATTATTCCTTAGGCCATGTAGTCTAGATTATGTATTATAATTATGAGGAGAGGCACAATGCTATCATCAACTAGTCCCACTCTTTCAAATACAGCAGATCTCTATCAGTTAGTATATGTCAGTCGTATTACTTCGACAGGTCTATCTGGTGCCAGTACCCTCAATGACATCGCTGAGATTTCTATAAAAAATAATAAAGCTGATAATGTGACAGGGATTGTTTGTTACGGTAATGGCTATTTTTTTCAGTATGTGGAAGGCTCAGAGCAAGCGTTGACTGACCTCAAAAATCGTATTTTGATGGATGATCGGCATAAAGATATGCATATCTTAGAGTTCTCTGCCATTGCTAAGCGTCGCTTTACTGGTTGGTCGCTGCGCTCTATAACTCTTGAGCGCTGGATGCTTAGTGACTCTAGAGTTAAAGCGTTGATGCCGTTTAAGCCTTACAACTGGGACGCTAATGAGTGGCGACCATTCGTAGATACTTTACAAGGCTATTATGAAGAGCAGAAAAACACTGGTGATATTGATACGCAACCTATAAAGTATAATGTCTTGGGCTTGACTTTAAGTAAAGTAGTCGGGGAGCACCAAGCGTTCTTTTTGATTCAAACTATATTAGGATTACTTATTATTTTGACCCTATTGTGGTTTATGCTATCAGATAAATTTTAGATCATTACCTAAAAGATTGAGCACTAGATCTTATTTTAAACCCCAGCGAACGGCTGGGATTTTTTATGCCTATAATATTTTCTTAATAGTTATGATTTTCATGATATTAAGGGTATCAAGGACATTAACAATTAGGGATAAACGATTTAATTATACTGATAGTCACTATACTGTAAGCCGCCAATCTACCTTCTACGATAACTAATCATTAGCCCATAAAAAAACCTTCCAAAACCTATAAAGTTTTGGAAGGTTCTAAAGCATTACTACCGGAGTAGATACCACTTTTATATGTGGCGTCCCCAGGGGGATTCGAACCCCCGTTACCGCCGTGAAAGGGCGGTGTCCTAGGCCTCTAGACGATGGGGACTAGGTACTACGCTTCAACTGCTTTCACCATTTATGCTGAAGTGGTGCACATTCTAATAGCGTCTGTGTCTACTGTCAAGCCTTTTTCTACGTTTTTTTAATAGTAAGTATCTTTTTTTCAATGCGCGACGTGGATGTAGGTTATTATTCTTTAAATGGTGGCGTATCCATAGAGAAGTGCAGGTGCTAATAGTTAAAGCTAATAACATATAACCAATAATAGTTCCCCATAACATGTGCTGCGGTTCTAGTTCCATTAGGGTAGCTCTCCTGTTGAGCCTATCACAGCCTGTTGCAGGCCATAAAGGCAGCGTAAGCAGCTTAAATCATCTACAGGATATATCGATTAGTACTGAATCATAACAATGACCATCAAGCTAAATGCCGCTTCTGCAAACAGCAAATAACTTAAGCAACAGTCAAAATAGTTTCATTGTATCAATCATATCCTTATCAACTAAAAACTAAGATGATCAAGTCGGATTAATAATACAACAGCGTTATTATTCATTGCAGTAAAACTATGCTCATAGGTTAGCTATTATCGCCAGTTAACCAATAGCAATTAGTGAGTGTTCCATTACTATTGGTTCATTATAGATAAAATTTGGCTAATTGCTGTTTGTTAGTTGTTGCTATCTGTCAAAGTCTCGTTAGGTTCTTGGACACGCAGGGCATTAGGAAGCATTGGGTAGTGGTTAAGGATATGACAGAACAGCTCAGCAGTCTTTTGGGTATCGTATAACGCTGAGTGTGCATCATTACCATCGAAATCTAGCCCTGCTGCTTTGCAAGCACGAGCCAGTACTGTCTGACCGAAGGCTAAGGCGGCTAAAGTCACCGTATCAAATACCGAAAACTGATGAAATGGGTTGTGGCTTTTGCTATTAGTACGTAGAACTGCCGCATTCAAAAAGCTTAAGTCAAAATGAGCATTATGGCCAATAAGGACACATTGGCGACATTCCTCAGCTTTTCGCACTTCTTTTAGGCCTTTAAAAATGCGTCTTAGCGCCACTTTTTCATCTTCTGCAATAGCTTTTCGCATCGGGTTATTGGGATCAATGCCGGTGAACGCTAGGGCGCTTGGCTCTAAGTTTGCCCCTTCAAAAGGTTCGATATGGGCATTTAGCGCCTCGCCTGGATAAAAAACCCCTTGCTCATTGAGCAGAATAGGGATACAAGCAATCTCTAAGAGGGCGTCGGTTTGCGAGTTAAAACCAGCAGTCTCCACATCGACTACTACCGGTAAAAATTTACGAAAACGCTCTTTTAGAGTCATTGGCGTCTGAGTTTCTGTAGTCTCAGAGGGTGCTGATGCTTTAATAGAGCTCGCTTCATTAGTGCTAATACGCTCAGCAGGGCCACTCAAGACCTCATCGGATACAGGAGTGTTATTTTGGGTGGTCATAGACAGTCAAATCACTTTTATCGGTAGTCATAATAAGTTGAAATTATACGAGTAGCTGATGATATGAATGCTACTAGCTTGGCGGTCATATCATCAGACTTAGGCAGAATGTAGTTTAGGCCTTGATAGACCAAGGTAGCGTTTCACCAGCCATTAGTGGGGTCAGCGTTGAGCCGTCAAAGTAAGGATAAGCACTAGGGACTTGCATTGGCTTTTTGATTAAAGTGACCGTGTTGGTGCTGATTGGCAAGCCATAGAACTGAGCACCAAAACGACTAGCAAAGCCCTCAAGGTTGTTAATTTTGCCAACACTATCAAATGCAGTAGCATAGAGCGGAAGAGCTGTCGCTGAGCTATAACAGCCCGCACAGCCGCAAGCGGCTTCTTTTTTATCGGTTGAGTGCGGCGCTGAGTCAGTACCCAAAAAGAATTTTGGACTGCCACTAGTCGCCACATCTAATAATACTTTTTGATGCGAGGCCCGCTTGAGAATAGGTAAGCAATATAGATGTGGCTTGATACCACCTAACAATAGATGGTTACGATTGAACATTAAGTGCTGCGGGGTAATAGTAGCGGCAACATGGTTACCTTGCGCTAACACAAAGTCAGCAGCATCGCTAGTAGTGATGTGCTCAACTACAATTTTTAATGCTGGGAATTTGGCGATAATTTGCGTTAATACTTCATCCAAAAAGCGCTTTTCACGGTCAAAAATATCGACATGATCATGAGTCACTTCACCATGTAATAGCAAAGGTAACTGATATTTCTGCATAGCTTCAAACACATCTGCTAGGGCATTAATGTTAGTGACGCCATCGGCAGAGTTAGTCGTAGCACCAGCAGGGTAAAGCTTAACGGCTTGTACTATGCCAAATTTGACCGCCATTTCTATATCTTGCACGCTAGTCTGATCAGTCATGTATAAAGTCATGCGTGGATCAAAAGTGACTTTGCGATCAGCACTAATGTCACTTGCCTGCAAATACTGCATTATGCGCTCACGATAAGCTTGGGCATCAGCTGCGTTTTTGACTGGTGGTACCAGATTGGGCATACAGATAATACGATTAAAGCTAGTCGCTGCATGGGCAACAGTAGTCGCCAGTGCTTGACCGTCTCGTAAATGGATATGCCAGTCGTCTGGCTGAATAATAGTTAGCTCTGCAATAAAATCAGTCATAAGGATTATAACGCTCTGTAGGATGAAATTAAGATGAAAAATAGGAACTAAGAGATAGTTGAGGCTGATAAGTTAATACATTTGTCAATAAACGACAGCTGATAAATTATTTTATTAGTCGGATTATATGGATAGTTTTACCCGTTATTTACTGGCTAGTTTTTATTAGAGAATTTTACCAGTGCCCATAATAACAGATTTGACTCTCTGACTAAATATGCCGCTAAAGATAAGCGGTTGATTAGCAAATATTGCCTTGGATAATAGTCAGCTGATTATTACTAACAAACAGGGCGTAGACTAAATATGATATAAGGTCAATATAAGGTACACTAAGCAGGAAAAGTCAGTTTTGAGCGCTTTTTATGCTTGTTTTGCATAGTTTGTAAAGCGTCTATAAACAACTGCTAAATATTCTCTGCATTTTTTACTTTATATTGTAGCCAACTAGCACTATGATATTTTAACCTTCCCGCCACTTACTAGGAGTCATTCATGGCAAAACTAGATAAAAAAAATATTAATAAAATTGTTCTGGCCTATTCTGGAGGTCTTGATACTTCAATCATCGCCAAATGGCTACAAGAGACTTATGATGCAGAAGTTATCACTTTCACCGCTGACATCGGTCAAGGTGAAGAAGTAGAGCCAGCACGTCTTAAAGCTGAAGCGATGGGTATCAAAAACATTCACATTGAAGATCTACGTGAAGAGTTTGCTCGTGATTATGTGTTCCCTATGTTCCGTGCCAATGCTATCTATGAAGGCGAGTACTTACTCGGTACTTCTATTGCCCGTCCACTAATCGCCAAGCGCTTAGTTGAGATTGCCGCTGAGCATGGTGCAGACGCTATTAGTCATGGTGCTACTGGTAAAGGTAATGACCAAGTGCGTTTTGAGCTTGGTGCTGTTGCTTTGTCTCCTGATGTGGTTACTATCGCCCCTTGGCGTGAGTGGGATTTATCTAGTCGTGAAAGCTTGATGGACTATGCCAAAGAGCATAATATTGCCATCGATTATGCAGGCACTAAAACTAAATCTCCTTATTCGATGGATGCCAATCTACTGCATATCTCTTATGAAGGCGGTATCTTAGAAGATCCTTATGCTGAAGCTGAAGATGATATGTGGCGCTGGTCAGTAAGCCCAGAGCAAGCACCAGATCAAGCGCAGTATATGGAACTTGAGTATAAAAAAGGTGATATCGTCGCTATTGATGGTGAGCCGCTTAAGCCCTATGAAATTATGATCAAGCTCAATGAGATTGGTGGTAAGCATGGTATTGGCCGCCTAGATATCGTAGAAAACCGTTACGTAGGTATGAAGTCACGCGGCTGTTATGAGACCCCAGCAGGGACTATTATGCTTAAAGCCCATCGTGGTATTGAGTCTTTGACCCTTGATCGTGAAGCGGCGCACCTAAAAGACGAGTTGATGCCACGCTACGCTAAAATTATCTATAATGGCTACTGGTTCAGTCCTGAGCGTCTAATGCTGCAAGAGTTAATCGATAAGTCACAAGAATATGTCAACGGTACTGTACGTGTGAAGCTGTATAAAGGTAGCGTCAGCGTAGTTGGTCGTAAATCAGCTGATTCATTGTTCGATGAGAAGATTGCAACTTTTGAAGATGATGCTGGTGCGTATGATCAAAAAGATGCAGAAGGCTTCATCCGTTTAAATGGTCTGCGTCTGGCTATCGAAGCTAGCCGTGGTCGTGACTTGTCTAAGTAGTCAAGTCCAGTCAATGAATCTAATTAATAACAAACAGAGACCTTGAGTCTCTGTTTTTTTATGCGTCATAAGTTGCTGGCATTAGCCGAGATCTAGTATTGTTTGTTAGACGGTAATGGTTTTCATACTAATATCAATACCAATGCTAGCCGTTGCTACTGTTCTATTTTGCCGATAGCATCTTGCTGTTGACGCTCTTCAGCACGGTCATGCTTATATACTGCGGCGGCAGCTGGCAAGATACCGTTAGATTTTTGCTGCTGATATTTCAAAGCAGCCAAAGCGCTAAGGCTACCGATGACTAAGATAATAATAAGAATGACTGGGTTTTTCCATAGTGGTACAGAGGTATCGTAGTCGATAGGTGCCTCGCTAGTAGTAACAGGGCTAGGGTCTTTATTGGCCTCGAGTAGTCCTAAACTGACTAAAGGCGCAACAGGTGCAGTAGTTGGTTCAGAAGTAATGCGCAATCGATCACGACTCAGATAGATATCAGCAATTTTGGCCAACTGCAGCAACCAGCGTTGATGTGGTAGCTCGATCAAAGGCATCGGAGCAAACACCAACAGATCATTATGACGTCCTTGCTGAACGTTCTCAGGCGCACGACCAATAACTTTTAAGTAGTTAGGAGTTGCCTGCTGCATATCTTGACTGGCGCTGGCTTGTAATGGCTGAAATCCAGTCAGCTCATACCAGTATTTATCGATAGCGGCTGCCTGCAAAAACTGCGGCTGTAAATCAAACCAATGACCCAGCTCTTCATGATCAAGTTGGCTATAGTCTGCTAAGATAGCCAACTCACGCAGTACAATAAGGCATAATGAAGTTAGTAGTGTTTTTACTTGTGCAGTACTAGCGTCAATTTGCGCCGCTATATGAGCACTAGCTTTCATCACAGTTGCCACATCACCAAATACTGCATCAGCGACATCGTTGCGATGATACAGACTGGCATTGATGGTTGCAAAGTTCATGGCATTGTACTGACGCAGCTCTTTGACCGCGCTACGAGTAAATAGTTTTTTATGCACCGCTGAGGCGTGATATTGCTGTTCATAAGCGAGTAGAGCCGTTACGATAGCTTGTAGACTAGCAGCTAGTCCTAATCGTGTTTGTGGTAACGATAGGTTAGCAGCATCAGCCAACAACGAAACTATAGGCTGCATATCTTGAAATAGAAAATCATACATCGACACCCGTGTCGGTGAAATATTGGTCATAATTTGCTAGCTTTAAAAGGTTTAAGTATATAGTACGGTGCCTACGAGTTTGATACAATCTTTTAACATTAAAAATAGGTGTTAGTTTATTCAAATGGCTACAAATTATTTATAACTTAGGTCTCAAGAAATCAATAGATGCTTACTAATAGACTGCTAGTGGATTATTACTTATGACACAACTTATGACACCACCAGTTATCCCGCAAAATAATAACTATGCTACTTATATCGTTATTAATATTGTTGAGCAAAAACTGAGCTTATATCGACAAGATACCTTAGTCTGCCAGTATAGTATCTCGACTGCTAAAAATGGTATAGGCAGTCAACAAGACAGCGGCTGTACGCCACTGGGTAAGCATATTATCGCCGAAAAAATAGGCGGTACTGAGCCTATGAATGCCGTGTTTATTGGCCGAGTGCCTACTGGTGAGGTTTATAGTGCCAGCTTAGGGCAGGAGCAGCCGAGCCGCGATTGGATATTGAGTCGAATATTATGGCTCGAAGGTATAGAGCCAGGCTTTAATAAAGGTAGCAACGCTCAAGGGGGCTGCGATACCTATCAGCGTTATATTTATATTCATGGCACGCCCGATACGGAGCCGATGGGTGTACCCCTTTCTCATGGCTGTATCCGCATGCGTAATCAGCACATTTTTGAGTTGTATGAACAAGTAGAAGAAGGTACTCCAGTTATCATTATCGACAGCTAATGGCATTACATAGTCAAAGCATGATCAAATTGCAAGAAAAATTACAAGGTTATTGATAAAAAAACTTAAGCCAAACTGTTAACTGTTAAGCTCACTGCTATAATCTTGAGCCTGTCTGTTGTCAATACTGGGTTAGTACGGCGCCAAGACTAATTCATTAATAGTTGGCTAATGGCTATGTTTATTGCTAGCTGGTTACTTGTCTCTGATCTTTAATATTAATTGCAATTATAAGGATAATTATAATGTCTAAAGCTACTTTGGAAACTCTGCAACAAACCTTTAATGAACGTCGCTCTATTTATGCTTTAGGTAATGAGTTAGCCGTCGCTCCACAAGCTATAGTCAATATGGCTGAACGTATCTTACTGCATACCCCTTCGGCTTTTAACTCGCAATCTTCACGCTTAGTGGTTTTATTTGGCGAGCAGCATCAGCAGTTGTGGGATATTACCGAACTTAAGCTGCGCGAAGAAGTGGCTGATGGTGATTTTTCTAGTAGTAAGCAAAAGATGGATAGCTTCCGTGCTGCTGCTGGTACTGTGCTGTTCTATGAAGATACCGATGTGGTAAAGTCGATGCAGGAACAATTTCAGTTGTATGCCGATAGGTTCTCTGTTTGGGCGCAACAGACTTCAGCGATGCATCAGTATGCGCTATGGACAGAGCTGAGTACATTAGAGGTTGGCGCTAGTTTGCAGCATTATAATCCGCTAATTGACGAAGAGGTTGCCGCAGCGTTCGCTATCCCTGATAACTGGGAATTAGTGGCACAAATGCCGTTTGGTAATATATTGCAAGCTGCGGGCGACAAAAGCTATCAGCCACTCAATCAGCGTATGAAAGTGCTAGGGTTAGAGCAGTAAGGATTCAAAACCCTATTAGTCAACAACTGCTTTGACAGCTATTTAATAAATAACAGCTAGCTAAGCTTAGTTACTATGGTTAATCGTTAATCCTAATTAACAAGAGTACAGCCATTATGGTGTGCTGATGGTATAAATTTCCCTTGGGTGCTGTGTTCCCAGAGACTACACAAAATTCATCCTAGTAGCACTTCATTTGTTAAGCCAGTTCCTTATAGTTGATCGATTATACTAAGTAGTAGCCATAAAAAAAGACAGTCTCTATTAGTGAGGCTGTCTTTTTTTATTGCTGCTATTTAAAAGTGCTTTAACAGTGTTTTACTATTACTTTTTTTACTATCAGTATTTGGCTACTGCTTTCTATAAAACCTTATTAATTACCAGAAGGTAGCCGTACGGCGAACTTTAGCCAAGCGTTTTTGGCAGCGCTGCCAATCGCTTAGGGTTAAAGCGGCAAACCAACCAGCACCATAGAGTGCATTAACGTCAGTGGTAGATTTTTGCTGATAATAACGTTGGTATTGCTGATGATCTTGATGCTGACTTAAGGCTTGCTGAGCTTTAGTTAACTGCTTTAGGAAGCGTTTGGTTTTTTTACTAGCATATAGCGGGGCGGCAAATTCAGTAATATAACGTAAGTCGCTTAATTGACGCTGTACTTCATGTTGTGCAGCTTGCTGCTTTTCAACGCCAGTCATATGGCTAGCTACTACTGCCTCACTATCTACCTCAGTATCCTGTAAAGCAGGTTCTGATAGCTTTTCACTTAAATCAGCGCTTAAATCATTACTGATGTCATCAGTTAAGCCATCGCTTAAGTCAACGAGTTGATGATCAGCCTTTAGTAGTTTTAGCTGCTTTTTAGCTAGTATTTTTGCTAGCTTAGCGACAGCTAAGGGAGCTGCTGAGTCTTCATCACTATCAGCACTCATGGCGAACTCAATCAGCTCCAGTAAGGTAATCTGGAAGTCATTAGCAGCAATAGCATTAATAGGAGTAATTTTTAGTTTAGCAATATCTGCTGTCCATTGTACGTTAGGGGCACCTTGCTGCACTAACTGGGGCTCAACATGAGCCGCTATATAAGCAAGCCCACGGTAGTGAGAGAGTAAGTGCTCTGTTTGTTTAAGAATTAGCGACCATTCAGGATTAATATGCTCTGAGAACTTTTTAAAAGCTTTTAAGGCCACGCGCAGACGTCGGATACCCAGACGCAGTTGTAATAGATGACTGTCATCCTCACTACCTGCTACGATAGCACTACTATTGGGTAGTATTTGTAGCAGACAGTTATGTACTACTGCCCGAATAAATTGTGGCAGACTCCTGCGCTCATCAACTTTTAATTGGCTAAGATCAGCACTGACCGCTGGACTATGATCCTCGCCTTTGATCAGCAAGCCGCCACGCTCAGCTTTAGTCACAGTAGATAAGCATAATTTATAACGCTTACACCAAATTTTGGCAGTAGCAAATAAAAATTCAAGCTCGCCGCTTACTAACTCAAATTCTATCTCTTGAATAGGTTGGCATGAGCTAGCATCATTACCGTGAATAATTTGCCCATAATCATAGGCCATTTCTACACGGTTAGGCAGTGCATTGCTATCGTTGCTAAGACTCTTATCACTATTCATATTGCTAGTATCGTTTAACAAGCGGGTAGTACGCTGCACATCAGTAACGTATTGCCGTGTTAGATTTTTTGTCAGCTTTTTTAATTTAAATTCAGCCAACGCTGGGGCAATAGGAGTGTCTTGATAAAGGCTTAAATCAGGCAGTAAATTATTATCATCAAGCATAGCTTGCACTTGGTTAGCATCCAACAAGGTATTGTGCTCTAAACGCGCCGCTAGGCCATCACCACCGGCTTTAATAGTCTGTACCCAGTTACTACCTTCCTTACGGATACGCAGGCCAATACCAGCGTTTGCCAGTGTATAATCGGCGGTATCATAATAGTGAGCAGCCAGTTGACTGGTCTCAGATGATTTGACTTTTGCTTGGCGCATTAAGCCTTTTAGGCGTGCTGCTGGCACCAAAAATTTTAACTCTATCTCTTGCATGCGAACCTTCTACTTGTAGAGTGATAATGTCACTATCCTATGAGAGGCCGCTACTAATAACAAGCTAAATTTGATGCGTTAAATACCAAGGTTAGTTATCAGAGATATAGTTTTTATTAATAATCAGGATCAGGCTATATTTTGCAGGCTATAAAAAAGCCGCCCTACATAAAGTAGGGCGGCTTTTTGGTTTAAACATTTACTAGTTAGTGCATGTTTATAGGAGGATAAGGCCTATTTGAACTGATCCATAGTGTTTTTGCCACCACCAGCTTTAAGAGCGTTTTCACCTGAGAAGATCTCTTTATGATCATCACCGATGTCAGAACCAGCCATTGCTTGGTGCTTAACTGCTTCAACACCTGCACGGATCTCTTTACGCTGTACGCCAGCAACATAAGCAAGCATACCATCTTCACCGAAGTAGCCTTTAGACAATTCGTTCATCTCTAGAGCTGCAGTATGGTAAGTAGGTAGAGTGATTAGATGATGGAATACACCAGCTTCACGTGCTGCGTCTCTTTGGAAGCTCTTCGCAAGCTCATCAGCAGCAACGTTCAATTCTGTATCGTCGTAATCGCCGCTCATTAAGTTATCTTTGTTATAAGCAGAGATATCTTTACCTTCTTTTTCCCATGCAGCGATAACTTGCTTACGGAAGTTAAGAGTCCAGTTAAACGATGGGCTATTGTTATAGACCAATTTCGCTTGTGGCTGTTGCTCTTTAATACGATCAACCATCATTTTGATGTGTTCAACGTTTGGTGTAGGAGTTTCGATCCATAGTAGATCAGCACCGTTTTCAAGAGCAGTCACACAGTCAAGAACAACGCGGTCAATATTAGTTTCTTCACGGAAGCTATATAGGCCGTTAGCTAAACGCTTAGGACGTACTAGTTTACCGTTATGCTTAAGTAAGCTGTCGTTTTCGTTAGCAGTTTCAAGCGTTACTTCTTCCATTTCGATGAAATCGATATATTTAGAAGCTAAATCACCAGGCTCATTCGATACTGGGATTTTTTGCGTTAGTGATGCGCCTTCAGAGTCAGTACGGGCAACGATAACGCCGTCTTCAACACCAAGCTCTAAGAATGCATAACGGATAGCGTTAAGCTTTGAGATATAGTCTTCATGCGGTACAGTAACTTTACCCGCTTGGTGACCACATTGCTTAGCATCAGATACTTGGTTTTCGATTTGTAGGGCACAAGCACCCGCTTCGATAAGCTTTTTAGCAAACAAGTAAGTCGCTTCTTCGTTACCAAAACCGGCATCGATATCAGCAATAATTGGCACAACATGTGACTCGAAGTTTTCGATTTTCTCTTCGATAGCTTTAGTGTCTTGACCAGCTTCTTCAGCAGCGTTTAGCTCACGGAAGTAATCGTTCAATACTTTAGCATCAGCTTGACGTAAGAAAGTGTAGATCTCTTCGATAAGATCAGATACAGCTGTTTTTTCGTGCATAGATTGGTCAGGTAATGGACCAAACTCTGAACGTAGTGCAGCTACCATCCAACCTGATAGATAGATGTATTTTTTTGAAGTAGTACCGAAATGTTTTTTGTTAGCATACATAGTTTGTTGAGCGATAAAACCATGCCATGCACCTAAAGACTGAGTGTATTTAGAAGTATCTTGATCGTACTCTGCCATGTCTTGGCGCATGATTTTTGCAGTATATTTTGCAATGTCTAAACCAGTTTTAAAGCGGTTTTGAACCATCATACGTGCAGCATCATTCTCGCTGATATGGTCCCAATTGCCGTATTTTTGTTTCAGTTCACGTACACGTTCAATTGCAGATGTATAATTTGACATCTAGACTTCTCCTTGGTGGGTGTTAAAAGACTAACGAACAAAGTTTAATTTTAGATAAGCTTGGTTATAAAAATGATTTTAGCGATACTCACACTATTATCCATATAGCTGAGCTGCTATCGAACGTAGCAATAATTGCACTGAGTTGTAGCCAACACGATGGTAATAATAATATCGAAACTTAGGACTGATTATGACCCTAAGGGTGTTGCAGTTTGAGGTAACTATGAATAATTATTTATTCAGCATAAATCTTTGGCCTATTACCCTAAACAAACTTGATGAAGAATACAAGGGCTATAACCAGACAAATTAATAAAAAATAGTTGGCAGTACATTACCATTTAGTAGATGATCTAATAGCTGGCAGCCCTAGTGTAGGCATAGCAGTTAGTGAATACTGATTAAACTATGGGCAGAATAAATCCAGTAAAGGCACAAACTGTTGTTAGTTATCCTAGTCTATAATGAGCTAAGTTGCCGTAAGCCAATCAATATAACTGCCGTTATTCAGCACAATGTATAATGTATTTGCGTTAACGCTTTTAGAGTAGTAGTGCTGAGGTATATTTTAACGTATTTTAGCAGTTAGCAGTCGCTGATATCGCTAACTACTAATAAGAGGTGCTACAATGATCTATAGTATATTAGCAAATGGGTCATTAACATCAATCCGTGTTGTTTACGTTTTGACCTAACTATATTACTCACTATAACTACCTTAGTAAGATTTATCTAATTTATGATTGTTATCTCTAGTATTTACTTTATGTATAATATAGTAAAAACAATAGCTTGAAGCAATATATGTTAGATATTGATCGGTAGTATAGAACGAATTACAGGTTGAAATCTAGGATGATGTATTGATTTGATGGCTTATTAGACCATAATGCAGTAGAAAATTGCCAATATATTCAGTTTATAAAAAGCATTTATTTTTGAGCTAAGAGAAATACGTATGAATTTGCAGCGGGTCGATTTGAATTTATTGGTACATTTGGATGTATTGCTCCGAGAAAAAAACGTAACGCGCGCAGCTGAGCAGTTGGGTATTACTCAGCCGGCTATGAGTAATATTTTGCGTCGCTTGCGTAAGCTATTTAATGACCCTTTACTGGTGCGTTCATCAGAAGGCATGACTCCTACGGAGCGTGCGCTTGAATTACAACCACGTATCCGCGAAATATTGGCCGATCTGACGCAAGTATTAGAGCCACGCACTGAGTTCCGCCCTTATAGCACCTCACGTGTTTTTCGTATTATGACTTCAGACTATGCTGAAGCCACTTTGGTGCCCAAATTAGTTAAAGCACTACGCTCAGAAGCCCCCAACGTTATTTTAGATTTTTTGACACCTTCAGATGTCTCTTATCGTGACATGGAACAAGGGCGAGTTGATCTGGCGATTAATCGGTTTAATGAGATACCACAAAGCTTTCATCAAGTACTGGTTTGGCGTGATACCTTTAGTTGCTTACTATCTGCCGATAGCCCTTATGCTAGTCGTTTTAATCTAAAAAACTATTTAAAAAGTCAGCATGTCTGGGTGTCAAAAACTGGAATGGGTGTTGGCTTTGGGGTCAATCCTGAAAAGTCAGGTGGGCTAGGCTCTATTGATCAAGCTCTGCAACGCTTAGGTCAGAAACGTCATATCAGTGTTTTTACCCGTCATTATCAAATGCCAGCGATGCTAGCGGCTAATAAAGATTTGATTGCCACTTTGCCTACTCGAGTGGCCCGTATGCAAGCGACGAATGATAGTATTGTCATGAGAGAGCCGCCGTTTTTTATACCAGAGTTTGAGCTGACCATGGCATGGTCGCCATTACTCCAGCATCATCCAGCCCACCGCTGGTTGCGACAGCTGATTATGCATGTGGCTCGTCAAGTAGTGGCTGATGAAGAAGAAAAAGAGCACGATATCCCATTGATTAACCAGCTGTTTGGACCGCAATAACCGTTAACTATTGCCAATAATTGGCACGGATTACAGTGCTGGTTCTGGTATACAAGAGTCTATTAACATTGACGCTACTCGTAAGCTTGACGCCTATAAATAGAGCTTTGATTAACTGATATGGATTTTTAATGAGTATAGAGCTTTGATTGATTAGTATAGAGCTTTGATTGATTAGTATAGAGCTTTGATTAAATAGTATGGATTTTTAATTAACTAATAATAATCGATAAAAAAGCCCAGCATCTCTTTTACTAGAAATACTGGGCTTTTTATTGGGCTTAAAAACTTAAATAGAGGTAACACGCTGTCAGTAATACTCTACCGTTATAACAGTAGTTTTAAAGGTAAGGTAGGTAAGTAGGACTCAGTATCTTGCAAATACCGTTCATTGATAGTTAGTACCCCTTTAGCCAATAATAGCAGCGTCCATGGCAGTAGCTTATGCTCAATTTTTTGCACGCGAGCTTGTAGGCTGGTAGCAGTATCTTTGGCACCAACACTTAGCACGCCTTGGGTCAGTACTTGCCCAGCATCCAGCTCAGCGGTCACAACATGCACGCTACAGCCATGATGACTATCGCCCGCTTGTATGACACGCTGATGAGTGTCTAACCCTTTATAAGCCGGAAGCAAGGCAGGGTGTAGATTGACCATAGGAGCAATGCGCTTATCAATAAACTCAGCACTAACTACTCGCATAAATCCAGCCAATACTATTAAGTCGGGCTGCCACTGTTGTAATTGTTCGCTGGCATGACGCTCAAAGGTCTTGATAGCCATGCGTTTGCCACTAGCAGTATGCGACAGTACCGCTACTGGGATGCCAGCTTGTTGGGCACGAGTGATAGCATAAGCATCTTCACGATTGCTGATGATGCCCACGATATCGATTGGTAAAGCGCCCGACTGCATAGCGTCTATCAGTACTTGTAAGTTACTACCGTTACCAGATACTAAAACGGCTACACGCATAGGACTAGGCGCTTGCCTTAGAGGAGCTACCGACATTAACGGTACACCACTGCATCAGCTTCACGCTTGATCATTTCGCCAATGTGCCAAGCTTTTTCGCCTGCATCGGTCAAGGTTTTAAGAGCAGCAGCAGCTTTATCTTGTGGCACTACAATCACAAATCCCACCCCACAGTTAAAGGTGCGGTACATCTCGCTCTGTGCTATATTACCTTGGGTTTGTAGCCAAGTGAATAGCTCAGAGAACTGCCAGCTATTAGTATCAATACTAGCCGCTAAATGATCTGGTAATACCCGTGGTAAGTTGTCGGTAAGACCACCACCAGTGATATGTGACATCGCATGTAGCGCTGCATTACCAACCGTATCTTGTAAGGCTTTAATAGCTTTGACATAGATACGAGTAGGGGCCATTAGGGCGTCTTGAATAGATTGACCGTCTAATTGTTCAGTACTAGTAGTCACATCTATACCGCTAACTTCTATCACTTTGCGTACTAGTGAATAGCCGTTTGAATGTGCGCCACTTGATCCTAACGCTATCAGTACATCACCTTCAGCTACGTTTTCGCCAGTAATCACTTCAGCTTCTTCGACTACCCCAACACAAAATCCGGCTAAGTCATAATCGTCTTCTTGATACATGCCTGGCATTTCGGCAGTCTCACCACCGATGAGCGCACAGTTAGCAAGCTTACAGCCCTCGCCAATACCAGTAACTACAGTAGCAGCAGTATCTATATCTAGCTTGCCAGTAGCATAATAATCCAAGAAGAATAATGGCTCTGCACCACAAACTAGTAGGTCATTAACACACATAGCGACCAGATCAATGCCGATAGTGTCGTGACGGTTTAGTTGTAGAGCTAGTCTGAGCTTAGTGCCTACACCATCTGTACCAGAGACCAAAAGTGGAGAGGTATAGCCGGTTGGAATACGGCATAAAGCACCGAAGCCACCAAGACCACCTACTACTTCAGGTCTAGTAGTGGCTTTGGCCACTGACTTGATACGCTGAACCAGCGCGTCGCCTGCGTCAATATCGACGCCTGCGTCTTTGTAGCTTAAAGAAGGCTTGTCACTCATGGTCATCTCACAGTTAGAATAATGAATTGGGTTGGGCGGAGTAAATCAATAATGGTTGGCGCATTATACCCAAAAATAGCGGCTACTCGCAAAGCAACTTAGCAATAATCCGCTAACATTGCTAATAACAGCAAAATAAACCTATAAAACACAAAAAATCACTGCTTTTTTTAGCTACTCTGCGATAATAAGGCATTTAAATTTTGCCAAACTTATTTGTTTTGTGCACAGTTTCTGCTACCTATTATATAGATATAAGCTTAAATTTAGGATTACTACTAATGATAAATCAGACTATAGACCCTTTTTTCAGGCGTTTATTTATCGTCGTTGCTATTGTCATAGCCTTTGTGCTTTTGTATCTTATGGCGCCGGTCATCATACCGTTTGTATTTGCTTTTGTATTGGCCTATCTTTTTAACCCCTTAGTAAGAAAACTATCAAAGTATGTGCAACGTTGGATCGCCATTCTCTTGGTCTATGCGACTATTACTTTGAGTATGGTTTTACTGTTATGGTGGCTGATACCTACCTTATGGTATCAACTGCAAGCCGCTTGGGATTATTTACCCAAAGTATTGAACTGGTATAACGAGGTGGCCCGCCAGTGGTTCGTTGATAATACTCGTATCCGTATGCCGGTATTAGAGAGCAAAGGCTTTTCGGAGACTTTAGTGGGTTACATGCAAAGCCATTACGAGTTTTCTGATGCCGGAACTTGGGTTAGCCAGCTGTTGGCTTCGAGTATGAACTTCATTAATAGTGCCGGCCTGATTGTACTAGTACCTATTTTGACCTTTTATTTCTTATTTAACTGGGATAAACGTCTGCACAATTGGAAAATGGCTATACCCGCTGCTTACAGCAAAAAAGTCATTACTGTGGCACGCGAATGTGATCGGGCATTGATGGAGTTTGTCAAAGGGCAGTTACTGGTTATGGTATTGCTAGGAGTTATTTATGCCGTTCAGCTTCAGCTCATCGGCTTAGAGCTGGGACTTATTATTGGCATGGGAGCAGGTATTGCCAGCTTCGTACCTTATTTAGGGTTTGGTCTAGGGTTTATAGCTTCAATTATCGCCGGTTTGTTCCAGTTCGGCTTAGACTGGTTCCATTTGTCGTTAATTGCTGGGGCTTTTTTAGTTGGACAAGCCGCTGAAGGGTATGTTTTACAGCCGCTATTGCTAGGGGACAAAATTGGCCTCTCGCCATTATGGGTTATCTTTGCCGTACTGGCAGGGGCTAGTCTATTAGGCTTCGTGGGTATGCTAATCGCATTACCAGTGTCGGCCGTGCTCAATGTATTGTTTCGTCATCTATATGCCTATTACCGTTCCACTGATTTTTATAAAGGTCGTAAGCAGTTAGAGCTTTTCGAAAGAAAATAGCTTAGCTAATTCCATATAGAGTACTGGCAGTTGCTATTCGTAGTGTTAAGGTCATAGTCCTGAGCTTATAGCGCTGAGGATCGAATACTAAACCTGCTTTAGGTAAGTTGTGCGCTAAAAGACTTGTCAGTCATTTTGTAATTATGGTATATATAGGGGCATTGTCTACTATCTTGCATACTCTACATGTTAAGTTGTCTTATTTTTATAATTGGGCAGTTATGCAGGGTAGTAGGCATAACTAGCAGTTGTCTGTAGTAATAGTATCCCTGCTAGTATTTTTAAGTAGTATGATGTCATATTTGGCATTCTGTTTATTTTTAGTCTATCGTCCTACGCAAACTAAGTTGATGATTCATGGCAAAAGCACAGCTAAGTCTCAATCTGGACATTAAACACGATGCGAGCCTCAGTGACTTTTCTGGTCCCGGCTGGCTGTCTATCATTGATGCTATAAGGCAGTTACATGTCGGTTTAATCGGTCAGCTGTATCTGTTTGGTAGTCCTGCTACTGGTAAATCACATCTGCTATCGGCTATTTGTGAGTCTTTTATTGAAATGGATAGGTCGGCTATTTGCTTATCATTGAATGAGCTAATACATACTGATGTTAACGTATTGTCCTCGTTGGAGAATTTTGACGTCATTGCTATAGATGACCTAGAGGTACTTGAGCATAGTAGCGAGTGGCAAGAGGCTTTGTTTCATTTAATAAACCGCAGCCGTGAAGGTCAACGTCAAATACTGTTTGCCGCCAATAAGCCGGCCAGCGAGCTACCCTTTAAGCTAACCGATCTATTGAGCCGTCTCGCCCAAGCGCCTACTTTTAAGGTCCCTAATGGCCATGATTTGGCCGATCGGCAAGCCTTAATGCAGTCTATTTTGCGCCGCCGTGGCTGGCAGTTCGATGAGCGCATTCTCAATCATTTACTGACTGAAGGCCCACATCGTATTGGGGCTATGATGGAGGTATTAAATTACATTCAGCCTATGTTCTCAAACTTAGGCCGAAGTAATATCTCTAAAGCGGTTATTAGCGATGCACTGCGCACTATTGATGAGCAGACCCTTGCCGCTGAACTGGCTGATATTAGCCAAGAGACCCAAGTAGATCATGACGCTGCTACTCTAGATCAACATACCATGCCGCTAGACTTTTAATAACTCGAATACTTAGCTACTCAATCCGATAGCTTTTTATAGCTGTTTTTATCCCTAAAAAAACTTAGCCTGTTTATCAAAAACTTACTATTGATAGGATACCTTATGACCGTCTTCACTTCTCAGTTAAGAAAACTTACCCTCGGTGCTGTATTGATAAGTGCAGGGTCAGTATCTATGCTTACGCATGCAGCAGTAACTCTAATGGTTGATGATAATATCAAGGTTACGGCTATCAATGGTCAAGAACTCAAACAAGGCATTCTTGAGCCCTTGACCAAACAGCTGAGTCTACAGCCCGGACAACACGTCATTACTGCTAAGTATGATCGCTTTTATCAACTCCCACGTGATGAACATGACTATCTACGCTCAGGGAATATCAGTGTTGCAGCAAATCTATTAGATAATCAAACCTATCGTTTGACTATGCCTAATCAGCCAGAAGAGTATCGTGCAGCCAAACAGTATGCTCAACAGCCAACCTTAGCCATACAGCAGAATAATACCATTATAGCCAGTCAAAAAAGCATAGTGGGTAATGATGGCGGTATATTCTCAGGATTAGGTAAAGCTTTAGGTGGAGTATTCGGTGGCGGTAGTAATGCTGAGATGCAAAACCAGCAAGCTATTGCTGCTTTGAGCCAGCCAGGAGTAAACGCACAAAATAATACTAATACAACCGCGATAATATCTTCTGGTACTTATGCAGCGATTCCTAGTGCACCAGCCGCTAATAGCGCTCAAACCAGCGGCACTCTGGATAATTTTATGCAGTTATGGCTAAATGCTACGCCGGCTGAACGTGAAAAGATGAGCCAATGGATCAAGCAGTAAGCAGGCTCTAAACAGTAGCTGGGTTATCCATAACCTTTATAGCTGAGCACAAAAAAGCACCCAGTAGGGTGCTTTTTTATTGGAAGTAAATTGGCTAACTGATAGTTTTATAGCTTAGACGGTTCTAGCCTAAAAAAGCGTTGTACATCCAAACGAGTTTTTCTTGTTCTTGCACATAGGCATCTACTAGATCCGCTGAACCTTGATCGTCTGCTTCTGCCGCTGCTGCTGACACTTGACGCTGCTCTTCTATCAAAGCTTGTAGGCCAGTAACTACCCCTTTAACACAAGTATTACCATCTTTAACGTTTTTATCTTCTTGAATACTAGCATGTTGGGTAAAATCGCTATAGGCGTGATAAGGAGTGCCACCTAAAGTTAAAATACGCTCGGCGATCTCATCGATTTGTATCTGCAGGGCAGTATACAGCTCTTCAAACTGAGGATGTAAGGTAAAGAAATGCTCGCCTTTTACGTTCCAATGATAGCCTCTAACATTGATATAGAACATATGATAGCTAGACAATAAGCCATTAAGTTTAGCAATGATGGCGCTCATATCTGCTTTTTCTAAACCGATTTGATTAGTACTCATAATAGTATCCTTTTAGTGTTATTTTAGAATTAGAATGCTGCTGTTATTTTAGAAGTACAATAGTCACTAACTACCAGCTGATCGGCGACTGGTTTTGACGATTAGTAACTAATCTGTTTATGGTCATTATCATAACAACTGCAGCTCTATAAGTTAAATTAATTAAACCAAAAGACGAGTTATGTTTTGTAAAATCAATAGGGACCTTACCATCAAATAACCAATAAATTATATCTTGTCAGTAGGCGGCTGTAAATTCTCAGTGTTCAAACCACGAGTAGGAATCACTTCTTGTAGATGTTGACGTACTGTATCGATAGGGAACTTTTGCGCTTGCAAACGCTTAGGTACGATTTGACTGCCTTGCTGGCCTTTTACCTCAAACATCATAAAGATATAATCATCAGTCTCATCCCAGCTTTTAACAGCGCTCCATGGGATTACCGCTTGCTGAGTGCTCGCTGCACGCATTTGCATACCACGCATTTGATTGTTCACCGCACCAGGCTGATTGACTGGCATCGCCATAACCAAGCCATGTTTTTGTACCCCAAGTTTCATTTGACGCATTTCATCAGGCATCTCTTGCTCAGAAACTTGCTTTTCAAATTGCTTTTTGACATACCACTTAAAGCCAAGCGTACGCACTAGCAGATAAATTACTACTGCAACTAGCATCACCCAAAAGATAATCGTCGAATAGCCAGATACAAAGACCAGTCCTGCGATCGCTAATATGACTACTACCGCCATGATAATCCATTCTTTAGTCTTAATACTAGATAGACCAAACGAGGGGCTAGCATTAGCAAACAGTTCATATTGTGCTTGCTGAAATTCAGCTTCAGTTAAGTTCAAAGCGACAGGTTGTAGGGTATAAGGATACAGGGCCATAAAGGGTTCTCAAATACTTTGATTAAATGCGATGGCGACAGCGAAATAGCATGCTGCCCATAAGTGATAATAGATGTGTGCTTATCTTACCGAAAAGCGCCTGTAAAAGAAACATATATGCATCTTAGCATAGCAATAGACAGCTTTTAGTAGCTTATAGATAGTCGCCCTAATGCGATAAAACCTAGGCTAAAGCTACGCTAAACATAGTCAAAGCTATCTGGTCTTGGTATCATAGCAGCTGCTTTCAATAGCTCTGTCTTAGTTTGACCCTTAACTTCTAGCGCTACAGGCCATTATTATGATCGATCCAAAACTCTTACGCGGTGATTTACTTGATTTACAGCAGCAACTGGCCACTCGTGGCTATACCCTAGATATGGCATTCTGGCAAGCTGTAGAGAGCGAGCGCAAGTCTCTACAAGTGCAAACCGAAGAGCTGCAATCACGTCGTAATGCTGGCGCTAAACAAGTCGGCATGCTAAAAAAGACCGGTGAAGATGCCAGCGAACTGCTAGCTGAGATGCAAAGTGTCAGTGGCGAGATTAAAAACGCAGAAGACACTCTACGTAGCTTACAAGAGCGTATTACCCAAGCGGCGTTGCAAATACCGAATCTACCAGCAGCAGATGTACCCGTTGGCACTTCAGAAGATGATAATGTAGAAGTGCGTAGATGGGGTACTCCCCGCGAATTTGATTTTGATATTCAAGACCATAGCTATCTTGGTGAGTCGCTAGGCATGCTAGACTTTGAAGCTGCTGCGAAGCTAACAGGTAGCCGTTTTAATGTGCTAAAAGGTCAGTTGGCACAGATGCACCGTGCCCTTATTCAGTTCATGCTCAACACTCATACTATGAAGTATGGCTATACTGAAACTTATGTCCCTTACATTGTCAATTCAGAGAGCCTAAAAGGCACAGGCCAACTGCCAAAATTCGAAGATGATCTGTTTAAATTGACTAACCATACTAACAATGAAGGCACAGACTTCTATCTAATTCCAACTGCTGAAGTACCGATGACCAATTTAGTCCGTGGCGAGCGTTTAGATATCAAAGAGCTACCATTGAAGTTCACCGCTCATACCCCCTGCTTTCGTAGTGAAGCGGGCTCGCATGGCCGTGATACTCGTGGCCTGATTCGTCAGCATCAATTCGAAAAGGTCGAGATGGTCAATATCGCCACTGCTGAACAGTCTGATGCGTTGCTAGAGGCGATGACGGGACAAGCTGAATTTATCTTACAGCAGCTTAACCTACCTTATCGTACCGTGCAATTATGCACAGGTGATATGGGCTTTGCCGCGCAAAGAACTTATGACATCGAAGTATGGTTACCGAGCCAAGAGACTTATCGTGAAATCTCTAGCTGCTCAAATTGTGGCGACTTTCAAGCACGACGTATGGGTACGCGAGTTAAAGATGGCAAGCAAACTAGCTTAGCGCACACTTTAAATGGCTCAGGTCTAGCGGTCGGTCGTACATTATTAGCAGTGATGGAGAACCATCAAAACGCTGATGGAAGTATTACTATCCCTGAAGTGTTACGTGCGTTTATGGGTGGTGCTGAAAGCATCGCCATAAATAAGTAGTTGGTTTTTACGACCTACATGAATGGCTCGTAGTTTCTAAGCATTGTTAATAACTGTTAATAGCTATTAATAGTTGGGCATTACGAGTAATTTGACAAAACTGATAGGAATTATTAATAAATACCAACGGTCTTATCATGCCATTTTTTGGTTTGGCCGTTAGCAACTATGTTAATATTACGCTTTGAACTTCTATCTTATTCTGTGAGGGTGCTTATTGCACCTTTACTTGATTGCCTTCGAACAAAATTGCCTTTTATCTTCCATACCTCTTATCCCAATATTAGGACACTCTATGCCAGCTCCAATTAGCGAACGTAAATTAGCCAATGCCATCCGTGTACTGTCGTTCGATGCGGTTCAAAAAGCCAACTCAGGCCATCCGGGCGCACCGATGGGTATGGCCGATATTGCTGAAGTATTGTGGCGCAAGTTTTTACAGCATAATCCAGCAGACCCTAGCTGGCATAACCGTGACCGCTTTGTATTGTCGAATGGTCATGGCTCAATGCTCATCTACTCATTGCTGCATTTATCAGGCTATGATGTCAGTGTCGAAGATCTAAAAGGCTTCCGCCAGCTGCATTCAAAGACTCCTGGCCATCCTGAACTTGGCTACACTCCAGGTATCGAAACCACTACTGGTCCATTAGGCCAAGGTATCGCTAATGCGGTTGGTTTTGCTATCGCAGAAAAAACCTTAGCGGCGCAGTTCAACCGTGATGGTCATAATATCGTTGATCATCGCACTTATGCGTTCTTAGGCGACGGCTGTTTGATGGAAGGCATTAGCCATGAAGTCTGTTCATTGGCTGGCACTTTAGAGCTAGGTAAATTAGTATTCTTCTATGATGACAACGGCATCTCTATCGATGGTGAAGTCGATGGCTGGTTCACTGATGACACCCAAGCCCGTTTTGAAGCTTATGGCTGGCAAGTTATCAAGGTCGATGGTCATGATACTGATGCTATTACCCAAGCTACAGAAGCGGCAATCAAAGAGACTGTTAAGCCTAGTCTGATCATCTGTAAAACTACTATTGGCGCTGGTAGCCCGAATAAACAAGGCTCAGCTTCTAGCCATGGTGCACCACTAGGTGATGATGAAATCGCTTTAACTCGTGATGCTTTGTCATGGAAACATGCGCCGTTTGAGTTAGATGATGAGATCTATCAAGCGTGGGATGCAAAACCAAAAGGTGATGTGCTACAAAAGAACTGGGAAGCGGACTTCCTAAATTACACCAAAGCTTATCCTGAATTGGCCAGCGAGCTATTACGTCGCTTGAATGGCGATCTGCCTGCTGACTTTGAAGCCCAAGCGCAAGATTATATTCAGCAAACCCAACAGCAAGGCGGTGATGTCGCCAGTCGTAAAGCCAGTCAAAATGCGATCAATATTTTGCAGCCCTTATTACCAGAGTTGATGGGCGGTTCAGCAGATCTTGCTGGCTCGAACTTAACTTTGTTCAAAGGCGCTAAAGGCATTCAAGACGATGCTGCTGGTAACTATATCTATTATGGTGTACGTGAGTTCGGTATGACCGCTATCGCTAACGGTATCGCCTTGCATGGTGGCTTTATCCCTTACGTGGCAACCTTCCTCATGTTCATGGAATATGCGCGTAACGCGGTGCGTATGGGCGCTTTGATGAAGCAGCGTATCATCCACGTCTATACTCATGACTCTATCGGTCTTGGTGAAGATGGCCCGACCCATCAGCCAGTAGAGCAATTGACTAGCTTACGCACTACGCCGAACCTACGTACATGGCGTCCTTGTGATGCAACGGAATCTGCTAGTGCTTGGGTAGAAGCGATTAAGTCTGTACATAATCCATCAGCGCTGATCTTTAGTCGTCAAAGCTTGCCGCATCAAGCACGTGATGAGAGCCAAGTGGCTAATATTATTAAAGGTGGCTATGTCCTCGCAAAAGAGAAAGGCGAGCTGCAAGCAATCATTATCGCTACTGGTTCAGAAGTTGGTCTTGCTATGCAAGCATACGAGACTTTAAGCGCTGATGGTGTTGGTGTGCGGGTAGTTTCTATGCCTTGTGCTGAGATCTTCGTAGAGCAAGACGGCGATTACCGCGAGTCAGTATTACCTGCTAATATCCGTGCCCGTGTCGCTGTAGAAGCCGCGCATGTGGACTACTGGTATAAGTTCGTAGGCCTTGACGGTAAAGTCATCGGCATGACCACGTACGGCGAGTCAGCACCAGCTGAGGATTTGTATAAAGAGTTTGGTATTACGGCGGATGCGGTAGTTGAGGCTGTGCAGAGTTTGGTGTAGGTTTCAAGTTTAGTTATAAATTATAAAAGTTAGGGTGCGCCTAGCGCACCATTCATAAATTATATTTTATCGTTTTAGCTATTCTTTAATATTAAAGACAGAGGTAGGTTGGTGTCGAGACCCGATACCCAACATGACAATTTTATGAAATACAGATTGTTGGGTTTCCTTCGTCAACCCAACCTACGCGTTGGTATAAGTTTATTGGTCTAGACGGTAAAGTCATAGGTATGACCACTTATGGTGAATTATCACCAGCGGAGGACTTGTATAAAGAATTTGGCATTAAGGCTGATGATGTGGTTAAGGCTTTGTATGGTTTGGTTTAAATAAAACTTATACCTATAGAAGAGCTGCTGGAATAATCTAGTAGCTCTTTTTTTACGTTCAGGTTTTGTTTTCAAATTGATTTGGAGCTAATCATACCATTCGCTTGTATATATATATATATTGCAATGTTGTTCAAACTTAAGTGTAGTAGATGAAACTTCCAACTAGACGACTATTGTATGATAGATTGGATTATTAATTCGCTGGACACATTTTTTATCTGCAACAAGCTGCTAAATCAAGGATAGGACTTATGGAACTAGTTGAAATTGAAGAGCTGTTCAAAAAAATTGAATATTGTTCATCAGATGAAGAAGTATACAGGATATGGGAAGAAGCAAATTTAAGAGATGATTGCTTCATGCTTGCAATCGGTGAAAGTAGTAACATTAATTTTTCTAAAAATATCTATAATATTCTATCAAGAGAACTGGTATGTAGTTATTTCCAATCTAATAAAATTCGTTTTGTTCACAATAAGGTTATTAGAAATTCAAAAACTGAAAAGCTTTCGAAAGTACCAGCCGATTACTCATTAATGTTTGATTCAAACATTTGCACATATATTAATGCTGTTATGGAAAGAAAAGCGTTTAATGGCAGTAAGGAGATAATACCACTATTATTAGATATTTTACATAATCGAATAATGTATGATTTTACATTTTATTTATATGAAAATTTTGAAAGCATTAATATTGATTTATGTCTAATAAATAAAGATTTTGAGTTATGGGATCTTTTAAACGCTGATTTTCAGAAGAACCTCATTAATCTTATTAAGTTTAAGCATATTAAACCAGAAGGTGCTAATAGTTTTGAGACAAGCATTTCTGACATAGAAGCAAAAGAAGAAGCGATAGAACTATGCTTCAAAGTTTATTTCCAAGCTAACGATTTACTAAAAAATATCATAACTAAGTTTAAAATGACAAAAATGATAGTTTTAAAGATTGTAGAAATTCAATTCTCTAGTAATAAGTCCACTCAAAATAAGTATTTAGAACTTATAAATTTTATGAACGAAAAATGCTGTTTTTCTGACAGAGAATCTATTCTAGCATTAGAATATTTCAAGAATAAAAACCTTGGTACTTTTAAAAAAATACATCATGGAATGAAGTTTGATAAATTTTTAAAACGAGTTAATAATGTTTCTTGGGACATAATGGCACCTAGGATAATGGAGGATTTTATTAGAGGTATGTCTTCACATGAAGAAGTTTTTATACCGTTCTTCTTTTCTTATGATGAAAATCTTAGAGAAACAATCAAAGCACATCCTATCAAGTATTTATTTTTAAATGGAGATGATAATAAACGTCGTGTAGTGTCTATTCCTAAAAATAATACACATGAATATCTTTATAAAAATAACTGTCACAAGGCTATCGAGGAAATATTCAATAATACAGAGTTTAGAAGAAAGAATGTATCTAATATACAATTGAATCTAGATGAAAATTTAATTAATGGCTTTGAAGAATGCAAAAAAATATTAGAGTTAGGATAGGCATACCTTACAATTTAAAAAACCTTATATTTAAACCGAAACAAGAGCGATTAGAGCAATATCATAATCACTCTTGTTTACGTTTTTAAAAGCTTACTTTTTTTAGAGTGCGAGGGCGCGCCCCACACACCAGAATTCAAACTTAATTATCATATCGATGCGCACAATCAATGTCCTGCTGTTTTTCGCCGAGGGTGAGAGAAGATTAAGTAGAGTAGTACTCTGCGCAAGATGCAAGTATCTGCCGAGGGTGAGCGAAGATTAAGCAGAGTACTACTCTGCCTGAGTGCAAGACGAAAGCTGTGCTTGAGTTAGGTAGGCAGAAATCATTAAAAGCCGATGACCCATGCCCCGCATATTTCACGACTATTAAAGAACACCTATCTACAGGCTCATCTTTTTATCCTCTTGCTTGCAAACTAACCACTACCTCAAAAGAAAAGCCACCTCAAAGTCATGCTTAGGTACAAAGTTAGTTTCTTTAATCTCAAACGTCGTCGGGCCTACCTTCTTAACTTTTCCCTTACCTTTCCAGCAAAACGATACTAGCTCATTAGGATCGCGCTCTACGGTGAGTTTAAAGTTGGCTATTGGCTTTGCCCAGTTAGCGCCTGTAGTCAAGATATAGCTTAAGGCATGATAAGGGCGAGCGCCGGTCTTACTCAATGCTTGCTCCGTAGCTCCATCCAAGCAAAAAGTGGCAAATTCCTCCTCGCCTAAATGCACAGAGCCACCTACTAAAGGCTGGTAAGAATGATTGATTTTAGTAGTGGCATTAGCTTTAAAGGTTTGTTGCCAGCTATAAAAAATTTGTGATTGCCAGTAGAGATAGCTGTCTTCTTCATTAGTATTAATGAATTTATTCAGTCTTTTGTCAGTACAGTTTTGTAGCTTTTGATCCACACTGGCAGTATTGCCTTGATTGGTCCATGGAATCATCATTTCACTGTCTTTAACCCCACAGGCTTTAAATATTTCAGTGGTATCAATAGTAATAGAGTTGTCAGCGTAGATTCTCTGACCAGCTTCAATGACAAGAGGGTGCATAAAGGTACGCACATTAGTTTTTGCAGTAATAGGCTTGCCATTGCTCACAATCTTAAAGCTATCAACCAGCTTAGTAGTATCTGCAAAGTCACTCTCTAATCGTGAGGGCGCAGCAGGCATAGGGAACAATACCGTCTCGGTGATATCTTTATTGCTTAAGTTTTTAAACTCATAATTGACCCGAATATTATCTTTAGAAATGTATAAGTCTTCGCTGTGCATACTGATATTTTTGTTTTTAAGGTAAGCAACGCCGCCTGTGCCTACATAACCTGTAGAGTCGTTGGCTTGGGCTGTCGTTATGGCTAGTACAGCTGTGCAGGCAAGCTTAAGGCTGGCGCTAAGGCATGACTTAATCAACTTATTATTATTTAGCATAGTAGGCATCCTTGCTATTTTTAGGTATAAGACTAAATAGTTTATACCCAATACTGTGCGCTGTACGGTTTAATAGTGGCTGATTTAAGACAAAAAAAGAGCGACTAGAACATAATCCTAGTCACTGTTCTTTTAGTTTATATTTTAATTAGCAGCGATAAGGTTGCCTGATATCTCAAGCGGAATCATATTGCCGATGATTTTTGGAAAAGCCGTGACCCCGTAAGTATATCGATTGATTAATCCTGTCGCTTTGAATTTCAAGATAGGTTTTTTAGTCGTAGGATCATTTACCACATCTGTTAGAGTAACTTTTACGGTTAGAGGTTTAGTCTGACCCAGTACCGTAAAATCACCAGTGACATTAGCTTCTTTAGCATTAATCATGCTGACCTTTTTTGAGACAAAAGTCATAGTAGGATATTGTGCCGTGTTAAGCAGCTCTTTGCGACGCAAAAAAGCATTGCGCATATTGCCACCAGCATCGATACTGTTAGTATTTACGGTGAAATTAATGGTGGTGTTAGTAGGATTTTTTACATCATAATTGATAGCACCATCCATCTTATGAAACTGACCTTCAACAGAACCTTTGCCCAAATAAGCCACCTGAAAATCTACGTTAGTTTTCGGGACATCTAGCTTCCACTTTTGTGGCGTTGCCGCTAACCCCATCATTGGTAATGAGAGTAATAAACTGGCAGTTAACGTGGTCTTGAGCAAAGAGGTAGTAAGGGTATTCATACGAATGTTCCAAGAAGCGATATTGAAGTTAGCAGGTAGGCCTAGATGAAGTAATCTCTACAAGGCTATAAAAACTTAATAGTATTTTTAAGGCCAATAATAAGGCGCTAGGGTACTACACCTATTTGGTTACCCTGTATTATTATAGTTATATCTTATGACAACTGTGCAGTAGTAGCAAACCGCTAATGGGCTATAGCTATGACTGACTGGTGCTTAACCTTTGGAGGCTAAGGTGTAAGGCTTAAATGACTCACTAAATACAGCGGATAGCACAGAGCTAAGATCTTGCTTGCTCAGCATTTTTGATATTATAAAACTTATGCTGATAAAACCAAATTTCATGAGAGTTAATTTTAGAGGTGTCTTGGGCGAGGCTCTCATAAAGGCAACCATTCGACTAATGTTAGATAATGCCATTTGACATTGGCTAAATAGTATCAGACTACCATTGAACAATAAGGGTTCGCCATATTATGACCAACCCTTATACTTTTTATACCTTGAAGCGTCTAACGAAACTAGGCTGGGAGTGACTGTTCTCTAGATTCGATAGCAGCTACAAACTCAGCCTTGATACTATCCGCTAACTTCTCAGCGATCATGATAGTCGGCGCATTAGTATTAGCACTGATGAGCGTGGGCATGATGGACGCATCAATGACTCGTAATCCGCTTACCCCTCTGACTTTTAACTCTAGATCGACTACTGACTGCTCGTCTGCACCCATACGGCAAGTACCGACAGGATGATAAATAGTATCTGATCTATTGCGAATGAAACCAAGCATACCGTCTTTCTCTAAATAAGGAGCAGGGTAATCTTCGGTAATATACTTAGCCATAGGCGCCTCCGCCATAATAGCGCGAGTACGCTCAGCGCCTGCGATCATATATTCCACATCTTTGGGATGTGACAGATAGTTTGGATCAATGAGCGGTGCAGCAGCGGGGTCATTGGAGGCGAGCTTTACCGTGCCGCGACTCTCTGGACGTAAGTAACAAGCGTGACAAGAGACGGCATAGCCACGTTTGAGATCACGGCCATGATTCATCACTCGAGCTATGGCGAAATGCAGCTGAGTATTCGGCCACTCTTGCGGTGCATCACCAACGCTAAAGAACGCACCGCCTTCAGCGTAGTTCGTTGATAGCAGACCAGTGCCATCTTTACGCCATTGCCGCATGGCCTTAAAGAAGTTCATCCCAGCGATAGTGCCAACGCCGAATACGTCAGTGGTATTGACTTCATAATCAAACACTACATCCAAATGGTCTTGTAGATTTTCACCTACTTCAGGGGCATCTACGACTACTTTTATATCTAAAGCTTCAAGCTGAGCTTTTGGCCCAATACCAGATAACATCAACACTTTAGGCGAGCCAAAGCTACCGCCAGACAGGATAACTTCGTGACGGGCATTGACCATTTGCTCAGCACCGTGTTTTTCGTAGATAACGCCCGTGGCTTTATGATCCTCGATGATTACTCGATTGACTTGCGCATGAGTGACAACGGTCAAGTTCGGGCGCTCTTGTACTGGATGAAGGTAAGCTGCTGCTGCTGAACAGCGTTGGCCTTGTTTTTCCCCATGAAAGTGGGTCACTTGATATAGACCTACGCCTTCTTGTTTAGGGCCATTGAAGTCTTGGTTGTGCTCGAGTCCGTTAGCGATGCCAGCCTGCACAAAAGCTTTAGAGATATCGCGAGGGCTCAACAGATCACTGACATTTAATGGCCCACTATCACCATGCAAGTCATCGCCACCACGCACATTGTTTTCAGCTTTTATAAAATAGGGTAGTAAGTCGTCGAAGCCCCAACCTACGCAGCCTTGCTCGACCCAACGCTCATAATCTAGCGGACTACCACGAGTATAAACCATCGCATTAATAGCCGATGAGCCTCCTAAACACTGACCACGAGGTTGAAAGCCACGCCGATCGTTTAGATGAGTTTGTGGGGTAGTATGGAAGCACCAGTTGTTCAATTTAAGCGGCTTGCCAGGTACTAACAGGATGAGACCAGCAGGCACCCGCACTGCTAAATCTTTGCCATCGCCACCATACTCTAGTAGACAGACACTGATATCTGGGTTTTCTGTAAGACGGCTGGCGAGTACACAACCTGCTGAACCGCCCCCTACAATGACATAATCAAAATCCATTTTTTATTCCTCGTAGCGTCCCTGCTAATTAAGCTGGTCGTATACTGTATTTATTGCATTGGAATACTTATTTGCGCACCAAACCTCATAGTGCACAGACCTCTGAGCGTACTATAAAGCGTTTGCCCTCTGGTATTTCTAACGAAAAGCTTGCTCCACGGCCCTTGACTACATCGATGGTTAAATCAGTATGCTGCCAGAGTTTATATTGTGCTTTACCCATATAAAAAGGGCAGCCAGCCAGCTCACCGAGTAGGACGTCTTGAGCGCCTACTTTGAACTCGCCTAATGGATAACACATAGGAGAGCTGCCATCACAGCAGCCGCCTGATTGATGAAACATCAGCTCGCCATGCTTAGATTTTAGTAGCTCAATCAGTGCTTCGCAAGATTGGGTAGCGGTGAGTTTCATAACAGTTTCCTTGTCATTAAAAGTGCTTATTAATTATTAATATGAAGAGCTAATAAAAAAAGTCGCATCAAATCCAGTTACACCATTAATAGCATGTCACTGGAAATAATACGACTCATTATTTATGACGCAATGTATCTATACAGATACCAACGGTTTAAATACTTACATAGTGTAGTCGATAACAATCCGACCTTCGATTTTTCCCTGGCGCATACGTTCAAAAATATCATTGATATTCTCTAACGGTTCAGCGGTTACAGTAGCTTTTACTTTGCCTGCTGCCGCCATGTTTAACGATTCTTGTAAGTCCAGACGTGTACCAACAGCTACAGCAGCGACGTTTAAGCCCATAGCAATAGCATACTGCACCGCCATGTGACCCAGTCCGTCAATACCTGAAATCACTACCCATTCATAATTCCATGACTGGCTAAATAATACAGTCTAAGCAAACGGCTTAGAAAAATCCCATCGCTTTAGGACTATAAGAGACCAGCATGTTTTTGGTTTGTTGATAATGATCGAGCATCATTAGATGGTTTTCGCGGCCAATACCTGACTGCTTGTAACCACCAAAGGCAGAGTGAGCAGGGTAGATATGATAACAGTTGGTCCATACGCGGCCGGCTTGTATACCACGGCCAAAGCGATAGGCCTTATGTACGCTACGAGTCCAAACCCCAGCGCCTAGACCGTACAAGGTGTCATTGGCAATGCTCATAGCTTCTTCGTCATCTTTAAAGGTAGTAACCGCCAGCACTGGACCAAAGATCTCTTCTTGGAACACTCGCATGTCGTTGGTGCCCTCAAAGATCGTCGGCTGTACATAATAGCCCTCCGAGTTCTCGCCTTCATGCTTTGCTTGTTCACCGCCAACTAGAATTTTTGCGCCTTCTTTTTTGCCGATATCGAGGTAAGATAATATCTTCTCTAATTGATCAGAGCTAGCTTGAGCGCCAATCATGGTTTCGGTGTCTAGTGGGTTACCCATTTTGATAGCTTTAACACGAGCGATACAACGCTTGATAAACTCATCGTAGATGCTTTCGTGTACTAAAGCGCGTGAAGGACAAGTACAGACTTCCCCTTGGTTAAGTGCGAACATGACTAAGCCTTCAACCGCTTTGTCTAAGAAGTCATCATCTTCATCCATAATATCGGCGAAGAAGATGTTTGGGCTCTTACCGCCAAGCTCTAAAGTTACGGGGATAATGTTTTCACTGGCGTACTGCATAATCAGGCGACCAGTAGTGGTCTCACCAGTAAAGGCAACTTTATTGATACGTGGGTTAGAGGCTAGCGGCTTACCGGCTTCAACCCCGAAGCCATTGACCACGTTGAGAACGCCTTTAGGTAAGATATCTGCCACACCTATGATATCGAGCATATAAAGAATAGAGGCTGGTGTTTGTTCAGCAGGTTTTAATACCACACAGTTCCCAGCAGCAAGCGCAGGAGCTAGTTTCCATACTGCCATTAAGATAGGGAAGTTCCACGGAATAATTTGACCGACGACACCCAGGGGTTCGTGGAAATGATAGGCAACTGTGTCTTCATCTATTTGACTAATGCCCCCTTCTTGAGCACGAATGGCACTGGCAAAATAGCGGAAATGGTCGATGGCTAAGGGAATGTCGGCAATAAGGGTTTCGCGAACAGGCTTGCCATTCTCATAGCACTCGGCAATAGCGATAGACTCTAAATTAGCCTCCATACTATCAGCGATTTTTAGCAGCAGATTGGCACGTTCAGTAACGCTGGTTTTTCCCCAAGCCTCTTTTGCCGCATGAGCGGCATCTAGGGCTTTTTCAATATCAGCGGCTTTGGAGCGGGCTACCTGACAGATAGTCTTGCCATTAATGGGACTAGGATTATCGAAATACTCACCATCGATAGGAGCGACCCATTCGCCATTAATAAAGTTATCGTATTTTTCACGAAAATGGACGGTACTGTCTGCGGTATTAGGATAAGGGTATAACATTAACTTCTCCTTGTTGCGTTATATAAGGCAAAACAAGAGCATGAGTAGTTATCAAGAGGCTATTTAAGACCTTATAAAAATAAATACTTATGCACTAATTACTAGATCTTCCTGATCAAGCAATAGCTCTATCGTACTCAGCTTTGATATAGAGCGATAGTTACTTTTAATGATATTTGGTCTAGTGATACATAAATTTAAGTTATGTATGGCTATCCGCTTAAAGTAGTTTGCAAAGGTCAGGTAGCTGTTATAATTGTTAGCAAATATTTTAGGCTATTACAGTTATTGATTTGCTGATAGCCGCTTTCTTCCCATCAGCTTATTAATTGGTTTAGATATATGCGTCAATCATCCGCTCTTGATATTTTACAAACAGGTCAAAATGTTTTTTTGACAGGCTCAGCAGGTTCCGGTAAGACTTATACCCTCAACCAATATATTAATTATTTGCGTGCGCGGCGTGTGCCTGTAGCGGTTACCGCCAGCACTGGTATTGCCGCCACTCACATGAGTGGTACTACTATTCATAGCTGGTCGGGCATAGGGATCAAAGATGAGCTATCAGAGCGGGATTTAACCACTCTAGCTCGTAAGCAGTTCTTGGCAGACAGACTTAAAGAGACCGCTGTGCTAATCATTGATGAGATATCGATGTTGCATGCCAAGCAGCTTAATCTAGTCAATCAAGTACTCAAGCATGTGCGCAAAAGCGATCAGCCCTTTGGTGGTATACAAGTAGTAGTCGCCGGAGACTTTTTTCAGTTGCCGCCTATCGGTAGTAGGGGGGAGAGTAACCGTGAGAAGTTTGCCTTTATGTCAGAGGCTTGGCTCGATGCCCAGTTTCATATCTGCTATTTGAGCGAGCAGCATCGACAAGTCAGTGAAGCGGCCAATGGTGGTCTTGACTTGGATGACATTCTCAACCAAATCCGTCGTCAAGAAGTGAGCTTTGAGGCTATTGCGGCCCTAGAAGCTACTTATGATCAAGATGTCGATATCAAACGCACTCGGCTATATACCCATAACCTCAACGTCAATAAAATAAACGATAAAGAGCTAGCTGAACTCTCTGGTGAGATGAAGCGTTACGAGGCTATTTCTATCGGTGAAGACAAGCTAGTCGATACTTTGAAAAAAACTGTGCGCACCCAAGATGAGTTAGTACTCAAAGTGGGCGCAAAAGTTATGTTCATCAAAAACAACACCGAGCTCAACGTTTCAAACGGCACTATGGGCGAGCTGATTGGCTATGCCACTGTAAAAGTTGATGACAGTCAGGCTAAAGCAAAAGCTGAAAAAGATGCTAGAAGCCATGCGTTAGAGAGTAAAGAAACGCTCATAGCTAGTGATGATGATCCGGACGATAGTATCGTTGAGCCGCCAGCAAAAAAAGCAGAAAAAGCCCTCAGCAAACAGCCGACCAGCCAAAAAATGCCAGTAGTAAGGTTGAACTCAGGGCGTGAAGTGATAGCTGAACCTGAAGAGTGGATTATTGAAGATGAAACTGGCGAGGTGCTGGCAAGCTATCAGCAAGTGCCACTATGTCTAGCTTGGGCGATTACTATCCATAAGTCGCAAGGTATGACATTGGATGCCGCTGAGATCGATCTATCACGTACCTTTGAGCTGGGACAAGGTTATGTCGCATTATCACGCCTTAAGTCACTAGCAGGCTTACAGTTACTAGGTATGAATAGTATGAGCTTGCAGCTAGATCCATTGGCACGTGGGGCTGATAAACGCTTCTTGGCGCTCTCAGCGGAAGCGGATGCTAACTATGCTATGCTCGATGAAAAAAGCATGCAGCAAAACCATGAAAAATTTATCATAAAATCAGGCGGCACTACCAATCAAACTATCATTGATGCTTATGCTACTTTGCAAAAGAAACGCCGTGAGCAGCAGCAACAACTGCAAGATAAAAAGCAAAAGCAGGGCAATCAAGTCGCTGATAAATCCGACACTACCTTGCTAGTGACACGGCAATTATTAGAAGAGAGCCTAACTATTGCGGAGATTGCAGAGTCGAGAGAGCTTGCACAATCGACTATTATGCGCCATATTAGTGAGCTGAAACACCAAGACCCTAGCCTTGCCTGTGATCATCTACGGCCTAGTGATGAGATAATGACTGCTGTTGGCAATGCTTATGTGGCCATCAAAGTTGCTAATAATCCTAATGATTTCAATGATGATGGTACTGCCAAGCTGCGACCTATTTATGATTACCTTAAACAGAACGTCGATTACAACACCATTCGTTTAGCACTGATTTTTATCACTCCTTAAGGCTTTTATATTTAGATACTGTTATTGCTAGGCGCTTGTCTATCAGTATCTTGATAGATAGCTATTTTATATTTTTCTGCCTGTATACGAGCTTGTACGCTGCCAACCAAGCGGTTGCTCAGCCTCAAGCTCTATTCTTCGACAATCTCGGTTCTTTCGCCCTTTCTCTATAGTGATACTTTGTTATGTCTGATTTTGCCAACGCCACCTATCGTCGTGTCAATAGCGACTCCGATAACTCATCTCTGCGTGCCACAGGTGGAAATAGTAAGCCTCTACGTATCGCTATTAACGGCTTTGGACGTATAGGCCGCAATGTATTACGTGCACTACTTGAGCGCTTTGAAGTGCTAGGTCGATCGATTCATGTAGTGGCAATTAACGATTTGGCACCTGCTGAAACCTTACTGCATTTATTGAAATTCGACAGTACTCATGGGCGTTTGAGTCGATTGGGTATTGATGCCAAAATTGTCCAAAATGGCATTACTGATAAGCAGCAAAAACTATCTCCTAGCGCAAAGAATGAAATTGAGCTGTGTTTAAGCAAAAATGATTTAACTTATTGTATTCGCCTGCTATCGAGAAGTGATCCAAAGATGCTCCCTTGGGATGATCTCGATATCGATGTAGTACTGGAGTGTACTGGGAATTTTCGCTCTTACGAACAAGCGAGTTTGCATATCGCATCAGGCGCAAAACAAGTCATCATAGGGGCTGCGCCCTTCGATGATGTCGATGCTTGTATTATTATGGGTGTTAACAGCGATGAGCTGACTTTGGATCTGCCGATTATCTCTAGTGTCTCTTGTACGACCCAAGCTCTAGTGCCGCTGATTGACACTCTAGATAAAGCCTTTGGGGTAGAATCAGCGATGATGACCGAGATTCATGCAGTTACTGCTGATCAGACGGTACTGGATCAAGCTCATCGTGATTTAAGACGCGCACGGGCTTCAGGCTATAATATTATCCCGACTACTTCTAGTAGCATTGCAGCGACTGAGCGAGTACTACCAGCGATGATAGGCAAAATAAATGGTCATTCTATTCGAGTACCAACCATTGATGTGGCGGCTATCGACGTGACGTTTGTATTTGGCAAAGCAGAGGTGACTGTAGAAGATATGCGTGAAGTCCTTAAATCAGCTAGCCAAGCTCATTTAATCAATATTATGGCTTATACCGATGAGCCTTTAGTATCCAGTGATTTTATCCATCAAACCGAATCGCTGATTATCGATGGTCAGCAGCTGATGCAAGTTGGTTCTCAGTATAAAGTATTTGCTTGGTATGATAATGAATGGGGCTATGCCAATCGTCTACTCGATATGTGCTTGCATCTTTCCTGCAGCAAACAAGCTAATACTAAATAGAAGAGGGTTACGCAAGTATTCGGCCCCTAAACCTTTAGTAGACAGGCCTAAAGTCGGCAATAAGCTAATAAATAATGCCTATTTGCAAAATAATTTCACTTTTTTAATTTAACCTCTTGCATTATCATTTCAGATCGCTATAATGATGCACAAATGGAGACGTGGCAGAGCGGTTGAATGCACCGGTCTTGAAAACCGACAAGGGTTAATAGCCCTTCGAGAGTTCGAATCTCTCCGTCTCCGCCAAATTTAAGTAGTACTTAGTATAATTAAAAAGCCCCAATCATTATTTGATTGGGGCTTTTTTTATTTGTCCTTCTACTGGCTAATAAACGTATTTAATAAGATTTTTAGCATTAAGGTATCAGTTTTTCAGCGAACTCTATCTTTTGGCCATCAGTCAAAGTTAGCGTGCCTTCAGTTATTTCAATGGTTACGTCTTGAGCGTTTTTAATAGCACGCATCACATTGATATCTTCGATACTGCTTTCAATAATGATCTTACCCGACTGCTCAGGGGTAATAGGAGTTGCAAACTGCGTAAGGGGAATATTAAAGCGCTTGCCCTTAGTAAGCTTAGCGTCTTTCATTAATAGCTTACCTTTAAAACTCTTGATAGGCACAGTGCCATGATTAGATAGCATAAACTGTAGCTTCACCTGAGTTAGGCTATCGTTATCACTGGTTTTAACCGGCAGTAGGGCGATGGGATAAATCTGATTATCAACTTTAGCTACTGTCTGGCTAGCGCCTACAGGACTCTTTTTACCAGTTGGATTGTCAGGGTGCAGGCGCTCATACTCGCGCTGCTGCACTAAGGCCTGCTTTATCGTCGTACTTGGCATGGCTCCTGACTCGTAAGCATCACTTAGCTTCATACGTATCATATAGCGGCTAAGCAGACCTCTATCGGCCTCAGAGAGCTTCTCAAAAGTATCGCCGAGCTTTTTTTGCCACTGATTAGAGTCAGTAGGGATAGTTTGTTTGCTGGGATCGGATTCTGACGTCGAGCAGCCACTGATGGCTGGTATTAATGCCAGAGCGCAAGCGAGTACTAATGCCATAGCCAAACCTTGTTTTAGGACCGTCATTATTACTCTCCTTGTAAATTATTATTAGCTTTTGCCAATGCTTTATTGGTTAGGGTTATTAAGCGGTTCAAGATGATGCTTAGCCAATTCAATATTCAGTTGACTCAATTACTTGTGGAAATAAGTAATTATAAATAGCCCCTAGATATTTTGTTGCTGCTATTTAATATACCGTGTTTTTAGTATTTAGCTGTAACTATATATTTTGTTAGACTTCATAGGCAGATGCCTTAGTCTGTTACTAGCTTTCAATGGCTAAAGTTGCCAAAAGACGGACAAAAAAAAGGCTAAGCGCTATTAAGCAAACTTAGCCTTACTGTTTATCTTTTTGAGGCACTGATGGTAACTGTATTTATGCCTACGCCTATACTTAAACTCAATAGCAATAGATAACAGTCAGCTACTACTATTTTTCTGAATCTTGTAGCTTAGATAGCGGGTGAGTAATATTGTTATTGTGGGTTACGACGATAGCTTCATCGATGATGCGTTGGCTAACTCCGCGCTTACGTAGAGTCTCAATAAACACCTCATCATGCGCTAAGGTATAGTCCTGATGGTCACGATCGAGACCTTGACGAATATACAAGCGAATCAAACCTTGGATACGTTTAAAGCCAAGCTCCGATGAAGTAGCAGTCAATAGCTCAATCATCTCCTCGGAGAGACGAATACTAATAGGACGCATGACTTTTTGCGGATGATCAGAGAACTTATTTTTTATACGTACAGGTATCATAATAAACCATTACTATTGATGAGTAGGAATAAATATCTTCAGCGAAAATGGTGGCTAGCTAACATTATAATTTCGGCAGCTATTAGACTAGTAGTCCCAAATATATGGAGACTGCGCCATGCAATTTACAGTATGAATAAAGGCGCTAATCAACAGCTCTTAGTTACCATACAACAAAATCAGGCAAAAAAACACCACAGTCGCTAAAATAGCAGACATAAAAAAACCTTCATCATAGTTTGATGAAGGCTTCTTATAATATGGCTCCTCAACCTGGGCTCGAACCAGGGACACACGGATTAACAGTCCGACGCTCTACCAACTGAGCTATTGAGGAATAACTGGTCATAACTAAGAACTTAATAGATGCAAAAATATGATCTAGTCCTCGTTACGTGACGCACATTTTAGCCAAGTAGGCACAGACTGTCAACCTTATTAATGCATTAATTATAAAAAACTAGCCTTAGCGAATAATAAGTCACTTTTATAAGGTGAAAATCTTAAATAATGAGGTAGCAGTAGAGTAGTTAAAGCTAATGGACAGCCCAGATAGGTAGCGTGAGGCCTAATGAAAGGTAACTATATACAACATGCATAAGCAACCCTATACAACAGGCATAAGCAACACTGCAAAAAACAGCCATAAAAAAACCCCCATCAAAGTGATGAGGGTCTTGGCATATGCCATAATCGAATCAAATATGATTCAATGCAGCTATAAATAACTGCTAAAATTTGGCTCCTCAACCTGGGCTCGAACCAGGGACACACGGATTAACAGTCCGACGCTCTACCAACTGAGCTATTGAGGAATAAAAGGTTATTACCTTAAGCTTAGTAACTACTGTTATGAGTTGTTGCTAAGTGGGGCGTATTCTAGCAAAGATAAAAAATAGGTCAAGCCTTTTTTTTAAATTTTAAATATTTTCAAGCGTTATTAAGCACGATAGCCAGTTAATTCATTGATTTTAATGACTAAATATTCATTAAAAAAAGACGCCCTATTTAGGACGTCCTGATGCAACTATTATAGTAACCGCTAATAAACCCTACTATTAGTTATTCAGCAACTTTAAAGCTAGGAACATCTAGATCGGCAACTGCTTTTTCTATACGAGCTAATGCGTCTTTTAAAGTTGCCTCATCAGTAGCATAAGAGATACGCATAAAGCCACCTAGACCAAAAGCATCGCCAGGAACTACCGCAACGCCTACTTTTTCTAGTAACCATTCTGAGAATTCAGTACAAGAAGATAGGCCAGCAGCTTTAATTAACGGCTTGATGTTAGGATAAACATAAAAAGCACCGTCTGGACGTAAGCAAGTGATGCCTTTGATAGCATTTAAGCCATTCACTACTAAGTCACAGCGTTTTTCAAAAGCTTCGATCATAGGCTGTAATACGCTTTGATCGCCATTAATAGCGGCTTCTGCTGCCACTTGGCTGATTGAAGTTGGGCATGAAGTGGACTGTGATTGTACTTTTTTCATAGCACCAATCAATTTAGCAGGGCCACCGGCGTAGCCGATACGCCAACCAGTCATTGCATAAGCTTTAGAGACACCATTTAAGATAATAGCGCGCTCTTTAAGCTCAGGTGCTGCGTTTAGGATGTTATAGAACTTGTCCTTAGTCCAGCGGATATGCTCGTACATATCATCAGACACTACATAGACATGCGGATACTTTTTAAGGACTTCAGCAAGCGCTTTTAGCTCTTCTAAACTGTAAATCATACCTGTTGGGTTAGAAGGACTGTTAAGCACTAACATTTTAGTTTTGTCAGTGATAGCTTCTTCTAACTGCTCAGGAGTGATTTTGAAATCTTGCGCCTCGTCACATTTAACGATGACTGGCACGCCTTCAGCGATGATAACCATATCCGGATAGCTGACCCAATAAGGTGCTGGAATAATAACTTCGTCGCCAGCATTAATAAAGGCTTGGGCTAAGTTAAAAAACGACTGTTTTCCGCCTACGGATACTAAGATTTCATTGGGCTCATAGCTGATATCGTTATCGCGTTTGAACTTCTCGATGATCGCTTTTTTAAGCCCTGGGGTACCATCAACTGCCGTATATTTAGTAAAACCGCTATTAATGGCTTCAATCGCTGCTTGTTTAACGTGTTCTGGCGTATCAAAATCAGGCTCGCCGGCCCCTAGACCGATGATATCTTTGCCAGCTGCTTTGAGCTCTGAGGCTTTATTGGTAATGGCAAGAGTAGGGGAAGGTTTGATACTGTTAACACGGTCAGACAGTTGCAATTCGCTCATGAGAAATCCTTGTAAAAATCAGTAAAGTGGATGGATTTGGATGCTGTAGATACGGCTTATATGGACTTAGCTATTGGCAGAAGGCAATAAAAGCGCTGCAGACTTAGCAAACTATAATAGGAGTCTTATAACCAAGGCGAAACCCTTGTAAAGAGCTCTTTAGTTTTTAGGTCGCCGTATTGTAGCATGTAGATATTACCCTGTCTTAAGTTGCTACTGACAGAAAACAATGTAGTTAATTTGGGCAATATATCAGCAAACGCTCATAGCTTTATAGGCAATATAAAGTTGAGAGTCATAGTATAAATCCCAACTGTAAGTGAAATAACTGGCCGCTCATCATTACCTGCAAAGTGACTACAATAACGACACCTTCACTCAAGATTAATTGGCTATGATAAACCATACTCACATTAGCAATAAAGGTTGACACTAATTAGCTATTGAGCCCCGCTGGCTTCACCCTTAACGGAAGGTAGGGTGATTATCTTAACCGCCCACTAACAGGAAAATTATAATGACTGACTCTCGCAATAAGCTTAACATCGTTATTACTGGTGCCACTTCTGGCATAGGTAAGCAGTTAGCAAAAGATTATCTTAGCTCAGCTCATAGGGTCTATGCTGTTGGGCGTGATGAGGAGTCCTTGGCCGAGCTTAAAGACTTAGGGGCAGTAGCTATTGCTCTCGATTTGATGGATCGGCAAAAGGTAATTACCGCTTTTGCAGAAATTGAGCAAATCGATTTAGCAATTTGTGGGGCGGGTACTTGTGAGTATCTGGATATGCCAAACTTCGATAGTGAAGTATTTATGAAGGTCATGTCGGTGAACATGGGCACCTTATCGCATGCTATCGAAGGGGTTATACCGAAGCTTATTGCCTCAAAAGGGCGCTTAGTCGGTATCGGCTCAGCCTCCGCTTATGTGCCTTTTGCCCGAGCAGAAGCTTATGGTAGCTCAAAGGCTGCTATTCACTATCTAATGAAAACCTTGCAAATTAGTCTAGCACCGTACGATGTTGCTGTGAGCCTAGTAGTGCCAGGTTTTGTAGAAACGCCTATGACTAAGCAAAACGATTTTCCAATGCCGTTTTTGCAAACCCCAGAACAGGCCAGTCAAGCTATTCGAGCCGGTATTAATAAGGGCGATGAGGTTATTGAATTCCCTAAAAAACTAACCATCCCCCTAAAAACTTTAGGCACACTGCCCGATATGGTTTGGCAACAAGTCAGTCAAAAGCTTAATAAAAAATAACTCGCGGATGACAAGTTTGTTAGCTCACCTTATTACTATAGTGCTCTAACTGCTAATAAATGCCGCGATAAATTTTACAGCTATATTTGCTCCTTTAAACCTATTTAACTTTAGTCTTTAAAAGATTGAAATATAGCTTTTATTATAGCCATAGTCTTAGCAAGTCAAAACTAGCCAGCTCAGCTAGAGTGGTAAATTAAAGACAATCAAGGAAAAGTCCGTATGTCGTTTATCGGTGGTAAAAGCAACTCTAAAAAAAACAAGCTTAATAAAGCGGCTCCCATAGCAGCGCCAGATAAACAGGGTAAGTCGTCAAGCGCCATGGCTAGTAGCAATAATACAGTCAGTAACACTAGCTCAAAAAAGCGTGTAGCCATCATTGGCTCTGGGGTTTCAGGGCTGACTTGTGCTCACTATTTGGCTAAGCTGCATGAAGTAACTATATTTGAAGCTAGCGATTATATCGGTGGTCATGTCAATACTATCGATGTCGAGTTGCAAGCAGGCAAGAAGTCGAAGCAAGTAGAAAAAAGTGCAATTGATACGGGTTTTATTGTCTTTAATGAGCGCACGTATCCGAACTTTTTTCGTTTACTGCATGAGTTAAAGGTACCTTTTCAAGCTACTGATATGAGCTTTTCGGTAAAAAACACCGCTCTAAATTTTGAATATAATGGCCATACTGTTAATACTTTATTGTCACAACGAAAGAACGTATTGAATCCTAAGTTTTGGCGCTTTATAAAAGATATATTGCACTTTAATAAGCATGTGCAGCAGCTACGTAAAGACTTTGAGAGCGCCCGCATGGCAGGGCAAGATATTAATCAATACACTGAGCAAACTCTTGGTGATTATCTAGCCAGTAAACGTTACGGCAAGCTATTTACTGATAACTACCTGCTGCCTATGGTGTCAGCGATTTGGTCAACTAGCTTAGAGGAAGTAGCTGACTTTCCTTTAGTGTTCTTTGCGCAATTCTTCGATAATCATGGCTTGTTAGATGTGGTCAATCGCCCACAGTGGTTCACCATAAAAGGGGGTTCTAAACATTATGTCAATAAGCTTATTCCACGCTTTATAAAAGCTGGCGGCACAGTGCGGATCAACACCCCAGTACAGTCAGTAACTCGTCAAGACGGTAAAGTTGCTATCGTTATAAACACGGTCTCTAATAGCGAAAGTGATACCGCCAGCACTAATACAAAAGCTAACAAGGACATAAACCGTCCTACTGCTAATACTAGTGAAGCACAAGCCCTTATATTCGATGAGGTGATCTTTGCCTGTCACGCTGATACAGCGCTACGCTTGTTAGCTGATGCTAGTAATATCGAGTCCGAAGTATTGCGTCACTTCCGTTTTACTAGCAATACGGCAGTACTGCATACCGATAGCAGTATATTACCAAAAAGACCGTTAGCTTGGGCGAGCTGGAACTACCTGCTTGAGAAGCCAGCCGATGAAAACCGTCAGCCAGCTACTAAACCGGTTCTGACTTACCACATGAATATCTTGCAGCGTTTGACTAAGCAGCACAATTATTTGGTGACGCTTAATCCTGCGACCTTAGATACTTCCTTCAATAAAGGTATTGATGAGGCGCAAGTGATTAAGACTATTGATTATAGCCATCCGGTCTTTGACAATCCTATGATCGCGGCGCAAGAACGATGGGCACAAATCTCTGGCAACGGTTCACATAGCCACTTTTGCGGTGCGTACTGGTTTAATGGCTTTCATGAAGATGGGGTACGCAGTGGCCTACGAGTCTGCCAGTCACTAGGCAGTACTATTACTATCGAAGATGAGGTAGATGCTAGTCACTTACCCGATGCTGAAAGCGCTCACACGCCCTTTCGTTATCAAGACTTACCTATCAAGGCAGACAAGTCAGCTCGTAAGCTCAGCAAGCGTCAAGTGGTTACTGCGACTACTAACCAAGAGCTAAATGACTATATAGCGGCTCTAAAACCTACTGCCGATAAGATGATTGAACAGAAAAAACAAGGTTTGCTGGCCCGCCTTATTAATAAAAAAGCTCTAGCTAAATAAAAGATTTGGCCAAATACAGGTCAGCCCACTTACAATATAAGCTAATAATATCGCTATAAGAGAGAGTTTTATGTGTGCTGATACCTTCTATGCCTCTGATACTGTACTAGACAATAACAGCTGCTTAGACTCGGCTCCTAGTTTGCCTCATTTACTGTTTCATGGCACTACATGGCACAGTCGGCTACTCCCTAGTGTGCACAAATTTGCTTATCCGTACCGCTATTGGGGGGTCAATATCAGTGCTCTGGCAGCAGGACAGCCATTGCCGGAGGTAGGGTTATACACTGACCCAACATCAGCAACTGAGCCCACCGCAAAGCTTGACTCTGTAAAGTATAGATTACTAAGCCGTCGGCTGTTTGCTAATAGCAGACTAAACGTATTAGCCTTATTTTCAGCAAAGCACAGCGCTATCCAGCAGTTTTGTCCTAGCGATTATTTACATCAGCCGGACAACGAAGAAGCGCAAGTCGAGCAAGATAAAAATAAGCGTAAAGCTCGGCGTCATATTAACCGTGATAACAAAGTGTCACTGCAAGCTGCCAATGAGCAGCTATTAGCCCGCTTAAATGCGGCATTTATTGAGCAGACGGGTAGTGCCCCTACCGGTGATATGCTGGGCTTAGTGGTGTGTCGTAATGCGGGTTTGTACTTTAGCCCAGTGAATTTTTATTTAGGTTTTGATGAGCTGCAAATACCGAGTCATTTATTGGCTGAAGTATCTAATACTCCATGGGATAAGCGTCACTATTATGGATTTTTATTACAAGGTGCAGATAGCGAGTTCTGTCATGACAAAAACTTTCATGTGTCACCTTTTAATCCTATCGATCAACAGTATTGCTGGCAAGTTTCCATAAAAAACACTATCAATGATATCAAAAACAGTACCCTGAAAAATACAGCGCCCCGTACTAACGCTGACTCTCAAGCCAATGAGTCGCTATTAGGCGGTTTGCAAGTTCGTATCGCTATTAATATCAGCGATGTGCGTGGTGAAGTATTGAAGACGGGTATTAAGATGAGCGGAGTACCGATGAGTGCGCCTGCTGTTCGGGCCAGTTTGGCTAAAAACCCTCTAATGAATATCACCTCGCTAACTCGAATATATTGGCACGCCCTTAAACTCTATGCTATCAAAAAAGTACCTTATGTCGGCTATGATGAAAAGTTGGCTGATAGTAAACAGCGCTAAACCATAAATCTACGACTATTATGTGTAACCAGCACAGGCTATTTGTTAGCAGCACTTACTTTAGTTACGTTTTTGATAATTAAAACTAAACAGTTATAAGGTATCCTTTTATTGCGTTCTCATTTACTTGTGCTTTTATATCAATAAGCAATAATCCTAGGATTTTTATGACCCTTTTATCAAAACTACCTAAGCATTTATCTAAAGCTTTATTCGCTGCAGCTGTATTAGCTAGTGCAACGAATGTGGTAGCAGCAACTACAACTACAAGTGCCAAATCTAAATTAGTATTACAACAGTCAAATATTTCATTAGCCTTAGCCAATCAGCTGGTTGAAGCGACTATGGAAGCTTGTCATGCAGAAGGTAAGTCTGCGGTAGTAGCAGTCGTTGACCGTGCTGGTAATCTAATTGCCTTGCAACGTGATGATAATGTTGGTCCGCACAATACTGATGCAGCTATTCGTAAAGCCTATACTGCTCTATCAACTAAAACCGCTTCACGTACTCTGGCTAACAATGCTCGAGCTAATCCAGATTCAAGTAACTTAAATACGGTCCATGACTTGCTACTTATTGGCGGCGGTGTACCGATCAAATTTGCTGGTGAAGTAATCGGCGCTATCGCTGGTGGGGGCGCAGGTGGTGCTGTACAAGATGAAAGCTGTGCCTTACAAGGTATCGAAAAAGTTTTGCCAAACCAAAAATAGTAAAGCGAGCACTGATTACCCATAGGCTCAATGGTGAGACACAATTGAATCACTATAAAAGATTAGGGTAGACGAGTGGTAATTACTCTTAGGGTAGTTACCACTTATTTTTACTCCCTTTATAATTATTGATTACCTTTGTTTTATAAGCATTTTTTTATACTTCCTTTAGCATACTATAGCTTTGTACTAAGCTGTATTAATGCCTAGCCAAACTTAGACAGGATACTAGTCATATGCCAGCAAGCCCTACAAATCGTACGCCCACTTCAAGACTAGGTAAGCTCAATGCCCGTTTAAGCCAGACCGTTAATGATAGCGCTGTCCTTAAGCCTATGCTGAAGCCGGTAAGTCTTAGTGTTAATTACTTGGCTAGAAAGGCGATATTTCAGGCATTAAAACACCTGCAGTTTGGTAGTTTGACTCTCATCGAAGATTTTGAGCAAGGGGTGCCTAATAGCCAAACTTTCGGTAGTGCTGAGGCGCAAGCGGTGACTGATACTGTCGCTACCTTGAACAGCTCGACGGTTGGCCGTCATCCATTGCAGGTGACCTTAACGATCCATGATAGCAGTGTCTATCGTCAACTGTTATTCGGTGGCTCTATTGCTTTAGCTGACAGCTATATCAATGGCGAATGGGATACTGAAGATCTGACTGGCCTTATAAGATTAGCGGCTCGTAACTTGGCAGTACTCAATAAGCTTGAAAGCCGCTTTGCTGGGGTTAGCAGGACTTTTGAGAGGGCGAAGCATCAACTGCGTAATAATGATGAGTCAGGTTCAAAGTCAAATATTTTAGCCCATTATGATTTGGGCAATGCTATGTACGAGCGTTTCTTAGATGATACGATGATGTACTCATCCGCTGTATATCCAACGCCTGAGACCTCGTTAGCTCGAGCACAGCAGCATAAGCTGGCGTTGATATGCCAACGGCTGCAACTCAGTGCGGACGATCATGTGATTGAGATCGGTACGGGCTGGGGCGGTTTTGCGATTTATGCTGCGCAGCACTACGGCTGTAAAGTAACGACGACGACTATTTCTGATGCGCAATATCAAGAAGCGCAACGACGGGTGCAGCAAGCAGGACTAGAGGACAAAGTCACTCTGCTCAAGCAAGACTATCGTGAGCTGACTGGGCACTATGACAAGCTAGTGAGTATTGAGATGATAGAGGCAGTAGGGCATGAGTATTTACCTACGTTTTTTGCCAAATGTAATGAGTTGCTTAAGCCTACTGGCTTGATGGTGCTGCAAGCCATTACCTTTAATGATCAAAACTACCAAGACTACTTAGGTTCAGTAGATTTTATTCAGACTCATATCTTCCCTGGCGGTTGCTTATTATCGAATCAAGAGCTGAATACTCAGTTTACTGAACAGACTGATATGGTCATCAAGCAATTACATGACTATGGCTTTGACTATGCTTACACTTTGCGCGATTGGCGAGCAGCCTTTATGGATCAGCGTCAAGAGATCAAAGCGCTTGGCTATGATGAAGCCTTTATCCGCTTATGGGAGTTTTATTTCTGTTACTGCGAAGGAGGCTTCTTGGAGCGCACGATTGGGGTAGTACAAGTGACGGCGGTTAAACCTAATAATATTGACACTATGCATCTGTCTGCTCTAACCGCTACTGATAATTGACACTAGGCTGTCATCATATAAGGATATTATTATGGGTTACTTATTTATTTATCTTGCTGCGGTCGCCATCTTTTTGGGCATTGATTTCGTTTGGCTAACGACGATGAAAAGCGCGTTCTATGAACAGCGTATTGGTCATTTGTTAGCTGATGAGCCTAATATGATGGCTGCTGGTGTGTTCTATCTGTTCTATGTCCTAGCGCTGTGCATCCTCATCTTATATCCGCAGATTAAGGCTCAAGCTTCTATTGGCCATATTTTCTTATTAGGCGGCTTGATTGGACTGATGGCTTATGGTACATACGACTTTACTAACTTAGCTCTATATAAAGGCTTCACTCTCGATACAGCATTAGTCGACTTTGCTTGGGGTGGTATCCTAACGGGCACGGTCAGTGCGGTTGTGGCATGGTTGGCCTATCACTTCAATTGGTTAAACTAAATAGTGTTTTTAATAATTATATAGTGCTTAGCGCAGGCTAAGCAGTGGTAGCAGCGGTTAAATAGTTGTATGATGGGAAATTCTTTACTACACTCTTAAATAAAATAAGCGTAGCTCAAGGAACTGAGTTACGCTTTTTCTATGCAGTGTGCGCTAACGTTAGTCTGGTTTTATAGCGAATAGTAAAATTAAAGCTTAGTGATAATAGCAGCACTGCTGGCAAGTAGTTTATGGTTAGCCTTATTCAATATTGCCAAAGTTGCAGAGCTGTCAAATCAATATCTATTCACATTGCTAAGTTTTCAATCAGCTACAAGCTAGTAATAAAGCCAAGCTAAACTGCGCCCATCTGAGCCTACCTAAACCTCCCTAAGGACTGCTATGCCACAATACAACACCTCATCTACTGCCAAAAAAGCGCCCCTCAATCACGAACTTTACATGTCAGTATTAATGACCCCCGATATGGCTAACTTCATTGGTAATGTCCACGGGGGCGACTTGCTAAAGATGCTTGATCAGGTGGCTTATGCTTGTGCCAGCCGCTATAGCGGTAGTTATGTGGTCACCTTATCAGTCGATCAAGTTATGTTCCGTGAGCCTATCTATGTAGGTGAGTTAGTGACTTTTGCCGCTAGTGTCAATTATGTCGGTAGAACATCGATGGAGGTAGGGATTCGGGTAGAGTCGGAGGATGTACGAGCACGTACTATTCGCCATACTAATAGCTGTTATTTCACTATGGTTGCTATCGATGACAACGGTAAACCTACCCCTATACCGCCGCTAGATATTAAGAATCCGATGCAGCAATGTCGTTTTGATGCCGCCTTAGATCGTAAACAGCTGCACATGCAAAATTCAAGTCGCCCTAGCTGTGATATCTCTAGCATGGTTGGTGAACTAGCGGTCAATCATGAAAATGGTAATTAGTCCCATACTGAGCTCAGTAATGAGTCCAAGACTAAAATCGATAGTGACTGATATCCTAAGAGGATTAGTAGCCTACTACTAGTAATAGCCTACTAACAGCCAAGCGGTGTAAGCTTGGCTTATTTAGCTAAGCATTCACCGTTAGCTACTTATACTAATAAGCATTTAGCAATAAATGCTTGCTGATAGACAGGGCTAGTTCGCCCTCTCAAATCACCAGCATCAACTACGAGTCACTAAAAAGTTACTGATAAAATTTGCCACTTATTTTAGGCTAAAGCAACTATAAAGCTTAGTTTGTCTTATCACCATACTTTATTGAGTCTAGCATGAGTCTAAAACCATCAGTCGCCAAACCGCATTTGCATACTAATAATACCGCTGTAACCCATAACGCTCGCGGCGTAGGCGGCATCTACTCTAATAAAGAGTCGGATAACGCCAGCATTACTGATAATACCTCTAACGATGCTCCCAATAACAAGCAACGGCATTCAGGCTCAGTAATCACCGTATTGATCGCTATTGGTGCCAACTTATTGATCGCTATTGCCAAATCATTTGCCGCTTTTATAACGGGCTCCGCTTCTATGATTGCCGAAGCGGCGCACTCATGGGCGGATACCGGTAACGGGGTATTCTTACTTATTGCAGAAAAAAAGGCGGTAAAACCTGCCGATACTAGCCATCCGCTAGGCTATGGAAAAGAGTCGTATGTCTGGTCAATGATAGCGGCCTTTGGCGTATTTATGGCCGGCTCTATTGTCTCTATTTATACGGGTATTAGCGAATGGAATGCGGCCGAGACCGAGACCAATTATACTGTCGCCTTCGTGATTTTGGCAGTCGCCTTTGTACTCGAAGGGTTTTCATTGCTGCAAGCTTATCGACAAAGCAAAGAGCATGGGGCAGCGATAAACGTTAGCGCTATTGATTATGTTATCGATACTTCTAATCCTACTTTACGTGGGGTATTCTTCGAAGATTCAGCGGCAGTCATCGGTCTGCTGATTGCTGCAGCAGCGATGGGGATGCACGCTTATACTGGTAGTCCGATTTGGGATGCTTTAGGTTCTATTATCGTGGGTATATTATTAGGGGCAGTGGCGATATTTTTGATCAGCCGTAATCGGGATTTTTTGGTCGGTTATAGAGTATCAGACAGTATTCATCAGTATGTATTAGACAAATTATTAGTGTCAGATGACGTTGAAAGTGTCTCTTATTTGCATTTAGAGTGGGTCGGGCCGAAGAAGATATTTATGGTCGCCGCGGTAAACTTCGTTGGTGATCAACATGAAGATAGCATCGCTCATAAGTTTGAAACTATAGAAAACCAATTCCGAGCCAATCCTTTATTTCAAGAGGCGATCTTGACCTTATCGGTACCCAACGCTAAGCCTTTATGTACAAAAGAGGTTGAGCTGCTGCATCACCGATAAAACCAATTATTTATACTAATAGTCAGTTTATTAGCTGCAAAGCAGGCAAATAATTTCAGTTAAACCATCCAAACGAGAGAGTGATATGAGCCCTAGAGCTGAGCAGGCACAAGACCTTAGCCTTGATTATTCGCCAGTAGTTGCTAGTCCTGTGACTACTTCATTGCCATCAGCAAAATCAGCATTCAGATCAGCATTGCTAGTGTCAATAGGGGTAGCTTTTGCCAGTACAGCAGTTATGACCCCAGCCTATGCTGAATTGATTGTTCATGATCAGCCCAGTCAAAAGATCAATAGCGTAGAGCAAAACATGGGCTCTCAAGTTTATACTCCCCAAGTTAGCAATAATCAACCGCCCTCAGACACTTCTATTATTAAGCTGATGCAAGTGATGCATATTGATGAGCAAATAACCGCCATCATCAATGGTCAGCAAGCAGCTATTGATATTATCAACAGCCAAGCCACTAATGCCAAGCAACCAACAGCGGGTGATAAATTAAATAAGCGTCAGCGTGAACTACAGGCTAAGATTCAGGGGATTTTAGGTCAGTATACTAAGATTATGGGCGAGGGTATTGATCAGGCCACTGATGCTGAAACTATGACCCAAGCTTATATCACTGCTGCAAAAGCTTACTATAGCCAAGCCGAAGTTGATGCGCAGATTAAGTTTTATGATACCCCAGTCGGTCAAAGTATTTTGGCCAAGCGGCCACAAGTAACGGCTGCCTTTTTGCAACAGTCACTGCCCAATGAGAGATATATGAGTGCTACTAAAGAGCAGCTTAGTCAATTAATACCGCAAATGAAGCAGATAATTAAAGATATACTGTAGCAAGTGCTAACTAGTTTGTGCTTAACTAAAAACAGCACAAGCTAAGAATTAACAGCCAATAATAGTCAGATATAAAAGCAAGGAAATACTATGAAGTCCTTACTAAGAAATAGCGCAGTCGCTCTGTCATTGACAGTAAGTGCGATGACGGTGATGGCAGTACCAACGCTGTCTGCACAAGCTGCTGTCCCAACCGAAGCCTCTTTATTAAAGCTAATAAAAGTCACTAAAGTGGTCGAAATGATGGATGATATGACTAGCGAAAGCAGAGTGACTGAGCAAGTTATGCAGGGATTGTTAGCAGCGATGCCCAAGGATGATTTGAATGAAAATCAGCGCCAGCAGTTCGATAATATTGTGAATAAGTATAGCAAAGAGATAGCTAGTAGCTTTGACATGCAGAGCTTTAATCAACAAATTATGGGTTTTTATATTGACTCTGCTAAGCAGCATTTTAATCAACAAGAAGTCGATGCTCAAATTACTTTTTATAGTAGCGCTATAGGTCAGAGCATCATTAACAAACAGCCAGCTATTATGGAAGACTACTTAGCAAAAGTAACTAGCCAAGTTATGCCTACTATTATGAAGACTAGTATACAAAAAACTCAGGATATCATGCCGCGTATGGCTGCAGATATTAAAGCACTAACTGCTAAATAGTAAAGCCAGTAGGTTTTATGGCCAGTCATTATATAAAATACAAAAAAAGGTTATCAATTAAGATAACCTTTTTTATTGTCTACGCTTCATTCTAGGTCAGTTATTGATGAAATAAGCGCCCATTAAAATAAAGTTATTTTTTTGGAGCATTAGCACCGATGAACCAAGCATCTTTATCTACTATACGACTAACTTCAGTCAATAAGTCAGCAGTATCTTCATCACCAGCATCACCCGCTGCATCAATACCTTCACGTAAAGTTTTAGCAACTTGCTTATAACGATTAGTCAGTTCACGTACATGCTGATCAACGTCAGTAATATCAGTAGGGTAAGTCTCTAAAATAGAATCTTCAACCACACGTTTAGAGATACCATTGGCCTTACCGCCTAGAATAACAATACGCTCAGCAACAGTATCAAAGGCTTCAGTCAAACGGCTATAAGTATCATCTAGTAACTGATGCACACCAATAAAACCATTACCTTGTAGATTCCAGTGACATTGTTTGCTATCCATACTTAAGTCAATTAAGTTGGCTAAGTTAGCATTCAATAAGTTAATCATTTTTTCTGCAGTTGCGTCGTCTATTCCACTTGCGTAACGTTCTCTCATTTTAAGCTCCACTATTTATTAGATTATTAGAATTTAAATTATTATAGGTTGTCATTTTAACTCAACAAAGACGCTAAGATAATGCTCACTTTTGATAATTGCAGTAAGCAGCTAGTAATAGAATGCTTTGTTGTCATTGATTAATTCAGTACTGATAATAGCAGCTTGTATCGATGATTAAACCCCTAAGCGTTAGGAGTTAGTTAGTGGTCGTGTAATGACTTTGTTAACCGTGAAAAGCTTTGTAAATTTGACGACCAACTTATAGATACTATGTAATCAAAGTAAGCCGATCAAGGTAATAAAATCAGCTAAGAACAGCTGGTTAATTAAAATACATAAGGCTTAATATATAATCACTAAACTTATGAATAATTTTAGCTGTCAATCAGTCTCTTAATCCTGTGGTCTAATGCCTTTATCAGCGAACTTATCAAATAGTTGCTGTTGAGTCAGGTTTTCGGTGTCGTTAGCGAACTCGTAGTAGGCTGGTTTTTGATCGACAAATATTTGACTGGCAAAATCGAAGTTCGGATGATCTTGGAATAAGCCTAAAGATAGTACATAGCCTTCAGCACCGAGCTGATGGTAATACAAGTTAGTACCACATTTATTACAAAAGGCGCGCTCTGCCCAAGCTGAGGATTGATAAACGGTCATCGACTCTTGACCGGTAAAAGTGACTTCTGAATTACTATGTACGGCCATTAGAGGACCGCTACCCCAACGTCGGCACATACTACAATGACAAGCTTCAAAAGTATTGATGTCTTCTAACTCTACAGTGATGCTACCGCACAAACAATGGCCTTTCATAATGTATTCCTTGCTGGTTATTAAATAATAATGGCCTCTAAAATATAACTTACCTTTTAAGCGCTCCTTTTGTAATATAGCACCTATACAACGCTAGTACGCTCTAGTTATTGTTTACTATTAGTGACGCTAGTTTTAATATTAATAGCGTTTAAAAGTTAGTATTAACCGCCCTTACTAGTCACTATTAACAAGCTTTAAACAGTACGCTATTTATATACTTATAATCCTGATAAACGCTATAAACTACCTTTAAAAATAATGCCTTAGCCCCCACATTGTTATAAACCTATTGACGAAGAAAGACCTTATGCGTATGCCCGAACCGCGTTCATCGCGTCAGTTAAATCAATTAGCCACTCAGTTGCAAGGCGAAGCTGAAATTGTTGGTGTTAATGCGTCAGGAACGCAGATATCGAGTCGTGCCTTTGAGATGGTTACCGACTTTGAGCCAGCAGGAGATCAGCCACAAGCGATTGAAAAGCTGGTAAAAGGTATTAATAGTGGCATGAAAGAGCAGCTATTATTAGGAGTAACCGGCTCTGGTAAAACTTTTACGATGGCAAAGGTCATCTCTGAATGCCAGCGTCCCACTATCATTATGGCGCATAACAAGACGTTAGCGGCGCAGCTATATGGTGAATTTAAGGCGTTCTTTCCTAATAATGCTGTCGAGTATTTCGTCAGCTATTATGACTACTATCAGCCGGAAGCTTATGTGGCGGCTAGTGATACTTTTATCGAAAAAGACAGTGCCATCAACGATCATATCGATCAGATGCGTCTATCGGCGACGCGCGCCTTGCTAGAGCGCCGTGATGCGATCATTGTAGCTTCGGTATCTTGTATTTATGGTCTTGGTGATCCAGAAAGTTATCTAAAAATGCTACTGCATATCGTAGTTGGCGATATGATTGATCGTACAGCGATGATTAAGCGTCTGGTTGAGATGCAGTACACTCGTAACGAGCTGGACTTTGGCCGCGGTACTTATCGTTTGCGCGGCGAGATCTTAGATATCTATCCAGCAGAGTCTGAACAATTGGCCGTGCGAGTGCATTTATTCGATAATGAAGTGGAAAAAATATCTTGGTTCGATCCGCTCACTGGTAAGACGGTGCGTAGCGTGCCCCGCATTACCATCTATCCTAAATCGCATTATGTGACGCCACGCAATAAGCTGGAGGCTGCCAGTCATACTATTCGTGCTGAGCTTGAGCCACGTTTGGAGTATTTCCGTCAGAACAATAAGCTAATCGAAGCGCAACGTCTCAAAGAGCGTACCCAATACGATTTAGAGATGATTCAGCAGCTTGGCTACTGTAACGGTATCGAAAACTACTCACAGCATCTATCGGGTCGTCCACCCGGAGAGGCACCGCCGACGTTGTTCGATTATATTCCAGACGATGCTTTATTGTTCCTCGATGAGTCGCATGTGACTGTATCGCAAGTAGGGGCGATGTATAAAGGCGATAGATCACGTAAAGAAAACTTGGTCAATTATGGCTTCCGTCTGCCAAGTGCGATGGACAATCGGCCGATGAAGTTTGAAGAATGGGAGCGTATCAAGCCGACGACTATCTTTGTCAGTGCCACACCTGCCGCTTATGAGCTTGAGCATAGCGAGCAAGTGGTGGAGCAGTTAGTGCGCCCGACGGGTCTGATTGATCCTGAGATTGAGATTCGTCCAGTACTGACCCAAGTCGATGATGTGTTATCAGAAATCACTAAGCGCAGCGCCAAAGATGAGCGGGTATTGATTACTACTTTGACTAAGCGTATGTCAGAGGATTTGACGAGCTACCTAAAAGAATACGATATCAAAGTCGCTTATCTACATTCTGATATCGATACCGTCGAGCGTACGCAGATTATCCATGAGCTGCGTACTGGTGTTCACGATGTGTTAGTTGGCATTAACTTGCTGCGTGAAGGTCTTGATATGCCTGAAGTGTCGCTAGTAGCGATCTTTGATGCGGATAAAGAGGGCTTTTTGCGCTCTGAGCGCGCCTTGATTCAGACTATTGGTCGTGCGGCGCGTCATCTAAATGGTAAAGCCATTCTCTATGCCGATCGTATTACCCCGAGTATGGAACGGGCCATTGAGGAGACTGATCGTCGCCGTGAAAAGCAGATCGAGTTTAACCTTGAGCATAATATTACGCCGAGGGGCGCACGTCGTAATGTCACTGATAAGATTGATACTGGTGAAGACCTCGATGCTAATGATAACCAAGCGATACCGGTTAAGAGTAATCTGCCTGACGTCGATATTAGTATCTTACGCAGTCCTGATTTGCTCGCAAAAGAGATCAATCGTTTAGAGAAGCTAATGAAGCAATTCTCACGTGATCTTAAGTTTGAGGATGCAGCGAAGACTCGTGATAAAGTGCTTGAGCTTAAAGCGCATTTAATACAGTAGCATTAGAGTTTAGAAAAGTAGGGCGGGTTGCGAAAGTGACCCGCTTTTTTGTGCTATCTTTATTTATTTGGCAGCTGTATTTCGTTATTTTAAAAGAGTAAAAACAGTGAATATAAATATCAGTTATTTCTTAGAAGAACAGGGTTGGAGTTATTGTTGGCTATATGCCAATCGTGATTGGTATAAGATTGTGATAACTCACTCTTTTAACGATCCTATTATAGAATGTATTGATGCTTTAATTGAGCTGATGAGAGGTGATAAAACAAGTAGTTTTAATTGGCATGGCGAGCCTGGAGGGGTAAGAATAATAATAGATGAAATATCGACACAGCAAAATTACGTTTGGCTAAAGGTAGTAGAGTTCAACGAGGATTATCTGTTTCATACTAAAGAGCTAATTACACAAAACAAAGAAGCTGTTATGGAGTTTCAAATCGCTAAAATTCAATTAGTCCGAATGTTTTACTATGAGTTCAAAAAAATATCTGAGCTTATGAAAGATAAATATTTTGCACTCAATAGGAAACATGAGTTTCCTTTCAAACATTTTTTGGAATTTGAGACTATTGCTTTAGAATATATGAATTGATGTGGTAAGTTATAACAGCTTGTTTCGGTGCGCGCGGTACACCCTACGACTAGCCTAAAGCGTCAGCCTACGATAAAGTTAGCCTTATATCAGCAATGCTCCTAATCAAATTAAATCCCATAACCTACCAAAAACTAAGACGGATTATTCATCGTGCATACTAATCATTTACTAGAGTTAAACTCTAATGAGAACTCACTAGGCATGTCAGCTTCTGCCAGACAAGCTATCATCGACTCTTTAGATATCGGCTTTCGTTATCCAGACGATCAGCGTGCTAAATTAATTAGCAAAATCGCTGAGATAAATGGCGTAGCAGAAGACCAAGTGTCTTTAGGTAATGGCTCAATCGAAAACGTCGGCACCGTAGTACATATGCTGCAAGATAAAGCCTTAAATACAGCTCAGCAGTTACAAGTTGTAGTGCCTGATCCAACTTTTGACTGTGCACAGCGCAATGCAGAATCTATAGGAGTAGCCGTAGTAAAAGTGCCGCTGACTGCTGATGATTACCAACTAGATTTTCACAACCTGCAACAAGCTGCTGAAGAATTTGAAGGTATTAGTCTATTTTATCTTTGCAATCCTAATAATCCAACCGCCACTATCACTGCAACAGCAGAGTTAAAAGCTTGGGTGGAGAATGCCCCTGATAATCACTATTTTTTATTAGATGAAGCTTACTCAGAATATATTACTGACCCAAGTTTTGAGAGCGCTATTGAGTGGGTCAAGCAAGGGCTATCTGACAATATTATCGTAGTCCGTACTTTCTCAAAACTATGTGCGCTAGCGGGTATGCGTATAGGTTACGCTATTGCCAATGCACCAACTACGGCTGCTATCAGCTCATTTGTGTCGTTGGACAATACTAATTTAGCCGGTGCGGTTGCAGTGTTAGCAACGTTAGAGGACCAAGCTTTCTTACAGCTCAGTTTGCAGGTTACCAATCAATCGCGTCAAATGATTGAGACTGAGCTACAGAAGCTAGGTCTGCGTTATTTGCCTTCACAAGCCAATTTTATCTTCCATGAAATCAAAGGCGATGTAAAAATCTATATCGATAGAATGAGAGAAAACGGCATCTTAGTGGGGCGAGAGTTTTTGCCTATTACTGGCTATAGCCGCCTGACACTTGGCACTGCTGATGAGATGCAAGTATTCGTCAAAGTATTACAATCTTTTCGGCAAAAGGGCTGGGTCTAATGGTTACTCTATAAAGTAGCACTCTTAAAAGACTGATAGGTTAAAACAGGGTAAGAGAACTTAAAAAGGTGAGTTGCATATTTGTAGCTCACCTTTTTTGTGCTCTGCTAAGTGGTTGAAAAATATTGATTTTTGCTTATCAGGATTAATAACTAATTTTTAGGTAATACAACACTTGTATTCATACCAAATGCTCCTTAATATGATATTAAATAATATTGTTAAGCTCATAAACCAATAACAAATTAGGCGGATCATATATTGTGCATACGAATAATCCCATAGAGCTAAATGCTAATGAAAACTCACTAGGCATGGCAGATTCTGCTAAACGAGCGGTTACAGATTCTTTAGGTTCGGGTTTTCGATATCCGGATAATCCAAGCGCTGCTCTGATTAGCAAAATTGCCACTCTTCATGGCGTGGCAGAGAATCAGATCTCACTAGGTAATGGCTCAACTGAAAATATTCGAGCTATCTTACAGATGCTGCAACACAGAGCATTAGAGGAGGGCAGAAAGTTTCAAATGGTGATTCCTGTGCCAACGTTTGATTGCGCCGAAATGTATGCAGACTCTATTGGCGCACTTGTAGTAAAAATACCATTAACAGCCGAAAATTATGATTTAGACCTGCAAAGATTGCAAGAAGCTGCCAATGATTTTGACGGGATTAGCTTACTTTATCTTTGCAACCCTAATAATCCGACAGGGACGATTACATCAACGGCAAAGCTAAAAGATTGGGTAGGTAATGCACCCGATAATCACTACTTTTTATTGGACCAAGCTTACTTAGAATACGTCACAGACCCAAGCTTTGAAAGTGGGATTGAGTGGGTAAAACAGCAGTTATCTGATAATCTTATTGTCATTCATACTTTCTCAAAGCTATATGCGTTAGCGGGTATGCGAGTCGGCTATGCCATTTCTAACCCGCAAGCTATTGAAGATGTTGAAGCCTTTATGTCGATGGATAACACCAACTTGTCAGGTGCAATTGCCGCTATTGCAACGTTAAATGATGCAGAGTTTTTAGCGCTAAGTTTGCGCACTACCAATCAATCGCGTCAGATGATTGAAAGCGCATTGGACGAGCTTGGTCTTCGCTACTTACCCTCACAGGCCAATTTTATTTTTCATGAAATAAAAGGCGATTTGAAAACCTATATCGATAGAATGCGAGAAAATGGTATCAAGGTTGGTCGCGAGTTTCCTCCTGTTAAAGGTTTTAATCGCTTGACGCTTGGCATACCTGAGGAGATGGAAGTATTTATCGAAGTGCTAAAGTCATTTCGTAAAAAAGGCTGGGTTTGATTGGATGCTTTCTGCTATTAGCAAAGGACAAATAACTTATATCAGCTTTTGCCTACAGGCTATATTTTACTAAGCATAAACGCAGTTTTACATATTAGCTGTTAAAAAATAATAGACTTTCAAATACTATATAATAGACTCTCTCATACTATAAATGAGTGCCAATTAAAACTGATTTAGAGTGTCAGAACCTTACTTAACCTGTTAAATTTTGAACTATAAGGATATAACTATAATGGACGTTGCCTCGTTATTTAAAAAAGGTATAGAGAAACAATTACTTGATGTCGATGACTATATTTTTAAGCCTGAACGCATAGATATGGTTATTGATAAAGGTGATCTAAGCTGTGTGCTCAATAGTGATGGTAGTGTTAATATCTTTTACACTAAAGATGGCATTACCGATGTAAGAGCAGCCGCTCGTAAGCATCCTTTTACTAATTTTGATACTGAATTGCATCATGGTATTTATGATGATGTTATCGAAGATTTGGTCGATGGTGTTAATGATATTCTCAAAAGTCATTCTAAGTATTTTCGTATGAGTAAGATATTGCCAATGGCCGCTGCTTTAGGTAGCCAAGCCATTATCACAGAAGCAGACAAGTATTAGATTGTCGGTTTAAGATGGCTTTGTTTTATAGTTAGTAAAGCTATGATGTTCTGCATAAAAAAGGCTGCGTGGTCATTAACGCAGCCTTTTTTATTGACTGTTTTTCAACAACTGGCAATTAGCAGTTAGCAACCAGTAGTTTACTTAGTGAAATTGGCATAACAACTTTGTAGGGATTTGGCGACAACTTTAGTCACTAATTGACCTCGGTAATTGGCATCTATAGCAGCATTACCTAATTCAATGAGAGTTACTTGCTGCGGTGCTTGTTCGCTTACACAGCCACAAACTTTGCTCTGTACTGCTTCTTGTTGACTTTCGGTCATAGCCACACTAGCGATGCGCCAAGCTGGCTGCTGTTGAATTTGGCTACGGCATTGATTATCGATAGCTGCTTTGAAGACATTCATGCCGATTTCGTTTGCAGTACCGATAGCTGTGCCTGCATTATTGTTGGCTCCAGTAGTCGCGCACCCAGCTAAAGCAAGAGTAGCTAGCACTACAGTTGAGGCTAAGAATTTTTTCATTGGTTTGTCCTTTAAGGGGGTTAAGTAAGTAGGAGCTTTTAAAGATTTTGCATATTGTCCCATCTAATTCACTGACAATAATGTGCGATTATAATACCTTTTTATAGCTTATAGGGGTTCACTTATATCAGCCTAATCACAAACCGTTAATAAGCAATCAATCGATATAGTCACAGCAAAGCGCCTGTTTCGACAGTGATAAGCTTCGCTAGAGTTCTTTAGGCTAAAGCCGGTTATTTTATTTACATCGCTTTTAGCGAAAACTAAAGCCATACTATACTAATCATAATCCGCTATTAGTATTGGAGGCAAGTATGCAACGACATAATCTTCTGTTATTAGCTGTATTAATGGCGACTAGCTTGAGTGCTACTGCTGAGGTAAAAATCCCAAAATCTATTATCATTGATTTGATTGAGAGTCGCTGTGATAACCCTGATCCTAATCCTCGCAAGACAGCCGCATTAGAATACGACTGCTCAGAGAAGTATGAAGATGATGATGGCGAGCAGCAGAGCATGAATTATAGTTTACGCTTACATCCTTTACTAGCTATGGATTTTAATCAAGATAGTATAGAAGACTTAGCCATTGAGGTTGAGTCTATGGGACCACTAGGCGGCAGTGTATTTAGTAACAGTACGGTAGAATATCTACTTTTGGATAGTAAAAAACAAATCGTTGGCAGCCACGAGATATTGCTTTATGCGCCCTTTAGTGAGCACATCGTAACTTACAAAGTGCTAGGCAAGCAGATTAATTATAGCGCTGTGCCCAATTTTCGCTCGCATCCTGAAGCTTATGAGGATGGTGAGCTGATAGATCCGGCTCTTAAGTTCACTGTCAATTGGCAGGGCGATAACCCTATAAGTAGTTATTATCGAGATCATTGCCGACTAGCTAATAGTAAAGATAAGGGCTTATTAGACCTCAGCTTAGGTGGCGCCAGTCATGTTGATATCGATATGCATGAGTATACCCAAGTGGTTACGGAAACGGTTCAAGTAAAAGGCTTGGATATTGAAGCCACTTTATCTGGCTGTGATTTATCTAGCGTGACATACGTCATCACTGCGCAACAGGGACACTCATTGCCAGTATTATCAGAAGTTTTAAAAATATTAGTACCTGTAGCGCATAATAGTAAGCCGCTAATAACCCTACAAAAGCTAGAGCAAAGATCAGAACTTAAATTCGCTGAAAAAGTGCCTTTATACAAAGGCTGGCAAGGTTATGTGTTCGTTGATAGAAAGGATAAGATAGCAAATATACGTATTATTATTGAACAAATTAAGTAGCGTAACGATTTAAAAAGCTAGGGCTAAAATGAGTTGCTCTAGCCATTACTGCTTTTGTCCTACTTGTAACTGTTAAAGCAAGTAAAAAGCCAGCTAAGATAAATAGTCTTAGCTGGCTTTATGCTTGTAAACTGTCAAGAGCTTTTAAATAAGCTGCTAAAAGTTAAACGTTTTTACTATGTTGCTTAGTTTGAATGTCTTTTGCCAATTCATAGCACTGATTGATATGATCAACAGCGATTTTTTTGAAAATCATATAGCCCATAGTAGCGGCGACCAATTGACCACCAAGTGGGATAAATTTAGTGACTTGCTTAGCGGCGATACGACCACCAAAGCCTTGCACTGTCTTTTTGACAATGCCACGAGTAGCCATTAAGCCTGCAAAATCAACCGTACGATTTTTAAGCTCATTCCAATGTATTTCACGTGACTCTAAGTCGACAGCGCCCTGACGGTTTTCGAGCAAGCCAAAACGTTCACTAATATCAGGTAGCAGTTGGGTTAACATCCCAGCATCGACGGCGACATCAAAGAAAGGTACAGGAACAACCGCTACACCAGCAGAATATCTAGCACGTTTTTTCACTAAGGCGATACATTGCTTTCTAACTTGTTCAAGATCTAAATTGGGATCAATAGTGTTGGGTAGCTTTTCAACAGCTGGGGTGGTTTTCATATAGTTTTCCTTAAGATCGTTCAATAATTTTGGTTTAGTAGCTTTTAGTTTAGTAAATTTAGCTTAATGGCTTTTAGCTTAATACTTTTTAGCTTAATGAGTAGGGTTGAAACAAACGCTAAAAGAAGATTAAGGCTGATATCAACACTATCAAAGTTAGTTATCATTTTAGGGATTTATGCGCGCTATACAATCATAGCTTTGTATCAAAATAATAAGAAACCGCTTATCTTTATACGGTTTTTGTAAATAATACTGGCTAGAGCCACTAAGCTGTATAGGGCTGTCATTGTCAAAAATAATAAACTCCAATCACAATTACTATCGTCAACAGTCTAGCAATCATCGCTAAACGAATTGCCTATAAATTCACATTGTGACCTGACGTCAAAGCCAGTAGAATGGCCCTATGCTAAATTTAACTCCCCGATATACTGGCACTCGCATCGACGAGCTGCCCACTGCGCTACAACCACTAGCCGCCCAATCCTTCACTCTAGCTCGCCTCTATGCCGGTCGTGGTATCGTGCAGCCTGATGAGCTCGAAACGGGGTTAGCAGGTTTGTTGCCAGCCGAAATGCTCCATGGCGTCACTGAAGCGGTACGCCTGCTAGATGTGGCAATTGATAAAGGGCAACGTATTTTGATCGTTGGCGACTTTGACTGTGATGGGGCGACTAGTACCGCGCTGATGATGCGAGCGCTGACTAAAATGGGCGCAGACGTTAATTTCTTAGTGCCCGATCGCTTTAAGTACGGTTATGGCCTGACCCCTGAAATCGTCGAATTAGGTATTGAGACTTATCAGCCACAAGTGATCGTCACTGTCGATAATGGCATCTCTAGCCATGAGGGGGTAGCACGGGCCCAAGCTGAGGGTATTATTGTTATTATCACTGACCATCATTTGACTACTAAGCAAGTGCCACCAGCAGAAGCGGTAGTTAATCCTAATCAGATAGACTGTGACTTTAGTAGTAAAGCATTAGTCGGAGTCGGGGTAGCTTTTTATGTGCTTGGTCGTCTGGCAAAACTGCGCCGTGAGGCAGGTAAGTCAACCGTACAAGTGAGTCAATATTTAGACTTAGTGGCCTTAGGAACTATTGCCGATGTGGGGGTTTTGGATAAAAACAACCGCATCTTAGTGCATCATGGACTGAATGCTATCCGTCAGGGGCGGTGCTGTATAGGTATCTTAGCATTACTCGAGCAGGCTGGTCGTGATCCTAAGCAGTTGCATGCGCAAGACTTTGGTTTTGTACTAGGCCCACGTATTAACGCCGCTGGGCGTATGGATAATATGCGTATCGGTATTGAGTGCTTATTGACTGATGATTGGGGCAGCGCCCAACGTTTAGCCCATGAGTTAGAGCAGCTTAATCGTAATCGCCGGCAAGTTGAAGGCGAGATGCGTAATCAAGCCGATAGCATTGTCGAGCAGCTAGCTGGCAGCAATGAGTCTGACAATAATGCTGTTGATGGCAGTAATAAAGTCGATGACAGTAATGACTCAATCTTAGTGGATAAAACTACCAGTCAGCCAGTGGCTGCTAATGATCAGCTTAATAGTCAGCGCAGTATTGTGCTTTATCAGGATAACTGGCATCAAGGAGTTATCGGTATTGTCGCTGGACGCTTAAAAGAAAGCCATTATCGGCCCAGTATAGTATTTGCCCCTGCTGACACTCAAAACACTAGTGATGATGACGCTATCAAAGGCTCGGCACGTTCGATCGCTGGCGTGCATATTCGCGATGCTATTGAGCAAGTTGCTGAGCAAAATCCTGCGTTGATCAGCCATTTCGGTGGCCATGCTATGGCAGCAGGCTTGACCTTGAAACGTAGCAATTTTGAGAGTTTCGTTACGGCCTTTAATGAAGTAATGGCGCAATTAGATGCTGAAGTGTTCGCTGAGCAAAAATTCACTGATGGCGCTCTACAAGCCTGTGACTTTAGCTTATATTTCGCTGATAACTTAGCTGATGCTAGCATTTGGGGTCATGGTTTTGCACCGCCAATATTTGATGGGGTATTTGAAGTATTGAGCTTTAAGATACTCAAGGATAAGCACTTAAAGTTGTCGCTACGTTATCCTGATGTACAGTATCCTATCGATGCTATTTATTTTAATTATGATAGTGCCGCTTGGGACTACCGAGCTGAGCAAGTGCATATCTTATTTGAGCTAGGTATCAACGAGTGGAATGGTAAACAGAGCTTACAGTTAATGGTCAAGGATTTAGCCGTTATTAGCGCTTAGCTTTATTATGATGGGTGCAACATGCATCAATAAACACTGCTGATAGATCAAGCGTTTGTAGAGCAGCAGTTATAGTTAGGCATAAAATAAGGGCACTTGATTATCCAAGCGCCCTTATTTTTTATCAAAATTTATTCTATACCAATATAGAATTACATATTAGGCTTTTTTATCAGTCCAATATCTGGAAAGTGCCAATCATAATGCACAGCCAGCATACGAATCACAAAGATAGTAATCATAGTACAAGATTCGGTAATCCAAGGAGTCACGCCCATGCCATCCATCGCAAAATACAAAATACCACCTATGATCGCTGCGGTAACGTAAATCTCGCGCTGTAATACTAACGGAATCTCATTACACAGCATATCGCGGATGACGGTACCAAACAAAATATTCAATACCCCAAGCAAGATACAGATGGGGATATTGGCGCCCATTTCTTGCGCTACTTGAATACCAATCAAAGTGAAAATCGCCAGAGCCATACCATCAAATAGTTTTAGTAAACCGTCGACATGGCGAGCTTTTGGATTACAGAACATCTGAAAGCCAATAGAGGTAATAGTGATAATTAATAGATAGTTCATGTTGACCATCCAAAACAGTGGATAGCGATCTAAGATAATATCACGTGCAGTAGGACCGCTAATAGCAGCAATCATCGCCACCAAGATACAGCCAAAAACATCGAATTTTTTATATTTAGCTAGGATAGTTCCTGAGACACTACAAGCAAAAATACCAAACATCTCTAACCAGAACATAAACGAGGTTGGCTCGAATCTAGTTACAAATTCTGGAGTAAGAGCAGCACGATTATCGGTTAAAAGGGCTGTAGGTGCGGTTACAGCAAGAGCAGGGGCCAATAGCATATCGAAAGATTTGCCAAATATTGCCATACAGTAAGTGTTGAGCACAGCATAAAGGTTGACACTAATAATACTGATCATAAGGATTCACATAAAGAATTCACGCAAGCCAACAGAATGAAGGTCAGTTGACCAAGCGAATGGAGGGAAGATGCCAATCGAAGCGCAGTGCTAACATTCGCACCGCAAAGATGACGCCAAGCATAATAAATTCATTGAAGCTTGAATTAAAGCCCCAGTATTCCAGTAGCAAGTAAGTCACTGAACCGGCGATACTAGCAGAGATATAGATTTCACGCTGAAGAAGCAGGGGTATTTCATTGCAGATAATATCGCGTAGTAAGCCACCAATAATAGCTGTCCAAACGCCCATCATTACCGCAATCATTGGTGATAAGTCTTGATCCAAAGCAACCTTAAAACCAATGACGCTAAAAGCGGCCAGCCCAATTGCATCGAACAGTTTGAGGGCATTATCAATTTTGGGATAAAGATGAAAGAATATTTGCAATATGAGTGAAGTAGCAGTGATTACTAGGACGTAATTAAGATCGGTCATCCAAAATAACGGGTGTCGATCTAATGCCATGTCACGTAAGGTGCCACCACCAATAGCATTAACCATAGCTACTAAAATGCAGCCAGCAATATCAAAGCCTTTGTGCTGCGCTAGTAAAGTCCCAGCGATAGCACAAGCGACTATACCAATCATATCTAATAAATACAGCAGAACATCAGGAAAAATTAAATTATTGATCACAATGCTTCTTCCTGTAGCTGTCTTATAAATAATAGTTTTTATAAACAGCGCTATTAGCCATCCTTAGCAAACAGTACCAATCCTAACATAATTAATCCGATACCAATTAGACCCATTGCTGACGGTAAGGCATTATTTAACAATAATATACCGCCGATTAAGGCAAAGATTACTTCACTGGCTTGAGTGGAGTCAACGCCAGCAACTTCGCTGGAAGTCTCAGCACGCTCACGAGCATATAAGAAGATACTGGTAGCCCCGACGCCTGCGAGTAAAGCTACTAGCAAGGTGTTAAAAACCTGTGATGAGCTGGGTGCTTCAGGATGGACTATGATGCCTAAAATTAACCAAAATGGCAAACTACCAAGGGTCATGAGCCACACTTTATTAAAAGCATTTTGTAGCAGCTCAGTTTCGATGGCTGGAATGCGGCTAATTAGCTTTTGTAGCGTAGATTGTGCTGCGGTTTCAGCCACAAGTAATGGATCGCTATTAGCGCTATTGCTAGACGCATAGCTTTGGGTGACTGAGCGGGCATTATCGTTATGATCGCTATTACTTTCTTGCCACTTACGTCGCTCAGCATTTTGCATGCGAGTATTATAAGACACTTGCCAAACTAACTGATTGCCGATGGGATAACAAAAAGCGGCTACTAATGCAGGCAATGCGCCATAAAGGAGCATTTCTAGCATCGGCGTAGAGGCAACCTCAGAGGCAGTTAAGCCTTCGCTAACGTTAACTAACAATACCCCTATAAAGACTAGCAGGGCATAAAAAATAAACTTCTTATCGAAGCGCTGACCAAAAGCTATCAGTACTAGTAAGCTTGTGACCACCGTAAACATAAAAGTCGCCGCTACTACCCAGCCGGCAACGTGATCCCCAGCGTAGCAAATACCCGTATAGAATAGGCCAAAGCCGATACTGCCAGTAATGCACCAAAAGCGCCAATGGGCAGAAAAAATAGCCGTCAGCTCTTTGATGCGGCCAAAGCCATGCTGCATGGTGATAATAACCGTGAGCAATAACCACATAAACAAGTAACGTAGGCTAGCTGACCAAAACCAATGACCGCCAGCGCTGCTCATAAATTCGTTTAAGATAAAGGTTGAGCTAAATAGCGCTCCTGCTAATAAGCCGAATAATATTAACTTAACCATCCCTGCATCCTTGCACTTTTTAGCTTTGACAATCATGATAGCAACTTATAAATAATCAGCTATTTATAGGTTTCTATTAGCATTGACGGTATGTTTTATTTACCTTTGGCATCAGCCCAGATGATCTTGTGCAATTGCAATTGGAAGCGAACCGGCAGCGCATCAGCCAATATCCATTCAGCCAATTGGCGAGCCAATACTGGCACCTCAGGACTACTGTCATTTTCTTCGACATTGAACATTGGCGAGAACCATACTGTACAGACGAGTTTGTCTAGCTGGTGCTCAACTAGTTTGGCTTTTGCCCAGTCGTAATCAGTGCGATTCATGATTACGAACTTTAACTGATCATGTTGGGTTAGATAAGCCAAATTTGACCATAAGTTTTTATCGACTTCCCCTGAGCTTGGGGTTTTCAAATCCATAACTTTGCTTACTGCTGGCGGTACCTTTTGTACCGATAACGCCCCTGCAGTCTCAAGCGATATCTCACAGTCATCGGCAAGCAAACGTTTAATTAGCTCAATGGCATTAGGCTGGGCTAAAGGTTCGCCACCAGTAATACAAATACGCTTACAAGGGAAGCTTTTGATAGTCGCTACGATAGTCTCTAGCGACTGACGCTCGCCACCACTAAAGGCGTATTCAGTATCGCAATAGACGCAGCGTAGGGGACAACCAGTCAAGCGCACGAATATCGTCGGCAAGCCTGAGGTTAGCGCTTCTCCTTGTAAAGAATAAAAAATCTCAGTAATTCGTAACCCAGCTTCAGGGTCAGTGACAGCAATAGCGGATGTGCGTAGTGATAGCTCAGTCATAACAATTTCAAATAAGGTAAGGTGTCGATCATCTATCTCGACAAAAAGATTAAAAATTAAGGTTTTTTTATAACAGAAAACAATAAAAATACCGCGATAAGGGCGGTATTGGATAAGTTTCTTTCATTGCGCTAAATTATAGCGTAAGCCAGCATATTAAGCTGTAAAAATCTCGGCGCAATTGCATTAGCGCTCTAACTAGCAATAGTAGGATATTTATGACAGCTGCGACTTAATAGAAGCCGGTATAGGCTAGTGGTTTTGGCTCAGTATTTTGGTTGCTGTATTTTGATGGGCGTATCTGGTTGCTATGTTTCAATAGCGCACAGCATAGGGTTTATTCTAACAGCTATCTTTTATGCCTTTGAGCGTTTGATTTAGCTACAAAAAAAGGTGCTTAGACATTCTAAGCACCTTTGAGTAAGCGGTCAGCGATTAAGCTTTGCTGGTGATTAATCTAAGCGCAATAATTCATTAACGGCAGTCTTAGCGCGAGTTTGTGCATCAACTTTTTTTACGATAATAGCGGCATATAAGCTATGAGTGCCATCTTCAGAAGGTAAAGAGCCAGGCACTACTACTGAACCGGCTGGTACACGACCACGATGGATCTCGCCAGTTTCACGATCATAGATACGCGTTGATTGACCAATGTAGACGCCCATAGAGATTACTGCACCTTCTTCAACGATAACCCCTTCAACGATCTCAGAGCGGGCACCGATAAAGCAGTTGTCTTCAATGATAGTAGGGTTAGCTTGCAATGGCTCTAACACACCACCGATACCTACGCCGCCAGAGAGATGAACGTTTTTACCGATTTGAGCACATGAACCAACAGTAGCCCAAGTATCGACCATTGCACCTTGATCGACATAAGCGCCGATATTGACGTAAGAAGGCATCAAGATAGCACCCGGTGCGATATATGATCCTTTACGAGCGACAGCTGGTGGTACTACACGTACGCCAGCTTCTTTGAATTGAGCTTCAGTCCAATCAGCAAATTTAGTCGGTACTTTGTCATAAAACTGTACGTGCTCACCAGCAGCCATCACATAGTTGTCATTGAGGCGGAATGATAAAAGCACGGCTTTTTTTGCCCACTGATTAACTACCCATTCGCCATCTTTCTTTTCAGCGACACGTAAAGTACCGTTATCAAGTTGCTCAAGTACTTGTTCGATAGCCTCTCGGATATCCTGCGGCATATTGGTTGGATTGTATTCGTTGCGGTTTTCAAAAGCTTGTTCAATCGTTTGCTGTAATGACATAAAAATTCCTAAAAAGAGTAAAGATAAAATAATAGAGGATTTTGCTCATAGTAGTCATTAGCCTCCAGCTAGCCTTTCAATTATAACCAGCCTGACTAACTAGCATCAATGAACACTAAGTTAGCTTAAATACAGATGCTAAAGACAACGGCTTTTATTGTCGCTAATTTATTGCCCTTTAGCAAATGCCTGGCTAAGCTAAATAGATAAATTATCTATCCAGTGCAGAATATCATCATATACCAAGTTACGGTCTTGCTCATGTAAAGGCTCGTGACGCATGTTGGGATAGAGTTTAGTGCTTATATTAGCGAAACCTTGCTTCTGTAATCTATTGTCGATAGCGCGAATACCACGACCCATATTGCCGATAGGATCATCTTTACCGCTGATAAACAGCATAGGAAAATCTTTAGTAATGGTTCTAGCCCAGCCTTTATCCAGTCCTGCCTGCATAAGCGCAAATAGGGTATAAAAGCCATTATTGGTAAACACAAAACCGGCTAGTGGATCGGCTTCGTAGGCGGCGATATTAGCCTTACTTTCGCTCAGCCAAGCAAATTCAGAAGAAGAATCAGTAGCAAGCTTACTATTAAGCAGCTTATTCATCAAATCAGAAAATACGCTATTGGGCTTTTTAGCCGCCGCTTTTGCCAAGATCTTATTGATAGGGAGCAAAACCTTTATCAATGGATTGGCATCGGCAGTACCCATTAGAATAGCCCCTGCAAAGTTATGAGCGTGATGCTTGAGCACGGTACGCACGATAAAAGATCCCATCGAATGACCCATGATGAAGTGGGGCACATCAGGATAGCGAGACTTTATGCTGTCCGCCATAATAATGACATCTTTTAATAACGACTGCATAGGATGTTCGCTACCAAAAAACCCTAATTCGTCAGACGATTTAATAGTCTGCCCATGACCGAGCTGATCATAAGTTACTACGGCAACACCGTTATCCGCCAAGAACTGCGCAAAGCTGGCATAACGACCACTATGCTCCGCCATACCATGAACAATTAATAATGTGGCTCTAACGGTTTTGACGCTATCAGGCTCACTATCAGAGACAGTGGGTTCAAAAAAGGTATGATGCAGATAATGGCTGTTGTCAGAGGAAGTGATTTGCTCGTAAGTACTCATAGGCCTCTCTTTAAAGGGATAGGTTAAGCAATTGACAGTTTAAAGGGTTCAAAATTAAAAAGGTAAAAAAGTTAGTCATTATCAAGACAGAAAAAAGAAAAACAGTCGAATAACTAAAAGATCCGACTGTTAATACTAGCCAGCAATTTTAAAAAGTTATCTAGCATCAGGCAAGCATTACTCATCTACTAATAAAGCTAGCGGCGCTGATAAATAGTTTTGCCTGCTTTAATAGTAGTCATCACCTTAATGTCCTTTATCTTACTAGCATTAATAGTCAAAGGGTTGCTATCTAAGATCACTAAGTCAGCCAGTTTACCTGGGGTTAGAGACCCTTTGCTGTCTTCTTCATAATACTCATAAGCTGGGTTAATAGTAATGGCTTTTAGGGCTTGATAAGGGCTGGCACGCTCATCCTTACCGATGATCTGACCGGAGCGTGAAGTGCGATTTACTGCTGACCAAACCGTAAATAAAGGACTAACTGGGGTCACCGTATCATCAGAGTGGTTAGTGTATCTTAGACCCATCTTATCAGCAGTAGCTATCGGACTAGAAAAATTAGCTCGTTTTTCGCCTAAGTTTTTGACATGGACATCACCCCAAAAATAAGCGTGATTAGTAAAGAATGATGGCAGCATATTATACTTTTTAAAGGCTTGTAGTTGATCAGGACGAGCAAATTGCGCATGGATAGGAATAGTACGACGATCTTTATCGGCCGCTTGCCCAGTCTTTTTTACCGCATACTCATGCGCTTTGATCACCATATCAGTGGCACCATCGCCATTATTATGAATAAATAGCTGATTGTCACGCGCATAAGCTTTGGCAAACATCTCGTTGAGCTGGTCTTGGCTGACACTAGGCAAACCACGGCAGTCCTTTTGGCAATCTGGTACTGGCGTTAGGTAAGGCTGACTGAAATAAGCCGTTTTGCCTTGTGGCGAGCCATCAGCGACGATCTTAGTGCCTTGAACTTTAAAGCCATGGTTATAAGTCTTCCAGCTAAAGTTTTTATCGGCCAAGTTTTCATCTAAGTCACTAACGCCTGCTAGTGCTACTAAATCGATTTTGAGCTTGCCAGCATCTGCCTGCTTTTGGAAGAAAGCAATAGTATCACGAGTCGTCGAACCGTTTTGGGCGGTAGTCAGACCATTTTCAGCATAATAATCTTGCGTAGACTCAAAGAACTTAGCTTGATTGGGCTCCAACACTTCTAGCATCTTGCGCACGAAGGGGTACATCGCGGTTTCTTGTACTAGGCCATTAGGCTCGTTTGAGCCTTTAACTCGTGCAATATTACCACCTTCAGGAGCTTTACTATTAGCCGTTATCTTCAGTGCTGCTAGAGCTTTACTATTTGCTACGCCCATATGACCACTAGTATGTTGTAGATAGACTGGGTTATTAGGCAGTACCGTATCGATCTCATCTTTAGTAGGATGGCGATCCTCACTCAATTGAGTTTCATCATAACCCCAGCCGTAGATCCACTCACCATCGGCAATATTATTGTCTTTTTTATAAGCTTTGAGTGCTTGCAGTATGTCATCGATGTTAGCCACTTTGCCGACAGGTGACGGGTTAAGATTAACTTGCCCCATAGTGTTCGACACCATATCGAAATGGCTATGCGGATCGATGAATCCTGGTAATAGAGTTTGGTTTTTTAGATCGACTTGTGCCGCATTAGTGTATTTTGATTGGGCCGTAGACAAGTTACCAACGTAAGCGATTTTACCTGCTTGTGTCACTAAGGCTTGTACCATTTGTGGCTGATCGCCTTCCATAGTGATGATATTGCCGTTGTAATATACAGTGGCGGCATTAAGCTCAGTGCTGACAAGATCGGCGCTAGTATTCTGCATAGCGGTACAACCCATAATGCTCAGTAACGCTACACTAAGTAACGTCGGTTTGATCAAAGGGTTCAAGGTGATTGTCTTATGCATTGTTTGCTCACAATTTATCGATTTAGTCATGACCTTATCCTTAAGGGTTTAGTTAGTATATTTCGCTATTATTGTTTATTAGCCCTTATTAGCATAACGTATTTTCAATCATAAATATGCTTAGTGGTTATTTGCCTTATCCTTACAAGAGTATGACTCAAAATTTTATAATTCATGTTCTAATTTGGCTCATCTTAGCTATTAGTAATAGGGCTGCTTATGAACTGTGTATCGACCAAAAAACTGCTATTAGCTGGAGCCGGTCATGCTCACATTGATCTACTGCGCAGTATTATTAATAGTAGTGAGCCACCGAAACATTTGCAAATCACTTTAGTTACTGAGCAGCCACAGACTATCTATTCAGGGATGTTGCCGGGTTGGATGGCGGGGCACTATAACCTTGCTGATATCAGTATTGATGCCCAAGCACTCTGTGAGCAGGCAGGGGTGACTCTCATCCAACAGTCACTAGCCAAAGTAGATGCTGCCTCTGGCATAGTAACGACTGCTGACGATAAGCAATTGGATTATGACGTTTTGTCTTTAAACACCGGTGCCAATACAGATTTGCGGTGGCTCAACAAAGCGCAAGATCAGCTGCCAGCTAATACTGAAACAGCCGTAGTTCCTACACAATCTCCTACACAACTTCCTACACAAGTGGTTGCTGTGCGTCCGATATCGTTGTTTATCGAGCGTTGGCAGCAGATTATCGAAGAGGCTAAACAGTCTGCATGCTACCGGCTGGCTGTAGTCGGTGCTGGGGCTGCTGCTACAGAGTTGGTGCTGGCAGCACAGTATGCTTTGCGGCGTATCAATCCTAATCACCAAGCTTATTTGGTCTGTGGGGAGGAGCTATTATCGGGCTTTAATCAACGCTTTAAAAAACAAGTTATCAAGCAGCTACATAGATATAAAGTACAGATAGTTTACGAGCGTGCTTTGGGCTATAGCGAAGGTCAGTTGCATACTAGCCGTCAACCATTAGCTATTGATGCGCTGATAGCTGCTACGGGAGTCACTGGTTCTGCTTGGACAAAACATACTGATCTTAGTACTGTCGATCATGGCTTTATCGCCGTCAATGAGGTGCAGCAAAGTATCTCGCACCCGAATGTATTTGCAGTGGGCGATGTGGCTACTCGAGTGGACCAAAAGATGGCGCACTCAGGGGTGCATGCGGTACGTGGCGGGGCAGTAGAAGCGGACAACTTGCTCGCTTATTTAGCAGATCAGCCTTTACATAGCTATGATCCAAGGCTCCGTACTTTGTACTTATTATCTTGTGGGGATAAATATGCCATCGCCAGTTGGGGCGATTATAGCTTACAAGGCCGTTGGGTTTGGCAGCTAAAAAAACGTATTGATAAACGCTTCGTAAAGGTAGGATTTAACTAAAAGGTGGCTAGTTAGATAGAAAAAATAACGTTATTAGACATAAATTGTCATTAACAATAAGCTATTATTGATTAGATAAACTATACATTAGTTAAGATCCTTAGTGCCTTTTTTTCATATTTTTTTGTGTGCTTTTTTATACATTTTAGCTTTGTGCTAATAAAGTTTGTACGCTACTGGTTATAACTAATTACTAATAGCCGCGGCTAAAAGGCTATCCTGTTATCATTAAATATATTATTAATAAGGTTTTATACCATTATGAAATCTACCATAAAGTTACTAGAGCATACTGATTTCCCTGCTATTAAACGACGAGAGTTAAAGATTCTGCAAGTTAATATGGGGTATTTGTGCAATATGTCCTGCGTGCATTGTCATGTCGCAGCTAGTCCTTATCGTACTGAAATGATGTCACGGGCATTAGTGGAGCTGATACCCCAAGTGCTACAAGCGCAGAATATCGATACGTTAGACTTAACCGGCGGTGCACCTGAGATGCACCAAGACTTTAAATATCTCGTCAAAGCTGCCCGAGCCTTGGGGGTGAAAGTAATTGACCGTTGTAACCTGACTATTCTGATGGAAGAAGGTTATGAGGATATGGCAGGTTTTTTAGCTGATAATCAAGTGGAAGTAGTGGCTTCGCTACCTTGTTATTCGCTAGAAAACGTCGATAAACAGCGTGGCAAAGGGGCCTTTGATGGCAGTATTTTGGGCTTACATAAGCTTAATGCTTTGGGTTATGGAAAAGCGGACTCTGAGCTTGTCTTAAACTTAGTCTATAACCCGCAAGGGGCTACATTGCCACCTAATCAGCAACAGTTAGAAGATGATTATAAGCATGAGCTAAAACAGCATTTCGATATTGAGTTTAATCAATTATTTGCGCTAACCAATATGCCTATTCAGCGTTTTGGCGCCGTATTATTGGCTAAGAATGAGTTTCATCCTTATATGAACTTGCTCAAAGACAATTATATGGCTGACAATCTAAAAGATGTGATGTGCCGTGAGACTATTAGCGTTAACTGGCTGGGGGAGCTATTCGATTGTGATTTTAATCAGCAATTAGAGATCCCAGTGGCTAATAAATCGCGCCGACATTTAGCTGATTTACTGATTAAGAACCCTAGCGGTGATGATATCGCTATTGCTGATCATTGCTATGGCTGTACTGCTGGGCAAGGCAGTAGCTGTGGCGGCGCTCTAGACGAGGAAGCAGAAAAAGCTCAAGCCTAGTTTTATGCTCTATAGCAATAATCTAGGCCTACTAATATTTTATATATAAAGGACAACCTATGAAAAAGCTATTGATTGTCCTAGTGGTTATTTTGGTTATCGCTGGATTCTTTTTATCTGGCTTCAATGATTTGTTAACCTTAGAGGGTATCCAAGCGCGTTTAAGCCAATTCTATCAATGGCGCGATGACACGCCACTGCTTGTTGGTGGTCTATTCTTCTTAGCTTATGTACTCATCGCCGCCTTTTCGTTACCGGGCGCTGCGCTGATGACGTTGCTGGCTGGGGCGTTATTTGGCTTGTGGTGGGGTTTATTGTTAGCCTCATTCGCTTCTAGTATTGGGGCGCTGTTTGCATTTTTAGCCTCACGTTATCTGTTACGTGACAGCTTTCAAACGAAGTTCGCCAGCAAACTAGATAGTATCAACCAAGGTATAGAAAAAGACGGTGGCTTTTATTTATTTACCTTACGACTGCTACCTTTATTCCCATTTTTCTTAGTTAATATTTTGCTGGGTCTAACCAATATTAAGACTTGGACTTACTATTGGGTCAGTCAATTAGGCATGATCGCAGGTACTTTTGTCTACGTCAATGCTGGAGTGCAGTTGGCACAAATTGATAGTCTTAAAGACATCATATCGCCAATGTTACTGGTCTCCTTTGCCTTATTAGCAGTGTTTCCATTACTTGCCAAAAAAGGTCTAGATTGGTACAAAGCTCGGCAGGTTTATAAAGGCTGGCATAAGCCAAAATCTTTTGATCGTAATATGGTGGTTATCGGTGCCGGTGCGGCCGGATTAGTATCGTCGTATATTGCCGCTACTGTAAAAGCCAAAGTTACTTTAGTCGAAGCGCATAAAATGGGCGGCGATTGTCTAAATTACGGTTGTGTACCTAGCAAGTCGCTGATTAAGAGTGCCAAAGTGGCTCATGACATGCGTCACGCTACTGATTATGGTCTACAAAATGTAGCCGTTGAATACGACTTTAAGTCAGTGATGGCACGGATACAGCGCATTATTGCGACTATTGAGCCGCATGATAGTGTCGAGCGTTATACCAACCTTGGTGTCGATGTGGTCAAAGGCTATGCAACTATTATTGATCCTTGGACAGTAGAGATTGCCAAGGAAGATGGTACTAAGCAGCGACTGAGCGCTCGTAGTATTGTTATCGCTGCTGGTAGCCAACCCTTTATACCACCGATTGTAGGGCTTGAGAATGTTGATTATCTGACCAGCGATACGCTATGGGAGGCGCTTAGTCATCAATCAGCGCCTCCTAAGCGCTTAATCATCGTTGGTGGCGGTCCGATTGGCTGTGAGCTGGCGCAAGCTTTTGCCCGTTTAGGCTCTAAAGTGTCCCAAGTACAACGGGGTACGCAGCTACTGAATAAAGAAGACAGTGAAGTTGCGGATTATGCCAAGAGTTGTCTAGAAGCGGATGGCGTACAAGTATTATTACAGCATGATACGCTGCGCTGCGAGCGTGTCGATGGTAGGCAGTATCTGATAGTCAAAGATACTAGCGCCGCTGACAGTATTGCTGATAACGACACTGATAACGACACTGAGATCGCACTTGAATTCGATGCGATGATTATTGCTGTTGGCCGTAGTGCCCGTATGAGTGGTTATGGGCTTGAAAGCTTAGGCATTGATACTAAAAACACCGTCGTCACTAATGACTATCTCGAGACTAAGTTCCCTAATATTTTAGCGGCAGGTGATGTGGCGGGCCCTTATCAGTTCACTCATGTCGCCTCGCATCAAGCTTGGTATGCGGCGGTTAATGCTTTGTTTGGTAGTTTTAAAAAGTTTAAAGTTGATTATCGAGTTATTCCTTGGGTGACCTTTATCGATCCTGAAATTGCTCGGGTGGGTCTTAATGAATACCAAGCTAATGAAAAGAATATAAAGTTTGAAGTGACTCGTTACGATATTAGCGATCTAGATAGAGCTATCACTGACACACAAGCTACTGGTTGGGTCAAAGTGTTGACAGTACCCAATAAAGACAAAATCTTAGGCGTGACCATCGTTGGTACTCATGCTGGTGAGTTGCTCGCTGAGTATGTGCTGGCTATGAAACATGGTCTTGGACTGAACAAAATCTTAGGGACTATCCATACTTATCCTACTATGAGTGAAGCGAACAAATACGCAGCAGGTGAGTGGAAACGCAATCATGCACCGCAGAAGCTATTAGCCTGGGTAGAGAAATATCATCGATTTAAACGGAGTTAAAGATATGTTATCAGTTACTCATCTAGTTAGTCGTTCAACCCCACTTGTAGTCAGTAGCATAATAGCAAAAACGGCTATGGCCACTTCTATACTGCTAGCGAGTGCCGCCGCTTATGCTGACTTTAATCATAGCAGTTGGGATAGCTTGTTAAATAAAAACGTTACTATGACCAACAGTAGCAAAGCCTCAGTAGTTAATTACGCGGGCATGAAAGCTGATAAAAGCAAGCTTGATAGCTATATGGATGCCACTAGCAAAGTCAGCCAGTCACAATTCAATGCTTGGAGCAAAGATGAGCAGTTGGCATTTTTGATCAACGTTTATAATGCGGGCACCGTAGAGCTAGTGTTGACTAAATATCCCAATATTAAGTCTATCAAAGACATCGGTGGGGTGTTTGGCTCCCCATGGAAGCAGAACTTTATCTCCCTATTAGGGAAAACGCGTTCACTCGATGATATAGAACACAATCTCATTCGCGGCTCTAAACGCTATAACGAACCACGCATTCACTTTGCAGTAAACTGTGCTAGTATCGGCTGTCCGGCGCTATTAAACGATGCTTTTACTGCCAGTAAATTGGACAAGCAGTTAGAGCAAGTGACTAGTAGTTTCTTAGCAGATACTAGCCGTAACCGTCTCCAAGGCAATACATTACAGGTCTCGCCAATTTTTAAATGGTATAAAGAAGATTTTGCTACTAGCTGGCGTGGTACTAATGATTTAGCAGGATTTTTGTCTCGTTATAGTCCTTCTTTAGGGCTTAATAGCGGCCAAGCAGCCCAGCTAAAAAACGGCAAAATCAAAATTGGCTATAGTAGTTATAACTGGAATTTAAATAAAAAATAATTTACAAAAGTAAAATTACTATGGATTTAGCGTTATTCGACTTTGATGGCACTATTACTGATAGCGATGCTTTCACAAAATTTGTATTTTTTGCTGCTGCTAAACAGCGCATAGCTACCGGTAAGCTGTTGCTATTACCAGAAATCATAGCTTATAAAGCTCGATTAACGACTGGTAAACGTATTCGGCGCAAGATATTTAGCCATGGCTTTAAAGATACCTTTGCTGTGGATATAGCAGCGCAAGCTGAGAATTTTGCCGCAGAAATTTTGCCAAATTTAGTACGCCCAGAGGCATTGGATAGAATCTATTGGCATCAAGATAGGGGCGATGAGGTTAGAGTAGTTTCCGCCTCGCTAGATTTGTATCTAACGCCTTGGTGCGCGCAACATAATATCGCCTTATCCTGCAATCAAGTTGAAGTAATCAACGGCAAGCTGACCGGTAATTTTATCGGCAATGATTGCAGTGCTGAGGAAAAAAGACGCCGGGTTGAAAGCGCTTATGAGCTAGACGCTTACGCAAAGGTTTATGCTTATGGCGATACTTCTGAGGATAGAGCGTTGCTAGAACTAGCGGATTATGCTTTTTATCGTCATTTTTAGAGCATTACTTTTAGAGCAGCACTTTTATCGAGGATTGCAGGCTATGCTGGTGTTAAATATAGAATGGGTATTATGCTGATAAAAAAAAGCTGGCGCTGTTTTACAGTATTACCGCCCTCAATGGCTAAATGGATAGCGAGGGTGAATAACAATTCGGTAACTGCCCAAGGTAGCAGTAGTCAAATTAACAGCAGCGCCTTTAATAGCAGGGCAGCAGAAGCAAGCGGCGTGTCCATTATTATCCCCCTCCTTAATGAAGCGGATAATCTGCCTCGATTGTTTAATAATATCACTAGCCTCAAGCCATTAGCGCAGCAAGTGCTACTAGTCGATGGCGGCTCTACAGACCAATCGCTTAGCGTTGCTGAGCGTCTCATTAAGCAGTACAACCAGCAACTAGCTAATAAAGACTCTACTATTGAGTGGCAAATTATCGATTCTGCTGCTGGTCGGGCTATGCAAATGAATACTGGGGCCGCACAAGCTACAGGCAATATATTATTGTTCCTACATGCCGATACGCAGCTGCCAGAAGACGCTATTAGTCATATCAAGCAAGTACTGAATCAAGCTAATAGTAATTATAAGTGGGGGCGTTTTGATGTGCGTCTAAACAGTCGCCAGCCGTTGCTATGGCTAGTCAGTACTATGATGAATGCTCGTTCACGCTTGACTGCAATTGCTACCGGCGATCAGGCTATTTTTATAACAAAATCGCTATTTGAGCAAATCGGTGGCTATCCTCAGCAGCCTTTAATGGAAGACATACAGCTATGCAAAAATTTAAAAGGCATAGCTAAGCCTGCTTGCTTAACCCTTAGAGTGACTACCTCAGCTAGGCGTTGGCAGCAACACGGCACTTGGCGAACGATACTGCTCATGTGGCATCTGCGCTTCGACTACTGGCGTGGCGTGTCAGCTGAAGCGATAAAACAGCGCTACTATAAAACCAATAATTAGAAAACAATAACTAGAAACTAATGATTAGAAATTAGAAATTTTAATGCTCAGCTTATAAACAGCATAGTACTTATATCGAGTGCAGGAACAGTGGTGAGCAGAGAAAAACAGGCAACAGGATAGCTATGGCAAAACCAGTCGCAACATCAATAGCGCAAACTAAGGTGCAGCAAATAAATAACCGAACTTGCATCATCATCTTTGCTAAATATCCAGCTAAAGATAAGGCTAAGACCCGTCTACAACCAGCATTAGGTGTTGACGGTGCAGCAAAGATGGCACGGCAGTTATTATTACATAGTATTGAGCAAGCAGTAGCTAGCGGATTTAGCGTAGAGTTATGTGTCAGTCCAGCGCCAACAGATCGCTGCTGGCAAGACCTTGAGTTGCCGGCAAGCTTATGCTGGTCAGCACAAGCATCAGGTGACTTAGGATTACGTATGCTAACTGCTAGTGAGAATGCCTTAAAGAGCTTTGATAAGGTGTTGCTAATAGGTAGCGATTGTCCTGATTTGACAGCCGAACGATTGCAAAAATCAGTGCAACAACTACAGCAGCATGATACGGTAATGATTCCAGCGTTCGATGGCGGTTATGTGTTACTTGGCTTTAAGCAAGTCGCTGCTAGCTTATTCTCGGATATCATTTGGAGTACCAGTAGCGTCGCTAAGATAACTCAGCAGCGTATTGCGGCGCTGCATTGGACATTAGCACTATTAGAGCCTTTGGCTGATATCGATGAGCCTACCGATCTACAATATTTACCACTAGGCTGGCTCGATAGCGAGATTAAGGTTAATAACCATAGTGAAGTTAATGCCCCTGTTCATTGATAATGAAGGAAGTAATTTGACCCTATCGTCTGGATGAATAAAGTATTTCACTAACTGAAATCAATACCCCTTAAAAGGCAATGCAATATGTATGATGTTGTGCAAGATTATTATGGCAAACAGCTACAGAGCACTGATGATTTAAAAACCTCGGCTTGCTGTGATATCAGCAATATGCCCAGTTGGCTCAAGCCGCTACTAGCTAATATTCACCCTGAAGTACTAAGTCGCTATTATGGCTGTGGTTTAGTATGCCCGGCGCTGCTACAAGGTTGTCGAATCTTAGATTTAGGCTGTGGCTCAGGACGTGACGTTTATGCTCTAGCCCAATTAGTGGGTGCGACTGGGCAAGTAGTGGGTGTCGATATGACCGCTGAGCAGTTAGCAATCGCTAAGCAGTATCAGGACTATCACAGTGACAAATTTGGCTATGATAATGTGACCTTCTTAGAAGGTTATATTGAAAAGTTAGATGAGCTAGGTTTAGAAGCTAATAGCTTCGATATTATCGTCTCTAACTGTGTGATTAACCTATCGCCTAATAAAGCTGCGGTGATGGCTAGTGTCCAGCGTTTACTTAAGCCTGGCGGCGAGTTCTATTTCTCTGATGTCTATGCCGATCGACGCATTCCGCAGCAACTAATAGACGATCCTGTGCTTTATGGCGAATGTCTCAGTGGTGCATTATACTGGAAGGACTTCGAACGTTTAGCCGCTAATGCGCAATTCTTAGACCCTAGGCTGGTTGAAGATCGCCCCTTAGAAATTACTGATCCTGCCCTAGCGGCTAAAATAGGCAATATTCAGTTCTTTTCAGCAACTTATCGTTTATTTAAGAGTACGGCGATAGAGGATGCCTGTGAGGATTATGGACAAGCGGTTATCTATAAAGGTAGTATCGATCAGTTAGCTCAGCGCTTTGATCTCGACAAGCATCATCGTATTGAAACTGGTCGGGTGTTTCCTGTTTGTGCCAATACTTATAATATGCTCAAAGAGTCACGTTTTGCGCCGCATTTTGAGTTTATCGGTGATACTAGCCAGCATTATGGAATTTTTGCCGGTTGCGGTGAGGCCCTACCTTTTGTTCAGCAAGCAGCCATTGAGCAATCAAACATAGCACCAGCACTTAGCCTCTCTAGTAAGTCGAATACGTCAAGCAGCTGTTGTTAATTGTTTATGGGTAACTGTCTATTTTGACAAGCTTATTACTTATGCTGTTTTTGCGCATTGATGGTTAGCTAAAAATTGCATAGTGCACAATAAAAAAGGCCATCGATTAATTTGATGGCCTTTTATGCTACATAGTAGAAGTTAAATTACTCAGGTAATAGGGCAATGAGCTTAGCTCTAATGGCTTCATCCATATCTTGAACAGGAGTGACTAAAGCTTGTGCTAGAGCATTATGAGCAATGGATTCAGGCTGTTCAGCAGCTAGTAATGCTACTGCTTGTTTGATCACATGCTGAGCATTGTCAGCATTTTTTATAAGGTTTTGAATAGCGTAATCAGCACTGACTGCTTGCTCAGTAGGATGCCAACAGTCGAAGTCGGTGACTAAAGCTAAGGTAGCATAAGCGATGCTAGCTTCGCGTGCTAATTTGGCCTCGGGCATATTAGTCATACCGATAATATCTGCTTGCATCTGTCGATACCAGTGCGACTCAGCACGGGTAGAAAACTGCGGGCCTTCGATACAGACATAAGTGGCTTTTGCATGGCATTGACCGTCGTTGACTTTGGCTTGCGCATAAGCCCGTTGCAAAATGTCGGCTACCGCAGGGCACAGAGGATCAGCCATCGACACATGAGCCACTGCACCAGTACCGAAAAAAGTGCTAGCACGGTGTTTGGTTAAGTCGATCATCTGATCAGGTACTACCATGTCTAGAGGCTTTAGCGATTCTCTCAATGAGCCAACCGCTGACACTGAGATTATATAGCGCACCCCCAAGGTTTTAAGGGCGTAGATATTGGCACGATAAGGAACCTTAGAAGGAGTGAATCTATGCCCTTGACCGTGGCGAGTCAAAAAAGCCACGGTAACCCCATTTAGTTCACCAAGGACGATATCGTCTGACGGCTTACCATAAGGTGTCGCTATACTAACGCTACGTTTATTGGTTAGATCCTGCATTTGATACAAGCCGCTACCACCAATGATGGCAATCGTAGCAGTATGTGGCGCTGGGTCGTCGATTAATGGAATGGTCATTAAGGTTTTCCTAAGGATGAATAAGTGACTACTCATTCTCGCACAGAACAGACAAAAAACAGATGTTATTTAACACAGAGCCTTTAATTCCACTTTTAGCTTTTTAGCGCATTCAATTATCTTTTTTCTATCGGCAGCAAGGGCACCATTTTCGATAGCGGTCAGTCGCATTTGTAGCGTGATATCATAATGAGGATAGCTAGCGTTACGATGAAATAGGCGCTTATCTACTTCGATAAGCTCAGCAAAATCATGCAATTCTTGCAGGCTGTCCGCTAGCATATGGCACCACTTATGCCCTTTAAATTCTATACTGACAAAATCTACATAGATGGCCATTTGCTTATTTCCTATATGCTTACCAGCTTGCTAATGATCAAAGTGATCAAAGTGATCAAAGTGATCAAAGTGCCAGCCTGTTTACCTAAGATTTGACTGTTGATAACTCTTAACAAATACTAAGTAAAACAATTCAATAAAAGGGCCGAACTGTCGTCATAGCAAAGCGCTAATCTAGTGGCGAAAACGATCAGTCTGAGCGGGTTTTTATTAGATGTTATTTAACTTACTACCAAACTAACTCAATCCTGTACGAAATAAGCTACCAACAATCAGCAAGCTTACTGATAGAAGAGTAATCAAAATAATATTAACAGAAAAAGCCTTTAGCGTATTAGCAGATAGGGTTGGAATCACCCAAAAGCGGGCATGTAGCGCTACTAGAATAGTCGCTAATAACAATGATAATTTAAGACTAATTAGAATGCTCAAGTCATTATCTAAAGTGAACCAAGCGCTAAAAGTAGGCATTATCCGCTGTGCCATCCACAGACCAGTAACTATTTGTACCGCTAAAGCCGGTAGACCTACTTTTTCGAACTGCTGCTCGAATTGTAGCAGCATTGCCAGATCACGGTTAGCTAGGACTTTAGGTAAAATGGCTAGTGATAAAATCAGATGACCACCAGTCCAAATCGTAGCTCCTAATAAATGCGCAATTAATATATAGTTGAGCATAGCTGCAAATTCCTAAAATTGGATGTTGTCAATAAAACAGCAAGTTATAAAGCGTACTATAAAATTTACTAAGCAATTACCGCCTTTGTCACCGCCGCATTATTTTGGCTGATAAGATGTATTCATTGCACTGCTAAGCCAATCTGACAAATAGATAGACTAAATAGCGACTTTGTAGGACACTATAAAAAATACTGATCTACTGTATTTCTATATAACAGTGCAAACATAATACTAACAAGGATGACTATTATGACTAACTACAGCTCTGCTAACCATACTAATAATGCTAACCGTACTAATAATGCTAATAGTGCTAATAATGGCAAAAATATCAAGACTAGCCAACAACGACCTGCTTTTTCTACTATTAAGCTAATGGTAGGCGGCGCAGCCCTTAGCGCGCTCCTAGCCAGTTCAGGCTGTGCCACTAACGAATTATTAGAAAGTGGTACTAGAGTCAGTAGCAAAACCGTTAACAGCATCATATCTCAAGATCAGATTATCGCTTTTGGCCGTCCTGCAACGGCCTTACCTAATGTGCCAATGGCGAGTATGGTGATCGTCGGCGCTAAGAACAGTTATGTGCTGACCCAAGGCGGTACAGAAATGGTCAATCTGTTGACTAATTTGTCAGCGAAAAATATTCAAGTCGAAAATGACATGACTTTTAATGTGCCAAAGAATGATGGTTATTTTCAAGGTCAAATGAAAATGTCCTATGCTAAGCTCAAGGATGAGTTTGCCCGCTCCGATTATCAGTTCTTCTTACAGAATGGCGGCAAAGAGTGTACTTCAGCTAGTGACTTGCGCATTAATGCTCAGCGTTTTTGTTTTACGGTTCCAGTGCAAGGGGCTATCTATCCGCAAGTTAGTAACTTGAGTATGATTCAGTCAAAGTATCAGCCATTAAGCAAACCTTATACCGTGACTTTTTATGGTCAAACTCAGCAGACTCAAGCTACTAGTAGCGGGGCTAATACCGGGCAAAAGTTAGTCCTACTACCGTTTGCATTGGCCTTTGACGTCATAACTCTACCGTTCCAGATTTTAGGTGCTGTTGCCAATTAACTCCATCTCTAGCGCAGTTAGCATAAAAAAAGCACTCAATCTTGAGTGCTTTTTTAGCGGGAATTTTTACCATGTTGTTTAAGGCTAAGTAGTTGATTGCTATTACTTAGGTTTTAGTACGGAAGTTTTACTACTTAGCATGCATGACTTAACCTTAATTGATTAGCTTTTATTACCCCACATCTATCATCTTAAAGGGCAGTTAAACCTGAAAGCTAAGTTCTACCAATAATCACTTTTAAACAACCATACTAACCACTGGCTTCACCATGAAGTTAAAGATGAGGCGCTGTTTTGAGTGATGAATCCATCTGGCGTTTGCCCATTAACGGCTTGCCAGCGTTGAAAAGCTTTGCGGGTGTTAGTGCCGATAACCCCATCTGAACCTTTGGTATCGAAACCTGAACTAGTCAAACGCTGCTGCAAGCGCATAACTTGCGAGGTTGATAGTGGACGCTCATAGCGCGGCCATGATTTGCGCAGACCGCTTTGACCAGCAATAGCTTTGCCCAGTAAGCTGACGCCGAGCGCATAATTTGAAGAGTTATTATAGACTTTGATCACGTCAAAGTTAGGGCTTAGTAGTAGCACAGGACCGTCTTTACCAGCGGGTAGCCATAGCTCCATCTGAGTATTGGCATCTAAAGATATATTATCTATAGTGTCGACACCTAGCGCTGCCCATCTAGCGGCAGATTGCTTACTACCGACAGTATTATAGTCAAACGAGGCGGGCAAAGATGCCTCATAAAATGGAGCAAGGCCACGTACCCAACCAGAATTACTTAGATAGTTGGCAGTAGAGGCTAGGGCGTCAGCAGTAGACCATGGATTACGATGTCCGTCTCTATCGCCATCTACCCCGTGCTTGAGCCACGTATCTGGGATAAATTGCGTCTGTCCCATGCCACCGGCCCAAGAGCCATCGAGCTGCGACCAAGACACATCACCACGTTGTAATAGAGTCATCAACGCTAGTAGTTGAGACTCAGCGAACTCTTGACGACGCCCATCATAAGCTAGGCTCGCCAGCGAACTTGGGATATGACTGTTGCCAGTTACTGCCCCAAATGAAGACTCCATACCCCAAATCGCTGCTATTATTTCGCTACTGACCCCATACTGTGACTCTAAGTTTGAGAGGTATGAGCGCTGCTGTGAAAACTTACTCTTGCCACTGCTGACTCTACCACTAGACACCGCAGAGTCCGCATAGTCCCAAGGCATCTTAGAAAATTCTGGCTGGCTTGAATCCAGAGAAATAACTTGTTGATTCAGATAAGTGGAGTCGAGCAAGCGTTGCACATCTGAAGGGCTTTGACCGGCAGCGATAGCCCGCATTGAAAAGTCTGACTTCCAATCTGCAAAGTTACGATAACTAGGCTGCGGAGCTGGTATTGGCTTTACTACGGCAGGCTTCACAATGACCGGTCTAGGCTTGATGGTCTGCGTTTGAGTCACTTCAACCGTACCCTGACGTACAGGTTTGCTTTGCTGCTGCATTGCTTGCTGGCCAGTACAACCAGCTGCTAAAAGGATAGGAAGAATAGCAATATAATGCTTGTTTAACATAACAGGAGTCTCGTGTATTGATAGGAGGCTATAGGCCAAGCGCTATACAAATAGGTCAAATTTAATACAAGATAAAAACTAAAGAGAGCTTATAGTAAAGGTATATATTCACTAAGATCGAAATTACTTTAGCAATAAATATCCTTAAAGTCGATAACTAAGTAAAGTTGTGGTAGACATAGTTGCTAGAGTAATCCTCTAAACCCAAAAAACCTCAAGGCTTTTAAGCGCGTGAGGTTTTAGTAGATAAGAGCACTAACTGATATCTCGCTATCAGTAACGAGCATCTTTTGGTTTTTTGGCAGTAGGCCAGTCGCCGTCTTTTTTGGCGAAGTCAGGACGTGGCTTATGAGTAAAAAACTCAGCTACGTCGACTGCATCTTGATCAGTTAACACATTACCATGACCCCACAATCCTTTAGTTTGGATACCCATTGGCATGTTGTACTTAACGAAGGCAGCAGCCTTATAAGTGCGCGCTATACCAGCACCTATATTAAAGGATTCGTCGCCCCATAGTGGCGGGAAGACAATGTCACCACGGCTGTCTTTTATCCCTTCACCGTTGTCACCATGACAAGTAGCACACTGAGCATAATAGATCTGCTCACCATGTATAGGGTCTGGAATCAATGACTCATCTACCTTACCAGCATTATTAATAGCAACCTTTTGCGTCTTAGGCGTTTTCTGCGCTAACCATTCCATATAAGCCAAGATGGCGAGCATCTCCTCTGATTCAGGTTGCAGAGGCTTCCCATTCATTGAACGCTGGAAACAACCATTGATGCGTTGGGTTAAATCAATCTCTTTACCAGCTCGAGGCATCACGCGCGGGTAGAAGTTGGCACTATTAATATAAGGGTCGCCAAGAGGAATTTTACCTTGCGCAATGTGGCAGCTATTACAGTTCATTTCAGCGCCAACGTGATCAGGCAACAGACGCTTAGTTTCGTTTAACAAGCGTTTACCATAGATAATCTGCTGAGCATTAGGCTCATCGGCAATAGAAGTATCTTGTGGTAGCACATAAGTACCAATATCTTGGTTAGCATCGTCAGCGGTTACTAGCTGGTACTCAACTGGGTTACGCTCGGCAGGTTCGGGCTGCGAGCAACCGCTGGCAGTCAGGGCTATAAGAGCAGCAGCTAATAGGCCAGCGTTCAAATGATGAAGAGTGGCTTTACTACAGTCAGTAGCAGCAATATTAGGCAAGTTACGTGAGTGCTTTTTCATTATTTTGCTCCTTTTGCAGCAGCATCAAGGCTTAGATCTGGGGCAATGTCTGTACCTGTTTTTGGCTTCTTGGCAAGGAAAGCTCGCATTTTTACTACATCAGTAACGCTGATGTCTGGTGCTTGGTTGCTCCAACTATTACGCACATAGTTAACCACTTCTGCAATGTCAGCATCGGCTAAATTAGTGAACTCTGGCATAGTAAATGCCATACGGTCATGCGGTGTATCGGGCATGCGGCCACCACCTAGAGTTATTTGCAGCACAGAGTCAGCATTTCTAGCGAATACCGCACTATTGCCATCGAGCGCTGGGAAGATGCGTGGTACGCCTTTACCGTCAGCACGGTGACAGACAGTGCAATACTCAACATAGAGTAGAGCGCCACGTGAGTCATAGTTACCCGCCAATAGCTTTTCGGTAGTAACGTCCTTTTTGATAGGTAGCGTTACCTCCTTATTAGGAGCAGGAGACAAGGTTTTTAGATACGATGACATAGCATTCAAATCATTATCAGTCATGTATTGAGTACTGTGCTCAACCACTTCAGCCATAGCACCAAAGGCGGCTGTAGTATCGGTACGACCGGTTTTGAAAAATAGATTTAAATCAGCGACATTCCAAGTACCTAGACCGCGATGCTCACCGCGAATACTTTTTGCCCGCCAGCCATCGATAACGGCACCGCTTAAGTACTCTGCAGAGTCAGCGTTGGTCAAGGCAATCTCTTGGAAGCCAATACCGCGTTCTGTATGGCAAGAGCCGCAGTGACCAGGACCTTCAACTAAGTATTGACCACGAGCTAAGACCACATCATCAGTTTCAGCAACGAAGTCACGCTTAGGGTCAAATAAGAGTTGCCAATAAGCCAAAGGCCAGCGCCAATTGGCAACGGGTGGTAGTTCACTTTTGATATTTGGCTCATTTACGGCTTTTACTTCGGACATAAAGTAGGCGTACATCGCTGCCATATCTTCATCAGGCATAATTTGATAAGAAGGGTAAGGCATAGCAGGATATAAAGCTTTATTACCAGGGGCTACACCGTGTTTGACGGCATTAGTGAAGTCAACAAGGCTATAATTACCGATACCAGTGTCTTTATCTGGAGTAATATTAGTCGAATAAATTGCCCCAAGTGGCGTTAGCATCGGTAAGCCACCAGCGTAGTCTTTACCACCTAGCGTAGTATGACAAGCGACACAGTCAGCCGTACGTGCCACGTATTCACCCTGCTTAATCAACGCCGGATCCTTTACATCGACAGCAATAGTATTGCTTGTCGTACGCATATTTGGTAAAAGCTGTCCAATAATAAACGCTACTGCTAAGCCGATAATTGCGATCATCAGGATAATGAATGGCCATTTCTTCGCCAGCCCCTGTCTCATAAGCCAATCCTCTGTAATAATATGTTTTTCTAGCATGATAATCGCTTACTAGTTAACGATTACCATACTGGGTGTGATACGGGTTGTTAGAGCGGTTTACTGCAAATATTTTCTAGTCAACATCTAATCAATACTTTTTATAATTAAGCTTTGCTAAATAAAACTGTACTGTTGCTATTTAGTATAGATTAGCTAACAGAAGAGTGATATTGTGGAAAACCACATTATTTGTAGGGCTATATTTTTATAAGGAATTTTCTTTAGGTTTGCCCCAAAATGGTCTATAAAAACCAGCGCTAAAGAATGACGAATAGCGAAAAAGGGTGAAAAACAGCGGCAAAAAATGGTGAATAAAAATGACTTAGCGCTTGTTTATAACCCTAATATTTGCAGTCCATTGAACAAGTGATGTTTTGAAATAGTGAGTAATGATGCATATTGAGGACTACGGGCAACGGCCCAACTTATCAAGCAGAGTGAAGATCTTTAGGGCAACATCTGCCCCGGCTATTGATATGAATGCCGTGAGCGCTATGGCGTCGTTGTTGGCGATTGGTTTTTCAGTAATTGCTTTTTATGTGACTGCTATGTCCATTATGTCAACGCTTGCTGTTTTAGCGCTAATGCCTACGCATAAGGCCAATGCCCAGACTTATTACTTAGGAGTGTTAGCACCGCAAGGAGAAGCGGCCGCTCAACAGCGTTGGCAGCCTTGGTTGGACAGTGTTAATGCTAACTTAGCAGATGACACCTTAGTGTTAGTACCATTAGCGCTTGAGAATTGGCAGCAGCAAATAGAAGCGCAGCAATTCGCCATGGTATTAGGCCCACAAGTACAGCTGATAAAAATGGATACCTTAGGATGGCGTTGGCTAGCTACTTTACAAAACTATAGTGCAACCGCTAAGCCCACAATATTTAGGATGGCTGATGTCAAACAGTCTGATTTTCAGACTTATGAACAATATAAGTTATATAAGCAGCTGCAAGCTGAGTTGGCACTAAGCGAAGGAGTCGAAGGGCAACCATTAGCTAATGAGACTAGTGCTACTGAGCAAATTGCTAGCGCATTATGGGTGGCTAGAGACAGTAATATTGAGCAAATAAAAGATCTTCAACAGCGTAAAATAGCGGCGGTCACCGCTGATGCTTTTGGTGGTTATTTACTCATAGCCCATTTATTACAAGACAATGGACTATCAGCAAATGATTATCAGGTGCAGTTCGTTGGTTATCCTATTGAGCTGACTTTATATAGGCTTGCTAGTGGCGCAGTAGATGCGGCCATAGCACCCTTATGTTTGATGGAGCAGATGAACCGTCAGGGCAAAATCAATTTGGCCCAATACCGACTCCTTAATCCGGTAGCAACAAGTTCTAACTGTCAGTCTTCTACCAAAATTTATCCCAACTGGACTTTAGCCGCGACAGCGCAAGCCCCAGCGTCCTTAGTAGAACAGATCAATCAGCAGTTATTTGCTGTACAGCTGTCCAGTAAGGCTAATGACAATACTAATGCTGGTGGCAATACTAATGCCGGTGGCAATACCCAAAGTAATACTGAGAGCAGTGCATTACGTTGGTTACCACCAGAGTCTAGTATCGAGGCTGAGCGTATCTTATATGAGTTAGGTCGTCACCCCTCACAGCAGACGCTAGGCGCACAAGTGCTGGATTGGATACAATCGCATCGCTGGTGGATGAGCGTTATAGTTTTTATCGTTTTGATATCGATGATCAATTACGCTTGGATGAGCTGGCTGGCATGGCGTCGTCGGCAACAGTTAATCAAGCAGAATCGTCTAATTAGTGATTATGATCAGCAGCTGCGGCGCTCAGAGCGTTTTGCAGTTATTGGAGAGATGAGCGGGGCTATCGCTCATGAAATTAACCAGCCGTTAGCCACTATTCAAAACTATGCACAAGGCTTACTAATCCGTAGTCAAAACTCAAACTCTTATCAAGAAATATCAGCAGAACAAATACTAGCAGAGCGGGTAGCTGAAAGACAAGTGTCAGAAAAAGCCTTACAACAGATTGTCAGCGAGACTGAGCGCGTCGCCGCAGTGATCACTAATATTCGACGTTGGGCAGGGCGCTCAACGACTGATGAAACCAAGGTCAATATTGCCGAGACTTATCAGCAGTGCATCACTCTTATGGGAGATAAGGCTATAGGTATTAGCTTTGGCTATGCTAGCAACTATCAGTATTTGCAATTGCCCAGCTTAGTACTCGATCAGCTATTGATCAATGTCATGCTTAATGCGCAGCAACAAGGGGCCAAGCATATAATGCTGCGTTGTCAGAAGGTATTCTATAAAGAGCTAAGTTGGTTGGCTTTAATCCTCTCTGATGACGGTGGCGGCTTTGACCAAGATCGTTTGACGGCTAAGCAGCCCACTACTATGAGTAGTCAGCAGCCACACTATGCCGCGCCCTCAAGTAAAGCGGAAGGTCTAGGGTTAGGGTTAATGATTTGTCAGCGCTTATGTAAGTCGCTTGGTGGTATGATGCAGCTAAGGAATACTGATAGCCAGCAAGAACTTGCTGATATGCAAAAATTAGCTATTCATTATCAACTGCATCTTAAACATCCTTCATTAAATCGACAAATACAGCTGAGTAAAGCGATTGATGGCTCGTCCTTAAATAACCAAGTCGGGGCGCAAGTTAAGATATATCTACCATTGAACTTGGTGAGAGATAATCAAAATATAACCGACTAAAAGTACTCCCTTACAAAATACTATCTAAGAAATTGCTCCTATTAAAAACATTACCCTTATTGAAAATATTAATATAAAAAGTAACAGGTAGCCTATGACTTCTTTGCCTACGCCAAGCGACCCGCCTGATCCTTTGACGGGCGATGATAGATTTTATGATGAGCAGCTGCTGATTCATATTATTGATGACGAGGAGAGTGTGCGTACTTCTTGCGAGTTTTTGTTGAGCAGTCTAGGGTTAGTGACCCAACTATGGGCGAGCGCAGTGACGTTTTTGGCTGAAGTAGATATTTATAGTCCTGCGGTCGTTATCAGTGATTTAATGCTGCCTGATATGAGTGGGCAGGAGCTACAAGCTCATCTTAATAATAAAAAAAGTCCTATAGCTTTGATTGCTCTAACGGGCAATGGTGAAATTAGCGATGCAGTAATGATGTTGAAAGAGGGGGCGGCAGATTATTTAGAAAAGCCTATTAATAGCCGTCGTTTGCAAGAAGCACTGGCCAGTGCGCAAGCCTTGACCTGCAAACGTGCCAAGCTTTATTATATTCGTAAGCTCTATACTCAGCTGACTGATAAAGAGAAACAAGTCGCCAATGAGCTTATGCAAGGTAATTTAAATAAAATAATTGCTGATCATCTAGATATAGCAGTACGCACAGTAGAAGTGCATCGCTCACAAGTAATGAAGAAGATGGAAGCGCAGCACGTTAGTGAGTTAATTCAAAAGTTGGCACTATTGGATTTGTAATTGCTGCTTGCTGTTTGCTAGTAAATACAAAAAACCTAAATATAAATAGTTATACCTTTTATATTTAATATGACTGGCAAATAAAAAGCCCATTTTCAATTTAGAAATGGGCTTTTGGTTAAGCGGATTATTGGGCTAGATCTAGCTCAATATCAAACTATCATCTTCTACTTTTTCACCACGGGTTTGCTCAAACATATCGAGCAAATCGTGGACAGTCATCCCTTGGCGAGCATTTCCTGCCACATCCAAAACCACTTGTCCTTGGTGTAGCATCACCGTTCTAGTACCATGTGCTAAGGCTTGCTGCATAGAGTGGGTGACCATCATTGTCGTCAGCTTATTGTCAGTTACGATCTTGTCGGTCAGCTCTAATACAAAAGCAGCAGTCTTAGGATCAAGAGCCGCAGTATGCTCATCGAGTAATAGGATCTTTGAGGGTTGTAAAGAGGCCATCAATAGGCTGACTGCTTGACGTTGACCACCAGAGAGTAAGCCCATACGATCGGTCAGACGGTTTTCAAGTCCCAGTTTCAATACTGAGAGCTTTTCTTTAAATAGCTCACGGTTAGTGGCGTTAAGAGCGAAGCTTAGCCCACGTTTGCCACCGCGTTTATAGGCCAAAGCCATGTTTTCTTCAATAGTTAGCGCTTCACAAGTTCCAGCCATGGGGTCTTGAAACACGCGAGCCACCCAATGAGCACGTTGATGAGCACTCTTTTTGGTCACATCAAAGCCATTGAGTAAAATGGAGCCACTATCTACCCGTGTAGTACCGCTGACCGCATTCAAAAACGTCGATTTACCAGCACCATTAGTTCCAATGACGGTGACAAATTCGCCATCAGCAATATTTAAGTTGATACCGCGTAACGCAGGGTTTTCAATAGGTGTGCCTGGATTAAAGGTCAAGCGCAAATCTGTAGCTTGCATCATAATCGTGATTCCTTCTACTTGCTTATATACAGTGGCTAATAGGCTAAAATGGATAGATGCTAAGCCCGAAGTTTGCGACTCAAAAATTTATTTTTAGCTTTGGGTAATACTAAAGCAATGACCACCAATAGGGCAGTAATCAAGTTTAAGTCTTGTGGTCCAAAGCCAATACTGCGTAGAGTATCACTTGATAGCGCCACTTGAATAAATAGCTTATAGAGTATCGCGCCAACGATAACCGCTAAAGTAATCAACCAAATACGTTTGGCTGGAATGATAGTCTCGCCAATGATAACCGCGGCTAAACCGATGACGATAGTACCAATACCTATAGAGATATCTGCACCACCTTGCGTCTGTACAAACAGCGCACCCGCCAAGGCAATCAAGCCATTCGATACTGCCATACCAGTGATAGTCATCCACGAGGTATTGATACCTTGAGCTTGTGCCATGCGCAAATTGGAGCCAGTAGCCCGCATAGATAGACCGGTTTCTGTACTATAAAACCAATCTAAAAACAGCTTAGCGATGATGATTACTGCGCCGATAATCACACAGCGCATCCAATAGCCATTGCCATCGGTGACCAATGAGCTAAATACCGTATTCTCACCCAATAGCGGTAAGTTTGGCGCACCCATGATACGTAGATTGACTGAATAGAGGGCGACCATTACCAAGATACTGGCTAGCAACTGTAGAATACCCAGCTTGACATGTAGCCAAGCAGTGACGATACCAGCAACAGAACCAGCGAGCATGCCAAGAGCACAAGCCAACCAAGGATTGATTCCAGCAACGATGGAAATACCCGCAACTGCGCCGCCTAATGGAAAACTACCATCAGCAGTTAAGTCGGGGAAGTCTAAGGTTCTAAAGGAGATCAGCACACCTAGTGCTACTAAACCATAGATTAGGCCACTTTCAAGCGCGCCAAAAAAAGCAATTAAAGACATAAGGAATCAATAAGTCATAGCTACAAGCTACTGAACACTCTCAGTAGCGATTGAGCGGTAAGTTTAACAGATCAGACAATCTGCAGTTATAGTGAACCAAAACAGTTTACAGTGAGGAATTAACATAAATTTTCAGTTTTAAACCTTAAAAAACAAGCCCAGTCTATTAAAGGATAGCTGGGCGGCTTCTATATTTTGTGAACTATATTATAACGCTAAAATAGATAATGATAAGAGTAAATATTATCCCTTTTAGGGCAATTAACCGTTAATAGTCGATAATGACTGGTTAGTGCTATTACTAGAGCTATTAGCTGCTAGTAACAGCAAGGCGTGGATTGAAAGCGGTTAAACAACTACCTCTAACTTTAAGCTTGCAGCAGTAACCTTTTCAAGGGCACTACTATCATAACTCGGCCCACGCCTCTTCTATTAATTACTACTCAGGCAGTAATGACGGTGAGCTATTTTACTACTTCTTTAGCTTTGTCGATGACCGCTTGTGGCAAAGTAATACCTTGCTCAGTAGCATGTTTTGGACTGACGTATAAGTTAAGCGCTTGCGGCGTATAAACAGCGATTTCACCTGGTTTTTCACCCTTTAAAATACGCGCTACAATTTTGCCTGTTTCGCGACCTAGAGCATAGTAATCAACCCCTAAAGCAGCAATAGCACCACGCTCAACAGAACTAGTATCCGAGGCAATCAATGGAATTTTGCTTTCTTTAGCTACTTGATATAAAGACTCATAAGCCGAAACCACGTTATTATCCGTTGAAGTATAAATCATATCGACTTTACCTTCTAAACTACGAGCAGCCATAGCAATATCAGTACTGCGCTGAGCAGGAGCTTCTAATACATTGATACCGAGCGGCGTAAGCTTCTCTTTAAGATTCTTTAAGATAATCGTTGAGTTGACTTCACCTGGGCTATAAACATAACCGACATTCTTAAGACTTGGGATAATTTGGCGCATCAATTCGATCTGTGGCTCATAAGGAAGCGCATCAGAACCACCAGTAACGTTAGTGCCAGAACCGTCAAGCTTAGAGACTAGTTTAGCTTCTACTGGATCGGTAACGGCTGAGAATACTAAGGGAATGGTGCTAGTAGCAGCGGCTACTGACTGTGCTGACGGGGTACCAATAGCGACGATAACATCTGCCTGATCTGCGACAAACTGCTTAGCAATCTGACCTGCAGTGGCGGTATTGCCTTGCGCACTTTGGAAGTTAACCTTTAAGTTTTCGCCCTCTTTAAAGCCAGCTTCTTTTAACTCATCAATAACGCCTTTGCGCACTTCATCGAGTGCTGGATGCTCAACGATAGCAGTAATGGCTACTGTTTTCATAGCTAGGCTAGTGTCAGCACTTGCGGCGCCATCGGCACTCTTAGCATCCTCTTTTGGTGCTTGGTTGCAGCCCGTCAAGATAGCAGTACAAACACCGCCCAATAATAAAGCTTTCGCAAAACGATTCTGATAGAACATGGGTGTTACTCCTAAAATAATAGTGTATCCATACGATAAATGAAAAAGCGCTAAACTCTAAAAGAGGATTACGGTAACTCCTAGCTGCTACTTAGCAGCGGTCTCAGTACTACTTTTAGTATCAACATTGATAGCTTTTTTGAGCATGTCAGCAGGTAGGCTTACCCCTTGTGCTTTGGCATGCTTAGGACTGACATATAAAGTCAGATCATTCATAACTTGTGGCTTAATAGTATTGATCGCTTCACCATTTAATATGCGGTAAACCATCTTGCCAGTGACTCGACCGAAGTCATAATCATTAACCCCAAGAGCTGCTGTTGCACCGCGCTGAACGCTGAACTCATCAGAAGCTACGATGGGCATACGCAGCTCATTAGCTGCTTGAGTCATCGCTTCAAAAGCAGAGGCTACATTATTATCAAATGAAGTATAGATGATTTCTGCCCGTCCTTGCAGGCTGCGAGTTGCCATCCCTATGTCAGTTGGACGATTGGCTGGGATATCTAGCAACTTGAGACCACGTGCTGGCAGCGCTGCTTTTAGATCATCACGTAATGAAACTGAGTTGGCCTCGCCAGGGCTATAGACGTAGCCGATAGTCTTAAGATCAGGCTTAAGCTGTTGCAGTAGATCCAATTGAGGCTCTAATGGTAGCTGGCTTGATAGACCGGTTAAGTTATCTTGAAATGGCTTACCATCAGCAGTGATAAGTTTAGCGCCTAGCGGATCAGAAACCGCAGTATAGACGATAGGTATCGTGGTGGTGGCCGAAACTATAGACTGGGCTGATGGGGTGGAAATAGCAACGATAGCATCAGGGTTGTCGCCAACGAATTGTTTGGCGATCTGTCCTGCTGTGGCGGTATTACCTTGCGCACTTTGAAAGTTGACTTTTAGATTCTTGCCTTCTACATAGCCATTATCTGCCAGCTCATCAATAATGCCACGACGCATATCATCTAAAGAGGGATGCTCAACGATCTGAGTGATGGCTATGGTCTTAATGGGCTTGTCCGCTGTAGTGCTGCTTTGATCAGCAGCCACAGTAGTTTCGGTAGAAGAGTTCGAGCAGCCAATAGCAGAAAATATGCTGAGAGCGCTGATGGTAACTCCGTATAAGCTTAGGCGTAGAGTAGAGGCAATAGTCATTTTATTAGGTTAACTCTTAAGTTGGAAAGTACTAGTCAGTCATCTAGCAATACCATAAGTAGATATAAAGTTTTGCTGATGGGCGACCCTTAAAGTAATCGTTTCGTTAATCTGAATAGCTATATTATGACAGTAATGTAACTAATCGCAATAAGTAATTAAGCCATAAGGCTTATTGAAGCCAATAGCTGACTATAAGATCATAACCGACCTGATAGTAGACCTAATAATTATTAATTTATAATAAATTATCAGCCATAAAAAAGATGCCACAGCGGGCATCTCATTTAGTGTTTTAGGGTGTTTAGCTGCTATTTAAGCCATTAAGCCATTATGCCAAAAGGTCACCAATGACACAGTTGTCAGGTAGAGTAATAACCGTTAGCTGGGTCTTTGGATTACCAGTAGACAGTACCATACCTTCAGATATGCCGAACTTCATCTTGCGTGGTGCCAAGTTAGTAACGCAAATCACTTTTTTATCTACCAGTTGTTCAGGCTCATAAAATTTACGAATACCACTAAATACATTGCGTGGCTTATCTTCACCAACATCTAAGGTGAATTGCAATAACTTATCTGCGCCTTCGACATGATTACAAGCAATGACATGAGCGACTTTCATCTCAACTTTGCTGAAGTCATCGATACCGATATAGTCAGTTTGCTCAGCATCAACATTATTGTCGGCTTTAACCGCCGCCATAGTAGCACTAGTAGAAGCCAGCGCAGCTGCCGCATCAGGGGTAGGGGCTAACGACGCTTTTGAAGCTTCTACCATAGCCTCTATATCTTTTTCTTCGATACGCTGCATTAAAGGTTTGAACTTATTAATCTGATGGCCTAGCAACCATTGGTTACGACTGGCAAAGCTTAGGTCATCGATATTTAAGAATTCTTTAGCGTTAGCAGTAAGCTCAGGCAATACTGGCGCCAAATAAACCATCAGTTGGCGGAAGATATTGATAGCTACTGAGCAGACATCTTGAACTTCTTGTTCAGCACCTTCTTGTTTGGCTAGCGACCAAGGTTTTTTCTCATCGATATATTCATTAGCTTTGTCAGCACATTGCATAATTAAGCGCATGGCTCGGGAGAATTCACGGTTTTCATAAGCTGCCGCAATCTCATCACCGGTCTTAGTGATGTCTTCTAATAGGCGCGGTTCTGCGCAGATCTCTGATAGTTTACCATCGTATTTTTTTACTAAGAACCCAGCACTGCGACTAGCAATATTGACCACTTTTCCGACTAAGTCAGAATTGACTTTTTGCATAAAGTCTTCTAAATCGAGGTTGATATCCTCAACTTTATCAGACAGCTTACTGGCAAAATAATAACGCAAGTATTCAGGATGTAAGTGTTCAGCATACGTTTCGGCTTTGATAAAAGTACCGCGCGATTTACTCATTTTTTCGCCATTGACCATCAAGAAGCCATGAGCAAATACTCCAGTCGGGGCACGGAACTCACTACCAGCAAGCATCGCTGGCCAAAACAGCGCATGAAAGTACACGATGTCTTTACCGATGAAGTGATAAACCTCGGTTTTATGCTCGTTCTCTTGCATCCAATAGCGGTCAAAATCTAGAGCATTCTCTGTACCTGCTCGCTGCTCACACAAGTTCTTAAAGCTGGCCATATAGCCAACTGGTGCATCTAGCCATACATAAAAGTATTTGTCAGGCTCACCCGCTGGCGTATCGGGTATTTTAAAACCAAAATAGGGCGCATCACGAGAGATATCCCAACTGGCAAGACCAGCATCGAACCATTCTTGTAGCTTGTTCGCAACTGACGGTTGCAAGCGCTTATCAGTACGTGTCCAATCTCGTAAAAACTGATCAAATTCCGGCAAGTCAAAGAAATAATGCTTAGATATTTTTAATACCGGCGTAGCATTTGACAAGGTTGAGCGTGGGTCTTTTAGCTCCATAGCATCATAAGTGGTACCACAGACTTCGCAGTTATCGCCATACTGATCGGCAGCTGCGCATTCAGGGCAAGTCCCTTTGACAAAGCGATCGGCTAGAAATAGCTGCTTTTCAGGATCAAATAGTTGCTCAACATCACGAGTACTAATGTGACCGGCACTCTTTAGGCGACGATAAATCAGTTCTGAAAAATGTTGGTTCTCTTCTGAATGAGTGGAATAATAATTATCAAAGTCGATCAAAAATTTAGCAAAGTCAGCTTCATGTGAAGCTTTAACAGTAGCGATTTGCTCTTCTGGAGTAACATTATTATCTTGAGCTTTGAGCATGATAGCGGTGCCATGGGCATCATCGGCACAGACGTAAGTCACCTGATGGCCTTGCGCTTTCATGGCACGTGCCCAAATATCAGTTTGAATATATTCTACAAGATGGCCCAAATGAATATAGCCATTAGCATAGGGCAGGGCACTAGTTACTAAAATCTCACGCACAAAATCACCTTTATATTAATATAAGTACAGTAGTTATTGGCAGCGGTATAGCTTTAGACATAGTCACTAACCGCCGCTAAGTTATAAAATTTAAAAATGCTGTCTATGATACCGTAATTCAGTCAAATTTGTGCTAATGCTTAGTAATTATCTACTGTTAGAAGGCCTAAACAGCATTTAAATGATTACTGATAACTTTTTTTTATCATAGAGATAACTTTTCCAAGGGATAATTATCGAAAATTAATCTGCATTAGGACGATAAATGGTATATATTAAATCACCGCTTAAATCCAGTCTATGGATGTTCACTGTTAATTTAGTTATTAAGACTGCTCTTATAGCGCTCTACTACAGAATATTTATAATACCAATTAACAGCCAATTATTTATTTTGATGCAAAAAATTGCTTCTTCGAATCATCCGCTGTTTCACAGTTACCGATTATTCTCAATCATCAAAGATATCCAACACTGTTGGCTATGGCATGCTACAACTAGTTACTTCTATAAATACTCAAGTATAAACATCGAAGGTAATTAGCAGTAGGCATAAGAATAACCCCCTATAGAACCCTGAGCAAAATCATAATTAAAAACTATCTGCACTATTCATAAGTAATAACAAGTACTGGTAAACACTATAAGACTCAAGCACACCTCGTAATTGATTTTCATTTCCTCAAATAATAGCAAATGGATTGCTACTATTTACTCTGCAGCACGTCATAAGAAACCTTTTTAAAGCGTTTCAACTACTACGTGTCAACGACAATCAACCATAATAAGGACAATATATGGCGACCCAAGTACAACAAGATTTGACTGGAAAAATAGCTTTAATCACTGGTGCAGCAGCTGGTATCGGACGTGATATCGCTGAGACATACGCCAGAGCTGGTGCTATCATCGGCGTTGCTGATATTAATTTTGAAGGTGCCCAAGAAACCGTCGATATCATCACCAAAGCTGGTGGCAAAGCGTTAGCGATCGATATGGATGTTCGATCTGAAGATGCCGTTAACAACGGTGTTAAGCAGCTGATTGATACCTTTGGCGGCATTGATATTCTAGTTTCTAACGCTGGTATTCAGCTTATCAACCCTATTAATAAGATGACCTTTGATAACTGGAAAAATCTGCTAGCTACCCATTTAGATGGTGGGTTCTTGACTACTAAAGCCGCTGTAGAACATATGTATAAAGATAATAAAGGCGGCACGATCATCTATATTGGTTCTATTCATGCTCATGATGCATCGCTATTTAAAGCCCCTTATATTACAGCCAAGCACGGACTGTTGGGCTTGTGCCGTGCAGTCGCCAAAGAAGGCGCACCACATAACGTCCGCTCGCATATGATCTCTCCCGGCTTTGTCAGAACCGCAATGGTTAATGAGCAAATCCCACTGCAAGCTGCCGAAAAAGGTATTAGCGAAGAGTCCGTAGTGAACGATATTCTATTAGCTAATACCCTTAATAAAGAATTTACTACTATTGAAGATGTCTCACAAACGGCACTTTTCTTAGCTGCCTTCCCAAGCAATGTCTTCACTGGTCAGTCTATTAATGCTAGTCATGGCTGGTGCATGAGATAGTTTTTTGCATTAAATTTTTAAATTAGAAATCTAAAAGAGTATTTATATCACCACAAGGTCATTCAATGGCGTTGTGGTTTTTTATTAGCCTCCTGTAGCTTGCTAATAAAAAGTTAATGCATTAGCATCCTCTTTTCGATCAACTCAAGCCAATACTATTGGTTCTTTTTAGTGATTGCTTGCTGCGCAGATATAAAAGCGCACGGAGTAAAAATAATGAAAAATCAAAATCTGGCTTTAGCCTTAAGCAATGCTATCGAACAACAACAATTCGACAGAGCGATCAATCAAATTAAAACGCTGCGCCCCATTGATATCGCTGACCTATTGGCGCTAATCAAACCCATATTTGCCTGCCAGCTCTTAGAGCGACTGCCTAATCGATCAAAAGTATTCTCCTATCTAGAAACTGATATTCAAGTAGTACTTGCACAAACCTTTCCTCGAGACAGTTTAGCCAGAATAGTAGGTGAGATGCCTGCTGATGAACGTACTGACTTATATAAAAGTCTACAGCAAGATCAGCGTGATGCCCTATTGCCAGCATTAGCTCATGCAAAACGTGAAGATATTCGCCTACTATCCGCTTATGAGGAAGGGACTGCAGGCGCTTTGATGACCTCGGATTATGCAGCTTTAGGTATTGAGATGAACGTCGCTGAGGCACTAGATGATTTGCGACGAGAAGCTCCCGATGCAGAGACTATCTATCATGCTTATGTGATCGATGATCAGCGTAAGCTGCTAGGTGTAGTGTCATTAAGAGCCTTGATACTGGCTACTCCAGAGCGGTTAATCAGTGACATCATTATGAACTCTCCGGTGTTTTGTCACGTCAAAGACGATCAAGAAGATGTGGCAAAAATGGTAGCACGTTATGATCTAATTGCTTTGCCAGTTATTGATGATAGTGGGGCGTTAGTTGGGATAGTTACCCATGATGATGCTATGGATGTCGCCAGTGCAGAGGCTACCGACGATTTTCATAAGTCAGGTGGCGTATCGACTATGGTGGGGAGGTTAAAAGATGTCAGTATTACCCTGCTATATCGCAAGCGCGTCTTTTGGCTAGTGTTTTTAGTCTTCGGTAACTTATTATCTGGGTTTGGTATCTCGCACTTTGAAGAGGTGATTGCTGCCAACTTAGTACTGGTGTTTTTCTTACCGCTACTAGTCGATAGTGGCGGTAATGCAGGCTCACAGTCCGCCACTTTGATGGTACGAGCGTTGGCGACTGGTGATGTGGTAATGCGTGATTGGTTCTCGCTACTAGGCCGAGAATCTGTGGTTGCCTTGTTGCTGGGCGCTAGTATGGCCGTTGCCATCTCTATCATCGGTTATTTTCGTGGTGACGCTATATTGTCTCTAGTGCTGGCGCTAAGTATGATGTCAGTTGTGATGATTGGTTGCATGATTGGTATGAGCTTACCTTTTGTACTAAGTAAATTTGGCTTTGACCCGGCTACTGCTAGTGCCCCTTTAATTACTTCGGTATGTGATGCCTCAGGAGTTCTGATTTATCTATTTATCGCTTCAAAGTTCTTAGTGGTTTGATAGTGAGTCTCATGATTTAAGCTTTAGTACGCTGTAGATATACATTAATTTTCCGCTGGTGATCAAGGGCTAGATGTAGCGCCTGTTTAACGCTGCTGTTAAGATATAAGCGTTCTGTAACCACAATGTCATATCTAATGGCGTTGTGGTTTTTTTATAGCTGTAATTCGGCTACACTGATAGCATCAAACACTCTATAACTCCATCGATCATAATCTGTAAAGGCCGCTATGTTTAACTTTATAAAAAAAATAACCCCAGAAAAACCTGAAACCGCTACGCAAAAAGCCGAGCGTGATAGTGCTGTTGACAAAGTGCTACTTGGTTATCACGTCAATAACGTCAGTATTGCGCAAATGGTGACTGGCATAGACCGTGTTGGTGATGAGCTCACTTTAGATTTGCGTCTGCCACAAGATAGCGATCCTGAGATTGTGCAGCAAGAGCTCGGCTCGCTACTACACCTACATGGCATTAAGACTATTCATATGAACGTGCGTCTGCCACCCCCTGTTAAAGGGGGCGGTTCTACTTTGCCAAAACCTAAGCCTATGCCGCAAACTACTGACGCTATGAGCAAGAGCGCTAGCACTTCTGATGCTCATAGTGCGGCGGCGACTCAACCCAATGCAGAGCCGCCTATTACTAAGGCTGCACCTACCCAAGCATCGCTGGCGGCCCACCCCCGTATTCGTCATATTATTGTAGTAGCCTCCGGTAAAGGCGGTGTTGGTAAATCAACTACTACTGTGAATATTGCCTTAGCTCTACAACAGCTAGGTAATCGTGTTGGGGTACTTGATGCTGATATTTATGGTCCTAGCATGCCGACGATGCTCGGGGTCAAAGATGTCAAGCCAGAGCTGGAGAATGAGCAGTTCGTCCCTGTTAATGCACGTGGTTTGGCGATGTTGTCTATCGGTAGCTTACTCGATGGCGATAATACTCCAGTAGCTTGGCGTGGGCCAAAAGCAACGGGTGCCTTGATGCAGCTGTACAATCAAACCAATTGGCCAAAGCTCGATTATTTAGTAATAGATATGCCACCAGGTACCGGCGATATACAATTGACTCTAGCTCAGCGTATCCCAGTGACTGGTGCGGTTATCGTCACTACACCGCAGCATATTGCCTTGCTCGATGCGCAAAAAGGTATCGAGATGTTTAACAAGACCAATATTCCAGTCCTTGGGGTAGTAGAAAATATGGCGCTGCATACTTGTAGTAACTGTGGCAATACTGAAGCTATCTTTGGGACTGGTGGTGGCGACTATCTTGCTGAGCATTACCAAGTACCGTTACTAGGACAGCTGCCTTTAGCTAGCGGTATTCGTGCGCAAGTAGATACCGGAAACCCTAGCGTCTCTGCTAATGATGAGTATGCACCGTACTATATAAGCATTGCCAAAAATATCGAGGCCAATATTAATAAATTTGCTAAGCCTGTCGATGACAAGCGCATTTTTTAAGGTTAATCAGCTCAAAGTCTAAGCGACTTTAAAGGTAATGCAGCTAATGGCAATAATGCTAATAGCATTACAATGCCAATATTAAACGCATAGAGTTTAGCGCTATGGTTTGTGTTAACAGTAGCGCTAATTTACAAAAGACTCTAGGCTCTATTTATATCCACTAACTGCCTAATTTATATCCACTAACTGCCTATAAATTTAGTCTGTAATTCCGTATAATCATCGCTATTAAATGTTCTAGTAAATAAGCTAAGGGTTAACAATGTCTATTAAGTCTGACCGCTGGATTCGTGAGCAAGCTGAAGCTCATAATATGATTGAGCCGTTTGAAGCCGGTCAAGTACGTTTTAATGATGCTGGTGAGCGCTTGATCAGCTACGGTACTTCAAGTTATGGCTATGATGTGCGCTGTGCTCCTGAGTTTAAGGTATTCACTAACGTACATTCCGTAGTCGTTGATCCAAAGAATTTCGATGAAAAAAGCTTTATCGATATCGTTGGTAATGAATGTATTATTCCGCCTAACTCATTTGCGCTGGCACGCACAGTTGAATATTTCCGTATTCCACGTGACGTATTGACCATTTGCTTAGGTAAGTCGACTTATGCACGTTGCGGCATTATCGTTAACGTCACACCGCTGGAGCCAGAGTGGGAAGGGCATGTGACTTTAGAGTTTAGTAATACCACCAACTTACCAGCGCGTATTTATGCTGGTGAAGGGGTAGCCCAAATGCTGTTCTTCCAAAGTGATGCTGATGATGTTTGCGAGACTAGCTATAAGGATCGTGGCGGTAAGTATCAAGGTCAACGTGGAGTGACTTTGCCTAGAACTTAATCGGTGATCGTAAGCGATTGGATAGATTTTTCTTGATCTTAAAATATAAAAAAGCTAGGCATAATCAATATGCCTAGCTTTTTTTGTACCCCGCCGATCAGTCCTTATTTTAGAACTTTTAGACCGGCCTTGTTAGGGCGTTTAGGGGCGGCAAGTTTTGCATGGGTAGTAGCGGCAGGAACTTCTTCTGCTGGTTGATAGTCATCATACTCATTAGGATCAAAGAACATACCTTGCGAGTTCTCTTTAGCATAGATGCCTAAGATAGCCTTCACTGGTACCCAGATTTCTTGTGATACACCACCGAAGCGCGCACTAAAATGCACATAGTCATTTTCCATACTCATGTTGCCAGTAGCACGGCTAGCTATATTTAATACAATACGACCATCTTGTACATGCCCAACAGGAATTTGCACGTTTTCAGCAGTAGCATCAACCATCAGATAAGGGGTGAGATCGTTGTCTTCTATCCACTGATAAATTGCACGTACCATATAAGGGCGAGTAGGAGTAATTGAAGTAGTAGCATCGCTCATTTTATAATTCCTCTACAAATAATACTTAAAAGTTGTGGTTAATGGTTTATTCAACTAATTCAACGTACGCTCTTTTTAAAGCTATCACGCTCAAACAAACGACTTTGATAGTCTAGCAATGGACGACTGATCGCCCTTGGCAGCTCGATATCCATCTCCCCCAAACGCCATAACAACGGTGCTAATAATACATCACACCAGCCAAAATCATCAGCCATAAAATACGATTTATGGGCGAACAGTGGTGATAAAGTAATCAGAGAGTCTGTAAGCTGCTTTTTGGCTTGCTGCGCCTGAGCCTTATTAAAACTATCTGGATGCATTAACAAGCGTTTGCCCAATACTAACCAATCATGCTGGATACGCCAAGCCAATTGACGAAATTGCGCACGCTCTTGCGGCGTATCTGGCAAAAGCTTATTTGCATGATAACGCTCTTCTAAATACTCAAAAATTACATTGATCTCATACAAAGCAATTTCACGCTGCTGCAATACTGGCAAAGTATGGTAAGGGTTCAGTTCCGTTAAGTCTTCAGGACGCTCAGAATGCAGACGTGATAAGTAGTAAGCAAGTTTTTTTTCTTCAAGCAATAGGCGCACCACATGACTATCGTAGCCGTCATCAGCATATAAAATTAGCTGACTACTTGGAATGTCATTTGCATCGATCATAGCAGCCTAAAGGTAGTGGTTAAGGCTGCCATCGTAAACAAAGTTAGTGCTTTTATCAAGGTGGTAAGCGTAATCTATGCTTTTATCGTACCGCTATACATATAAGATTTAGCTACTATTTGACTAGTATTTATCCCTTTTACACTGCTAGCTTTTATCATTATCACTAGTTATCAATCGTTTATTAAAAATAACATAAGAAATGCCATTAGAAAAGGTCATTAAAAAAAGGCACTACCGAAGTAGTGCCTTTTTTAAAACCAATGCTAAAAGCTAGCAGTATCTAACGCGGGTTTATACAGAAAATATTATTTGACGTCTTTCCAGAATTCTTTATTCAATAACCAAACTGGAATCAGTAATACTAACAAGAATAAAATTACGAAGAAACCGATTACTTGACGATCATGACGGACAGGTTCAGCCATCCAAGCCATATAGTTAACCAAATCACCAACTTCAGATTTAAATTCTTCATCACTTAGATCTTGTTGAAGATTATTCAACACATGAGGCATGGCCACGTTTTTCAGAACTAAGTTGTTAGCACCCCAAGGACGGCTTGGATCTTCATAAAACGATAATAAGTAGGTATAAACCCAATCATCACCGCGCAGTCTAGTCTCTAAAGACAAGTCTGGAGGAGGAGCACCAAACCAAGATGCTTGAACTTCAGGATCAATCTCAGCATTGATATGATCACCGATCTGATCCGTAGTCACCATCAAGTACTTTTCCACCAATTCAGGCGGAATCTCTAAATCTTTAGCGATACGAGAATGACGAACATACTTGGCTGAGTGACAGCCAGCACAGTAGTTCATAAACATCTTAGCACCGTTTTGCAGCGAGCCTTTATTGGTAAAATCAATAGGGGCTTTACTACAAGCTAGATGCTCAGTGTAACCTTCTGCATTGATAAAGTCGCCACATTCACCACCCTCTGCTGCTAGCGCAGTGCCAGCAGTAAAGCTCAATGCCACGCCTAAGCCTAAACCAGTTAGGTATTTGATTAAGGTGCTCATTAGTGACCTCCGGTGACACGTTCTGGTGGCTGTTTACACTTCTCTATGGCAGTGTAAAACGGCATCAATAAGAAGAACAGGAAATATAACACAGTGAATATTCGAGCCATTACTGTCGCTGTTGGCGTCGTTGGCGTCGCTCCTAAATATCCTAAAGCTACAAAACTGATAGCGAAGATAGTTAACGCAGCCTTCGATAAGATACCTTTGTAACGCATAGAGCGTACAGGTGATCTATCTAACCAAGGTATCAAGAACAGTACCGCAATCGCACCACCCATCGCTACAACACCACCAAGCTTATTAGGAACAGCTCGTAAAATGGCATAGAACGGGGTGTAATACCACACTGGTGCAATATGAGCTGGGGTCTTCAGTGAGTTTGCCGCTTCAAAGTTTGGTGGCTCAAGGAAGAAACCGCCGCCTTCTGGGAAGAAGAATATCACAGCAAAGAAGCAGATAAAGAATACTACAATACCAACCATGTCATGCACAGTGTAATACGGATGGAATTCAATACCATCTAAAGGTACACCGTTTTTGTCTTTTAGCTTTTTGATGTCGATACCATCTGGGTTATTTGAACCCACATGATGCAGAGCTACCAAATGCATAAACACTAAGCCGACTAACACTAATGGAATAGCGACTACGTGTAGGGCAAAGAAACGGTTAAGGGTGATACCTGAGATAATATAATCACCACGTACCCATTCGGCAAGACCATCACCAATCACTGGTAGTGCTGCAGGTAAGTTCAAGATAACCTGTGCGCCCCAGAATGACATGTTGCCCCAAGGGAGTAGATACCCGAAGAAACCTTCTGCCATCAATGCTAAGTAGATACCCATACCGATAAGCCAAATAAGCTCACGCGGTTTTTGGTATGAACCATAAAGTAGCGCTCTAAACATGTGCAAATATACTACTACGAAGAACGCTGAAGCGCCTGTCGAGTGCATATAACGAATCAGCCAGCCACCTTTTACGTCACGCATGATGTACTCAACCGAAGCGAATGCCCCTTCGGCACTAGGGTTATACATCATCGTAAGCCAGATACCAGTAACCAATTGGTTAACCAATACCACCATAGATAGCACACCAAAGAAATACCAAAAGTTAAAGTTCTTCGGTGCATAATACTTTGACATATGATATTCATAGGTTTCGGTCGCTGGAAAACGCGCGTCCACCCAGTGCATAAGTTTTTTGCCTATACTCATGTTAAGCCTCCCCAACCGTCAAGATGGTACCGTCCATACTATATTCTGGAATAGGTAAATTTAGCGGTGCTGGAACGCCACTATAAACACGACCCGCTAAGTCATATTTAGAGCCATGACAAGGACAGAAAAACCCACCATACCAATCATTACCACCTAAGTCAGTTGCACCAACATCAGGGCGGTAGTTTGGAGCACAGCCTAAATGTGTACACACGCCTTCAACCACCAATACTGATGGATCTAATGAACGTGTAGGATTGGCACAGTATTCAGGTTGCACTGATGCAAGAGAGTCAGGGTCAGAGAGTAATGGAATTACTGGCTTTAAGTTACCTAACATTTCTTCTGTGCGTTTGACTACAAAGATAGGTTTGCCACGATATTTTACGACGATCATTTGACCTTCTTCGACAGAACCAATATCTTGGGTAACTGCTGCTCCAGCAGCTTCTGCTTTGGCACTTGGATACCAAGAGCGCACAAAAGGGGTGGCAACAGCAGCTACCCCAGCGGCGCCAATTGCGGCAGTTGAGGCAATAAGAACTCTACGACGTTGTACATTAACGCCTTCGGCTTGGCTCATTAATACTTCCTCCAGGTGAATGAAATGGGATTATCCCACACTGGGTTTGTGTCTTAGAAATTTACAATGTCAGTTACCAGCCACTTTAGCGGTGCCTAATTTTGCTAATTGTTGCTATTCTAAGCTATTTTGGTCATAAAACAAATTATTGTGTTAAAAATAAAGCAGACCCGATAGGCTATACTTGACTGGTAAACATTATAAAAATGCCTGTAGCCATCTTGTTATCACTGTTTGAGACAAGATATATATTACCGAAGTTGGGGTATCGATTACCTTATAAATTATAAGGGTATTTAACAATAGGGAATGATACTGCAAATGAAGACAATGTTCACTAACTTTCAGTATATTTCGGTAAGGTAAATAGACAAAATATAGCAAAAATCATCTCTTACCATCCACCTGTCATTGTGGTGATAAACTTATTTTTAAATGACAGCAATGGAAGATGTTTTCCAATCAACATATCTTCAAACTAAAAGTTTTCAATCAATAACCTTGTATTTACTTAAGGTTATTGATTGTCCACTCAGAGATGCAGTAGGCTACGCCGTATAGTGTAGCCTTAAAGCTACTATAGTTTAACCTTCAAGCTAATACAGCTTAGCCTTCAAGGGTATCCCAACGCTCAAGCTTGCCCATTATTTCTTCTTCAATAGCTAATAGGCGTTCGCTAGCCACAGTAGCCGCATCAAATTCTTTGATGAACCAAGAACCATCAGCTAGTTTCTGTTGCAGCTCCGCTTGTTCAGTTTCTAAAGCGGCAATTTGTTTTGGCAGAGCGTCAAGCTCACGCTGATCATTGAAGTTAAGCTTTTTTGTGCTTTTATTGGACTTAACAGCGGCTGGTGTAAGCTTAGCCGTGCTCTTAGTAGCAGCAGTGTTAGATTTAGCAGCTTGTGCCGCTTGGGCACGATTTTTTTGTACTAAGTATTCTTGATAGCCACCAACGTACTCTTGCACAACGCCTTTACCCTCTGCGTCTTCATCAAAGACCCAAGTGGAAGTGACTACGTTATCCATAAATGAGCGATCATGACTAATTAGCAATATAGTGCCGTTAAAGCTAGCTACAGACTCCTCTAAGAGTTCAAGCGTTGCCATATCCAAGTCGTTAGTTGGCTCATCGAGTACTAGAATGTTAGCAGGCTTAAGAAGTTGCTTAGCTAGTAGTACACGGTTACGCTCACCACCTGACAGGGCTTTAACAGGAGTACGTGCGCGCTCTGGAGCAAATAGGAAGTCTTGTAGATAGCTCATAATATGAGTTTTGCGACCGCCAACTTCAACGAAGTCTGAGCCTTCTGAGACATTTTGCGCCACACTAGCTTCTAGGTCTAACTGATCACGCAGCTGATCAAAAAAGGCGATTTTGAGGTTAGTACCCAATTCAACATTACCAGTTTTGATAACTTCATCGTCAGACATATCAAGCAAGGCTTTGATCAAAGTAGTCTTACCGGCACCGTTTGGCCCAATAATACCTATCTTGTCGCCACGCATGATAGTAGTAGTGAAATTATCGACTAGCACATTACCATCATATTCAAGATGCAAGTTTTTGACTTTACAGACTAGCTTGCCACTTTTCTCGCCAGCATCCATAGTAATATTGACGTTACCGACCTGCTCGCGACGACCACCACGCTCTTCACGCAAGGCCTTTAGCTCACGAACACGGCCTTCATTACGGGTACGACGTGCCTTGATACCTTGACGAATCCAGACTTCTTCTTGGGCCAGTTTTTTATCAAAATTGGCATTATTCTTTTCTTCAGCTAGTAGTTGTAGCTCTTTTAGCTCTTGATAGCGAGCATAACCACCTTCGCCTTGCGTTACATCATAGCTAGTCAATAATCCACGATCCAGCTCAACGATACGAGTGGCCAATTTATTCACAAAAGCTCTATCATGGGTGACGAATAATAAGGTCAAACCCTGCCAGTCTAACAAGAAGCGTTCCAGCCACTCGATACTATCAACGTCTAAATGGTTGGTTGGCTCATCAAGTAATAGCACATCAGGCTTAGTGACCAAAGATCGGGCTAATAGTACTCGGCGCTTACGACCACCGGATAATGAGGACAAGTCATCATTAGGATCAAGCCCCATAGTAGTGATTAATCGGGTAGCTTCACGCTCTAAATCCCAGCCATGTACCGCATCGATATCATGCTGTAAAGTGGCCATGCGCTCACAGGCATCCATGTCGCCATCCGCACAAAGATTAGTCTGCTGGTTATAGCTGATCAGTAGATCGGCAGTGCGGCGACTGCCACCCATGACGATATCTAAGATGCGACCGCTAGTTTCAGGGACATCTTGCTCAAGCATAGCAACACGTACACTACTGCTAGTAATGACTTCGCCACTATCAGGCTGCAAAGTACCACTAATCAGTTTGAACAAAGTGGATTTACCTTCGCCATTGCGACCGATTAAACACACACGCTCACCGGCGTCAATGCTAAAATCTACGCCATCAAGAACGGGAGCTACGCCAAAGGCGAGATGAATATCTTTTAAATGTATCAGTGCCATAAAGTATCTTAAGCTTATATATAGTAAGTGGAATAGGTTTTAGTCTAATAAAATCCTTATTATTGTTACAATAAGGGCTGTGACTAAATTGCCAATATTATAACATGCCCCCATAGCAGTTTAGTGGCTATAAAAAACTTTATCCTAGTTACTGTAACAGCCTCTATTAACCTCCCTGTATTACTAACAAAACCATTATTGAGAAAATTATGACTACAGCATCATCGCGGCCAGCCAACCATGCTGACGTGCAAGCTGAACTTACAGAGCAAGTGATTGAGCTACAAATGACTATGGCTCATTTAGAGATGACGGTAGAGCGTCTAGATCAAGTCATTACTCACCAAGACAAAAATATTCGTGATCTGCAACGCCAGCTGCAACTGGTTTATAAACAAGTGGAAGGTCAAAGCGGCGAGGAGGGCATTGCGCCATTCGATATCATGGCTGACCGCCCGCCCCACTACTAATCGGTGTCCTAGTGGCAGGGTAAAGTTAGTATCATGATAACCGCCTTATGACTGCCTAGTCATAATAGGCAAATAGCGCACCTTGATGGTTGTCTTACTAAGCAAAAGACATTAATATCCTTCGCTTAAACTGCTGCCCTGCTATTAGCTAGCCTGAGTAGTGCAACAATAAGGATATTTGGAGATCATTATGCAAGCCACTTTTCAATTAAAAAAGCTTACTGTGGCTATCACAGCTTTTACTATCGCTAGCGTTGCTAGTGCTGCTGGCTTGGATCGTTCGGGTCAAGATATTACTGCATTTCTACAAGATGGCTTATACGCTGAGGCTAGCTATACTTATCTAGATGCTGACGTAACAGGTACTGATGCATCAGGCCACAGCATCGACGATATCGCTGAGTCTTATGACTTCTTCCGCTATGGAGTAAAGGCTGATATTAACGATACATTCAGTGTGGGTGTGTTGTATGACGAGCCTTTTGGGGCATCAGCTGACTATAGAGGCAATAATAATTTCGTCGATCAAAATCCTAACTCACCTAGAAATGGTGAAGGGACTAATGTCGAAGTGCGTACTGAAAGTATCACTGGTATCGTTGGCGCAAAACTTGGTGCTAATAAGAATTTTCAACTCTATGGTGGTCCAGTTGCTCAGCGCGTACAAGCTGACGTAAAATTACGCGGTTTAAGCTATGGCCCAGCTAATGGTTATACTACTCATGTCAGTGCTGACCAAGATTACGGCTGGCTAGCAGGGATTGCTTATAGTAAGCCTGAGATAGCGCTAAAAGCGGCGTTGACTTATCGCTCTGAGATTGAGCATAACTCGCAAGCATCTGAAAGCTATCCTTTGGCAACGATAATTGGTGGTTCTATACCGCCAGTAGCTGGTGGACCGTTTGCATTTCCAACAAACAGAAGTAGTGGTATTGAGATTACTACCCCTAAGTCAGTAAACTTTGATTTTCAAACGGGTATTAATCCGACTACTTTAGCCACTGCAAAGGTGCGCTGGGTACCTTGGAGCGACTTTGCCATTGTGCCGTCACTATACAATGAGGTGAGCACTGCTAATCCTGCCTATCGTCCTGATGGCTTGCCATTAGTGAGCTATGATAAAGATCAGTGGGTAGTAGAGCTTGGACTAGCTAAACGCCTTACACCAGCCCTAGCCGTAACTGGTAATATTGGCTGGGATAGTGGTGCTGGCGATCCAGTAACTTCATTAGGCCCTATCGAAGGTTACTATAGCGCAGGTCTTGGTGCTAAGTATAATGTCACTGAAAACTGGGCGATATCAGCCGGCGGTAAATACTTGTGGTTCGGAGATGCACAAGGACAAATACCTTCCAAAAATATCGTTGGTGACTTTGAAGACAATGAAGGTTATGCACTGGGTCTAAAACTTTCTTATCAGGCCGCACAGTAACCAATAGAAAGAACTAATGATTTAAGGTATAAATTTTTTATAAATAATTTTTTTATAATAAATTCAAAGAATTAAGTATAAATATAGCGATCCTAAAGGGGTCGCTTTTTTTATACTCTTTACAAATGTTTAGCTTCATTGTTAGTTTTCTAAAACATATGTCAATACTATTTGTACTATCCAGTCGTATTTGAGAAATAAAGTACTTTACTTGTTGTCTTAGCGTGAAAAAGGAACTACTATTCAATTTAGGACGCCGATCATATATTCAGTAATAACTTAATCGTGATAACGGCAAAACAATGCGGATGTTTGGAGAGATATAATGCGCCCTACTTTTCAGTTAAAAACCCTTGCGGTAGCAGTTGCTGCTTTTTCTATTGCTAGTGCCGCTAGCGCTGCCGGCTTAGATCGTTCAGGTCAAGACATCACTGCTTTTTTCCAAGATGGACTCTATGCTGAAACCGTCTATACTTATATTGATGCTGATGTCAGTGGTAAAGACAGTGCCAACGTTGTTCCTACTAGCAATACTTATGTCGAAGGTCGGGACACTGGTGATATTGCTGAATCATACGATTTCTTTCGCTATGGGGTAAAAGCGGATATTAATAATACTTTTAGTGTAGGTATTATTTATGATGAGCCGTTTGGTGCTGCTGCTGAATATAAGGAAAGCAACTTTGTAGCTCAAAGTGGCGATACCCGTGAAGCTACTATTACGCGTATTTCTGGAGGTCTTATTGGTCCAAGTTCACCACTTGGTGTCACTAGTTTTGCTCAAGCACAAGCTACAGTGAACGCTCTTCAACGTAAAATAGGACTAGGCGGCACTTTGACGCCGCAAGAGCAAGGTGCTTTAACAGCATTAGCTCCAGCAGTTGGCATTGTTAATGGAGAGTTCGGTACGGCAGGTCAAAATACCAATGTTGAAGTACGTAGCGAAAACTTAACCGCTATCCTTGGTGCTAAGTTTGGTGCTAATAAAGAATTCCAAATTTACGGTGGCCCAGTCGCTCAGCGTATTCAAGCGGAAGTAAAACTGCGTGGATTGGCTTATGGCCCGGCTACTGGCTATACTTCAAACAGTAATCCTAATATGGACTATGGTTATATCGCTGGGATGTCTTATAGCAAACCTGAAATTGCCTTAAAAGCAGCGTTAACTTATCGTTCTGAAATTGATCATGATTTAGATGTCTCTGAAACCTATCCTCTAGCAGGAACCTTAGCAGGTAATCCAGCTGCGGCTACTCAGAATAGTAATTATCGTATTACTACTCCTAAATCCGTTAACTTTGATTTTCAGACTGGCTTGAATCCAACCACTTTGGCTACGGCTAAAGTACGCTGGGTACCTTGGAGCGATTTTGCCATTACACCGCCATTATATAATGAGGTTAGTAAGCGCAACTACGGTCCTAATGGTTTAAACTTAGTTGATTATGATGATGATCAGTGGCAAGTAGAACTAGGGGTGGCCAAGCGTATAGCGCCAGCACTTGCCGTTAGTGGTACAGTAGGCTGGGATAGTGGTACTGGTGATGAGACTACTTCACTTGGTCCTATCGATGGCTATTACAGCCTTGGTCTTGGAGCTAAGTACAACCTTACCGAAAACTGGGCAGTATCAGCTGGTGGTAAATACTTATGGTTCGGTGATGCTAAAGGTAGATTACCATCAGGTAAAATCGTTGGTGACTTCCAAGATAATGATGGTTACATCTTAGGTGCTAAGCTGTCTTACCAAGCCAAGCAAGGTTTCTAAGCGCTAAACGCATAGTGAGACTATTGTAAGAGTTACTATAAGAAAGCGATCCTAAAGGGTCGCTTTTTTGTGGCTGTGATTTACGGCAGATAAAGTAACTAGCGGGTGAGATAGGTTGGAAGGCAGGAGATAACAGGACGCCTTATTTGGTATTCAAATAGCTGTTGGTTCAATAGTAAATGACCGACTTTATCGCTGAGGATAGTAGCAAAAGTGCTGGGCTAAAATGACTAACTTAGCAAGATTTGGTTAGCTAGAAAAACCAAATACTAGTATAAATAGCCAATAAAAAACCTCGCTACCGTAACGGCAACGAGGTTTGTAATTATGATTTATAGTCAATAAGCTAAGCTTATTTGTGTAGATTAAGTTCCATCTCTTTAAAGGTAGCAGCAACGGTAGGTTTTGGACCGCCTGTTGCAATACTCACCACAAAGATAGCTATAGTACTTAACACAAAGCCTGGAACGATAGCATATAACCAGCTATTGAGCGCCATACCATTCATCTGGAATGGACCATATATCCATAAAATAACCGTTAACGCCCCAACAACCATACCGGCAACTGCGCCATTACGGTTCATGCCACGCCATATAAGGCTAAAGATAACTAGAGGTCCAAAGGCAGCACCGAATCCTGCCCAAGCGTTAGATACTAAGGTTAGTACTGAGCTATCTGGGTTAGAAGCTAGCATAATTGACACGATAGCAACCACTATAACTGAGATACGTCCTACCATTACTTGGCGAGACTCTGAAGCCTCTCTATCCAAGAATAATTTATAGACATCTTTAGTTAGTGAGCTTGATACTACTAACAGCTGTGATGAGATGGTACTCATGATTGCCGCTAAAATAGCCGCTAACAAGAAGCCTGAGACTAATGGCGTGAACAAGAACTGAGTGAATACTAAGAAAATCGTCTCAGGATCATCCAACGTCATAGCCGTTTTTTGTACATAAGCACGACCAGCAAAACCAGTCATTAATGAACCAACTAAGCTAACAACCATCCAGCTCATACCAATGTTACGGGCAGTAGGAACGTCTTTGACCGAGCGAATCGCCATAAAACGGACGATAATGTGCGGTTGACCGAAATAACCTAGGCCCCATGCCATCAAGGAGATGATACCCAAGATCGCCATACCGTCAGGTAAGCCGTTGGTGAAGTTCAATAGGTTTGGATCGATGTTTTTAACAGCAGTAGTAGCCGCTGAGATACCACCAAGATCGGTAAAGGCCACAACAGGTACAATTATCATTGCAAATAGCATGATAACACCCTGCACAAAGTCAGTCATAGACACTGCTAAGAAACCACCGAACAAGGTATAAGCGACAACGACACCTGCGGTAACCCATAAGCCAGTAGCATAAGAAAGATTTAGCGAGCTTTCAAACAACTTACCACCACCAACTAAACTAGCGGCAGTGTAAACCGTAAAGAATAAAATAATAACTATCGCTGAGATAACGCGCAACATATGCGACTTATCTTCAAAGCGGTTGGCGAAGTAATCAGGTAAGGTAATAGCATTATTGGCAACCTCAGTATAAACCCGCAGACGAGGCGCCACAATAATATAGTTTAATAAAGCACCAAGAGTTAATCCTAGTGCAATCCAGATACTGACGACCCCGTCAGCATACATATAGCCAGGTAGGCCAAGTAATAACCAACCAGACATGTCTGATGCGCCGGCAGATAATGCTGTGACTGCTGGGCCTAAACTACGGCCACCAAGCATATAACCTTCTGTGTCATTGGATTGCTTAAAGTAAGCATAAACACCAATCCCAAGCATTACCAAAAAGTAGACGCCAAGCGATATCAGTACGCCACTTGAAACTCCGTTCATATAACTGTCCTTAGCCAACTGCTTGGCTGTAATGAGATATAACTATAAGACAGACAACTATAAATACACTATAAAAAGATAGTATTAAAAAGCAGAAAAAACCAGTAGTAAAAAATAGTTAATACCAGTAATACTTAATAATTGGTAAGCACTCCGATATTAAGTAAATATTTACTGAAATTTTTACATGATTGATAGTAGTTCAGAGGCTTGTTCAGACTTGCTATATGTTGCTAACAATCAGCTCATCTGCATAAAACCAATCATCTAAAACTGTTAGTTGGTCTATTATTCGGTCTTTTTAGCTCTATCTTGATAGTATTATTGTCGATCTTATAAGTGACTTATTATGAAGTGCAGCCCCTAATGGACTACTAACCTCATTAACCATTGTCATCTAATAATCTATAAATTCAATAGCTTGCGTTGATTTACTGGTTAAAAATAAAGTTGCTAAATATAGGGCTGTTAATTAATTAATCTAACAAACTGTTTATACAGGTTTTAAAACCAACCTGCAATAAAAGATTGCTAAAGATGTACAATCAGTACCAATCAATATTATAAATGTAATTTTTTGTGAAAATATATGAGGTAGCTGGGGTTGGATGTTTATCAGCAGACGCTACTGATAGAGCTAGTTAAGCCAAGTTAGGTTTCGGATAGGATTTGAATAAAAGATATCGAAGATGGATTGCTAGTATTATCGTTATTAGCAGTTTTTAGCTGTCATTGACATTTATCAATATAGTTTACCTAACTTTACTATATCTTAGTGAGTAATATCAGCTAGCCTCACACACCAGCAAAGTACCGCTTTGCTCGTCGGCAAGCCAACAGCTATGCTTACTGTTGGCAAAGGGAGGGGGTGTTGCCAGTACTTACGTGTACTTACTAGTAGAACTATGCTTTTATTGAGACTAGTCTATAGAGCTTTATTTGGCTACTGTTTTACAATTAGCCTTTAAATAATAGCTGTTAATACTATAGCTGTTAATAGTATAGCTATGAATAATAATGGCTGTAGCCGACGGTTGAACAGGCCTTAATGTTATAAAGTCTGTAAATGTCACTGCACTGTGATTGTAGTGAACAGTCGATCTATAAATATAGACTGTAGGTCTATCTGAGTCATAAAAGATCTATCTGAGTCATAAAACACAATCAACCCCCGTTACTTTGACAACTCAAACCGTTGCTCTGATCGGTTAATCAATAGGAGAGAGCAAGTCAAGTAAAGCAGTAACGCTGCTAGAAGGCGTTAGTTTTGGATTGATCACCACGCCTAAATAGCGTTGTAGCTCTATATTGTCTGCCATATTTATACGTTCTAAATCTTGGCTAATAAGGGTCTGTGGTAGTACTGACCAACCAAGGCCTACTGAGACCAACATGCGGATTGACTCAAGTGGATTGGTACTCATAGTGGCATAAGGTTTTAAGTTATGCTTGGCAAATTCTGCTAAAGTAATTTGACTAGTAAAAGTGTTGGCAGAAGGCAAGATAGCAGGATAACGCGCTAGCTGCTCTAAAGTAACGTTGGTTTTCTTAGCCAAGGGTGATAAGGTGCCCGTCATAAAGTACAGTGGATCTGACCATAAGGTATGATAGGTTAAGCGCTTATCGTAGACTGGTGGCAAAGTCATAAAGGCCAATGACAGATCGCCATCAAGCACGGCTTTATGAGCTTCTTCTGAATCGACAAAACGTACATCTAACTGTACGGCTGGATAGCTTTGAATAAAGTGTTTTAATACTGGTGCCAGATGATGTAAGCCAATATGATGACTAGTACCGATGACTAACTTTCCCGATATAATATGTTTTGAATGCTGTAAGTTTATCTTAAAGTTTTCATAATCATCCAGCCACCGCTTAGCATGAGGCAGCATCTCGCTAGCAGCTTGAGTCGGTACAATGCCTCTTCCTACTGTATCAAACAGAGTGATTTTGAACTCATCTTCTAAATTTTTGATACGTTTGCTTACTGCAGGCTGAGTAATAAACAGCTTTTCTGCTGCGCCTGATATACTGCCTATCTGCATAACCGTGACAAATGTAATCAAATTAGTAGTATTCAAACTAGTATCCTTAGCTATAAAAGCGAATCATAAATAAAAGTTGTCTCACCCAATCAAAACTTCTTAGAAATAAAAGTTTGTGAATAGATAAAAATCATCAATTATTATTATAGAATTAGGCTGTTATAATCACAAGGTATCAAGACAATTATTGACACTATATATGATAAATATTTTCGATAACCCTCTTTAGTAAGTAATATTAGTAACTAATAATCGCTAACGACTTTGCGATACTCTTAATAACAACAGGCAGCTAACGCTAGAATAGTTACTTCCTACACGGTATCTATAGTGATTTGATAGACAAAGTACCCTATCAGTAGGAATAGCTAGCCATTAGCCACCAAGAAAGGACAGTAATATGGCCGCTCAAACTTTATATGACAAACTTTGGCATGCTCATGAAGTCACTAAGCGTGACGATGGCTCCAGCTTAATCTACATTGATCGCCATCTATTGCATGAGGTGACTAGTCCGCAAGCCTTTGAAGGTTTGGAATTGGCCAATAGACTGCCTTGGCGTTTGTCTGCCAATATTGCTAGCCCTGATCATAACGTACCGACAGTCACCAAAGAGCGTTTACAAGGTGTAGCTGGGATCAAAGATAAAGTTTCCCGCTTACAAGTAGTCACTTTAGATGACAATTGCGCTAAGTTTAATATTGCTGAGTTCACTATTAATGATGCGCGGCAAGGTATCTTGCATGTCGTCGGCCCTGAACAAGGCTTAGTATTACCAGGTATGACTGTAGTCTGTGGTGACTCACATACGGCTACTCATGGTGCTTTGGGCTGTTTGGCTCATGGTATTGGTACCTCAGAAGTTGAGCATGTATTGGCCACTCAGTGTTTGATTGCCAAAAAAATGAAAAATATGCAGATTCGGGTCAATGGTAAGCTTGGCACTGGAGTAACCTCAAAAGATGTAGTATTGGCTATTATTGCCCAAATTGGCACTGCAGGCGGTACAGGACACGCCATCGAATTTGCTGGAGAAGTATTCGAAGCGATGAGTATGGAAGGGCGGATGACCGTCTGTAACATGGCTATCGAAGCGGGTGCTCGTGTAGGCATGGTGGCAGTAGATGATATCACTATTGATTATGTCAAAGGCCGTCCTTACGCGCCAACAACAGAGCAGTGGCAGCAAGCCGAAACTTATTGGCGCACGCTACACTCGGATGCTGATGCAGTATTCGATACTGTTATTGAAATCGATGGTAGCAAAATCGCACCGCAAGTCTCTTGGGGTACTTCTCCTGAGATGGTGGTTGATATTACTCAATCGATACCGACTGTTGATCAAGCTGTTGATGAGTCGCAGCAGGAAGGGTGGTTACGCGCTTATACTTATATGGGTCTAGAAGGCGGCCAAAAAATCACCGATATTCAGCTTGATCGTATCTTTATTGGCTCTTGTACTAACTCACGTATCGAAGATTTACGTGATGCTGCAGCAGTTATTAAAGGGCGCAAGGTAGCTAGTACTATTAAAGAAGCTATCGTGGTTGCTGGTTCTGGACAAGTGAAACTGCAAGCTGAAGCGGAAGGCTTAGATACGCTATTCACTGAGGCAGGCTTCGAATGGCGCGAGCCGGGTTGTTCAATGTGCTTGGCTATGAACGCTGATAAGCTTGAGCCACAAGAGCATTGTGCTTCAACTTCTAACCGTAACTTTGAAGGCCGTCAAGGTAATGGAGGACGCACTCATTTAGTCAGTCCTGCGATGGCAGCAGCAGCAGCTTTAGCGGGTCACTTTGTCGATGTGCGTAATTACTGAGACTTTTTGACATCATAGTTAAGTTTGAAGTAACTAGAGATTCTGTTGGGATGGCCGATGACATTGATGCCCCTCATTGTGTTGAGCTCGGCCTAGAATCCACACTGCCACTGCGAGCATTGATAACTATAATTTTAAATGACTATCAATTGCCTAGTGTTGCAAGTCCTATGATTTACTGGATATGTAAAATAAACCAGCGCCATGTGGCTACTATTATAGTTACTGATAATTTAGCTACAAGAATTCATTTTGAAGAGAGTAATGGGGTTGAATTCTCTTCAATGAATAAAGTTCATTTTAACTACACTTGGTGATTTTATAGCCACTACCATTACATTGATTTATTAAAAATAGAATAGGAATAATCATGCAAGCTTATAACACCCAAACGGGTATAGTCTGTCCGATGGATCGCTCAAACGTTGATACCGATCAAATTATTGCCAAACAGTTTTTAAAATCTATCAAGCGCACTGGCTTTGGGGTAAATCTATTTGACGACTGGCGTTATTTAGATGAAGGCTATCCCGGTCAAGACAATAGTAATCGTCCTATTAACCCAGACTTTATTCTGAATCAACCGCGTTATCAAGGCGCGAGTATTCTATTGGCACGTAAGAACTTTGGCTGTGGCTCTAGCCGTGAACATGCTCCTTGGGCACTATCGGAATATGGTTTTCGTACGGTGATTGCCCCAAGCTTCGCTGATATTTTTTATAATAATTGTTTTAAAAACGGCATGCTACCTATCGTTCTTGATGAGGCTATCGTTGATAGTCTTATGCAAGCTACTTTTGCTAACGAAGGCTATCAGTTAAGTGCTGATCTTGAGCGCCAAGTGGTTATTACGCCAACAGGTGAAGAATACCCATTTGAGATTGATGCTTTTCGTAAGCACTGTTTGTTGAATGGGCTTGATGATATCGGTCTAACTTTGCAACACAGTGATGCTATTAAAAATTATGAGCAACAGATGATGCAAAAAACGCCTTGGATATTTAACCAAGTGCATGCCTAAATCTAGTTCTGACTACTGCTACAAATAAAGGCAGACAGTTGTTACTATGGCGTTGAGTTATAGTAACAATATGGCTAGAATAATAGGTAATTTATTATTAACCTAGACAGTAGCTAACATTATGAAGGAAAGAATTTACACTTTATTCACTAAAACGGCAGTGGCAATCAGCTTGCTGTCTTTGTTAGCTATGTCAGGCTGCCAATCCTTATCAAGCTATCAGTCAGGTTATAAAAAGATAGAAAATGCTAAGCAAGCGCAAGTGTGGGCAGGAGAAATCATTCCTATGCTCAATGAGGTCAACATTGCTTGCGTAGGCACTTATCATTGTGAAATTACTCAAATTGATACTATACCTATAATATCGTCTGACACTCATAAGCCAGTTAACCCAGCACTGTTAGTCTCTATGGCAAGCACTAATGGCAAGCCTTATGCTAAGCTTAGTAAAGCTGAGCAAGCACAAGTGCAGGCTAAGGTATCACCGTTGACTGATAATAAGTCAATAAAAATAATACCGCTAACCGCTTCTGCTATGCCTAACCTGACTAATTATTATGCTAGTGTTAAGCCGATCAAACGTGAAGTGCACATCAATTTTTATCCTGAGAATAATGTCGGTTATGTTGAACGCTTTGCCCTGATTGATGAGTTTAAAGAACAAGGCACTTATGTGTTACAAGCCTACCGTCAAAAGCTTGCTGAAAATAATGACAGTTTATTAGACAGTGCTTCACCTACACCACTATGTATTGATTTGTTGAAAGATAAAGTTTTAAAACGTCGTTTTTGCAAGCAGCCAGATGTAGAAAGCGAAGGCGAGTTTGTAGAATTAGCACTAGCAAATAAAGCTAACAAAAATAACAAACGCGACTAGCCTTATAATGGCACGGATAATTTACCTCATTATTGTCGAAGTTATCGATTATTAATGAGCAACCAGTAACAAGGAATAGTATGGCAACGATTTTAACCTTAGCAGGCGATGGTATTGGTCCTGAAATCATGACCCAAGCGCTTGATGTATTAACCGCAGTTAATAATAAATTTGATTTACAGTTAACGCTTGAGTCTGGATTGATTGGCGGCGTGGCAGTCGATGCTACTGGCGAGCCTTTGCCAGAAGAAACGCTGGCACGTGCGCGCGCTGCTGATGCTGTATTATTAGGCGCTGTTGGAGGGCCTAAGTGGGATGCTATAGAGCGTAGCAAGCGTCCTGAGCGAGGTCTGCTAAAGATCCGTAGCGAGCTTGGTCTCTTCGCTAACTTGCGGGTGGCTAAACTCTATCCTCAGCTAGTGAATGCTTCGAGTATCAAACCTGAGATTATCCAAGGGCTTGATTTACTGATTGTACGTGAGCTAACTGGAGGCATCTATTTCGGTGAGCCACGCGGTATTCGCACTTTAGAAAATGGTGAGCAGCAAGGCTATAACACTATGGTCTATAGCACTAGTGAAATTCAGCGCATAGGTAAAGTAGCCTTCGAGCTGGCGAGAACTCGGGCAAAAGCTTCAGGGTTAGCACCAAAAGTGTGTTCAGTGGATAAAGCCAATGTGTTAGAAGTCACGGAGCTGTGGAAGCAGACTATGACAGCTATGCAGCAGAGCGACTATAGCGATGTGGCCTTGTCGCATATGTATGCTGATAATGCTTGTATGCAGCTGATCAAAAATCCAAAGCAGTTCGATGTGATGGTTACTGGCAATATGTTCGGCGACATCTTGTCTGATGAAGCGGCTATGTTGACTGGCTCTATCGGTATGCTGCCTTCTGCCAGTCTAGATAAAGACGGCAAAGGCATGTATGAGCCTTGTCATGGTTCAGCGCCAGATATCGCTGGGCAAGATAAAGCCAATCCATTAGCGACTATCTTGTCTGTGGCTATGATGCTGCGTTATACCTTTAAACAAGAGCAAGCCGCTCTAGCGATTGAGCAAGCGGTAAGTGATGTATTAGATGATGGTCTACGTACTATAGATATTTTGGATAAAAACGAAGCTGGCTTGATCCAAGTAGGATGTAAGCAGATGGGTCAAGCAGTACTAGCCAAACTGTTGTAAATTTATTATTGAGGTTGCTATCTTAGCCCTCTAGTTAAACATCATAAAACCTATAAGTAGCTCAGCTATTTATAGGTTTTTTTATGCTAGTTATTTTTTGCTGGCAAAACGGCCAGTATTAACATAGATACCTTAAGGGTAGGCGTCTATTAACACAATACTAGTGTATGCGCCCATAGGCTTATGGCATGATTGATAGTGTTATAAGTGTAAAAAAACAGCTGCTAAATAACCTAACGATAATAACTGAAATAAATAATTAAAAATCACCAATACCAGTAAAAAACTTGAGGAGATCACATGTATTCATTAACTAAAATTAGTAGTGCTATGGCCGCAATTGGTTTGTCTACTATGCTATTTATGAGTCCAGCTATAGCGGCACCTAACACTGATACTGACATTAGTCCCGTTACTAATGGGGTCAGTCAAAAATTAACAGGGGATAGCAAAACAGCAGTTTCGTTAAACAAGCTGCTACCTACTATCAACTATAATACTGAAAAATTGCCGAAGACGGCGCAAAAAGTAAACAGCGCTAAATGGACAAAAGGGGCAAAAATAGATCAAAGTTTAGGCACTAAACTACAAGCATTATTGAACTGGCATCAGCATGGCGTTGGGGCTGTGGATGGCTATTGGGGAAAAAATACTCGCAAAGCTATGCGAGCCTTTCAACAAGCTAATAACTTAAGCGTAACTGATACTTTGAATGAAGAAACTTGGCAGGCACTAACGGCGAGTGAACGTCTGACTAGTCAACCAGTCTTAGTTAATTATAAGTTAACTGAAGATGATATCAATATAAAAACCACTACGATTCCTGCTAGTGCAGAGGATAAGGCCAAACTCGATGGCATGTATTACGAGAGTGTGCTGGAGGGGCTGGCAGAAAAGTTCCATATGAATGAGAAGTATCTAAAGTCGCTCAATGCAAACGCTAGCTTTAGTGCTGGGGAGACTATCATTGTCTATAATCCTAGTAACCCTAATACTAAGCCCGTCAGTCGAGTAGTCGCTGACAAAACCACTCAGACCTTATATGCTTATGACAAAGCAGATAAATTGATTGCCAGTTATCCTACTACAGTGGGCAGTACTTCGACGCCTTCACCTACTGGTAGTCATACCGTAAAAGTCAAAGTCCATGAACCTAACTATACTTATACGGCTGAGGATGGCAAAAAGTCTATTATTCCACCAGGACCAAACAATCCTGTAGGTTCCGTTTGGATTGGGCTAAGTAAACCCTCTTATGGCATTCATGGCTCGCCAGATCCTGCTCGTATCAGCCGTCAGGCGTCAGCAGGTTGTATACGTCTGACTAACTGGGACGCTTTGGCACTATTAGGTACTATTGAGAATGGTGCTACAGTTGAGTTTAAATAAAATACTTTAAGTATAACTAAAGAAAAACTGCGCCACTAGATAGAATAATAGCCATAAAACGCCCATAAAAATACCGCTGATATTAGCGGTATTTTTATGGGCATTAGGATTAAATTCTAGCTTATTCTATTGCTTAAAAAGTGGCCTAAGCAATAAAATAAGCTTGTATATCTCTAGTAAAACTATGTTAAAGAACTTAAATAACAGTGTCTTAACTAACAATTTTTTAAGTTACTACAGTGAGCGGGTATTTATTATTAGTATCCTATAGTCCATCCAGCTATAAATCAATGATTGCTGGCTGTATTAGCTGGATAAAGCGCCCACTAAGTTAAACTAGCTATTAGGTTTTACCACGATAAGTGATACGACCTTTTGACAAGTCATAAGGGGTCATTTCGACCTTGACCTTATCACCAGTCAAAATACGAATATAATGCTTACGCATTTTACCTGAGATGTGAGCAATGATCTCATGTCCGTTCTCTAAACGAACTTTGAACAGAGTGTTAGGAAGGGTGTCAATGACTTCGCCTTCAAATTCAATAATGTCGTCTTTTTTGGCCATAATTCTATATCAATCAATGAAAAATAAGCCCATATTATACGTAAGTTAGCGCCTTAACGCAACCAGACATATGATTTTTGCTTGACACTGTGTAAGTGATATGTATATCTGTTTTTCAATATTTAAGCTCATTAATCAGGTAGATTGAGCCAAATAGGGGTTAAAGGCGCAGCGGGCAATTGCTGCTGGAAGTGTTCAGGGTAATAAGCATTGATAAAGTATAGCCCGTCACCTGAGGCAGTAGGAGGAGCAATAGTACGATCCTCTGCTGCTAGGATCTGCTTAAAGCTGGCTGGTGATAAATCATGGCGTCCTATCGCATACAAAGTACCCATCAAGTTGCGTACCATATGATGCAAAAATCCATCAGCTTGAATATCAAAGACTATAAATTGACCATGCTGAAAAAGTTTAGCATGACTGACATTACGTACCGGTTGATTAGATTGACAAGCTGCTGCACGAAAGCTAGTAAAATTATGAGTACCTACTATATCTGCCGCCGCCAGTTGCATTGCTGCCAGATCTAAGGGCTCATAAACATGAGTGACTTGATGATTAAGGATAGCTGGACGCTGAGGCTGGTTCAGGGTGATATAACGGTAGCGTCGAGCCATAGCACTAAAACGTGCATGAAAATCTTCAGGCATCGGCTGCACCCATCTTAATGCAATGTCACCAGGGAGTAAGCTGTTGACCCCACGTAGCCAGTTATGAGGCAGTCGATAAGCATGAGTGACAAAGTGGGCGATCATATTACTCGCATGAACGCTAGCATCAGTGCGCCCAGCCGCGACTACTTCAACAGTCTCATTAGCCACAGTGCTGATGGCGGTCTCTAGTGCTTGCTGAACACCTAATACTTCCCTCTGTCTTTGCCAGCCATGATAGTGGGTACCCAAAAACTCAACAGCAATCGCTAAGGTATAAGTGGCAGGTTCGGTATTACTGTTTTTGAGCGCTGGGGCAAACTTGGGTTCTATCATAAGAGTTGTAGGTACAGTTCTATTAGTGATTGGTTAGCAATATTGAGGTCAATTCGCTACTGTTTTGATTGAGGTTTTTACTAGTGTTTCGCTACTCTTTGACTAGCTAATCTTTAAGCAATAGAAATTAGCGTTTTTTTATAGCAGTGCTAGTCTGATTGACATCGTAAGTCCAGCGTTGGCGTCGTCGTGCTGGACTATCATAGCGGAGCAGTAACCATAATAAACGCGCATAAATAGCAGCAATAGTTAAGCGCCCACCAGCAATCACTTGATAGTCATACTGCCAGCTGCCAGCCGCATAACTGTCGCTAACCCCACCGAATGGACATTGGCTAGCACAAATGACCATATGACCTTGCTCATAAGCGGCTTGTAGAGCGCTGGCAAGTGCGGGTGAATAAGGGACATTACCAGCCCCAAAGCCTAATAAAATAATACCACAAGGCAGCTCACTCAATAACGCTTGTAGTTGATTGGCCAGCACTGAAGTATCGTTAGGTAAGCAATATAGTGCATGAATGCGCGCCTGTTGAGCACGACCTTCGATATCGACCTTGAGCAACTGCTGATCATCGAGCCAGTGTTGACGTCGGGTATCTGCCAGCCATTTGATATAGCTGTTAGCAGGATAGGCCGCTCGCGTGTGACCCGTAAATGCCATAAAATCTTGGCTGTGAATCTTTTGTACCGTTTGTGCTGGCCATGATTCACCACCGAAGCTTATTTTCACCCCTGATTCGCCAGCACTAGCCAGTCTTAATGACTCTGTTAGATTGTCCCAAGCATCACCGTTCTCATCGACTTGATAACTGTTTAACACTTCGCTATTAAGTAAGGGTCGCATGCTACCGGTAACTACGATACAGATATCCGAGCCTGCAAAAGCTTCCGCTAAAAAAGCTCCTAAATAGCTTAAAGTGTCAGTACCAGTAATTAAGATAAAACGGCGTGATCCTTGGGCATAAGCGGCTAATAATAGCTGATAAAAGTGCACAAAGTCATTGGGTGTCAGCTGACTACTATCCTTGATTAAGCTGTTGTCTAACCAAGAGATAGTAGGCAAAAAATTCACTTGCTCGGGGGCCGCCAATAAGGATTGGAGGGCAGGCAAAAACTCATCAGCTGCTAGTGGTGCTAACGGGCGACCATAACTACCAAAAGTACCACCAGCATAAATCAGCTGTACTGGTTTAGTATTAGCTTCGATGACAGTAACGGATGGAGCGGATAGGGACATAAGAGTATCGCTATAAATAATGGATAGAAGTAATAAAGATGATAAAGATGATATAGGGAAAACGCTAGTATAAAATGCTAAATAGCAGCGGCTGACCAAAAAATTGCTAGGTCAGCCGCTGCTATTTTTAGCTAGAGATTGTTTCAAACAATATAACGAGGATTAAAAAAACAAACTAGCCGTTTAAGTGATCTGAGCTAATAAAGCTTGCGCTTGTTGCTGCTGCTCGCTACTACCTTGATCGACTACTTCAGTAAGCAAGCGTTTAGCACTATCATTCTCTCCTAGCTGTAAATACTGATATGCCAAATCTAAAATGACTTGATAGCTGTCTAACGACTTCACAAAGTTAAAATCTGCTGAAAATGGTGAGTCAAACTCAACAGGGGTCTGCTCGCTACTATCGGTTGCTATCTCTACTGACGATAGCTCTGTGGCTGCACGAGTAGAGATAGTAACTGGTTCAGCACTACTGGCAACTCTGTTAACGAAATCATCAGTAAGCAGCCAATCCTCTTCTACAGATGACTTATCAGCAACATCAGTTACGGTGGACTCAGAAGCGGGGGTACTGCTTGAAGAGTCTGTAAGGTCAGCTATAGCCATATCATCAGCATCAGCATCATCTGAAGATGCAAAATCAAATAAATTATCGTTAGTTGGACTGTCAGCTGTATTTGCTACATCAGCAGCAGTTAACTCAATATCAAAGTCAGTATCAGTATCAGTATCAGTATCAGTATCAATATCAATATCAATATCAATATCGGTATCAAAGCCATCAGTAGCATTATCTACAAACGCAGCAGCATCAATACCAATCGCACTATCCTCTAAACTAAATACAAAATCTTGTCTGTGTGCTTGTGCAGAAGCAAGCTCATTAGCACTAAGACTATCTATAGTGCTGTCTATCTTAGGCTCAATACTAAGATCTGCTAAATCCATAACAAAATCATCATTATCATTATTGCTATCATCAAAGCTACCATCAAAACGGTCTTCAAGACCTTTGTTAACCTCTTTCTCAAAGCTTTGATTAAAACTGAGCTGGTCAACTGCGCTATTAGCCCTAATAGTGTCAGCTAGTAAGCTATCAGCGCTTAAGGTTTGCTGAGTAGACTGATCATCAATTAAAGGCTCAGAGCATTCTGCTGTCAACGCACTAGTATCAGGGTCAGCTACATCGTCAGACATATCATCAGAACCGTTATCAAAACTAAGGCTAAAGTCATCGTCGATATTGCTGGCGCTATTAGTAGCAGTTAGGTTAATAGCATCAGCAGAGACTATTGAGGCAATAGGGGGCTTAGCGCTATTGCCAGTAAAAGGGGTATCAGTAAAAGGGGTATCAGTGAAAGGGGTAGCGGTTAGATCAGCAGCTTCTAAATCAGCCAATAACAGATCAAAGCTGGCGCATTCTTGCCCATATTGCTTAGGATCAACAGCTATACTAGCAGGCTGAGTATCAGTTACTGAGGGTAAGGAATGCAAATCTAATAAATAGTCATCTTGCTCAAAGGTACTAGCAGTATCTGAGGTAGCAATAAGCGGCTTGGATCGGCTATGAGATGCAGCAGCGCTAGTATCATCAGTAACTAAACTCATAGTTAACAAAGCATCACTTTCTTCTAAGTTCGGTTGCTGTCCCGCCATTAAGTCTTGCAGTTGCTGCGCTTGTTCAATAATTGTCTGATCATTATCGGTCTGGATAGTATTATAAATTCGATAGAAGTCATCACGTTGGTTGGTGACTACATAGATATCTAATAACTTCAATAATAACGGACCGTCATTAGGTTTTTTGGCTAAGCCACGCTGTAGGGCCTCAATAGCTTTATCATAACGTTGCTGATCGATAAAACGTTGAGCGATAGTGACGCTATCAAACTTAGTTGCCTCACCAGAACAGTTATCGAGATTGTTTTTGCTAACCGTAGAACGATATACCGTTGAATTAGATCGGGAGGACTCAGGTTTTTTATTCATCATTAAAGGTTGTTGAGCGCTATTTCTGCGTTTGACTAACAGCACTAACAACAAGACGATAGCCAATCCTGCAACGATATATAGCATGTTATCCATGAATACTCCCAAGCTTACGAGCGCTTTTTATAGCAGAAAATACTGAGTAGCTAGGCAATTATTGATTACTTAACTTTTTAAGATCAGCTTTAACCTCAGCTGGTTTTTGTAATTATAGCTTTTGCCTATAGCCAATAAGAGTATGGTTAGCCGCTTGTACCTCTTGGTCTTGAGCCACTTTGCTTTGCTTCGATTGCTTGAGTGTCGCTAAGATGTCGATACTGACAGTACTGACAGCTGCACTCTGAGCTTTAGACTCAGTACTATCAGACTCAGTATCATTACCAGCTGTCGACTTCGTAACCGTGAGCTTAGTAGGGATTGCTATAGCTTTTTCTGTAGCCACCGCCTGTTCAGCTTTATTGATAGGGTCATCTGCTAAAGGTTTAACGCGATAGTGTGCTCTGTGTGCGGCGATAGCTACTGGCAGGCTTTTTTGCGATGGGCGAGTTTGGTAATTGGGAAGCTGCAATTGTGCATCGGCTCTTAGACGATTGGCATCTTGCGCTATAAAAGCATCAGGGTTTTGATGTTGGATTTTCTTCATCACTGCTTGTACGTCGATATTGTTTTGCACAGCGATCTTTTTAGCGATGCTCCATAAGCTATCATTACGTTGCACATCATAGCTTATAGTAATTGTTTGGTTATCAGGCGCTATATCTTTTGGCACAGCCGTAGCGGAACCGTTACTGACATTGGCAGTACTAGCGCTAGGTATTTTAGTGCTGGGCATAGCTATGGCCAGTATTTGCGCATTAGCCATCGCAGAGCTAGCTACTGAGGGGCTGGACGAAGCGAATAAAGGCGGCGGTGCTCCCCGTTTGACAGCTAAGGTTTGCGCTGTATGATCACTAACTACAGATAGATTAGTCTTTTGTGCTGTGGCTGTGGCTTGGTTAGGTTGCCTAATCGCTACGCTTTTATGCAATGGCATCAGTAAGGTCTTAGGTATGATATTGCGTTGGCCTTTCTCATTGATAGACAACACTACATCAGCAAACGGCTTAGAGACAGGCTGCGTGGTGCTAATCACCATGGTACCCGCATCAGCAGAAGTGGTGACAAAGTGTACAGACATGGAGTCCGTTGGGATGAGCCCCAGTTGTTGATAAACCACGGGATTTGCCAAACTAGCAGAAAAGTCTTCGGTGTGGATATCAGTAACTGAAATAATAGCTACTAGAGGTTGATGCTGCTCAGAGGTGACTACGATCTTGCCTATAGTCGCCGCTTGCGCTGTAGCTAACGATAGCGTAGCGCTAATGGAGTAGAGCAACCCGGTCGCTAGCGTTTTATGTACAGCCGTTAAATGGATATTGGTTAAGCGCTGAGGTAAATGCCAAGACATGCTTAACCCTTTTATAATAAGTGATAATGACTTTAAGTACGGAATATAAGTAATGACTATAAGTAATTATCAATAGTAAGCTATTATCATTACTATGACAACAAAAGCTGACTTTTATCTGGTTAAAACCTAGTGTAGCTACTTTGCATAATTTATATAAAGCAACTATATTTATATATAGCAACTAGGGATTAAGCTTATTATTCAAAGGGTGCAATACTTTTTTACTAATTCTTGTTGCCCTGTTTATGGTTTTATTTGCTTATGTTTGGCTAATAATATTTATTTAATAACTAATATTTACCGTTTTTTGTCCAGTAACATGGCATCACCATAACTAAAGAAGCGATATTGATGCTCGATAGCATGTTGGTAGGCTTGTTCTATAGCGGCTTTGCCAGAAAAAGCGGCGACTAACATTAGCAAAGTCGATTTGGGTAAATGGAAGTTAGTCAGCAAGCGATCAATTACCCCAAAACGGAAGCCTGGATAAATAAATATGTCAGTATCTCCTGACCAGCTAGCTAGCGCCCCGCCATTCTGTGTAGTCTGCTGATAAGCGCTTTCGAGAACCCGAGCTACCGTAGTTCCAATGGCGATAACTTGCTTGCCATTAGCATGAGTTTGATTGATCAGCGCTGCGGTATCTTGCGGCAGATAGGCATACTCGCTATGCATAGTATGGTTAAGCAGATTGTCAGTTTTGACCGGCGCAAAAGTACCAGCCCCGACATGTAGGGTGACAAAAGCAGTATTAATGCCTTTGTCGCTGAGCATAGATAGTACTTCTTGATCAAAATGTAAACTGGCAGTAGGAGCAGCGACGCTAGCAAGCTTGGCTGGGTCATGAAACACAGTCTGATAACGAGTATTGTCAGTTTCGTCAGCATGGCGCTCAAAGTACGGCGGTATCGGTAGCTCTCCGTAGCTTTCTAAGTCTGGCAAAATAGGCGCGGCAAAAGCCAAGATAAATAGGTTCTCTTGACGTCCGAGCATAATGCATTGCATCTGATCATCAGCTAAAGATAAGCTCTGACCTAGTTTTGGCGCTTTGCTGGCTTTGACATGGCAAAGTGCGACATACTGCGGTGTTTCTACCGGTTTATCTGCATCAGCGATAGTGCTTTCTAACAGCTTTTCAATAGCAACGCTATCCAATAAACGCTCGATCAACACTTCTACCTTACCGCCAGTATCTTTACTACCGAACAGCCTTGCTTTCATCACTTTGGTATCATTAAATACTATTAAGTCGCCAGCATTCAATAGTGAGGCCAGCTCAGTAAACAGATGGTCTTCTATCTGTATGTGAGCGTCAGTAGTGGCTGGCAAGTACAGCAACTTAGAAGCTGAGCGCTGGGCTAGGGGGTAGCGGGCGATTAAGCTATCCGGCAGCTCATAATCATAATCAGCCACACTTAAGTAGTCTAGAGGAGCTGAATCAGGATTGTTAGCACAGGTTTTGGGATCAGAAGTTACAGAGTTAGAAGCAGTCATAAGAGTCAGTAAGTAGAGGAGTATTTTGGCGTAATTGTAGCAGAAAGCACCAGCAAAGGGAGTAGATTACGCAGGCTATTTATCTAACTATATCTGCCTTTACTTGTCGGCATTGGCTGGCTGATTTTAACGGTTTTAATCAGTGCTTAATCTACAACCAGTTGCAGTGTTGCAGTAGGCATGATCTTCCTATGACCAGAATGCTACTATTAAAATAGCCTAAGTAGAATTATACAAGCTATAAATTAGTCAGTTGCAATAGCAAGGCGCTATTCGAATAAATCCAATTGCGCTAAGGTCTGCGTCGCTGGAGCTAACGATGAATAAGTAACCCCTACTAAGCGAATAGGCAAGTCACGTGGGATATCAGCAAACAGTTTGTTGAGCCAATAGTGAGCAGACTCAGCACTATCAAACGCTGTTGATAAAGTATGCGAGCGGGTTATTTGACTGAAGTCAGCATATTTAATCTTAAGGGTGATAGTGTAGGCAATGAGCTGTTTATTATGCATTTGGATATAAGCATCAGCGTTTTGCTCATAAATCTGTACTAGCAGGGCTTCATCAAGGCGTAGATTATCTTGAAAGGTAGTCTCAGAACCAACTGATTTGTGCTGACGTTCAGCCTTAACTGGACGCTCGTCGCGACCATGAGCGATATCATGATAAAACTGGCCACGCTTGCCAAATTCATTAACCAACATTACCGCTGACGCATGGCGTAGATCGGCTCCGGTACTGATATTCATCGCATGTAAACGCTTAGCGGTAGCTTTGCCAATACCATGGAAGCGCTCGATTGGTAGCGAACTAATAAAGGCATCAGCGTCGCTAGGGGTAATGATTGCCGTGCCATTAGGCTTATTAATATCAGAAGCGATCTTAGCTAGCATCTTATTAAAAGATACCCCAGCCGAGGCGGTGAGCCCAGTATGCTGTAGTATCTGCGCTCGTAACCAATTGGCCATTAGAGTCGCTGAGCCGTGATGGACTTGTAGCCCAGTGACATCGATATAAGCTTCATCCAAAGATAGAGGCTCTACTAACGGGGTAAGGCTATGCATAATCGCTCGGATATCAGCACTAACTGCACGATAAACTTCAAAACGTGGACGCACAAATAGTACTTCAGGACAGCGCTTACGTGCCTCATAACAAGACATCGCTGAGCGTACGCCAAATTTACGCACTTCATAACTAGCGGCTGCAACTACACCACGTCCTTTAGGATCGCCGCCTACTACTAATGGCTTACCACGCAGCTCAGGAAAATCGCGTTGTTCGACGCTAGCGTAAAAAGCATCCATATCAAGATGGATAATCTTACGCTGAATTGGCATTACTAAGTTTGTATTAACCAAGTCTTGGTTAACTGGATGGGCATCAAAGGTCATAATTACTATTTTAACGGATATAGGACCGTCTTTTAATAGGAGATTTATTATGTAGCCTGCTATTGAGTCATATATTTGTATGGCTTTTGATTTTACTCTGGTTATTGATGATCGGCTTTTTATGGCAACGGATTATGGCTTGAGCTTACCGCCCAATCGATCAGAGGCAGTAGATGAGGGTGTCAGCTCTGGGGCTACTTTAGAAGACGGTACAGCTGTACCGACCCTTTCAGTCTCTACAATAAACAACCAACAGCAAAATATAAAAAAGCCAGACACCATAAGTATCTGACTTTTTATAATTGTTTAGCTGATCCTAACACTCGTCTTCCTAAGATAAAGTTAGTTCAGCCTAAAGTTTTAACTCAGCGGTTAAGGGTTACTTTTTCATTGCCAGATAGTCTACCGCTAATTGGCTAAGAGCTTTAGTACCCACCTTAAATGAGGATTCATCGGCATAAAAGTAAGGAGAGTGGTTAGTAGGTGCTTTGCTAGCATCTTGTCCCACTGGTGTTCCCCCTAAAAATACAAACAAACCAGGGACTTCGTTGGCATAAAATGAGAAATCTTCAGAACCTGTTAATTTAGAGACTTCAATGACGTTATTTTTACCGGCTACGTTTTGTAAGGTAGGTAACATTTTAGTCGTTAACTCTGGATTGTTGATAGTGACTGGATAACCCTCGATGATTTTAACGTCTGCTTCTGCACCTGAAGATTTTGCTATATAAGTCGCGGTGGTTTTAATTTTTTCAAATATCTGTTGGCGATTATCCATATCAAAATTACGAATAGTGCCTATCATGTCAACTTTATCAGGAATGATATTATCGCGTACGCCGCCTTGTATTTTACCGAACGAGACAATAGCAGGCTCTTTAGTGATATCAATTTGACGGCTGACGATATGGTTCATGCCAGTCACAATTTGCGCTGCTGCGGCAATAGGATCAACCCCGCCCCAAGGTGCTGAGCCATGAGTTTGCTTACCATTCACTGTGATCTCAAAAGTGTCTACACTAGCCATGATAGGACCACTGCGATAACCAATTTGACCGCTGTTTAGGCTCGACATAATATGCAGTCCAAAGGCAACGTCTGGCTGATATTTTTTGAATATGCCTTGTTTTAACATTAGCTCAGCGCCGCCTTGTTCTCCTTCTGGAGCACCTTCTTCAGCTGGCTGAAACACAAACATAATGTTGCCATGCAACTCGTTTTTTACCCCTGCTAGTACTTCAGCGGCCCCCATTAGCATAGCCACGTGAGTATCATGTCCGCAGGCATGCATCACGCCTACCTCTGATCCTTGATAGATAGCCGTTTTGGTTGATTTAAAAGACACATCTGTTTTTTCGGTAACAGGTAGTGCATCCATATCGGCCCGAAGCATTACGGTAGGTCCTGGTTTTGACCCTTTCAAGATACCTACAACCCCAGTGTAGGCTATGCCGGTTTCAACTTCCATCCCCAGGGATTTCAGGTGTTTGGCAACAATGGCCGCAGTACGAGTTTCTCTATTACTGAGTTCGGGATTTGAATGTAAATCACGACGCCATTCAATGACTTTTTTTTCTACTTTTTTGGCCTCTTTATCGACATTGATAGTAGCGTTAGCACTAAACGTGCTGCAGGCAACACAGCCGATAGCTAATGATAATAAAGCTCTTTTCATATTTATTCCTTCCTTGGTTGGCGCTCGAGTTAAAAGCTTAGTATTATTTACTCTATAGTGAGGTTAACAGACTTAGTAAGGAGGTTATAGCGTATCGATCACGCTATGCTAGCCTTAATTAGCAGCAATGAAGCCTCGGCTATAATGTTAACAATTTGATCGTCATATGTATTGAAATAATTTAAATATTTGCAGTGAAATATATATAGGATTACTTTATGAATAACACTCTATTTGATGACTTTGTGCAAGCACAAGATGGTGTTTACCCACAAGTCATAGCAGAACTAACCCAAGGTCGCAAACGTTCGCATTGGATGTGGTTTGTTTTTCCGCAGCTTTTAGGATTAGGTCATAGTGCTATGGCTAGACGTTTTGCTTTAGACAGCCTAGCGCAAGCACAAGCCTACTTGCAGCATGAAGTACTTAGTGGGCGATTATTGCAGTGTGCTGAGCTGTTATTAACGCATTCTGATAAAAGCGCTTTAGAAATTTTTGGTAGTCCTGATAACTTGAAGTTGCATTCTTCATTAACGCTATTTGCTTTAGCCGCTAGTAAAGGCTCGGTTTTTGAGCAGCTGTTGCAGCAGTTCTTTGCCGGGTCATATGATAAGAGAACCCTAGCCTTGTTAGGACGATAATAAAGCGCTATAACCAAATGTAGCTATTTTTTAATTACAGCATGTTGACCCCTTACAAGTAGACACTGCTGATAGCTAAAATTACTTTAGTCTAAGTAAAAATTGGATGCAGATGCTTGGGCTAGGTTTTATAACGGATAGAGTGATATTAGCATCAATCTAACAGGCCAATAGGCCAACAGATAACAATAAGAACAGGACTTTTTTGCCGCTACTTTATGACAACTATTCCCTTATAAGACTCGTCTAGAGAGTTTTAACTGACTACTGTTATAAAATCAGCGCCTAACAATAGTCTCTGCTAAAAAGGTGTCAGTTTTGTGGTCGAAGGTTCAACATACTCTATTACTATTATTCGCTTGGATCAGCGCCCGGCGGGAACTCATGACGTAGCTGGGCGACATCAGCAGCAGTGACAGTATCAGTAAAGCCATTTAGATCGCTATGCACATACTGAGTAACCGCTGCTATTTGCTGATCATTCATCATGCTGTGAAAGGAGGGCATACCACGTAGGCCATTAATGACTACACTGATAATATAGTATTTTGATAGCATTTTGCTGTTGTTAGCTAGCGGTGGGTAGTAGCCCGCCCCTTGTGCCCCTTTGCCATCAGCCATGTGACAGCCTGCACAAGAATCATTATAGAGCTTTTTACCATCCGTACTAAAAAACCCAGTTTTGCCCTGTAAGCTGCCTTCGAATTTGATTAACCAAGGTTGCAAGTCAACATCTTCTGCCATTGTCGGTAGCGAGCTGACATCGACAATATTGCCCCTTGGCTCTCTGAGCTCTTCTTTAGAGCTATAGACTGCGCCCCAGGCTCCATTATTACGACTGGCTTGATTATCAAACCTCACTTGCGCAGCTTGTAGATCGGCTAGGGTAGCAGTGCTAGCAGCGGCTTGGTCTTTGCTATAGCGACTACAGCCCGATAAGGTGGTGACACCTAACCCTACTATTATTATAGATGTAGCAAGCAAGTTTGGTTTTATCATCTCTATCTCCCCTTCTAAGGCCTCTATTATTGCGTCAATATGGCTTTTTAGCTCAATATCTTTTTGTCTCAACAGCTTTGCAGTTTGATTGTTTTTAAATCAACGGTTTTTAACGTTACTGCTATTAAGCTGTCAGTTTTTAGCTAAAGGCTACTACTGACTACTAGCCAATACTTTTTGCGCGTTGATGCAAACGGGTGGCAGCATCCATACCAGATAGTATCGCCCCTTCCTGCCAAGCCGGAATATGCGAGCAATGCTCGCCTGCCAAAACGATACGATGATCGATAGCACACAAAGTATTGTAATACTGATCACGACTTGACTCACTCCAAATACCATAACAGCCGAGTACCCATGGGATACGATGCCAAGCTACTGAAGTACCAGAGCGGAACTCTTTGGGATATTGTGGATGAATGTATTTGCCATATTGCAGTGCTGCGTCGATGCGCTGTTTAGGATTGAGAGTATTAAATTTATAAGACGCCTCACCAAATCCATAAGCACCTAGTAGCACTCCTGAGCCAGTAGTAAACATATCTTGTGAAGGATAAGATATCTGGGTAATGGGCATATCGGTATAGCTGATACCACCATAAATCCACTCGTCCTCTTCCCAAAATCGACGTTTAAATTCTAAGCCTACTTTATAGGAGGTGTCATAAGGCACGGCTGCCATAGCTTGTTTCATCGGTGCTGAAACATTGATGTCTATTTGGGTTAACACTGACAATGGAATGGTACAAATACACCAATCGGCACGTACGGTTTTTGACAGTCCATCAAGATTATTGCTATCGACATAATCGACGCTGACACCGCTATCATCCTGCTCGATTTTGGTGACTTTTGCATTGAACTCGATCATATCACCACATTCACGAGTGAAAGCATCACCGATTTTCCCCATACCACCGACTGGCTGAAACATCGCTGGTTGATGGACTTGGACGGTATAATTATTATAAATATCGGCCCACATTCCTGAATTCAGTAACTTGTCTCTAGGTATGGGTGTCGATGGCTGAGCATCTGGCATCAGACCACCACCCGGATAGACACTATAGCCACGGTGCTTGCTAGTTTCGTGGCTCTTGACATAACGGTAATTATTATCCAGAACCCCCCAGCCTTTTAGACCTTCTAACAGCTTTTCTTTATCCTCTTTATTGACAGCATTATCAAGGCTACCGACATTCACCGCTTTAGATAGTAGCTCTGAGACATAACCACGGATATCGCTTTGTACTTCGCCCAGACGCTGCGGTGCGCCATTGAAATGATTGGTACGGTGTAAGTAGGCACGATCGTTAGTTTGAATAAACGGCTGTAGTGCAACGCCAAACTTCTTGCAATAGTGAAATACTGCGTAATGGTGAACGGGTAGGCGCCAAGGTCCGCCATTGAAGTAGTTGCCCTTTTTAAAGTCGCAACTAACCTCGCTACCGCCTAACTCAGTATATTTATCACCGCTATTGAGCGTCCAACTGCGGCCACCACCACGATTTTGGAACTCAAGCACAGTTACTTTATAGCCCGCTTTACGTAGCTCATAAGCAGCGGTAAGGCCAGCCAAACCAGCGCCAAGTATGACGATACTAGCACCAGCAGGTGCGCCTTTTAGCTCGATCTGGGTTTTAAAACTAGACTCAGCAGCAAACCCTAGCGTAGTCATAGCCTGATACATTGCGGTTGCCCCAGCCGTTTTACCGATCATCGCTAGCAATTGCCGCCGTGTGGGCGCTTGAAATAGGTCGTTCATTGTTTATCCTTGTTATAGAGCATTCGTCCATGACTGCAAATACTGACTTATTTCATTACTTTTTTTACCTCATCAGCAGTAACCTTACTGCTTTGCAGACCACCTATGTTCACTCGCACGTAATTGGTAATATCAGCAATCTGCGCATGAGTTAATTCTTTAGCGAAGCCGGGCATTTTTGGAGCGGTATTTAGCGCCCCTTTAGCGCCATAAGCGATGACGTTAATCAAAGCATCAGGTTTGGCTCGGCGGAGTCTACTAAGACCGACGATAGAAGCGTAACGGGCATCGGGTTGGGCGTAACCATCGACGCCATGACAACTGGCGCAAGCGGCAAGATATAGTGACTTGGGCGAGCTGCTATCAGTAGGACTATCAGTAGCACTATTAGTAGCACTATTAGCGGTATTAATTTTTGCTTCAGTGTTGGCTAGAGTTTGAGCCAAATAGTCTTGTTGTTGTATTAAGTCATAACCAATAGAGCGGCTTATGGGACTTGGCAAGCGTGCGAGGTTCACAGGTAGCAAGTCGTCGTCGGTTTGGATAGCAGGAACGACTTTTAGGTAAGCGGCCATCGCAGCCAAATCTTCATCGGTTAGATAACGAGTGCTATGGGCCACTGCTTCGGCCATTGGTCCACCCGCATAAGCGCGTTTATCCAACATGCCAGTACGGAGATAAGTGACGATATCTTGCTCGCTCCAGCGCCCGATGCCACTGTCGTTATCAGGAGTAATATTGGGTGCGTACCACTTACCTAATGGCGCACCAGATAGATATTTTTTCTTATTTAAACCTTGAGTAAGATTGCGCGGCGTATGACAAGTACCACAGTGCTCAGCATTATTAACGAGATATTCTCCACGTTGCTGGGTTGCGGTGAGCCCTGAGCGATTGTCAGTAGAGGGCACGTTGATCAGATTCCATGCTAGCATCAAAGTGCGGATATTTAGCGGAAACGGTAGATGAGTGGTTTTTTCAGGGGCGGCTTCTACAGGCGGTACGGTTTGGAAATAAGCGAATAGCGCCTTGATATCTTCGTCGCTCATACCATGATAGGACGGATAGGGCATAGCTGGATAAAGCTGATGGTTAGGCGCACGGCCTTTTTGTAGCGCTTTTTTTAGATCTGCTTCAGTATAGTTGCCGATGCCATAGAGCTTAGAAGGGCTAATATTGGTTGAATAAATATTGCCAATAGGCGTTTCGATCGCTACGCCGCCACTATAGTTTTCGCGATGACAAGCCATGCAATCAGCAGTGCGCGCTACATAAGCACCACGATTTGCCAAATCGCTATTGGCTGGACTGACATTAGGTAGGCTAATAGCTGGGCTAGTATTGAGCAAACTCGTATTATAAAGGCTGGAGCTAACAGAGCTTGCGCTATCAGCCAGCGCAGCACTGGATACTATACTAAGTAGCATTGCTGACAAGAGTGCAGAAAGTGCAGTCATAATATCCTTATAAAACTGGCTAGTACTACGATGTTGATGTGGTTACTGTCATAAAGCTATTGTCTGATGGCTTTGACTTGAATGTTTAAAGTGAGGTCTTTAGTAATACCAAATAAAGTGTATTTCTTAATATTCCATTTGGTGCGGTCAATAGTGGCGGTAAAACCACCCGCACAGACATCCTTGTTAATCGTAGTGCTCAAAGCACAGTTGAACTTAGTGGCTTTTAGACTGATAGGATGAGTCTCACCATGCAAGGTAAGGTTGCCATCAATTTGGGTAACCTGTGTACCTAGTTTATTATCGTTAAAGTGCCATTGGGTTGAGGTAAAAGTAGCAGAGGGAAAGCGTTGCGTATCAAAAAAATCTGCACTAGTGAGCTTTAGATTAAAAGCTTTATTACCAGTATCTAAAGACTTTATAGGAATAATAAGGGCGACACTGCCGGTTCTTAATAGTGCATCGTATTGCAGCTGACCCTTAACGTTATAAAAGCCGCCAGTAGTGACAGAAGTTTTGAGATTATCAATAGCGAAGCGTACGTTAGTTTGATTAGAGTCAATGACATAGTTGGCAGCATGACTATTGCTAAAACTAGTTAGCATCACTACCAGCATCGCTAATCGCTTACCCAATAGTCCTACCATAGCTATATTCCATTATCAATTTTTTATACACTAAGTACTTTATTGCTGAAGGTAGGCTTTATTATTTATTGATGATAAAAATTGTTCTTATAACCATTTTATATACTATTTTTCAAGGGTTTAGTAGCTGTATTTTATAATATTTTTATCGTTTTGCTTGTGACTTTGTAAGCTGGCTATTAGTCATGTTAACCAACTGGTTAAAGCTGGTTTTAAAAAATCCAACAGCTAATGCACAAACTAAAGTCCATGACAGCAGCATCGATACTAAGGTATGACTAAAAAAGTGATCACCAATGCTCATTTTATATAAGCCCATACTCCAGCCTAAAATAGTGACGGTGATAAGAATTTTGCTTCGATAGCGCTGCAAGCTAGGTAAGTATGCCAAGCCATATAAGGCAAATCCGGCGCTGGCATGAGCGGCTGGAAAGCACTTTGCTGGCGTTTTAGCGAGGATGTTTTGCCAAATATTTAGATAAGCTAAGTCGCCATTGAATAGAGTTAGATTGTTGGGACAGCTGACATGAGTGACGCCTTTGAGAGTGCCAATAATGCTAGGGACTAAGATGATGACAAGCAGTAAATAACTGATTTCACGGCGGGGTAACCACGTAAATATTTTGCTAGGCAATGATCTAGCATTATTAGGATCAGCATAAGCAGAAGGACGCCGGTTTCGCCAGTAACTATAGAGTAAGCTTAGGAGTAAGTAGACCCCAAACAGTATGAGTGACGCTTTAGGAAAGTCGTAGAAGATAAATAGATAAGGCTGTTGGCCCTTTGCCAGCAACCAGTGTCCATTAGAATAAAAAAGCTGACTGATATCAATATCTAATTGGCTGTGTTCTAAGGTTAAAGTTGCGATTATAGTTAAGCCCAATAGTTTGAGCCAAAGCCAGTCAGTTGAATTAACTTTTAAGATCATTGATATCTCGTATTACAGTCATTTAGTTGCGCCAGCTTTCGACAGTCTTTGATCCTTTGCGATATGCCTAACTATTGCTCAATAGAGTAGGCTTGATAAGGCCAGCATCCATAAGACAAACATTAGTAGCAAGGCTAGAAATTGCGCAGCAGAGCCGACATCCTTGGCTATCTTGGCCAATGGATGTTGCTCTGTCGAAGTATGGTCAACGCAGGCTTCAATACCTGTATTGAATAGCTCAACGATCAAAGATAAAAAACAGCTTATTAACAGCAGCATTTTTGTAGGGATAGTCAAAGGCAGGAATATAAGGGCAATAAACAATAGTACGTTGAGCCAAAGCACTTGCCTAAAAGCCGCCTCAAATTTATAAGCCGCTTGCAAGCCGTCAATAGAATAGCCTGCAGCTTTAATAATACGAGAGACACCAGTTTTACCTTTAGCCTGACTAGCAAAGCTGTCGGCTGCGAGTAACGGCATAGCGGTTGCTAAAGCTAGCGGGTCGCAGTTGATCTGTTGGACATTGACAGGGGTAGATATAGGATTATCTTTGCTCATATTAAGGGCTTCACTATCATTAATAATCAGTATTGCTGAGTATAAGACAGTGAATATTAAGAAAGCGTTAAGACCTTGATGCTCGTCTACAACGAGCAATTAGGGCGGAAGTCACATGGGTAGAGTCAAGCTAGTGATATCAGTGACTGGGAGTGCTAGTCGCTGAGCAAGCAGATTTGACAGCCAGTTTGAAAAGCAATCAGTTTGAAAAGCAGTCATTTTTTAAGAGTGGGAGTTTTGGTAAAGCAGTTGTTTTTCTAAAACCACCAGCGTTGTAAGAGAGTTAATTGATAGCGGTTATTTATAATAAATAATAAAGGTACTGCCGCCAGTTTTATGGTCTTGATGGCTTAGCTGCCAGCCCATATGAGTCATGATACGTTGCACGATACTCAGTCCCAAACCGGTACCTTCTACGTTGCTACTAGTATGCTCCTCTACCAGCGAGCCTTCAGCAGGTTGCTTACTATTATGATCTAAGCGTTTAAATCTTTTGTATAGCAGCGGCATCATACTCTCAGGAATACCTAGACCAGTATCAGTCACAGTGATTTTTTTATTATCGATAGTCACTATAACTTCCCCCTCATCCGTGTATTGAAAGGCATTTTTTATTAGATTGCCTAAAGCCATTTTTAGCAGTTCAGGCCGTACTTCGGCTATGTAGTCTTGGTCTGCAACGACTGTACAAGTCACAGGTTTATACTTAAGTAAATATTGTAGGCGGGTCACTTCGCTATTGGCGATGCTATTAATAGAAGTTGGTGGCGCATCTAGTTGTTCAGGATTACGAGACAACAGTAGTAAGGCACTGATAATCTCAGAGGTTTCTTTGGCAGTATTACTGATACGATTGGTAAATTCACTCAAATAGCTATCTTCAGCCAACTGCGATGCCAGCACTTCTGAGGCGCCTAAGATAATCGTTAATGGTGTGCGTAGCTCGTGGCTGACATCGCCGGTGAATAGCTGCTCACGTTTTAAATACTCGGCCAGCTTATTATTCTGCTCATCAATTGCCCTTGCCAATACGCCAACCTCTGAGGGTAGGTGAGTCAATTCCGTTAAGTTTTGATGTTCAGTTTCTACTGCCCGCTTCAGATCTAATAGTGGCTTAGTAATTTGCTTAGCAGATAAGTGCGAGAATATCGCCGCAATAAGCAAACTCAAAATAACGGCAACTCTCAACGCATCGGCAAATATATCTTCTAAGTGCTCAAAAATTGCCAAAACAGGATAGTTTTCCATCACCATTTCTTTGTCTTCTAAATAAGTCAAAATATAAGCATGTTGGTTTTGTCGATAGGTAAAAAAATGTAGGTTAGTCTCAGAGGCACGCCCTTGATTATCGACGGTTACCTTTATCTCTTGCACAGTGTCGGTCGCTAAATTTCGTAACGATTCTGGTGCAGCGAGGTATTGATAGATGGTGATGCCTGGGTCGGCTTTATAAATGCTCTGTTCGCCATGCTGCTCTTGACTGAGCTGTAACTGTTGCAGGAGACGCGCTTTTACTAGCTCCTGCTCCATTCGAGTCTCAGCATACAAGAAAATACTGATAAAAGTCGCACACAGAAAAACCGTAAACACTAAGTAGGATAGTCGAAATTTATTAGTAATAGAGTCTAAGTTAAACATGGCAGTGACTTATTTAAAGGCTAAAAGTTAAAAGCTCAAAACACTATAGAGGATTTAAAGCAGCTAGCGAGACGCTACCGGAAGTAGCTGCCGATAGCTGATAGCTGCTACTTATGGAGGTCTAAGCATGATCAGGATCAATGATCTGATAGCCAATACCAGCTATGGTTACTATCACTGGTACGGCAAACGGCTTATCGACTTGCGCGCGTACACTATGTAAATGGGTACGCAAAGCATCACTATTCGGCGTGTCTTCTCCCCATACCTTCTCTTCAAGCTCGGCCTTGCTGACCACTCGCGGCGCAGCACTCATTAGTGTATGCATAATCTTAAACCCTGTTGGGGTTAGTTTTAGCAATTGACCTTCGCGTTTAAGACTGTGTTCAGCAGCATTAAGAGACAGCTTGCCTACTTCTATACTATGACCAAAATGCTCGTCTTGATGGCGACGTATTAAGGCTTTGATACGGGCTTCCAATTCAACCAGCGAGAAAGGTTTGACTAGATAATCATCAGCTCCACTATCGAACCCTGCCACTTTATCTAAGATAGTATCGCGCGCGGTCAGCATTAATACTGGGGTCTTGTTATGGTGCTCTTCTCTGAGCTTTTTGCACAGTTTAGTACCATCCATACCAGGCAGCATCACGTCCAGCAAGATGACGTCATAACGATTATTTGCGGCTAGCGCCAATCCGCTCAGTCCGTTATGAGCATTGTCGAGCTCAAAACCTTTTGGCTCAAAAAAAGCATAGATATTTGCCACGATATCGGGATTATCTTCAATGATAAGTATTTTATGCATCAGCGTGTTATCCATGAGCTTTCTATTAATAAGTGTTAACAAGTATCAGTAACTATCAGTAACTCTCAATAACTAGCCATTAGTATTAATAATGGCTATCTATCAACGACTAGGATGCGATTGATAACTAGTCTCTAGCAGTACGTCGACTCGACAAAGCTTAACCAAAACAAAACTAGCAGTTAATTAATAGAGTTAAAAAAGGTTGGCTGCGAATCAACTTCTTTAGTAGTAATCCCAAAAAAGTTAAGCAAAGTTGGAGTAATAAAATCATGTGATACTGGCTGGCTGGTCATATTAGCTAAGCGGCTAGCATCGATACTATTGTTTTTAGGAGACCAGACAATCACGGGCACTTTCTTTTGTGCCTCTGGTGCAATATTGTAGGGCATGCCATGTAAATAGATATTATTCTCCCCCAAACTCTCCCCATGATCACTAATGTATACCATCACTACTTGATAGTCTTGCTGATAAGGCTTTAGAGTATCGATAATAGAATTTAAGAAATAATCAGTGTAACGAATAGCATTGTCGTAACCGTTAATAACGGACTGATCATCACATTTAGACAGCTCGTTAGTCATACATACAGGTTTATAGTATTCAAACTGTTTGGGATAACGTTGGTAATAAGCAGGCCCATGATTGCCCATTTGATGCAGCAGAATAAGGGTATCTTGAGGTTTAGCCGCTGATTTAACTAGTTTGTCGAAACCATCGAGCATACCGATATCACGACACTCAATATCACAATCAGGGTTTTTTTCAGCGGTTTTGTAGTCCTCAAAAGTAACTCGATCTGCTACCCCTTTGGAGCTGGAGTTATTGTCACGCCAAATTACATTGACGCCTTGCTTACTAAGCGTGTCTAAGACGTTTTCGTTATAATCAGCAGTATCAGGGTCGTAGTCTTCACGATTAGCATAGCTAAACATACAAGGCACTGAATAAGCAGTGGAAGTGCCGCAAGAAGCTGCGTCTTTAAAGCTATAAATGTCTGTCTGGCTGGCAAGTAAGGGCATAGTATCGCGCTGATAGCCATTGAGACCAACGTGATCAGCACGAACCGTTTCACCGACCACGAACACCATCAATTTAGGTTTGGCTGCACCACCGACCGCTGTACTACGTTTGGCATCAGTAGCATGCAGTATCATCGTGTCAGGGCGGCGTAACTCATCGACATAGTCGATACCTAATTTGATCACTGAATAAACAGGGGTGATCGGATTAGTATAACTACGTACTAATTTATGCTGACGAAAAAAGGTGGCGTATTGATCACCAAAAGGCAGCAGGCACACCGCAATTAGAGCAATAGCTGCTATCAAAGTTGCCGTCTTCTGTAGTATTGCTTGACCGATAACGTGACGCTTTAGTCGAACCTTGCTAATAATAAAAGCTGGCAATATACCTAGTAACAACAGCCTGATAACAAAGCTCGGTGCCATCAATCCCATAGCTTCTGCTTGATCGGTCTGCAAGCTGTTGGTCAACATATCAGGACCAAATACTGTCCCATAGTTATCAGTAAAATAACCACATACTGCTGCAGTTAACACCATGAATATGAGCACTATTTTTGCCGTAGGACGATAGCATAGTAGCTGAAACAGCAACCACATTAACCCAAACAATAGACCAGTAAGAGAAACTATAAAACCAATGTTTTCAGCAAACGGATAAATAGCCAATACGTGCTCAAAGAAACCAATATTGGCGCTAGCTACTAAATACAAGGTGACTGCTATAATCAGGTAGGCCAAATGGATTTGACGCTTATAGAGTCGGCTTTTAATACTAGCTACAGTAGCCGTTTTACTAAGGTTTGTAGCATTATCTTGTGGCATACTTGGATTATTTATAGGTTGTTTTGACATTCACAGACTTCTCAATAGAATAGGAGAGGGTTTCATTTGCTAAGGTAACAAGTACCTTGTTAAGAAGATGTTAAGTAGGTCAGGAAGTATCCTCATTACAATAAACTATCGTTTAATAGCGTTAAAATGTTTATATTCTAAGGTCAGATTATTTGGATTAGCAAAGTTTATCTCACTTCTATCCTCGTCATGCTATTGAAGGCCAGTTGTACATTGAAGAGGTGGTTGGCAAACAACTCTAACTCATATTTGATAGTTTCAAAACCAATAGGGAGCTGCTCCAATGTCTATTAAGAAATGGCTTATTATTTTGCCTATGATGTTAGGGTCTATTAGTGCAATGGCTATGGTCGGTGAAGTTGCTGGCGATACCACTTGCAGCACAGTATCGTTAATCAATAAAAAATTACTCAAACAAACCCCTTGTAGCTTTGCGGGTGCTGTAGGTGCCAGCCTAGTTTATTCGGTTCAGCAGCTTGATTTTCTAACCGATTCTCATGAAGATTTCTCCACTGTTAATAACGCCACTTTTAGATTTGGTGATAATGGAGAGATGTTTGATCTTGAAGAAACCATAACTCTTAATGATAAGCCAGCAGAAGTAATAAAGCTGGACTCACGTACTCTAAAGCGCCTAAAACAAGCTGAAATGGATAGAATTTATAAAAGAAAAAATCCTGATTTTTCTAACGTTTTACATTGCTTTAAACCTATCAAAAACAGCACGGCTTTTTGTGTTCCTTATGGCCTAATCTATGGTATGTCATAGTAACTTAGCTGTTAATAGTTTGTTTGTTCGTCTAAATTATTCTGTTTTACGAGTTAATAGGTGGCTCTATTCTGACCTTGAGTGCTCATTAAGCAAAGATTTTTGTACAAGTCTCTATAGCTGTTGCAAAGATAAGCCGTTTATTCAACCATAATACATTTATCAGAGCACCCCATACTTCAATTTTGCTAACTGCTAACCGTTATACTTCGTATGCTGTTAGGCTAATTCTATAGTATCCAAAATATTTAATCATACTTATAATACTTTTAATGCAAAGTTAAGGTCATTTGTACAGAGTTTTACTATTATTAGAAGCCCAGAGGCCCTTTCATTTTATTTATCCTTCATTTAAAATCTTACTTTTGTGAAAGCTATCTGCTATAAAAAAACCCAAGCAACTAGTGCTTAGGTTTTGACCAGCCTAAACTTGTTAGTGCTTATTTAGTACTAATAACGTTCCAAGTTCCAAATTTGCCGTCACCTTTTTTGTCGCCAGGTTTAGTATCGTTAGCATAGAAGTACAAAGAGCATAGAAGTACAAAGAGCATAGAAGTACAAAGGCTTACCATTTATCGCCCACTGATATTTGCCATCTTCATGTTGGATAGTAGAGAACTGACCTTTAGTGCTTGAAGCTTGTGCAGCTACAGTAGAGGTGTTAGCGGTAAAGAAACGGCCATAGGTAAAAATTAAAGTATTATTTGTAAACTGCTAGTGCACCTTAACGACTTCTTAATTTATGAAGGATTATTCTGACAGTTAGAGCATACCTGATTCTGGGGTGCTGACTGTCAATGATCGCTATTAAGGAGGTTTTGTGAACACTCAATCTTTAGTTTCATCTCATACGCCTGTCCCCGTTGGCTCTTGTGCCCATAGTATGTGGAATAAAGTACCGCAGATTATCTTTATATTTTGGCTGATCAAGATGATGTCGACGACAGTTGGGGAGACCGCGGCTGATTATCTAAATTTTAACTATAAGCTTGGCTTGCCCCTTACTTCATTGATCATGGCTGTGATGTTCCTTATAGCGCTGAGAGTCCAACTCAGAGCCGATCGCTATATTCCTTGGAAGTACTGGCTTACTGTAGTGTTTGTTAGCATTTTAGGCACTTTAATCACCGATAACATGACAGATAATATGGGCATCCCATTAGCGGTGTCTACGATTGGATTTAGTATTATATTAGCTATGGTATTCGCACTTTGGTACGCCCGTGAAAGGACCTTATCGATTCATCATATCGATAGTCTAGCGCGTGAATGGTACTATTGGGTGGCTATATTGGCGACCTTTGCTTTAGGAACGGCAGCGGGAGACTGGTTTGCTGAAGGGTTGCAACTGGGTTATCAGACTTCTACCCTAATTTTTGCTGCGGCCATTGCCCTAATAGCTATTGCCTTTTACGCCTTAAAACTCAATAGCGTCTTATGCTTTTGGTTAGCTTATATCTTAACTCGGCCTTTAGGCGCCGCTTTGGGAGATTGGTTGTCTCAACCTGTCAAAAATGGTGGCTTAGGATTGGGTGTAACTAGCATCAGCTTGCTATTTTTAGCGATGATCATAGTGTTAGTCGGGCTAGAGAGCTACAGAGCACATCAGAGTCAGCTTGAGCGCTAGTAGCCTTGGCGACTAAATTTTTAGTATTGATGCTTTTGTAAGCCCCAATATACGACTGATAGTAAAGTAGTGTTAAATACTAAAACACGCTTAAAGTTTAGCCAAAACTGCCATCACTCACTAGAGAAGCACTAGCAATAAGCTTATAAATAGCAGGGTTGAGACAAAATCAAACCTGCATAAAAAAAACCTCAAGTAAATGAATACTTGAGGCAAAGTTTTCTTAAAGTCAAAAGGCTAGACCACTAAATTCTGCAAATTAGCTTTAAGGTCTATAAAAGTCTATAAAGCTTTAATAAACCTATAAGGTTCTGATAATAAAGCTAACAAAGGGTCTATTCAATGAGGGCTTTAACCATTAGGTTCTGTAAAGCACTTTAACCACGTGCCAGCCAAATTTGGTTTTTACTAAATGCGGGGTGAAAAGTTTGCCGCTGAAGCAGACCTTATCAAATGGCTGTACCATCTGGCCTTGTTTAAACTCACCTAAGCTGCCGCCTTTTTTAGCGGAGGGGCAGGTTGAGTGTTTTTTAGCCAACACATCAAACTGGGCGCCTTTTTTAAGCTTGGCAATAATGTCGTCAGCCAGTTCTTTGTCTTTGACTAAAATATGTAATGCGCTAGCCATACGAGCCATGATGTAAACCTTTTATAAAATATCGATTATCAGGTCATTATATCACTACTTACTTTAGTTGCTAAACTCAGTTGGGTACTGTGGTAGTGAAAGCTCAGCTTTTATAACATTTAAGGTTAGTAGTGCAAAGCAAAACCGTGCTTACCTTATAAAAAAAGGCTTTGAAAGGAATTGCAAACACAAAAAAACCTCAAACAATCTAATGCTTGAGGTTGAAACTTTGCTTAAACTTAAAAAGTTAACTAAGTTTTAAATATGGCGCAGCGGACGGGACTCGAACCCGCGACCCCCGGCGTGACAGGCCGGTATTCTAACCAACTGAACTACCGCTG
>NZ_CAJHBR010000005.1 GCF_904846695.1 Psychrobacter urativorans
CTTTTTCCACTTCTGGATAGTCGTAGGACTGATATCATAGAAAACAGCAGCTTCAGCAAAGGTCATACCCTCATCTAAGCTTTTCAGGACTTGTTTGCGATAATCTAGGGAGTAAGTCATGGTCATTTATAGTAATAATCGTTTAGTTGACTCATTCTATAACATTTTTGAAGTCAGGTGACTATACTACAGACGCCGCTAAAGTTATTTTCTTCATGATTAATCTCCATAGATTATTATCGTTGTTAATCTTTTTTTATTGAATGGTATTAACTCTCAAGAAGATTAATAACTTAGGAGCGGGATAATATTAACTTTTTTTATATAAGAAACTCAATAGAAAAAAGCAACAGAATTACAATTTAATTTAATTGTTCTGTAACAAAAATAACAATGCTTATTTTAAAGATTCAACATTAATTTTTTTATATTTAGGATAATATATTTTATTTCTATAGACTTTTGACGACTATCTTAGATATATAGTTGAAGGGTGATATTATAACTCTGATACCTGAATTTTGAACTTAGCTTATTCGCTTTTGGAACTAAGATTATAATCTTACAGTATATATAGCGTTTATAAGTACTAGGGTCTAAGGATAAATAGAAGACGATATTGTAGAGGAACTCTAGTCAATATCGTTATACGATTCAATTTAAAATCGATACCAAAACTTTCAGGAATTATTCATTAGTCTATTTTACGTACAACCAAATCAAGTAAAATAATTAGTTAGATAGATATTTAGCCAAGAAGAAAGATATTAATGAAAACTTTTTTATTATGAATTTATTTTATAATAAGACTTATATTATTAGTATTGGAGCTGAAAAATTAAATTAACTTATTAGTATTTAAACTAAAAAATGAAACTAAATCATTAGCGGTAATAATTATCTTATTAAGTTAGACATCATAATAAAAACCCTACTTTTCGAAGTAAATTAAGAATATTTTTAATTAAATTTGATAATATAATTTATTCTTCGACTTATATGAATATATAAAAATACAGTTATTAGTTACTCTAACTAATTTCATACATCAGCCAAACAGTCGTAACAGCTAATGAGCTGTTAATTCAATATAAAATCGAGTCAATATTCTTTACATAATTAACCATAATCCTTGTATTTTTTTTTGACAAAAAAAAGACGAATTGGCTAATAATAACCATAAATTCGTCTAAATGAATGTAATTTTAAAACTATAATATTCACTAATAAAAGCCGCTAAGCTAAACTACATTATAAATTCCAGCACAGTAAGCTCTCCATAAGTAAGTGAGCGAGGCCAATCCGCAGCTATTTGTGGTACTGGTTGTCCCGCATTAATCATTTTGGCCGCATTAATCCAGCCAGAATGACCTACGGCTAGTATTGGCTTATCCGTCATTTTGGCCTTTAGCCAGCCTTCTACACGAGTAAAAAACTGTTGCAAGCTTTCGCCATTATCAGGGGCAAAGTGCGCAAAATTGTTGCACCAGTCATCTATCTGTTGCTTAGCGATTTGCTGCCAAGGAAGATTTTCCCAATCGCCAAAGTCAATCTCAATAAGCTCAGGCGCTATATAACACTCAAAGCCGTGCTGTACTAGTAACTGACCCACTATCAATGAACGTTGCAAAGGGCTAACCCATATCACTTTTGGCAATTGCTGCCGGCGCACATAACGCTGAATTTGATTGGCAAGGCGCTTAAGCTTACGTTTATCAACAGCCATATCAGTCTGTCCAAAACATATACCAGCAGCGGCTAACGGTTTTGGATGTCGCCAGATATATAATAGAGGCATAAACGTCTCCCAGTCTTCAATAGTCTTCAATAGTTTTGCATAACCAATAGCGGCAAAGCTTAGCGCTAAACTAACATCGCTAAACTAACAGTGCTAAATTAACAGTGCTAAATGGCAAGCTACTGAGTTACAAGATAATAAACTGCAAGCTACTAATCGCACCCTTAAATAAAAGGTAGTGTTGCTGCAAGCCCTGCATAGATTGCCACTTCACTCAGCTGCTGCGTAGCCCCTAACCCATCACCAGTATAGCCATCTAGACGGCGACGTAATAATCGACGCATGTAGTCAGTAGCAATCAAAGCCAACAGTAGCGCCAGTAAAGCTTGCCAAATACTGATCAGCTGCACTGCTCTAGGGAAGACTAGCAGCACTAAAATTATGCCTAATAATAGCCAACCGCTAGCTAAAAAACCTTGAGCTAAAGTCAATTGTTGCGCCATAGGCTTAGCTTTGGCATGTTCTACTTCACCACCATAAGGCAGCAGTGCTATAAGGCTAGTACATAACAGGCGTGAAGCACTATGAGCGATTATCAGCGCCACTATGGCTACTGATACGGGCATAGCCGCCAGTAAAGTAATCTTGAGCAACAGTGCTGAGACTAAACCTAAAGTCCCATAAGTGCCTAAACGCGAGTCTTTCATAATCGTCAGAGTACGCTCACGAGTCAGACCACCGCCGAGACCATCACAAGTATCGGCTAAACCGTCTTCATGAAAGGCACCAGTTAGCTTGATACCAAAAACACTACTCACTGTTGCTGCCACTAACGGATTAAACAGTAGACTTGCCAGCCAAAATACGCCAGCACAGAGCACCCCTACCAACAGCCCCACTGCAGGAAAATGGCGACTGCTTTGATGCAGCCACTGTGGATCATAATGAGCGAATGAAGGCACAGGTATACGAGTCAAAAATTGCACCGCCACTAATATCAAGCGTGCTTCATAGCCAATACGGCTTAGTATCGATGCCATCAGTGAGTGTGCTCGCTACTGTTTTTACTTGGGCTCTGGCTTTCACTAGTGCTTTTAGGGCTGGTTTTTTCACTAATACCGGCATCGCTAAAGCTGGCCATCTCATTGATGATAGCGCAGGCTGATTGCATTAGCGGATAAGCTAATGCCGCACCACTACCCTCTCCCAAACGCATTTGCATAGTTAACAGCGGCTCAGCGTTTAATAGCTTAAGCAAATGGCTATGTCCTGGCTCGACTGAATGATGGGCAAATACCGCATATTGCAACACTCCTGGCGCTAAGCGTTCAGCGACTAACAAGGCGACACTAGCGATAAAACCATCAATCAGTAATATCCGTCTATCACTAGCTGCTTGTATCAGCGCCCCTACCATCATTGCAATCTCAAGACCGCCTAATGCTGCTAATGCTGCTAGTGGCGATAACGCAGTGCTATGACGCTGCAATACTTGGCTTAAAATAGACTGTTTATGCTGCAGGCCCGTATCATCAAGCCCAGTACCACGGCCTATACAGTCGCCAATCGGTAGCTCACCTAATCTGGCTAATAGCATACTTGCCGCTGAGGTATTGCCAATACCCATCTCACCCACTATTAATAAGTTGCCAGTGAGCTGCTGGGCAACCGCCATGCCGTTATTAAGGGCCAGCGTGCACTCTTCATCAGTCATGGCAGGTTCAGTCAGGGCATCACGGCTACCGTGACGAACTTTATAATCGAGCAGCTGCGGATGGTTTTCAAGTTCAAAATGACTAGTAAAGTACGTGCTGTCAAAATCAGTAGCAACGCCAGCATCGACAACTTTTAGCTCGATATTATGCTGACGCGCCAGCACATTAATAGCCGCACCGCCTTGTAAAAAGTTAAGTACCATCTGCGCGGTAACGCTACTTGGGAAGGCTGAAGTACCATGTTTGGTCAAGCCATGATCAGCGGCGAAGACCCGAATCTGTGGCTGCTCTATAATAGGCGTAGTCGACCCTTGAATCAGTCCTAACTGTAAGCCTAGCGTCTCCAATCTACCTAGTGCGCCTAGTGGCTTAGTTTTATTATCGATAATGTGTTGGAGCTGCTGCTGTAATTGCGGGTCAGCGATATTGGCAATCTTAGGGATATTAAATGTGGTCAATGATTGATCCTAATAATGAGGTAAATAAATAGCTGCCTATGGTAGCAGAAACCACTATATAAATATCATTTCCTAGCTACTGTCATGTACTATAAAATAGGCCATTTAAAATCGGCGAAGCGTCGCTGTATAACTAAATACGTTAGCTTTCCTAGCTAACGACAACCGTAATTTTATAGAGATTGTGATGATAGTATTTTGGCTTGTATTGACCATACTTTTTATTATTTTTGCTACTGCAAAACTGAAGTGGCATCCTTTTTTAGTGCTGATATTGTCAGCTTTTTTAGTAGCGTTATTTTATCAAGTTCCTCTTGATTCAGTGGCTAAAACTATTGCTGATGGTTTTGGTGGTATTTTAGGATATATTGGTCTAGTTATAGTATTCGGCACTATCATCGGACTGATCTTAGAGAAGACTGGTGCAGCGATTGTAATGGCCGAAACGGTTATTAATTTGTTAGGACCACGCTTCCCTACTTTGACTATGTCTATCGTTGGGGCCGTAGTGTCGATTCCTGTGTTTTGTGATTCAGGTTTTGTGATCTTAAACTCGTTAAAAGAGTCGTTGGCAGAGCGCTTAAAAGTATCTAGTGTAGCAATGAGTATTGCTTTGGCAACAGGTCTATATGCCACTCATACGTTCGTCCCTCCTACCCCAGGTCCTATTGCTGCTGCTGGCAACTTGGGATTAGAGTCGAACTTAGGCTTAGTCATCATGGTGGGCATCGTGGTCACTACTGTTGCTGTGCTGGCAGGTTGGCTTTGGTCCAATCGCTTTCTTAATGTTGAACCAGACAATATAGATGCTGACAATGTAGCGGCTGTTGCCCTACCCGCAAACATGAAATCTCGTGAAGATTATAATAAGCTACCCTCAGCAACTATGGCTTTTTTACCTATCATAGTCCCTATAGTGTTGATATGTTTATCGTCTTTTGCTAACTTTCCTACAGCGCCTTTAGGCGGCGGTTTAATGGCTGAGCTGCTGATATTCATTGGTAACCCATTAACAGCGCTACTTATTGGTTTGTTTTTATCGTTTCTGCTAATAGAGGGCAATGACAAAACTCAGCAAGTGAGCGATGCTATCTCACAAGGTTTAGTAGTAGCGGCTCCTATTTTATTAATCACTGGGGCTGGCGGTGCATTCGGTGCGATGTTAAAAGTCACGCCGATAGGCGACTACTTAGGCACTACATTATCCGCCTTAGGATTAGGTATATTTATGCCATTCATCGTCTCAGCAGCACTAAAAACTGCTCAAGGTTCGACTACCGTAGCTTTAGTCACCACTTCAGCGATGGTAGCACCGCTGTTAGGACAGATTGGACTTGATAGCGAACTTGGCCGTGTTTTTTGTGTCATGGCTATCGGTGCCGGGGCAATGACTATCTCCCACGCCAACGATAGTTTCTTTTGGATTGTGAGCCAATTTAGTCGTATGAGTGTGGCACAAGCGTATAAAGCTCACTCAGTGGCTACAGGTATCCAAGGGGTGACTAGTATTATCTTTATCTGGCTATTAACCTTAGTCTTTATCTAATGGGTTTTATTTAATGAGTTTTATTAAATGCTTTTTATAGCAATAATTTTAATAGAGCTAAGCTAAGCTAAATAGTAACAGCAGCCGCTATATCGACTGTGACTTTGCAATAAATAGTTTAAGAGACGCCAATGAATATCCTTATTGCCCCTGATTCATTTAAAGAAAGCTTAACTGCTTTAGAAGTATGTCACGCCATCAAGTCGGGCTTCACGCAAGTATTTCCTGATGCTGATTACACCCTGCTACCAATGGCCGATGGTGGCGAAGGTACTTGCGAAGTATTGTCTTACGCCCTTGGTGGTGATTGGCAGCAAGTGACCGTCCATGACCCCTTAATGCGCCCTATCAGTGCTAGATATTTACTACTGCCCGATGCGACAGCGGTGATAGAAATCGCCCAAGCTTGTGGTCTGCATTTATTGGCAATAGCAGAAAGAAACCCCTTGCTTACTAGCAGCTATGGCGTTGGTGAAATGATTACTGATGCCCTAAACAAAGGGGCTAAGCGTATTATCATTGGCTTAGGCGGTAGCGCCACTAATGATGCTGGGGTCGGTATGCTAACCGCTTTAGGCATGAAGTTTTATGATAGTAACGATCAGTTATTAGCAGCAGGCGGTGAATCATTAGCTAAGCTGCAACGAATAGATGACTCAGCTTTTCATGCACAGATTGTCAACACGGTATTTGAAGTGGCTTGCGATGTGACTAATCCCTTATGCGGCGAGCAAGGAGCTAGCGCTATTTTTGGCCCACAAAAAGGTGCTGATACTCAGCAAGTAGCGATCTTAGATAACTCTTTAGGCCACTTTGTTAAGCTCTGTCACCATCAGCAGTCTAACGATGACCTCGCAACAAAGGTAAACCAGGCTCAGGATATACCAGGAGCTGGTGCTGCAGGTGGCCTTGGCTTTGCCTTGATTAGCTTTTGTGGCGCGCAGTTGCAATCAGGATTTACTACAGTAGCTACCGCTGTAACTTTAGCGGCGCAAATCGCTAAAGCGGATTTAGTGATCACTGGCGAGGGCAAACTTGATGCGCAAACCGCTATGGGTAAAGTGGCTAGCGGTATCAGTCAACTGGCTAAGGCTCATGCCACTCCTATTATCGCTATTTGTGGCAGCGTTGAAACTTTAGCGCCAGCGCAACAAGCTCAGTTCAACGTAGTTATGCCCAGCATTCAAAGGCTAGACCCTATTGATAAAGTGTTAAAGGATGCTTATGCTAATATCGAAGCAACCGCTATGAATATCGCCGCTAGTATGCATTTGGGTCAGCAGCTCCTACCCTAATCCGTATAGCGTGGCTTAGTTAATAATCTACGATTTTTTAGCTAAAAGCTTTAGACATAAAAAAGGACACCCTAATTATAGGATGTCCTTTTTATTCTTAGTAAAGCTAAAAACTAAGCCATTACTCAGCTGCGATAACTGTAACTTCTACTAATAGCTCAGGGCGGGCTAGTGCTGACTCACCGCAAGCACGGGCTGGTGGCTGTACGCCTTCGAACCATTTGTTCCATACTTGGTTCATAGCATCGAAGTTATCCATAGTGCTGATCCAAACGGTAGCAGAAAGTATTTTTGATTTGTCGCTACCTACTTCTGTTAGCAAAGCTTCAACTTTTTCTAGGCAAGTCAAGGTTTGTGCTTGGATGTCATCTTCAGCATTGCCAACTTGACCACTTAGATAGATAGTCTGATTGTGGATGACAATTTTGCTAGCTCGTTCATTACTATGTAGCTTTTTCATGATATATCCCTATGTTTTTTAGTATTATTTCTGAGCACTATGTTGACTTATAGTGCTCCCTTACATTTTTGAGGAAATATTTTAACATATTTACATTTACAAGTTACGCTTTACAGAAGCGCTGAGCGTTAAAAGGCTCAACATCAACGGTCAATGACTTGTCATGGATTAGCTCTTCTACTAGACGACCAGTGATAGGTCCTAGAGTAAAACCTTGATGACTATGACCGAAAGCAAACCATAACTTATCATGCTTGCCAGCTGGGCCAATGACCGGTTTCATATCTGGCATACAAGGACGCGAACCCGCCCAAGCTTCACTTTCCACAGCTTCATCTAATGGCAATATCTTACGTGCTAATTTCAATACCGTCTTTAGCTGACCGAAGTTCTTTGGCGCATCCATAGTAGTCATCTCAGCACCCGTAGTAATACGAATACCTTGTTGCATCGGCCCCATCACAAAGCCTTTGTCCATATCGAACATACTGTGATGGATAGTGTTTTTAGCACTGACTTTAAAATGCTGATGATAGCCACGCATTGGGAATAACGGTAAGTTATAACCGAGGGGTTTGATCAGCTCATTTGACCAAGGGCCAGCGGCGATAACTAAGTTATCGCTGTAAAAAGTACCTATGGTTGTGACCACTTTCCAACCTTTACCGCCAGCATCAACATCAACATCAACATCAGTATCGACATTGTCAGTATTAACATTATCCAAGGGAATAATTTGTGTCACATCGGTTTCTTTGATAACGCCTTGCATCTGCTCAAAGTTTTTAGCATAAGCTTTAACCAGTAAACTTGGGTTAGACACTTGCCAAGAGTTTAACCAGTGAATAGCGCCAACGAAACCATCAAAATTGGCATTAGGTTCAAGTGCTTTTAGCTCATCTACACTCAATACTTTATGCTCAACGCCTTGCTCACGATCAAGGATAGCCGTATCTGCAGCTACCTTTAGGGTCTCTTTTGAGCGATGTAATTGCAGCCAGCCATCACGAGTAATTAGCTCATCAGCGCCAGATGCTTCGATCATAGTCTGATGCTCACTAGTACAATGGGCAATCAGCGTTTGCCATTCGCTCTCTATCTGTTTGACTATGGCAGGTGCTGAGTACTTCCAGTACTGCAATAGCGCTTGATGATAGCGTAGGATAGCAGGTATACGATAGCGAATATCGGTACCTTGGTTAGGCATAACTCTGACCAATTCAGTAATCTGGCGCGGAAAAGGATGAGTATGAATCGCTTCACGCTGGATTAAACCTGCATTACCATATGAAGTCTCAAGTCCCGGCAGCTTTCTATCAAGCATCAGAACTTTTGAATTATTTTTCTGTAGATGCCAAGCAGCCGAAGTGCCGACCATACCCGCACCGATAACAATAACGTCATAACGCATAGCAAATCCTTTTAGAATAGGTACTAACCATAGATATCAAGATTAAAATATAACTACTAATAACCGCTACGAAAACTGAAGCTTAAAAAGCTATTAGCCGCTATAAATGCAATGGTGATAGTAACGCGTACTTAGCAATTAATAAACCTATATCTAACAGATATTTTTGTTAAGGGTTACTTTTTGTTATAGCTACTTTTACACCTTTATACGAGAGCCTCAAAACCCTTCTATAGGTCTACTTTTTCACCCTTCAACCCTATGATTTCATATACTGTTAAAAATAAATACACCGCTAACGCTGATAGCTTGAGCCCTTTAAATGTAAGGCAAGCAGCGATTTTATCTGTAATAAATTTGAGGTAGTAAAAGCCTAGTATGCTGCTATTGAGACTAGGCTTTAGTTCAATAAAAAACAGAGCTATATTCAGCCAGCATAATATAGATAAACTTAACAATGGTTGAGTTAATTACTGATAAATAAATGAAGTCACTCTAGGGCTGACAGTTTAGGCTTTATGAGTGATAATGCAGCGCTGTAATTATTATCTTTAAGACAATAGCTGGAGCAATGCTTGTATGAACCCTGTTTTAATCGGCTATGGATTTTTGATGCTGGCCATCATCTTTGAGGTACTAGGCACAACTTTTTTGGTCAAGTCAGAACAGTTCACCCGCTTAGTCCCTACCTTATTAACAGCTATCCTTTATGTTTTTTCGTTTTATTTTTTGACTCAAACTTTAAAAACCCTACCTTTAGGTATCGCCTATGCGATTTGGGGCGGTATAGGTATTGTGTTGACGGCGATCATAGGACTTGTAATCTTTAAACAAAGCATCGATACCCCCGCTATTATCGGTATCGCCTTGATTATCAGCGGTGTGATAGTGATTAATGTATTTTCGCAGACCGTTGGTCATTGAGGTTATAATAGATAGTTTAAACCTACAACTATAAGGTTGAAGTTATGAATCCTGAATTTTGGCAGAATGCATGGCATAACAACCAAACTAACTTCACTCAAAAAAAACCAAATTTCATGCTCACCCAGCACTTTAAAACCTTAAACACCCGTAAAAATGGGCGTGTTTTCGTGCCTTTATGCGGTAAAAGCGTAGATATGCTATGGTTTATCACACAAGGTTTTGACGTTGTGGGTGTCGAGTTAGTAGCAACAGCCGTTGAGCAGTTTTTTATTGAAAATGATTTGATAGCGACAGTAACACCCCACCCAATTATTCCTAGCCTCACTTGTTATCAGACTGAGCACTTAGGTCAAACACTCAAAATCTGGGTTGGTGATATTTTTGATTTAAGTGCTGCTGATATTGGGCCAATAGACGCCCTCTATGACCGCGGGGCATTAGTTGCCCTTCCAGACAATGAGCCGGAAAACTTGCGTACACGCTATACACAGAAAATTATGCAGCTGAGTAATAACGCAAACCAACTTCTATTATCGTTTGCTTATGACGGCGAAAAGCAGCGTCATAATAACCAGAAAAATACTCCGCCATTCTTAGTGACACTAGCACAACTCGAAACCTACTATGCTAAGCACTATGATATAAATCTGCTAGAAAGGGAAAAGGCAGATTATGTTTCTACCGCAGGCGATTCAGGATATCGTCTGGTCTATGCGCTAATAACTAACCAATAGAGCTATGAGCAAGCAGATGATTGAAAGAAAAATACAGAAGGCTATAACTATGCTGTAGCAAACAAGTCGCACCTTATTCGAGTGCAAATTATTTGCTATGTCTAGCCCTAGCTATTTATCAACTACCTCCGGTTTGGCAGCTTACCACCAAACCGGATCATCGCTCTCGACTATCAGTTTTTTGCTGCTTTCAATCTCAACCTTATCGGCAGACAACTCTGCGATAAATCTTGACGGCTTATCGAAGTAACCTGAATAGCTGGCAAAGTAATCAGGTGCGGTTAGATACAATCTCGTCTTAGCCCGGCTACAAGCCACATAAAACAGCTTGCGCTCCTCTTCTAACTCCTCAAAATCATCTAAAGAGCGATGATGCGGCGTTATGCCATCGACTAAGGAATTGACAAATACTATTGGCCACTCCAGTCCTTTTGAGCTATGGATAGTCGAGATAGTGACTTTATCGTTATCCTCCTCACCACTAGCTTTAGACTGCGCCATAGCCGCTACCGAATCATTAGGCGGATCCAGCGCTAGGTTTTCTAAAAAGTTATCTAAGCTGCTGTATTCAGTTGCTAGATTTTTAAGTACCCGAAAGTCCTCTGAGCGCTCACGCCAATTCTCTTCAAGCGTCTTTAGTACTGGAATATAAAACTCTAGAATATCCTCAATGACTTGCTCAACCGCTTGTGCCTGACTGGCCTTGCTTAGTAGTGCATATAAAGATTCAAGCTGAGCGCTTTTTTTGCTAAACACGGGTGCACGCAACGGCTCAAAAGAATTATTATCGGCATTAATTGCCTGAGTAAGCTTAGTCGCCGTCACCCCACCTACCCCTCGAAACAAAGTCAAAATTCGATGCCAAGCGATAGTGTCATTAGGGTTATAGAGTATCTTTACAAAAGCCAATACGTCTTTGATATGACGTCTCTCAACGAACTTGATACCACCAACCACTATAAAAGGGATACCACGCTCCATAAATTCTAGCTGTACATAGTTGGATTGAAAGGAGGTCCGGCACAGTACTGCGTAATCGTTATAGTCGTGATCTGCTTTGTGCTCAATTATTTTATCAGCGATGTATTTGGCTTCACGAGTTTCATCGCTCAGACGGCTAAAAATAGGCTTTTGTCCTACTATAGCCATCTGAGAATATAATTGCTTTTGATAGCCTAAAGTGATTTGTGCTGACAAGGCATTGATATAATCTAAAACTGCTGGCGTGCTGCGATAGTTTTGCTCCAATTTGATCAGCTTAGCTTCTGGATAAGTCTCACCAAATAGTAGGATATTCTCATAATTTGCCCCGCGAAAGGCATAGATGCTTTGATTGTCATCACCGACCACCATCAAGGATACTGAGGCTGGCGCACAAATAAGATCGATCAGCTGCTTTTGGGGAATATTAGTATCTTGATATTCATCGACCATCACATAACGATAATTCTGCTGTACCAGCTGGCGAAACTTACTATTATTTTTTAGATGACTGACCACTTGACTGATAATATCATCAAAATCATACAAGTGATTGGCTCGCTTGTACTGATGAAAGTCAACGGCTAACTGCTCGATAATAGGAATATGTATCGCTATATCTGGATAGTTATTTTCTATTAACTCACTGATATGGATACGTCGATTTCTAGAGCTTGAAAAGATATTTTGTAGGGTCTTTTTGCGTGGAAAGGCCTGCTTTTTAATCTGCGCTGGGTATTTCTTTTCTTTATAAATAAGATCAATAGCATCCTCACTATCGGCGGTATCTAAGATAGTAAAACGCGGATTAATACCGAGTAGTCCTGAGTATTGGCGTAGTAATCTATTGCAGAATGAATGAAAAGTGCCACTAGTGATATCGTTAAGCGCGTTGCTACTTGCCGCTGTACTCGCCAGCAAAGTTTTAGCTCGACCTTTGATTTCGTTAGCCGCTTTACGAGTGAACGTCAACAGCAATATCTCTTTAGGAGCGACCCCATTCTCCAGCAAGTAACTGGTCCGATAAGTTAAAGTCTTAGTCTTTCCTGACCCTGCCCCAGCAATCACTAACACTTTGCCCTCGATAGTGGTTGCGGCAAGTAGTTGATTGGGATTTAGCTCACTAGCATAATCAACTTTTAGCGGCTCAGTAAGGCTTTCACTGCGACTTTCACTACGACTATTAGTAGCATCTTCAGCCTTAATAAGGTTCGCTTCTAACTTATTGATTGCTTGCTCTAAGCGTGCCAACTTAGGCTTGATATCAGCAAAGTTTTGCGGATACTGATAGCTTTGAATATTAAATAGGGATGCCGTCATTATTAGTTATTGCCTTACTGTTTTAAGGTTTAAAATTTTGCGCTGTAAGCTTTGCAAGCTGTATGCTTTAAGGTTTTTTAGCGCAGCTTAGCGCTGTTATTAGCGACTCAGGTAAATAAGAGCTAGCCAGATGCGCCTGCGGATAGTGTTGCCTTATCCAAGTTTGATAATTCTCTAAGCTTAGCTTATCACAATATACTAAATACAGAACTTGCATAGCAATGCTGCGCGAAAACCCCATCACACAATGGAAGTTTATTAGCGTCAATGAAGTACCAGCTTGTGCTTTATTGGTGTGGCGATTGTCAGCCAGCAATTGATTTAGCTGCTCAAACAAGCCTATTAATACTAGCGCATCAGCCTCATTGAAGGGTTGTAGATCTAATAAGGGCCAATATAAATAATGGATGCTATATTGCGTACTTCGCGGCGCATTTTTCACGCTATTATTAGCAATAGCCCTGATTGCTAACAAGTGACTACTAGCCTCTGCTGCTAGATCGACGATGATTAGTTGTGCAGCTAAGTCAGCTACTTGGCTGGGGAGAAAACCCTTGATGAATAACGGCGATGATAAACGCGCGCTTGCCGATACAGAAGTATTATTACCTATTGGCTGCCAATCTGTGCTACCAACTCTGTCAGGGTGCTGGTAACTATAATAACGCTGGCTCAAGCTCGACATTGCTCTATAAGCCAGTAGCAAAGGTACAAAAGTTAGCCAAGTGCTTAGCGTTAATTTACCTCGGTTATCTTTTATAAAATAGCTACTATTAGTATTTATCTCGGCGCTTTGATAAACCCAAGCCAAACACATAAAGCTTAGCAGCCAATACCCTGCCACTACTAGACTAGTGTACTCAAATAAGGGCTGCTTAAAATTAGTAGCTATAAAGAATCCAGTAATAGCCAACAATAAAAAACCGCTGATTGCGATGGCAAAATATTTAAGCACTAATACACTGCGCTGTCTGTCAACCATAAATAGTACGATAGCAGCCAATAGCATGCCTGCAATAATATCTAGTAGATGATGTTGGTAAGTAAATACTGTCGACCCTATAATTAAACAGCAAACTAGCACTAGTAAACCTTTATAGCTTAGCACTAGCCACTGGCGACCAACCACCACTTCCCACAACGACACGCCTAGCAGCAGTGCATAACTGACATGTAACGAGGGCAGCTGATTGAAGGGTTTATCAGCAGCTCCTAACACCGCATAGCCAACTGTAGTCCAGTCTGTAGTTAAGGGACGCTCAAAAGAAAAGCGCGCAGGGTATAAATAGAATATAAGCGTAGCAAGCAAAGTTGCAAGTATCAGACGTGAGCTAAGCGAAGACAGTTGACTAGGAGTGCGCACCATAAAAAAGCTGGCAATGAATAATATCATTGACCAGCTATAAGGAACGATCATGGCGGCAACAAATGGCAGACTACTGTCTAAGCTGGTCGCTACATAGTGTATACGCTCAGAACAGCAGTCAAACAGCGCAGCACTATAGTGATTAGTTAGGCTATATAACAGCGCAAACAGCAGTAGCGCTGCGGTTAAGTGCCCGATACGTGTCGATAGTAATAGTCGCGGCCTACCAGCTTTATTAGTCATTACCGAGTATAATGCGGGCTATTTATTAGCATAGTAGCTGATAGCATAATAGCTGACGTAAGACATAAAGCTGAGCCGCCTGTTTTATTCAAGCTAAATAAACTAACGCTTAGCGTTAACGCCCCAATACTGTACGAGGATCGATAGGGCTACCGTTTAGGCGCACTTGGAACTCTAAACCTACTTGATTAGTCTGACCGCTGCTACCCATAGTGGCAATACGCTGTCCGCTTTGTACTTGCTCGCCCTCTTTGACCAGCAAATCAGTGTTGTGAGCATAAGCGGTAATGTAATTATTACTATGACGAATCATAATCAAGTTGCCGTACTCCTCCAACCCATTGCCAGAATAGAGTACCGTACCGCCTTGGCTAGCCACTACAGGATCGCCTACTCTACCAGCGAACCACATGCCCATATTACCTACTGAGGCATCGAAGTTACGTACCACTTGGTTACGGGTAGGATATTGATAGTCCGAAGTTGCATTAGCAGTGTTCTCATAAGCTGGCGTTGGCGCTGGAGTGTTATAAGCTGGCGTATTGTTTACAGGCTGACGACCGCTGTTGTTAGCATTAGTATTGCTAGCGGTAGCTTGGTTGCCTTGCCAAAGCTTAAGCATCTGTCCGGTGTAGATAGTATATTTACTGTCCAAACCATTCAACGCCCCAATTTGGCGATAGCTCATACGGTAGCGCTCAGCTATCTGACCGACAGTATCACCACGCTTAACTAGATAATAATTGGGAACGCCTTGGTTATTAGTAATAATGGTCGGGCCTGACTGATTATTCTGATAAGTCGGCTTGGTGGCACAACCCACCATGCTTAGCATAGTGACGGTCAAAGTACCTGCCAATGCTGCCGTTACTAATGAGGATTTAGAGGTGATCTTTTTCATACAAGGTTTCCTAATGTCTATACCTGAGGTTGCTGACGAGCCAGCCATATTTATATTAGTATTAAGATAGTTGTTCTTAAATCCTATCCTTTATCAATCTTTTCAATTCTAAATAGCAGTAAGCTTAATTATCTTTGCCCTGCCATCAGCTACAAACTACTTTAGCGACAAGCTAGTGCTATTAATATTTTTGCGGATCTAAATATTGTTATAACACGATATAAAAAAACCCTATCAAAATGCCTTAACAAAATCTAAATTTCAATTATGATAATGAGTTGTAGAGCCAAACTTACAGTATCAATGCTGACAGCTTATCTAAAGCTGAGCTCGGAGTATGATGCAATTTGACCGGAGATAAGCTGATAAAACCATCAGCTATCGCTTCAACATCAGTAACAGTATTGATAAGGCATTGGTTATTCAAGCGCTGATTTTTAGCAGTTGATAGATCGATAGCCGTAAGTTCTACTATGCTCCCTACCGATTGCAAATCTAAGGCCTTAGAGGCAGACTTAGCTTCTTTGCGTAGAGACAACCAATAAGCATCACGCCCACGAGGGTCGACGATATGATGCACAGGTTTGGCGATAGTACTGTGATCCAAACACGTTATTTTGCGACCTTTAATGTCAGCTGCACACTTTACATCAGGGATATTAACGTTTAATACATGATAGGGCAAACTTTTGATGGTTTCGAGTATGTCTGTCTCAGTGATTAGTTTGACAATTTGCTCGGCTGCCAGCTGATAATCACTGTCATTGCTAGCGCTTACTAGTGAGGTGGCAATAGCAGGGACACCGAACAGCTGTGCGGTTAATGCCGCGCCAAAAGTGCCCGAAAATAATACATCTTGGCCTAAATTGGCTCCTGAATTAATCCCAGTGATCACACAATCAAAACGGCTGTTACGGTATAGCTCATGCAAGCCCAAATATATGCAGTCAGCAGGAGTACCATTAACGGCTATAAATCCTGACTGTAAAGTCTGTGTATATAGCGGCTGCGAGATATGTAGCGCACTAGCGCAGCCACTTTGCTCGCTATCAGGAGCTATTACAATGACCTCACCTATCTTAGATAACTCACCATATAATGCTAATAGACCGGGAGCTTGTACTCCATCATCATTACTAATCAAAAACTTCATATCAGCTCAATATACTTATATTTTTCTGTTTAACTGCTAGCTGTCTATTTAACTGCTAGCCCTAATAATTTAACCTGAACTACTTAACTTTGACAAGGGTTAGCTACTGGCTGCTAGCACTGTCATGGATGGTGATTATCCATTAATAGCGACTACTCACAAAAGAATAGGCACGGCTCATAAAAACTATTGCTTGGACAAATGCCCTGCTTAACCTTACTAAAATTTTAGAGCAGACATTGGAAATATTGCCTTATATAACTTACAAAAGACTGATTTAGGCGTCCTACTAAGTTAATAAAGACGCTAGCAGTGGTTATTGTAGATGCATATTATCAGTAAATGGCTTACATTAGGCAACAAGCACTAACAATATAAACTTATTAGTTAATGGTCAAGCAACTTACTAATACATGCTGCTGCTATGTTGCTGTAAATAGCCTTTAGGTCACAATACATCTACACATCAGTCAATATTTTATGTGACTTTTGTTTTTATTCCTATTACCATAACAGCATCAAATAATGCAAAGCGAGTGTGATACTGAATGAACAATCAATCGATATTAGCGGTAATTTCCCCTGCAAAAAATATTATGATTAATGCTGCAACTAAAGTTGGTATGGCTGGCCTGATGACTAGTATGGCTCTTTTATCGTCAACTGCTTTTGCTGCCCCTAGTACTACTATTCCCTTAGATATGTCGGGTATGAACATCACTAAGCACGAAATAGCCGTGATGCAAGTACTGTCTGAAATATGTCCACCAATGTTAAGTGGCAATCAAAAGCAACGTTTTTACAAATCATACAACGTGCAGTTGCATGAACTGATGCCTTCATTAGAAGATCCAAAAGCGGCTATTCAGTACTTGTCGACTCAACAAGACTATCGTCAGATTTTGCAAAGTATTCGTAGCTGGACGATGAGTTTTTCTAAGCAAGATAATAAGTCTATCTGTGAGGATTTAGCCAATGCAGAGTACTAAGTATTGACTATTGACTATTGACTATTAATTATAGAGTACTAACAGTCACTAGTAGCTAGCACGGTCGGCTACCCATACTTACATCATCCAAAGCTTTGAGCAATTAAGAGGAACTAAGACTAGAGATATAGCTTAGTGACATTTAAGTATTAATCTTGAGTACTACTCTTAAGTATTAATAAAACCAATTGCACCTGATTGATTTTAGTAAAGACTATGATGCTGCGCTAAATTAGCAGATACTTTGTATCCGATACCTGTATTATTTGACTATAGCTTGCTGTTTGCAGCCTCAATACACTGAGCTGCACAGCAGGCTTTTTTGTGGATGAAAGGTTTTAGTTTGCCAGTCAATAGCTAATTATGCCTAAATAGCTCAGTTATCTGTTGCTGACAGCGGCTTTTTAGATTATTCTCTGCGAGAATATTTTTTTATTTGTGCCTATTTACTTAATGGTGAAATTGCTAAGATATTAATTCTATGTCTAGTATCTGCTGTGACTAGCTTTATTAATAGTAGCAGCTATAGCGCTAGACAAATTTAGTCTCATAATGTGGTGTAACAGTTTATGACCGTGAAGTATGTAAAACAACAGCTTGTACAACTAGTAGTCGGTATTAGTGTCTCTTTAGGATCAGTAGCAGTAAATGCGGCTATCACCCCTCCTACTATGGAAAATGCCGCCTATATATTGATGGATTATAATACTGGCGAAATTTTAGCACAAAAAAATGCTACTACGCCGCTACCACCCGCTTCCTTAACCAAAATGATGACCAGCTATATTATCGAACAGCGCTTGGCTTCAGGTGACTTGACCGAAGACGAACAGGTTTTAATGAGCGAGAACGCTTGGTGTCGTGGCAGCAGTAGCCAGTCTTGTATGTATGTACCTGTTAACAAAACCGCTAGTGTCATCGATATGCTGCGCGGTATCATTATCCAATCAGGTAATGATGCTTCAATGGCTATGGCTGAACATATCGCTGGTAGCGAAGCCTCTTTTGCCACCCTAATGAATGAGCAAGCCAAAAAATTAGGTATGGACAACACTCACTTTGTTAATGCCACAGGTATGCCTGATGAAGGTCATCAAGCCTCCGCACTGGATTTGGCCAAGCTTGGGCGCGCCATTATCAAGAACAGCGGCGACTACTATAAAATTTATTCCGAAAAAGAGTTTACTTATAATGGCATTACTCAAGGTAATCGTAATGCGCTATTGAGCACAGATAGCACGGTAGATGGTTTAAAGACTGGCCATACTGATGCAGCAGGCTATTGTTTAGTCGCTTCAAGCAACCGTGATGGCATGCGTCTAATTTCAGTTATTATGGGTACTAAGAGCCAACAAGAACGTGCTGATCAATCACGTGAGTTGCTTAATTGGGGCTATGGTCACTTCACTACAGTAACCAAAGCGCCTGCAGGACAGTTCGTTAGCAAGCTGCCAGTATGGTTCGGGGCAGCCAAAGAGATTGAGTTGGCTACTGGGGACACCTTAAAAGTACTAACCACCAAGACTCAAAAAAATAAAATAACTACGGTTGTTGATATCCCTGATAGTTTAGAAGCTCCTATTAAAAAGGGTCAAGAAGTAGGTAAAATGCTGGCTGTTATTGATGGTAAAGCAGTAGCCTCAGTACCTATCATTGCTACTAGCGATATCGAACAGGCAGGATTTTTTAGTCGCATGTGGCAGCATGTCGTACGTTGGGGACAAAACGTATTTTAACAGCTAGTTTTGCTTACTAGCAGTTATTATCCTAAAGTCATTATAGCCATTGCATAAAAGGCCACTTAAATTAAGTGGCCTTTTTATGGTTCTCACCTTTACTTTGGACTAGGATATGTTGAATTCAAAGATAGCAGTTACGGCGTTTATTGGCTATTTCTCCTATCATTCGCTAAGTCCTTCCGATCCACGTCTTCAATATCTTAATAAGTCTTTGAGTGTTCTGCGTGGCGCCTTCACAGTAGTCTATGCCAGCAACTTTTAGCTCATGCTCAATGTCATATAGGTCATACTTGTTATGCGAGGGACACCAGTAAATCAATAAAGCTCGATGGCTAGTTTCAGCGCCTCGGATTAACCTTGCTAGCTGCGCTACCTTCTCCGGTAGAATATCCTCTGCAAACATTACCATATCAACTTTTATATCATCTAGATTTCCAAGCATGAGCTGCTCATACTTTCTAGAGATTACCGTAGCACCCAGCCCTTGTAACTCTTTAACCAAAAGATCATTTTCATCAGCATAATAGTAGATAATCTCTAAGTCTTTTAGCAAGGTGTGCTGCCAGCTTTTATATTTATTACGCAGTGGGATAGTGATTACAAATTGGCTGCCTTTATCAAGCTCACTATCGACCTCAATCGAGGCATCAATGAGCTGTAACAGCTGTTTTATGACCGGTAAACCTACGCCAACCCCTTCATATTTTCGAGTTCTTGAAGAATCAATCTGAAAAAACGGGGTAAATATATCCTCTATGTAATTAGCATTAATACCAATGCCGGTATCACTGATTTTGAGTTGCCAGCGAATACTATTATTGAAATGAGTCAGTTGCGACTCAATAGTAACTCGTCCCTTTTGGGTGAATTTTATAGCATTGTCAATAACAGCAGTCAATATTTGCTTAATCTTATTAGCATCCCCTTCAAGATTATAGTCAATATGATGGATATGACTAAGCAACTCTATGCCTTTTTGCTGAGCAATAGGATCAAATTCTGCTAATAAATCGGCAATCATTAGCAAAGGATTAAACACCACTAAAGTAACAACTATTTGGCCTTTTTCAATTTTATTGAGTTGAATAATTTGCTCTAAGGTCGACTCCAAATGCTCACTACCATTGCGAATAATCTCTAAAGTATCTTGCTGGTCATAGCTTAGGTAATGCTTGTCTAATAGCTGCAAGCCACCGGAGATAGCATTAAGTGAAGTCTTAAGCTCATGAGTGATCATACTCTGAAAGTTATTACGTTGAACCTCAAGCGATCGTTCTTTATGATGAAGCTGTTGTTCAAAATCCCCTAGCGCCTCATGCTCTCGTTGCATCTGTCTTAGACGCTCAAACAGTAGAATAAAGGCCTGCTTGATATGAATAAACTCGCGAAACTCAAAACGCTGTTGAATGACTAGTAGCTGCTCAAGATTTGGGTCATTAACTAATAAATTACAAACATTAGCGATTTGACCCAAGTCTTCAGTAGTACGCAGCAGCTTGCGAAAAATAAAGCCTATGGCAGTGACCACTAAAGTTAAAGTCAGTAACCATAATAAAATAGTTTTGCGTAACCACTGCATACGTAGTTTATTTATATCTAAGGTAATATTAATATAGCCTACTAAAGTATTAGTATTTACTGAGGCCCTATCTAACGGATTGTTAGCTTTTTCAACACTAGTTCCTCTATTGGCTGCTGGAGTAGAGAGGGGTAGATTAACGTTGCTCGCTTGCGTGTTACTTTTAGAGGCGTAACCGCTAGTCACTGCTCTGTTGAAACTGATGGCATCGGTAAACAATGCGGTATACCAGTCGTTGCTGTTCTGCTCTACATCGAGTTCGTCAAGACTACTAATGGGATGATCGGTAGAATAAAAAACGATATTTTGAATGCTATAATCTTCGTTTAGGAGGACGCCGACTTGGCTGGCTACTAGATTAGCACCATCAACATTGGAAGCGCTTCTAGCCAATAGCTCAGCTAGCTGCTGCACATGCATGCGCTGCTGTTGATAATGATAAACGAAACCATAAACGTAACAAAATAAAAACCCGACTAAAACAGCCAAGACTATAGTCTGCAACAGAGAGTTCCAGATAAGCTTAGGCAGTGTCTTAATCGAGTTTATAACCATATTGTCCAGTCAACTCAAGGTTTTTTTACTTATAACCATTGATACTTAGTCCCTTTACTCACCTCAAAATTCTTTATAGTGAATAAATAGCTCATATAAAAATAGTCATTAATCTAAAACTGCTGATTAACTTTTTACACCGTTATTTTTATATAAGCTAATTTTTTGTATGAACTGGTTTTTATATAAGCTATTTTTTATATAAGCTAACACTGCTATTAGCAAATGGCAGTGTTAGTAGTACATAGCAATATTAACGCTTCTTTTTTTCACGAGTAGTGAATTTTTGTGCTCTGTTACGTTCACGTTGGCGTAGCTGTTGCGCTTTGGCTTTAGTCGGAGTATCGCTTTTAGAAGAATAAGGATTTTCGTTAAGCTTAAATACTACGTTGAGCGGCGTACCTTCTAGCTTGAAGACCTCACGGAATTGGTTTTCTAGATAACGCTGATAGCTCTTAGGTAGTGACCCCGTCTGATTACCGTGGATAACGATGACTGGGGGGTTGTGACCACCGATATGCGCATAACGCAATTTAATTCGACGTCCAGAAATCGCTGGTGGTGGATTGGCCGCTACTGCATCTTGCAGGATTTGAGTCAAGCGATTAGTCGACACTTCGAACATTGAAGAGTTATAAGCACGTAGGATTGAAGGGTATAGATTACCTACTCCAGTTCCATGTAATGCTGATATTAGATGCACTTTTACATAAGGTATAAAGTTAAAGCGACGATCCATCTCAATTTTAATATAGTCTTTTTGATCTTGAGTCAAACCATCCCATTTATTGATAGCAACGACTAAAGCTCGACCCGCATCAAGGGCATAGCCAATCATATGTAGATCTTGATCGACAATACCTTCTTGGGCATCGATGACAATGACTGTCACGTTCGAATCTTCAATAGCTTGTAGAGTCTTAATTACCGAGAACTTTTCTACTTTTTCATCGATCTTACCACGGCGACGTACCCCTGCTGTATCAATTAGCACGTAATCTTTGCCATCACGTTTATAAGGAATATAAATGCTGTCACGAGTAGTCCCTGGCATATCGAATACTACCACTCGATCCTCGCCCAATAGACGATTGACTAGGGTCGATTTACCGACGTTTGGACGACCAATAATCGCCAGCTTCAAACCTTGAGGCTCAACTATAGACTCTTTTTCTGGCATATCTGCGGTAATAACTTCTAATAAGTTACCAACGCCGCGACCATGACTGGCAGCCATCGGATAGGGCTCACCTAAGCCTAATGCATAAAACTCAGCAGGTGCTGAATCATGAGCGCCGTCGACTTTGTTAGCCACTACATATACTGGCTTGCCTAAAGTATGTAAAAACTTGCCAATCTCTGCATCAGCACCAATCATGCCCACTCTTGCATCAACTACAAATACTATAATGTCAGCTTCGTGAATAGCGGTATGCGACTGCTCAGACATATAGTCATCAATATTGCCACTGCCATCATCAGCTTCACCTATACCACCAGTGTCTACTACGATAAATGCTTTGTCCTCATATTCAGCATCACCATACTGACGATCACGCGTCAGACCTGAAAGGTCAGCAACTAATGCCTGACGACTTTTAGTGAATTGATTAAATAAGGTAGATTTACCGACGTTTGGGCGACCGATTAAGGCAACCACAGGCTTGATACTCATGCATTACTCTCGCTGATAGGCAATAAAGGACAATAAAACCAGTACTTAGACTGGCTATTGTCACAAACTTAAATAGATAATAATTAATAAAGCTTTAGTAAACTAAACCCATAAAATCAATATACAAATCCAAGCTAAATACTAGCGGATCTTATACTAATTTTATGATCAAACTAAGCTAATAAATAGGGGCTGAACCAATAAGTTCAGCCCGACTCTTTAGCGTGCTAACTGCCAAATGGCAGCTTGCCCAGAAGCGCTTTGAGTCAATAAGCGACTGCCTTGTACTTGTAAGGTCTGTAGCGCGCCTTTGGTCTGTACACGACTGACAATCTTACCAGAGGCTGGGTCAATTAAATGCACTACACCACCTAAATCACCTACAGCGATATAGTTACCTATCATCACCGGGTTAGTCAATTTACGATAGCCAAGCTCATCATTTTCCCATAGTGTCTCACCACTTCTGCGATCATAAGCGACGATTTTACCGGTTAAACTGGTACCGATAACTTGCTGATTATTTACCGCTAAAGATTTTAAGCTAGCTAACTCATTAACGAATTTAACTTGTTTTGAGGCCAAGTCAATACCGATAACTTGACCACTATAGCTGATAGCGAATAACTCGTTGTTATCGACAATAGGACTGCCATCGACATCACTCATACGTTCAACTTCACTACTGCCAGTACCTACACCAATACGACGTGACCACTGCGGCAAGCCATTATCAACAGTAATAGCATGCAAACGACCATCAGCAGTTGCCAACAGTGCAGTCTTATCATCTAACAAGGTAGGCGCAGCAGTGCCACGAACGCTAATATCAGGAACTTGGGTGGCAAACTTCCAAACAGGCTGGCCATTCTGTAAAGACAAGCCTTGTAAGAAGCCATCGTTAGCCGACAAAATAACTCGGTTATTACTAATCAAGGCTTTGGTTAATACCGTACCAGTTAGCTGTTGCTGCCAGCGCTTAGCACCTGTAGTACTATCAAAGGCCATCACCATTCCGCTACGTGTAGTAATAACTGCCGTCTGACTAAAACTGTCTAATGCTACCCCACCCACGATCTGATCATCGACATTCAATGACCATAAACGCTGTCCGGCCTCATTATAGCCTACTAAGTCACCACCGCGTGAGGCGATAACTATCTGATTATTATCATAGCCCACTTGTAAGCTCAAAGGATCCTTTGAACTGGCTTTTTTATTGCCGACATCTACCATGAATACTGGCTGTAAGACACTAATAGGCTGCGCGAGCTGTACCAGTTTTACTGGATCATTGACCACGGGCTTAATGCCTCGGCTACAGCCCATAACAGCACTAGTCATTAGTGCTAATACAGCTACATGCATAACCGTAGTTTTTAACAGGGTCTTATTTGCATAGTTATTAGAGCGAATATTTAAGGTCATGGTATGTTCTCACTACGAATAAGTTGACGATCTATAAATGGGCTAACAAACACCATAATCCAGTAGCTTATCTACTGAGTCATGCGGTACTACTGTTATTATTGTTGATTGGCTGCTGACTAGCTATTGGGTAGTTTCTGCGGCAATAATGGCCGTAGCATTTTCATTACTAGCATTTGCTACCGCTTGATTATCTGGGGCTACTTTAGAAGCTTGGATAAGGCTAGCAGGCTCAGCAATAGGCTCAGCAACGACGCCTAAACTCTCCATCTTCAGTGCTAATACTGCGCGAGTCTCTTGACGCTTACGCACTAGCTCCCAAGCATTCTTATAAGATTTAATGGCCGCATCTTTATCATTCTTGGCTAAATAAATATCACCTAATAGCTCTTGTTGACTGCCTTCAAATGAGCTTGGCATATCTTTACTAGCTTCGGCTAAAGCGGCATCAGCGTCACCAGCTGCTAATAAGGTTTCGGCATAACGCAAACGTGCAATAGCGCTGAGACCAGCATCACCCAAATCAACGGCTAAAGCTTTTTTCAGAGTAGCAGTTGCCCCTTTAAAGTCATCATTGTCTGCTTGAGTACGCGCTTTAATCATTAACGCTTGCCAAGCATATACTGAGCTACCATGAGTACTAACCAAAGTGTCAATATTAGCATTTAACTTACTACGGCTATCCGCTAGTGCTGTCAAGGCCTCAGCTTCTAGGTCTGGATTTTGCGATGCCAGAGTAACTTCTTCATTAAGACGCTGAATATCAGCGTATTGATCAGCAGCAACTGTATCTACTCGCGCATGATTATTTTGCCAATAAGTCCAACCAAAGTAGCCGGCCAATGCCAACAGAATAACAGTAACAATATTGCCACCGTATTTTTTTAGCGCTTGCATCGAGTTATCTGTATTTGGCGAATTAGGGGTCAGAGCCATGGATAGTTACCTGATAAATTTATATTAAAATGCGAGTAATGAATGCTACTGCTGTTATTGGCTTTTCAGTGCTCAGAGCTAAAGGGGCCAAACTTTGCTGATTCATTACCTTGATCAGCAGGTAATGACCAGCCGTTACTTGCTATGCCTTGCCAGTCGTTACTAAGCGCTTAGCTGCTAAACTCTGAATAAAAAAGCATCCAGTCCAGTTAAACCGTTATTTAAAATTTTCTATATCGGCTAACCAGTCTTGATTCATACTAGTTTGCTCGCCCGTTTGCATATTTTTAATACTGATTTTTTGCTCATCAAGCTCTTGCTGAGCGATGATAACGGTCAAACGTGCTCCTGACTTATCAGCTTTTTTCATTTGTGCTTTTAAGCTAGTCGCACTAGCCATCTTAATACGCAAATCTGGACGCTGGTAGCGCAAGTTTTGGGCATAAATCATACCCGAGCTATAAACCTCAGGGTGAGTGACAATAAATACGTCACAAGCAGCCGTTTCTGCAAAAGGCGCTACCGCCTCTATTAGCAACAATAAGCGCTCAAGACCCATAGCAAAACCTACCGCCGGTTCGGACTGGATAGGCTTGCTATTTGCTTGGCTGTCCTGGTTACGGCTATCGGTAGATTTTAGCTGACCTACAAGACCGTCATAGCGTCCACCTGCACAAACTGTGGCTTGGCTACCTAACTTATCAGTGACCCATTCAAAAACTGTCTTATTGTAATAATCAAGACCACGAACTAGATGCGGATTTATCTGGTAATCAATACCTAAGCCATCTAAATAAGCTTGCACTTGCTCAAAATGGGCCATACTTTCTTCACCCAAAAATTCAGCAAGCTTAGGAGCATCCACTAATAACGCTTGAGTACTCGCCTCTTTACTATCTAAAATACGTAAAGGATTAGTAGTTAATCGGCGTTTGCTATCTTCATCTAATAAGTGCTGTTTGTCGGTCAAATAAGCGACTAAAGCATCACGATAAGCATGACGCTCATCGATCTCGCCTAAGCTATTGAGCTGCAAGCTCATTTCGTCTTTTAGACCCAAGGCTTGCCACATCAAATGAGTCATAGCAATCAATTCGGCATCAGCATCCGGTAAGGCGCTACCAAAACTCTCAACACCTAGCTGATGGAACTGACGATAGCGGCCTTTTTGCGGGCGCTCGTAACGGAACATCGGACCGATATACCAAAGCTTAGGGGTATCACCACGTAATAAATTATGCTCGATAACGGCACGTACAGCACCCGCAGTACCTTCAGGGCGTAAGGTGAGCGGTGTCGGTGGATCAGACTTATCGACAAAGCTATACATCTCTTTTTCGACAATATCAGTTGCGCCACCAATAGCTCGAGCGAAAAGATCGGTCTGCTCAACGATAGGCAGTCGGATATGCTGATAGCCGTATCTACTCATTACTTCGGCTAAGACCTTTTCTAACTGCAACCATTGCGCTGATTGATTCGGTAAAATGTCGTTGAACCCTTTTATAGCTTTAATCATGGTGCGCTTATATCCTCAAATTTTAATCAGTATTACTATTATTATTTTATGTACGAGCTTTAAATAAAATCTATTATTAAAGCAGTTGTGTTTTTAAAACCACTTTAGCTATTATTTAACCCGAATAATCTCATTTTCACGAGCTTTTTCTAGCACTGCTGCATGGGCGCGAACCATACTTTCGATTTCATCAACTAAGTTATCCGTATCGATAAGATGACTCTTTGTACCCATGCGATATACTAGCGACCGACGTGCCGCACCTACGATACCAATATCAGCTTCTTTAGCCTCACCTGGACCGTTGACCTTGCAACCTATTACTGAAAGATTCATAGGTTCACGTACATCTTCTAAACGCGCCTCTAAAGCAGTCATCACCCGAATAACATCGAACTCTTGACGTGAGCAACTAGGACAAGCAATAAAATTCACTCCATTTGAGCGAATATTTAGCGACTTTAGGATATCAAAGCCAATTTTGATTTCTTCTTCCGGCTCTGCGGCTAAAGAGATGCGAATAGTATCACCGATACCATCTAATAGCAGACCACCTAGGGCAATAGCCGACTTAACGGCCCCTGTTCGGTAGACACCAGCTTCTGTTACCCCAAGATGTAATGGGTTGTCGATTTGTGCTGAGATTAAACGATAAGCATCTAAAGTCAAAAACACGTTACTGGCTTTGACCGAGATTTTGTATTGATCAAAGTTCAAACGTTCTAATATATCAATATGACGCATGGCAGACTCAAGCATAGCCTCGCCAGTTGGTTCGGTATATTTGCGCTGGATCTCTTTTTCTAATGATCCGGCATTGACCCCAATACGAATAGGAATGTTGTGATAACGCGCACAAGCCACCACTTCACGAACTTTAGCATCGCTACCGATATTACCAGGATTGATACGTAAGCAGTCAGCACCAGCTTCGGCAACGGCTAAGGCAATCTTATGATCAAAATGCACATCAGCGATTAGCGGTACATTCACTAATTTGCGAATCTTTCCAAAAGCAGCAACCGTCTCCATAGTTGGAGTCGATACTCGCATAAGATCTGCACCGGCATCAACGCAACGTTCGATCTGAGCTACTGTTGCAGCTACATCACAAGTATCCGTATTGGTCATGCTCTGCACGCTAATCGGTGCATCGCCGCCAATCGCAACATCACCAACGTATATTTTTTTAGTGACACGACGGTTAATAGGGGCTGACGTTGACATATAAAATCCTTGGTATAAGCAAATATAATAGTAACAAGCAATTTTGATTAAACGGTATTCAAACGGCTATCACTCTATCATTAAACGTTGAGCAACAGCAGTCGATTATTCTGACTACGGCTAGTGATTGGTCATAGCCTTGTCCAATCGTAAACTCTTAGCCATCAATAGCGGACGCCGAATATATTAACCAACTAAGGCGTCAATGCAAAGCTGGCTTTTTTACCCGTTGCATACTGCTCTAAAGCCACTGGCTGCTGATTAAGAGATAAGTCAACATTGTCGATATTATCGATAACAATATTAAAAGGGGGTTGTCCTGATAACTGATAATCACCTTTAGTTTGCTCACCGCTAATTAGACTAGTACCAGTAGCATCAATGACCCCTACTGAAGCGGCATCTGTCAGCTTAAGTTGTAATGAGGCATTGTCTGCGGCTGCAGCCCCTAAATTCAACGCTGAACCTGAAGCACCAACGCTGTCATCAACACCGTCAAGCGCCGCCCCTTGCGTTTGTTCAGTAGCAGTTATTTCTTCTGCTACTGGCGCAGGCTGTTGCTCATCTTTAGCAGCATTAGTCACCATCCGAAATAAAAATACCGCTAAAACAATAAGCGCAATAGCGGCTATTATCAGTAACGGATTAAAGCGAATACGACTACGGTCATCACGTTGCAAAGTGCCCATAGGACGCAATAACGATTCCGTATTATTCATTGAGCGTGGTTTAAGCTCATTGGGATAAACACTATCAAAACTGCTAGCAATCTTTGCTGGATCTAAACCCAAAAACTTAGCATAATTAATGGCAAAACCACGAGCAAATGCAGCTTGCGGTAATTCACTAAAACTTTCACTTTCTAATGCTTGCAGATGGCGCTTTAGAATAAACAGTTCGCCTGCTGCCTCATCTAAGCTCACTTGCTTATTCTGGCGGGCTTGCTGCAACATGGCACCGAATGATCCCTGAGCATCTGATTGATTGGTCGATAATGGGTTGGTCATTTCCATGGTGCCTCTGGATTATTAAGCCAATTTTTGAGTTGTGTTGCTTCCTCACTTAAAGGAAAAGCGGAAAGTAGCTGCTGTGCTAGTTGTTGGCGCTTAGTAATATCATTTTGAGCGGCAGCCAATTTTACACCTTGTAGTAACAGACGAGGGCTAATGCCTTGTCTGTTAACCAATATCAAGGTTTCATCATAAAGCCGTTGCGCTTGGGTAACCTGCTGTTGTTCAAGCAACAGATCAACTAGCTCAATATGAGCAATCAAACTATTAGGGTTGCCCTCTAATGCTCGCAAAAAAGCTTTAGCCGCTGCTGGATGGTTATTTAGCTGTAAATAAGTGCGTCCTAGATTTTCTAAAGCGCCAATACGACCCTCATAACCTAACGCAGAACCAGCAATCTCAAATTGGCTTAGCGCCTCATTATAACGTTGCATCTGTGACAGATAAACACCGTAATTATTACGGGCCTGTTCAAAATCTGCATCTAGTGCTATGGCTTGTTTAAAATACTGGTCAGCCTTTACAAGATTGAGTCGGCTACCTTCTTGCTGTAATAAAACGCCCATCATATCATAGGCTGGCGCATATCGGCTATCGGCAGCAAAAGCTTTTTCGAGGTGGCGTTGAGCGGCATCCAGCTTATTTTTACGGATGTATTGCGCTGCCAGTGCAGTGCGCACCCGAGCTATTTGTTTTTTGTCTAAGTTGCGGTTATTGCTCGGCTCAGTCGAGGTCTGATAAGCAGTACCCCCTGTTAAGCTACCAGTTGAAGTGCTTTGGCAACCAGTCAATACTAAAGCTAACACCATACTAGTGGTCAGCATACCTTTAGCATTGAGCTGATAGTAATTTGTAAAAATCATCATAGCCGCCATCATAAAACTGTAATTTAACGAAACATCAGTTTAATAGATTTAACCTCAATAAGCACAATTTAGTTGCTATTAATTTTGTTGACTACATATCTATTACTATAATGATAGACAAATGACATCAATTAATCGGTTGTAACGACTAGTACAGCCAAATAGTATCGCCTCAGTTCAGATTAAGGTCAACTTAAGTTCAGCGAACTAAATCGCTAAACTTTAGTGGCTGTCTATTCATCGGTTGCTACTGTAGTGCGATCTTTGATACTTTGTTGCCAAGCTGCTGAACGCCTAGTACGATCGGCTACTTGCCCGACCAATTGCCCACAAGCAGCATCGATATCATCGCCACGGGTCTGACGAATAGTACAGACGAAGCCTGCTTCGCTAAGAATATTACTAAAGGCATGGATGCGATTATTACTCGACTTCTCGTAACCTGCATGCGGAAAAGGATTAAAAGGGATAAGATTAACTTTACTAGGCAAGTCACCTAGCAGCGCTACTAATTGCTCGGCATGCTCATTGCTATCATTGACCCCATCTAGCATCACATATTCTATAGTTACGTGTTTTTTGTGGCGTGGATTGACATCGAACACATAGTTTCGAGCAGCAGCCATTAGCTCACTTAACGGATATTTTTTATTGATTGGCACTAGCTCGTTACGCAGCTCATCATTAGGTGCATGTAGAGAGATCGCTAAAGCGACATCGATGTCTTGTGCCAGCTGATACATTTTTGGGACGACACCCGACGTCGACAATGTGACACGGCGCTTGGATAATCCGTAAGCATGATCACTGAGCATTAGCTCCATCGAGCTAACGACTGGCTTGTAGTTTAGCAACGGCTCGCCCATGCCCATCATGACCACATTAGTCACTTGATTGTCCCATAAACTATGGTCAACCCCTGCCAAGCTATCTTGATCGTCAGTCATATAAGACGCATTAGCCACCCATAATTGACCTAAGATCTCAGCAGCGGTTAAATCACGCTCAAAGCCCTGCTTCCCCGTACTACAAAAGCTGCAATCAAGCGCACAGCCTACTTGTGAGGAAACACATAATGTCTTACGGCCGTTTTCTTTGCTGTCATCTGCTGGTATTAGTACGGTCTCTACTAGCGAGCCGCCCGTCACTTCAAACACCCATTTACGCGTACCATCTTCGCTATATTGACGGTGAATAACTTTCGGTGGCGTCACACAAGCATTGAGCGCTAACTTATCTCGTAAGCCTTTGCTCAAGTTAGTCATTTGCTCAAAGTCAGTCACCCCTTGCTGATAGATCCATTTGATCACTTGAGTGGCACGAAAGGGTTTCTCACCGATGCTTTTGAAATAATCAGCAAGTTGTGCTTGCGTCATACCCAATAGATTGGTTTTTGCTCGTGCCTCGTCCAATAGCTTAATGCTATTGCTGCGCTTGGCAGGTGTATGGGTTGATACTGGCTGCGCCGATGTGGTATCTGTGGTAGTGATAGTTGACATTAGGGTGACCTTTTTACATGAGTATTAGCTCATGAATAGTTATAAATTAGCAATCCGTTGTAAGCTGGGTTCACTCTTTAATAGTTTAAGACTGACTATTAATACTGGCTGGTACTACTGACCAGCGACGCTGATTAATACAGCATTGTGCTTACATAGGATTGATAACGCTTAGTAAATATTTACAGCTATAGATAAAACGTTTATTAAGCGCTCAGGTAGTAGTAATGAGGCAAGTGCCGATGAATTTCAATCAACTTAGCTTTTGACATTGCTAATAGCTGTTAACTCGTTAAAACTGGCTAGTAGCTACTAAAAGCCATCCTAACTCATCAAACAACAATGAGTGAAACGGCTTATACCCATAAGATATAAGCCGTTTCACCTTACTGCTTATTAATACTACAGCTATCACTGTTACTCTGCTTATCTGTTTAGCATAGTAGTAACGAGTTAATAGCCATCTGTATTAACGAGTGCGAGCACAAACTTCTTCGTCATTGAAGAAGTAGCTGATTTCACGCTTAGCTGATTCAGCTGAATCTGAACCATGAACCGCGTTTTCATCGATGCTGCTAGCAAAGTCAGCACGGATAGTGCCTTTTTCAGCGTCTTTTGGGTTAGTTGCACCCATGATTTCACGATGCTTAGCGATAGCATTTTCGCCCTCTAACACTGATACTAATACTGGACCTGACATCATAAAAGATTTTAGATCATTATAAAATGGACGCTCAGCATGCTCAGCATAAAAACCGCCAGCTTTTTGATCATCGAGTTGCATCATTTTTGCTGCTACGATTTTTAGACCCGCTTGTTCAAAACGGTCATAGATAGCACCAATATTATTGCCAGCAACAGCGTCAGGTTTGATGATAGATAGCGTACGTTCGATAGCCATAAAAAGCTCCTAATGAATGATTATTAATAATAAAAATACGACGGTTATACGTGCTTGTTGATCAAAGTATTGACTTAGGCTATTTACGATTGCCGATATAAATCTACACCATTAGCCAATCAGATCAGCCAAGCGCGTCAATAGATGATTGCTGACCATTATAATGATTGACGCTGTAAATGATAGGATTTGTTTAACAATTTAACTTTTTTCAAAATAAATTAAACAGTCATTAGCTTAACTAAAACTCGTTTATAGTGTTATAAAAAGCTCAAAACCTATCGCTTTAACCAATAAAAACCCCATGCTATTAACATAGGGTTTTTATTTTAAATAATGATCAATGCCATTAATTAAGCATCATACGGATCGCACTTAAGCATCATAAGGATCACGTAGTACGATAGTCTCTTCACGATCTGGACCCGTTGAAATGATATCCACTGGGCAATCGATCAAGGCTTCGATACGCTTGATGTAGTTTTTAGCATTTTGAGGCAGATCATCATAGTTAGTAACACCAACCGTAGACTCGCTCCAACCTGGTAGAGTTTCATATTTAGGGGTTACTGACTCATAGAATTCAGCATCATGAGCACCAGCAAATTCAGTATCTGGCACATCATAACCAACACCGATTAGCAGCTCTTCTAAACCATCGAGTACATCAAGTTTAGTCAAGCAGATACCTGATAACGAGTTAAGTACTACTGCACGGCGCAACGCTTCCGCATCGAACCAACCACAGCGACGAGCACGACCGGTAGTTGCGCCAAACTCGTGACCAACTTTAGCCAAATGAGCACCAACATCGTCAAACAGTTCAGTCGGGAATGGACCACTACCAACACGAGTAGTATAAGCTTTAGTGATACCTAAGACGTAGTCTAAGTACAACGGGCCAATACCAGTACCTGTTGATACGCCACCAGCAGTTACGCTTGAGCTTGTTACGAACGGATAAGTACCGTGATCGATATCAAGCAAAGTACCTTGCGCCCCTTCAAACATCAAGTTCTTGCCAGCAAGACGCAGCTGATTAAGATCTTCGGTTACATCAGTAACCATACCTCTAATCTCTTCTTTCCATTCTTTACAAAGCTTCAAGGTCTCGTCAAAATCGATACCTTCCACTTTATAATACTGAGTCAATTGGAAGTTATGATATTCGATAAGGTTACGTAGCTTTTCTTCTAAGTCATCACGGAAAAGATCGGCAAGCTTAATAGCACGGCGAGCCACTTTGTCTTCATAAGCGGGACCAATACCACGACCAGTAGTACCGATTTTGCCACTACCACGTTTGGCTTCACGGGCTTGATCGAGTGCCACGTGATACGGCATGATAAGAGGACAATTAGGTGAGATACGCAAGCGCTCACGTACTGGCACATTATTATCTTCTAACTCTTTCATCTCTTTCAATAGCGCGTCAGGCGCTAGTACTACGCCATTACCGATAAAGCAAGTAACGCCTTCGCGTAGAATACCTGATGGAATTAGATGCAGAACCGTAGTTTTTCCATCGACTACTAGCGTATGCCCAGCATTGTGACCGCCTTGAAAACGTGCTACGGCTGATGCTTTTTCAGTCAGCAAATCGACGATTTTACCTTTGCCTTCATCGCCCCATTGGCTACCTAAAACTACGACGTTCTTACCCATAATGAATCCTTACAATGATGTATTGAAGTGTACGATAACGATTTAGAACTACTATTAAATCAAAAAAGTTACTGCTTGCTAATTATTGGTTAATGACTATTTAATAAAGTCCTTAAAACATAATAAAAAAGCATATAAATTAGTTAAAGTGCTTTGTACTCGAGCAGCCCCCTACTATATAGCGGTCAGCTGCCAGTTATTATCCAGCAAGCTTAGACGATGTGTAAGATCCGTCGGACAGTCATCTACAGACAGCGGCATAGTGACATAGTAGCCTTGTTGACGTAAGTCAGTCACTTGTTGCTGTAATGCTTGTCGTTGGGTGCTATCAGCACTATTGATATCAGCAAAATCCACGACTACCACTTTTGCCACATCAAGCTCAATATGCGCTAATAGACGACTGATATCCATACTAAAACCGGTCGCTTCACGGGGCTGCTGGTTTTGATCAGAGCTATTACGACTTTGCATACCATCAAAACGTCCGCCCCTAACTAATGGCTGGGTTTCGCTATTGATATAGCCGTTAAAGACAATACCAGTATGATAATGATAGCCGGACAATTCGGTGACATCGATACTCACTTCACACTGCCATTGATGTTGCAAATGGTCTTTTAGGCGTTGCAGCTCATCGGCTGCTTCCGCTATTTCACTGTCTTGCTGTGCAGTATCAGACAATTTAGCCAATAGCTGCGTCATGTCATGACCAAAACGAGCTAAGGTATAAAAATCAGCGCCCATTTTTAGACTCTGACAAACCCGTTTTAACTCCGGCAAATTCTTATTAGCATATAAGTGCATTAATTGCTCAGTATCGCTATTAGACAACTGTGCCAATACTGATAAGCGTTTGAATAGCGCTACATGGCCTAAGTCCACATGCAAATTAGCACTCATATTAAGGCTATTCACTAGCGTAAATAGTACATCTATCAGCTCAATATCAGCGCTTAAAGAGGCACAACCGAATATTTCAGCTCCTAGCTGTAAAGGCGTCCGTGAGCCAAATAGTCCAGTAGGTAAAGTGTGAATCACATCACCGGCGTAACAATAGCGTGCAATACCTTGCCCACCCCAGTGCGCATCAATACGCAAAATCTGTGGAGTAATATCCGCTCGCACACCCATTAATCGACCAGTAAGCTGATCAATAATCTTAAAGGTTTGGCGTTTTAGATCTTCTGAAGCTTCACTAAGTAATGACTCAGTGAACTCAATCATTGGCGGGGACACTAACTGATAACCATGACCAATCAGCTGTTGAGTAAGCTTATAACGCAGCATTTCTTGCTTTTGCGCCTCTGCAAACAATACATCGACCACACCATCTGGTAATAGCCAGCTATTGGCAACTTCGCCAGTAAAATTACTTAGGTGAAAGTTACTTAAATAGGGAACAGAGTCAGGAGTAGCAGAGTTAGAACTGGCAGACACAATAAATCCTTGTTTGGCATAGCGTTTACCTAAAAACGCAGCTCTATAATAGGGCGTTACGGCACAATGTTATTATTAATAACATAAAGTCTTCTATAATCTTAATACTTTTTAATCTTGATATTTTTTATCAGCTTGTGATCCACTTCCTATCAGCTTAGCTTTTAAACCTATTACTGAAACTTAGTACGGCAAATCAGTAGTTAAGCCTTAGCACAGCATTAACACCCTAATAGAGCATCAATACTGTTTCCTAATCTAGTCTCAATATGCCAATTTTGACACAAGAAATTATAAACCCAAGTATAAAAACTGAGTGATAATTAAGTAAGGAGTAAAGATTAGGATGATAAAGCAACTGAGTAAAGGCAATTAGGGATCAATAAACTTTACGCTTCAGTTTAGCATAGCAACTAAGCTTCGCCTAGTAACAATTATAGCCAATATTGCACTTATAGAGTATAAGTCCTCTATACTTTGCGCTTGCTTATTTTGGTAACCCTCATAGCTTTAGCCATTACAAACCCTATGTTGTACGAGCCTAAAGATAAGTCGACCTACATTATTAGCGCTACGCCGTCTCCCTAAACTCATGGTACACTAGCGCATAATTTTATTGTACGAAATTGTGCAACTATTACCTACTTATCTTGGAAGCCTTATGTCAATTGATCACCATCCTAATCCCGCTATTAACCAGACTAACGTACTGGGAACTGACCTTGCCAGTTGCTGTTTTGACCCTATTACTGGCTATTATCGCAACGGCTTTTGTCATACTGGCAATCAGGATGTTGGACAGCATACCGTATGTGTGAAGATGACTAGCGAGTTTTTGAACTTCTCTGCTAGCCGTGGTAATGACTTGATCACCCCTCTACCTGAATATAACTTTCCTGGTCTTAAGCCAGGTGACTATTGGTGTGTCTGCGCCTTACGTTGGGTTGAAGCCTTAGATTTTGATATTGCTCCTCAGTTAAAACTAGAAGCTTGTCATGAGAGCTTATTGACTTTAGTTGATCTGGAAACCTTAAAAAGTTACGCACTATAGTTATATAGCTATTTCTGTTACTAAGTAGCGGTTATCAGAGGAGGGTGTATGAAAAATGATAACGATTTATCCATTAGAGCGACTACTCACGTTGCACCTGAGTCTAATACTGAGCATATTTACTCAGATGTAGTGGATTATGATAGCTATATCTATGGCGATGTTGATGCCACGCTAGAAGATACGCTTGAGACCATGACGGTCTACGATCCTGATGCTGAACGCTACGAAGATATCGATACTTCAAGCGTAGGTGAAGTGGTTAATTGCTACTCCTATTCGCGCAAAACAGGTGAGCAGCTTAATAATTTAGAGCTTAGCGAAGTGAGTAAAGCTTTGACTAATAATAACCAGTTTATTTGGCTTGGGTTATATGAACCTAGCCTACAAACTATAGCAAAAGTACAAAACGCTTTTGAGTTACATGAGCTGGCGATTGAAGATGCTTTTGCCGAGCATCAACGTGCCAAAGTTGAAAACTATAATAACGATACGATATTTTTAGTAGTACGTACTGCTAAGCTTGATGATAATTTTATACGTTATGGAACGACAGCAATATTTATGGGTAAGAATTACCTAATAACTATTCGTACAGGACCCTCTAACTCCTATGCCCCAGTACGTGACCATTACCACTTGCGTCCAGAAAAGCTACGTATGGGGCCTATTTTTGTACTGCACGCTATACTCGATTTCATCGTTGATAACTATATGCCGGTCACCGACCGTTTAGGCAGCTATTTACGTGAGCAAGAGCGCCATATCTTCACTTACGAGTTTAGTAAAAGTACCCTTAAAAACTTATATGAGCTTAAATCGCAACTAGTACATATGCGCGCTGTCATTTTGCCCGTACAAGATATCTGCAACTTCTTTATTAACCATCAAAAAAGCGACCTTATCCCCGCCTTCCCTAATGCGGCTAAGCCCTACTTTCGTGACGTCAATGATCATCTATTGCGCGCCTTGGATGCGGTCAACGGTCTCAACGAGATGTTAAGCTTAGCAATGGATACTTATATGGCAATGGTCAATATGGGCCAGAACGAAGTGGTACGTAAGCTGGCGGCTTGGGCGGGTATTCTAGCCGTGCCGACAGCAGTAGCTGGGATCTATGGCATGAACTTTGACTTTATGCCTGAACTGCATTGGCAGTATTCTTATTTTGTGATTTTATTATTAATTGCGGCACTCTGTAGCTATTTATACTATAACTTTAAGCGTTTGGGCTGGTTGTAAATTTAAATCTGTAAAACCTTTGCTGTAAAAACTTGATACAAAAAAGGGCTAATATATCAATTAGCCCTTTTTTTATATCTTAGTGACGCTGATAAACTATTAGCGCTATGGGTAGTGAGTTAAATAGCTGCTGATTTTTCAGCGGCATCGACAGTCTGACGAATTAAGGTATTAATAGTCATTGGTCCTACGCCACCAGGTACTGGAGTATAAGCGCTAGCAATAGCACTTATGCCCGCAAGCTCAATATCACCTACACCGCCATTATCAGTCGGATGGAAGCCTGCATCAATCACTACTGCACCCGCTTTAATCCACTCAGCCTTAATCAGCTCCGGTATGCCAACTGCGCCAACGATGATATCAGCACGCTTAACATGAGCGGCTAGATCCTCAGTGCGCGAATGGCAGATAGTCACAGTACAGTTAGCGTTGAGTAGCATCATCGCCATTGGCTTACCAAGTATAGGACTACGACCGACTACTACTGCCTCTTTACCTGACAGCTCGATATTATAGTGCTGCAATAAGTGCATGATACCTTGCGGCGTACAAGAGCCAAAAGCTGACTCATTCATACTCATACGACCAAACCCAAGGCAAGTCACCCCATCGACGTCTTTTGCCAAATCAATTTGCTCAAAGCAAGCACGCTCATCAATATGACTAGGGACCGGATGCTGCAATAAAATGCCATGCACATCTTGATTATTGTTAAGCTCATCTATTTTTGCCAGTAGCTGCTCTGTAGTAGTAGTGCTTGGCAATTCCACCTTCATAGAGTCCATACCAACGCGCTTACAAGCATTACCTTTCATACGCACATAAGTCGCTGAAGCAGGATCAGCACCAATCAAAATCGTTGCCAAAATCGGTGTGCGTCCGGTTTTTTGTTTAATTGCATCAACGCGTACGCATAACTCTTGTTCTATTTGTGCAGCAAGTGCTTTGCCATCTAATACAATAGCCGTTTCTTGAGCGGTCGACATAGTAACTCCAATAGATAAAGCGATAGAAACAGGGGTTTTATAAAGGATAGTATTGTACCTACCTTGCAACAAAAATCCTAGTAACAAGCCCTATTTAGCTTGAAATCTAGCAAATTTTTCCTACTGAGCCCTAGCTTTTAAACCTTATTTTTGAGCACTTCTAACCGCTCAGATAGCTCACAAGTTTGAGATTGAAGGGATAATAAGGTATTCTTATGAATTACTAATGTTACTTATATTTAACGTAGTTGTAGTTTTATTTATCAATAGTGAGAAGATCATCGTTTAAAAACAGGATCATTTTTAGTATTGAATTCACTAATTATTATATATCATTTGCAATTGGTGCCATGTTTTGTACCAATTCGCTTATCGCAGCAGATTGATTCAAGGGTTAGACCTACCTCAATTAGTCTTAGCTGTCAGCATTAACAATAGTCTACTTATTCTATCCTTATTAGCGCTTATCTATTAAACGCTTAGTCAAACGTGCTTATTTATTAAGTACTTATTGTCGGTTGTCATGACAACATATATTAGTATCAACCTGATGGTTATGCTTTTTGCAGACGCTCTTAATGATCGGTGCCTGTGCGGTTTATAGCGCTAGCATTATTGAGGGCTAATAAGTGCTTATTACTTATTAGCGGTAGAGTTAACAGTTAGTTCAGTCAATACCTAGTAATGAAGCTAAGTTTATTTTGTTGTTTGTTGAATGACTAATTGCCAAGCGTCTATGTTTTTTAGCAACGCTAAGCTTATATAAGTCGTTATAAACCATTATAAACAATTGCGAGGTATGAAGTTGAAAACTGAGTCATTGTTCCAATTCTCAGCACTAACCGTTATTTTATTATTAGTAGCGTTTTATGGCGGTACTTATCTATTGTCTTTATTGATCAAAAAAGACAAAGAGTCGACTACTGGTTTTATGGTTGCTGGCCATAGCGTCGGTTTCGGTATGGGTGCAGCCAGTATGACTGCCACTTGGATTTGGGCGGCATCGTTTTATGCCGCAGCCACTTCCGGCTATAAGTATGGTATCTCAGGGCCTATACATTATGGCTTTTGGGGTGCATTGATGATTTTATTCATCTACCCATTCGGTATGCGCTTTCGTGAACTTGCGCCCAATGGTCACACCTTGGGCGAGCTAATACATGCTCGCCATGGCTCATCAAGCCAATTAATTTTAGCCATCTCTAATATTATGGGCAGCTTAATTAGCTTGATGGTCAACTTTACCGCAGCGGGGGCGCTAGTGTCGGTATTGTCGCCATTATCATTCCAGACTGGGGTCATTATTGCTGGGGTTGGCGTGCTCAGCTATACCTTAACTTCAGGCTTTCGTGCCTCAGTATTTACCGATTTTGCCCAGCTAGTTGCCTTGATGGCGATTGGCGTAGTGATTATTCCAGCGGTGTTATTTGCCATGGGTGGTCCCTCAGTAATGGTCAGCGGATTATCCAACTTGACCTTACAGCAGCAAGACTTCTTCTCCTCTGAAGCGTTTTTTCAGCAAGGTGCACCGTTCTTTGTCGCTGTACTGGCTTATGCTATCGGTAACCAAACTATCACTCAACGACTATTCGCGATCGATAAAACCAAAATTAAAGCCACTTTTATCACAGCGACTGTCGGCTATGCCGGTATCGTTATTGGTCTAGGCATGATTGGCCTGATGGCGCTAACCATCGGTATTGAGCCCTTAGATGACAATATGAATAATCTGATCCCACAAATGGTCAGCACTTATCTGCATCCGGTGTTTATCGCCCTATTCTTTATCTTAGTCATTGGCTCCTTGTCGTCAACGGCTGATTCAGATCTATCGGCGCTCTCGACGATTATGATGGCTGATGTTTATGCCAAGAATATCGCCAAAAAAGGAGGGGTAAAACCAAAAACAATGATGCTAGTTGGCCGTGGGACGATGATTGTCGCCACTGCTGCTGGGCTTATATTCGCAAGCTTTAAGCTGGACATTCTAGTGATGCTAGTATTTGTAGGCGCGTTATGGGGCGCAGTGGTGTTCCCAGTCATTGCTAGTGTGTATTGGAATCGGGTAACCAATACCGCCTTTACCTCAGCAGTACTTGTAGGTTTACTGTTCTTCTGCATCGCTCGCTTCGAGTTGGTGCCTATTACTGGGGTTACTGCCCTATTCTTCGAAATTATGGCCAGCGTCGGCGCTTCAGTAGTCATTGGCCTGATGGTCTTTGGTTTCTTAGGTCGCAAGATGGGCTTACTAGCGGCCAGTATTGCACTGATATTCATGCTGATCTTTGCCACAGACTTCTTGCGTCAATATATGGTGCTTCTAGCCTCATTGACTGCTTACGGCGTCAGTACTATCGTCTGTATTGTCATCAGTCTTATGAGTAACGAGTACTTCGACTTTGATCTCATCCAACAGCGTGTTGGTGATTATGATAAAAAAGCAAAAATAACCCCAGTCGCTGATGTCAAAAGTAATTAATGAGCACTGACTGTTCTCTAACTAGAACCGGTTGATCCCCTATTAGATCAGCCTGACACTAATCACATAAGGAGCTAGTATGAGTAGTACGTTTATCTATGGGTTGTATATCTTAATTTGGCCAGTGATTACGCTTGGAGTGCTAGTACTTATTTGCACTGCAACCTATCGCGATATCCAAAAAGCCCGCCGTAATAATAAAGATATTATCTAACACTCGAAATAGCCCTAAAATAGCCGCACTGAGTCAAGGCTTAGTGCGGCTATCTTGGTTACTGATTTAGTAATAAGATTGCTATAACCCTAAGTAATAAACCCTTTGAGCAGTAATAAAGGCCTCAAAGCTCTAGCAATACTAAATAAAGTCACTTTATCTAAAAAATGTCTTGTAATTTAAAATATTTTTGCTAATATAGTCAACCTTGATTGGCTGGATAGCAAAGTGGTAATGCACTGGACTGCAACTCCTTGATCGTCGGTTCGATTCCGACTCCAGCCTCCAATTATTTAAGTTTTAAATATTTATTAGTAATAAGTTAATTTTAGCTTGCTTTATTAACTCAAATGCTTATAATAGCGACCACTATCTAACAAGTATATTGCTTACTTAATAGCAGCTACTTAGCAGATAATACAAGTTTTGCCCGGGTGGTGAAATTGGTAGACACAAGGGATTTAAAATCCCTCGCTAGCAATAGCGTGCCGGTTCAAGTCCGGCTCCGGGTACCATATAGCAGTACTAAAAACACCGTAAATCATTATGATTTACGGTGTTTTTTTATGGCTGTTACTATTTACTATTTAAATCCATTATCTTACTGCTAATTTCTATCTCTAAATCTTGGCTCTGCTAAGTCTTGACTCTACTAAGCGCTGATTTTAATAAATACTGCAAAATTCCTTTCTATCTATAGATTAAGCGGTAAGCTTTTACCCTATCGAAGCTTAGGTTTTGCCTATAACCTTAGATGGACTGCAAAATCAGTCTTTAAGCGTGGTTAAACGACCCCTAGTGCTTGTAGAGATGCCCTTAGCCTACTGCTGTCCTCATTACGAATATATTTCTAAGTTTTTATTCGCCTTTGCTGACACGGCTACTGAGTTTCCTATATGATGATTCAATCCATTTCATTATTAATGATCCATTAAATTTAAGCTTTTTTCTTAGTAACAAAGGCTTTTTATTAGGTAAAAAGGTACTTTATGTTTAACCCTTCCTCAACTCGTTTAAATAAATACATTAGCGAAAGTGGTATTTGCTCTCGAAGAGACGCTGATCGCTTTATTGAACAAGGCAACGTGTTCATCAATGGTAAGCGTGCTTCGGTGGGGCAGCAAGTAGTTGCTGGCGATACGGTAAAAGTGAACGGCCAACTCATTGAGCCCCAAGACGCTGATAATTTTGTTTTTATAGTCCTAAACAAGCCAGTGGGCATTGTCAGCACTACCGAAAGCTCCGAGAGGCACAATATTGTTGATTTTGTTAGACATAGTCTACGTATCTTCCCGATTGGTCGCTTAGATAAAGACTCACAAGGTGTCATCTTTTTGACCAACAATGGTGACTTAGTTAATAAGGTACTGCGGGCTGGTAATAATCACGAAAAAGAGTATTTAGTGACGGTAAACAAGCCGATAACTGATAGTTTTATCAAGGGTTTAGCTGGTGGTGTGCCTATGCTAGGTAGGATGACAAAAAAGTGCCCAGTGACTAAGATTTCGCCTAACGTGTTCAATATCACCTTAGTACAAGGGTTGAACCGCCAGATTCGTCGTATGTGTGAGCATTTCGGTTATGAAGTGGTACAGCTTGAGCGTACGCGGATTATGAATGTGAGTAACAAGGGTATTGCGGTTGGCGAATGGCGAGATTTGACTCAAAAAGAGTTGGCTGTTTTACTTAAATCTATAGAAGGCTCTTCTTCAGATAGTAGTACTCCGGCTAAGAAATCTGCTAATGCCCCACGGAAAAAACCTCGTACCGATGGGCCATCTAAGTCTAAAGCGTCTACAGAAACAACGGGCGCAGCAAAGGGGAAAACTAGAAATCCTAAGGGCGGTCCTAAAAAGCCAGCAGGCTCTAAGGGTAACGATAGGCGTCCTTTTGGGGACAGTAAAAAACCTGGGCGCAATGGTAAACCCACTACCAACGGCAAGCGCCCTGCAAAAGGTCGCAGCTCTAAGCGCTCGTAGCGCCTGTGCGATGTAACTAAATCACTACTGTAGACCCAGTATCAGCCCAAAAGGCATGGACCATGATAGCCAAAGCGACAATCAAAGCCCATGCCTCACATTTAGGAAACAATAAAGACAATACATAGATTGCGCTTACCAAAAAGCGAATACTAATGATCTGCTTGCCTTTTATGGTTTACCACCATCAATACGCCTCTTCTTTTATTACAAAGCTTAGAGCTTATAGTGGTGGTAGTGGTCAACTAATTTGGCTTTTTGCGCCACTTCCAAAGCGACCGCTGCATCAAAGCTGGCGGCTCCGACCGACTTAAATAGTGTCACGCCTTTTTTATCGTGGTCTATAGTAATTTTTTGCGTGACCAAGTCGGCTAAATCGCCAGTCAAATCATCCCAATTCCAGTCGCAATCGTTAGCCGCATCCGCTTGGATTAGATCGCCAGCTTCATGACGACCACCGGGGGCATCATCAATCACCACATGTGAGCAGGCCTCGATAACTGAGTCGCTGACTTCTTTCATATCGGGTTGATAGGCCCCTACCGCATTGATATGCGCATCAGCTTTGATTTCACTCAGCTCAAACAAGCCTTCGGTAGCGCGGGTTGCTAAGTTAATCACATCAGCATCTTTTACCGCGCTTTTAATATCTTCACAAACTGTAAACGTCACTGGCCACTGTGGATATTGCTCGGCAAACTTGGTTTTAAAAGTATTGGCGCCCTCAGTGGTTCTATTCCAAAGCGTCACTGTTTTGATATTACGGCAGACGGTTAATACCGCATTAAGCTGCTCATACGCCATGCCACCACAACCGATTACCGCTACTTGCTCACTGTCCGGCTTCGCTAAATATTTGCTAGCTATACCGGACAGCGCTGCCGTGCGGACTTGGGTTACGTAAACACCATCCATAAATGCAAGGATTTCACCAGTATCGTTATTAGAGACAGTCACCACTGCAGTCGTCGTCGGCAAATCGCGTTTGGGGTTATCCGGGCAAATCGTTACCAGTTTCACGATAGCAAACTCTTCCTTGCCATCAAACAATACTGACGGCATCGATAGGTGCGTCCCAGTACTTTTATCACTGGCAGTAAAGGTGGGAATCACCAAACGCTCTGGACATTTTACCCACTCTGGATGCTCAGCTTGTAATACCAATAAGCGCTCAATGGCGTCAATAGCCACAACCATAGTCAATTGCTCTTTAACGGCTTGACTGTCTAAAATTTGCATGGGGCTTCCTTGTCATTTTTATTAATAAAAAGTGTTTAATTTGATTGGTGTAGGCTGATGCTTTAGCGCAGCAACCTTATAAGTGTTATTTATTAAGTTGGGCTAAAGCCACAGCCTATAACGATTTTTATAAAGGTAAGAAGGTCATGATAATCTTTAACTAAATATAAAAATTCATTTCGTACTTAATATGGGTAGCTGGGGGAAATTTATGCAGCCTTTGGCGAGTCAGAGACAGCTAGCACGCCAGTAAGTTTTTACCAACTATGGTAATGGCTCAAACTGCCTCAAACCTTACGATAATCTTTATTTAAATATCAAAAATCTTACCGCGGTTCATAATACCATTGGGATCGAAGACCTTTTTAACCTCACGTAGATAGTCAATCTCGGTTTCGCTACGGCTATAGTGCAGATAAGGCTTTTTAGTCATACCCACGCCATGCTCTGCAGATACTGAGCCACCATACTGCTGCACGATAGTAAAGATAGAGTCGTTCACGCTCTGGCATTTCTCGAAAAACTCATCTTTTGATAGCGTCTCTGGCTTTAAGATATTGAGATGCAAATTGCCATCGCCAATATGACCAAACCAGCAAATCTCAAAGTCAGGATATCGCGCATTGACCACCGCTTCGATATCATGAATAAAGCTTGGCACATGAGTAATTAATACTGACACGTCGTTTTTATACGGGGTAAGTATGGAAATGGTCTCTGAGATATATTCGCGCAATTTCCACAAGTCCATCGCCTGGGCAATACTCTGACTCATCACCCCATCGACCACCCAACCATTGTCCATACACTCTTCAAAGATGGCCATCGCCTTGTCCATAATCGGCTCATAAGGCGCTTCAAATTCTAATAGTGCATAGTATTTTGTGCGGGCTTGAAAGGGCTCCTGCACATGACCAGTCGCCATTAACTTGTCAATCGCCACATCGTCAAAGAATTCAAACGCGGTCAAATCAATTTTGGCTTGGAATGCGGATAATACATTCATCACATGATCAAACTCATCCATACCCAGCACCATCACGGTCAAATCGTGCGGCGGACGATCCAGTTTTATTTGCGCTTCAGTGACGATACCTAAAGTCCCTTCGGCACCAATAAATAGCTGACGCAAATCATAGCCGGTAGCGTTTTTAATCATGCCGCGGTTCAGGTGCAAGATATCACCCTTGCCGGTTACCACAGTGAGGCCCATCACCCATTGGCGGGTCATGCCATAGCGAATGACTTTAATACCGCCAGCATTAGTGCCGATATTGCCGCCAATTTGACTTGATCCTGCTGAGGCAAAATCAACCGGATAATACAATCCCTGCATTTCGGCAAACTGCTGCAATTGCTCGGTAATGACACCGGCTTGCACTTCTACCAGACGATCCGCCGGATAAAACTGACCGATTTTATTCATTTTATCGAGGCTAACGACGATTTCACCATTGCTGGCAACCGCACCTGCCGATAGTCCAGTACGACCACCACTTGGGGTGAGGACAATGTTGTACTCATTGGCCAGTTTCACCAGCGCTTGTACTTGCTCAGTAGTTTTTGGAAATACGATAGCCGATGGTGCTGGCGCAAAGTGTTTGGTCCAGTCCTTGCCCCAATGCTCAAGGCTCGCCGTATCCATCTTAATTTGGCTCGCGTCATAACCATGCTGCGCTTGCAGATTAGCTAGCACCTGCTCAGTCATTGCTACCGTTGTGGCTAGCTCAGTTGCAGAAGTGGTCGATTCTAAAGTAGGCAGTGCTGAAACAGCAGTCACGGTATACGCTCCAAATAAACAAAAGCAGCGCCAGTTGTTTACTTACCCTATCCAGCAAATCGACGGAGGAAATAAATAAACAGCACGCACTGCATCAAAAAACTAGGCCACTACGGTCAATTTTAACAACAACCAGCACAGTATTGAGCAAGGGTTAAAATATAAAATGGCTTGACTAGATTTAACACTAACTAGCTTCTGTCAGCTCAAATACTTTCCAAAGCTCAACTACTGTAGAAAATTAAGCAATAATCTTTAGACACTGGCCCATATGATACAAGGTCAGCCCCAGTTCGGTATAGCCCGATCGAAAGCCCGACATACCGACTTTAGCTTCTTTAATAGTCTTAAACGGTAGGGGCAATACTGCCTTGTCACCTGAGATAATATAATCAGCAAAGCACTTGCCAATCATAGTACCAGTGGTAATTCCGCGACCATTAAAGGCGGTCGCAGCTAAGATACCGTCTTCAGGCTCAAAGATACGCATGATATGGTCTTGGGTAAAGCCAAAGTGACCGTACCACTCATACTGCCAATTAAACTTAGGTAGGTCTGGGAAATAGCTTTTTTGCACTACATTGGCCCAATTTTGATAAAAAGCTTTGGACTTCATTGCCTTGCCACCGACTGTACCCAATAGTAGCCGACCATCTTTATCACGGCGAATACTCGATAGTGCCAGACGCGTGTCCCAAGATCCCATTTTATAAGGGAGTATTCTATCTGCTGCCTCACCGGTTAATGGCTCTGAGGCAATCTGATAGTAATCCACTAAGTAGAAGGTTTTTTTAATTTCCGTCCACTCGCCTTCCGTATAAGCATTGGTTGCGATGATAACTTTTTCAGCCTTTACCGCGGCATTAGCCGTACGCACATACCAATCATTACCCGACTTCTCGACCGAGATTACGGCGGAGTTTTCATAGATACGTACACCCAATTTTGTCGCGGCATCAGCCAAGCCATTGACGTAAGCCGATGGGTTGATGGTCCCTGCTCTATGATCAAGCAAGGCTTTATTGATGCTGGTAGTGCCGCAATATTCGTGGCAGCGTGCGCCGGTTAGCACCTCAGCATGGACACCGCGACGCGTCAACTGCTCGTAGCGAACGTCGACATCGGCTTCACCCTTGGCATTGTGCGCCATATGGATATTGCCGGTGCGGGTATCTTGCGCTGCGATATTATAACGATCGATGATATCGAACACGAGGCTTGGGGCGTTGCTAAGCGCGGTACCCAAACGCTCACCCGCCTCCTCACCCATAATCAGATTGAGGTCATCGGGACGTGCCCAAGTGCCAGGGTTTACCAGACCGACATTGCGCCCTGAGCCACCGCTACCGATGACTTTACTCTCTAATAACACCACCGCCACGCCTTGCTCTGCCAGATGAATGGCTGCAGACAGTCCCGTATAGCCACCGCCGATAATGCAGACTCGGGTTTGTGTTTCGCTAGTAAGCGAATCGTAGTAGTGAGTTTTGGGCGCCGTGACGCTCCACAAACATTGCTCTTGCAACATCTCAGCTTCCTTTTAAATTACACATTGTCTGCGGTAGAGAGCGTGCTAGTGTCGTTATCAACAATAGGGTCTTCACGAGGGATAAATTTATTTAACACCACCCATAGCAAGCCGAATAGTGGTGATAACCAGCAAGCAAAGGCGAATGGCGCGTACGTTAGCGTGGCAATACCTAGCGTCGCTGCAACAAAGCTACCGCCCATGTTCCAAGGAATTAGCGGAGATAATAGGGTGCCGGTATCTTCGATAGAGCGGGTAAGCGTGGTGCGCTTGTAGCCCATCTCTTGATACTTGTCTTTGAGCAGACGACCTGGCAAGACTAGCGTGGTGTAGACATCACCGATCAGCGTGCCGACACCGATAGTGCTAGCATAAGTGGTGAACACTAAACCAAAACGCGACTTCACTATATTATTGATTTTGGCCATGATGGCTTTTAGCGTGCCGTAATGCTCGATGGAGCCAACGAACGCTAAGGCAAAGATAGTCAAGGTCACCACCCAAGTCATCGACATCACGCCGCCTTTAGACAGCAGTTGATCGACCACCGCAAAACCGGTCTCGCTAACAAAACCGTTTTGTAGAACTTTAAAAATCTCATCAACACCCACGCCTTGCATAAAGAAGGCGACTAGACCGGCGACCACTACCCCTGATAGGACGGTTGGAATGGCAGGCATCTTCATAACTGCAGCAATGACAACGACAACAGCTGGCAATAAAGTAACAATGCTTAGGTTATAGTTGGCAGCTAGTGAGGCTTGGATTTCTTTGATTGATGTTAAATCGACGTTTTCTGCGCCATAGCCCATGCCAATCCAAGCATAAAGAATGATGGCGGTAATCATGGCGGGTACGGTAGTGGGTAACATGCCGCGGATGTGATCCCAAAGATCAACGCCGGCAGCCGCTGGGGTTAAGTTGGTGGTATCCGATAGTGGAGACATTTTGTCGCCAAAAAAAGCACCAGAAACAATAGCACCACCTGTCAGTGAAGGCGGGATACCCAAGCCTAGGCCAATTCCCATCATAGCCAGACCGACCGTACCCACCGTGCCCCACGAGGTGCCCGTTGCCAATGAAATAATGGCGCAAATGATACAAACAGAGACTAGAAAAGAGGACGGAGAGAAAACGCTAAATCCGTAATAAAGGATAGTGGGAACGGTACCAGCGATAATCCAAGCGCCGATAAGCATGCCGACACCCATCAAGATAATCATGGCGGGCAGACCAATTTTTACCACTTTTAAAAAGCGCTCTTCCATGCCCTCCCAGCTGCGACCACGGATCTTCATAAACAGACCGGTGATTAAGATGCCACACGCGAGCGGAATATGCGGGGTAAAGTCTTTAAAGACAAAGAACTGTACCATCAGGAGAATGGCCGTTAATACCAGCGGAGCAATATCTAGCAGGAAGCTAGAAGAAGGGTCATAACCTTCGATATCTGGGTTTGGTGACTTGTGCGGGGTTTGTGTATTCATGATATATCTACCTATCCTAGTAGTTAAAACCAAATCCATTGGTATATAGTCGTAGTACGGTGTTGCTGATTGGTCAATCTGAAACCAAGCTAGTGACCTAAGCCACCTGTAAACATAGTTTTAAATTAAATAACCAATTAAAACAATAACTTAGAAATTACCCTAAACAATAAAATATTGCCACCTGTCAAAACAGATGTTTAAAAAGTATCAGTTAATAATTAAAATAAAAGAAGTTAAAACAAATAAAGCGTTAAAATTTAATATTGATTCAGACCTTTAATAGCCCTTTTAAGGATTATTAATCATCTAAAAACTTACTAAAAAGCTTACATAGAATGGCAATAAAAAATAATACAAACTGGGCTTAGGGTTAGTCTTTTTTTTATAATCAGTCTAGATTATTCGTTCGCCTATCTACGAAGATTAAAGGGCAGTTAAGCGCACATAACGCGCGCTTAACTGAATAAAAATACAATTGGCGCTTGTGTAAATAGAGCTAGAATTGCTAGCAATTAACCGAAGTTAATGCCCTGTGCTAGAGGTAGCTCAGTGGAGTAGTTGACCGTGTTGGTCTGACGACGCATGTAGTTTTTCCACGCATCAGAACCGGACTCACGACCACCGCCGGTTTCTTTTTCGCCGCCGAATGCACCACCAATCTCAGCACCACTAGTACCGATGTTGACGTTAGCAATACCACAGTCACTACCGCGAGCGCTTAAGAACAGCTCAGCTTCACGTAAGTCATTGGTAAAGACACAAGAGGATAGGCCTTGTGGTACATCGTTTTGCATCTCTAAGGCTTCGTCGAATTCTGTGTAGGTCATGACGTATAAGATAGGCGCGAAAGTCTCATGACGCACCACATCATTTTGCTCATCCATCTCCACGATGGCAGGCGTGACATAGTAGGCGTTCGGATACTTATCTTGTAAGACCCGCTCACCACCAGTGACTTTACCGCCGGCTGCACGAGCTTTGGTTAACGAGTCTTGCATGTTATTAAAGCTGTCTTCGTCGATGAGTGGGCCGACCAAATTGCCTTCTAGCGGATGACCGATGCTCACGGTTGAGTAAGCAGCTTTTACGCGCGGTAAGATGTCGTCTTTTACAGACTCGTGAACGAATAGACGGCGCAGCGAGGTACAACGCTGACCGGCTGTTCCGACTGCTGAGAATAGAATGCCGCGTAGGGCTAAGTCTAAATCAGCACTTGGCGCTAGGATCATGGCGTTGTTACCACCGAGCTCAAGCAAAGACTTACCAAAGCGCTCAGCGACTTTAGGCCCTACGATTCTGCCCATACGGGTACTACCCGTGGCACTGACTAGAGCTACGTCTTTATGTTCAACCAAAGCATTACCGACATCGGCTTCGCCCAACAGAATTTGCGACAAGTTAGCAGGCGCATCACCAAATTTAGCCAATGCTTTCTCAAACAGCGCTTGGCAAGCAATGGCAGTTAGGGGGGTTTTTTCTGAAGGCTTCCAAATTACTGGGTTACCACAAACTAAAGCTAGTGCGGTATTCCATGACCAAACGGCGACTGGGAAGTTAAAAGCAGAGATCACAGCGATGACACCTAGTGGCTGCCAAGTTTCACGCATGTGGTGACCCGGACGCTCTGAGGCGATGGTTAGGCCATAAAGCTGACGAGACAGACCTACTGCAAAGTCACAGATATCTATCATCTCTTGGACTTCACCTAGGCCTTCTTGTTTGATTTTACCGGCTTCTAAAGAGACTAGAGCGCCTAGATTTTCTTTATGCTCACGCAGCACTTCGCCCAAAATACGGACCAATTCGCCACGCTTAGGAGCGGGTACTGTACGCCATTCTTTGAAGGCTTTTTTAGCATTTTGAATTTGGCTGTCGACATCGCTCACTTGGTGCAAAGCGACCTTACCAATGACTTCGCCATCAATAGGGCTCTGGACTGCGAAATCACCCGCTTGGTACTGGCTCTCATCAACGCCCATGGCCGACATATATTGCTTAATCATACTGACTCCTTTGTATAGTATTTTATTACGTCCTTGCAGACCTATTAAACTACCCTGCCGCCGCGTAAGTTGCAAAATAATAAATTTCTTGCTGTCATTCATTTTTGGAATGGCACATCAAACTTATGGGATTAAAGCTGACTTAATCATAGTTCTAACTAGTCATTAGCTAGGCCACCTGCTGTAAAGACGCTAAACATGCCTGTAGGCTGTTATCTTGCATCTGCTGGTATAGTGCTAACTCATCCTGCACACTCGCTCCTAAAGCTTGCTCAAACTCTTGTTGATTAGACTGCCCCTCATAGCTGCTGGCGGTATCACTGTGTAGATTGGACTGGAAGATACCGGCCGCACTGACTGGCAAAAAGTCTTCATAAATAATCGGCTCGATACGAATAACGCCTTGCTCAATCAACTGTTGTAAATTATCAGTAGAAATCTCCAAGCCTGTTAATTCTGCAGAATCAGTCTTAGTAGGTTGATAATGGAAATAAGCCAGCTGTTGCTCGTGCAGCGCTTGATAGTCGTCTGGGAAGGCGACAAAAGACTCGCTTAACAATTGGTAATACTGCTCAGCGTTTTTTTCATTTGGTGTTGCGCCTAACTTTTCACGGGCCTCACTAAGCAATTGATCGTACAAGGCTCGGCCTTTTGGGGTTAACGCGACACCGCGCTGTTCAATCTCACCAAAGCGAGCGGTATGCTGGCCGGATTGGTACTGACCATCGGCCCCTTTAAAGCTCACGGGTTCTACCAATGCCTTAAAGCTGGTCTGGCGGAGCAGAATTGGGCAGTTGCGGCGCGGCGGCCCTTCGATGATAGCTTTCGGCGGAATACCGCGGGCTTTCATGCCTTGCTGCACGGCATCAATATCTAACGTCCGTGGGGTTAAATGGTTGATATGCGGCCCTTTAAACCCGACCACATCGGCAATCAATTGATGCTGACTGGCCAACTGCTCATAGATATCTTTGGCAATAGGTGACTGCTCATGCCAGCGGAAGGTCTCTAGCGCTTCTTGCACGAATTGCTCGCCCTGTTCTTGAGTTAGACCACCCTCTTGCTCATAAGTTGCAATCAGTTTGACCGCGCCATCGGTAAAGATATTGCGGGCATCTAGAGCGGCTTGGGCTTGTTGCTTCAGCGTCTCATCACCGATTAAATCTAAACGCAATAGTGAGGTAAATACGCGGAACGGGCTGTTATTTAATGACGTCGTATCCACCGCACGAAACGCCGTAGAATGCACCGGCACGCCTGCAGGAGCTAGGTCATAATAGCCCACCGGCTGCATGCCCATAACTGCGAATAAGCGACGCATCATCGCCAACTCTGCCGCAGTCCCCAAACGAATCGCGCCATGACGCTCCATACTCAGTCTATCGATTTCACCCGTATGTTTAAGCTGGGTGGCAATCTCAGGTTGCCGGGTTAATACTCCCTCATTGACCTCAGCCACCAACTCCATCAAATCGGTATAGAGTGGCACTTCTTTTTGGTACATCTTCGACATGACGAGTGAGAAGCTATGACGAATCACATCACTGCTCATGAAGTCTTGGTTTGAACTCAACTGATCCGAACTCACGGTTATTCCCCTTAAATTGGCTTAAATAACAAAACAGATAGGCAAAAACGTTTACTAAGTTGACTGCTAAATAGGCAGCTCATTAGGAATGGACGCCAAAATGTCCTTTAAGATATCGAGGCCTTCTTGCAAAGTCTCAGGCTCTATGGTTAATGGCGGTAATAGACGAATAATATGACGGTATTTGCCGCTCGGCATCAATAGCAGACCCTGCTTACGACCTTCCGTTAAAATGTAAGCCATTACGCTCGGATGCGTACCGTGAGAAGGGTGGCGCAGCTCGATACCACGCATAGTGCCGATACCCGTTAGACCGTATAGCCAAGGGGTCAGAGCCTCTTGTTGCCATTGCTCAATCGTCGCTTGAATAGTCTGCTGATAATGTTTGGCGGAATCCCAAACAGCGTCCTCCATCATAATATCAAGAGTGGCATTAGCAGCCGCACAAGCTACCGGATTGCCCGAATAAGTGCCGCCCAAGCTGCCTTTAGGTAGGCCATTCATCACGCTACCTTTGCCAATAACCGCACCTAATGGCATGCCGCCAGCTATACTTTTGCCCAGCAAAATCATATCGGGTTCGATCCCTAAATGACTGAACGCAAAGGGCATGCCGGTACGGCCAAAGCCGGATTGAATCTCATCCATAATCAGCAAGATGCCGTTGTCATCACAGAATTTACGCAGATACTGAGCAAATTCTGGCGACATCAATTGAAAGCCGCCCTCGCCTTGCACTGGCTCCATGATGACAGCGCCAATGTTATGAATATCGGTTTCAACTTCGAATAGGCGCAGCAAAGCGTCAATGGCCTGCTGGTCACTGATGTCATTGTCGGGGCTTGGGAATGGAATATGGTAGACGCTGCCAGCAAGAGGGCCAAGACCGCGTTTATAGGGAGCCACTTTACCGTTGAGGTTGACGGCGGCAAGGGTACGGCCATGAAAGCCACCATCAAAGGCGATGACACCGACCCGGCCAGTCTTCATACGTGCGACTTTAATCGCATTTTCGGTGGCTTCGGCCCCGCAGTTGGTCAGCATGCCCGCCAGCTCGCCTTCGATGGGTATCAAATCGCAGAGTCTAGGCATCAGGGTTTGGTAAGAGACGTGTGCGGCCGCATTGTAGGCGTAGTGGATGAGGTTTTGTGACTGCTCGACGATAGCGTCGACGATGTGCGGGTGGCAATGGCCAAAGTTTAATACCCCGATACCGCCAACGAAATCGATATAGCGCTTGCCATCGGTATCCCAAACGTGCGCATTTTTGCCTTTGCTAAGCGTCACTGGATGCACCATTGTGAATGCATCGGTAACGTTATATAACGAATCCATGACCGTCTCTCACCTTCCTTGAGTTAGACCCTCATTTCAACAAAACCACAGGATTTGAGCAAACGAATAATAGTTGGGCAGGCCTTCCTTTTTGTCATTGCCAGTTAACATTTTACTCATGACCGCCAGAACATTACCAAAACACAGCCAAAACACAGCAACAAAATAACCGCTATAGCATGCTCGGAAAATCTGCATACAATGGCTCTGTGGCAAACTGCTACTGTCTTCTCCTAGCCCTTTTTCGTCTTATAGTAAAATTCATTATTTGTAACTGATATTATTCATGACTAACGCTGTTAAAAGTAATCCCTAACGAACCGGCCAATTCAATCTGACTGTGGCTCGAGGTTTCCAGATAGCTCGCTATCCAGGCTTGCATCACTTTGGTTTTATGCGAATTTCCAAGCGACAATGGGAACGACATGTAATAAGACCCTCTGCCCTTAGCTGAATAACTCCACGCGGTAACCAATTGACCCGATTGCAGCTCGGGAGCGACCAAACGTAGCGGCACTAAAGCTACTCCATAACCGCTTAAAGCTGCTGAAATACAAGCATGAAAGGTATCAAAACGTGGCCCTACGAAAGTCCCATCCAAGCTAATAAGCTGCTGCTTAAAGTACTCATACCAAGCGCTCGGTCGTGAGCTCAATTGTAGCAAGACATGGCTGCCTAACTGCAGCGGTGGTAACGGTTGGCCCTGCAAATAATCAGGGTGGCAAACCGCCACACAGTACTCATCAAATAATTTGATAGTCTCCATTCCCGACCAAGTCCCCTCCCCATATAAGAACGCAATATCGATATCGTGCTCTTCAGAGAAAAACGGCCCCACCTGCTCTTTGATCTCCAACCTAATCAAAGGATTAACCTGACTAAACCCTTGTAGCGCCGGAATCAGCCAGCGGGCACAAAAAGTCGGATGCGAGACCATTTTCAGTATTTCGACATTACTACTGTGCGACATCAGCTTGGTCGTGGCCGTCTCAATATTTTTTAGAATATTGAGCACATCAATATAGTAATCTTTGCCCGCTGGCGTCAGCGAGATGCGCTGCGAAGTGCGATAAAACAAAGAAATATTGAGCATCTCTTCTAACTGCGCGACTTGCTTGCTCACGGCACTTTGCGTCATGTGCAGCTCTAAGGCGGCATTGGTAAAACTCAAATGGCGAGCTGCCGTCTCAAAGCACTGCATAGCAGTGGTTGAGGGGTATTTTCTGAAGGACAGAGGGTTGGAAGTATCTGGTTGCATAATATATTTTTTCTTATTTTTATGAGCGTAAAGGTGTAGTAGTTGCCCAAATAGTAACTAATAAATAACTGGTTATTAGTTACTACTTGACCGCTGCCCTCTGTTCAAAACTCTAACATTGAGCAAAGATAACTATAGATGCGGCTAATCTTAACAAGAGCCTTGGCTAAGTTTCAATAAGCTTAGAAGGTTGTGTTAATCGATAAACTTCCACACTCGGCAAAATATAATGCATCAAGTCCTGTTATAGGCTGCATATCGAGGGGACTATAGTGAAAAACGGTCATTAAGTTGACTAGGAGCAGAAATTTATTACGGTAATCGCTTAACTGTCAGCTATAATCACAATGTTTATGGACTACCTCTTTTTAAATTTTATTTTCTGCAAATAATAATACTGATAAGTGACGTGCAGCTTACGGCACACCCTTATCAGTTAACCTGTATTACTTGATAAATATCACCTCAACAGTAACAGACTGTTCGCTACAATAACGTAAGGCTAATCATAATGACAGCAATAATTAGAGTTGCCATCGCCGGTTACGGCAACCTCGGACGCGGTACGCAAGCCGCTATTAAGCAAAATCCAGACATGCAGTTAGTCTGTGTATTTAGTCGCCGAGATCCCACTTCGGTCACCCTTATTGACAGCAGCATACCCGTCTATGCCATGGATGACATTGCGCAATACAAAGATGACATAGACGTACTGATCTTATGCGGCGGCTCTAAGTCAGATTTGCCCGAGCAAGGCCCAGCATTCGCAAGTCTTTTTAATATTGTCGACAGCTTCGATACTCACGCTAAGATTCCTGAGTACTTTGCCGCTCTTGATGCCCCTGCTAAGAAAGCTGGCAAAGTAGCTATGTTGTCGGTAGGTTGGGATCCTGGGCTGTTTTCTATCAACCGTTTATACGGCGAAGCCATTTTACCAGTCGGCGAAACTTATACCTTCTGGGGCAAGGGTTTAAGCCAAGGGCACTCAGATGCAGTACGTCGCGTCAATGGTGTTAAGTCGGGCGTGCAGTACACCCTTCCCTCAGAGTCTGCTATGGCACGAGTACGCAATGGCGAACAGCCCACGCTAAGCACCCGTGAGAAGCATACCCGCGAATGCTATATAGTGCTAGCCGATGGCGCCGATGCTGCTACTGTGCGCAATACTATAGTAACAATGCCGGACTACTTTGCTGACTATGACACCACCGTAAACTTCATCGACCAGCAGACTTTTGAGCGTGAACATCAGCAAATGCCACATGGCGGCTTCGTCATTCGCAGTGGGGTTAGCGGCCTTGATGATGAGCAAAACAACCAAGTGCTGGAGTTTTCATTAAAGCTCGGCAGCAACCCTGAGTTTACCTCTAGCGTGCTGGTGGCTTATGCCCGTGCCGCTTATAAGATGAACTTGGCTGGCGAAACTGGAGCGAAAACGGTGCTCGATGTAGCCCCTAGCTTATTGTCACCTAAATCCCCAGCCCAACTGCGTAAAGAACTGCTGTAAACTCTAGCGCTAAGCTAGAGACAAAAAAGCGCTAAGTTAAAACAAAAAGCACCGAAGCATTTGAAGGCTTGGTGCTTTTTTTGGTGCTGCAATCTGTGCCGCTGCTAGTTTAGCTTGTGCAGAGCTGAGGGTTAAACTTTGCTGACAAAGTTTACTAGCCATTTCACGGTCAGTATTTCTACATTTAAAATGTCACTAACCTTTATGCTTAACCTCTTGATAACGGCCTTGGCTTATAGCAAGTCATTTAACTGTCAATTTCTTAATCATTAGCTTTATTTTTAATACTAGCAGATCGATGCCTGTATAGCGCATCAAATCATTAGTCAGTTTTTTATTAACCCACCATCATTGTCGGTCTTTAATGAAGGAACGCGATCTTGTATCGCATGATAGAACCCAGCTTTATCTTTTGGTGATATTACTATACTACCACCTTTGTATCCTATCTCAATCCTGTCTAAAGACAGTGCTGGAGCAGATGCTCTACTGTTGGTAGGCGTGATATAGGCAATATCTTTTAAGAAGATGCTCTGAGTAAAAAAACCATTCTTCACTAATAATTTATCATCTGACAAACTGTACTTTATATTGAAAAATATTAACAACATCAGTAGTGCACTTGGTATGGTGAAAAGGCTGATAAACATTATTCTTTCAATAGAACTATTGTTATATAGCAATTCCCATAAAGGCAGTAGAATAAGTAGTAAACTAGAACCCAGAATTATAAACCCTAGCCAAAAATCAATTTTTGATGCAAATACAGTATTTATCATAATTTGTTAGCAGAAAGTCCTTAGTTAATATTTATATTCTAAAAGCTCACTTCATGTGTATCATCGAGTACAGTGTGATTATTTTAATAGCTCAATTTATTAGCGTATATAATAGCGTACACCTTAATATTCATATTTTCGCTAAAGCAGTAAAATACTAGATCAGCCGATCCACTTTTGCCATATCATAATAAAACTTACTAGTTATTTTTGGAATTTTTGAAGAAGTGAGTGCCTTTGAACGCTAGGGTATAGACAAGAATTATCAGCGCAAGTATCAGTAAAATGATTGCAACACATTTTTATCTGACTTAGTAGCATGAGATAAAAAAAATAATTATAGCATCTAAAGTAATAGCCTCTAAAGTAATAGCATCTAAAGTATAGGCACTAAAAACATGAGTATAGAAAGCGACACTGAAAACACGGGTATAGACAACGATAGCGCTAACCCAATAGAAATTATCTATGAAGATGAGTTTCTGGTAGCGATTAATAAAGAGGCCGGTCTGTTGGTACATCGCAGTTGGTTGGATAAAGGCGAGACGCGCTTTGCTATGCAGCTCACCCGTGATGCAGTAGGTTGCCACGTATTTCCAGTTCATAGGTTAGACAAGCCAACTTCAGGCGTGTTGTTATTTGCTAAGAGCCCAAGCGTTGCACGCAGCTTGAATGAGGCTTTTACTGATCACCAAGTAACCAAGCAATATTTAGCCGTGGTGCGCGGCTATATGACAGAGCAAGGCACCATTGATTATGCGTTAAGCTTTAAGAGAGATGCCATTGCCGATAAGCTTGCCGACTTAGATAAACCGGCTCAAGAGGCGGTGACCCATTGGCAGAGTTTGGCACAAATTGAGCTGCCCTTTGCGGTATCAAAAAAGCATGACACTAGCCGCTATAGTCTAGTACGCTTAACACCTGAGACTGGGCGCAAGCATCAACTACGTCGGCATATGCGACATTTATTTCATCATATAGTAGGTGATACTAGTCACGGCGATGGACGGCACAATCGATTTTTTCGTACTCAATATGATTGCGCGCGTATGCTGCTACATGCCCAAACTTTGGCGCTCAGCCATCCAGTGACTGCTGAGCCCTTGCGGCTAACAGCAGGCTTAGATAGTCAATGGTTGCGTATTTTAGAAGAGTTTGATTGGGTAGAGAGTGCTAAAGGTTAAGCTGTTTAGGGTTTAGAAGATCATATTAATGAATACGTGATAATATTGTTAAACCAAACGAAAAAATCAAACCAATGAGCGGCAATAGCAGTTCACTTTTTAGTCACCTTGATCCTCAGTGGATGATTTAATAACAGCCATCTTCATTACCGTTATCACAAGCCATTTGGTACCACTCTTTTGCTAGGGTGTCGCTTTGACGAATGCCTTTACCATTGTCGTACATCCAGCCAAGCGCGTATTGACCATTGGCGTGGTCTTGCAAAGCGGCTCGTCGATACCAAGCAAAAGCCTTGATATAATTTTGGCTAACTCCATTGCCGTTGTTGTATAAGTTTCCGAGGCTATATTGAGCATCAGCGTCCCCTTGTTCAGCGGCTTTTTGGAACCATTCAAACGCCTTGCCATAATCTTGCCTAGTGCCTTCGCCAGTATCATAGGAAACCGCCAAGTTATACTGCGCTTCTAACAACCCTTGCTCAGCTGATTTTTTATACCATTCGACTGCTTTTACATGGTCTTGGCCAACCTCTCTGCCTTTATCGTACTTAACCCCTAGATTATATTGAGCCACAGCCTCACCTTGTTCAGCGGCAGCCTTAGTAGTAGCAAAGTCTGAGGCTACTACTGGTGCGGTTAGTCCAAACGATAACGCTAAAGCCATCATCGTTTGCATAGAAGTCAGTTTTAATCTGGTTATAGTCATGGCCATTCCTTATAATAAAGATGATGACAATTGAGCTTATGCATATTTTTTACAGTGCGCTCAATACTTTATAACTTATTGCTTATAGAGCGGCCATTACTGATTGCAGCCCATTTTTGTACTATCATCACAAACTTTATTAAACCATAATGCCGCTTGCGATTTGTCTTGCACTACCCCTCTGCCATAGTTGTACATAGTACCAATAACATATTCTGCCATAGGATCACCTTGTTTGGCCGCTTTTAAATACCAATTAAATGCTTGCTCATAATCTCGAGGAACACCTTGACCAGTCTCATACATCCAAGCCAAGTTGTATTGCGATTCGGCCAAACCTTGAGCGGCAGATTTTTTGTACCAGCTCACCGCTTTAACATAATCTTGAGGAATACCGCTAGCGTTCTCATACATGACCCCAAGATTATTTTGGGCGTCAACTTGGCCTTGTTTGGCGGCTTTTTGATACCACTCAAACGCTTGTAGATGGTTTTTAGTCACTCCTTCGCCACTACTATACATGACCCCAAGATTATACTGGGCTTCGTCATAGCCCTGCTCTGCTGATGACTGCCACCACTGCCTAGCCTTAGCATAATCTTGCTCAACGCCTTTACCGAAGTAGGACATGCCACCGAGAACATATTGCGCCTTTGCGTCGCCTTGGTCAGCGGCTTGGGTCAACCATTTAACAGCTCGATCGTAATCTTGTATTATCCCATCGCCTTCAAAATATAGGATGCCAAGTTGAAATTGCGCCTCTGAATTGCCTTGCTCAGCAAGCGATTTTATAGTGGTAAAGTCTGGTGATGCGGATGCGGATGCGGATGCGGATGCGGGCAATGTTAACCCTAACGCTAAGCTTAATAGCCACATTCTATAAATTGAGGGTAGTTTAAATATAGGCATGATGAATACTCTCCCTATTAATAATAAACTGCTAATTCGATAATCTTAGCTTATGCGCTGACATGATTTACCATTACTTAGCTTATAAAATTTTTATCTAGCTTATGAAATTCTAGCTATCAGCTACTGGTTATCAGCTACTATTAGAGGGAACTCAACAGCCTTAGCTAACTTATTAAGTTTAGCTATATTTAACAGGATTAGATATTAATATTATTTAAGATATCAATAAATTACCTAGCAATTTAAACCGCTAAGTCGCTATCTAAAATAAGGCTAACTTAGCCTATTTTTTGCAGGGGTTATAACTACTGTTAAGCCTGCTGCCAAAACCCTTCAACATTAATAGCCTCTGCCTTAATAGTAGGATAATCGGCAAAACTCAGTTGATAGCCACCAGCCGTATTAGCGCTAATCTGACAAGTGGCTCCTAATGGAAAGCTGGATTTTTGACTAATATGACCAAAACTCATGCCATTATAGATAGGTAAGCCAGTCAGCTCATGTAACTGACGAATCACTACGGCTACATCATAGCGAGGGTCATAGCTATCCTCACCTGTCCCAGTCAAAGCACCAAACACAATGGCTTGCTGACCTTTGAATACCCCTGCTAAATACAGATCATAAAGCATGCGTTCGATACGATAGGTCTGCTCCCCAACATCCTCTAAGAATACAATGCCGCCATCGATACGGGGCAGATAAGGACTACCCGCCAGCGCCGATACTACGCTCAGATTGCCACCCCAAATAGTACCAGTAATCGTTTGGCTGCTATTATCTGCAAAAATAACTGGCAACTGCTCGCTAGTTAACGCAGCGCTGTTAACCTCAATAGTTAGCTTCGGGTTGCTCAGTGCTTGAGCAAACTGTCGACAACTGACTTGATCCGGATTCGTTTTGCCAAACTCGCTATATAGCATCGGCCCAGCAAGCGAGCTCATCTTACCTTGGGCAAGCAAAGCGCATTGAATAGCCGTCACATCACTAAAGCCTACTAAAACCGTTGCCCGCTCTGCCATAATACTACCAAGAGTCCGCCAGTCTATTGAAGGTAGGATACGCATTGCCCCATAACCACCACGTACGCCTAATAGGAGTTTGGGCGCAGCGATCGCGCCGCTAGCGATATTTTGCAAATCGCTAGCACGTTGGCTATCAGTACCAGCAAAGCGTAAATATTGACGCTCAGTAATCTCTGGATTCTGTATTTTGAATCCTGCACAAGCCATACGTTGCAGCGCCAACTGATTACGCACCTCATTGGCACCGACATTGGAGCTGGCAAATAGACGAGTCTCAATACTAGGGTTTAGACACTGGCTTGGGGCGCTAGTAGCTTTGGTATTAGCCACTAATGACGGATTAGCGTCAATGCTGGCGGCTGGTAGGTCATCTTTAGTTAGCTGCGCACTTTCGTGATCTGTAATATCAATGGCTAACGATTGGGCGATGCTTTGGCTGGCTAATAAGCTGGCACTCGCCCCTACTCCTAAGCGACGTAAGAACTGCCGACGACTGAGCTCAGGCTTGAGACTAGTATTTATTAGTGAGACTAGGGACTTAGAAGTTGTTTGCGGCATGTTATACAGTTACCTTAAAGCTTAATTATCTTAGATTAGCTATTATAAGAGGCTATCAAAACTTTATTAACCTCCTATATGGCTATCTAAGCTTAAAATATTTTGTGTCAATGCGTACAAGCTTAGCTGACCACTTTTTATGACGACGTTTCATGAAAAGGTTTTATGACGATATTTTATGACGATATTTTGTGAAAAGGTTTTATGACGACGTTTCACGAAAAGCTTTTATGAAAAGGTTACATGATGAGCTCGTATAATAACCTTGCTACCTAGAAGGTTACTACCAACAGCAAGGTTGCTACCAGCGCATAACAAATTGCTAAGTAACTATATTTGGTAGCTACCAACACTCTTGCTATAGTATGCACTCACTAATAAACCAGAATAAGGAATAATGATAATGACGGACAAAAAGAAGGATGATACTAACCTTAGCAAAAATATGCTATTTAACGATAAAATCAATGCTAAAACTGAAGAGATGCAAAATAGCATAAAAGATGAAAAGTTATTAGATGCTGATCTTGAGTATATTATTGAAGAAGAAGAAAATCTTAAAGAAAAAATAAAAGACAGTAGCCATCTTGAGCGCTTTACTACTGATATCGTTTTGTTTGTCAGCTTAGTCAAAGATTACTATCAAGGTAACTATCGTGACATCCCTTATAAGACCATCTCAGCGATCGTTTTTGGTTTGATCTATGTGATAAACCCTATTGATATCATTCCAGACTTCATCCCGGTTATTGGCCACATTGATGATGCTCTAGTCATTGCTTTTTGTTTAAAATTAGTCGAAAAAGATCTGCATAAATATCAAGCATGGAAACAAGCACAAAAGCATGAATCAGCCCAAACAGAAGCTTAATAGATGCTCTGAGCTGTTGATAGCTTCATAGTAAGTAGAACTATAAAAAGCAGTATCATGTAAATGACCAATGCCTAATAGCCTTGGTCATTATTTTTGCTTAAAAATAGTGCTCTTATGCTTTATTGATTACTTACAAGTAGACTGTCTAAAGAGCACGATTTAAAACTTATCATCAGGCACCTCATAACGCGCTTTTTCTGGGTTTAGACCAAATGAAAACACAAAAGTAGCAACGATGCTGTTGATAATAATAAACAATAAATCTATCTGTAGATGACCCAATATATAACGACCGATTAGCCATGAAATAATGAGCATAATAATAAAAAACCCAGCCAAATAACCCAAAATAGTGGGATGCTTTAGATTATAGGGTTGCTCTGGTGCTGGCTGTTTAGCCAATACGTGAACCCTGACCGCCCAACCTGCCGCATAAGACAAGCCACCTAAAATGACATAACTTAAAAAATTCATAGATTTTGACTCTTGTAGTACTTAATAAAATTCTATATCAGCACGCAATATATAAATAATAGCTCAAGCTTGGACAGTCCGGTAATCAAATGCTGTCATTGACATTATCGATGACCAAATTAGCATGCGGATTGGCCAAAATATCGGTATTAATTTCATCACACTTCACCCGATAGATAGTATTTGAGCCTTTATAAATATAGGACAAATATTCGCTATCTAATAGCGGATCTATATTGGCATATACTGGTTTGACATGAGCCAAGACTAGAACTCGATCAGGACGAGCGATGACGGCATCGACATTATCCGGGTCTATCGAAAAGAATTTTGGAATTTCGCTGCTTTTGACAATTTCTAAGGGCTCAGGGGTATCCCAGACACGCTTGGCACTAGCTGGCTCTTTCATTTGCATTACCCAAACGCCTTGCTGTTCACTGACTTTGATTTGCGCCGGTTCATCACTACTTACCGTATAGCAGCCCTCAAATATAGATAGATCTACCGCCGGTTCAACCGCTTTAGTATCTGCAGCTGTGCTGTTGTTATCGCTACAGCTGGTCAAAAATAGTACACTACAGGCTGTGAGACTAGTCGCCAATATAGTAAGCTTGTTGCCAATAATATCTGAGCGTAAGGGCATGGCATCGTTATCCTGCATTAGGGTATTAAAAGCGTTAAAGAAGGCTGTTATTTTAGCAGAAATTCCATCGTTTTCTGTTTTGATATGTGCTTTATAGTTGATGATTCTATAGTTTAGGGTCAGCGCTATTGGCAAGCTATTTGTTATCATTGACCTTGTTTAATTTGCTACACTATAACCGATTAAAAATACTTTATAAAACTAGGGCGTGCTGATTTATTGACAATCGAGCCAGACCCTTTTTAATCATTGAATAATCAATAAATAGTTATTAACTCATTAATAAACTCAACGAGCTTTTATGTCAGAGAACTTTATGTCAACAGCGTCCACCACTGCCAACCTTGCTATTGACCCTATGGCCGCCAAGCTCAATACTACCGTAGCTTATACCGACGGTGCTTGTAAGGGTAATCCTGGCGCTGGTGGTTGGGGCGCTCATCTAATATTTAGTGATGGTAGCACTCAAGACTTATATGGCGGTGAGGCGGATACTACTAATAACCGTATGGAGCTAATGGGCGCTATCCAAGCGCTCAAGCACAGCCCGAATGAGTTCAAGCTAGAGATTTGGACTGACTCAAGCTATGTAAAAAACGGTATTACGGAATGGATTGCTAACTGGAAAAAACGGGGCTGGAAAACGGCTAGCAAAAAGCCAGTAGCCAATCAAGATTTATGGCAGCAGTTGGATGCATTGAATAGTGCGCGTGAGGTCAGTTGGCATTGGGTCAAAGGTCATGCTGGCCATGTCGGTAATGAAAAGGCTGATGAGCTGGCCAATCTTGGGGTAACCTCAAGCAGCGAGCAAGATACTGATAAGCAAAATACTAATAGTATTGCTAAAAAAAAACTCTCCATAGCTGATAATGGTGCTACGGTTCCTACAAAGCAATTTAACCAAAAAGCGCAAGCTTTGGCGAACGAGGACTGGTTAGATTTTGACCCGCTAGGCTTAGATGAATTGGATGACGAAGCAGACGAAGCAGAAGCAGAAGAAACAAATCACCCATTAGATGAGTCGTTTAGTGCTGAGTCCAGCAATGACTTGGCTTTGCAAGCAAGGGTTGCTGTTAATTCGCCGCAACCTGCTTATGAGCACACTATTGATAAGGCATCTATTGATAAGGCAGCTATTGATACTGTAACTATTAATAGTGCAACAACTGATAGTGCTAATACTAATAATGCAAAGACAGATCACGCGATAAATAATGTTAAGGCTAAACTCGATGCGCCTGCTGTAAGTATCAGCTCGCCTATCAGCACCCCTACTATGATCACTAATACTATGACTACAGATGCTATGGTTACCAACGTTATGACGACAGACAACTTAAGTATAGATAATAAAGATCTAACCGAAGTAACTAAGTTCGATGGCGATACTAGTCGCGCCAATCCGAATTTTCGCCCTTTGTTGCCTAAGCCTATTCATCGTGGTGAGACTAATCGTCAGCTCATTATGGATACCGAAACTACAGGATTGGATGCGCTCAAAGGCGATCGGATCATTGAAGTAGGTATTGTAGAGATGATTGGACGTAAATTCACTGGTGAAAAACTGCACGTCTATATCAATCCACAGCGTGGTATGGATGAAGTGGTAGTGCGTATTCACGGTATATCAGAAGCTTTTTTGAGCGACAAGCCTACCTTTGATCAGGTAGCTCAGCCATTGTATGACTTTATGGATGGCGCTGAGATCATCGCCCATAATGCTTCGTTTGACATGAGCTTTTTGACCATGGAATTCGATAGAGTGGGTATGACGGACTTTGCTCAGCGTGTGCAAGTGACAGACTCACTGTCTATGGCTAAACAGCAGTATCCAGGACAAAAGAACACCCTAGATGCTTTAGTACGGCGCCTAGATGTCGGTAAACAAGACCGTACTTTTCATGGGGCTTTACTGGATTCGGAGATTTTGGCAGAAGTCTATTTGGCTATGACTGGCGGTCAAGTGACGCTAGGGATAGAGGAAGACAGTCAGACGGAAGGCGGCCATACTGCTCATAGTAATTTTGCCAATCTTGCTGCGCTATTAGTAGACTCAGCAGCGGACCGTACTGCCAATGAGGCTTGGTTCGCTAACTTGGCAGAAAAAAATCCTGAGCTCAAAACTAAAATGACCCAGTGGTAATCAGCTGAGCAGCATTTTTAATAGCGCTGTAAAACCAGTTTTCAATACTAAAAATTAATCTCAATTATTGATATTTTATCGCCCAAACTTAGCTACTTGCAGCCTATTACTTACATTTTATAGTTCGCAATTTTACGGAAAAATAATTATGAGTCAGACTGAGCAATTAGCTTTGAGTATACCCACACTTAGCATTACTAATTTTAATCTCCCCTCCTTGCACTTACTGCATCAAGAGATTGTCATTATTTTAAAAGACACTGAATATCATTTAACTGAATTCAATGATGATAAGCAAAAAGCTGTATTATTATTAGAATCGATTGAAGTATTGAAGCAGTTGTCTAGCATCTTTGAGCTGATTGCTTTAAAGGATGCGCAATTACTTAGTAGTGCTATAGGCGCAGCTTTGCAGCAGCTCTATTACCACAGTCAGTACAATGACAGTAATGATGACCATGACTCAACTGATGCTCCCCTTATTATGGACTTGTCAGAGGCTATTATGACCTTTGATCGTTATATTGAATTTGTGCTTTTGACTGAGACAGTAGAGCCCAGCTTAGTATTGCCTATTATTAACACGCTCTACAGCCATTGCGGTATAGACCCTGTAGATGAATACTATTTTTCTGCTTTTAGTAGTAGCAGTGTAGTCATTGCTAACCCTGAGAAAAACTTTGAGCCTTTGAGTAGTCTAAACTTAGATCATAAACTTCTGTGTCATGGCTATCGTAGTGGTTTGGCAGTAGTGTTGACCAATAAAGACGGTGATCTTAGTGCAATAGATAAGCAAAAATTCGAATCTATGAGCGCTGCTTGTGCGCTGATTGCTACTCATAGTCAAACCTTGTTTTGGCAAGCTGCTAATGCGCTAGTCACCGATATCGAGGCCATCTTACCTTTAACTATACGCCAAAAGCACACGCTTATTTATTTAGAACAGCAGTTTCATAATTATTTACCCATTATCGACAGTCGCTTTGCTGACTTAGTGAGCTTTGCCTGCCAACGTGACCATCAGTCAGCAAAGATGGTAGGTGAGCAGTACGCTAGCAATAAGCTGGATAGTACTCAGTGCGAGCGAATGAAGGGCTTTTTGTTTGGTCCTAATCGACAAGTCACTGATCCTCTAAATGAGTGGGTTCAACTGCATATAAATACTATCAAAGAAACAATAGATATTTATTCTCGATGTGATTTTGCTAACTCTGGGCTCAATGACTCTGCCGCTCAAGCCGAGCAAATAGTTGCTGAGCTTATGCTGTTAGGCTCTACCCTACAATTGATAGGCCTAAATTCAGCAGCTACTACCCTGCGCTGTGCAGCGCAAACGGTAAGTCAATGGCAGCGACCGACTCCTGATGACTTCGATTATTTATTGCTAGCCCTTATGAGCGCTGAAAACGCTATTATCACTATGGCTGAGATTCATACGCCAGGTGAAGTCTATCTACCCCTGAATAATACTGCTATCTCCTTGCATCAGCTCAATAGCGCTTATGAGACAGTGATTAAAGAGTGCCGTAGCGCCCTTGCTAGTACCGAAAAACTTATCAATGAGTATTCGCTAGTTCCTGAACAGGATTTACAGCTATTAAAAGCAGTGCCCCCTACTATGAGTCAAGTGGCTGGGGCGCTTAGCTTTTTACAGTTATCGACTTCAGCGACTATGCTCAAGCAATTGGCAAAATTTTTGACACCCTGCATTGAATCCAATCAGCTGATTAACAGCGATATACTGGCTTATATTGCTGATGTGCTGGTGTCGGTAGATTATTATTTGGACGGCTCTCAACATAAGCGACCGGTAATAAAGCAGGCGCTGGAAGTGGGTCAACATAGCTTAAGCAAGCTACTGGCCGCCTAATAACTGTGAGTCAATTTTTGGCTAGCTAGTTTAAATGCTTAGTTTGAATGTTTAGTGTTAAATGCTTAGTTTAAGTGCTCAGTCTTAAATGCTTAGTTTGAATGTTTAGTGTCAAATGCTTAGTTTTGGACGCTCAACGAAAATATTTTCTTTAGGCGTCTTTTTTAAAAGTTGTTTTATATAATTTATTTGGATAGCTATTAATGAGTAGTGCATTTGTTTTTGAAGATGAAACTTTGTTATGTCAGCAAACAGTTAGCGGCTGGTCCCCTGTACTAGTTGACTTGCCAGCAGTTAGCACTGACCATAAGTCGCAGCCACCTTACCAATTAGGCCGCGTCCAACTACAGATCAGCTTAGCGCCTAGCTATTGGCAATCAGCTGATTCGACGACGGCTGACTCGATAGTTATGCAGCATGACGCACCAGCGACTAGCGCTATTACTTATTATTATGCACAAAACCATCAACTGGCTTTACCTAAGATAACCCCGTTATCAAGTGTCGATGCAGGTGCAGATGATGCTAATAAAGATGCTGTGTTAGAAGCTAATGACAGTGCCACAACGGCCTTTATTCCCTATCGCCAGCTATTAGCTACGTTGTCAGTAGCCCTCGCCGATCAGCTTAGTCAAGCTATACAGTTATTACGCTGGCAAGCCGATACTCAATTCTGTAGCCGTTGCAGTGCGCCTGTAAAACTAGCCACATCCGGTGAGCGAGCGATGGTATGCTCAGTCTGCCGACTGCGTCAATATCCACGAGTGCAGCCATGTGTAATTACGGCTATTACTCGACTTAATCCCGTGACTAATGAGATGCAAGTCTTGCTGGCACATCATCACCGCTATGGGCAAAAGACGCCCTCATTGCAGTATGGTTTGATTGCTGGCTTTGTTGAAGTTGGTGAGAGCTTAGAGCATGCAGTAGTACGTGAAGTGGCTGAGGAAGTTGGTATTCGGGTGACTGATATTCGCTATGTGAGTAGCCAGCCTTGGCCGTTTCCATCCAACTTAATGCTAGGCTTTCGAGCCAGTTATGTCAGTGGTGATATCGTGATCCAAGAAGATGAGCTGTCTCATGCAGAGTTCTTTGATATATCGAACTTGCCGAAGATCCCTTTTAAGGGCAGTATCGCTTATGATTTGATTGCCCAAATTGCGCAAGAGCAAGGGGTTTGTCTGTAAACCTTGTTGCAAATGACAGTCATGGCGAACAATAGTTTTACCATTAATTTTTATACCAGCTTATAGGCCAGTTATCAAATGTCCAGTTATACTAGTACTCCTACCAGTAGTCATACGCGCTTAACTAGTCTCCCTATCCTCTTTGATACTTTGACTATTGATACTTTACCAACAGCGACTCAATTAAAGATAGCGCAGATCGATGCTTGTTTACCCCAGACTCAGTGCGGCTTATGCGAGCATCCTGATGGCTGTCTGCCCTATGCTACTGCTATCGTCACTAACTATGAGCCCTATAATAAGTGTGTGCCAGGCGGTCAGCCAGTTACTGATGCTATTGCGCAGATTATTGCTACTGACCATAATCTCGATATTGACAATCTGCTTAGCGCTGAGCCTTCAAAGTGGCCGATAGAACCGACATCCAAACGCCCTACTGAAGTGCGAGCTATCATTCGTGAGGATGATTGTATTGGCTGTACTAAGTGTATCCCTGCCTGTCCAGTCGATGCCATCATTGGTACAGGTAAGCATATGCATACTATCTTTACTGACTTATGTACTGGCTGTGAGCTATGTATAGCGCCTTGCCCAGTAGATTGCATCGACTTAGTAACTATCGAGCGTGAGCTGACTGATGCTGAGCGGACTCAAGAGCAAGATGATTTGCGCCTGCGTTATCACACGCACCTTCAGCGCGTCACTGAACAGCTAGCTGATAGCAGCAATGCTAGACCCGTAGTCAGTATGGTCGAGGCCAAACTCAACAATGCCGCTAGTCAAACTTTAGATATCAGTGAGCAGCAAGCCAAAGATACTATTGCGGCAGCTAAGCTACGTAGTAAGATTAAAAAGTTAGAAAAACAGTTAAGCGTGCGTGATAATACGGCCAAGCAGCAAGAGCTTATGACTCTAAAAGCAGAGTTGGCGCTTATTTAAGGCGGCTAAAACTAGCATTGCTGCCCTGACAGTTATTAACAACCCTAGTCCAATAGCTATCAGCTTTTATAAAATGTTATAAGGTGTTATCAGCCCCTATTACTAGGCATGAATAAATATGAGTAAAACAGTCAAACATAAAACGGCCAATACGCCACCATCGCGACTAATGCCTAAACGTAATGTTAGGCCGTTTTTTGAAAAGTTAGCAGAAACCATTAAAGAGCCTTTCACTGAGCTGCATTACAAAAGCAACTTTGAGCTGCTTATCGCCGTTATTTTATCAGCGCAGGCTACTGATATCAGTGTCAATATTGCCACTCAGCAGTTATATCCAGTAGCCAATACCCCAGCAGCTATTTGGGCTTTAGGGGTCGAGGGTCTTAAACCTTACATAAAAAACATCGGGCTTTATAATGCTAAAGCAAAAAATGTTATCAAGACTTGTCGCGACTTAATAGATAACTTCGATGGCCAAGTTCCTGACAACCGTAAAGATTTAGAGTCACTGGCAGGTGTTGGCCGCAAGACCGCTAATGTGGTATTGAATACTGCTTTTGGTCAGCCGACTATGGCAGTTGATACTCATATCTTTCGAGTCGGCAATCGTACTGGGCTAGCTACTGGCAAAAACGTATTAATCGTTGAGCAAAAGCTAGTAGCGCGCATACCCGCTGACTTTATGCTCGATGCTCACCATTATCTTATTTTGCATGGGCGCTATACTTGTCAGGCCCGCACCCCTAAATGCGGCGAATGTCCAGTGTATGCTGAGTGTATGTTTAAGGATAAAGCGGCTTTTGCGGAGATTTAAAATACGGTGAATAGCGACTTTTAAAACGCTAAGGCAACTGCATATAAACCTGAACGGCTGTAGTATTTGATAATTTTGAACCTTTAGATCTGTTCGGCCTTATTAAGATGTTTAACTGCCCAGCTCAACTTTATCGTCTACCACTCAGCTTTTTAACTGGTAGCATTATTCGTAATAAGCATAACGTTAACCTACAAACAATAGCGCTAAACGCGTTAGACTATCGAACTGATATTTTACGGCTAGTCAATGGCCTAGATACACCGCAATTAGGCAATAGCTGTCAGTTTTATAGACTTTAGCCGCGCTAGCCGATAGCGCTGATTGAACCTTGTCTATCGTAGTCAGTACTCTACTAGCCGAAAGCGCATTACGCTACGGTTTGACAGCAGTAGTGACCAACTGTTAGCACTAGCTTGGCTAATATTAAAGCTACCCTAGAGTTTTGGGCTAAATCACGGTAAAATGTGCTATTTTTTGTTCTATTTGCTCTTTTTCCCACATTCAATAATGACTGACCTTATCGATAACAGTCCCTGCAATTAAGCGAACCCACTATGCGTGAATATAGTTTATTTACTTCAGAATCCGTAAGCGAAGGCCACCCAGATAAAATGGCCGATCAAATATCCGATGCGATACTTGATGCAATCTTGCGTGAAGATTTACAGGCACGTGTTGCCTGCGAGACTTTAGTCAAAACCGGTGCTGTAGTGCTAGCAGGCGAGATCACTACTACTGCTAATATTGACTTTGAACGTATTGTGCGTGATACGGTTAACGGTATTGGCTATCATCACTCTGATCTTGGCTTCGATGGCGAAACTTGTGCAGTGATCAACATGCTCGGTAAGCAGTCCCCTGAAATCGCCCAAGGCGTTGATCGTCAAAACCCTGAAGAGCAAGGTGCTGGTGATCAAGGCTTGATGTTTGGTTATGCCAGTAACGAAACTGACGTGCTTATGCCAGCTCCTATCGAATATGCGCATCGTTTAATGCAGCGTCAGTCTGAGCTGCGCCGTGCTGGTGATTTGCCTTGGTTACGTCCTGATGCTAAAGCACAAGTCACGCTTAAATACGATGGCAACCGTCCTACTTCTATCGATGCCGTAGTACTGTCAACTCAGCATGACCCTAGTATCTCGCAAGCTGATCTGCAAGAAGCTATCATGGAATCTATTATCAAGCACGTGTTGCCAGCAGAGCTGTTACATGCAGGTACTCGCTATCACATTAACCCAACGGGTAAGTTTGTGATTGGTGGTCCTGTAGGTGATGCAGGCCTAACAGGGCGCAAAATTATCGTCGATACTTATGGTGGTATGGCACGTCATGGTGGTGGTGCATTCAGTGGTAAGGATCCCTCTAAGGTTGATCGTAGTGCAGCTTATGCTGTACGTTATGTCGCCAAAAATATCGTAGCCGCTGGTATTGCGGATCGTTGTGAAGTTCAGATTAGTTATGCTATTGGCGTCGCTGAACCTACTTCTATTTCGATCAATACTTTTGGCACTAACAAGATCAGTAATGATGAGATAATCATACTGATTCGCAAACATTTTGACTTGCGCCCTTATGGTATTACGCGCATGCTAAACTTATTGCAACCTATGTATCAGCAAACCTCTACCTTTGGCCACTTTGGTCGTGAAGGCTCTGAGACTGCTTTTACTTGGGAAAAAACAGATAAAGCTGAAATCCTAAAAGCAGATGCCGGTTTATAAAGCCTTTTTAAAATCAATTATCTTACAGCTCATATTTAATAGGACAAGCTTATGTCTCAGAACGACGCTCAAGACACTACTAAGAACACTATCGATAACACTATCAATGGTAATGATAGCACTGATGCTAGCGTTGAAATAACTCCAGAGATGCAATCATTCTATCAGCGTGCCGATGCCATCATTGGGGTCGCTAATAGTCAGCTAGGAGAGCAGGCGCATTCAGGTCAAGTTGGCGCTTCGCTACTTTATGCAGCGGCGCGTTATAGTGCTTCTGTCGCTTCAATCGGTTTTATCAAAGGCGATGACTTCGCTAAAGAAAAAGACGATATCGTTGAGTTTTATGTCAAGCAATATCGCCAAATGCTTAGTGACAATCTCACCGATTATGCGCAAAACTTCGATAAATATATCAATATCGAAAAGCAGTCTTAATATTATTAGTCGCTATTAACCAATAGCCGTTTATGAATTATAAAATAGCCCCTTGATAGCTTAGACTATATAGGGGCTATTTTTTTGTCGTTATTCAGCGCTATTTTATTTAAATTAGCAGCTCGATAGTTCAACTGTTATGCTTAGCGCTTAAACGGCGTAGCCTGATGCTTGTCAGACTATTGCATCAGACCATTACATCAGACTATTGCCTTCGTCTCAGGAAAATCTTTTAAAGCCTTGTCTAGGTCTAAGGGCTAATCTTAAACTTTAAGCGTAGATTTTTATACAGAGTGTTAGCTGAGCGGTTAAATACAATTTTTTGACATAAAAAAGCCCTAGCTTATAGTCCAAGCTGGGGCTTTTAGGTTTACCCTTTAAGCTTATTCAAGCTATATTTTAATCAGTAGACTTTTCGAAATCAGGTGGCCCTGTCAATAAGTCCTCATCACGGAATTCATTAGCTGAGTTATGCTCTGCGGATTCTTCAGTGATAAACCACTGCTGATTACGATAGAGAATCAGTCTATCGCGACTTAGACCCCGCAGTAGCGAGTACATCATAATGACAATTACGATGGCAAACGGAAATCCTGAAACGATAGAGGCTGCTTGTAGTGCCCCTAGACCGCCTGCTGCTAATAATACTGCAGCGATAACGCCCTCTGTACCTGCCCAAAATAAACGCTGAATCTTTGGTGGATTGGTATCCCCACCAGAAGTCAGCATGTCGATAACGAAACTAGCAGAATCCGATGAGGTCACAAACCATAATACAATCATTACTACGATCAGCAAGTTAAGGGCTGAGGTTAGCGGATAGGATTCCATTAGCTTAAAGATAGCACTACCGGTATCGGCTTTTACCGCCTCAATCAGACCAGGGCTAACAATACTAGGATCAGCCGCTGCTAGCAATTCCATATGTATCGCTGAACCACCAAAGGCGGTGAACCATATGAATAAGATAGTAATAGGGATTAATAACACCCCCAATATAAACTCACGAATAGTACGACCACGAGAGATACGGGCAATAAATACGCCAACGAAAGGTGACCAGCTGATCCACCAGGCCCAGTAAAAGATAGTCCAAGATGACTGCCAGTTCTCTTCGCCATTATAAGACTCTGTCCATAGACCTAATGGAACCACTTGATGCAGATAGTTGCCCACGTTTTCGACAAAACTATTAAAAATAAACTGCGTAGGCCCTAAGATAATCACAAAGCTTAGTAGCACTATAGTGAATAATATATTGATATCACTTAAGCGTTTAATACCTTTATCTAAGCCCATAAACAGCGATAATCCCGCCAGCATAGTGATAAAAGCGATCAAGATAATCTGGACAGTAATATTATTAGGAATACCAAATAAGGTAGTAAGACCTGAGTTGATCTGTAATACCCCTAAACCTAGTGTCGTTACTACCCCGAACATAGTACCAAATACTGCCAAAGTATCGACCGTATGACCCATAGGGCCGTAGATTTTTTTGCCGATCAAAGGATAGAGCGTTGAGCGAATGGCTAAAGGTAAGCCTACTCGATAATGGAAATAAGCCAATGACAAAGCAACCATACCGTAGATCGCCCACACATGCAGACCATAGTGCAGGAATGAGATGTTCATTGCCTGTTTAGCGGCCGCAATAGTTTCAGCTTCTCCTAATGGTGGTGCCATAAAGTGATACAGCGGCTCAGCAGTACCCCAATATAACAATCCGATACCGATACCCGCTGAAAACAGCATACCTATCCAAGAAAATAGATTATATTCTGGCTTTTCGGTCTGATGGCCAAGCCTAATATCGCCATAGCGACTAAAGATCATATAGATACTCATGACCAAGGCTAAGTTGACTACTACAATAAAGAACCAGCCAAAACGTATCGAAACAAATGCTTTTGCTTGATTGAATACTAATTCTGCTTGTTCATTAAAAAACGCACCAAAGACAATAAATGCCAGAATTAATAACGCAGAGGTTAAAAACACAGGTTTACTTACCCGCGGAAAAGGGCCCAAGCGGCCAACTTTTACATGATCCATGTCATCGTCTCAAATTTTTAAGAGGGCCACCATAACAAGATAAGCACTAACTATCAAATCAGCTAGTGCTCTTTATAGTTCTACTAAACAATAAAACCCCAAGATAACTAACTATCCTAGGGTTTTATGGTTACAAAAATATCCCAGCTAATGCTGTATCTAGACAATAAAAAGCTAGCTTTTATTCTCCTGAGGTAATCTTAGAGGGACCCTTTAAAAGATCTTCATCGACGAACTCGTTAGCCGAGTTGTGATCCGCAGACTCATCAGTGATAAAGTGTTGTTGCGCTCGATAAAGGATCAATCGATCACGACCTAGACCCCGTAACAGCGCATACATCATCACAAATATTACTAATGCAAACGGTAGTCCTGCCACGATAGCGGCGGCTTGTAGGGCACCAAGTCCACCAGCTGCTAATAAGATAGCAGCAATTAAACCTTCCATCGTTGCCCAAAATAAGCGCTGAATCTTCGGCGGATTAGTATCACCACCAGCCGTTAGCATATCAATAACGAAACTGGCTGAATCTGATGAAGTCACAAACCACAGTACAATCATGATCACAATCATCAAAGTAACCGGCTTAGTGAGTGGGTAGTATTCGACCAACTTAAAGATAGCGCTACCGGTATCGGCTTGTACCGCTTCTACTAACCCTGGACTGACTAATGCGGGATCAAGAGCGGCAAGCAGCTCCATATGAATAGCCACCCCGCCGAAAGTTGTGAACCAAAAGAACAAAATAAGCATAGGGATTAATAGCACACCTAATACGAACTCACGTATGGTACGGCCACGACTGATACGGGCAATAAATACTCCTACGAATGGCGCCCAACTTACCCACCATGCCCAATAGAATATAGTCCAACCACTTTGCCAATCAGTATTACTATAAGCCTCACCCCAAGTAGATAAAGGTACTAGAGCTACTAAGTAATTACCGATGTTCTCAATAAAACTATCAAAAATAAATAATGTGGGTCCTAAAATGACCATAAACGCTAATAGGACGCCGGTAAAACCCATATTGATATCGCTTAAGCGCTTGATCCCTTTATCAAGACCTAACATCAATGACCCACAAGCTAATGCGGTTACCACAGCGATAATAACGAACTGTACGGTTAAAGAGTTGGGTATACCGAATAAGTTTTCGAGGCCAGAGTTTATCTGCATTACCCCTAAACCTAAAGAGGTTACTACCCCGAACATAGTGCCAAATACGGCTAAGATATCGACGGTATGACCCCAACGCCCATAAATCTTTTTACCCAATATTGGGTACAGCGTTGATCGAATAGATAGCGGTAATCCGCGTCGAAAGTGGAAATAGGCTAATGATAAAGCGACTATAGTATAAATAGCCCATGCGTGTAAGCCCCAATGCAAGAATGAAATACTCATCGCTTGCTTGGCGGCTTCTATAGTTTCAGCCTCCCCTAACGGCGGTGCCATAAAGTGATATAAGGGTTCAGCCGTTCCCCAATATACTAACCCAATACCAATACCTGCCGAAAACAGCATACCTATCCAAGAGAACAAACTGTATTGCGGGCGTTCTGTTTGCTGACCTAAACGAATATCACCATAACGGCTCGCTGCTAAGTAAATACAGAAGACTAGAGCGACGTTCATTAAAATAATAAACATCCAACCAAACTTATCAGTAATAAATTTCTGTAAAAAACCAAATACCGCACCAGCAGTTTCAGTAAAAAAAGCGCCAAAAATAATAAATCCAACGATAAGTAATGCTGAGGTAATAAAAACAGGTTTACTCACCTTCGGAAACGGACCTAATCTGCCAACCTTCACATGATCCATGACTAATTCTCAATTTCTAATGAAAGTCACTGTAACAAACTGGTTACCAATTATCAACAAATGACAATAATTAGCAAAATAGGATGACCAACATATTTTCAATAGCTTAGTAAAATCTGTTGAGATATGACCTGAGTTAGCTACTAGAATCACTAGCTAAAATAGTCATAGGATCATTTATAACATAAGCGCTTAAGGTAAAAGCTAAAAACATAAAACCCCTTACCTGCTACTGCAAGTAAGGGGTGGGTCACTAATAGCTAGTATGAGCATTAGGATTAGGACTCAGTTGCTAACATTAGAAAAACTAATATTAGACCTCTAAGTTTGACTCTCTAATTAGCTCATTCTAAGCTTATTAAAAGTCAATCGATCATCATTGCCAACCTCGACTTTGATGATATCTCCTGCAATAAAATCGCCAGCTAGCAGTTTTAATGACAGTGGATTTTCGATCTCTTGCTGAATCGCACGTTTTAGGGGACGCGCGCCATATACTGGATCATAACCAACCGCTACTAGCTGAGTCATCGCCTCATCACTTAAAGTGATATCCAATTCGCGCTCTTGTAAACGACTGCGTAAACGATCAATCTGTATATCAGCAATACCCGCCATTTGTGCTTGCCCTAAAGCATGGAATACCACAATCTCATCGATACGGTTTACAAACTCTGGACGGAAATGCTCACTAACAGAATCCATCACCTCAGACTTAATATCCTCATAACTCTCGCCGACCATTTCTTGGATTTTATGTGAACCTAAGTTACTAGTCATAATAATGACCGTATTTTTGAAGTCGACTACTCGGCCTTGTGAGTCAGTCAAGCGTCCATCATCGAGCACTTGCAATAGAATATTAAACACATCTGGATGCGCTTTTTCTACTTCATCGAACAGTACTACGCTATAGGGCTTACGGCGTACCGCTTCGGTCAATGCACCCCCTTCTTCATAACCGACGTATCCTGGAGGTGCGCCTACTAAGCGGCTAACACTGTGTTTCTCCATGTATTCGCTCATGTCGATACGGACTAACGAGTCCTCGCTATCAAATAAGAAATGCGCTAGTGATTTAGTCAGCTCAGTCTTACCTACCCCTGTTGGGCCTAAGAATAGAAAAGACCCTGAAGGACGATTAGGATCAGACAAGCCGGCGCGACTACGACGTACCGCATTGGCCACCGCCTCTACTGCTTCGTCCTGACCGATAACTCGCTCATGGAGTTTTTCTTCCATTGCCAACAGTTTGTCACGCTCGCCCTGCATCATTTTATTGACTGGGATACCAGTAGCCGCACTAACCACCTCAGCGATCTCATTATCGGTCACTTTATTACGTAGCAGCTTGATATTAGGCGCATTAGTCTGCTCTTTTTGCTCAGCAAGATCAGACTCAGTAATGCGGCGCTCCAACTGCGGGATAGTCTCATACTGCAATTTTGACATCGCTTCATAATCACCTTCACGGCTGGCTTTATCATAAGCAGTACGGGCTTTATCCAGCTCATCTTTTAGCTGCTGACTACCTTTTACTAGCGCTTTCTCAGCTTGCCAAATCTCATTGAGATCAGCGTATTCTTTTTCTAACTCTTCGATTTGTACATTTAACGCTTTACGCTCAGCTTGCGCGCCAGCATCTTCTTCGTTTTTGAGCACTTCACGTTGCATTTTAAGCTGAATCAAACGGCTATCGAGCTTACCTAACGATTCAGGTTTACTGTCCATCTCCATGCGTAGACGGCTAGCGGCCTCATCAATCAAATCAATCGCTTTGTCCGGCAATTTACGATCAGTAATATAGCGATGACTCATACGAGCAGCAGCGATAATGGCGCTATCTTGGATATCGACCCCATGATGCAGCTCATAACGCTCTTTAAGACCACGCAAAATCGCAATAGTATCTTCAACCGTTGGCTCATCGACTAGCACTTTTTGGAAGCGGCGCTCAAGGGCAGCATCTTTTTCGATGTATTTGCGATATTCATCTAAAGTAGTTGCCCCCACACAATGCAGCTCGCCACGAGCTAGGGCTGGTTTGAGCATATTGCCCGCATCCATTGCGCCGTCTGCTTTACCTGCGCCTACTAAAGTATGTAGCTCATCGATAAACAAGATGACATTACCCTCTTGCTTAGCTAAGTCACTAAGTACGCTTTTTAGGCGCTCTTCAAACTCACCACGGAACTTAGCGCCCGCAATCAGTGAGCCTAAATCTAATGACAGTACTTCTTTGTGACGCAAGCCTTCTGGCACATCGCCATTGATAATTTTTTGCGCTAAGCCTTCAACAATGGCGGTCTTACCCACACCAGGCTCACCGATTAATACCGGGTTATTCTTAGTACGACGTGACAGCACTTGAATAGTACGGCGAATCTCTTCGTCACGCCCAATCACTGGATCCAACTTACCAAGCTCTGCTTGCTCTGTCAGATTGATAGTGTACTTATTTAACGCATCACGTTGATCTTCTGCGTTTTGATTGTTAACGGTTTGATCGCCACGTAGCTGCTCAATGACTGCTTTTAATTTAGGCGCTGTTACCCCAGCATTTTCAAATATCTTCTTAGTTTCGCCTTGTTCCGCTAGCGCTAGCATCACCCATTCAGTGGCGATAAAATCATCGCCTTCTTTTTGTGCTTGTCGATCAGCAAGGTTCAAGATTTTGACTGAGTTTGGGTTCAGATTGACATCGCCAGTCGGTTCGCTAATCGTTGCTTGATTATCTAGGGCTTTGGCTACCCCATTCTTCAACGCCGGAATAGAACCACCAGCTTGCTGACAGATAGACAAATTCGATTCATCTTGCAACAAAACCGCTAGTAGATGCACGGGATCTATCCCAGTATTATCGCGCCCTAACGCTAAGCTCTGCGCTTCTTGAATCGCTGATTGCAACTTTTGAGTAAATTTTTCAAATCTCATATTTTAGATCCTCTTATAATTGGTATATTTGGCAGCAAATTTATGGTTTTTACTTACCAGTGTCTGTTATGTATATAAGGTAGCTTAGGGGTTATTTCAACCTAGCTAATCAATAAAACCTTACTTATAACAGTGATATTTATCTTGACTAATTAATTGGTATATTTAACGACTATTTCAAGGACAACAAAACCATAAAATCTTTAAAAAATGTAAAAAATAAGCGCTTGCTCGGCTAAGAACAAACGCTGGGTATAGCTGACTATTTAGTAAAATACTAAGCAAGAACGATGGAAAAAATAATGAGCAAAAAATGGCCAGTAAAAACAGTAAGCAAAAAAAACAGTAACTGTGCTGACCTATTCTACAATTTCAATCGGCATGCCTACTTTATAGATAGCCATGATTTCATCCATCTCATCATTAGTGACTGCAATACAGCCATCCGTCCAATCACGTTGCTGAGTAATCGCCGCCAAATGACCTAAACCGTTAGTCTGGCCATGAATCATAATGTCGCCGCCAGCATTAACGCCAAGCTTTTTGGCACGGGCTTTATCAGCAGCATTAGGGTAGCTAACATGAATAGAGCGATAAAATTTAGATTTTTCGTTTTTATAATCTAAAATATAGTTGCCTGTCGGGGTACGCTCATCACCTTGGCGCTGCTTATGACCTGCTGGACTGTCTCCTAAGGCCACATGGTAACTCTTGATAACTTCACCTTTATTCATTAGCTTTAACAGGCGATTAGACTTATCGACAAATATCTTATCGATAGTTACGCTGTCATCGATAGGCTGCTCACGGTTAGTGACACTCTTGGCATAACTGCTAGTAGCGACACTAATAATCAGCACAAAGCCAATAGCGACTAGTAACCAGCGTAAGCCTTTATTAGTATCCGTAGTAGAAAACGACATAGGTTTTAATCCTTATTAGAGCTATTTGAATGCTGGGTAAAAACTTTTGCCATCAATATAGCAAAACCTAGGGCTAAGTTATGTGCGAATACTATTAATACCCTGAATACTGCGAGTACCTTAAATCCTGCGAAAACCGACTTTGTAAGTCTTAAGTCATACGAATAGCCCCATCCAAGCGAATCACTTCACCATTTAGATAAGCGTTATCAATGATATGGGTAACTAACTTAGCAAACTCACTAGGTGCGCCCAAGCGCTTAGGATAAGGAACGGCTAACTCCAACTGCTCGCGCGCTTTTTCTGGGATGCTATTCATCATTGGGGTGCCAAAAACTCCGGGCGCAATAGTCATTACCCGAATACCATGACGTGCCAGCTCACGAGCCAAAGGTAGAGTCAAGCCAACTACCCCAGCTTTAGAAGAGGCATAACTGGCTTGGCCAACTTGTCCATCAAAGGCTGCAACGGAGGCGGTATTGATAATCACCCCTTGATCTAGATTCTTTTCAGTCTCTTGATTGGCATCACTACTAGCGATATTAGTAGCAGCAACTCGGCGAGCAATACTAGCAGCTACTAAGCGTGCCACATTGAAGGAGCCAACTAGATTAATATTCACTCCACGGCTAAATGCCTCAAGGTCGGCAGGATTGTTATCACGATCGAGTAACTTTTGTACTACGGCGATACCAGCGCAGTTAATAGAACCTTGTAAGCCACCAAAATCTTGTTCGGCTAGCTGTACAGCAGCTTGTACTTCATCGCCATTAGTTACATCACAACGTGTAAAACGTACCTTAGCGCCTAGCTCTGCCACTAAAGCTTGACCAGCGGCTTCATTGAGATCCGCTATGACTACATTACCACCTTGAGCTGTGATAGCCCGAACTACGGCTTCGCCCAGTCCAGATGCCCCACCAGTAACCAAAAAACTGCTGTTTTCAATTTGCATAACTATTCCTTTAGTGATGAATTAATTTTTTATTACTACTCTATTAGGGTCAAATCTCTAAGCTATGCAAGAATGCAAGCAAAGCTTTTTCTTCAGAGCTTTGATACTGCTTAGTGCGTCCACGTCTTGCTTGTTTATAAGGTTCAAAGAACTCTCCAGCCAAAAACCGCTCGATGATAACGGGGTGAATATAGGAGGAGCGGCAGACACTAGGGGTATTGCCTAACTCGCTAGCTACTTCTTTGACCATTTCTGTCACTAATGATTGGCGCATCTTGCTATGCGGTTCGCTGGCGACTATCTCTGCTCCTGTGGGGCTGTGTAGCTCGTCATAGAGATAGCTGGCAGCCAACACACTAGCCATCCAAGTACGAAAATCTTTGGCACTATAGCGTCTATCAACCTCTTCTTGATCCTGATTATCACTACTACTATCAGCACACAGATTCTCACGTAAGTAACGATTGATATCAGCGCTATCCACCACTTGCTTGTCCCCTTGCTCATCAAGATATTTGAATATCTGATAGCCAGGTAGCTCCGAGCACGCTTGTACAATAGCAATCAAACGCTCATCTTGTAATTCAATATGATGAGTTTTGGCACTCTTACCAACGAAGTCAAAGGCCAACCCATTGTCGATCTCGCTGACATGCTTACTGCGTAGAGTACTAAGACCGTAGCTCTTGTTGAGCTTAGCATAGCGACTATTACCTATCCGAATTAGGGTGGTCTCTAACAGTTTGACTACCGCAGCCAATACATTAGCACGAGATAACGACGTTGTCTCCAAATCCAGCTCAACTTGCGCACGCAGATTAGGTAACGCCTCAGCAAAGCCAATCATAGCATCGAACTTGGCTTGGTCACGCACATTATCCCAAAGCGCATGGTATAAATATTGCTTACGCGCTTTGTCATCACGACCAGTCGATTGGATATGCCCTCTGTCATCTTGGCATATCCACACCTCTGACCACATCGGTGGAATAACTAACGCCTCAAAACGTTGGCGTAGCTTTTTATCTTTGACCGTATGGCCAGTAGCATCACGATAAGTAAAACCGCGCCCATGACGACGACGCTGATAGCCTGGTTCCTCATCACTAACATAAAGTAGCTTGGCACGGCGTGCAAGCGACTCATAATCATGACGTAGATCCTCTATCATTGCTTGCTCAGTGCGATTAGCCATAAAATAGTGCGCCTTTTTTCACTAATATTTTGAGTAAGCTATCGCCAGCAGCTGCTCGGACTTTAGCCCTTAGATATTTTATTTTGAGTCATTAAAGTTTAGTAGTAGACAGTCAATAACCTGTCGTAGCCTTAGCATAGAGAGTTCGCAGTTTTTTTACTGTTTGTTTGCCACGCCTAATGTGTAATCCTGTGTAAAACCTGCAACCGTCTAAAGGCACCCTTTCGCACAATATGATGGCTGGCAGGGTTATAAAATCATGACTATTAAGGCATAATTTAACACCCTTTAACTTTGTAAAGCTGAATAAACTATGACTAGTAAATCTTCTATTACCATAACCGCGCTTGTAGATTCTGACTATGAGGCTTGGCTAACGCTATGGCAAAACTATTTGAGCTTTTATGAGACTAGCTTAGCGGCTGAAACCACCGACTGTACTTGGCGCAAGATAATCGATAGTGAGATAGCAATCTATGGCTTTGGCGCTCGGATAGCTGGTGTATTAGTCGGCATCACTCATGTCGTGCTACACCCTAATACTTGGAACACTACTGACTGTTGCTATTTGGAAGATTTATATGTTGATGGATCGGTACGTGGACAAGGGGTTGGTCGTACGTTGATTGAATACGTTTATGATTTCGCTAAGCAACGAGGCTGTAATCGTGTTTATTGGACTACGCAACAGAGCAACACCCCAGCACGGATACTCTATGATCATATCGCTAGTCAAACAGATATGGTGCAATACCGAAAAGATTTATGACTCAAAGCAGTTTACCGCTCAGTTAGTCATATAATAGGTATAAAAATAACAGCCATAAAAAAACGCCAATCAGATAATGTTTGGCGTTTTTTTTAGCGGGGAAAACTATCTACATAACCGCTACTAGTTACAAATCCTACTTACCATATAAGCATAGATAAGCACTTTCAACCGCGACTTTTACTTTGAATTTTTTATTGGCTTCAATAGTAAATTGCTCGCCAGCAGCAAAGGTTTGCCACTCATCGCTGTCAGGCAACTTGACCGTTAATGCGCCACTAACCACACTCATAGTCTCAAACTCGCTAGTACCGAACTCATAGTCACCGATAGACATAACGCCTACAGTAGCTGGCTTAGTGGCAGTTTGAAAGGCAATAGAAGTCACTTTATCATCAAAATATTGATTCACGCTTGGCATAATCTTCCTTAAGTAAGTTTTGGTTTTTTGAATACGAATTGAGGCTTATAAACCCGCTTTTAGACTGGCTTCGATAAACTGATCCAAGTCGCCATCGAGTACCGCACCAGTATTAAAGGTTTCAACACCAGTACGTAAGTCTTTGATACGCGAGTCATCAAGGACATAAGAGCGAATCTGGCTGCCCCAACCGACATCCGACTTACCGTCTTCAACCGCTTGTTGGCTCTCCATGCGCTTTTGCATTTCCAGCTCATAAAGTTTAGCACGCAGCATTTTCATCGCTGTGGCTTTGTTACCATGCTGACTACGCTCGTTCTGACAAGTCACTACGACACCACTTGGGTCGTGAGTAATACGCACCGCAGAGTCAGTAGTGTTTACATGCTGACCACCAGCGCCCGATGAGCGATAGGTGTCAATGCGCAAATCTGCTGGATTAATATCGATATCGATATCGTCATCAATCTCAGGCGATACAAACACTGCAGCGAATGAAGTATGACGGCCGTTATTACTATCGAACGGTGACTTACGGACTAAGCGATGCACACCGATCTCTGTGCGTAACCAACCAAAAGCATAATCGCCTTTGATCTCGATGGTTGCTGACTTGATACCTGCCACGCTGCCAGATGAGATCTCAATGACCTCAACCTTAAAGCCATGCGCTTCTGCCCAGCGGGTGTACATACGCAGCAGCATTTCCGCCCAATCTTGCGCTTCAGTACCCCCGCTACCAGACTGAATATCCAAATAGCAATTATTAGGGTCCATCTCACCACTGAACATCCGGCGAAACTCTAAATCAGCTACCCGCTTTTCGGCACTGTCCAGCTCAGCTTGCACATCGTTAAGCAAGGACTCATCTTCCGCTTCAACTGCTAATTCTAGCATCGCTGTTGCATCTTCTAAGGTAGTCTCAAGCGATACCACTACGTCGATAACGCCATCCAAATGGCTCTTTTCTTTATTAATCTTAGTCGCCCGCTCAGGATCGTTCCATAGCTCAGGGTTTTCTAATTCTAAATTGACTTCTTCTAAGCGCTCTTGCTTACCATCGAAGTCAAAGATACCTCCGTAAGTCCTGTCCACGCTCAGATAAGTCTTTGATTTGCTCTTGGTACGGATTGATTTCCATAAATTTTCCTAAGGGTTAATAAGTAATAAAAATAAGATAAATAGGGTCTGTTGTAGGCTGGCGTTTTTAGCCCCGCTGCAAGACTTTGCAAGTTTAAAATGCTGGGTTAAAAACCTAGCCTACGCCTGAAAAGCGTTAAAAAATTGCAATGCAACTTTAGCTTTGCAAGGGAAATTCTTTAAATAGAACTCCAACAATCATGACAGTCACGGAACGCTGAGCTAAATTATCACGTGGGTTACCACCCACGCTACTTATAAAATATTCGATACCTGAATAAAACTAAATACTCCAATCTTCTACTGCCCAGCGGTGCGCTAAAGCGTGCGCATGTAAAGCATCGTCGGGCGAGACGCAAACGGCCATATCCGCCCATTGCAATAACGGTAAATCATTTTTGGAATCCGAATAAGCGTAAGTTTTATCAAAGCTAACGCCAGCAGCTTGCTGCTTGTCCAGCCATTTATTCAGATGATAGATTTTACCTTCTTTGAAATTGGGTTTGTCAGTTAATTTACCGGTATAACGCTTATCAATGATTTCAAGTGGCGTCGCTAATACATTCGCCCGCTCAACGCCAAAGCGCTTAGCGATAGCCGATACTACAAAATCGTTAGTCGCTGAGATAATCACGACATCATGGCCTAATTCGATATGTTCAGCCAATACCTTTAGGGCCTTTGGACGTATATGCGGTTCGATCTCAGTCTGGATATAGTGTTCACGTAGCTCATGCAAGCGCGGCAGCGGCAAGCTAGTCAAAAACTGCGCTACAAACTCATTATATTCAGTCGCATCTAGCGTGCCTTCGATGTATTGCTCATAGAATGCTTGATTGGCAGTTCGATATTCTGCCTCATCAACCAGACCGTTATTGACAATATATTCACCCCATAAATAGTCGCTATCGACATCAAGTAGAGTATGGTCTAAGTCAAATAAAGCTAAAGTGCGCTTTGATGCGGGGATGTCATTAACAGAAGAATAGTTAAGTGAAGAATCAATAGCTGGGTTACTCATAGGGTGATACTCGTCAATAATAGGTAAGCATACTTAGAATGGTAGTAACTGTAAAGCTGGCGCCTCTCTATTCAGGCATAGCTATTCAGGCATAGCTATTTCTTTTAGACCATTTTTAAACTTTTGGCAACGTGCGGCATAATGCATAGCAGAGGCTTGCAGCATAGCGACTTGTTCATCAGTGAGTGTTTTGACTACTTTGGCGGGCGCGCCCATCACTAATGAGTTGTCTGGGATCTGTTTGCCTTCGGTGATTAATGCCTTAGCCCCGATGATACAGTTTTTGCCGATTTTGGCATTGTTAAGCACTACCGCACCAATGCCAATCAAGCTATTATCACCGATTTCGCAGCCATGTAACATCGCCAAATGGCCAATAGTAACATAATTGCCAATAGTGACCTCAATGCCTGCATCAGTATGGATGACGCTATTCTCTTGTACATTACTATAGTCGCCGATATGAATGCGCTCATTATCTCCACGAATTACAGCGCCGAACCAAACACTAGCTTGATGACCCAAATAGACATCACCAATCACTCGTGCTGAGTCGGCTACCCAACCATTAAATGGGCTAGCAAATTTAGGGACTTTGTCTAAATATTGATAAATCATAATCGATCCTTAATAGTGAATAGTAACTGATCAATAGCGAATAGCTAGCAATAAATGCCTAGCGATAAATCAGCGTTGATAAAGATTTTTATAATAGTCTTTATAAGCATTAGATAATAAAAAAACCAGTCCGGCTTTATAGTACAATTGCCCAGTCATCCAAATTAGCTGCTATTAAAGGCAGTTTTTATGGTCATCAAGCTGGATTTGAAGCGAACTTTAGCACTGGTCTAGCTAGCTTTGAGCAATGAAAAAAATGACTAAATAAGCAATAAAAGAATGCTTAAGTAAGCAACCCAATAACTGAGGCTTATCATCAAATAAAAACTGATGATAGCATTTCAATATCCATAGCAAAACATCTTTAGGAATAAGGCTATGAGCCATAAAAAGTACGCCGCATCGATCTTGTTATCATCAGGCTTGATCTTGACTAGTCCAATTTGTACCGCCAATGACTCAGATCTTACAAGAGCTGGTGATATCGTTGCGGTTGCTATCCCCGCTATTGCTTACGGTAGCACCTATTATATGGATGATAAAGCTGGTCGTAAGCAGTTCTATGGTTCATTTGCTACTAACTTTGCGGCCACGCAAGTGCTCAAAGCTACTATCGATAAAGAGCGGCCTAACGGTAGCGATAATAACTCGTTTCCCTCTGGACATGTATCAGTAGCCTTTCAAGGCGCCAGCTTTATCCATAAACGTTATGGACTCCAATACAGCATACCCGCTTATGTAGGCGCAGGCTTTGTCGCTTATACTCGCTTAGAAGCAGACGAGCATGATACCACTGACGTGTTGGCAGGTGCGGCGCTGGGCATTGCCAGCAGTATGTTTTTAACCAAAAGTTATAATGATAACTTACACATCGCCACTAACCTTGCCCCTGATTATTATGGATTAACCGTAAACTATCAGTTTTAGTGCGCGCCTAACTATTGTTCTTTTATGGCTTTTTCCTGTTTATGGCGCTAGCCCTGAGGGAAAAATTCTAGTATAATGCGCAAAATCTGTGCCTAAGCGAGCGGACATGATACGATTTATTACTTATTCACTAATTAGTGGGTCTTGTAGTTTTCGTTGATAATGTCTTCTCGCTTTTTTGCGGCTAAATTTTGTCTCAGGCTGTTTTTTATAGTTCATTGACTGCAGTTATAGTCCTATAAATCGCAACTTTAAACCAATATTTATCCTAGCAGAACATAGGGGCACTCACTTATAACAGCGGAGGCAATCCTTGAATTCATCGACAGAAATACAAGCAATTTTGGCACTAGCAGACGGTACGATTTTTCGCGGTCTGAGTATCGGTAGCGCGGGTCATCGTGTCGGTGAAGTGGTATTCAATACGGCCATGACAGGGTATCAAGAAATCCTAACTGACCCTAGTTATGCCCGTCAGCTAGTGACTCTGACTTATCCGCACATCGGCAATACAGGTACTAACTCTGAAGATGCTGAATCAGGCAATGTAGATCATAAGCATCAAATATGGGCAGAAGGCCTCATCATTCGTGATGCCACTATGGTTACCTCTAACTTCCGCAATTCTGAATCCTTGACTGACTATCTCAAGCGTAACGATACTGTTGCTATTGCTGAGATTGATACTCGCCAGCTTACTCGCCTATTACGGGATAAAGGCGCACAGAATGGCTGCATCATGACGGCCTCTAATGGCGAAACGATCAGTCAAGACGATGAGCAACAAGCGATTAATCTGGCAAAAGAGTTTGCTGGTATTGAAGGCATGGACTTAGCCAAAGAGTGCTGTACTTCCGATAGCTTTGAGTGGACAGCCGGTACTTGGGAATTATCTGACACCCTACTCAACCGTGATTTAGTCGGTAGCCATGATAGCGGTACTGGTGGCTTCTTTAAACAGCTCGGCACTCATATCGAGTCTAAATATAACGTCGTCGCTTATGACTTCGGTACTAAGACCAACATCTTGCGTATGCTCGTTGACCGTGGCTGTCATGTGACTGTGGTTCCAGCGCAGACTCCTATCGCTGATGTGCTTGCGATGAATCCACAGGGTATCTTCTTATCAAACGGTCCTGGCGACCCTGCAGCTTGTGACTATGCTATCGATGTCGTCCGTCATATCATCGAAGAAACTAACATTCCAACCTTTGGTATTTGCTTAGGTCATCAGCTGATCGGTCTAGCTAGTGGTGCCAATACTATCAAAATGAAAACCGGTCATCATGGTGCTAACCATCCAGTACAGGATCTAGCCACGGGCACGGTTATGATTACCAGTCAAAATCATGGCTTTGCGGTTGATGAAGACACCCTACCTGATAACGTTAAAGCGACCCATCGCTCACTATTTGACGGCACCAACCAAGGCATTGAGCTGACCAATAAACCAGTCTTTAGCTTCCAAGGTCATCCCGAAGCCAGTCCTGGGCCGCATGATGCTGCGCCATTGTTTGATAAGTTTGCGGCGATGATGGCTAGGTCTAAATAGTGAGCTTTATCTCTCAGCTTTTCGTGAGAAAAAGTGGTAGTAATATAGATAATGCTTTGTCAGATCATAAATTATTTTCTAGCAATATGAGTGATAAAAATAAGCAAAACTTTGATAAGTCATGGAATGCTGTATTACAAGAGTTCCAAAACAAATACATTCAGTATTTATCAAAGTTATCCGCTAAACAACGCTGGGATTTCGCTTATATTCTTTTGAGCAATTTTAATGAAGAATTACCGTTTGATTTATTAGAAGATATTATTCGTGATATTCCATTGATACATACCCGTACTTTAGACTCAGACATTATTGAAATAATGTTAAAGGATATAGAAACAGCAAAGTATGAATACGGATTTACGATTAGTGAATTAGGAAGGTTTTCTGAATTATTAGCTAAAAACTCAGAGTTATCTCTCAAACAAACTTTTGCTGTAATTGGACATGCGCTAGAAGTTGGATTATCTAATTATTCGTATTCATCAAATGAATTTATAGAGTTTTTAGCCTGTCTTGATATTGCTCTTGAAAAGATTAATATTAAGTAAATGATACTACTTAAAATTAAATAAAAATTATTTTAGTATTTAAAATCATTAAATCACATTGTCTTCAGAAGATTTTTAATTATTTATAAATCTTGTTGCTTACCCAAACATCATACAAATATAAACTCGCCAAAATAGGACTTAAAAACATTATGCCAAAACGTACCGACATAAAAAGTATTCTTATCATTGGCGCAGGCCCTATCGTTATCGGCCAAGCGTGTGAGTTCGATTATTCAGGCGCACAAGCGTGTAAAGCCCTAAAAGAAGAAGGCTATCGAGTCATCTTAGTCAACTCTAATCCAGCGACTATCATGACTGATCCTGCGATGGCTGATGCCACTTATATTGAGCCGATTACTTGGCAGACCGTTGAGCAAATTATTGCTAAAGAGCGCCCTGATGCCATCCTACCAACGATGGGTGGTCAAACGGCTTTGAACTGTGCCTTAGAGTTAGATAAGCACGGCGTATTGACTAAATATAATTGCGAGTTGATTGGCGCGACCAAAGACTCAATCGAGATGGCAGAAGACCGCAACTTGTTTGATAAAGCTATGAAGCGTATTGGCCTTGAATGCCCTCGTGCTGAGACTGCTGAAACTATGGAAGAGGCCTTTGCTACCCAGGAAAAAATGGGCTATCCGTGCATCATCCGTCCCTCATTCACTATGGGCGGCTCAGGTGGCGGTATCGCTTATAACCGTGATGAATTTATCGAGATTTGTGAGCGTGGCTTTGACTTATCACCGAACCATCAGTTGCTGATTGATGAGTCGTTGATAGGTTGGAAAGAATACGAGATGGAAGTGGTTCGTGACAAAAAAGACAACTGTATCATCATCTGTGCCATTGAAAACTTCGATCCGATGGGCGTGCATACGGGCGACTCTATCACTGTTGCCCCAGCACAAACCTTGACCGATAAAGAATACCAAATCATGCGTAACGCCTCTTTGGCAGTACTGCGTGAGATCGGGGTAGAAACCGGTGGCTCTAACGTACAGTTCGGCATTAATCCTGATACTGGCCGCATGGTCGTCATCGAGATGAACCCACGCGTATCGCGCTCATCAGCATTGGCTTCAAAAGCTACTGGCTTTCCGATCGCCAAAATCGCCGCAAAACTAGCAGTCGGCTATACCCTAGATGAATTGCAAAACGATATTACTGGTGGCAAAACTCCAGCGAGCTTCGAGCCCGCCCTCGATTATGTCGTCACTAAGATACCTAGATTTAACTTTGAAAAATTCCCACAAGCGGACAACGTGTTATCGACACAAATGAAGTCAGTTGGTGAAGTGATGGCTATCGGCCGCAACTTCCAAGAGTCGATGCAAAAAGCCCTACGTGGCATGGAAACTGGCTCAGATGGTTTCGATGAACAAATCGACTTTGCGGCTATTAAAGATGGTCAACTTAGCGCTGATAAAGCTCGTAGTGAGATTACCAATCGTCTTACTATTCCAACGCCTGAACGCATCTACTACGTGGCCGATGCCTTCCGTATTGGCATGAGCGTCGATGAAGTATTTAGCTTTACCAAAATTGACCCTTGGTTCTTAGTGCAAATCGAAGATATCGTTAACACTGAGGCGACTGTGAAAGCGCTAGGCTTTGGCGGCTTGACTGAGCAAAACCTACGTCGCTTTAAACGTAAAGGCTTATCAGACTTACGCTTAGCCAAACTACTAGGTATCTCCCAAAAGCAACTGCGTAAAAAACGTTGGGACTTAGGCGTGCACCCCGTCTACAAGCGGGTAGATACTTGTGCTGCAGAGTTTGAGACTAGCACCGCTTACATGTACTCTACTTATGATAGCGAATGTGAAGCCAAACCAACAGACAAGAAAAAAATCATGGTTATCGGTAGTGGTCCTAACCGTATTGGCCAAGGTATCGAGTTTGACTATTGCTGTGTGCACGCCGCCCTTGCCATGCGTGAAGACGGTTATGAGACCATTATGGTTAACTGTAACCCTGAAACGGTTTCAACCGATTATGACATCTCAGATCGTCTGTACTTCGAGCCAATTACTTTAGAGGATGTGTTAGAAATCGTCCGTATCGAAAAGCCTGATGGCGTCATCGTCCAGTTCGGTGGTCAAACCCCGTTGAAATTGGCCCGTGCTTTAGAGGCCGCTGGGGTCAAAATCATCGGCACTAGCCCTGATGCGATTGACCGCGCTGAAGATCGTGAGCGCTTCCAACACATGATTGAGCAATTGAATCTTGTACAGCCAACTAATGCTTTAGCGACTAGCTTAGAAGATGGTTTAGTCAAAGCCAAAGATGTCGGTTATCCCTTAGTAGTACGCCCATCCTATGTATTGGGCGGCCGTGCGATGGAGATCGTTTATAACGAAGACGAGCTCAGACACTATCTACGTACTGCCGTGCAAGCCTCTAACGAGGCGCCAGTACTACTGGATCGCTTCTTAGACGATGCAATCGAAGTCGATGTCGACTGTATTTGTGACGGCACTGATGTGGTGATTGGCGGTATCATGCAGCATATCGAACAAGCGGGCGTGCACTCTGGAGACTCAGCGTGTTCGCTACCGCCTTACTCATTATCAGAAGAGTTATGTGATGTGATGCGTGAGCAAACGGTAGCCATGGCCAAAGAGCTTGGTGTGGTTGGCTTGATGAACGTTCAGTTCGCGGTAAAAGGCGAAACGGTTTATATCTTAGAAGTCAATCCGCGCGCGGCACGTACAGTTCCTTTCGTTTCTAAGTGTATCGGTACTTCATTAGCGAAAGTCGCAGCTCGTTGTATGGCGGGCACTTCCCTAAAAGATCAGGGCTTTACTAGAGAAATCGTTCCTGCATTTTTTGCGGTAAAAGAAGCGGTATTCCCTTTTGCTAAATTCCCAGGTGTTGACCCTATTTTGAGCCCTGAGATGAAGTCTACTGGCGAAGTGATGGGCGTAGGTAAAACCTTTGGCGAAGCTTTTTATAAGGCGGTTATCGGTAGTAATGAGCGCTTGCCGGGCCTACCTATTGAAGGCGAGAGCAAAACTGTATTTATCTCAGTACGTGATAGTGATAAGCAACAAGTAGTACCTATCGCTCGTCAGTTAATTGACTTTGGCTTTAATATTGTCACGACTACTGGTACTCAAAAAATATTAGTGGCCAACGGTATTGAGTGCAAGCAAATCAATAAAGTTACTCAAGGGCGCCCACATATCGTTGATGCTTTAAAAAATGGCAACATTGATATCATTATTAACACTACCGAAGGCAAGCAAGCGCAAGAGGATTCTTTCTCTATTCGTCGTAGTGCCCTGCAAGGCAAAGTGTTCTATGTGACCACTTTAGGGGCGGCCGATGCGGTCTGCAAATCTTACGCTATCGACTTACCATTCGAGGTTTATAAACTGCAAGATTTACATCAGCAAGCAAAGCCTATTGACGTAGCTGAATAAATTCAGTAAATTAGACTTAACTACCTAGCTTAGTAATAGCTAGTAATCGATAATTAATTATAGAAGCATAGTGGCCTCACTGCTACTATGCTTTTTATTATCCACTCATATTGTGTACTGTCTAAGTGGGTGCTATCTAGCCACTCAAACCTTAGGCATACCAACATTTTATAATACTTATAATAATGCCCACATCGTCTCCATAAGAGATGGTGTGCTGTTATTGGTTTAAGGAAAAAAATATGCAACGTTATCCCATGACTCCGCAAGGACACGAAGCTTTAGAAGTCGAACTAAAACAGCTAAAAAGTGTCGATCGTCCACGCATCACCGCCTCTATCGCTGAAGCTCGCGAACACGGCGATTTAAAAGAAAACGCTGAATACCACGCTGCCCGTGAGCAGCAAGGATTTTGCGAAGCCCGTATCCGTGACATCGAAGCCAAGCTTGGTGGCGCTCAAGTTATCGATCCTGCTACTTTAAAGAATGACGGCCGTGTGGTATTTGGGGTGACTGTAGTCATAGAAAATATGGACACCGAAGAAGAAAAGCAGTACAAAATCGTTGGTGATGATGAAGCTGACTTTAAAGCAGGCAAAATCTCTGTTAACTCGCCTATCGCTCGCGGTTTGATTGGCAAATTTGAAGGCGATGAAGTGCGTATCGAAACCCCAAAAGGTGTCGTTGAATATGAGTTAATGAAAGTTATTTATAACTAAATGACTTAAGGCTGCCAAGGTTATAAGCTGCCAACTCATAATGCAAAGTGACTACATCACCCATAATAAGTAACGCCGGCGTAGGTAGTTTGGCCAATGCTTGTTGCTCAGCAATACTACTAAGCTTACCAATAAGTATCTGCTGAGTGGGCAAGCTGGCATGACTAATAATAGCAAAAGGTGTCTCACTATCTCGTCCGGCCTTTATAAGACCTTGGGTTAGCTGAGCCAAGCGCTGCAATCCCATATAAAAAACAACCGTTTGGGTGCTATCTAATAACTCTTCATAGTCCTCGTTGGCGCCGCCTGTTTTTTTGCATGCGGTAACGAATTTGACCGACTGCGCATAGTCGCGATGGGTTAAGGGAATCCCTACTCGGCTAGCGGCGGCACTTGCTGCCGTAATGCCTGGAATAGACTCAAAATGGATGCCATGACGCACCACTTCTTGTAACTCTTCACCACCCCGCCCAAAGATAAAAGGATCACCGCCTTTGAGTCTGACTACTTTTTTATTAGCTAGCGCATGCTTGACTAGTAACTCGTTGATACCGGCTTGCGGTATGGCATGAGTACCACAGCGTTTGCCGACGAATATCTTTTCTGCACTCATCGCGCACATATCCAAAATGTCTTCAGATACTAAGCTGTCATAAAGCACCACGTCCGCGCTTTGCATCACTCGCAGTGCTTTTAGGGTTAATAGCTCAGGGTCACCAGATCCTGCTCCGACTAAATGTACCGTACCTACCTGTCTAGCGCTCGGTGAAGCATTTTTACTCGATGATAGACTAGATTTACTAAAGCTTAGTGTCATAATCTCCGCCCGTTCAGCAGTAACACTAGCCGAATACTCAGATGGTATAGTGGGGGTAGAGGCCGATAAATCAGTCATGTTAATAGCTCCTAATAATGCCATTCATAAAGCTCAGTAAAATCCTTGCCAGTAGCCAAAGAGACCTTAGTATAGTAATAAGCAGAGTGAGTCGTCTCTAATAAAATGCAATTGCTATGCCATGCTATAAGTATGAAACTCCCTACTTTTGGTAGCGTCAGTTATCCATACTCTGCTATTAGCCTATTGATCTGACTCACGCAAGATCCACAATTGGTCCCTGCTGCACACTGTTTGCCGATTGCTACTGCAGTGCTACAAGCCTGCTTAGTGATCGCCTCAATGATTCTATTTTTGCCAACCGACATGCAAGAACATATCATCGGCCCTGGATCAACATAACCGCTAGCCGGTCGGCCAGCCAATAGCCATTTATAACGCAGGTCAGCTGGAATATCACTAGTACTTAAAAAACAGCTGTCAAGCCAATGGCATACTGGTAGCTGCGCTAATGAGGGAGCAAAATATATGGCCATTATTAGCCGTTCACTGGGCTCAACTGCCTGTAGCATCTCTGAGTCTGCTGTTTTATTATCCTGACTTTGGGTCAAAACAAAGTTTAGTTGCCTTTGCTGCGGACTCACTATAAAGGCACTACTGAACGAAGTTGTCATCTTAACGTCGTCAGTTAATGAAGCGGCTTCTTTAGATACAGTAAGCTCAGCTTGTATTGGCTTAGTCACTGGTGCCTCTACTGGTAAAAGCGTCTGTAGATTTTTTATAAACTGTTGCCAAAACTCCGAATCAACTAGCTGCTGCGCCATACTGGCAACGGGACTGGCTAAGTTAATCAGCACGCTGTTGGCTTGATGGTTAAGGCTCCAAGTCAAGGCTGGTAATGATAAGGACTCATTGAGAGGCTTACAGTTAGGCCACGCCCTTACCTTTGGAATCGTATTGACGCGTTGAGCCTCAAAAGCCGCTAACATAGCCCTTAGCTGCTCCATAATGGTATCTTGCCACTCAGGATGCACCAAAATCTTGCCAAACGTCTGCATAGGTACTGGACGAATACTGATCGCTGAATTTTTTAGTTCAGGTTGGCCGGAGTGCGGATCAACCACCGTAGGAATGAGCGTGCCAACGCGAGCATAGCTTGCAAAAGCATCACTCCAGTGCATTGGCATAAAGGCATCACCAATACGCATACTATCGCTAATAGCAACTTGTGCCAGCACCTTGCTATTATGCTCTGACTGAGCGCTCGTTTTGTTAGCCGCCCTGCTATCTTGGTACCTTGCACAAAGTCGTACAAAATCCGCATTTTTAAGGTTTAATAGCTCAGCATCGTTAGGGTGTAAAGTGAGTGTTGGCACGGCTTGATGCTGATTGAGCTGAGCCACTAATCCTGTTCGTGTCATAGTATGCCATTGATCACGTAATCGCCCAGTAATAAGGCGCAAATCAATACTAGGTAAATCAGCAAGGCTTGCTTGGTGCGCGTCACTACTATGTGGGTAGGGTTTAATTGTAGGCTTGCTAGTAACTTGACGTTTGCCTTGATGCAAATGGGGTAAGCTTGGTGTATTAGAACAAGTAATAGCAATTAGGGTGGTTTTAGGGTTATAAGTGTCACTAATGCTTAGGTGACTAGATTGAAGGTTTTTGGTAGCGGGCGACTCATTCATCGCTATACGTGGCCCTCCCCATTGAAAAGGAGTCATAGACTCATAGCTGTCGATACTTAGCGCACTTGATGAGGATACTTCACCCTGATAATGATGGCTATCCTCTGCTGCTATGCCTAAGGCTAATAGCTCTTTGGCCAGATTAAGGTAACGCGGCTGAGGGTTATTCGAGCGGTGCTGGCTAGGTTTATTGTTATAAGCGGTCAGTGCTACGTGCTCATTAAATATCTCACTTTCATGCTGATAATCAAACCCTGCTAAACCCATGCGTTTGGCCACTTGTGATAATATCCACCAATCCGGTTTTGCCATGCCTGCTGCGCTGACTAGGGAGCGTTGGCGAGATATGCGCCGTTCTGAATTGGTCACCGTACCGGATTTTTCGCCCCACCCTTGAGCGGGTAACACAATGTCAGCGCATTTTAGAGTATCGCTATCTTTGGAGCAGTCGGAGACAATAACCAAATCGCACTCAGCCAAGGCCTGACGGAACTTATCGGCCTCAGGTAAGCTGACTACCGGATTGGTCACCATGATCCAAATAGCTTTAATACGCCCATCCATAATGGCATCAGCAGCGTCACAGGCTTTGATCCCAACTTTGGGGTTGATTGGTTGTGGCGCTTTCCAAAAGTCTGCTACTAGTTGACGATGATCAGCATTCTCTAAGTCTAGATGCGCGGCCAGTAAGTTCGCCAGTGCCCCGACTTCACGTCCGCCCATCGCATTCGGCTGACCGGTGAGTGAGAAAGGACTGGCGCCCACTTTTCCTACACGTCCGGTGAATAAGTGGCTATTAATAATAGCATTAACCTTGTCAGTACCATCTTTAGACTGATTAACACCCATACTAAATGCTGTGACTGTTTTATTATTAGCAGCGACTAGCTGATAGAACTGAAGAATAGACTCTGCGGTTACTTGGCAGGCGTCAGAGACTCTATTAATACTCCAGTGCTTGGCGCTATATAAAGCTTCATCAACACCGCCGCTTTGCTCAACGTAGGCCTCATCACCGCAACCTTGTTGCTCAAGATAATGCAGCAACCCATTGTACAAGTGCGTATCACTACCAGCAGCAATCGGCAAATGCAAATCGGCAAACTCACAAGAGTCTGTGCGACGCGGATCAATCACTACCAGCTTTTTATTAGGGTTGGCTTTTTTGGCGGCTAAGAAGCGCCCGAATAAGATAGGATGGCACCAAGCCATATTTGAGCCGACCAGCACTAACAAGTCACAGGCCTCCAGATCCTCATAATTACCAGGTACTAAGTCAGCACCAAAGGCACGTTTGTGTCCGGCGACCGCTGACGACATACACAATCGAGAGTTGGAGTCTATATTGTTATTACCAATAAAACCTTTTATAAACTTATTGGCGACATAATAATCCTCCGTCAGTAGCTGTCCTGAGACATAAAACATGATGCTGTCTCGCCCATGCTTTGAGATAATAGCCTTAAAGCGATTAGCAATATCCTCTAAGACCACATTCCAGTTAGTAGGCTTCATAATAGGCAGATCAACATCATCCCTTTCACTTGCCTGAAGTGCTACAGGCTGATGCTGCATCGATGCTAGTTTATTTTGGTAATAAGGGTGGGTTAGTCGGCGCTGATGCCCTAAGGTTTGTGCCAGCGCATTGCCTTTTGAGCACAGCTTACCAAAATTTGCAGGATGTGTAGGATCGCCCGTCACACTTACTACTCCTAGCTCATCAACATGCGCCAATACCCCGCAGCCTACCCCGCAGTAAGGACAAGTGGTGCGTATAGTTTTAGTCTGCTTAGAGTCTTGGTTGTGCAGAGTAATGCGCTGCAATCCTTTGACTGCACTAGGCCCTGCATCAACTGGTGGGGTTTTACTAGGCGCTAGCGCTCTACTAGTAGATGAAGGCTTATCAGTAACGGCCTGATTCATGATACTTCTCCTAGTGAGCCCGCTGCTTTTAACGCATTTTTTTGTACTGCTTGGTCTTGTAACGCATCTTCTTGATGGCTATTACGGTTGATAGCATGATTGTCATTGCAAGTATTATTGCTAGAGCCTGTATCTAAATCCAGCTCATTACTGACAATCATGTCGGTATCAACGGGATCGAGGTGGCAGTAAGCGGCGCCAAAGATCAAATATTGTTTTATGAGGGATATATCGCTACCTTCACTAATTAACTGGCTATAAAAAGGCCCTTCATCAACATCACCGTACAGCACTGCACCAACTAGCTTTTGCTCTTTACAATAAAGACAGTGATAATGATTTAAGCTCCTTTGGTAATAAGTTATGGTTTCAATAGCCTGCTGTTCTTCTTCATCGAACTCGATTTGGCCCGCTGAAAAAGCAGCTATTCCTGATACTTTTAATTTTAATGATAATGGCTTACTTACAAAGGGTTGCCAGCTATCTGGTACCCATAAATTATGATCCGACAGCACTTTGGCGGCTGATAAAGGACTGGCATTCGATATTTTTGGACTTTTTAATACCGATACCAAAGTATCTACTTGCTGATTAATAGGCGTCACCATACCGAATAACTCACCGTCGAGCTCAACACATTCGCCAATGGCATAAACATCTTGGCAGCTAGTATGCATATAGCGATCTACGATAATGCCCCGATTGACAACAAGGCCATTATCTTTAGCCAGCGTGGTATTGGGTATCACGCCTACTGCCATTACTATAAAATCAGCCGGTAAGGTGCGCCCATCTTTTAGTGCTAACCCACATACCTTGTTAGCATTGTTATTGTTTATGACGATACTCTCCGTGCTAGCAGCCAGCTCTAGCCCTATACTACGGCGGCTCAGTTCGGCCTGTAATAGCTTGGCTGCTGGCTCATCAAGTTGACGATTTAGGACATAATTGTCCACATGAACGACGGTCATATGTGCGCCCTGCGTGGTCAACGCACAGGCAGCCTCTAGTCCTAATGCCCCGCCGCCGATGACAATACCAGTCTTATTCTGATGGGCATATCGAGTTAAGGCTGTGACATCCGCCAAGTCTCGAAACACATGCACGCCAAGTGCTTTATGATTGTCAAAAGGGATAACTCGAGCGGTTGAGCCAGTAGCAATCACTAACTTGGCATAAGGGAGCGTTTGACCCTGTTGCAGCTTTATAAATTGCTGTTCAGTATTAATGCTGTCCACTGTAACGCCCGCTAACACGGTGATGCCTAACTGCTCATAGTCAGACACAGAGTACAGATAGGTGTCGCTAAAGGCGGTATCTCCTGCCAATACAGGCGATAACATAATACGGTTATAACCTACTTGCGGCTCTTTACTGATCAGAGTAATGGGCAAAGGAGCCTCTATACTCTCTAAACCGGCGCTTGTTAGAGGCTCGCTTTGCTGCTGCGCTCGGGCCAACTCAATAGCAAACCGGCTACCGGCCATGCCAGCACCAATAATCACAACGCCAGCATTGGAGCGATTGCTACGCATGGCGTTAGGTTTTTTGGCGCAGGATTTTATATTAGTAATTGATGGTTTTATACAGAGCGACATAAGATTGGAGTCCCTAAGCCGCAAAATGCAGCATTAACTAAAATGACTAGTCAAAAAGTTACTTATATAGCTGGGCTCAGTGCTCCTGATCAAGGCAGTCTAATCAAGGCTATCTGATATAGGCCAACAGCAATAAGATAATGACAAACTCAATGAAGCAAATGCTGTGCCATACCAATAACGGACGGCGTACAATAAGAGGCTCAGGATCGTTAATACTACTGCTATTATCAGGGTTAAAGTCTTGTAAAAACTCACCTATCGCTTGATAGCGCGCTTGGGTACTAGAATGGAACGCACGCATTAAAGCCTGTTGGCTAGCGAAGGGTACCCGCTGCCGATGTAACCACTGCACTGGTAGTGTTAAATCCTTATGCGGACTCATCAAAGTTTGAGAGCTAAAAGGTAATTGTCCTGTCAATAATTCATAACCAATCACTGCTATAGAGAAAAGGTCAGAATGGACGCCTTTTGGTGCATCAGTGTAATATTCTGGTGCAGCATAGTGCAGATCGCCATTAGGGGGTCGAGTACTATCTTTCAATATTAAAGAGCTGGCCGAGCCAAAATCAATCAGTTTGACTGTGCCAGAGGTGGTCAACAAGATATTTTCAGGCTTGATATCTTGATGTAATAGATAATGGCGGTGCATCACTCGAACAGCCATACCAATCTTGACTAGCAAATCGTAAGTTTGCCATATATCACAAGGGGCATTATGAGTGATAAAGTCTCGTAGGCTTTCGCCTTCAATATATTCTGTCAAGTGGTATAGATACCTGCTGCTCGCTGGTACTGGATAATAGCGCAACACCCCCGATGCACTAAGCGCTGAGCCATTTTCTTGATAAGCACTGACGCTTAGCCTATCGATGGACAGATTATTGGGGTCCACTTGATTAAAAGCAGGCTCGCCTGCACGGCGATGCTTAGACAGACTCAAGCCAATTTTTCGCTCCTTTAAAAACTCACGCAGATAATGCCCATCGCCTACAGCGTCGAGGCTCGGCGACTTTAAAACAAACTTATAACCCTCTTTATCTTCTACCAGATATACCTCGCTACGAGCAGTGCGAGCGATCACTTCAATAACCATAAAACCATCAATGTTATCGCCAACATCCAAGCTAGCTAGTAACTGGTAACGATCGATATCGTTGCTACTGACATTTTGCTTGTCCCACTTACAGGCGTCATCAGGCCCATTGATAGACTGAGCTTGACTAGGGTTATTGAGCTTAGATGCCGTGGGCTGAGCATGTCTTTGCAACCAAATCATGGTTAAATTATCATGACTGCCCTGTATTAAGGCTTGCTCACACAACATTTGGCTGACCTTCGGCGCTATTGGTAATCGGTGACTTGCCACTATAGGCTGCAATATAGCCGCTGCTGCACATAGCTCAAACTGTAACTCGGCAGGCTCAATATGCTCATAGACCCCATCAGTCATCATAGCTAAGCATTCATTTTGATGCAGGGTAAACACTGATTGTTGCAAGGTAACTTGCGTGTCTGCACCCATAGCAGTACTAAGCGCTCCCTTATGCAGCCCTTGATGTACCCGATGGTCTTGGCTTAGTGCCAGCAAGCTATCTACGCCGACAAGGTAGATACGCGAATCACCCGTGTGGAATAGGTGAATACGATCGCCGATACACAGCAGGCCTGAAAGTGTGGATAACAGGGGTGGCACCCGCTGATAGACTTGCGGAAAGTATAGACTATCATTGGCTTTATTCACGGCGACCTTGATGAGGCCTGCAACTTGATTATCGTCAAGGTCAGTTAGTGCTGTTGTGAAGTCAACTGAAGGCTGACTGTCTGTCTTACAGGGCGGATTATCTGCTGGTTGCACCACCTGCGCTAAAGCGATAGTAAGGTGGTGAGCGATCGTATTGACAACCAATTGGCTAGCTTGTTTGGGGAATTGACAAGCACTTACCCCGTCGGCTATCAGCACCAATAAAGGCTGATCGGTTAGGGGCGTTAAACTTGACTGATCTGGATATGCAAGTGTCGACTCTAAAAAACCATATGGCAAGCAACTGGTGATCAATATGCTGTCTTGGTTCTCAGCTTTACGACCCTTAGTAGTATAAAAATCAATCGACCACGAGGTATCATTTCTGTTAGGGCTAGTTGATGCTTTACGGTCTTCTTGAGTATCAGTATCCATACTTTTAGCTCACCTGAATCTGGGCAAAGGTACCATCCGGCATCTCTTCGATGATGACCCCTTCTGGCTCTTTTAACAAGAATAGTGCTAAAAATCCAACTACTGCTGTTGCAGCGATCACAAAGAAGAAGACTTGATAGGAGACCAGACTGAGGATAGTCAGGTAGACCACTGACCCCACATTACCGTAAGCTCCTGTCATCCCTGCGAACTGTCCGGTCATGCTACGTTTGATTAAAGGGATAACCGCAAACACTGCCCCTTCTCCTGCTTGTACAAAAAACGAGCAGAACATAGTAATCAGTAAAGCTAAAGCTAGGGGCCACGTTGAATCCATAAAGCCCATCAACAGGTACCCTATTGCCAGACCCGCTGTCAAAATTAATAAAGTAATTCTACGACCGAACTTATCACTGAGCCAACCACCCCCTGGGCGCGACATCAAATTCATAAAAGCGTAGCTAGAAGCTAACACCCCAGCCATCACCATCGATAGACTAAAGGTCTCCTGATAAAAAAGCGGCAACATGGAGATTACGGCTAGCTCGGAGCCGAAAGTTGCAAAGTATAAAATGTTCAAAACACCTACTTGTTTAAAGTCGTAACGGTGTGCTTCAGGCATAGGCGTAGTGAATATCTCTTTATTAAAACGATAGCTACTCACAAATTCGTAAAGATAAAGAACAATCAAGCCAATATAAATAATATTAACACTGGAGTGACTGATTAAATGCACACCGGCAGGTGACAACTTCCAAGTCAATAAAGCTAATGCCAAATACATCGGCAGCTTAAACACCATCATCAGCCAAAAGTCACCGGCTGAGGTCACCATCATAGCTCCAGACTTTTTCGGTTTAAAATACGTCGCTCCTTTAGGCGCATCACGTACCAACTTATAAAATATCACACTATAAAGCATCATCACCACGCCCGAGGTTGCAGTCGCATAACGCCAGCCTTCATCGCCCCCAAATATGGCCGCCGCGATGATAGCAATTGTGGGTAACAATAATGCCGCTGCTGCTGAACCAAAGTTACCCCAGCCACCATAAATACCTTCGGCTGTGCCCAGCTCACTAGCCGGAAACCAATCACTCATCAGACGAATACCCACGACAAAACCTGCCCCTACAAAACCCAGCAAAAAACGCGACAAAGCTAAAGTATTATAATCTTGAGCAAAAGCGAAGGTAAAACAGGGAAGCGCTCCAATAGCCAAAATCGCAGTATACACCAAGCGTGGACCGAAGCGATCCGTGAGCATTCCTACAATAACTCGGGCTGGGATAGTTAAGGCCACATTTAAAATCAGCAGCGTCTTCACTTGATCTCTAGTCAGATTAAGACTCTCGCCAATCGCTGATAAAAAAGGCGCATGATTAAACCATACAAAAAAGGTGAAGAAAAATGCCATCCACCCTAAATGCAGAATCCTGTTTTTACCGGTAAAAGATAAGACGTTGATCTTGTCTTTAGAGGGAGGAATGAGCAGTGACGATGACATAGGCGATTTCCTTATGTGGCTAACCTTGGATAGTTGCAATAAGTTAAATACAGAAACTTATCAGTTAGAACAGCTATCAAGGTGCAATGGCTATGCCATCTGCCCTTATAAAAATCGTTATACGCCTGAAATTCCGTCAACACTTCAAGCAGTAACGCTTAGTGTTAAGTGACTTGTAAGTAATCTTTAACCGTAAATCGATAATAAATAAAACTCAACTATAGGGCACTAATGACGACAGCTAACCCGCTTAATAAATACCAATGCAGTGCATTGAACAGGTTATTTTGGTGCAGTGATACTTTGCTAACAACCCACTCTAGACTTACCATTATTACTTTTATGAGTAGTAAACCACCTTCTTCAAATAGTTTCAAACCCCCTGATACTACCACCCCTGTCTTGATATGACTCTTATAAACTATCGATCATAAACCACCTTCTAGCACTAGGCTTGGCACAGTTATTGATGCTTTGTAGGGACAAGAGCCCACCTGCTGCTTGTGTTATTAGCTAAGATTAGCCACCTAGGCTGTGATCATAAGGTAGTAATAACGGTATTCAGGTAGCTCTATCTAAACCAGCCCATTATCAAGGATAAGCGCATGAGTAACCCTACAGTGAGTACGTCGCATAAACCGAAGTTAGTAGTGGTTGGCAATGGCATGGTCGGCCATCACTTTATCACCAAAATCATTGAGCAAGGCTTGCATGAGTGCTTTGATATCCATGTATTCGCTGAGGAAGACCGCCCGGCTTATGATCGTGTATATCTGTCCAGCTACTTTGAGCATAAGGATGCCAGCAAGCTCAACTTGGTCGACCTCGCCACCTATGAGTCCGCCAGGGTCAATCTGCACTTAAATCAGCGCATTGTCGATATCGATGCCGCTAATAAGTGCATCACGACCAAAGATGGCGAGCAGATAGGCTACGCTGAGCTGGTACTGGCAACGGGGTCGTATCCTTTTGTACCGCCAATCGAAGGCAAAGACCATCCGCACTGCCATGTGTATCGAACCATTGCCGATTTGGATGAGATACTGGCGATCGCTGAGCTGCCCAAAGTCAAAAAGGGCGTGGTGGTTGGGGGTGGTCTATTGGGGCTTGAGGCGGCGAAAGCCTTAGTAACATTAGGCCTTGAGACTTATGTAGTGGAGTTTGCCCCGCAGCTTATGGGCGTGCAATTAGACCCTGCTGGCGGCGAGATACTCAAACAAAAAATCGAAGCCCTTGGGGTGACGGTACTGACGGGTAAAAATACCCAACAGATCATCGATAACAACAGCGTGCAGAGCGAAGATGATCATTATCTGACGATGCAGTTTACCGATGAGACTTCGCTCGATACCGATATGATCGTCTTTAGTGCCGGTATTCGGCCGCAAGATGGCATTGTGAAAAACAACTCGCAGTGCGGCGTTGAGCTGGGCGCGCGCGGTGGTATTTTAATCGATGGACAGTGCCGTACTACTGCTGAGAATATATACGCGATTGGCGAGTGTGCGGTGTGGGACAATAAGGTATTTGGTCTAGTGGCACCCGGCTATAGCATGGCGAGTATTTGCGCCGCACAAATCGCTGGTGATACTAAGCAAACCTTCGCTGGTGCGGATATGAGTACTAAGCTCAAACTCATGGGCGTGGACGTGGGTAGTATCGGTGACGCGCAAGGCAAGACTGAGGGCAGCTTAAGCTACTTGTACCAAAACCCTAAAGAGGGCATTTATAAAAAGCTGGTCACCACCGATGATAATAAAAAGCTACTGGGTGCAGTACTAGTCGGCGATACCGAGGACTATAACAACCTATTACAGTTGTATCTGAACGATATCGACCTGCCCGCTCATCCTGAGAGCTTGATATTGCCCAATGTTGAAAAGCCGGTAATGGGTATTGAAAACCTTCCCGACACCGCGACTATTTGCTCTTGCTATAACGTCAGCAAAGGCGATATCTGCGCAGCGGTCGAGGGCGGCGCCTATTCAATAGCGGACGTGAAAGCCTGTACTAGTGCTGCTACAGGCTGTGGCGGCTGTGCGCCCATGGTCAAAGACACCTTAGGCTATCAGTTAGAGGCCCTAGGCTTTGAAGTCAATAATGACTTATGTGAGCATTTTTCTTACTCGCGTCAAGATTTATACAGCTTAGTTCGGGTGCATGAGATCAAAACCTTTGATGCGCTATTGACTGAGCATGGTAGTGGCCGCGGCTGTGAGATTTGCAAACCGACTGTTGCCTCTATCTTGGCCTCGTGCTGGAATGATTATGTGCTCAAACCTGAGTTGGCCCCACTACAAGACAGCAACGATTACTATCTGGGTAATATCCAAAAGGATGGTACCTATTCAGTAGTACCGCGCGTACCAGGTGGCGAGATTACTGCTGACAAGCTCATTGTGCTGGGTCAAGTGGCCAAAGACTATAACTTATACACTAAGATTACGGGTGGTCAGCGTGTCGACTTGTTTGGTGCAAGACTGGAGCAACTGCCAGATATCTGGACTGAGCTAGTACAAGCCGGCTTTGAGACGGGACATGCTTATGGCAAATCGCTGCGCACGGTAAAGTCTTGCATTGGCAATAACTGGTGCCGTTACGGCGTCGATGATAGCATCGGCTTAGCATTAAGACTTGAGGACCGTTATAAAGGGGTACGCTCCCCACATAAAATAAAAATGGGCGTATCTGGCTGTATGCGAGAATGTGCTGAGGCGCAAAGTAAAGACTTTGGCATGATAGCGACTGAAAATGGCTGGAATTTATTCGTCTGTGGTAATGGCGGTATAACCCCGCGTCATGGCGAGCTGTTCGCCACCGATCTCGATACTGAAACCCTAGTGCGGTATATCGACCGCATCATTATGTTCTACATTAAGACCGCTGACAAATTGCAGCGCACCTCAAAATGGCGGGAGAGCTTAGAGGGCGGTCTTGAGTATCTGCAAGACGTCATCATTAACGATAGTTTAGAGATAGCGGCTGAGCTAGAAGCACAGATGCAGCTGCTAATTGATAACTATGTCTGCGAGTGGAAAGAGACTATCACTGATACTGAGAAACTCAAACGTTTCCGTCATTTCGTCAATAGCGAAAAAGGCGATGATAATGTGGTGTTTGTAACTGAGCGCGAACAAATTCGCCCAGCAACTGAGGCTGAAAAAGCCCAGATTAAAACCATTGAACTTGTTTAGGCTGCCGTTCGTTGTCGTTAACCTTTACCCTTACTCTTTAAGGATTATCTAATGTCCCAGCAAACCGTTTGTAAACTTCATGATATCATTCCAGAGACTGGTGTCTGCGCACTAATCAATGGCAAACAGGTCGCCATCTTTTGTACTAAGCAAGCAGAACTGTTCGCGGTTGATAATTATGATCCTTTTAGTCAAGCCAACGTACTCTCTAGAGGTTTACTTGGTGATACCGTTATCACTGATCATAAAGGTGTAGAGAAGGCCGTACTTTATGTCGCCTCCCCTATTTATAAGCAGCGTTTTAATCTGGCTACTGGTCAGTGCTTAGATGATGACAGTATCCAGATTGACACTTATCCTGTGCAATTAGAAGGTGACGATGTCGTCATTAGCAGCCCTCTATCTGATGCTGGTTAACGGCTAGCGGCTGGCGCTTATGAGTCCATGCATCCTTGATTATTGCCTATTTACAGGGCTGTTTATAAAGCTAGAAGCCATAAGTGTAGAGATAAAACACTGCGGTTATGGCGATGGACTACTTGGCTGTATTCCTGTTAATGAACGACACTAGTTGTCTGCTGCGCCTATATCATTAGGGCTCACACAATGGCTGTCTCATACGACAACCGTTGTCGTATAGTTTTGTTGTTTATCCAATAATTACAGTGACTTACCTAGCACTTTGCTAAAATAGTCTTCTACTAATTAAGTGGTAAATCCTTACTTATGGCAACCATCAATTATGAAAGACTACAAGGCAAGCTGAACATTTTGGCCGATGCTGCCAAGTATGATGTTTCTTGCTCCTCCTCTGCTGGCACGCGTAAGAACCAAGGCGGTGGCTTGGGTGATGCCTCAGCGACTGGTATTTGTCACAGCTATACTGAAGACGGTCGCTGTGTCAGCCTACTGAAAATTTTATTAACCAATCATTGTATTTATGACTGTGCTTACTGTACTTCTCGTAAGAGCAATGACACTATACGTGCCGCTTTTAGCGTCGAAGAAGTAGTCGATTTGACTATGCAGTTTTATCGTCGTAACTATATCGAAGGCTTATTTCTCAGCTCCGGTATCTTTAAAAGCGGTGATTACACTATGGAGCGCTTAGTCGAGGTTGCTAAGATCCTGCGTACTCGTGAACGTTTTAATGGCTATATTCATCTAAAGACTATCCCTGGTGCCTCAAAAGAGCTGCTATTAGAAGCGGGCCTGTATGCCGATCGCTTGAGCGTTAATATCGAAATTCCTACTAAGTCCGGCTTAGCACTACTAGCACCAGAGAAGTCACATGAGCAACTAAAAGCCCCAATGGAAACGGTGAAAGAAGAAATCATCACTATCCGTGAAAGTCGTAAAACCCATAAAAAAGCACCAAAATTTGTCCCAGCTGGTCAGACCAGTCAGATGATCGTTGGCGCTAGTAACGAGACAGATCTACAAGTTATCCAGCTATCGAGTCACTTTTATAAACAATACGATCTCAAACGCGTCTATTACTCTGGCTATGTGCCGATGCTGTCTGACAGCCGCTTGCCAGCAATTGGTACTCCAGTACCGATGATTCGTGAAAACCGTCTCTATCAAGCCGACTGGTTAATGCGCTTTTACGGCTTTGGGGCTCATGAAATTGTCGAGCCGGATTCACCGTTTTTAGATCTAGATTGTGATCCTAAGTTGGCTTGGGCGATTCGTCATCGTGAGCATTTCCCTGTTAATATTCAAACCGCCTCTTACGAGATGATCGTCCGGATTCCTGGCATTGGGGTTAAGACTGCTAAAAAGATAGTAAAAGCCCGTAAGTTTAATCAGCTAACTTTATATCATCTAAAGAAAATGGGCGCAGCGGTAAACCGCGCTAAATACTTTATCGCCACTACTGGTAAGAACGAGCACCTCTCGCATCTGACTCGTGATAACTTTCGACAGTATGTATTGGCGCAAACTCAGACTAAGTTTAAAGATCAGCGTAGTGGCCAGTTAGCTTTATTTTAAACAGTGCGGCAATCATCACCTCTATCTGAGCCGATTTAATTGATAGCAACTTGAGGAAAATATGTCAGCACTGATCGCAAAAGACAGCTATTCGCTAGGTCATTTGACCGCTAGTATCGTGCTTTATGAGCCAAGCTTTGAGGGTTGGCTCAGCGCTGTATATTATGTGTACGATAATAAACTTCAGCACGATCCGAGCTTACAGTTGACCGCCCAAGATTGTTATGTCCCCTCATTGATTAGTGCCGCTAGTAGTGTGGCTATCGATGATGAAAAAGCTCAAAGAGTGTTAATCAAGTTAAATAAGCTACTAGGCCGCTCAGGTATGCGCCAAGTCCTATGGGGCTTTTTATCCGAAAAGATGGACATCGGTACTACCTTATTTCAGGTAATCAAATACGCCATCGACTATCCTAAGCGCGCCATCTTACAAGACTTAGGTAATCTTTATGTGTTGGAGTTGGCACAAACGGTAAAGTCAGTTGGGCGAGAAAAACATCGTATGGAAGCTTTTGTGCGCTTTGAGCACACTACCGATGATATTTATTTTGCTCGAGTAGAACCTGATTTCAATGTGTTGCCATTGATTGGAGAGCACTTTCGCCAACGCTATCAGGATCAACATTGGGCGATTTATGACTTAGCCCGTGGCTATGGTATTTACTACGACAAAAGCCAAAGTACAGCCTCTCGCCCGGCCGAATTGCAAACTATTACCGACCTTGATAATGCGGTGCTGCGCAATCCGGCCAGCATTCATAGTGCTGATGAGCAGCGTTATCAGCGCTTTTGGCAAGGTTACTTTACTAATGTTAATATCAAAGAGCGCAAAAACTCACGGCTACACAAGCAATATTTGCCGCAGCGCTATTGGAAGTATCTTAGCGAAAAACAAATACTCCCTAATGCCGACTATCTACAAAAGCGTCGTTAGTGTTGGCTAAAATGGCTCTGCGTTAATAATGAGGGAGCTTGATTAATAAGCTACTATAAATAGCCGTGCTGTATTTACAACTGCTGGCAAAAGTACTTATTTCTCTAGGCTAGTTTGCGGTTATGGTTGAGTTTTGCTAGTTTTTAACTGACAATAGCAGCTGGCATGCTTTTTAACCTTTAAATATTTTACTGAGTAGTTGTTGCTACTATGATAGTTATGCGCTTGTTGTCGTCTCTAAAACATGATGAATCCGAACGTGGTATTTTTCATCTTGGTCGTGCTTTGGTAAAAAACGGCCATACTTCTATTATTATCTCCAGCGCTGACTATGATAATGAGTTAGTCAAACGTCTTGAGCGCGACGGTACCTTGTATCACCAATTGCACATGAATAAAAAGTCTTGGATATCGTTATTACAAATCATACCTTTACGTCATTTGATTGAACAGTATAACCCTGACGTCATCCACGTGCACTCGCGTACGCCAGCATGGATACTACATTTAGCTCTGCGTCGAGCGCGAGTTAGTCGTCCGCCCAAATTAGTATCGACGATGTATGGTTTTTATCCTATTAATAAATATTCAAAAGCCCTACTTGACGTCGATACTATTATCACCGTCTCTGACAGCGTGACCAATTATCTCAAAAAAGGTCTGCGCCGTGAGCATATGGGCAGTAAAGCTATTAGACGTATTTATCGTGGTATTGATACTCGTCGCTACCCTTATCGACACAACCCTTCCGTCTATTGGATACGTCGCACCTTTGCTGAATATCCTGAGCTTGAACATAAAAAGTGGCTAGTGTTTCCGACGATTATCGGTCATGAGTACGGTCAAGAATGGCTGATTGATATCTTAGGTAATTTGCAGGAGCAGTTTCCGCTCATTCATGTGATTATTATGGATGAAGACTATAGAGAGGGTGATGTGGCGCATGAAGACTTTCGCCAGCGTAGCAATGCTTTGAACTTGAGTGAGCGCATTACTTATGTCGGTGGCAAACGTAATGATATGCGCGAATGGCTATCAGCAGCCAATATTGTCATGGCTTTAGCCAATCAGCCTGAGTCTATCGGTATTAACGCCTTGCAAGCCATACATTTAGGGACTCCAGTAATTGGCTGGGATCAAGCGGCGTTCACTGAAATACTACAGCCTTTGTATCCGCAAGGATTAGTCAAAAAACACAATGCTCAAGCGCTTTGTAAAGCCGTCAGGAACCAGTTAGAGAGTGTTACTCGCCCTAATATGACTGATCTGTTTACTATGCGTGAAATGATCGAAGAAACCTTAGCCGTTTATCAAGGACTATATAATCAAGCACTGATCGAGGAGCAAGCAACATCGGATGCTTACTCAGTCATGAGAATAAAAAAACACTTAAAGTCAGGTAGCAAAAACCGCGGCAAAGTATCCGATCGTTTTGCCAGTAATGAGCCTGTAACACCTTATAATAAACCCTCTACAAAGACAGCTCTGTCTATAGTAAAAGACAAGCCTATGCCGAAAAAAGTGCACAGAGATAATAAATAGCAGCTCAATAAAGCTATAGACGTTAAGTGCTGTGTACTTATTAACAATAACTCTTTATCGCTATAACTAAAAAAAGCCTAACATGTTGATGTTGGGCTTTTTTTATCTCAATTTTTATTCGATGAACTCAGCACTACTGCCCCTCAATACGCTGATATAAATGACAGCTTAACGATTGAACACCTTGAAAAAATCTTCCTTAAGCATCAGGTAGTGAGAGTACAGACTAAAGCAATTATTTTTAATGATAGCAATATTGCTTATATTACCCAGCAGTAGCCAGCAGTAAATACATTGTAAAAGTATTTATTGGTTGGTTTGTTATTTAGTCCCTATCTTTAAAACATAACTAAAAATGGATTCTAATCCAAGGAGATTTTATGAGCGATTATCAAGTCAATAACCCAGCCACTGGTGAGCTTCAAGCCACCTATCCAGTCGCTAGTGATAAAGATATCCAGCAAGCTATCGAACATGCCGATACCGCTTATCAAGACTGGCGTCATGTGCCGCTTAGTGAGCGCAGTGCTTTATTACATAAGGTTGCTGACATTTATGTTGAGCGTCAAGATGAGCTTGCACGAATCGTTGCTACTGAAATGGGCAAACCAGTGGCACAAGCCAAAGGCGAAATCGGCCTAGTAGCAGAGATTTACCGCTATTATGCAGACAACGCAGAACAGCTATTAGCACCTAGCGAGATCGCAGTTGATGAAGGTACGGCTAAGGTAGAAAAATATCCCGTTGGTGCGCTGCTAGGCATTATGCCATGGAATTATCCACACTATCAGGTTGCTCGTTTTGTGGCGCCAAACGTTATGGCGGGTAATACCATTATCCTAAAGCATGCGCCGCAATGCCCTAATACTGCAGAAGTTATCGTTGAGATTCTCAAAGACGCCGGCCTACCTGATGGTGTTTACAACAATATCTTTGCGACCAATGAGCAAGCCACCACCATTATTCAAGACAAAAGAGTGCAAGGCATCTCTCTCACCGGTTCTGAACGTGCTGGTGCAGCCGTTGCTAAAGAAGCAGGCAGCGCCCTCAAAAAAGTCGTATTAGAACTTGGTGGTTCTGATGCCTTTATTGTGACAGCGGACGCTGATATTGAGCAGGCGATACAAGGTGCAATCGTTGGACGCTTTGGTAATACTGGTCAAGCCTGTAATGCCGCTAAGCGCTTGATTGTCGTTGCCGACGTTTATGACGATTTCGTTAAAGGCTTTACTGCTGCAGTCAATGCCATGACCTTAGCTGATCCCTTAGATGAGCAAACCTTTATTGGTCCTATGTCATCAAAAGCTGCCGCTGATAACTTACAAAAGCAGCTGGACAGTGCTGTCAAAGCTGGAGCAACGGTATTGGTTGAGGGCGGCAAAATAACTGATAAGCTTGGCGCTTGGTTTAAGCCTGCCGTACTCACAGATGTCACTGATTCCATGGACGTTTACCGTGAGGAGTTGTTCGGCCCTGTGGCAGTGATTTATAAAGCTCAGGATATCGATGATGCTATTAAAATTGCAAACGACGTACCCTTTGGCCTTGGCGCTTCGGTACAAACCCAAAGCCCAGAGCTAGCTGCACAGATTGCTGACAAGTTAGAAGTAGGCATGGTCACTATCAATGCGCCTTCTGGTACTGAAGCCAGCACACCCTTTGGTGGGGTCAAGCGCTCAGGATTTGGTCGAGAGCTAGGTACCCTTGGTATTACTGAGTTTTTAAATTACAAACTCATACGCAATAAAACCACAGCATAAACCTGGGTCAATGCGAACCTCTGCTTATCTTGATAAGGTCACATTCTTTTAAGATAAGACAGATAACATAAAAAAAGCCTAGCGTATCGAATTGACGCTAGGCTTTTTTAGTATTAAGTTATTGATAGCTGTTGATTAAATCTGCTTATTTTTTAGGCGGATTTTCCTTTAGCCATAATTGATTAACAATTTTTAATTCACGTAATTCCTCATTCATAATGGCTTCACTAATACCCGGATACTTGATTCTTGCATAGCTATATAAAACGATACCTAGTACTGTCCAGCCTAAGAATATCCACCATTCAATGGCGATAAGCGCCGAGGGCATGCCTGGCATGTACAACATCAATAGACAAAGACCTAAAATAATAGTGATTACCCCTACTAACTTACCCGCTGGTATTCTAAAGGGACGGACCATATCAGGTTCACGGTAGCGCAATACTAAGAAGGAGATAGCGACACAAGTATAAGCTATGACAATACCAAAGCCACCGGCATCGACGATCCACACTAGCATTTTACGACCGAACAAGGGCGCTAGCGTAGCCAAGCCACCTATCAATAAAATAGCATTCATTGGGGTATTGTACTTTGGATGTAGCTTACCTAAAAATGCTGGCAGCATGTGTGCTTTTGACATCGCATAAAGCAAGCGGCTACCACCAATTAAAAAGGCATTCCAACTAGATAGAATACCAAGTACCCCACCAATCACTAATAAAATCCCAGCCCATTTACCACTCCAAGCGTTGGTCATGGCATCTGCAGTAGCCAAAGTAGAGTTTTCTGCTTGTATTAGCGGTAGCGTTGTACCGACGCTCCAAGCAACCGCAACGTACCATAGCACAGCGATAACTATTGAGATAATCAAAAACTTACCAATATTAGGTCGAGTTAGATCAATCTCTTCAGCGGCTTGTGGAATTACATCGAAGCCCACAAACATAAATGGCACCATGACAATAACCGCCATTACCCCAGCAGCACCACCAATAAATGCAGGGGCTTGTACAGCCGTCGAGTTAGCAGGGTTATATAATATGGCACCAATAAATAGTAAAATACCTACGAATAAAATACCTACTACTGCTGTTTTTTGGAACCAAGCACTCACTTCCATGCCGCGTATATTCAACCAAGTGACAATGACTGAGCCGAGCATACCTACTGCCACCCAAGTGGCATAGACATCCCAACCAGCAATGGTCCATAGATAGCCTTGGTTATAATTAGGGATGAAGTATTCTACTACTGTCGGTAGCGCAACCGCCTCAAAGGCCACTACAGAGAAGTAACCGAACAGAATACTCCAAGAGCAAATAAAGGACACATTGACCCCTAAAGCTCGATGGGTATAAGTGTGCTCACCACCAGTAACTGGCATAGATGCGGCCAACTCAGCATACGTAACACCGATTAAGATCACCGCCATACCGCCTAATAAGAACGCTAACATCGCCCCCCAAGTTCCGGCGGCAATAATCCAACCCCCTGCTAGAACTACCCAGCCCCACCCAACCATAGCGCCAAAGGCTAAGGCAATAATATCGAACATCCCCAGCGATTTTTTAAATCCAGACATAAACTTACTCCTTGTCTTGGTATCATCCTTAATAGATTCAGTCTGTAGCTATTTAAGACTTTATCGATTGAATCCAGTTACTTCACAGCGATTATTAAATAATTTACGATCTTTTTAATTGCTTCAAACGATAGTGAAATAGCAATTCTACAAACAACAACGGCGTCTTGTCGTGCAAGGCGCCGTGGTTTAACTTAGATCACTATCTGATCTAAAATTCTACTTTGAGTTGCCTTGCTTAAGGTCTGACTTATTCAACCTCATCACTTATCAGCGATAAGTTTATTAAGCAGTCAATAAAGTTTTGATGATATCAAGACCTTCTTGCAGTACTTCGTCTTCAACAGTTAACGGCACCATGACACGGATCGCATTGCCATGCATACCGCACGATGCTAGTAACAAACCGTGCTCAAAAGCTTTGGCTTTTAGACTAGCAGTCGCAGCAGCATCTGGGTTACCCTCGCTATCGATTAATTCAAAAGCTAGCATCGCGCCTTTATGACGAATATGGCCAATTTTGCTCAGTTGCATATCACTTAAGAAGGCGGCAATCTTGTCACCAATCTCAATACTACGTGCCAGTAAGTTTTCCTCTTCGATCACTTCCATAACCGCTAAAGCCGCCACACAAGCTAAAGGGTTACCAGAATAAGTACCGCCTAGGCCACCTGTTTGCGGAGCATCCATAATATCCTTGCGACCAATGACAGCGGAGATCGGATAACCACCCGCTAAGCTTTTGGCACAAGTCATCAGATCAGGCTCAACACCTAATTGCTCAGTGGCAAATAAAGTACCGGTTCTAGCAAAACCACACTGCACTTCATCAAAAATCAACACAATGCCATGCTCATCACAAATAGCGCGCAAAGCTTTAGCAAATGAAGGAGTCACTTGATGGAAACCGCCCTCGCCTTGTACTGGCTCGATAATCATTGCGGCCACTTCACTTGGATCAATGGATGCCTGAAATATCATCTCGATGCTATGTAGCGCTTGCGCCTCAGTTACGTTTTGCTCTTCACAAGGAAATAGCGCATGAAAAATAGATCCCGGCATAGGGCCAAAGTCTTTTTTGTACGGGATAACTTTACCAGTCAAGCCCATGCACATCAATGTACGACCATGCCAGCCACCGACGAAAGAGATAATGCCAGGACGACCTGTTTTAGCACGAGCAATCTTAATACAGTTTTCAACCGCCTCGGCGCCTGTGGTTAGGAACAAAGCTTTTTTATCACCGCTAATCGGCGCTTTTTCACAAAGTTTTTCCGCAAGCTCGACATAGCACTCATAGTTGATCATCTGTGCTGCGGTATGAGTAAATTTATCTAGCTGCTCATGAACACGCTGAGTGATTTTAGGATGGCTATGGCCAGTGTTAAGTACCGATATACCACCAACAAAGTCGATATAACGATTGCCTTCTACATCCCAAACTTCTGAGTTTTTGGCATGAGCGGCAAAGATCGGAAAAGCTACCCCAAGTCCAGTAGGTAGTACTGCTTTGCGGCGCTCAAGTAATGATTTATTGGTTGCTTTAGTAGTAGTCATAAGAAGGTCCTTTTTCTATGTTTTTAATATAAGAGTTATAAAGTTAATGGCTATTTATTTTATACATTTTAAGATCTAAAGTAATACCTAGCGCTCAGCCGCCTAAAAAACTAACCGCTAAGCTGAGCGGATAAAACTAGCTGATGTCTGAACACCAATATTTAGTCACAACATATTCTTCGATGCCATATTTTGAGCCTTCACGACCAAAGCCAGATTGCTTGACACCGCCAAATGGTGCGACTTCGGTAGAGATCATCCCAGTATTATGACCAACCATACCGTACTCTAAGCCTTCAGTAACACGCCAAGCACGAGCATAGTCGCTAGTATAAAAATAAGCGGCTAAACCATAAATCGTATCGTTGGCGGCATCGATAACTTCTTTTTCACTGGAGAAAATAAAGATAGAAGCGATAGGACCAAATATCTCTTCACTAGCGATATCCATGTCAGCGCTGATATCGGTAATGACTGTCGGATTAAAGCTTAATTCCGACGCTGGATTCTTATCGCCACCCGTAACTAATTTTGCACCTTTATCTAAAGCATCCTTGAGTAATGCTTGCACCTTTTGTAGCGCTTTTTCATTGATTAAAGGCCCTACAGTCACCCCTTCGTCCAGACCATTACCAACTTTTAACTCGGCAACTTTTTTGACAAAGATAGCTAAAAACTCATCTTTAATAGTGTCTTGCACATAGACGCGGTTGGCACAGACACAAGTCTGACCGGCATTGCGATACTTAGAAGCAATCAGGCCATCAGCGGCTTTTTCTAAATTAGCATCTTCGAAGACGATAAACGGGGCATTACCGCCAAGTTCTAACGACAGCTTTTTGATAGTAGGCGCGCACTGAGCCATCAAGGTACGACCGACTTCGGTTGATCCAGTAAAAGATAACTTATGAATACGAGCGTCGCCCGTTAGGATTTCACCGATGACTGAGGATTTGCCAGTAACCACTTGGATAACGCCGGCTGGAATGCCTGCTTGCTCAGCTAAAGCCACCATGGCTAGCGCTGAAAAAGGAGTTTCGGTAGCGGGCTTGATAATCATCGTACAACCCGCTGCAAGAGCAGGAGCCGCTTTGCGAGTGATCATCGCTGCTGGGAAGTTCCAAGGAGTAATCGCCGCACAAACACCAACCGGCTGCTTTAAGATGACATAGCGCAATTCTGCTTTGCTAGAGGGGATGACATCGCCATAAACCCGTTTGCCTTCTTCAGCGAACCAGCGAATAAAGCTGTTGGCATAGCCGATCTCACCACGAGATTCACCTATAGGTTTGCCTTGCTCAACCGTCATGATGATCGCTAGGTCCTCGCAATTCTCATCGATGAGATCAGCCCACTTCTGTAGTAACACTGAGCGCTCTTGTGCGGTTTTAGCTGCCCACATTACTTGTACGTCATGGGAGTAAGCCACAGCGTCATTGACGTCCTGTGCGGTCAGGCTTGGAATAGTACCAATAACATCGCCACTGAACGGATTGGTGACTTCAATAGTGGCATCGTCACTGGCCTTATGCCAACCATCTTTGATAAAGCATTGTTGCTTGAGTAAACTTGGGTTAGATAAATTCAAAGTTGTATTTTCTGATGTATTTGACACCGAGACGCTCCTTGTCGTTAAGCCTAAAGGTAAAGCTTATTAATTTTATTATTAATTAACCTTTATAAAAATAAGTTATGATTTAATAAACTAGGGATAACTAGTAGCTTATTTATCATAATCGCTTTACAATGTTCAGTATGCTGAACACCTGTTCTATATATGGAACATCATTATAAGAACGATGGACATATATTTGCAACCCTTATTATCAACTTTGTGCTAATTTATCGCTTAATTTTGATACCTTTTTAAATTCAATGACTATTGTAGGTTCCTTATGAGCACCACTGCTGTTCCGGCCTTGGATAAAACCTTTCAGATTCTAGATTTAATTACCGATAGCACCCAACCTTTAACAGCGGCTCATATTGCAAAAGAGCTCGAATTGCCTCGCAGCTCAACTCATAATATTTTGCAAAGCTTACTTACTAAACATGTCATCTATAAGGACATCGATAATCGCTTTTATTTAGGCTCTTACTTGATGTACTGGGCAGGCAAATATGAGCAGCAACAAGGGGTTATCCAACTGTTCAAAGACCTTATTGTTCAGTACCCGATTCTTCTGCAACATACGGTCACCTTATCTAAACTGGATCTAGGTGAAGTGGTGTTTTTGGCCTGTCATGAAGCGCCCGCTCCGCTTGGCTTTACCTTTCGTGCTGGTGTGCGGGTACCAGCGGTATTCTCTGCTACTGGTAAAGCGATGCTGTCAACTCTACCGCTACAAACTATAGAGTCGCTATACGACGGCGTATTTCCTAAATCTCTGACCCCCAGCGGTGTCACTAATTTTGCTACTTTAGCCTCTGAGCTTACCGCTATTCACCAAAGCCGTATCTCACTCGATGATGGTCAGCTACGCGAGGGTATGTATTGCTTAGGTACTTATATTCGTAACGCATCAGGTCATGCTATTGCCGGTATGGCGGTTAGTTTTTTGCAAGCTGAGTATGAGGCCAATCGTAGCGAAGTCAGCGCAGTACTTATCGAACTGGCTGAGCAAATAGAGCAGCGTTTGGGCTTCAACCCTACTCTTTAATCATAACCTGTATGCTAAGCTGACAAACCGCCTTTAAAACTTTGTTAAACCTTACATTTGAGGCTGTGTTCAACACAGCACTCAACACTAAGTGCAAAACCAAATTTAAACAATACCATCGGCTTTAAGCTTAGCAATCATTTCACTATCATAACCAAGACTAGCAAGGGTGCTGTCAGTATGCTCGCTTAAGCGTGGAGGCGGCGATCGATAACTTACTGGCGACTCTGAGAGTTTAATAGGATTACCTAAGACTCTCACAGGGCTATTATGAGCCTTGAAATCAACCACCATTTCCCGAGCTTGCGCTTGCGGCATCGCTAAAGCCTCAGCGACATTATGAATCGCCCCAGCAGGCACTCCTGTCTCAGCCAATAGTCGCAGCCAATGCGTACGTGACTGCTGAGCAAATTTTTCGCTTAACCAAGCAGACAATATTTCACGGTTTGCTACTCGGGCAGGATTAGTGGTAAAGCGAGGATCTTGATCCCAACCAACTTGTAACATAGCGCACAACTTAACGAACTGCTGATCGTTACCACAAGCTAAGATAAAGTGCTGATCACCCTCAGCTTCGAACACTTGATAAGGGACGATATTGGGATGCTGATTACCCAATCTAGGGGGTACTTTATTTGAGGCTAGATGATTCATACCGACGTTGGCCAGCATCGCCAGCGCACTATCTAGAAGGGCCACATCGACATGCTGTCCGCGTCCACTACGCTGCCTAGCCAATAGCGCTGCTTGAATACCGATAGTCAGCTGCAAGCCGGCGAATAAATCTACTACTGCCACTCCTACTTTATGCGGCTCGCCAGCGCTCGGTCCAGTGATACTCATCAACCCTGATAGACCTTGGATAATATAGTCATAACCTGGCAGCTTAGCATCAGGGCCAGTCTGACCAAAGCCCGTCAATGAGGCGTAGATTAAGCGTGGATTTGACGGTTTTAGACTGGCGTAATCTAGACCGTATTTCTTTAGACCGCCAACTTTGAAGTTCTCTACTAAAATGTCACTGTCGGCGATAAGCTGCTTAATAATAGCCTGCCCAGCTGGGGTCGTAATGTCGACGGTGAGTGATTTTTTATTGCGGTTGATAGTGGCATAATAAGCTGAGGTCTCATCACTAAAGGCTGGTGGTGCCCAGTGCCGAGTTTCATCACCAATACTTGGTCGCTCAACTTTTATGACTTCTGCCCCTAAATCTGCCAAAACTTGAGTACAAGATGGCCCCGCTAACACTCTTGATAGATCTAGTACTTTTATACCGTACAGAGCGCCTTTTGTTGCCTCATTATCATGGTCAGTAGTCATCACAATCTCCTATGTTTTAATAGCTCCTTGCCTAAAACATTTATTATTTTTGCTAAATAGCAGTTGTCGCCAATCACTAGCTGCTAATCACTAGCCATGAGCCATTGATTAGTTACTAACCTATAAAAAACGTACGTTACTGCATGCTATATAAAAAGCTTAACAGTAGCGTACGTAGATTATAGGTACTTATATAAGCACTCTAATTTGCACAGGCTAAAGATATTAGTCAAATACTTAGGTTAGTAAAACGCTTGAATACCTGTCTGCGCCCGACCTAAGATGAGCGCATGGATATCATGAGTCCCTTCATAAGTATTTACCGCCTCTAAGTTCATGACATGACGGATGATATGATACTCATCAGAGATACCGTTACCTCCATGCATATCACGAGCGACTCGCGCAATCTCCAGCGCTTTACCACAGTTATTGCGTTTAATAAGCGATATCATCTCCGGCGCGGCGTTATGCTCATCCATCAAGCGACCGACTCGTAGAGCCGCTTGCAGACCAAGAGTAATCTCAGTTTGCATATTGGCAAGCTTAAGTTGTATCAGCTGAGTCGCTGCTAGCGGACGACCGAACTGCTTGCGATCTAAGGTGTATTGACGTGAGGCTTTCCAACAGAATTCAGCCGCCCCCATCGAGCCCCAAGCGATACCATAACGAGCTTTATTTAAGCAACCAAAAGGACCTTTGAGACCCCGTATATCTGGAAAGGCATTAGCTTCAGGGACGAATACTTTGTCCATCACAATCTCACCAGTAACCGAAGCACGTAGCGAGAACTTACCTTCAATTTTGGGTGCCGATAAGCCTTTCATCCCTTTTTCTAATATAAAGCCACGAATGATACCTTCGTCATCCTTAGCCCAGACGACAAAAACATCAGCGATAGGGCTGTTGGTAATCCACATCTTGCTACCAGTCATCTCATAACCGCCGGCGACTTTGCGCGCGCGCGTCGACATAGAAGCAGGATCTGAGCCGGAGTCTGGTTCTGTTAAACCAAAACAGCCTACGTACTCACCAGAGGCCAGTTTAGGTAAGAACTTTTCTCTTTGTTCCTCAGTACCGTATTCATGGATAGGATGCATCACTAGACTTGACTGCACACTCATCGCTGAGCGATAGCCTGAATCGACCGCTTCGATTTCTTTGGCCAGCAGACCGTAAGCGACACTAGATAGACCCGCACAGTCGTAACCTTCAATAGTCACGCCTAGCAGACCCATTTCACCCATTTGACGCATAATATTGCGATCAAAATGCTCATTGCGATTGGCTGTAACGATATTTGGCATCAGCTCTTTTTGAAAAAACTGATGCGCTGTATCAGTAACCATGCGTTCTTCTTCAGTGAGCTGATCACGCAATAAAAAAGGATCTTCCCAATCAAAACTTGGGCTGCTATTGGTACGTAGGCTAGTAGGTTCTGTCATGTCATGCTCCTGGTTTGCTCGATGTGCTGGTGTAAGGGTTTTAGTGTGCAACTGTCCGCTATGAGATTGTAACTAGTAGGCCTACAATCTTAAGCTGAAAATATCAAGAATAAGTGACTTGATTTATAAGTTCCACTGTGCGAAACTTAGTTTCATATTATGAAACCATTTAAGCAGAATTATAGACTGCTGTAAACCCTTATTGATAACTATGGCTATAAAATGATAAAAAACACTACTGCGCCTACCGCTTTATTAGAGCGGATGACTAACCAGCTTATACAAAGTAAAGCTGTTGATGATCGACAGTTCGTCACAGCGCTTGGACGTGGATTGACGCTATTAGCAGCGTTTGAGCAGCATGAACAGCTCAGCCATCAGCAGTTATGTCAGATGACGCAGCTACCCAAAGCTACCGTGACACGGCTCATCTATACTTTGACTACCCTTGGATTCTTGCGTACGACCATACAGGGACAATATCAGCTAGGTAGTAGCGCCATTCGTTTGAGTGCTACGGCTTGGAGCCAGCATGACTTAGTAGCCTTTGCACAACCGCTGTTACGTCAGTTCGCGCTAGACCATGAAGTATCCGTAAATTTAGCGACAGAGATCGAAGGAGAGATGCGCTATTTGGCTTGTTGTCGTAGCCCAGCTCGGCTCTCGGTAAACTTACAAGTGGGCTCGGCGGTACCTATTGCAGATACCGCCATTGGTAGAGCTTTTTATGCGGTAAGCTCGCCTACTAGACAGAAGATTATTGATAGTAATTTGCAAGATCGACTTAGTGCAGCGGATTATCTTGATGCAACAACGACTTTACTAGACTCAGCGCAATATTACCAAAGCCACGGCTACACTCTCTCTGACGGTGAATATTCAGCAGATATTTTAGCGGTAGCGGTTGGGGTTTTTGATGTGACCACAGGACATTATGGCTATTCATTGAACGCTAGTGTGCCTAGATCAAACTGGAATGCAGAGCAATATGCGGCAATGATTGTACCTAAACTACAAGCGCTGGCTGAGCAGATTGGCGCTGGGGTTTAATGCCCACTGTATTTTACTAGTTATTTATTTAAGATTATTGAAATAGCAAACTATCTACGTATGATAATAGGGCATATTGCACCATTAAATTTGAGTTACACCATGAAGTTTGACTGGGAAAATTTATGAATAATCGTGCTAAAAACCTATTGCCAGCAACTTTATCTTTGAGTGTCGGTTTGGGCTTAGTCTTAGCCCTTAACGGCTGTTAGCCTAATAGCGATAACATTGACCTTAGTTCTCAAACTAATAAGCCAACTCCCGCTAATGGCGCAGGTGACAATAATGTTAGTGTTGCACAAATCGCCACTAAGCAAGAATTCCCACAATATATCGATAAGCTGCCAGTATTATCCACCCTCTTATTTATATACTAGCGCAGCCATCACTAGCCTGCTAACTGCTCCCTTGCTCAGCGTTGCAACTATCAGTGATGCAATTAGGGCAAGGCTGTGCGTAGCTTAAGATTTGTGCGCCGTATGAATGGCGACAATACCAAAACTTAATCTTTCAAAACTAACCTTACTGAAACCAATAGCACCGATTTCTTGCGCTAAATTCTCTGCACTGGGAAAGTCTTTTACTCCTTTGAGTAAATACTGATACGCCGAGCTATCGCCACTAGTGGCTAGCCAACCAATCAGTGGCATCACTACTGACATGTAGCCTAAATACAATTTATGCAGCCAATTTAGAGGAATATTGGAGGCCTCTAAAATAACTAGCCTACCCCCAGTTCTCAATACCCGATAAGCCTCTTGCAAGGCCTTATGCCTGTCACATATTTTTAGTCCTAACGAGATAGATACTACGTCTTGGCTAGCGCTAGCAATCTGCCACATGTTTTCTGCATCAAGCTGCATAAATACAGCGTTGACACTATGATCAGCTACTTTTTCCTTAGCCTTATCGAGCATTTGCAAGCTAATATCTGAGATAATAATTTGATGCGAGCTATCGATAGCTTTATCAGGCAGATTGTTATCAGCTAGGCGCTGCTGCAAAATTCGATAAACGATATCACCAGTGCCTGAGGCGACATCCAATAAATTCTGCCAAGGCGCATTAGCAATAATCTGTGCCACTCTACGTTTCCACAGCCTATGAATGCCTAAACTAAATAAGTCACACAGGCTATCATAGCGGTTGGCAATACGACCAAATACGTCGTCATCATTCGGGGTAAAATTAGCAGAGTTGTTCATAAATTGGCTGCGCTTTGGGTAGGGTTAAGTTGAGAATATAATTACGGTTTATAATTTTTTGCTATTTTTATAAATAGCATTACAAGTAATTTTGTAACCATAGCTCGGGTAAGACAGATAACGTCTTAGTTTCTTTTTTATAGAGAATTCAAACTTATTAGTTCAATCGATTACCAGCACGGTCTATATAAAAATAGTCATTATCGATATTAACGGAGGCTTTTCCAGAATAAAACTTGAAAGAGCTATCATACTGATAAGGAATAACCAATTGTCCATCCTGATCAATACTACCCCATTTATCATCTTTCTCAACGGCGATCAGGCCTTCAAAAGAGATACTTGCGCCTTCATATTCAATCGGAATAATCAGCTTGCCTACTGCATTAATAAAACCGTATTTACCATCAACCTCTACCCTAGCAACACCTTCAAAAAACTTTTCTATCTCGTCATAAATAAAGTCTGTAATCGGCTTACCAGCAGTATCAATTAAGGCGTATTTATTGTGGTGTTTTACGATAGCTACACCATCTTGAAAGTCATTAGCTTGATCGTAAATAAATGGTATAGCAACTTTGCCTGCTAAATCCAAATAACCAGATTTACCATTAATTTCTGCAGCTACTCTACCGCTGTCATAATGCCCTAAACTTTCATAAATAAAAGGTATATGAATATTATTATTTTTGTCAATCATACCCTGTTTGCCATCACGTATGACTGGTGCAAATCCTTGTTTAAAACTAAACGCAAATTGGTACACCAGAGGAATTTGTAGTTTACCTTGAGCATTAATAAAACCAGAGACTCCGCTGCCAGGAGCAAATAATACTTGCTGATCTCCTTTATATACAGCTCCTAAGCCTTCAGAAAAATCGGTTGCATTATCAAATATATAATCAGTGATAAATTCACCCTTGTTATTAATATAAGCTTTTTTTCCAGTCTCAAAGTCATGTACTATTGCTAAACCCTCTGAAAACGAATCAATCAAATCGTATTGAGTTGGAATAACTTCAACACCATTTATATCTACTGCTCCCCAATATGGAACACGTTCAACGACGGACATACCGTCTTGCATACAAAGTTTGATAGTATATCGATTGGACTCAAAGGGTGGATATTTACAATACTCAACTTCCATACTAGCATAAGAAAAATGGCTATAACTCAGCGCTAATAGCATTAATAACTTGATACCTTTCATACCTAAATTCCTTTTTATTTCAGTATTGCATCAGCAAAAAAGCTATAAAACCTTAACCCAACTCATCAAACTTTAATCCAAACTTCATTAAATATTTGCGTAAACGGTCACTATCATTAGGACTTTTTAGCTTATCTCGCGAATTAGCATAAAGATAACGCCCTGCTATTGCTTGATTTTTGTGGCTAATACAAACCTCGATCACATAGGCCAACTGTATCGCCTCAAAGGGGTCAATCGTAGCCAGCATTTCTTCATCAAGGTATTGGGCCAAAACTTTATCGCTATTTTGTTCCATTAAATCACTATCAAATCTACTTTCAGACTTAGTATTACTTAGGCTATTTTTGGATTGTATGACTGCCGATGATGACCACAGCTTAGTTAAGCGCTCAATCTCAGCTTGCACATCGACTACTCTGATAACTTTACTATCAGCCAGCGTGGTTAAGCGAATCATACTAGCGGTTAAATCACGAAAATTGCCTTGCCATGTGGCCTCACTACTCATTGCAAAGTCTTCATACCTTTGCCGTGCATTCGGCTCAAAGCGATATTGCTGCTGCTGCTCGCTACCTAAACGTGCCAGCTCGTAATCAATATTGGCAGGCAAATCTTCTAATCTATCTTTGAGTGACGGTAAAAAAAACGTCCACGTATTAAGCCGTGCAAATAAATCTGCTCGGAACTCTCCGTTAGTAACCGCTTGGCGTAAGTCCTTGTTCGTCCCTGCCATCAGCTGAAATGAAACCTCAATCGATGTATCACTACCGAGTGGATAAAAGCGCTGCTCCTCTAAGGCCGTTAACAGCATTGCCTGCTCATCTAAGCCCAACTCGCCAATCTCATCTAAGAATAATAAGCCGCCATCCGCTGACTTAAGCAACCCTTCTCGGTTGGCTGCTGCACCAGTGAAGGCGCCCTTAACATGACCGAATAACACACTCATTGCGGTATCACCGCGCAAAGTGGCACAGTTAACTTCAACGAAGTTATCAAGGGCATATTTACTTTGAGTAGCGTTATCGGACTTGGCTTTTTTGATCGCATAGATTTGGCTCGCCAGCTGCGACTTACCGGCCCCTGTGGCCCCCATTAATAGTATCGGTGCGGTGGAACGAGTCGCCACCTTTTCGATATTAGAAATCAGTTGCTGATAAGCGGCATTTTGGGTCACTAGATTGGCTTGTAGGGTCTGCCAATGTTGCGCTTTTTCCGCCTCAAAGCGGGCACGTAAACTATCATAGCGCGACACATCCAAATCAATAATCTGATAGCGACCTTGCGGATCAGCTTGATCCGGCCTAGGGCAAGGGGATGTTTGAATAAAATTAGCGGGGATAAATCCTGCTTCTACTAGCAAGAACCAGCAAATCTGTGCCACGTGAGTGCCGGTGGTTAAATGCAGCAGATAATCAGTCTGCGCATTGAAATTAAAGCCCGCTACAAAGTCATAAAGCTCAGCATAAACATCAGCAAAATCCCATGGACTTGATAGCGTCACATGATGGCCAATAACTTGCGTTTGCGGGCTGACTCTTGCCACGTCATCGACAACTATCTTAAATAGTCGCTTATCACGGGTGCTATAAAGAATATGCAACTCATCAACGAGCAAATCATCATGCAGAGCTAAGCTGACCGTCGGCCGCCAACGCTGCCAACGTTTGTCATTAAAGCCATTGTCTAGCGTGGTACCGAGGAAGCCGATGACGGCAGTTTTGTTAGACATAGTTTTTTGTTCCGAGTTTTGATATTTACAATCAATTGTTTTAATTGATGTTCTAGTTCGTAGCTAACTCACGATAGTTTGCGTAGGCTGGGCTTTTAGCTCGGCGTTAGAGCGTTGCAAAGTATAAATACTGGGTTAAAGACCCAGCCTACGATGGTAATATATTATATATAATTCTATCATCATAGAAATATATCTAACATTTTAATTTTATATAAATTTAGCCTAACTTATTTCGATCTAATTGATAAATATTTATTTTAACTAAATCAATAACTTATAAATTAATATAGAAAATCTATAAAACTTGGCACAGCTTTAGCATTATATAAAGTAAGACTATTCATTCATAAATTTATTTTAAAAGCTAAGGAGCAAACTCATGCAACCATCTAACCATAATGTAATACAAGAAGGTGGAGCACCGATTCGTCTATGGACGCAAGGTGTGCCTGTCGAAGACCAAGCGCGCGAGCAGCTGATCAATACTTCAAAAATGCCCTTTATCTATAAATGGATGGCGGTGATGCCTGATGTGCATTTGGGTATGGGCGCCACTATCGGTAGTGTAATTCCGACTAAAGAAGCCATCATTCCAGCGGCGGTTGGTGTCGATATCGGTTGTGGCATGATGGCAGTGCAAACCACGCTGACCGCCAATGATTTGCCCGATAACTTGTATGCTCTACGTACAGAATTGGAAAAAGCTATTCCACATGGAAGGACGCCAAGAGGTCGCCGCGACACAGGCTCTTGGACCAATCCTGACGATACGGTATTGAAGGGTTGGGGAACGCTAGCTGATGATTTTAATTATCTATGTCAAAAGCACCCACGGCTAAAGAACACTAATAACCTTAAACACTTGGGAACGCTAGGTACGGGTAACCACTTTGTAGAAGTATGCTTGGATGAGACTAATCAGGTGTGGATTATGCTGCACTCAGGCTCACGTGGCGTAGGTAACGCTATTGGTCGCTACTTTATCGAGTTGGCTCGTGAGGATATGCGCAAGTGGTTTATCAATTTGCCGGATAAAGATTTGGCCTACTTTAGCGAGGGCACAGAGCATTTTGATGATTACTGGTTTGCGGTGGGTTGGGCGCAGCGCTTTGCTTTCAAAAATCGTGAAATCATGATGGAGAATGCTATCAAAGCACTCCGTCAAATCATTACTAAGCCTTTTGATGCGGCAGTAAAAGCGGTGAACTGTCACCACAACTATGTGGAAAAAGAAGAGCATTACGGCGAATCGGTTTTTGTGACTCGTAAAGGCGCAGTACGTGCCCGCATTGGTGAGTACGGTATCATTCCCGGCTCGATGGGAGCCAAATCTTTTATTGTCAAAGGTAAAGGTAATGAGGAATCGTTCTGCTCTTGCTCGCACGGTGCCGGTCGGGTTATGTCACGCACCCAAGCGAAAAAGCAATTCACCGTAGCCGACCAAATCGCGCAAACTGAAGGCGTTGAATGCCGTAAAGATGCGTCAGTAATTGATGAAATTCCAGCGGCCTATAAAAATATCGATGATGTCATGCACGCTCAACGTGATTTGGTAGAAGTGGTACATACGCTTCGTCAGGTGGTTTGTGTTAAAGGGTGAGAAGCGTTAGAAAAATCTATACGTGATCTTATAAACTGCTTAAAAAGTTTGTTAATTTTTTAATATTATAAGGATGAATTTATGTTGAATAGAAATTTATTAAGAATTGGATTAGGAGGTAAATTTATAGTCGATTTATCTAATTTTAAACAGTATTTCAAAGAAATTGAGACAAAATTTTATACTGATAAGAATACAATTAAAGAGAAGCAAGACTCAATTCTCAACGTAGACTTTGATGAATTCAACGAGTTATATAATGAGTACTACAATATCGAACTTCACCATATAGATATTCACAGGAAATCTTGCTTAGTGACACTCTACTCTTATTTAGAGTCTTTTCTAAATCATTTATGTGGATGTCTTCACAAACTAAACAGCTATCAAGTTGAATATACTGATTTAGAAGGAAAAGGAATTACTCGTGCAAGATTGTATCTAGATAAGATAGTGGGTGTAGACTTTAATAAAATAAATTCTGAATGGGCAAGCATCAAAAATTTAAATTTAATTCGGAATAGTATTGTTCATAATTCAGGGAAAAGTGATAGAGAGAAAATTGATAGAATCATTAAAAACGAACCAAACTTATCACTGAATATGTTCAATGAAATAAGAATTAAAGACGATTATATTAATGAAACAATAAATCAAATTGAAGCATTTCTTACATCAATTCATGAACAAGTTTTTGAAAAATAAGAGAGAACGCAAATGAAACTAGCCGAAGCCCTACTTATCCGTAGCGATATGCAAAAGAAGCTGGCTCAGCTAAAAGGTCGTATCAAAGCCAACGTAAGGGTTCAAGAAGGCGATACGCCGAGTGAAGATCCTAATGCGCTAATGATCGATGCCAGCCAAATTATTACCGAATTGTCAGTATTGATTGAACGTATTCACCGTACCAATGCCATTGCTAAGACCGATAAAGGTCAATCGATGCTGACGCTACTGGTTGAGCGCGATACTTTAGAGCTGCGCCATAAGCTGTTGCTTGACGCCATTGAAGCGACACAAACTGAGGCGGATCGTTATAGCCCTCGTGAGATCAAATGGCATGTGATGATATCAGTCGCCAGTTTACAAAAGCAAGCCGATGATATCGCCATGAAGTTACGTAAGATTAATATTGTCATTCAAGCCAATAACTGGCAGATTGACCTTATTGAATAACGTTGAGAGTTGTCGTAGGCTGGGTTTTTAACCCAGCATTTTAATCTTGCAGAGCCTTGAAGCTGGGTTAAAAACCCAGCCTACTCTCATCCATTCAACCACTATTTTAAACCTTATATTTTAGAATTTTCTATGCCCACTTTTAACAGCATAGACTACCGCTTTGGAAACGACTGAGCGAGTGTCAGACCCCACATCTCCACAGCAGGGGGTTGAAAATATACTGCAGTGGCTGCTACACGTTGCGGGCAGACGTATTTTTTACTATTAATGCCCCGTACACGTCACAGCTCACAAGGTACACTTTAGACCTTACTACCAGACACTGACAGTCGTTTTCAATTTATTTATTGAGGTTACCTCTGGAAATTCTATTTAAAGAATTTTCCTTGCAAGCTTAACAAAGCAGTGCTTTGTTTTAACAGCTCTCAGGTTTCAATTTATTTTCAATACTCTTCATTATCCTATAAAAATTTTATACTCATGCTATAGATATCATCAAATAATAAAGAAAATCATTATGACCACAGCTAAAAATAAAACCCTAAAAATCGACGGTAGCACAGGTGAAGGCGGTGGACAAATTATCCGTACTGCCCTATCGCTATCCATGCTGACCGGCATACCTATTGAGATTACTCATATTCGCGCAGGTCGCGCCAAATCTGGTTTGATGCGTCAGCATTTAGTATGTCTGCAAGCCTCGCAACAGATATCAGATGCCAAAGTGACAGGTGCGCATTTAGGCAGTACGGCTTTTAGCTTTACGCCTAATGCTGTCAAGGCGGGCAACTATCAGTTCGATATTGGTTCAGCAGGTAGCACCACCTTAGTCCTACAAACCTTACTCCCGGCTCTATTGTTCGCCAATAGCGATAGTAGCGCAAAATCGACCGTCACTATCAAAGGGGGTACTCATAATCCGTTGGCCCCGACTACCGATTTTTTGACCCAAGCATTCTTGCCAGCATTGGCTAAATTAGGCATGCAAGTCGATATCCAATTATTACAAGCAGGTTTTGCGCCGGTCGGTGGCGGAGTGATAACCGCTACCATAAGCCCCTTTATGCGCCGTGCCGATACTGCAGCTTTTGAGCTAACTGAGCGTGACAAACTACTGCACATTGAGCTGATTGCCAGCATCCTTAATCTCGATTATGATATCTGTACTCGTGAGCTTGCCAGTAGCAAAGCAGCCCTCATCGAAGCAGGTATTTATGATGGACTTATAACTACTCAGTCTAATAAGCTACAAGGTGTCGGTGAAGGTAATAGCTGTTATACCATCGTCACTCACCAACTTAAAAATACACCTACAACAACTGATGCTCAAGCAGGCCAGCCAACCTATCCATATCTTCAATACCAGCAAAGCCATAATCTACATCACGAAGTATTTACTTTGCTCGGAGAAAAGCGTACTTCTGCTGAAAAAATGGGTAAGCGCTTAGCCGGATTGGTTAAACGTTATTTGTCTACCAGCGAGGCCTTAGTCGATGAACATTTAACCGATCAGCTACTATTACCGTTAGCACTAGCTGGTGGCGGCAAATTTAGCGCTAGAGTTATTAGTCAGCACACCGAAACCCAAGCTTGGCTGATTGAGCAGTTTTTGCCAGTTAAGATTACTTTTGAGACTTTGGCGGATAATCAAATACTAGTGCAAGTTATCTGCTAGTGAGATTAGCTATAGCCTTGCTGCCTGATGAGCAAGTATCAAGTATACAGTCAGCTGGTCGAATCAAGTGATTCTGCTGAACAGCGCTTTACTATATTAGCAAGCCGTTACTCAATTCTTGCTTAGCCATGATATTATAAGGGTATAATGTCGACTCTGACTTTAGCAGCGATCAATCCTGCTATTGCGGGGTTTTTATTGCGTTTTTACTCTTCCAAATTCTCATTGCTGAGCCGAGCCTTGCCATGCCCCAATCTCGTACTAATCCTAATCCTAAGCCCAAACAAGACTCTCCTTATATGGTCGGTTTGCTACTGCGTTATAGCACTTTTGGCGCCGCTATCTTACTATTTTTAGCTGGGATATTACTGCTCAAATGGTGGCTCATCATCATTGGGGGCTTTGGCGTAGCGCTAGGCATTTATGACTTGATACAGTCTAAGCATGCCATTTTGAGCAACTACCCTGTGGCCGGTCATATTCGCTACGTGCTTGAGGATTTTCGTCCTGAGATTCGTCAGTATTTGTTAGAGGATGATAAAGAACAAGTTCCTTTCTCACGCCAGCAACGTGCCTTAGTGTACCAACGCGCTAAAAACGTCAGTGACACTAATGCTTTTGGTACTTTAGATGACTTATATGCTCATGGTAAAGAATGGTTCTTGCAGTCAGCAGTTAGTCAGCCGTTAAAGAATACCGACTTCCGTATTAGCGTGGGTGGTGAGCGTTGCCAGCAGCCTCATGATATGTCAGTGTTTAATATCTCAGCGATGAGCTTTGGTAGTCTATCGGCTAATGCCATTATGGCGCTTAACCAAGGCGCAAAACTGGGCGGCTTTACTCATGATACTGGCGAAGGGGCTATCAGTCCTTATCATCGTAAATTCGGTGGGGATTTGATTTGGGAATTAGGGACTGGTTATTTCGGTTGCCGTGATGCTGATGGTCATTTTAGCCCGCAATCGTTTGCAGAAAAAGCTGTCGATCCACAAGTAAAAATGATTGAGATCAAACTATCGCAAGGCGCAAAGCCTGGTAAAGGTGGCGTATTGCCATCCGAGAAGATTACCCAAGAGATTGCTGATACTCGCCAAGTACCACTTGGTCAGGATTGTGTTTCTCCAGCCACTCATACCGCTTTTAATAATCCGCGTGAGTTGGTTGCTTTTTGGCAGCAGTTGCGTGAATTATCAGGGGGCAAGCCAGTAGGCTTTAAGCTGTGCATCGGACAGCCTTGGCAGTTTATGGCTATCGTCAAAGCGATGATTGAAGCGGACAACTATCCAGACTTTATCGTCGTTGATGGCGCTGAAGGCGGTACGGGTGCGGCTCCAGTCGAGTTTATGGACAATATTGGCATGCCGATGGTCGACGGCTTTTTGCTAGTGCACAATACTCTAGTGGGTGCTGGTATTAGGGATAAGATCAAGCTTGGCGTTAGTGGCAAGATAGTCTCAGGTTTTGATATTGCACGCATGATTGCTTTAGGGGCAGACTGGTGTAATTCAGCACGTGGCTTTATGTTCGCAGTCGGCTGTATTCAGTCACGCTCATGCCATACTAATACGTGCCCAACTGGGGTTGCCACTCAAGATCCGCATCGCCAAAAGGCACTTGATGTTCCTAGCAAAGCTGAGCGTGTGGCTAGCTTTCATAAAAATACCGTTAAGTCGCTTGCCAGTATCGTTGGTGCGGTAGGATTACAACATCCAAGCCAGCTACAGCCTTATCATATTGCGCGCCGTTTAGATGATGGACAAATCAAGTTACTGTCGAAGTTCTTTTATTTCACTGATGAAGGCGCACTGTTAGATCATAGTGCACGCGCTGATGTGTTTAATCAAATGTGGGTTATGGCCAATCCTGCTAGCTTTTTAGCGGATAACGATGCCTTGATTGCTTATAACAAAGACTCACGTGATAAAGGCAAACAGACCAAAGCGCCCACTCTGGATTCTCATGATAGCGTGGTAGATGAAAATAATAACGGTAGATTGATTGGCAATGCAAACCATACCTTCCGTGACTTGCCAACGCTCTGATAATAGGCTGTTGCGAAAAAAGTGCTATAAATTTTTGTCAATGAAGCGGCGTCTTAGCTTTTATTAAAAGCGTTTTAACACCGCGGCTAAAAGCACTTATGAAAAAATTTATTAGGGCGTATTAATCATTTAATGCGCCCTATTTGTATCACCTTTCGTGGCTTTGATTGTTTTAACCAGATTATATGTCTATTTTATTCGGTATCGGCTATAACCCCTCTACTCTTTGCCTTAGTCGCTATTAAGGTGTAATGGAAACTATTCATGCTACGCTCTATTTTTACTGTTCCTGTTATGTCTTTATTGATGCTCAGCTTGAGTGCTTGTCAGCCTAGTGGCTCAGACAAAGCCGATTCATCAAGTGCTTGGTCTTGTGAGATTAAGGACTCGCCTTTTAGTTATAGTGTCTGCCACCTTGATAAGGCGGCTCTAAAAGGCTCTGATTATTCATTGCAGCTATTTTGGCAGCAACCTGATAGCGATCAGCCCTTGCTTACTTTTGATAAGTTACTGGCCACTTTACCCTCTAATCAACAGTTGGCCTTTGCCATGAATGCTGGAATGTATAATGGGCATTATGCACCGATTGGCTATACTGTGATTAAAGGTAAAGAGATAAAGTCACTGAATCTAAAACCCGGCGGCGGCAACTTTCACTTATTACCGAACGGGGTGATTTGGTGGAATAAACAAGGGGAAGTGCAGATTACGGAAAGTAATGCTTTGAGTGCTCAGCTTAAAACTGGGGAAGCACAGCCTTGGTATGCCAGTCAGTCAGGGCCTATGCTGGTCATCAATAATGAGATTCATCCCAAGTTTAATGCTGATGGTACTTCACTAAAGTTCCGCAATGGAGTTGGGGTTTGTTCGGATGGCAGTATGCAGTTTGTAAATAGTGATGAGCCCGTTTCATTCTATCAGTTTGCCAGTTTATTTAAAGACCAGCTACAATGCCCAAATGCGCTGTTTTTGGATGGAGGTATTGCCTCAGCTCTCTATGCCCCTAGTATCGATAAACACGATAAAAAAGATATGGGGGTCATCATTGGTGTAGTAGCAGATAATCCGTAACGCAGTAGACGCTGGAATTAAGGAGTTATTTATCTTTAACCCATAACGCTGGACTTAGCTTGCTTTAATAGTTGTATTCCCGTGAATAATTTTATCCACTGTTGCTTGATAAAAGCCTTATAGAGCTTTATTTTTAGCCATAATTTAGAGTGGTATAATCTATTGCTAGTCATTTTTGCAAATGCTCGCATACGGCTGGGATTTTTCTGCCTAGCCAAATGGGCAACCTGCCTAGCTATATACTCATTTATTTGGACTTTCAGATTACGCCTAGCTCCCTCTGGATATGTATTATTACTTTAAAGGCGTTATTCAGAAATTAGTATATCTATGCGCCCCTTATTAGCTAAACTTTGCTACAATAGCGCCAATTTTTTCTATATTATTTAACTGCTTCATCACTACTTTGAGAGACCATTATGGGTTTTAACTGCGGTATCGTCGGCTTACCAAACGTGGGCAAATCTACATTATTTAATGCCTTGACCAAAGCGGGAATCGCCGCTGAAAACTTTCCTTTTTGTACTAAAGATCCTAACACTGGTATCGTTCCAGTACCTGATCCACGCTTAAAGAAATTGGCTGATATCGTCAAGCCTGAGCGCGTGTTACCGACTACTATGGAATTTGTCGATATCGCAGGCTTAGTCGCTGGTGCCTCAAAAGGCGAAGGCATGGGCAACCAGTTCTTAGCTAATATCCGTGAGACCGATGCGATTGCCCATGTGGTACGTTGCTTCGATGATGATAACGTCGTACACGTCGATGGTCGCGTAAGCCCGATTGATGATATCGAAACTATCAATACTGAATTGGCATTGGCCGATCTAGAAGCGGTTGAGCGGGCTATTCATAACTTGGGCAAAAAAGCCAAGGGCGGCGATAAAGACGCCCAAGCTATGCTAGATGTGTTCAAAAAAATTGAGCCTATATTAGCAGAAGGTGAAGCAGCACGTACCGCTAACCTAGATAGCGATGAGAAAAAACTTATCAGAAGCTACGGTTTAATAACGCTTAAGCCTACTATGTATATCGCTAACGTTGCTGAAGATGGTTTTGAGAATAACCCTTATCTTGACGCTGTGCGCAATTATGCCACTGGCGATGACTCTATCGTGATTGCTTTGTGCAATCAAATTGAATCTGAAATTGCACAACTTGACGAGGATGATAAAAAAGACTTCTTGGCTGATATGGGTATGGAAGAAGCTGGTCTTGACCAAGTGATTCGTGGCGGCTACGACCTACTCGATATGCAAACTTACTTTACCGCTGGTGTTAAAGAAGTTCGGGCATGGACTGTAGCGGTTGGTGCCACTGCACCACAAGCAGCTGGCGTAATTCATACTGACTTTGAGCGTGGCTTTATCCGTGCTGAAGTCATCGCTTATGACGACTTTATCGAACATAACGGTGAAAAAGGTGCAGCAGCTGCAGGCAAATCACGTTTAGAAGGCAAGACTTATATCGTGCAAGATGGCGATGTGATGCATTTCCGCTTTAACGTTTAAACCAATGATATAACGTCTTATTTTAACCCCTTTAGCCTATAACTAAAGCCAGCCTCGATGCTGGCTTTTTTATGGGTTTTATTTTAGTCTAGGATTGTGCTGTTGCCATTAAATATTAACTTATAGCGTATGATTTTAGGTAAACTCACTTTACATAGTTAGCAGTACTGTAGGCTGACTGTGAATGCTAGTATCATTAACCCAGCGCTATTGTTTATAGTCTTTAACAGCCTATAGCTAGGTAGCCGCTTTAAAACAACAATAATAAATAAGGGATAATAATCTATGAGCACGCCATTCACTAAGCCAAAAAATACTGCTGAACATTGGACCCGATTATTCAACGCTCAACGCCTAGGCAGTGACAAAAAAGCGCCCGCACAAGACAGCGCTCGTACCTCGTTTCATAAAGACTATGATCGTCTAGTCTTTTCCCACTCGTTTCGTCAGCTCAATCAAAAGACCCAAGTACACCCTTTGACTAACCAGTTAGGCATTCACACCCGTTTGACTCATTCATTAGAAGTGTCTTGTATTGGTCGCTCATTAGGTATGATGGCCGCTGAAAAACTGCATAACAAGCTCGCTAATGGCTTGCCAGCTGGTGTATCGCCAGCTGATGTCGGCGTCATAGTACAAGCGGCATGCCTAGCTCATGATATCGGCAACCCACCCTTTGGTCATGCTGGTGAGTACGCCATTCGAGATTGGTTTTTGCATCCTGATCGCCACAGCGTATTGCAAAAACTAACTACCAATCAGCGTTTAGATATCACCAACTATGAGGGCAATGCGCAAGGCTTTCGACTATTAGTTAGTAACGAGCATCACCCTGATAAGGGCGGCATGCGCCTAACTTGTGCAACTTTAGGGGCGTTTATGAAGTACCCTTGGCTGGCCGACCAAAGCTTAGTACGATCTACTAACGGCTCTGACAGCAGTGACAACCCTGCTGATAATGACCTTGGGAAATCCCCTGACAATCAGGCGGATAGTAAAATAATTAGCGTACAAAAATTCGGCTGCTTCGCTAGTGAAGCGCAACAGTTGGAGCAACTGGCCGCTTGCTTGCAATTGCCTTACTCCTCGCAGCATGACGGCTTTTGTCGCCACCCCCTTGCCTATTTACTAGAAGCGGCGGATGATATTTGTTATGCGCTAATAGACTTGGAGGATGGTATTCATCTAGATATGCTCAGTTATCCGGAGGTTGCGGCTATATTTTATGAGCTGATTGGTGAGCGCCCTGAGGCTATTGCTGCACCGACCCAAGTCTCAATAAGACAGAGTCTCGCCTCGCTCAGAGCCCGAGCTATGATGCGCCTAGTCAATACCGTCACTGATGCTTTCGTCGCCAATAGTGAAGCGATGCTGGCAGGAACACTAGAAGGCAGCTTATTTGACCATTGCGATGCGCCTGTTCAAAACGGTATTATGCAAGCCAAACAGTTGGCTCGTGAAAAAATATTCAACCATCCTACCAAAGTACGTATGGAACTGATGGCTAATCAATGTCTGCATCGGCTACTAGATGCCTTTATGCCGTTGGCTTGGACAGCGGTGAGCAAGGCCCCAAAACCCTTTGAGCATCAGCGCTTGTTAAGCTTATTATTGCCCCATCTTAATGAGCATCGGCGCTCATTGACAGCAGATACTTATCATAACATTCTTAATATCTTGGACTTTATCACTGGGATGAATGACCATGAAGCTTATCGGTTGGCGCAAGAATTGCAGGGTAATTGGGGTACAATGGTTTAAATAAATAAGCTCTTTATCTGATAACTGTGGTTTTTATTCGTATTCTTAGAGTGAAATGAGTATGATGACCCTTAACTAGGCAATTTCTGAATGATTATGAGTAGTCGTGAACAAAAGAAACTTCAAACTCGGCACGCATTTTTTAATGCAGTATTAGACTTGTGTATCACTGGTCAAGCCTTTAGCTCGATCAGTTTACGCCAAGTAACTCGCGAAGTTGGCGTAGTACCGACCGCATTTTATCGACATTTCGACGATATGGAATCACTGGGTCAAGCGCTAGTACTTGAAGAATTGGGTAACACTTTAGCAACCTTACGTGACGGCTTGCAAATTGGCCGAAAACGCAGCTACGATCGACAAATTGCCAAAAGTATTCAGCTGTTCTTGCAGACCGTCAGTGAGCAGCCACGTTATTGGCAGTTTTTAGTTAGCGAACGCTTCGGTGGCTCAGAGTCTGTACGTAAAGCGATTAGTGAATTGATCAAGATGCATACAGAAATTTTGGCTGAGGATTTGGCGTTACAACCCGCTTTCGCTCATATCAATAATTATGATCTACGCTTACTCTCTGAAGCTGGTATAAACATGTTCTTTTCTTGGATTATTGATTGGCTAGAGCTGACTTACTCTGAGGCGCATGATGACGAAGCTGATATAACCGCTATTGAAGAGCGCAAACAATTGATGCTACACAATTGCACCCGCCAAGCACAGATGCTGTTCTATGGGGCTTATAACTGGAAATCTAGCGAAGAAACTTTGCTCGATGATTAATGATTAAACCTTAGATAAAAGCGCTGGGAGCTTGCGACCCAAACAGCCTGCTCTACGGTAATCATAACCTGCCAAAATTAAAAATCCTCTAGGCATCAAAAATATAGTAACAAAAACTCAAATCTATACTAATGATGAAAACAAAGGTCTGCTGGACGAAATAAAGCTTGCCGTATCTGAGACTGGTGCTTGTAATAAATCCCATCTTGGCAAATCATAATCAAGTAGCTAAATACTTAAATACCTAAATACCTAAATACCTAAATACCTAAATACCTAAATATATTGCTACAAAACCTAATGATGGCGTGGGTTTATACCCACGCTATACCAAACTTAAATAGAGACTATTATCACCAATAGAGACTGTCATCACAGCAATATTAAAAACCTTCCCCTCTGATATTACTCCTTATTAAATACACTCATTAAAAATTAGGCCGAAATGCCCAAAGTCGCTGGCTGATAACCGTTACTTGTTTGGGTTTTTTATTGTCAGCCGTATCGGCATTAGGATTGTTATTGCTTACAGCAGCAGAGTTGTCGTCAATAGTCTTGCTGATCAATACCGTAGCGAAGCGCTGCTTAGCCGTCGGTTGATCATCACCATCAGTAGCTGTGATTAGCGCCATAAAGGCTTGGCTATCGACGGCTAATAATGGCGTTAGCGCTTGCTGTTGTTCGGCACTAAGCGTACTCAAAGGAGGCAGCTGCCAAAGGTCGGCTATAGTCTCTAACACTTGCGTGCTACGCTTATCAGTTAAGCTGCGCAGCTGTTCGCTAGTAGCACCATCCATTAAAGCGGCAAGCAGAATTGGGCTGGCAGTATTGACGTTGATCGGCAAGTAATAAGGCACGGCGCTGACATAAGGACGTAGCTTGGCCAACACTTCAGCATCAATGCCACGTACTTCTATTAACTGCTCAACACTCACAAAGGGCTGATTGGCCAAGCGCTGATCGGCTGTACGAGATTGCTGACTATACACACTGCCCTCATCACCACCATCTTTATAGACTTCACTATCCGTATCTTGCCAGTCCAATATGGCAATGGCTATCTCGGGTTCTAGCGCTAGCTGAGTCAAAAGACGCTGAAACACTGCTAGGGCGGCGTCATCAGTAGCGCCGTCATGATACAAGTTATTGATATTGAATCGACTGGCCTCATCACGCAGCTCAGCACTGATACTATGACCGCCTAACTCAAAGGGTGGTAGTGGCTGCGCCCAAACATCTTGCGTGCTGTCAGTCTGATTTAGATTATTGTCCGCGCGAATAGCCGTCATCGCTAGCTGTTGACCGGCTTCTATATCTTGTAATAATTGATCCTGCTTAAATAGCAGCCCACTACGACGAATGGCCACTTTTTGACTAGCCAGCATTGAGCCTGCCACAATAGTGATGCTGACGACTAATAACAATATCGTCAGTAGCGCAACCCCACGCTGAGAGTTTGCTGAGGCAAGCATACACTTCTCCTAGTTATTGAGCGCTTGGTCTATTTACAGCATCACTGTTGCTGCCATTACTGCCATTACTGCCATTACTGCCATTACTGCCATTACTGCCATTGTTATCGTTGTTGTCATTGCTGCCGTTATTACTATTATTGTTATTGTTACTGCCATTGCCATTGCTAACATCATCGCTCTTGGCTTTGCTAGTATTAGGCGCTGGCTGTGCTGCTAAAGCAAATTGCCAAGTGATAGGCAGCTGTTGGTAAGTAAAACTGAGACTAACCCCTCTAGGCAGTAGCCGTACTTTAGGCTTATTAGACGTGTTATTTGCTTGGCCTAAGCTATTATTGCCATTGGGGCTATTTCGACTGTCGGCATCCGGAAACTTGGACACTGGCTCTGGTAAATACGCTTGCCAGCTTACCTCTGTCACCCCTTCTAGCAAGACGCTATCTAGGCCAATGCTTTCTTTTTCATTATTAGTGTATTGCCGACGTATCAAACGCTGGTCACTGAGCAGATACTCAACACGCTGGATGCTAGGGCTAGTTTGATAGCGTGGGTCGGGATCAGCATAACGCATAAAGCTAACCTGCTCATTGCTCAAGCTCATAAATGGCTCAGGCATAGCGGCAGCCTGTTCATCAGCTGCTGGATTATCGTTGTTAGTGTCATTAGCGTTGTTGTTGCTATTATTGTTATTGTTATTGTTATTGTTATTAGCGTTATTAGCGTTACTAGCAACCTGACTGTTTTGGCTACTAGCCGCTTGATAAGCGATGACTTGACCCATATCCTGCTGTAACTGTAGATAAGCGTACTGCAGTACTGCTAGATTGTCAGCTTGTAGCTGGGCACGCTCGCGAGCCCGGTTAACGCTGTCGAATACTTGCCAGCCAGAAATGGCAAGCGCTGCGAATATCACCATCGCCACCATCAGCTCCAATAGCGTAAAGCCTCGCTGCTGTCTCACGATTGACCCCGCCGTTGCTTATTACCAGTAGTATTAGTATTAGTATCGCTCATTAACACATCGATATCGGTCACGGGGGCACGCGTTTGTCCATCTACTATAGGCGCAATGCTGATATTGATCGCTGTTAAGCCAGGAGCCAAAGCTGCATTAGTAGTCATCGCCACTTGCCACTCACGCCCTTGCGAAGAGATAGTTTGGGTACTATTAGCCGTCAATACTGTCTGCTGTATTCGTAAGTCGGCAGCTACATTTTGTGCCACAAAGTGCGCTAAGGTCCGAGTACGCAGGGTATCGACTGAATTTAGATAAGCGCTACTGGCACGGCTAGCGGCTACCGCAACCACCGCTAAGATAGCCAGCGCTACCATCACTTCTATTAAAGTAAAGCCGCTTTGAGACTTAGATAAAGAATGCCTCATCTATAACGACTCCTGTCCAACGCTCATGCTGCCATCAGGTAAAATAGTGATTACCTCACCTACTAAGCGCGAATCATGACGCACCTCTATAGTGACAGGGGTTGCCTGTCCGGTACCAAACCATAAAACTTGCGGTACAGTTTGACCCGTAAACCACGGCTGCAACACTCGCCCTTCCTCCTCATTGCTATCAGCGCTATCTAAACTGGCAATGCTTAAACTGACCCCAACAGGCATAGTTGGCAAGCTCACCTCTGGCTCAACTGTCCAGCTCGGTGTTGGGGATTGCTCATTACCGGAGGCGGATAACCCTGAAATATCTGCTGAGAGCTCCATCGAGTTTTTGCCGCTGTCAGCAGTAGAGTTAGCCGCTTGCTGATAGCTTAGATAAGGATTGGATAAGGTGACAATAACGGGGGTGACTTGGCCTTGCTTATCCGCTTGTAGGATTAATCCCATCGGTTGCATACGCTCGGCAGACAGTAGCCGTACGTAGCTTAGCGAATCAGTGAGGTGCTCATAAAAAGCACGGTTTTTTCGTGAGTCGCTGCTGCCAACGGATAGACTCATCATGCCTGCAAATATCGATAGGATAACGACAACTACCATAATCTCGACTAAGGTAAAGCCTACTTGTGAGCGTGACAATGTTGGCTGTCGCCTAGTTAGTAGCACAGAATGGCTTATCGATAGTTGATTGGTAGCGGAAGGGTTGACTGCGATAGGATTATTTGATGAGTAATGGCTGAGCAGAGGGGTCAATAGTTTGCGCTTTAATAGATGAATTAGTAGTGATAAACAGCGTAAGCATAAAAAATAGGTGACCACCAAACGAGGTATAATCTTGCGAGTAACCAGCATGGCGCACCTATTATAAAGAAGTGTTATAGCAGCGAATCGTACAAGTTTAACTTTTTAATAAGTAGTATTGCGATGTTCTTCTGATTCAGTATCAATCTGTTCGACCAGCTCTTGCATATCCTCATCCAGTGCACTCTCATCAATATCTTTACTTAGGTAATGACCTGGTAAGTCCAACATCTGCTGAATCAGAGCATAGCGTAGCGTCTCACGACACCCTAAGTAGCGCTGATAAAAGCTAGAATTCAATAAGCCAGCACCGCCTTGACCCATCGCCCAAATAGAGGATAGATAATCTCTGGTACTCATACTACTGTGCTTATCTTTTAGATGAGCGCTGATGATATCGATCAAACGTTTCATACGCTGACGACGGATATCGTAAAGCTCACCAAACAGACGGTTAAGACCAGTCGAAGAGGCGGCTAAACGTTCCTCTATCTGATTGAGCAACATGGCTTTTTGTGGATTGAGTAGCTGCTGAAAAATCATTCTAGCCACCCCTGCCGAAGGGCAGTCATCGATAAGATTAATCACAAACAGTTGTTCTTCATAGCGAATAATAATACGTAAGTACAATTCGTCTTTACTAGAGAAATGCTTATACAAAGTACCTTTAGCTAAATCTAGCTGATCCGCCAAACTGTCGAGAGTGATATCACCATTACCAGATTCTAATAATAACTGCTCAGCCATGGCTAAGATGCTTTCTTCGCGTACTTTGAACTGGTGCTGACGACTCATAACTTCTCCTAAGACCCAATAAGGTTAAACACACAATCTTAACTGCCTAATAATAAGCACGAATTTTCCCTATTGTGCTTACTACTACGTAAGTTTGAATGTGCTTACATTTGTTAATAAATTTTATTAATTAAGGGTTTTTAATGGGTAGATCATCACACTTATGGCCACTATTTTTGACCACTTAATGTACCGTCTATATCCACAATTACCCTGTTTAACAAATGACTGACTGGTCATAGCATAACGATTTTAATGATACTGCGCTAGTAAATTTACAAAGTTTTTTGCAGTCAACTCTCCGACCTCATCGCTGCTACAGCCGTACATATCAGCTAAGTAACTGGCGACATACGGTACGTAAGCTGGCTCATTGGGACGGCCACGTTTAGGTACTGGCGCTAAATAAGGGCTGTCGGTCTCGATAAGCAAACGATCTCTAGGCATTTTTCTGGCAGCGTCTTGAATCATTTGTGCACTCTTAAAGCTTACAATACCTGAAAACGAGATATAAAACCCTAAGTCCAAAGCACGTTTAGCAGTATCCCAATCCTCAGTGAAGCAGTGAATAATGCCATGCTCAGCGCCCTCACTTTTTAGGATATCGATAGTGTCGTCTTTAGCATCACGCATATGGATGATAAGCGGCTTTTTGAGGTGCTGACTTGCCTGAATGTGACGAGCTAGACTAGCTTGCTGCGCTAGCTTATTTTCAGTTGACCAGTAATAATCCAGCCCCGTCTCACCTATTGCCCAAACTTGATCGCCACTAGCAGTCTCGATCAGCCGCTCAACTGTAGCAGACTGCAATACAGCAATATCCTCACAAGGATGAATACCAACACTCATCCCTAAGTTCAGTGTGTCGTCGCTATAAGTATTAACGATATTGGCAATTTCATCATACTCAGCAAAGTCGCACATGACTGCCATCGCACGGGTGACGTTGGCCTCCTTCATAGCGGCAATCGCTCCGGACAATTGACCGTCATATTTCTCTAGATTAAGACGATTAAGATGGCAATGGCTATCAGTAAACATAGATACTCTCGTTATATTGGTCATGCTATATAAATTTAAATTTGCTAGGGCAAATGTATTGGAAATCTTTACAAGCTATAAATGTGTTTAAGTTATAAATTAAAAATGTCGTTAAGTTATGACTATTGCCTTAGTAAAGCGATTTTTCAATAGCGCTGTAACACTAGCCAATCGACTAGGTTAAATAAGTGCTGATTACTAGCATCAAGGTTAGTATTGTCGCCGCAATGCAACAATGCAACAATGCAACAATGCAACAATGCTTCGACGTTAGTAACCTGCACGCTTTAAAGCTATGATCTAGTAGACTTTTATGACTGAATTAATCAGTAAGGTACCCAATTCTATTTGTGTAAAGCTAATATCAACGGCTTTATAACGCATAACAAAGCTACTATTTAGCTCCTCACGACGATAAGCAGGCCGCGGATCTTGCGCTATCAAGGCTGTTATTAATACTTTATCAGCTGCTATTAATTGCTGCTGTAAGCTATAAACCTTAGCCGCCACTGTTTCATCTTCCCAATCTATCGGCTCTATATCAATAAGCGCTTCGAACTGCTGCTCCGCTAGCTCAGACATCGTCACTATCAATGATTCAGGAGCGCTTGGAGCAAAGCCACTAGCAGCGTCACTATAGGCATCGCTATAACTAACATAAGGCTTGATATCGATGATCGGAGTACCGTCGATCATATCAGCGCCACTAATCAATAATAACACCCTACCCTCAAGCACTTCGATAGCCTCAAGCTTGACTACTGATAATCCTAAACCTGACGGACGATACATACTGCGACTGGCAAATACGCCAAGCTTTTTGTTGCCACCGAGTCTAGGAGGTCTTACTTGAGGTCGAAAGGCAGGTTTATCCGCAGCAGGCGCCGCTTTAGTTTGCTGGTCTTTCTCAGAGTTATGGACACTTTTTTTATTGATATAATTATGATGAAACTGCCAACTGAGCCAAATATGGCTAAATGCCTCTAAGCCTGCAAAAGCTGCTGGATTAGCATAAGGGGTGAGCATCTCAATGACACTAAGCAAGGCTACTAAATTAGGCTGACGCGGGGCACCGAACTTCTGCGATAGCGGCGCACGGTGATAGCCTATAATCGGCGCTACATGAGTTAATTGCTGTTCATCAATACATTTCATCTACAAAAGCCTTGCTGCTTAGCCATAAAAAATCCTCGGATGTCAGAGAAAACAGTCTATTAAAAGGTTATAAAACCTAAGCAATCGATACCAACTAAGCCAGCATAGATAATTATCTACTAACGTTATTCTATTTTATCATGCTAGCGCTAGCTGGTTAGGCGGATTTTTACTTTAAAGTTTGTTATCATAGCCAAGATTATATATTGAGAATAACTTGCATCTATATAATTGGCTATACAGATAGTTTTTAGCCAATCTTTGACTGGTTATAATGCCATTTTTTTGATTAAATATTTAAAAAAAATAGCTTTTTATAGCTAGCGTTATAATCATTTATAATACTATTTTTATAAAAATAAACAGTAACGAGGACTTTATGTCAAAATTGCGCACTGAAACGGTTACCGAAGTTCATCATTGGAATGACTCTCTGTTTAGTATCAAGACTACTCGTGATGATGGCTTGCGCTTTCGAAATGGCGAGTTTGCGATGATCGGTATGATCATTGATGGCAAACCACTGTTACGTGCTTATTCAATTGCTAGTCCCAATTACGAAGAGCATTTAGAGTTCTTTTCGATAAAAGTACCTAACGGTCCGCTCACTTCACGCTTGCAACACATCAAAGTCGGTGACGAGCTGTTGGTTAGTAAAAAGCCCACAGGGACGTTAGTACTCGATGATCTGTTACCAGGCAAACACTTATATATGCTATCTACGGGTACTGGCCTTGCGCCATTCTTGTCTTTAGCTCGTGACCCTGAAGTTTATGAGCGCTTTGAAAAAATCATCTTAGTCCATGCTGTACGTAACGTTGATGATTTGGCCTATCGTGAGATGTTCGAAGAGCAGTTACCTAATGATGAACTGTTTGGTGAATGGTACCGCGAAAAATTCATTTACTATCCAACCACCACACGTGAAGAGTTCCGCAATACGGGACGCATCACTGACTTAATGGAATCAGGTAAGCTGTTTAGTGACATAGGGCTACCTCCTATTAACAAAGAAGATGACCGTGTATTGATTTGCGGTAGTATGCCGTTCAATGCTGATGTCGCCAAGATACTAGATGGCTTTGGTCTGACTTTATCGCCACGTATGGGCGTACAAGCCGATTATGTTATTGAGCGTGCCTTTGTAGGCTAATCAAAAACTGGCTAAAATATTGTTTTGACAAACCTTTTATACAATAATGCTGTGAAAATCAATAATAGGTGATAAAAATAGCTTGACGGTTAAAAATAGCCTGCTATAATACGCCACCTATACAGTTAACCCTGTAGCCCAATTCAATAATGTTAAGCAGCAACGACATTATTACCTAACACGCCGGTGTGATGGAATTGGTAGACATGACGGATTCAAAATCCGTTGCCTTTAAAAGCGTGTCGGTTCAAGTCCGACCACCGGTACCAATACTAAAAACCCTTACAGATCATAGTCTGTGAGGGTTTTTTCTTGCCTATAAATTATATCATCCACACAGTATCAAAACCTGTAACAAAATAATTTTGATACTATCTTGATACTTTGCCTCCCCTGCCTATTACCGTATGATAGTTCTATTAGAAGATCTATTAAGAGGCCAGTATGAAAGTTAAACTCACTAAGCGATTTGTAGACTCTGTTAAGTATGCAATAAATGGTACCGATATTTATATGGATGAAGTATTGACAGGTTTCGCATTAAGAGTAGGCAAGCAATCTAAAAAATATACTCTACATAAGCGAATCAACGGTAAGCTTTATAGAGAGGAAGTAGAAGAGACACATTTAATCACTTTGACTGAAGCTCGTGAAAAAGCCAGTACCATGATGGTTAATATCAAGAAAGGTTTGCATGTTTATGATGGCTATCAAGCTGGTCCAGTTGAACAACCTCCTTCAAACGCTGACGTGCCTACTTTAAGAGAGGCGTATGAGTACTTTAAAACTATGAAGCCAAATCTTGCTAGTCGTACTATCGACACATATGATCAGCAAATACTGGGTCGGCTTAGTGATTGGCTTGAGCTGTCCCTAAACCATATTACCAAAACTATGGTTAGTGAAAAACATAAGGAAATTAGTAAGCATAGTAAAGCACAAGCTAATGCTACTATGAGGGCTCTTCGCTCAGTTTGGAACTATTGTCAGGATAGTTTTTTAGATGAAAATGAAGAATATATCATCAAAGATCAGCCTATACGTATTCTGAATGCAAAAAAAGACTGGAATAAAATCAAACCTAGAACTCGACATGTCGAGGAAGAATACCTTGGTACATACTTCCAAACTCTAATTGAACATAGGGATGGTGGCTCTTTCAAGCAGGCACCTTACAGTAATAATGCCCGTGACATACTATTACTGTTCATGTTTACTGGTGTTCGTTTAAATGAAGCCCAAACATTAAGATGGGAGGATGTTGATCTTGATGCAGGCCGTATTGTATTTAAGGCCACAAAAAACGGTTCTGATTATCACATGCCTACAGGTGACATCCTACAGGCTATTTTAAAAGAGCGTAAAAGACTCAGTAGTGGTGAAGAATGGGTGTTCCCAAGTGACTTGAAAAGAAGTAATGATCATGTCAAAGACTTAAGCGGTAGTTACAAAGCTATCTCTGAAAAGGCTAGCTTGTATATTACACCGCATGATTTGCGCCGTACATTTGGAACAGTGGCTAATAGTTTAAACGTGAACTACCCTGTACTAAAAAGATTACTAAATCATCGTGAGGCGAAGTCTAGCGATGATGTGACATTACAATACATTCAAGTATCGCAGCGCCAACTTCGAGATGCTTTAAATGAAATTGAAGCCTTATACTGCAAACGTATCAACCTGAGTCAGGAGGATGTTATTAAAAAATTATTATAGATTAAATGATTGAATAAACTGTGTTCTCAGAAAATCTTAGGTATAAAAACCTGTAAAACTAATAGTATCAGTCTGCTCAGAAGAATATACTTTAAGGTTTTTATTACCTCTAGTTCTATGACTTCAGAATTCCGAAATCGTTGTATGATATAGCTCTTAATTATTTCTAAGGGTTTATTAAATTGTTAGGTAATATGATAATTATCGGGGTTTGATGAATTCCATCATGTATCAGCAGATGACTCTAACCGCTTGGGAGCCATACTCGATAGCATTATGACGCAGACTAGCGCGCATATTGTGGCAATGACGGGTTCTTATTTCCGTGGTGACTCAGTGCCTATCTTGTCAGATAGCGATGAAGAAAAGTTCGATAAGGTAACTTACACTTATTACGAACAGCTGAATGGTTATGAGCACCTAAAATCATTAGGACTCGGCTATCACTTTTATAAGAAGTCATTTTTTGATGCCTTAGATGAATGCTTAGATACTAGCAAAAAGACCATCATTCACATCCCTAACGTCAATAGCCTAACCGCTGAGACAGACAAGTATGAGACTGTTGGTCGTATTATAGATATTATCGGTGAAAGTGAATCTCGTGATGAGAATACTGGCGTTATTACCATACGTACGCATGATGGCAGACGCTTACTACTCGCAGACCTAGTCACTGATGACGCCATACGAGTGAATACACAGGCTTACTTGGCTGATATTACCTCTCGCGATCAGATGGATATCATCGTAGCTCTTGGGATGGCAAAAGAGGGCTTTGACTGGGAGTATTGTGAGCACGTATTAACCATTGGCTATCGCGGCTCTCTAACCGAGGTAGTGCAGATTATTGGACGCTCAACACGTGACAGCGCGGGCAAACACCATGCTCAGTTTACCAATCTAATCGCTGAGCCAGAAGCGGATAAGTCTGAGGTAACAAGCTCTGTCAATGAGTTATTAAAAGCCATTACTTTATCGCTGCTTATGGAGCAAGTACTTAAACCTAATATCAACTTTAAACGTCGTAGTGAGCTAGACATATTAGGGACGCTCGACTTGCCGGCAGGTACTATTATTATTGATGATACTGTCAATCCTCCCTCTGATCGAGTGATGAATATACTTAACCAAGACCGTGAAGAGATATTGGCTCAGCTATGCCAGAACGCAGATCATATAAAAAAGTATATCGCCGCCGAAACCAATAACGTCGAGACCGAGGCTGTATCCGATACCGTCATCCCAAGTATTATTCGTAGCAAGTATCCATCACTAGATGCCAATGAAGTACGGCAAGTACAAGAAGGCGTCATGCAGTATATGGCCATCAACCGCCAAGGCGGCGTGGTTGAAGGTAAGAATATTCCTGAAGATGCCATCATCGAAAATGAACGCTGTTTCATTAAGCAAGGCACTGAGTATGTAGATATCGCTAATCTAAATGCTGAACGAAAAAGTCAGCTCAATGAAAACGACATTATTAAAGAGCGCCACCTGCCAGCTGACGCAAAAATATATAACCCTAAAACCAAATCAAGCAGTAGCAATGACTCAAATCCTAGCAACGGCTTTGTGAAGGTTGGCAGCAAGTTTGTCAATGTAAACAACCTTCCCATCGACCTTGTTAAATCAGTCAACCCCTTTCATGATGCGTATGAAGTCCTCTCTAGAACCGTCGATAAAGAAGTCTTGCAGACCATCAATGACGTCGTGCATGCCAGCCGTTCGACCGTCACTGAGGCAGAAGCGGTATTGATGTGGCCAAAGATAGTTGCGTTTATCAAGAATAAAGGGCGTCAGCCTAATAGAAACTCAGAAGATGCTATCGAGCGACGTATGACTGAAGTCATCTCCTATGTCAGAAACCAAAAAGCCAAGCGAGAAGCCAATAGTCATGATTAAACTTGATGAGATCTATCAAAGTCGTGAGTACAAGACACTAGAAGATATCTTTTCTAATGACAGTACCGGTTTATTAGATGATATAAAGCCTGTCACCAAAAGCTTGGCGAATAACAGCGTTTTAGCGCAGCAGTTTGACACTATCAACCTTTTTATCGATCAACAGGGACGCGTGCCTAGTAGCAGTGCCAACGATATCAGTGAAAAGATAAATGCTCGCCTATTAGCTACCATACAAACCAACCACGCAAACTCGCAAGAACTGCTAGCTTTAGATAAGCATGGTTTACTAACGGCTCAACGTACTGCATCCACCCTATCTGACGGCAAACCGACACTTTCAGGCAAGAGTATGAGCAATAATAGTGGTGGGTCTGAAAAGGCGATCAACGAGGCTGTTAGCGAGCCACCTGTTATTAATAGTCTAGATGATATCTTTAACAGCGATGACCTAGGGATTTTTGACAACATTCATTCTGAAATCTTAGTCAGTGATAGTCAGCTCAATTCTCGCACTACTTATGACCAGTACGATGATGAAGAAATAGCAACTCGTTTTGAATGTAAGGACTTTTATAAGTTTGAGGCAACCTTTGAGCGTATATCTCAAGCCATTCAAACGGGGGCTTTTACTAAAACTAACTTTTCATCAGTGAAAGACATCAGCATTGGCAGCGTCTTCGTCTTAAACGGGATTTTATGTTATGTAGCAGATATATACCAAGCAGAGAATCGAAAGAATGAGCGTAACCAGCAGCGACTTCGTTTGGTATTTGCTAACGGTACTGAGTCCAATATGCTCATCCGCTCATTGGCTACCGCTCAATATAAATATGAAAACAGCTATCAATTATTAATTACTGATCCTGGCTGGATGGACGATGAATTAGCAAAAAACTTCGGAGATGATCGACAGCTTACTGGTGTCATTTATGTTGCTAAGCTGACTGATACGCCAAACAACTTAGCGCACTATAAACACCTGCATAAAGTTGGCTTCTCAACCCTTACAGGAGAGGCGCGCACTAAACATTCGATTAGGGATACCGCTTTCTTGCAACAGCCCGTAGATATCATTGCTGAGTGGCAGATCTATGATGCCAATGCTCGGAGCGTGGAGGGTGTACTGCATGCCTTCTTCTATGATCAAAGAGTCAAAGTATCCTTAAAAGCAGCAAACGATAACCTCTACAATGCGACAGAGTGGTTCAACGTTCCCCTTGATGAGATTGAGAAAGCCATTAATCTGGTTATCGCCGGGGACATTAAAGACTATCGAATGGATGGTGCGGCTGGCAAGGTGATTTTGAAATAATAAACTTCTACAGAATTAATTTATATCTATGAGTCAATTATTACTAAATGCCATTACCTACAATATTACGGGTCTACAGATAGCATTTATAGATATATTGATTACTAATCAAAATATAAATACGCTATATTGATAATCCATCTAAACCTGCTTATATAAAGCTTGCACTACAAATTGCTAATAATAATATTTGTCAGGTGACCTCCTAAAAGTCGGGGCTTGATTCATCCTCCCGTGGCAGACAACTCGTCCTATCACTTATGGTCTTATCACCCTTTTTACGAAGATGAGAGAAAGGTGTTGTTTAAAGATTGGTTAAAAAAAGAGATGCTGAATAGCAAAATGCAGTCTATGGAACTCTGAATTGCAAACAACAATTATGTTGTAATATTTCGACACTATTTGGATTAGACGTACCCCAGTATGTGAGAGTCTGAGATAGTTATCCGCCTTAAAAAAGGACCATTCACATTTTAAAAAGCTCCCTACTCGAATTTCAAAGATTTAATGTCAGCTCATTCTAGGTATGCAGTTTTTCAAATATATTATTTGCTATTTCAAGAAGATTTTTGAGTCTGATAAATGAACAAACTTGCACAGACTAATAGGACACCAAAAATAGTTAATGTACTCAAAGTAGTGTCAAAGACCAGACTCTCCAAAATCATCGTCAGCAAAGGTAGTAAAAAGAATAGAGTGCTTACTTTATCTGCGGAGCTATATTTGAGCATAAGCATCAATAATAAATAAGCCCCTACGGAAACCACTGCGCCCATCCATACCAATGACAGCAAAGAGTAAGCATTGACTTCAAAAGACAATCCTTGATAAACAATCACAATTGAGAATATCAAAAATGAAAATATAGTCTGGATTAATAGCGTTAAAATAGGAGGCGTTTTAACCTTGGCTTGAGCGATAGTACCAAACGTGATAGAGAGTAATGCAAGTACGGAGAGTACGATACCTGATACATTGATTTTATCAACGCTATGATAGCCTAGTGTGGACAGAACCAAGCCTGAAAAACAAAATGCTAATAGGATAATGTTTTTAACGCTAACCGTGTTTGCACTTAGTAGTGACGTTATAATCGGCTGTATACCAAGCACCAGTATAATGATGCCGAGGGATAGTCCCGTATTAATAGCGGAGAAGTAAAACGTTAAATAGAATACCTGTAGCAACAGACCTGAAAATATAATGTCTTTGAGCTGATCTTTATTAATCTCAGTGATAGCTATTTTTTTATGGGTAGATTTTAGATATATGGCTAAAAGTAGTGACAAAGCGATCGCTGATCTTAAAAATAAAAAGCTCCAAGAGTCTGTATATTGCAAACCAACTTTTGCAAAGATGGCACCACCACTCCATATTGCTAAGAATCCTATAGGTGCAGCAATATTTACAATGTCCTGCTTTGATTGGCTATGAATATTCAATGGCAATTCCTTACCTAGCGTATATTTATATCATCTGGCTATGATAATAAAGTTGACGTTCAAAGGTTTGCCAAAATAGATTGAAATATGTGCTGATCAGCTGATTGTTGGGTGCTTCATATTCTGATTATGACAGCGAAGTCTATACGGCGTCTGATGATAGACAGTAGAAAAACGACGTATGAAGGCAGACACGTTATCGTAACCGCATCTCTCAGCCACAATCGTAATAGGTGTATCGGTATTTAGGATGAGACCAAGAGCAGCTTGCATACGAAGGTCGGTAATATAAGCATTAGGCGTACAGCCAATATGTTCTTTGAATAAGAATTTGAACTGACTCTCACTCAGACAGGCGATTTCAGCAAGTGATTTCACCGTATGGTTGGTAGCAATATTCGTTTTTAAAGTATGAATGACCGCAGTTAAGCGAGTATCTAATCGTTTGCTCATCTGCATATTTCCAAAAAGGGCTTTTAATAACTCAAACATCATCCCTTCTATCTTTTGGTTGTGAGCAGAAATCAATTGCTTTTCAACAAAAGAGATATATAACAACGTTTTTTCGTCCATTGCAAAATGAATCTCGTCTAGTGGCATCTGTAGAAATTCGATATTCTCTATATTTGCTACTAAAAAACGAAAGTCTTCTCTTGCCTGAAATTGATGATAAACACCTTTTCTAATAACTAAAGCCTCTCCATAAGAAACTTTAATAGCCTGATCACCAATTATCATTCTAATGTCACCCATTAATGGTATGAGAATTTGATGGTAATCATGAGTATGACCTTCCAACTGGCTGTCATATGTTCTGATAAATAAATGGTTTATTAACTCAGTATCTTTCATGATGTCTATTCACTGTCTGAAATATTTGTGGCTAATTAGGTTTTGAAGAGTGTAGCAATAAAGCTATTTTGGCGACTAATAAATTGTTGTTTTAACAAGCGATTGTGAGCTATGCTGAAGAAACTGTAGAGATAAACTAACGAATCAATAAGTAGCTCACATGACCAAGAGGATGCAAAGTTACAGTAAGAATTGAAAGTAAAGCTGTCAAATGAGCTGCAGAAAATAGAAGCAGCTTAAGCACGACTGCTCAGAAGAATATGATTAATATCCTCAATTCTTCCAAGCAGCCTACTACTATTTTAATTCTAATTATTAATTCGCGCCAATCCACTTAAAATAGCAAGTATAGCTGCTGTGGTGCTATTGGTATGTATGCCCACACCAAAATAAGAACCAGGTAAATCCGCGACTGACAGCTCTATGATTGTAACGGCTTCGGCATCGTTACCTTGACTCAAATTACGTTCTTCATAAGACATTACCGATGCTTGCATAGATAAGGCATTAAGTGTTGCGGCAATTGGACCGTTTCCTCGACCTTTCACTTGCCTATACTCACCTTGTGTAGACTTCAAGTCTAATACAATTTCTTGACCTGATGAGGTTTCAAACAATGAGTGTCGCTGATAGCCATAGATACCTGAAGACAACTCAGGATGTAGATACGTTTGAGCAAATAATTCCCAAAGCTGTTGGCTTGATAGCTCAGCCTCAGCACTATCTGCTAGTTTTTGTACTATTGAACTAAATTCAACCTGCATTCGACGAGGCATCTGAATGTCGTAGTCTTGCTCTAATAGGTAAGCGATGCCCCCTTTACCCGATTGACTATTTACACGCACAATACCATCATAAGTACGCCCTATATCTTTAGGATCAATAGGTAAATACGGAACGCGCCACACTGCATCGGCTTTTTGCTGTTTAAAACCCTTGGCTATTGCATCTTGATGAGAGCCTGAAAAAGCAGTAAACACTAAATCCCCAGCATAGGGATGACGTGGATGTAGGGCAATAGCCGTACATTCTTCTACAGTTAATGCTAACCCTGAAATATCAGAAAAATCTAAATTTGGATGCACTCCTTGTGTATACATATTCAAGGCTATCGTCACTAGATCCAAATTACCACTACGCTCACCATTGCCAAATAAACAGCCCTCGACGCGATCAGCACCCGCTAATAGAGCCTGCTCTGCACAAGCAACCCCAGTTCCACGATCATTGTGAGGGTGTACGGATAAAACCACTTGATGACGACGTTGTAGTTTGCGATGCATCCACTCAATTTGATCTGCAAACACATTTGCTGTACTGACTTCAACCGTAGTAGGTAAATTAATAATCATGGTTTGAGTGTCATTCTCTAACCATTCATCCATCGCCGCATGACACATCTGCAAAGATACGTCTAATTCTGCCATACAGAACGTCTCTGGCGAATACTGTAGCACCCATTCTGTTTCTGGAAAATCGGCTACTCGTCTTTTTAGATAACTGACATGCTCACGTACCAACTGTTCAATCTGCTCTACAGATAATCCAAAAACCATCTCACGCCAAGCAGGTGCAATGGCATTATATAAATGCACAATAACGCGCTGAGCACCACGCATACTCTCTATTGTACGATCAATTAAATCATAGCGTAACTGAGTCATAACCATAGGAGTTACGTCACTAGGGATTAAATCTTGTTCAATCAACTGCCGGCAAAGATCAAAGTCAATTTGTGAGCCTGCAGGAAACCCTACCTCTATCTCTTTAAGCCCCACCCGAACCAATTCCTGGAAAAGTTGGTGCTTCTTAGATAGATTCATTGGCTCAAATAAAGCCTGGTTCCCATCCCTTAAATCGGTGGACAACCAAATTGGAGGCTTTGTAATTCTCTGATCAGGCCAGTGACGATCCACTAACTGAACACGAGGATATGGAACATATTTATGACTAGGATCCATCAACATAGCAAACTCCCTAACAATCAAAGATAGATTGATATGTTAGAGGTTTACATGACCGCCCTACTATCTATAATAGAGCTATATATGTAGAGAAAAAGACATTTATGAGCAAAACAGTAGAAGATCTAAAAAAACTTAACCAATTTGAATCGTCACAATTGCCTTTACATGGTATAGCAGTAGATTATTCAAAAGGGCATGTTATTGCGCCGCATATCCATACTAATAGTGCCCAACTTTTATACGCTATCTCTGGTACTCTGCTGGTTGAAACCCACGCAGGAAGATGGCTTATCCCCCCAAATCGCGCCGTTTGGCTAGCAGCTCAAGAAGAGCATACCGTTGTGATGCGTAGTCATACCAAGGTGCGTAGTTTATTTATTAAAACTGATGCTATCCGCACGGACTTACCCGATACGAGTTATGTAATCAACGTATCACCACTACTTAAAGAGCTGATATTAGCAGCCACTTTACTTCCCATTGATTATCGAAAAGATACTTACGCCAATTTATTGGTGAATCTGTTGTTAGAAGAACTAAAACGTCATACTGCTTTAAACTTACTTCTTCCTTGGCCTAAGGATGCCCGTTATCACAACATCTGTGAATACCTAATACACTATCCCACCGACTCTCGATCTATTCCTCAATGGGCAAATGAGCTCCATATCTCAGCTAAAACCTTTGAACGTCAATTTTTTAAGTTAACAGGTATCCCCTTTGGGAAATGGCGACAACAAGCGCGACTGTTCTATTCACTAGAAGCCCTTAGTGAAGGGCTTCCTATCATCGATATCGCTTTCCAGTTTGGCTATAATAGCCATAGTGCCTATAGCGCCGCTTTTAAAGATTTTTTTGGTCAACGTCCTTCTGATTTTATGGCAGAGGATAAGGCTATTTCTTATGTTTAGAGGCGTTTTCCATAACGTTTCTTGTGGGGACAATGTGTGGCTCTCTAGTTGGGACTTGAGTAGTTGGCTATGCTCAAATGAGACTGATTATTAGGCTTGGTGCGCTCGAAATTTCCTGAAGATCGTATGAACTTGCATTAATCCGTGATTGTTTTACTGTACAGGTATCGACCTATCTACTGTATTCATTACAATCCAAAAACTTTAATACGCTCACTAAATGGCTGTTATCTTTTTTCAAATACAAGCTTAACAAGATCACCAAATAGTATTTGAATAATTAATCTCCATTGCCTATGCCTTGAGCTAGGCATCACTAACTTTCAAAATGAGAAACAGAATTAGCGCTGCTTGTCGACGTACTTTCTGTCGTATTTAAATTGTCCGTTATGTTAGCTTTAACGTCACCTAAATTGGGAGATGAAGGAGTAAGCCACAGCACCATAATCATGCCTATTAGAACGAAAGTGACACCAACTAAACGCCCAGCATTTATCTCTTTCACTGGTAAATTCATAAGACCGTATTGGTCTAATATTAATGAAATGAGCATTTGACCCGCTATCACGCAAACAATAAAGCGAGTTGCGCCTAAACGAGGGACTAGAATTAATGCGGACGTAATATAGATAACGCCAGCTATGCCACCAAACCAGACCCACATTGGTAATTGTCCGATTTCACTCAATATGGGCGTAGGGACACGCAGAGAAAGAATGACAGGTATCGCTATAAGTACACTCACCAATAACGACACTACCGTTGCCCAAAGAGGATGTCCAAGAGCACGGCCTAATTCAGCATTACTTGCAGCTTGGAGAGGGACTAAAGCGCCGGCAACTAGGGCGATAATGGCAAAAGAGATGCCAGTAAGTGATAGATTCATACGTTTGCTCCAGATTTATTTAATTCTCTAGAGGAATTATTTCATATTAAAAATTTGAATTGAAATTATTGTTTTTTTACTTCACTATTCGTTATATGAATAACTTAAGACGTATTGACCTTAATTTGCTCGTGACGTTGCACGCATTATTAGTAGAAAAGCACGTATCACGAGCCGCTCTCCGGTTACATAAAAGTCAGCCGGCAGTTAGCCACGCACTGGCCCATTTACGTACCCTATTTGATGACCCTCTATTGGTTCGACGTTCAGGAAGATTGGAATTGACTTCGCGAGCGAGCGAATTAATTCTGCCGTTGACTGATGTTCTAGAGCAGCTCGGTGCGTTGATTGAGACCCCAGAATTCAATCCTCTCAGTGCGAAGCGAGTATTTCGTCTGGCTATGTCTGACTATGGTGCGCGTGTATTTATGCCCAGTTTAGTGCGCTCATTAAGAATGCTTGCGCCTGGCATTGAGCTTGAGGTGAGTCAAGGAAGCCGCGAAGCGATGATGGCGGATGTATTCGATGGTGAAACTGATATGGCTTTCGGTGTCTTCTCAGATAAAGTGCCAGAAGCGCTTTGTATGCACACCCTGTTTGTTGAGTCTTTTGCTTGTTTAGCAGACAAAAAAACTTTGCCAGAGACTGGTATTCTCGATCAAGATAGTTGGTTGGCTCGACCGCATATCCTCGTTGCGATGCAATCAGGTGCCAATAATGAGATTGAACGTGCACTTAGTGGCGCAGGATTAAGTCGCCATGTTGTAATGACTTTGCCACATTGGGGAATTGCTAATCAATTAGTGGCTGGTACTGACCTGATTTTGACAGCGGCGCGGCGTAGCTTTGATATGACTGATAGCAACTCACAGGTTAAAATATTTGAACCGCCTTTTCCAATTGAATCATTCGACTTTAAATTACTTTGGCATCAACGCCGTGAGGGCGATGCGGCGCATAATTGGCTGAGACAGCTGATTATTAGTGTGCTCAATTCAGAACTTAACGAAGAAGTTCGCAGAACCACCTAGAACAATTACTGAATCTAACAACGTATACCTATTATCAATAATAGCCTGCTGATCATAAATGTGTTCATAGCGCTTTTTGATTTATGCTGTCGATTTCATAATTATTAACGTTATATCTAACACTAGCAGTTCGATACCAGTATAGGGATTTAACTCAATTAAAGCCCTCCAATAAGTCTTACCTTATTCAGTAATTTAGGTTAACTAGTGAGGACTTAGACATTAGGTTTTAAACTAATGGTATCAATGTTTTAACTCGCTAAAATAGCCACAGTGTACTTCGTGATGTACCTACCATACATATTCTAGTCGTTTTCGATGCGCTATACAGGCAACAATACTCATGCTGATTATTATTGTTGTTTATATATTTGATAGCGTAGCTCAGTATCACAATTTAAGCTTATATCACTATAAAATAGATACTTCTAGCCAATACGCAGGTGTTTTTCCTCTAGAAGCTTGAGAACGTGGCTGAAGAATACGTAATTCATATTTACCTGAATATGGGAGCGTGTAATAACCTTGATCATCCACTTCAGGCGCAGACTCTCCTACGTTAACAGAGTCTGCTAAATTCTTATGGAATAAATAAGGATCTACATTCCCTCCCGTTGTTTTGACAGAAAGCTTTTGATTCTTTTTAGCATAAAATGTATAGGAATCATACTTATTGCCCTTTAATTTCCCATAATAGTTAGCTGAGCTGGCGCCTTTTTTAAATTGAACATCAACAGTTTTAGCCACTGCATCTGAAGATGCGGCCATGACTGTAGGGCTTACCACTAGAAGAGGAAGCGCAATTAGGATAGCAGCAGTTAAGTTTTTCATATTTTAAACACCCAAGCAATAAAAAACACCGATTTTAACTTACTTTACACTGTTAAATTTTATAGATATGTTACATTAGCACTACTAACATAAAGGGTATGTTTGTAAGGTACTAATTAGAGCTACCCGTACTGAATAGTATGAATCAATGCACTAGCTAATAGCCTACTGCAAACCAAACTATGGTAGTAGAAACCTGAATTTCATCACGTAAAAAAGAGAACACTGCTATATAGCAGTGTTCTCTTATTATATTTAAAGGGAAAATTATGCGTTCTTTGCTTCTAACGACAATGTGCTTAACGGGCAGTTTAGCTCTAATGGCTTGTAGTAACTATCGAGCCGACACCACCGATAATAATAAGCAACCGACAATAGAAGTACCGGTAGCGTCAGCGGCATTTACCGCTTTTGGCAATAAAGAAAAAAGTTGGCGGACAGTGGTTGAAGGAAATAAATTAAGTGTAGAAGCAGATTTCTTAAATCCAACAACCGTTATGGTCGTGGGCTCTGGTTCTACCGATACTCAAGGTGTTGAATACGCGAGTACAGTAAATGGGCAACCTATTATTTTGAATATACTAAAAAACATTTGTATCGATGATAATGGCTATCAAAATGAATTTACTGCGACACTAAGTTATGCAGGCAAAACATATCAGGGTTGTGCTGTTGCTGGTGCAATAGAAACTGCGCCTACATAGGAGGCAGCCAACGTATACCAATGAGAGTGATTATATTGCATAGTCTTGGGCATGAAAAATTTGTCAAAATAACCAATTAGACCCTTTCACTGGTTTGGTTACCTATATAGGGATCGAACGTATTCCAACAACAGTAAAAATTGTTAATTTATATTTTTATGTTAGGTGATAGGGGTTAATAGCTTTATGAGAGATGAATTAGAAAATACTAAGTCCACACAGAAAAACTCAATTCATAGAAAAATTGGTTTAGGCATTTATATTATATTTGCTTTGATCTATTATTTTTTTATGAAAGACATGTTTCTTGATGGAACTTTCTTCCTCATAGTAGGTATAGCGCTTCTTTTAATTATTATATTTAAATTCTTTAAAAACCATACTTACGATTTTCAGGTTATAGCGGTTTGTATGTATTTTCTTATATTTGGTTCAGTCCATATTCTGCAATTGAGTCCATTAATTTTAGTTGTAGCTAGCATTGTATTAATAATAGTTACGATATTTCCAAACTCAAAGGCAGTTAAAAAAGGTTAGTGTTACCTTGATTAACTAAAAGGACAAGCCGTTATGAAAAAGAAACTAGCAGTATTTTTGCTTACTAGCATTATGCTGACAGGGTGTAATAAAGCCACTAATACTCAGATGAATAGCATTCAAAACAATGTTCCAACCGTGAAATCCGATGTTGAGAAGGATTTTGAAGATCTCACAGTACAAGCTAATCTAGGAGACGCTTCAAGCCAAGGACAATTAGGGCTTATATATTACTATGGTAAAGGCGTTCCTCAAGATTATTCAAAAGCATTTTATTGGTTACAACAAGCAGCTAACCATGGAGACAAAGAAATGCAGGGGATGCTGGCATTGATGTATGAGAAGGGTCAAGGCGTGGATCAAAACGATGCTAAAGCGTTTGAGTTATATAAAGATTTAGCCAATGACGGTATTGACTTATACCAGTCAAAAATTGGAGATATGTACCTTAAAGGTAAAGGTACAACTCAAAGTGATGCGAAGGCTTTTGAGTGGACGCGCAAGGCAGCTTTGCAAGATCTTCCCATGGCTCAATCAGGGCTGGCAGTATTCTATGAGAAAGGTATCAATGTACAGCAGGATAAAAACAAAGCGCTAGAATGGTATCAAAAGTCTTGCAGCAATGGATATCAGTTTGCCTGTGCTGAGTATCGAAGACTTTATCAAAAATAGATATATAAAACTTAAATACTTTCTAAAAAATTAAGGTTATAGCCTACAGTTCGATGTCTGTATAGGGAATCAATGAAACCCAATATTTCTATCTAACGTTATTTTCCATAACGTCTGTTATGGGAAGAAGGGTTCGATAACAGTTACCTAAGATATATCTAATCCTAGCCATTTATTATCAAAATAAGTAATTTCTATATCAATAAAAAGAGGCTAAACAAGCATTATGATCCGTGATCATATCATTGAACTCAAACCAAACAACGTACAGGCGAATCACTTTGCTCGTGCTTGTGGTGTGGCGAGAAAAGCCTATAACTGGGCTTTATATGAGTGGCAACGGCAGTATGCGCTTGATAAGGCGTATCGTGATGCGTGTTTAGCGGCTGGCATATAGATTGATACTAAAAAGCTAAATAAGCCCTCACAGGCGAAGCTCAGACGCGAATTGAATGCCATTAAGCGCGAATTATTCCCTTATATGTTAGAAGTGACCAAATGTGCTCCGCAACTGGCAATCATGCAACTGGGTGATGCTTATAATAATTTTTTTAAGGGCTTGGCGAAATATCCAACAGCTCGCAAGAAAGGACATGACGATAGGTTTAGCTTATCCAATGACCAATTTGCCATTAAAGGCAAGTCCATTCGCATACCCAGTTTAGGCTGGGTTCGTATAAAAGAACTGCTACGTTTTGACGGTAAGATTATGTTGGCCACCATCTCTAAGCGTGGCGGCAAATGGTTTGTCAGCATGGCCGTTGAGATGCAAGAAGTCGCACTTCCTGCTAAAAAGACAGGTAAAAGCGTGGGTATTGACCTTGGTATTACTGATTTATTGGTTTTATCAGATGGTACTAAAATCAAAGCACCAAAACCATTGGGTAGGTATTTAAGAAAACTAAGAACACTCAATAAAAACCTAAATCGTACCAAGAAAGGTAGCAAAAACAGAGAAAAAGCAAAAACTAAGCTCTCTCGTTTGCACTACAAAATCAGGTGTATTAGGCAGGATTCTCTCCATCAGATCACAACAAAGCTAGTTAAAGAGTTTGATGTGATTGCAATTGAGGATTTAAACGTCAAAGGCATGGTTAAAAATCGCAGATTGTCACGGGCCATTAGTGATTTGGGTTTCTTCGAATTTGAGCGACAGCTTATTTACAAAACCGATGAGCAAGGTAAGACAGTTAAATCGGTTGGGCGCCTTTATCCCAGCTCAAAAACCTGTTCAAACTACAATCATATCCTTGGTAAAGATGAGCTAACGTTGAAAATGCGCGATTGGATCTGTCCTGTATGTCAGGTTTCTCATAACCGCGACCTCAACGCCAGCATCAATATTTTAAATAATGCGACTGTCATCTTAACAGCCGCATAACCCCCTTTTATTGGACGGTGAGTTCCATCGCCAATTAAAAAAGTCTGTGGAGTCGTGGTCAGTCTAAGTCTCAAACGAGAGGTAGCGCGTGACAATGAAGCAGAAAAAAACATCAAACCTAACCAATAGTTAATATTAATTAGGTTTGAGTAAGATTTTGGAACGGCTGCTATCTAGTTAGGACTTGAATGTGAATCTGTAGGCTAATAGTATCAGCGTTTTAACTCATTGAAATAGTCGCAGTGTACTTCAAGGTGTACATACATTCTATTCGTGATCTATGCGGAAAAGATTAGAATAAAAAATCACTAAATAACTCGGATTAATTCATGCCACTTAAAAAATTTATGATGATTTTTATGCCGTATCTGGTTATTTATATTGTATATTTAATTTATGAAATGACAATCGCTAATAATGTTGACGTTAAAGGTTGGTGGCCATTGGCACTAATCTTTACAGCGCTGTACCAAGCCTTGGTCTCCATAGTATATTGTGTCATTGATAAATTATCTCCGTCGTCTTATCAATATACAGCTGTCTATGGCTTACTATTTGCCTTACCCTTTGCGATAATTTTTCTGATTAGTGAGATTTTTTATCCGATTAATTGGTATGCGGTTAGTATGGAAGAGGTCGAATTGACTGCGGCACAAGCGGTGGTACAAAGTTCTCTTTTTTTACCAGTTACGATAGGTATGATTCTATTGACTCATTTAATCATGAGGTGCCTGATATGCCTTAGAAGTATTCGATAGGTATACATATAAAAAACTCTCATCATAAATAGCTGAGTATGATAATAGGCTAAGCCACTCTAGAATTATTAGCATTTTTGAAACTGCCATTTCAATAATAATTCGGCAGAAATCAGGATTTTCTATGCCTATGGTTTATGCTTTCATTGCATCATAGGCATAGAAAGTATAGTTAATTCGCAATAAAAGAGATACAACCCATATCCTTAAAGAGTTTAGGCGGATTATTCTCCATATAGCCCTAGCGTAGAAATTTTACCTGTGCCCATTTTTTCTCGATAGCGTTCAGATCAGGGCTATAGGGTGGCCGCCATAAAATACGATGACCGTACCTATTTAGTAATTCTTGAATACGCTTGCTGTTATGAAAGCGGGCATTATCCATAACAATCACACATTTTCTCTTAAGGCTTGGAATCAACGTGTACTTGCACCAATCATAGAATATGCTGCTGTTGATGTTCTGCTCAAAGTAATCAGGCGCAAACAGCATTTCTTTATAGAGCACACCAATAGACCTCTTGCAAAAGTATCAGAGAATTTTACAATAACCAATACATTCACAACTGGCTAGGAACCATGCCAAACATAGATAAGCTTCTCAAACAAAGCAATGCAGGCTTTAAACGCTACACGGGCATTCATAAAGCCACCTTTTATGAAATGTTAGCTGCCATGAAGCACAAAAGACCAAATAAGGTAGACCAAGCGCGCTTAGTCTTGAGGAACAGATATTACTAGCCCTTACTTATTGGCGTGAATACCGGACGCTGTACCACATCAGTATGGACTTTGGTATTCATGAGTATTCTGCTAGCCGTATTATTCGTAAAGTAGAATATATTCTTATCAATTCAGGCAAGTTTGAATTGCCCAAAAAGCTCCCTAGTAGAGTTGATGACGATATTAATTGGTCAGTCGTCATTGTCGATGCAACCGAAACCCCTATTGAGCGTCCAAAAAAAACCAAAGAAACTACTACAGCGGCAAGAAGAAACAACACACCTTAAAAGCGCAGGTGATCGTCCACTGGAAAACAGGCTTAATATTAGATGTTCAAACGTCTAAAGGCTCTATTCACGATTTTAAGTTGTATAAAGATACTTGTCCTTATTGGCTTCCTGACAATGCTAAATTACTAGCAGATAGTGGCTATCAGGGCATTGCAAAGTTACATGAACAGAGCTTCACCCCCTTTAAAAAGCCACGTGGGGGTCAATTGTTAGAGCTCTGCAAACAAGCCAATCAGTATCTCGCTAAGTTTCGCATTATGGTTGAACACAAAATAGGCTTAATCAAACGGTTCAAAATCGTCGCCCATAAATATCGTAACCGTCGTCAGCGCTACGATCTTAGAATGAAGCTATTCGCTGGTATCGTTAATTTCGAGCTTGGCTTATCACTTTTGCAAGAGGTCTAATAACGTTAATTCGCTTTTTTTTGCCGATTGTAGCTGTAAATATAGGGTTTGCCTATCGCTGCATAGCCATAAGGACGAATAGTTTCGGCTTCGAAGCCAATTTCATCCATATACACTATGGGATAACCTTGCTGTGTAAAGCTATCAAACTTACTTTGATACGTCGCTTTTTTCATCGGACACGTTTTTGGATGTTCCAAGGTATTTTTTTTGACTGATGCCAAGGCGCTTTAGCGCGATCTCAATGCCTGATTTGCTACAGCCTAAACGCTGTGCTCGCTCGTACATGTAATCGTCCGGATATTGCGTGACTTCTTTAAGAAGTAATTTATTCGTTATTTTATTTGGTGGTTTATCCCGAGTTTGTTTGATAACCTGATTTTCCAACCAACGTTGTAATGTGGTTTTACTAATATTATAGAAAGTACAAGCCTGACGAATACTCATATCCTTGTTTTCGACACTTTTAATCACTTGTGCTCAAAATCTGCTGAATAGGTCATGTGTTGTTCTGGCATCTCATCAGTTTTAAAACGATTGTATCTTATTTATGAAAGACCGACTATATCAGCAATGGTATTAGATTAACAGATCCCTTTAAGTCAGCTGCTTTGCTTTATCAGCCACGCGCATATCAAAACCACAATCAGAGCGTTTGTTCTTATCTGCCAACGTTAAGTCAGATTGTGGCAGCGGCTTATTTGAAAAGTTTGGTCTTATGCCGTGGGTTAACTTATTGAAATCACTGTCGCTCATATCTGTTGCGGCAAGTGATTGGTCTAATCCGCTCGTGGCTGTATTAAGATGATTGTCCTCTGATGCGCTCTTAGCTGTACTCTTACTGTATAGCGCATCACAAGACATCAAACTTAACCCAAGTATCATTAAACCTGTTACTTTATATAGAACATTCATTGCAGCTCCTTATTTTATATAGCTTACGTTTTCACAGTCTGTCGTTAAATATGGGGCGTTATATCCACTGCCTAAACCAAAACTTAACCTTTTCCCAAAATGATATTTGAGGATGGCTGTCTTGTTTGGATGTACTATGAGTATTAACTGAATCGGTACTATTACTCAACCCCCTTTTATCAGCGCCGCTAGGGAACGCAGCGTTCAGCTTATTGCAGGTAGGATATTTGGCTTGCAGCTTCTGTAAATAATATTCCTGATCCTCTCCTATAAACCCATCTAATATGCCGATACCATCGTGGCTATCATGGCGACAACTGCCGTTTTCTCGGTTCCATGCTAAAAAAGACACTAAAGGTTTGCCAATTATTAATTTATCGTCTTTACAGCTTAAGGTCGCTAGTGATGCTAATGCGTAATCTGTAGACTTAAAATCACTTGTAGGATAAGCCAAGCCAATAATCAAGTCATTTGTCTTGATATTTTTTAACTCAAAATCACTTTGCCAATGTTCAGGCTTAGAGTAAAAAAACCACATTCTAAGGGTACGAAAGACAAAGCGTGGATTGCTAAATTGCAAGTCGAAGCCTTTTTGCTGATTATCCATTAGTGTGGGCTGAGATGATTGCAGACGAGCAATAAATACATCATTTGGTGAATGCGGTATACAAGCCCATACCGTTTGCATCGACAAAAATAGTATGATCAAAATAGGCATGCGATATAAAAAACGCATTTTGTAATCCTTCTTTCACAAGTCAACCCACTGATAGTTTATGTGGTACGAATAATAAGACGATAAATATCACAACATAATGTCCAGAAAAACCAAAGCAATATAGCAGCACATGAACCCAAGCCGATAACAATAGTGCTTATTCTAATACCGCCATCCAGACCCCCATTCCAAATATGAGGTGCGATAGGTGGACCCATCGTAGCAATAAATGCCAAGAAGAACCCTAGCATTACTATAAATCCTGTAATTGTAAGGCGTATTGTAACTATCCCCTAAACTAACACAGCTCAAACGTAGAATTTCTTATAAAATACCCATAAGGAGTTTTGATATGAGCAAACGAATGACTGAGACCCAAATAGTATCAATATTAAAAGAAGCAGAAGC
>NZ_CAJHBR010000006.1 GCF_904846695.1 Psychrobacter urativorans
ATTCGTCACCTATTACGAGCGGCAAATACGCTAAATGATGGCAAAGGATTTATTGGAGAAGGCTTATTACGTAAGCTATTAAAAGATACCTATTATGAGCATATCTTGCCACCTACCCATCTAGATATTCAGGAAGAAACGAAGCGTAATGACTCTATTTTTTCAGAGTATTGGGAGTCTCTTAAAGGTATTTGGCATAAATAAGCTCCTTTAGATTGTAACGCTTGTGGTGGCTTAAACTCTCAGTCACCATAAGATAGTGAAGGTGATAGATGAAACTCTAGTAGTGATCTGTAGCTGGCTATTTTAAAAGCTAAGGCAGTTACAGTTACTATGATGATTTCTCTATCACCTTTTTTTGTGCTTAGCTTTATTTCTCGCCTCTAATGCGGTGAAATAACCAATCTGCCAATGGAAAAGACACCATCTGGGTTAGTGGCACAAGTATTATGGTTTCTATCAGTACAACTACCGAAAAGCTCAAATCCTTAGTAACCGGCTTTAATACACTCAGCACGATTAACAACGTAGGAAAAAGACCTATATAGCCAATTAATATCTTTCTGAGTCTGTTTTTTATTTGACTTTTCATAATCTTGCACCATCTAACCAAGGAAGGATTGTAGGTTTCTGGGAGCTAAAGACGGATTGCCTACTTTTGATAGTAAGGATAATCAATATAACCAACCTCAGTGCCTCCATACATAGTGATAGGGTCTGCACTATTGAGTGGCCAATTGTTAGCGATACGCTCCGGCAAGTCAGGGTTGGCAATAAAAGGGCGCCCGAACGCAAATAAATCTCCATACCCTTTAGACAGTACCTTAAGTGCTTTTGACACCGTATATTTACCCGCATAAATAATACGACCTGAAAACTCTGCTCTTACTGCCTGATAAAAATCTTTTGGCAGATCAGGCGCATTATCCCAATCAGCTTCGGCAATCGACAAATAAGCAATGCCCGCTTTTTCAAGTATTTTAACTGCTTCAATATAAGTATGATGTGGATTAGACTCTACAAGCCCTAGATAGACACGAGTCTCGTCGGTACTAGCGAATAATGGAGCAAAGCGAACGCCCATACGGTCGGAACCAACAACGTCACTAACCGCCGCAACAACTTCTTTTAGAAAACGTAAACGGTTAGCCAGTGAGCCGCCATATTGGTCATCACGCTGATTGGTGTGTTCTGACATGAACTGATTCACTAGATAACCATTAGCACAGTGTAATTCAACACCATCGAAGCCTGCCTCTAACGCATTACGTGCCGCTTGTGCATACATCTGTACTAGCTCACTAACCTCTTCGGTGCTAAGTACACGTGGCTCGCTTGGGTCTGCTAGCACGCCTCCACCAGAAGTAGTCTCAATAAATACTTTGACATTATTAGCCGCTATAGCTGAGGGTGCTACAGGCTGAGCATTATTGGGTTGTAAGCTGGTATGAGACACACGACCCACATGCCAAAGCTGAGCAAAAATAATACTGTCTTTGGCATGCACAGCTTTAGTTACTTTTTTCCAGCCTTCAATTTGTTCCTGTGAATAGATACCAGGTGTCCATGCGTAACCTTGTCCTCTAGGCTCAATTTGAGTGCCTTCGGTGACCATAAAGCCAGCTGTTGCACGTTGCTCATAGTAATTGGCCATCAAATCATTAGGAATGTCGCCTGACTGAGTGCTGCGAGAGCGAGTGAGTGGTGGCATAACAATGCGATTTTTAAGCGTATAAGGACCGAGCTGCACAGTTGAAAATAAAGGAGTAGTATCTAGGTTAGTTTGTTTCATAATATTCTCTTATAAATTGTAGGAATGGCTTTTCTAAATAGTATTATTACTTTAATCATTAATGTCATTGATAAATTAATGTTCGTAAGCATAAAGATTTATAGGTACAATTAGAAACAAGCACATTTTGTATAAGATACAATTATGAATGGTATGAATCGGCTAGATATTAAACAGCTTAGGGTGCTGCATGCCTTACTTGAATCAAAGAATCTTTCTCAGGTAGCACGACAAATGGGCTTAACTCAGCAAGCTATCAGCGAGCACTTGCGTAAGCTACGTGATTTGTTTGATGATCGCTTGCTTGTTCGTCAAGGCAACAGCATGGTGGCTACACCAAAAGCCCTATCTATGCAATACTCTATTGATGAGATATTAAAACAGTTAGAGAGATTGCTAGAGCCGGATGTTTTTACTCCACAGACTTATAAAGGGGTGTTTACCATCAGTGCAACCGATTATGCTACTCAGGCCTTGTTACCTCAGTTATTTCATATCACCCGGCGTGAGGCACCTGGATTAAAAATAATAGTACGTGATTTTGCTTCAGATAATGTCAATGAATTAATGGCAGCAGGTGAGCTTGATTTACTGATTACTTTTCCAGAGTTTATTCCTGATAATCTGCCTTATGAGACCTTACTAGAAGATCAGCATCTTTGCATTACTGGTTGTCATAATAAGTTTGAGGGGCGAAAAATGACTCTAGCAGAAGTTGCTACCTATCCGCAGCTGGTAGTATCTCCCTCACGCGCCAATTTAAAAGGCTCGCATGATCAATGGTTTGCAGATAAAGGTTTAAAAAGAAACATTACTATGTCAGTGCCGAGTTTTTCAGCAGTATCTGATATTTTGTACACAACTGATATGATTGCCTTTTACCCCTCAAGATTATTGCCCAATTATAAAGTTAAACACATTGAGGTAGAAGCCTTGCCACCTAAATTTAAGGTGATAGCGGCCTGGCATCCACGCACTAACGACAGTGAAATACACCGATGGTTGATTGAGCAACTAAAAGCGTTAACTCTGCTGTTAAATCCATACACTCAAACTCGGGGGGAGGTAATCAGCCTACCGAAAGAAATTTTTTAGGTATGCCAAATACTCTTACATTATTATTATTTTTATTTATATCCTGATCTAGAATAGATAAATACTTATTCGTTAAAATCATATATTGACTCTTAGCTCACATTTAGCAGTTTTATGAGCTATTTTTTTATGAGCTATTTTTTTGTGAGCTATGCTGAAGAAACCGTACAAGTAAACTTGGTAAACTAAGCGTATTAATCGGAGTTTACCATGAATAAGAAAATCAGAACTTACAGCACAGAATTTAAAACTGAAGCGGTTAAGAAGATAGCAGAGAACAATGGGAATATTTCAGCGACTGCAGAGTAGCTAGGCATAGTCATGCAGACATTATCTAACTGGAAAAACAAAGCTAAGTTTATCTCTATGGTTTCTTCAGCATAGCTCAGCTTGTATCTATAAGTTTTTATTATATGGCTGAACCACCCCAAGATTATCGGAGACTTAACCTGTTAAGCCAAGCAGCTTAACTTATATAAACAGTCTCCGAGATAGTCGGGGCGGTTGCGTTATCCCTGCTGCCACTCTTCTTTAATGCTTCCGCATACTTTTGGAACACCACCCCTTAAATTTACCAATCCTCTATTAACCACTGTTGGGTTAGTGCATATGTGCGCAGATAATCATCTGGGGTCACGCAGATAGAGACATCCGCCCATTCAAGTAAAGGAATATCGTTCTTTGAATCCGAGTAGAAGTAAGTTTTATCAAAACTAATATTTGCTAATTTCTTTTTATCTAGCCATTTATCAATATGATATATCTTACCTTCTTTAAAGTTTGGTCTGTCAGTTAGTTTACCAGTATAGCATTGGTTCTTAAGTTCAAGTGGAGTAGCGATTATATTGGCTTCTAAAAGGCCAAAATGCTGAGCAATGGAAGATACTAAAAAATCATTAGTAGCGGAAGTAATGACCACCTCGCGACCCAACTCAAGATGCTCATGCAATACGCGTAAAGCTTTTGGGCGGATGTGGGGAATAATCTCACTTTCAACATAGTCCTTACGCATCTCATAAAGGCGCTCAATAGGTAAGGTACTTAAAAACTGAGCGACAAACTCATTATATTTAATAGCATCCAGCGTACCAGCGATATATTCTTGGTAGAACTTTTGGTTAGTACGGCCGTAGTTCTCTTCATTAACGTAGCCGTGTTTAACCAGATATTTACCCCATAAATCATCGCTATCGACATCTAGTAAGGTATGATCTAAATCAAAGAGCACCAGCACAGTGTCTTTTTTTTGCAGACGAGGTGTATTCATACTAATATTCCTGTAGCTAATAATTGAACCTTAAAGCATATGCATAAATAAATTGATTTTCCATAATAAATATGAATTATTAATGAGGATATTAAACATATGAAATCCTCTCTATGCCATGGTTATGACCTCATCTTCAGGAATCGTTAAATAGACGCTATCATTAATAATGAGTTTGCTGGCTTCACCATAGTTAAGAACATCTACATCTAATATTTCACCTTCGTCAGTCTTTACTTGATAACGCACTACGCCGCCAGTTAATGTACGATCGATAATTTTTCCTGCGACATCTCCATTAGTAGAGTTTATCTGAATTGCTTCAGGGCGAATTGCCATGTCTAATTGTCCAATGGGTAATTTATTTAAACAATTAAAGCGCCCAATATTGTAATTCCCAATGAAGCCAGCAGTGAATTTACTATTTGGCTGGCTATAAAGTTTCTCTGGTGTTGAATGTTGTTCAATACGACCTTTATTGAGTAAAACTACTTTATCAGACAAAGCAAGTGCCTCTTCTTGATCATGTGTGACAAAGATGGTTGTCAGCCCTAGCTCTTTATGTATATGTTTTATCTGTTGACGTAGACTTTTACGCAACTTAGCATCTAAGGCAGATAGCGGCTCATCAAGTAATAATAAGTCTGGTTCCATGACAAGAGCACGAGCGAGAGCAACACGTTGCTTTTGTCCACCAGATAAAAAAGCAGGCTTTTGCTGAGAAAATTCGGTTAATTCCACTAGCTCTAAAGCTTCTTTAACCTTACGCAAACGATTCTCAATGGGTAGCTTTCTAATTTTAAGTCCAAAGCCTACATTGTCAGCCACGGTCATATTCGGAAACAAAGCATAATGTTGGAAAACCATGGCAATATTGCGATTTTGCGGTCTGGCATGGGTAATGTCTCGACCGTTCAAAATGATTGACCCAGAATCCAAGAATTCAAGACCAGCTATGCTGCGCAATAAAGTGGATTTTCCGCAACCTGAAGGTCCAAGCAGAGTGATTAACTGACCTTTTTCTATATTCAAATCTAAATCACCAACTACAGTAAGCGCACCAAAAGACTTTCGTGCATTCTTCAATCGTAAATAGCTCATGTTAGCCCCTTCTTTTTGAGCCACTAAACATATTAATAATGGCAGTAATAATAAGTAGAATAAAAAAATATGAGATAACTACCGCACTGCTTAAATGTCCAGAGAGATTTTTTAAGCTGTATAAGTAAATTTGAATAGTCTCGAATTGTCCACCTATCAAAATATTTACATAAACAAACTCGCCAATTAAAAAAGAAACGGATATAAAAAATGCAACAATAAAACCTGTTTTGAGATTGGGCATAACCACGTAAAAAACAGTCTTTAAAGAGGTCGCTCCCATTAGATTAGATGATTCAATCAAATCTTTGACTCCAATAGCTAAAAAATTACTATCCAAAGCTCGGTAGACAAAAGGTAATACAATGGTGAAATAACAACCAATAAGAATAAGAATGGCACCAATTTTGTTATTTAGGAAATCAGAATATAGGTTTAATACACCTATAGAACTAACGATAGGAGGTACTGCAAAAGGGAGCACCAAAACAAAATTAATCCAGCGCTGCCAATGTGGTTTTTTAGTGTGTACGATTAGTAGCACAGGAAATATTAAAGTAATACTTAATAATGCGCCACTAATACATAATAAGAAGGAATAGAAACAGGCCCATAGAAATCTTTCATCTGTCCAGATCTGTAACAACCATTGAAATGTCCAAGACTCGGGTAATATAGATTGTGACCAATTACCCGAAATAGCATAGATACCTGTTGAAGCAATAGGTATTGTTATTATAGTTAGTAATACTAAAATATATAATGAATGATAAATCTTATTGACTTCAGATTTGGTTCGTTGCTTGCCCCCCATTGGGGAGTTAATGGTATTAGCTGGCTGATTTGACATAGCTGTTTTTCCACTTTATTACGTATGATATCGACCAAGCAAATATTGATGAACAATCGTAACGATAAACATCAAAGAAACCAATATTAATGCTAACGCCGCTGCCATATTTGGTTGTAATGTCAAATTACCTGCAATTAATGCTGCTATACGAATTGGTAATATATTGAAACTGCCTGATGTGAGAGCATAAGCAGTAGCATAAGCACCCAAAGCATTAGCAAACAAAATGATAAAAGTACCCATAATGGCAGGTGAAAGTATGGGTAAGCCTACTTTAAAGAAATATTGAAAAGCACTGGCACCTAATAGATAGGCGTTTTCTTGCCAATGTTTTTGTAATCCAGAAATAGCAGGGAATAATAATAAAGTTGCTAGAGGGATTTGAAAGTAGATATAACTTAGCAGTATTCCATTAAAAGAGTAGATATCAATAATATTGGTTAAGCCGAGTTTTGCGAGTAATAGGGTCATTACACCACTAGAGCCAAAGACTATAATCATAGCAAAAGCTAATGGAACGCCGCTAAAGTTACTCAATACTGTATTGATAGCAATGAGTATTCGACCTAGGGTAGAATCTTTTATCACTTCAAGCGAGTAAGCGCCTTGAAAACCTATTAATAAGCTAATTACGCTACTGTATAAACTAATTTTTAGAGATAAACCTATTGCTTGTAAGTAGAATTTACTACTAAAGATATCTTTAATATTTCCTAAAGTTAGTTCACCTAAATCATTATAAAAGGCATTGATTATAATCCAGCCAAGCGGCGCAAGAATAAATAAGATAACTAAAGCAATAAAAGGGAGAATGAGAATATATATTTCGACATTTTGTAGTAATTTTCTTGTAGGAGTGAGCGAGTCGATATTTTTACCATAGTCAGATTTAGTGGTTCGAGGCTCAAAAATTTGAGTGGTCATATTAATAACTCTCTACAGATAGGTTTATCATGCTCAATACCTAGTAGGTTACAGACTGTACCGCAAAGCTCGGTTTGGTTAATGCCATTAGTCATATCATTATAGGAAAATTGATCACCAAATACATACAAAGGTACTTCGCGCTCTTCCAGTAAAGTCCCACCATGCGATAAGTCATTGTTCATACCATGATCGGCGGTAACAATAATCTGGTAGCCATCCTCTTGCCAAATATTTATATAGTTTGATAAATACACATCGGCATTACGAGCGGCATTACGATATTGCATACTATCAACTCCAAACTTATGCCCTATATCATCAATATTCATTGGATGTACTAGCATGAAGTCTGGTTGATAATTTTGCCGAAGGTTTTCAGCATCATCAAACAGGTGTGAGTCAGGATAAGTGTCATCGTAATAAAAATGGCCATACTGAATAGGTAGCCTTGAGTCTGCAATATGACGGTCGGTTGCCGCATTGAAAGGGCTGTGGTTATACAGCTCGCTTATCCAGTGATAAGCGGCGGCCGCAGTAGATTTGCCTGCTTGTTGGCAATAATGAAAAATACTTTTCTCATCAGATAGCCGCTGAATCTTGTTATGATATATACCACTGTCAATAGGACGAATACCGGTGAGGATGCACTCATATAATGGGCGAGACAAAGACGGCAACTCACATTGTAATACGTATGATTTACCTCGTTTTTGTTCACATAATGCCTGCATAAATCCCATACAGTCAATACCAACTTTAGCGTTCAAACCATCCAATATAACTAAAATTACCTTATTACTCATCAAATAAATCCTTAGATATCATGAATCTGTAAAATAGTGTTATAAATACATATTACTGTTGATAAATAAGAACATTCTCTTGCCATAGCTGTGGTAGCTTAGCTGATGTTTCTTCCCAAACCTTAGCATCAGCAATAGGTCTGGCATTAGTATATTGAGATTCAGGTAACAACTTGGCTTGAACATCTTCTGGAATAGTTAAATTAGCAATACGGATAGGGCGAGCGTAACCACGAGCAAGATTCAACTGTCCTTTGTCTGACAAAATATGTTCACGTACGAGCATAGCAGCATAAGGGTGCTTAGCGTATCTATTGATAATTGTGGCGTAACCTGATTTTACTGATCCATCACTTGGAATAACGACGTCAAAACGAGAGCGGTCAATTTGATCACGATAATTTAACCCATTAAAGTCCCATACTACTGCTACTTCTATCTCACCTTTTTCGAGGTTTGCGACTGAAGGGTCAACCATGCCAAGACGCCCTTTTTTAGCTAGATCAGCAAAATATTCCAACGCAGGTTCTAGGTTAGCCTCTGTACCCCCTAAAGCATAATTAGCCGCTAAGACACCATTAACGGCTTGACTAGCAGAAGATATATCACCAATCGTCACTTTATATTTAGAGTTCTTTAGATCGACCCAGCTTGTAGGGATTTGATCAACCTTTTGTTTGTCCACTATAAAGGCGATAGTTCCCGTATAAGCAATTACCCAATGTCCATCTTCATCTTTTGCCCAAGCAGGAATTTGCTCCCATTTACTAGGCTTATAAGGCAGGCTTATACCTTTTTCTACAGCAACTGGTGCAAAAGATGCACCTACGTCGCCGATATCAGATGTAGCGTTATCTTTTTCAGCGATAAATTTTGCAATCTCTTGAGCAGAGCTCATATCGACATCTGTGTGTTTGATGCCATATTTAGACTCTAAATCTTCCCATGTTTCTTTCCAGTTTGCCCAAGTATCCGGCATACCAACACTATTTACCTCACCTTCAGCTTTAGCTTTAGCGGCTAAATCATCAAGTGAGAGCTCCGATGCTTGTTCATACTCTGTATTAGAAATAGGTGCACTCTTCACATTACTGGAGTTATTACAGCCACTTATTAGAAAGGTGGAGAAAGATAATCCGAAAAATATATAAGACGAAATACGCATGAAGCTATTTTCCATATTTTTAGTTAGGTTAAGAGGTTATTTAAAGATATACAGCTACTTTTAATAGGTTGCAATAAAATTACACCACTCCAAATGTAGCTTATTGATTTTAAATAGGTACTCTAACGATTTAATATGACAGTATTAAGTCAAACCCTGATATCAATCAAGCCACCTAAGTATTTCTAAAAATAGTAAGCACCCACTAGGACGTGTCATCAATTGGCACAGTTATTTTAGAATAAGCTATACTAATTTTATATATAGCAAACTCAGCTCAACCACCAGGACAAGAGGACATGCCCTGCATGATGACCAATGGTAGAAAATTAAAGCGCTTCTACTCGGTATGTAGGTATTACCACAAAAGACAACCGATTATCCATAAAAGCAGTTCTGTACCGCTATAAGACCGTCATCCCTTGGCGTAACCTGCCTCAATGCTTTGGCGACTTCAGAGTGGTTAATACTCGTTTTAGTCGTTGGTCAAAAAAAGGCGTATGGGAGCAGGTTTTTAATCAGCTGTCTGAACAATCAGATGATGAATATGCCATTCTAGATGCCACGTGAGCTATGCTGAAGAAACCGTAGAGATAAACTTGGTAAACTAACGACTCAATGAGGAGTTTATCATGACCAAGAAAATCAGAAACTATAGTACAGAATTCAAAGCTGAAGCCGTTAAGAAGATAGTAGATAATAATGGCAATGTTTCAGCGACGGCAAAGCAGCTAGGCATAGTCATGCAAACCTTATCTAACTGGCACAAGAAAGCGAATGAAGGCAAGCTGATCTGTGCTAAAGAATATGATCCTGAGCTTATGGCAGCTATTCAGGAAATAAAGCAGCTCAAGCGGCAGCTTAAAGTTGCTGAAGAGGAGCGCGAGACTCTAAATGAGGAGGGATGAAGCGAAGTACTGATTGTAGTGGTCAACTAATTTAGGACAGCTGATAAGAGGTTTTGATTAAAGTAACGTTTCTCTTTTTCTAGCAGTGTTAAATAATTGTTAAAAGTATGCGGTCTCACGGTTTGATAATAGCCCTAGATATAATCAACAATGGCGCTTTTAGCCTCAGCGATATTCTCATAACCACCCTTTGACATCCATTTTGTTTTAAAGCTCCTGAAGAAGCGTTCAGTTGGGGCGTTGTCCCATGAGCGAGGATTAGCAAAGCACTGCTTTGCCCGAGTGCAAGGCGGAGGGCTGTGCCCGTAGTGAGTTACCTTTTCGGGTCATACTTTGTGTCATGCCCTCACAACTTGCCACGGATTCAGCGAATGTCTTACTGGTGTAATGGGTTCCCTGATCAGAGTAAAACAGCACTCCAATTGGCTGTAAGCGCGTCTGATACGCCATCTGCAGCGCTTTGGTTGTCAGCATACTGTCAGGGGAATCTGATACAGCAAAGCCAACAATACGCCGAGCATATAAATCTAATACCACAGCAAGATAACACCAGCCGCCTTTGATACGAATATAAGTGAACGTCGCCCGTCCAGACTTGATTAGGCGCTGCTGGGCTAAAGTTTCTATTTAAGATATTGTGATGCATTTTATGCGCCTCGTCAGCATGCTTATATTTATGCGTCTTTAACTGACAGCTTTTAAGCCCCATCTGCGCCATGAGTTTCCCCGCCACATAGCGAGTAAGCTTTATATTATGTTCATTCATTAGTATGGCAACAATTCGGCTTGTTTTGAGCAATAACGCTCAACTATTCGTTTTATCATTACCGCCTCAACATAAAAAAAACGAAAGAACCGGAGAAGTGTCTTTCGCTTAGGACCTGCATAGCTATACCAATTTACAACTAATCTAATACCAGTATAGAAAATATAACACTACAGTGCGGCGTGGGTCAAGTTATCTAATAATCCTTAGACAAACACCCTCTTCCTTGCTCTCTTTTTTAAGTTCTCCAAAACTATTAACTTGTTTAGCATGCTACTATATCACTTTTTCACTAATACAATCGCTTTTATGCAGTGCGTTATAGAGCCTTGTCTCTGCAACTTTTATCAACGCCTCACGCTTAGCATAAATGTAGGTTTGGGTAGCATTTGTATTAGATAATCGAGCTCGGTTGTTTTGTTCTTGCCATCCGATAATATTCTGCAAAAGATCGGCACAATAAGCTTCGTGAGCCTCATCAAATAATGGGGTATCAACAGTAGGCGCACTACCAATGTCATCTGCGACCGTAGTGATTGCCAACATCATGATAGCGTCAAAACTTTGCGAGCTAACTTGTACATCATTTTGCTTTTTCATATCGAACATCTTCTTACCCTTTTAAGTTTAAAAATGATTGTCTATGCTGGCTAACTCTTAATTTTCTGCTCAGGAATTTATAATTCGCTATATTAAGTTGTTGATGTGACAAACTAATGACATCATCATAATTATTTTTAATACGTAATTGCAGCATACAGCCAATATTAGTTTTGACTACATCTCACAGTTTTCCTCTAAGTTGAACCTATAGTTTGCGATATCATTATTAATCCACTTTACCAGCTCTTCCAGATCATGAACCGCCCTCGGATTGTCGAAGACTCAATATTCTGAGAGAATACGACAATAAAAAGACAAGCCTATACTCCTGAGATTAAAGAACGCACTGTTCGCATGCTCATTGAAGTATTAAGCGACTATCCCTCTACATGGTCAGCCATCCAAGCCATAGCATCAAAGATTGGCTGTACACCTGAGACCCTGCGATCATGGCATAAGAAGAACATAGAACAAACCACTCCAGCATCATTGCAAGCTCAAAGCCAAGAGCAACGTATTAAAGAGCTTAAACGCGAGAATAACTGACCGTCAGCAAGCCAACGAAATTATACGCAAGGCTGCTGGGATTGAAGCCCAAGCGGAGACGGGCCGTCCACCCAAATAATGGTCGACTTTATTGATGACCATAAAAACAATTATGGGACCCTAGCCATCTGCCGAGTACTACCGATTGCCCCATCAAATTATTATGGTGCTCAAAACTTAAGCGACAACCCACATAAGCGTTCACTGCGCAGTCAGCATGACCTACAAGGCGTCTGGCGTGGCAAAGGCAAGATTACCACCAACAGCCGTAACGACCCAAAGCGCGCTGACGATCTAGTCAATCGCAACTTCAATGCCCATCGTCCTAATCAGCTTTGGGTTGCAGATTTTACCTATATCAAGACACTGAGTGGCTGGGTTTATACTGCTTTTATTATTGATGTGTTTGCTCGCGTCATTGTGGGCTGGAAAGTATCCAATCGCATGAACACCGATATGGTGATGGCCGCACTCAACCAAGCGATAACAGATAGAAATAAGCCTAAAGATGTGATTCATCATAGTGATAGAGGGGTTCAGTATTCATTCATTCGCTACACAGATAAGATGGCTGACTGCGGTGTTATTGCGTCTGTTGGCACTACGGGTGATTCTTATGACAATGCACTGGCTGAAACGGTCAATAGGCTGTACAAGTCTGAGGTAACTGACTAGGGGCTGTCCTAGATAACTAGTTCAGTTCCTGTTTAACCCATTGTTTTAGCTGATGTAATTGGCGTTTTGGATCACTGTAATTAAAACGCCACTCGCATTCCTTTAAAAACAGATGGAAATGCTCTTTTGGGATGCCATTATATTTACGCATATGACGCTTTGCTTGACTCCAAAAGTTCTCTATTCCGTTAATATGATTACTGTCTTGTGCAAATTCTTTTGAATGATTAATGCGGTAATGGGTAAACTCACTGACATCAAGGGCGTTGTAACTTCTGAATGAGTCAGTATATACAATGCTATCAGGCTTTACTTTCTCTCTTATAATAGGGATTAGGGTATCGGCTCTGGCATTAGGGATAATACAAGCATAGACGCTACCATTGCGCTTAAGCAGTCCAAAAACAGGCACTTTGTTACCAGCACCGCGACCACGTTTGCCTTTGCGTCTGCCGCCAAAGTAGCTCTCATCAACTTCTATTTCGCCTTCTAGAAGGCCAGGCTCCTGACTATTTTCATAAATCAATAGTCTTAGCCTGTGAAAGTAATAGCTGGCTGTTGTTTTATTAACACCCACTAAGCTTGCTGCTGTTCTTGCGGTAGAACCGGCAACAAATAGTTCAATAAGTCTGGTTTGTTTGTACCAACTTAATCTACTCTTTCTCATATGACTATCCTAGATTATTTTACTTATCTAGGACAGCCCCCTGTTTTTTTGAAGTCCTCCAGCCACTTTTTCAACCCAATAACATCGAAAGCTTGTGCCCCGTAACCAATGTTGAGCAAATCATCAGGTAAATACTCATCAAATTTTTCAGTCATCTTGAAAGGTACAGTTGCAGCAAGCTCAGTTGCTGTAGGTAATACCTGATTGGCAAGCTTCTGTAAAAATTGACAAACCTGAACCGAATCAATCTTATTAACACAAATAACACCTGCATATGCTTCAACAGTGAAGTCATCTCGTATAAGCAACGCCGTTAAGGTATTTACAATTTTATCTCCACGCCACATAAATATATAACTATTTCCATCTTTGTCTACAACAGGCTGATTACTTAAATCATACCTATTAAAAGTATCAATACTTTCTGAAAATAATTGTCTTGCCGTTTTATCAGCAAAATCTAAATGTTGCTCACCAACTTGAATACGGTAATCACCGTTACTTAATACCTCATACATCTCTTGGCTTACTCGGTCATGTATCGACATACTACCGCCACCAAAAGTTGGAGGCTTGCCACCACCTTTGACAGAGATAACATCAACTACTTTTTTATCCATGTCAATATTTTTGACTTGCCAGCGTTTACCCCCAAAAATAATATATTGCTCAGGTAACAACATGGTCTCAATTGGTAAAGTGCCAAGCGTTCTATTACCAGTTACGATACGGTATTCTTCTGGCGTCTTAAAGACTGCATAAAAAGTATAATGACTAACAATACACTCACCGACAACACCTAACACCAATTGATTATTACCAAGCTGAGTAAGTAGCTGCAACTCTCCCATTTGACTAAGTAGAGACTTAAAGTGCGCTGGTTGTATTTGTTGAAAGGGTCCTTGTCTACATAACAGTATATAAAGCTGGTCGGCACGAATACCGCCCCATTGACCGATAGTCGCTAGCACCTGATGCAATAGCGTTGAGAAGTGATATAACGACGTATCGGCAGGTTCAAACCACTTATCAACAATCAACAGTCTTATCATTGCAAATGACTGGATTAATTCAAGACGTAGCTTGTCAATGAGACTGGTATCTTTATCAATCTCTTTTTCAGTAATCAACATTCTAAGTACTGCCGAACCACCACGCCTACCCGAACGCCCAAGCCGTTGCCTAAGACTGGCTACAGAGTGCGGAGCCGTCACTTGCACTACAGTATCAACCTTACCAATATCAATCCCTAGCTCTAAGGTCATAGTACACACGGCGGTAGTCGGCAACGCTTCTTTCTGTAATCGTGTTTCCAAGCTTTCTCTAAGCTCTTTTGACAATGAGCCGTGATGAGGGAAGAACTCATTAGGCACGATATTATAATCACACAAATCACTAAGCGCTGTCGCTATCATCTCCGTACGTCTACGGCTATTAGCAAATATTAGATGACTACCACCACGGCATAATCGGTATAAGTCCGAACAAACTTGCGCCTCAGCAGTATAAGGATACTGAATACCAATATTTTGAGAGTCAGAACTTGCAATACTATTCTTTTTAGAACCTGACTCAAGTGCTAATTGACTAGGCTCTATGTAACCTTTTACTTGTACTTTAATACTAGCCTTTGCGTCATCATCTTCAATAATGACGCAAGGTAGTGACTGATTAGGCCTTAATGACTGCGGTACGCTTTTCAGATCTCCCAACGTTGCACTCAGCGCTACTCTCGGAATAGGTGAATTTAAACGTTCAGTGACATGCTCAAGCCGCGTCAAAAGAGATAATAAATGCTGACCACGCTCGCTACCCAAAAAAGCATGAAACTCATCAATCACAATATATTTTAGGCTACTAAAAGCTTGTTTGACCCAACCTGAATCCCGAATCAATAAAGATTCAAGCGACTCAGGCGTAATCAAAATAATTCCTGATGGCGACTTTTTTTGTTTATTCTTTTTACTCTGTGGGCTATCGCCATGCCATGGCGTCACTTGCATATCAAGCAACTCTGCTAGACTCTCAAGCCTTCGATATTGATCATTAATGAGCGCTTTCAGTGGGCTAATATATAGAATGCCTACTCCGTTACCTTGACCATCTTTTTCATACCTGTCTACATTTTTGCTATCATATGACTTGACAAGGGCACTACACGCTGGCAAAAAGAACGCTTCAGTTTTGCCGGCAGCAGTCGCCGCACTAATAAGTACGTCGGTTTTTCCAGACAAAACTGGTGCAACAGCCTTAGCCTGCACTTCACGCAATCCACTCCAACCTTGGTTAAATATCCAACGCTGTATACGGAAGTCGAGCTGGAGATGAACATCTCTCAAAGGTGGTTTCTCATATTTTTTGTTAAAATTATTATTGACCTATAACCTAAAATCGGCAAGTTCGTCTTCCTCATTCATACTACTCATATCAATATCAATATCCATATCAGAGGGCATTTCAGGGTCAATAGATACTGAGTTAATAAGTTGATCCCACGAAATAGCTGGATTTTGATCAATGACAGCTAACATATCCAAAAATGCTTTAATGGTATTGCGAGGTGTTCTAAAATAAGCATCACCTATCGTTTGACTGCAATGCTGTAAAAAAGCTTGCAAGGACTCATCAGGTACTAGATATTCTGCTTCATCACCACCTGCATAAACATGACGCAGGTTTTTCAGTAAAATATACAGCTCTTCTGGTGTGAGACTTGATAAATGCAGTGCAGGAGACGAATAGTCGATCACGCCTGCCTGCTTAGCAAAGCTATTATCTGCTAAGCGCGTTTGCAAGGCATCATAGCTATACAATCCTTTACGCGGATCAAGTAAGAACTCAGGCGTACCGCCTAACAAAAATCCTAGATGCTCAGCGGTACCTTGCAAACAGTCATTTAGAATACGCAGTATCTGCTCATAATTGGCTTGGCGTGCTTGTGTGCTATTAAGCTTATACAAGTTGACCATCTCATCGAGATTGACTAACAAACCTTGATAGCCGGCCTGCCGTACGAATAGACTCATGATTTTAAGTGCATCATAAAAAGACGCGTCAGATATGATAGTACGCACACCTAAATCGCGCCTTGCATCAGTCTTAGCTGAGTACTCTGCACGCAACCATCGAATCGCATTGACCTTTAACTCATCATTATCTTCTTCGTGACCTCGCCAATAAGCTTCAATAACTTTAGCAAAGTCGTAACCGCCAACCAATTCTGTCAATTCAGCTAACTTGTCTTGGATAACATCGCTAATTGCCTCACCTGTACTATCCGCTTGTTTGCGGGCTTCAGTAATGAAACGTTCGACCACACTGGCCAAACCATTACCATCCGGTTTATTGCGAGTAGATAGATTGCGCATAAGCTCAGAGTATAAGTTTCTTGCTTGTCCTGACGATGCTTGAATACGTCTATCAGGTGATAAATCAGCATTAACAGTGACCAACTTACGCTCAAGCGCAATTGCCCTTACCACACTCAAAAAAAAGGTCTTACCTGAACCATACTCGCCAATAATAAGACGAAACGCCGAGCCACCATCAGCGACGCGCTCAATATCACTTATTAGCGCTCTAAGCTCATTGATACGTCCTACTTGGATGTGCTGAATACCAACCTTAGGTGTGACTCCTGCCTTGAGCGACTGAATGATAGCATCGCGCTCTTTTGCTCTAATTTTTTTACCGGTCATTATTTATCCTTGATAGCTCTATTATTGATTCTTATTTTTAGTACAATGCCTTTAATTCTTCGACAATCTCAAAGTCAATTATTACTTCATCATTTTCTTCTAATACTGGTGCATCGACATTATCATACGCCCAATCATTGATGGTCTCGATAGCACCATTTATCATCAAATTTAGTGACCCACACAGAACCTCAGCTTCTTCTCGTTGCCATATCTCTTTACTAATCAGTTGCTGATAAAGCTGACTATGAATAGTATCTAAACCTTTAACAACAGACTCGTTAATCACATCAACTTCACTACAGTTATCTACTTGTTCATTTGGTTGTGACTCATAATCGCTTTCTATATCGTCATCATCTACTGCAAAAATGCTCGCCAGCATTGCTTTAGCATCGCCTGTCTCGCTTTCATACAAGGCTAATAACTCAGCATTAAAAATATACGTCTTACTATTATGATTGGAAATATCACCGTTAGCACCCATACCTTGCTCATTACTATTCTTAAGCTGTGCCTCATTACTGAACGTTGGCGTTATCTTTTTAGCGCTAGTTAAGTGATGAATATCATTAACGACCGCATTTTTATCGAGCCCCAAGGCCTGATACAGCTTTTCAATTTGTTTGATTTGACTGGGTTCGACATTACCATTAGCTAAAGCAACGGAGATAATAAAGCGACTGATAAAGCAAATGTGCTTGTCATCAAGTACTGCTAGCTTTGCCTTTAGACCTTCCATATTAGAGGGGCTATTTAAGCGCCATAACAGATAAGCCTTTAATGACGCTTTTTCAATAGTAGTAAGCTGAGTATCTTGCTCAATAATCGCCAGTAGCGTATCTACCTCTCTTTTATCAACATAGCCATTAATGGTTGCAACCATGGCACCCAATCTAAGTGCTAAACTGATTTGATGAAATGAGGTGCTCGGCTCAAAGTCTTGTCCATGACCGCTATCAAATAGAACCACATATCCATCTGGTTTAAAACTGGTCTGATGGTATCGTTGGTCTGGCACAATACCAAAGCCTGCTAACTCAGCTAAACTTGTAATAATTTCATTATGCTTTTTGGTAAATGTTTTAGGCATCTTATGCGACGACTGCTCATCCAAATACCCACATAATTCTTTAGCCGTTGTCAGACCTTCATCATTTTGAATAACAGATTTTGCCCATGCTTTAAATTTTTGTATTACTGGGTATTTTTCTTGATAGGCTTGCTGCTGAATAAGCGCTTTTGGTAGTAATAAAATAGCATCTATATCTGTTTTATCATTACTATCACGACCTAAATAACGACTGTAGGCGTCTAAAGCATCATTACATTGTTCGGCAACAGTAATCAGTTTTTTGATGGGCGCTTTTAATATACTAGGATCTTGTAGATCATCAAGCGTCAGATCAACATAACCAATTGAGCGGCTGGCAGCGTTATAATTTAACGTTAGCTTGGTTTTATTGGGAGAAACGGTGAATCCATTTGGATAAGCTTCTTGATATAAAATATCGAACAGATCTTTGAATTCTGACTCACAGCGCCTTGCAGGCGTCCTAAAGTTATATTCATTAGAAAAAATGAGCCACTCCCATGCTAAAGTGGCAGGAATTGGCAGATTTAAGGTTACCATTTTTGCTAATTGCATTTTAAAGGTTAGGTTGCGACTACTGGCAGGCGGCGGGGAAACCTGGTGTGCTTGTAATCTTTCTTCAAATAGTGGCGAGCGCACAAGTGCCATAAATTCTAAAAAATGGACAGAATAGTTGTGAAATGATGACTGCTTGCCATAAATATTATGCAGACGAAAAGCTTCGTTATAAATAGCAATAAACTCATCATCAGACACATTGTCTATACTAATACTTTCAATGACTCTGCGCTCAAGCCCATTAAAGTAGATAAACACATAGCCGATGGGCGTATGGGGATTTGTACGATCAGACGCTAACCAGTCTAAATAAATACCACGACATAAAGCTGAAAGCTGTCCATAAGTTGGCCAGTAACCCAGCGACTCATCACTATAAATAGCTGTCGTACTATGGATAGCTGATGGTGGACTTACTGATAAACGCTCATCTATTAATGATGGCTCAGTACCATAGCCAGCTAAAGCATCAAGCTGTCCACCAAAATAAAAAAAACCTCGTTCAATAGTGCGATTATGAATGGTTATAGACTCATACTTGGTTACCCAGCGACCCTTTGTGTGATTGGAGGAGGTACTGTATTCCTTTGATCTCTCCGATGACAGAATAAAAGTAGCAAGACTATCCACATCATCCAAGTCATCGCTGTCAACATGATTGTCATCAAAACTATTTTTATTAATACCATTGTCATGGTGCCTATTTGTACGGTTTTGATCATTATGACTAATTTGCACCCCTGCAGACGGCCTTATATCAGGTGGCAAATCTATAAGATGCTTTTTCACCTCATTACTCTTGGAGTCATACTTCTCTTTGAATAGCGCCACGACATTTTCGATAAAGTTTTTCATTACCTATAAAACCCATTCTAAGAAAGCTAGATAAAAGAGGCGGACAGAACGATTAGAGTTTAAGCATTTTAAGAAAATCATGCTCTGTAATAATATTGATGTCGATACCTTCTGCAATCAGCGTCTCTGATTTACGCTGTTTGCTACTTTTATCATGTCCATTTAATAATGTTAAATCTGGTGTACCCACCACTAAATAATTGAGCTTTTTAGAAACACCAGCCTTAACATGAAAACCTTGCCTTGCTGCAATATCAGCAATTTCTGCGCGTTTTATAGACAGCTCACCCGTAAAACATATATTTAACCCAAAAAACCGCCCTTCCTCATTACCTTCTATAGAGCGATTTTGAGTAAAGCGCTGCGTATGACTACTATTTTTTGGATGGGATGGCTGATCTTTTAACCATTCAATAATTGAAGCATTATTTTCTCTAAGAATAGTGGTTGTCACAAACCCACACGCTTTAGCATCTTCTAATGCATCATGATGATCAAAAGTATACCTCCATTCCTTACATACATTAGCAAGATTATATCCTGATGTGCTAAACCGCTGGCAAGTGTCACGTACCATGGCAGAGGCATCCACCCATTGCCAAGGCGGCAGTGGCAAATTATGATCTGATAAGCACTTCGTTATCGCTCTTTGATCAAAATTGGTATAACTAACCACAATATTGTTACCAATAAATTGAATGATATGGCCATAGATATCAAATATAGAAGGAGCATCTTTCACTTGCTTAGTATCGATGCCATGAATATCTATATTTATTCGACTAAAGCTAGACTGTGGTCTGATAAGGATACAGTAGGTATCTATCAATTTACCTTTAATATACTTTGCCATACCTATTTGGCAAATAGAGCCGACGTCTGAGTTGGCAGTTTCTACATCAATAGCCACAAAATTCATTGTCTATCCTTGTTCAAATAGCGTGTAATATATGAATAATGATAAACTAAAATTGATATTTTTACCTACTTGATTGATAAATACTGAGGTAAGTTTAATCGCAATCAAACTCTCGTCTTGATAGTGAATAAAAGAAGTGTGAATTGAGATGAACATCTTCGATCAGACAGGAGCTAGCACATAACCTATTGATAAACGTCTTGGCTGTCAAAGATAGCGTCTAAAGTAGCACTTAGAAAGTTGCCAAGCATTGCTTTGTCAGCTGTATTGTTAATAACCTGCTTTATGAAGGTTTAGCTTTCATTTACCCTATACCAGATGGTTGGTGAATAATTAGCCAGATCACCATTAGTTAGATTTCCCATATCAAACAACTCATTTAATCATACGACTATTTTAGATAGCCACTCCTATTTTTTATCTTCAGTATGTCATTCCTTATCAATAACATACTTTTCTTTACTAATATTACCCTCTTGCATCTTTAGGTCTTGCTAACGTCGCTTAGACCGAAATGAGCTATGCTGAATCTAAACTGTCTTTATTGATGAGGATTCAATGAAATTTCACGAGTCAAATTATAATTCGTTAGGTGCTAATAACGCAGTTATTAAGGGACTGTAAATTTTATTATAATGGATGTATGTAGTTAATTTCTAGACATCAGAGAAATTAAAAAAGGTTGCTAAAACTATACCATATATAGTGTTAGCAACCTTTCTTTAGTTAGTATTTTACTTAGGTGATGTACTTAATATTGGGGTTTGAAGATGCTCATAAGGGCGATGTGATTTTAGTTGAGCAGATTGATCGCTTGGCACGTTTGAACCAAAATGATTGGGATACGCTCAAAAGAATGCTATCAGAGAAAAAACTCTCTATCGTATCAAAAGAGCTGCCGACCTCATATATGGCGCTTCAATCTGAAAGCAGCACTGAATTTATGAGCAGTGTATTGCAAGCCATCAACTCAATGATGCTGGATATGCTCGCAGCCATTGCTCGAAAAGACTATGAGGATCGCCGTATCCGTCAGATGCAAGGTATTGCTCGTGCTAAGGCAGAAGGTAAGTATGCCGGTCGTGGGAAGGATACCGAAAAGCGCAAGATCATCGCTAGTCTACTCAAATCAGGCCATAGCTATTCTGATATTCAAAAAATGGCCAAGCGCTCAAGGCATTTAATCGCTGATGTGGCCAAGGAAAGACTGAGGATGCTCAGTATTCATTAGGTGGTTCCACTACAGCAGTCTACTATGAGTAGTCTATTAATTGATTAGTGAGCCTTTTTAGATGGTTCCGCTGGGATATAGATCGCCAAGACAGGTGTAGCTTGATTTTTATCGTCATGCTGCGTAATCAAAATCTCCCAAATTTAATTATACGGATTTGACATCAGGGGTCAGAATCTGGGATGGTCTCAGTATTAATGTTTAATCTTTGGAAGATAGCTCTCTAAAGGCGAACGATGTCTTTTTTGTGTGATAACTTAAAGATCACCCGTTCGCTATTTTTTGCCATTATTTTATTACCAATGTTCAACACACCCTAATTAAAGCTAAATCACTCTTTATAAATTAGCACACTTAATAAATAGCCAAGGTACTTAAGTAAGCCTGATGAAGCATAATAACTGTCAGATATAGCCAAATTCTTGTCAGATCGCTTGGTTTTTTTCTGTACTACCCTGAGCTCATAGCCATGAAAATTTTGACGACTTCCAGTACGTATCTGACTATCTAGCTTCAGACATCGTTTCAGTTGAGTTACTTCGTTTTCACTTGAAGCTCTAATTTGCCAGTGTTGTGCGTTAATGAGTTTACAACCTGTCTCTAAGAACTGCTCTAACATTTCTTTCTGATTAGATTTAATCCCAAAATGGATAGATGATGTTTTTATACTCTGTTTCGCTACAAATATTTCAACAAACATTTTTAGTCGATCGGGTTCATGCATAGACATTTGGTACGCTTTTTCTAAGGCTCTAACTAATAACTCTTGATTTTTACTACCATTCGGTGAGCTTAATAATAATTTCTTACTGTTAGCAAAAACCTGACTTGCATTATCATATAACTGTCTAGCTTCGACTATATTAATGCCATGTCTTATAGCAACCTCAGGCAGTAATATATCCCGCTTTTCTAAGTTAAGTCTCTGTAGCTCTTCTAAATAGGCAATCACATCCGAATATTTTTGATGAATAAAAATAGATTGCGATACTAATCTATTAGATTCTATGATTGGCGAATTTGTAGAAATATTAAGACTATCAACAAATAGAGGGTTCTTACTAGTTACTAAGCTTTTAACTAGATACGATCTTAGCAGACCAAGTCTCACCTTTTTAGACTTTGCATCGTAAGCATCTCTGTTTTGTCTATGTATAGTCTGATATTTTAAATCTGTGATTTGCTGAAAAACTGTATAAGGAAGTTGTAACTTAGCATCAGCTAACTGTATTCCTGTATGCAGGTGGGCAGTATGAATGTAGTGCTCAAACGTCGTATCAGGTGTTAAATGCCCTGCAAAACTTGCCAGCCCAAACCATGTTCCTTGTGCTTTATGATAGCCAAGGATACCCTCAATAATAGACTTGCGCTGCTTAGCATCATAATCTGTCATTATTGATGCTAATGAAGACTTACCTAGCACTAAAGCCAGTTGGCTTATGGCTGTATGTCTAAAGCTATGAAAAGTAAAGTCATGCTCTCCAAGCAATCTATCCCAAATTAACTTCATCATATTACTAAAGAACGTACTCGGTAATGGCTGTTTACCTGAACCTTGTGAGAACAAGTACTTCCGTTTCAATCGTTTTTGATGCTCAAAAAGCTCGATAAACAAATCCATCTCATCCTTTTTTAAAAGGCAGTTAATAGGTATTACACGACTTGCACTGCTACTTTTAAGCCTACGATAACGATTTGGTCTTATCCAAATCTTAGGCTCATTAATCTCTTGGTTATAATTATCAGTATAAATATCTACAATATCTGAAACTCTAATACCAATGAGCTCTTTTATCCGTAACCCTGTTCTATAGGCAAGACTCAGAACCACTAAACAAACTTTTTTTTGCTTGATCTCTAACTCTGATTCTTCAATGTATACTTTCATAGCACGATAAATGCGAGGAGAGATGATATTAGCTTTGACGACTTGCCTATTATGATGCCACGAAAAATATACATAGGGAGCATCATGACACTCACGCTGGTAATCATGAAAAGCTCTCAAACGACCATACGTAAACCCTTGACCATCTTTAAGCTTATTCATGTACGAACGATCATTACTACCTATTAGCTTGTCATCAAGATTAGAATCTTTATTTATGACTGATTTTTTTCGACCATCACTAGTTTTGCTCTGAATAATTTGCTCATAAATAATCTCAAAATCTTCGCCGTCCCATTTATCTATATTCTCACCGATTGTCAGCATCAACCAATCACGCCCTATACAGCCCACATACTTGCTTATGCTCTCTTGGGTTATACTTTTATCATCTAATAACTGACGTACCCATCCTAGTATGCGCTGTGCGTTTGGTTGAGGAAATTCATTCTGTAACTGCTCCATACCATCTATGGCATTTACTCTAGTATTTTTGAGTTCTCCCTGAATTGCTCTAATTAGATTTTTACTAAACGCAGGATAACTTATACTTTCTCTATTTGCATTTATAGGCTTAGAATAATCCAGTTCAAAGAACTCATCCCATTGAAGTTGTTTAACATTAGAGTTAATTTTTTCTCTGTTGTAATTAAGCAGCTTATTCTTAGGTAGGCCTGTAGTTTTAATCCTACCTTGTCTAATTGTAGCTAATGCATTGTCGATATTAGTGCCTTCTAATTGTCTCCAATGATAGTTGGCGTATTTGATCAGGTGTGAGAGGTATGGCTTTGTTTTATCTTTATTTTTCAGTGTGAACCTTTTACTAATATCATTAATTAATGTATCAAACGATTTAGTAAGTCCCTTTTTAACAATTTCATCTTTTAGTGCGTATAAAAAGCATAGCGTCATGTCATCTGGAACATACTCAACATAACGTTTTAATTCGCTGTCAGGAGTATCACTTGAATTTCTACTAGATGACTCCCAACACCCATAACTATTATCGTCAATAACTAATAGAATAATCGGTACACTCTCAACACCTACCGCCTTACCTTCACTAGGTAAATCTATTCTATAGACTACGCGTTCAGCCAAAAGCCATTCGTAAAACGCTTTTAATACTTCAATATCATTAAGGCCGCCGTAGACAATGCTGCAAAATATCGCCGATTCGACCAAATCATTGGTAGTGAACTTTATCTTTCTTTGCCATATTTCTATCACTTCTCGGCTGGCTTGACTGACTTTTGACCCCTGTACGAACCAATCATAACCAATGCTCAAGCTGTCTCTCTCTGCTAAGATAGGAACAACTGGCTCATCTAAATGCGCTTTATGAATCTTGTTGTACATACGAATAACTTCTAAGAATCCTTGACGTGCTAGCTGAAAACTAAGAGGGGTGTCGAAGTTGATTTCTAAAATGGTATTTATATCTTGGTAATAATCAAACAGAGCTGTATCTTTATAGAGCGGATTCGAGTTCATATAAGACTCAACAAGGCTTATAGCTTTGTTCTTAATGCCTTCGTGAGCGCTATTACGATTCTCGGCTCTTAACTTATGTGCAACTAGATCAGACATATACTGTTACCTCAACTTGTTTCAGATTGAGTTCACAAGCAATTTCATCCAAACAGCCACTTATCCCCTTCAGCTCATTAATTGATAGTGAGGACATTGGATGCATCGCCTCCTGATCAGGATGTTCATGACCGTAAAGAGCGCATATCAAGTGCTCTGGCGCTCTATCTACTAGCATTGATCGCAGCTGATGTCTTAACCAATTATCTTGATGACTAAAAAAGCTCTTTAATTGATAGCGAACCCTACTAGGTGTAATGCCTGAAAACTCCTTAGGGTTTTTACTAAAGATTTGAATAAGAGGTTGGCGAGAGTTTAAAATTTCATCTATGGGAAACTGCTCAGAGGGATATATAACATTATGTAGTGAAGCAAATTCTTTTATGTATACAATATAATTTTGTATCGCTATAATCAAAAATTTGCTTAAAGGTATGAGTCTTCCCTGCTCTTGTCCTTGACGCTCTTCTTTATCAGAGACCCAAAATAACCCTGCTATAAAATCAAACTGGTTTAACACACCTGGCGCATGTACAACAGGTCTTATACCTGTCTGAATCATGATAATATGCCATAACCAAATACCATAGGCATTAAACTGCTCTATATAACGATCCTTTCGAATACTTAAGTTTCGCTCAAGGCGTCCATTAAAACTTTCGGCTCCATTCGCTAGTTCTGAAAAGAACTTTTGACATGTCAGCTTATTTAAAGTCATCTCACTACCGATGTAACTCTGGTGCTCTATATTTTCTGATTTAGATTGGTAGTCTTGACGAAGCTGTGAGCGGATATAAAAAGGGCATTGTTCACTTATAAGATAAATAGCATTTTCATAAGTATTCTCTATACTTTTCATTTTTATACTCGTGTAATACAAAGCTGAGCTATGTTTAACGTCAACACCAGTGATTAAATCAGCTTGCAACGGCTCATTTAATTCATTTTTTATGATGCTATATAGTGCCGATTCAATATGCTGATAACTTAAAGCTGGCAGGTCGATCTGACGTTGAAGGTCTTTTAGAACCTCGCTAATTTGAGTCTGCTCAATGAAAATCGGAGTTTCTATAATAGGCTGTAATTTATCCGGAAGTGGCAAAGTAAATTCGTTATCAAAGCTTTGCCGATGTTGTAATAAATGACTTCTGCGGTTTGTAGTGACATTTACTACAATCTTCAAAGTGTAGTAGCTTTCACCCATTCTTCTTTTACTGCTGAGCCATGTGCGTTGGCTTTTCTCTTTGCCAAGTTCATTAATGATTTCTTGGATCTTACGTCCACTAAGGAATGATATTAAGATAACTACATAGCCAAAACGACTATCATCATCCGTAACCATTGAAAGCTGCCAGACTCTATCAAACAATACTTGAATACTCAGTAAACTTAGCTGCCGTAAACTTGTTGGAAAGCCAAATTGATTGCGCCTAGTGTGACGAAAGTTATTTTTAAGTTTCCATTGCTGTAGCTCAGCAGACTTAGCAGTATATCTAGAAGGTTTAAAATTATTATCTAAAAGATTCTCTGGATCATCATCAGCTAAATTTTCATTGGAAGACACATTATCGTTTTGGTGACTTATCCTAAATATAGTGGCTCTAAGTGGTTCATCATCACTATCAAGAAAAACCTTGTTTAAACCAACACTATTATTGTCAGTATCATCAGACTTGGAGTAAGTCTTGCTAATAAACGTCTTATCTTTCGCCACGACTTCATAAGCGAGTCTAATGCGACCAATTTTTGCTGCTAACTTTTTATTGACAACCTTACTTGAGGCTTCTGACTGCTTAGTTAAAACCTCATACTGGCGAATAGCATCTAGTACATTTTCTAATGAACTCTGCTGGGCATGTATACCAATAAGCTCCTTTATTATTTCAGATTGTGGATTGTTCGCATTTAACCCCATTCTGACTCTAACACCTAACTGACTCACCTTAGCAAGATGACCATCTCCACGCATTGTGATTCTTACAATGATCTGTAGATATATGCTCATAAACTGCCAGGCAATGCTTTTTCTATCTACCTCCCCATACTTCTGATAAAAAAGTATCAGCATATAAGAGACAGCCCATTCTTCAATTTTCTGCTCTTTAATAATCATAGTTGCTATGTCAGAGGATTCACCTTCTGTAAAATTAACCTCAAATACATCTATAGCGAAGTTTATATTCAAAGCAAAATTTGGTCTAAAGCCCAAAACGTAAATAATCAAATCTTGTATTCTTACAACATCAGGAGACCCTTCAGGTACTAGCTTATCAAGAACTATATCCAACTCATTCTTATTTAAATTCATCATAATTAGTTCACCAGCCAATCCATGTTTTTTGGAATACCTATCACATCGTTCTGAATAGCTTTTCTACATTGTTGATACTCAAAGTTTGTCTTTTTAATACCTGCAAATTTACAATACGATTCAACGGATAAAACATCTATGCGCATCAATTTACAAATAACTGAGCTGGGCGCTTTCTGTTTAAGCGCCTTAAATAAGTCAGGGTGATTAATATTTTTTAGGTTGACGAGTTGCACTACCTCAGCCCATGCCAGCATTTGAATATCTTTAATACTTTCTGGTGTGATGAGACATGGATAACTGTCCATACTTTGCAGTCTTAATATCTCATCAACTCTCTTAAAATCATTGATAAAAAATAATGTATTACAGCTATTTTTAGTCACTCTAATAGGCGGGCAGTAAAAATTATCTAAATATTCAATATTTATAGAAGATGTACTAAATCTGAGTCTTTGCCAAACAGACAAAGCAGATTCAGCTTGAGGATGAATAAGCAGTTTAGTTTTATTCAAATCTACTAGCTTCTGAGTTGGTTTTAAGTTTGCATTTTTCATACTGTCTCAAATTTATTTTCCTTCTTGTATTTCAATTATTAATCGATCATAAGTCTCGTCCTGCGACTCGCCAGGCATTAGATGTTGTCCTATATATGTGTAGGTTTCATCAACTGACATATTTGGTAATGGTGATCTCCATAATCCATTAAGAATCACATTAATTTTAGGATCGGATTTGGCTTCAGGAGTGGATGAGACTTTATGACTTGGATGATAAATGTCATTAACGACTTCTTTACCGTCACTACTCGTATCTTCCCAATCTTCATCATCGATATTGAAGCGTTTATCGCTCTGCTTTTTATTTGAATTTTTAGTGCTTCGGCTTTCTACAGCACGTTGTAACCATTGACGTAGCCGTAATTTACAAATTTTTTCACTTCCTAATGGCTTATCAATCTTAGCTTTCTCTGCATAGTACGTTTTAAAATCTTCGATATGTAAATCGTACTCATTATCTGTCATATCTAATATCACGCCTATTGGTGACAGGGCGTCTTGCATAACGTTTTTTACAGGTGCTTGCCATTCTTCAATACCAAAATCAATGTGAAGTGATTGATCATAATTAGAATTATTTGACTCAATAAGATCGGTTTGAATAAATAATTTCTCATCAGAAGGAGCTTGCGAGTGCCCCTCTCTCTCAAATGGTTTCTGGTTTTTGTTTTCTGGGTTATATTTTCTGGTTATAGCTTCTTTTTGCGTGACTATTGCGTGACTCTCAGAGTGACACGTAGCGACATTACTGTAGTTTGAATTAATTTTATTTTGGTGTGTATCAAATAACTTTCGTAATTCAGTCATACCTTTAGCGCCCTCACTGTCTACACCTACTGCTAATAACTGCTGACGCATTGTCCTCTCAGCATCACGTGACTTAGCTTTTCTTTGAGCATCAGATAAGGGAGTGTTTGGAATAGAACTACTATTATCAGTCGTGACATCATCACTACTTATTGTATCGTTTATACTATTTCTCCAGTTACGAGCTCTGTAATTTTTTAGAACAGTTTCCCAACCACGATGTTTATAACATTTAGTACGCTTATCTAACTCAAATTTATCTCTCAAAATTAATCCTAATGCTTGCTTCTCTTCATCGCTATGACAAGCTAATCTATGTGCAAGTAGTTCTACATCTGATGTTAAACTCTTACCTTTCTTTAGATATTCAGTACGCATTTGAAGATATATTACCTTTTGAATAGGACTCATATGACAAGTATCGATCTCCCATTCTCCAAAATTATGATTGACATAATGCATTCCACTTGTGTCATTTATTTCATTTTTTTGCTTTGACATTATTGATTTCCTTTAACTAATATGAAACTAAGATTCTTAGCAGCTTTTTAAAAAAGTTAATTTGATGTACATGATTTTTCACAATTATCAAGATATTCATCTAGATGTCGTTTTCGATACAGAACGTGCCTGCCAACTTTACTATATGTAATAGCATCTGACTGATGGCAACGCATGTGCTGCAATGTATGCAATGATTTTCCAATATAAGCAGCGGCAAATTCAGGAGCAAGAGGGGTATTTTCATCAGCTTCAATAACTTTTTGCTTCAAAAGTTCTTTCTCATCATCCGTATATTCTGACCAACTTTTTTTACTCATAGCATTCACTCATTTAGTTGTTGTCTAATGAAGGTAGATATAGCTCATAGGAAGACTTTAGCTCATGTTAGTTCTTTATTTGTATAAATTATGTATATAATATTTCTAATAGTGGTTATAAATCATATAATTAGTTACTTTTTAACATATAGTTACATTAAGAGAATTAGGAGTATATAAAGTTTCCTTTAATTATTTTATACTGAATCATCAAAAGAAACTTTTAACAACAGCAATGGATTATTTATGAGTATGGATCTTGATAGAGTGGCTGAGAGAATTAAAGATTTAATGGACTCTAAAGGCTTAAAGCAAGTCGATGTTGTAAAAGCTATAGGAATTTCTAAATCAAGCGTATCCAAATGGCTAAATGCTAAAGCCTGTCCAAGTGGGGAATATCTTCGCCGCCTCTCTGAAATATTAGAAACTTCTGAGTATTGGTTATTAAATGGTGAGTACCCTTATAGTTCATACGCAAATATTGACGACGCTATGGACTATATGAACGCTTACGAAGAAAGTATGAGGAATCATTACATTACAGAGCTCGGTTTAGATCCTAGCCTCCCTTATAGTATTAGATTTCTAAAAGAAGAGTTTGAGAATAAGATTTTTAGTGAGCATGAAGAGTTTGAAAAACGATATGAGCCTTCTGCTGAACAAGAGCGCGAAATAGAAGAGTATGAAGAGTGGCTAGAATGGGAGGAAAGAGCGGATGATTTTATTGAAAATAAGTTAATTTTAAAACAGATAGAGACATATCCTACTTTAATTAAATTTATAGAAAACTTTAAACATGTAGAACAATCGTTAAGGTCACAGTCTGAAATTGCTGAACGGACGAACAGTAACTTAAGTAAGACTCTATTCTATAATCAAGAAGACCATAGTATGCATCCGATAATCACTATTGGTGCACAGTGCTCAGTAGATTTAACTAAACGCACTATAAAAAATGGCAAGTTTTACTTAATAAAAAGTAATAATTTTTACGGGGTAAGAGCACTATTTAGTCAGTCTGATGGTGGTCTGCTACTACAATGTAAGAACAAGGAATATCCAGACGAGAAAATTTCTAAATCCAAAATAGATAGCTTAGAGGTTCTCGGTTACGTTTATGCTTGGACTAATATGGATCCTTGGTAAAGAAATGTCTTAATGCGATCTCAAAGCTACTTGTGAAGAGTGCTAAATATAGTCACTGCACTACAAAAGAGTTATGTTTTGGATGAATATCATAAAACAATTTAGATAAGTCATTTTCCATCCAGCCTTGGCGTAGAAACTTCACTTGAGCCCACTTCTTCTCGATAGGGTTCAGATCAGGGCTGTAGGGTGGTAGCCATAGAATGCGATGGCCATGTCTATTCAGTAGTTTTTGAATACGCTTATTTTTATGAAAGGCAGCGTTATCCATCACAAGTACACATTTTCTCTTAAGCTTTGGTAGCAGCGTGAACTTGCACCAGTGATAGAAAACCTCTTTATTGATGGTGGTCTTTAAGCAATCGAGTTCAAACAGCATTTTGCCATAGAGCGCACCAATGACATTGGTTCTATCTTTGGCTTGCCAGTTATAATGGTCAATGCAAGGGCTACCAATAGGCGCGTAACCATAACGGCGTATCGTCTCACTTTCAAAGCCACGCGCGTATATGTAGACAATAGCAAAGCCCTGAGCGATGTAGTGGTTAAGCTTGGCCAGATAAATCGCTCTTCTCACAGGACAGGCTTTGGGATGCTCAAGTGTCTTTTTTTTTGCTAATACCAATACGCTTTAAGGCTTTACTAATACCTGTTGGGCTACATCTGAAACGCTGGGCTCGCTCATAATGGTAATCGTCAGGGTAATCCTTAACATCTTGAGCTAAGGCTTCATCCTCTATTTTGTAGGGCTTGATGTCTCGAGTGGTTTTACTGTGGAGACGCTTTTTCCACTTCTGGATGGTCGTTGGACTGATATCATAGAAAACAGCAGCTTCAGCAAAGGTCATGCCCTCATCTAAGCTTTTCAGAACTTGTTTGCGATAATCTAGGGAGTAAGTCATGGTTATTTATACTAATAATCGTTTAGTCGATTTATTTTATAACACTTTTATGGTCAGGTGACTATATTAGAAAAAGGTCATCTGCACCTTTAGGAAGCATAAGCAAATAATAACCTCGACTATCCAAACGCGCTAAATTATTAGTTTAATGACAATCGCTCGAATATGGAGTGGGTCAGTGACATTGAATGCATCTGGACTACTAACGACTGTTTGTATCTAACATAGAATAAATAATTATGTGCTAGAGAGCTTATCGGCTAAGCCGCAAATAAATGTATGGCAGCTGATTCGATATGCTGCGCATTCAATGTAATAATTAATAATTAATAATTAATAATTAATGATAAATGGTTGGGTCAAAGCTTGATTGTTATAATCTATATAATTTAATATTTTGCATAATCTGCTGATAACTTTTTTGGTACTCTTAACTGAATCGCAGTCCGTTACATAAATGCGCTTCATGATATTGAAATTAACGACTGGATCTAAAGTCAGTTGAACAAACCAATTTTTAATTGCTAATTTTGATACTTATTTGATACTAGAAAAATATTGTTACATCTTTTTAGTTATAGCTAAATATAGTTAATTTAAACCTAAGTCATTGTTTATAAGAATATTTTATCTCTACCTATTGCTTACTGTTGTTAAGTATATCTAGATATTTGAGATAACAAAAGGATTCAAAATCCGTTGCCTTTAAAAGCGTGTCGGTTCAAGTCCGACCACCGGTACCAATACTAAAATACCGCTAGCCTATATGGTTAGCGGTATTTTTTTGTTTTATGGTTGGGATGATTACCATGCCAAGTGGCATCGCTCAGTAGTAGTAAAGCTTAATAAATAGTAACTAATAATTTTAGAAAAAAACAAGCCACCTTGCAAAATGCTGAGGTGGCCTGTTTATTGATAGCGGATTATGAGTGAGACTGGCTATTATCAAAAAACACTGGTTTAGTAATGACTTATTCAATATTTAGTAGCTTATAGACCGTTATACGGTTGTTAGAAAAGTCTCATCGATAGTCTTCAATGAGTAACTCTCATAGTTACCTTAGGTGAAAATCTAATAGACTCCATTCACTGAAACCGGACTTTAAATCCATAGATCGCACTTTATATTTTATGGCGTTTTGCCATATATTTACCCAATAAAGGTAGGGAAAATGCTGGTAGTTGAAAAGCACCCAATAAGGGTAAAAACATCACACCCATAAAAGGAGCGGTTATGGTGTAAGCAAGTAATACATTGCGTCCGCCACACACCAACGCAGCGACAATGGCATTTTCATAGCCAAAACGCCGATATATAAAATAAGCGGAAAAATAAAACACTAATGCCAATACCGAACTTAGCAACAGTAATAACAACGCTTGCCACGGATCATTGTCAAAGGTAGTACGAAATCCTGCCATCAATCCTAGTGGAAATAACATCAGCAGTAAGATATTGAACTGCCCAATTTTGGGATAATAACGTGACAAAATATCAGCTGGAACCAACCGACGCATTGCCACAGCTAGCATTATTGGCATAACGATATAAATTAATAGGCGATTGACATAAACACCAACGTCTACATGCGCATTTTCATTGCCCAATAGCCACAATACGCCTAATAATGTAAATGGCATAACGAGCGTAGCAGCGATAGTTTTTGCCGTCGCCAGTTGTGCATCAAACCCTACTGCATTGACTAACGCACCACTACCGAACAAGGGCGCAGTGGCACCAAGACCTGCAATCGCTAATAGCCAATCGCCACGTACACCCAGTGCATAAGCAATCAATATTAAAACTAGACTCATACCCCCGCTCTGTAACAAGGCAAAAATCCAGACATAGCTTGTCGCTATACGCTTTAGCAGCGCATATTGGTCGATGCCCAGTAAAGTAAAAAACATCAAGAAGAACAGTACTTGAGGTAAATATACTAGTACTGCATTGGATAGGTTTGGAAGAACAAAGCCCACAATTGCGCAAACCGGCATAATTAATGTGCTATGACGCGCAATAAAACGAAGAAGCATGACCTTTCCTAATAAAAATATTTATAAAAAATTGGGTATTATCCCCTTTTTTGCCATCCTTTAGGCAAATAATCATAAATCAGCTCAGGCTGATTGCTGGCAGTCATACTAAAGCCTTGGGCTTGCAACTAAAAGCTTAGGCTTATATGCAGTCTACGCCCATAGAAAGCTACTGCCGCACAAGGTTAGATGTTTTATTGATTTTATGGAAGGCTATTATGGATCGCCGCCCTATTGGGATGAGCATATAGCCAAAAGCCAACTATTCAGTACTAAGTAGCTGGCTTTTGCTAAGAGAAATGCCTTTTGCTGTTTTAATGCCACCCGCACTAACAGAGCCTCACCTGCTATAGCCGTTATGGGTTAACACAATCAAATTATGAGTGGTTACCTATCAAGGTTAATGATTTTTTGCAGTTAAAGCTTCCCTTGGTCATAAAGGTATTTATAATTGTGAGGCAACCTGTCTATCAACTATCAACTATTAGCATCTAGTTGCGATATCAGGGTGCGCCAGACACACCCTCATACCTTTATAACTATAACTATTCCGCAGCGTCTATTAACTCATTAAGCGCATCCGCCATTTCATCATCTATGAGACTGTCCTCGATAAAGTTGACTAGTTCATGGATAGTCGTCAAATCCATTTCTCTAACCCCTAAGCTGGCCAACTGCTCGTTAATGGACTCTAAGCTTTCTGAATCTTCAGAATCATCTAATAAATGCTCATCAAAGCTATCATTCACAAACCAGTATATCTTCTCTAATAAGCTGTCTTTTCTAGTCAAAGTAGAATAACCATCGCCTTGAATAAATAGATTGAATTGGTAAGGCATTTGTACGTCATTGATAAAGAAAATTCGCTTACATTCTAGAGTATAAGCTTGCGCTGGCTGCTGTTCTTCGCCTTCACTATCGCTATAGTCTTCATCAGCAAGCTCTTCTTTTACTAGCTCGCCTATTATCTGATAATCACCAATTTGTACTTTATGATTATAAATAATACAAGCGTCACCAACGGCATCAAAGATCACTGCGCAAATATCTAAAGTATGATCGTCAATGTCATAAAAGCCTTTTAACATCGGCAAAAACTCAGTGAGCTTATCTTCTGGCACTTCGGTCAAAAACTGTTGCTCATATATCTTCAGCATGTCTTGCGGAGAGTAGGTATTGGCGGTATTGGTCTCATTTCTGCCAATAGGTTTCAAGGGCAAAAGGTTGTAAGGGTTATTATGAGTCATTCAGGACTGCCTTGTTATTTGGGTTGGCGATATTGTTTAAGTTAGCGCTATTAGATAAGGTGAATATAAGCTGGAGGAGCTGCTAAGCACAGTGCTGATTTAACTGTCGATTAGCCGCTCAAAATCTATAGGGTACATTATCCCTTATTCGAGGGCTTTTAGATATATCGCCTACTTTATCAAAATGCCTTATTGTAAATAACCAAGCGCTAGGTTGGTTCTGTAATCTACATATAAGCTACAAAATCATGATAAACAAAAATTTGTTTAGCTAAAAAATTATTCATTGAGCAGATAATTATAAATGTCCGCTCGCACTTCATTATGCATATCGAATGCAACTTTGACGACAGGCGCGCCAGATATTGAGGTTTGCTCAAAGCTATTGTGTCTTGGTGATACGTCTCCCATATAGTAAAAGTCATTTCCTTCATCATTATGCTTTTTAATGAATAGAGGAATCCGAAAACCGCTAGGATATGCTTGAAATAACTTAACTTCCGGGCTATTGAGCGTCCTTTTTGACTTGAACATCCAACTAAATACAGACTCATTAATAAAGCCATCTTCATATTTTGTAGTATTAGATATATCGTGGGATTTATGATAATTAACAAATATTGGGCAATTGGTTTTATCTTCACTGACTAAATAACCACCAACGTTTTGAGCTACAGGATTTACTTTTCGATTCAAAATCCTAAACACATCTTTACGTGAGTACTTACGATATAGTTGAAAACCCTCAATAAAATCTAAAATTTTGAATTCTTTATTATATTGATAAATAGCGTAATCTGTACTGTCTATTAGAAACCTTATAAAAGTATCATTGGCTAAATAAGCTAAGAAATCAGGATGCCAATGAAATTTATTTTCTTTTATTTCAACAATATTAAAATTGTAAATCTCACCTATAGACTTTAATTTATTCTGGTATTTTTCAGTCACAAAACCCAAATTGAGGTTATTAATGACCGAATTTACGGCGTCAAAGTTCATCTTATAGCCATACTGATGCCTTATTATAGATGCTAACTTATCAGTGGTAATAACCTCTCCTGCTAGGAGCATACTTAATACTAAGCTCTCCTCTATACGTTTAGTATTATTAATTTCTCTTGAAAAACTAATAAGTAGTTTGAGCTCATTTTCATTCAATTGCTCTAGAGTTTCTTCTTGCTCCTTAGCGAAATGATAAAATGATTTGGCATAGTTTACGTATGAGAAAGGATCGCGAGCACCATGACGAACAAAATCCATCATCATGGGTGCATGGCCCAATTTCTGCTTCAGCATTTTGTAATCTTGTACTAAGTCTTTTTTGGTTTGTAAGTTTGCCGTATCTATAGCTGCATAAATACGCTCTTTAGCTATTTTATCGAAACTTACGGTAGAGGTGCCAGGAATAAAACAGCTTTCACTAGCCATTAAACGTCGCAATGTATCTTTGTTATAGGAGTCATTACCATATAAAGCGATAGGAACCATAAAGTTATTTTTATAGTTACCGATAAAATCGATAACGGTAAGATATTCTTTATCCTCAGCCTTTCTTAGCCCACGCCCCAACTGTTGAACGAATATAATCGCTGACTCTGTAGGACGTAGCATCACAATCTGATTAATACAGGGAATATCGATTCCTTCATTAAAGATACCAACAGAAAATATATAATCAATTTTAGTCGAGGGATCGCAAGACTCTAAACGCTCTATTGCCTGATCACGCTGCTGCTCTGAACTTTCCCCTGTTAATGCTAAAGATGGTAAACCTTGATTATTAAATATATCAGCTAGAGACTTACACTCTTCAATATTAGAACAAAAAACCAGACCACGGACTTCGCCATTATCACAGCCATAAAGATCGATATAATTTAAAATGTGTTTAACGCGCTCTTTACTAATTAGTAGATTCAACATAGAAGTATCATCTATAGACCTATCATCGATACTTAAATCGGTAATACCGTAATAGTGAAAAGGCGCTAAGATGTCCATCTCCAATGCTTTTTGTAGCCGAATCTCATAAGCGATATTGTGATCGAAAATCTCGAAAACGTCACCGGCATCGGTACGCTCTGGGGTTGCCGTCATTCCTAAAAGAAATTGCGGTTTAAAGTAATCTAGTACTTTTTGATAAGATGCAGCACTGGCCCGATGAGCTTCGTCGATGACAATATAATCAAAAGCATCTAGAGCAAATTTTGCTAGATGATCGTCCCTTGAAAGGGTCTGTATAGTAGAGAATATATAATCACTTCCAGCTTCAACTGTTTTACCACTATATAAGCCAAAGGTTTTTTGATCTTTAAAAATAGAGTGATAAGTTTGTAAAGCTTTCTTAGCAATATTTGCCCGATGAACTATGAATAATAAGCGTTTAGCGCCGAAATTTAGAGCATCAAAAGTAGCAAGATAAGTTTTTCCTGTGCCAGTAGCTGAGATTAGTAAAGCTTTATCTTTACCTTGATCACGTAATATTTCTAGATTTTTCAATGCTTCTTGCTGCATCTTATTGGGTTTAATGGTGCTTGCCGTAACAGAGCTAGATGAACTATAAGTGTGTTGAAAAAATAACTTCGCTTGTCGGTATAGTGACTCATAGTATTCTATATATTCAGGCGTTACTAAGAGGGCAGAATTAAACTCACTCTTAAACTCATTTATCGCTTGCTGAGATAAAGCACCGTTTTTACTAGAGCTGACTTTTAGATTCCACTCTTTATTAATGGTTAAGGCATTGGCTGTTAAGTTACTACTACCAATGATTAGGTGATGAATATCAGAGTTACTAAATAGATAGCCTTTTGCATGAAAATTAGAATCTGTAGCTATTCGTACGTCTATATTTTTAAATTTTAGTAGCTCACGTAAAGCTTCTGGTTGAGTGAAGTTAAGGTATTGTGAAACTAATATACGACCTGGGACTTGTTTTTTTTCTAACTCAATTAGTTCTTGTTTTAGACAGGCAATACCACTAGTTGTGACGAATGCAACAGAGAACCAAAACTTATCGCTTGATTGCAGATGCTTGTTGATTGAGGTTAAAACTTTTTTTCCTTTGCCATCGTTGACTAACAACTGTGGCTTAAAATCATGTTTCGATGCTTGCGAGTGGTCTATAAAGCCAGATACCAAAGCACTTTTTAAGTCCTCATATATATTGCTGGTAACACGACTCATGACATTGACACCTTTAGCTGCTCGACAATAGGAATGTCTGCGGCGGCCCAATCAAGAGTATCAATTTTATAAACATCCAACCAAACAGCTTGCAGATGCTCAGTCAAGATCAAATTACGGTTAAGGGTTTTGCATATAAAACTGTGCATGATAATTTTGAAGTCTGGATAACTATGCTCAACGGTCATAAACAAGCGTTCAATACTAATTGATAGTTTAAGCTCTTCTTCTATTTCACGGGCTAAAGCTTGCTCTAAAGTTTCATTCTTCTCTAACTTTCCGCCTGGAAATTCAAATTTTCTTGAAAGATAAGCTAGCTTATTTTCACCTCTTTGAACACAGAGAAACTCCCCTTCATCAATGATAATGGCAGCAACCACTTCTATAGTTTTCATTATTATCCAATAAGTTTATTATTCAACTCTTCTCTACTGTTGTGAGTCGAAAAGTTCAATTATATATTGAGGTTAGAGAGACTCTCAAAAAGCAGCCTCATACTTTAAACCAGCAGCATAAGTTAATACCGTTGGACAGGTTTATAACAATGCTTTGATCTGACAGTATCAAGGTTAGATTTTATTACTACAAACGAGATAATATTTAAACCAGTATGGTTTAACAACCTATAAGAACAACAGAATGATCTAGGATAATAGCTTTCAAGATAAAGAAGCCATAAGCTACTAATTTTAGGTTTTATTATCGATTAATAGCTAATACTGAGAACAACTATTAATCAAAACCGCAAGGTAGGTTATAGCTCAGTATGTTGAATATGGCAAGAGTTAAAACTTCTCTTTGAGGTCTTTGAAAAGAAATAAAGCAGGACGTCACCCAGCTTAAAATCAACGCTACTAAAATCTCAAAATGATAACGTATAGCTCAAAGCAAACATCCCCTGCTAGCACTAATGCTTGGCAGAGGATGTGTTTTATACTTACCACTTTTACAGCACAGTTGTGATAGTCAGCTGCTGCTTAAAAGTCTAAGCTTTGTTGTTAGCGAGCCAGTTTTGCATCTGCTCGATTTCAGCTTTTTGCGCATCAATGACTTGTTGCGCAAGCTTAAGCATTGCAGCATCTTTACCATATTTAAGCTCTACTTCAGCCATATCTACTGCGCTATTGTGATGCGGTAACATGCCCCGAGCAAATGCTATATCAGCGACAGGGTCAGCGATACCAGTCATCATCTCACTATGCATAGCGTCCATACCTTTGGCATAAGCTTGTTGCATAGCCTTGGTATCGGCGGTAGGTTCAGCAGCGTCAGGATGACTTGCCAGCCAAGTTTGCATAGTAGTAATCTCAGACTGCTGCGCATCGATAATCTGTTGCGCCAACTTACGCATCTCTTCATCTTTACCATACTTTAACTCAATCTTTGCCATATCTACAGCGCCGATATGATGTCCCAGCATGCTTTGGGCGAACGCCGTATCAGGGTCGTTATAGTCCATACCTTTCATCATTTCTACATTCATACTAGTCATAGCAGCCGTGTAGTCTTTAAGCATTTCGGTCATAGGCGCGCCCTGCGCTGGCGTCATGTCCATGTTAGTCATATCATGACCTGAATGCGCCTCTGTAGCCGCAGTCGTTTCAGTAGCTACTGCTTCTGCTGGGGCAGCTTCTTCAGAGGTGGGCTGACAAGCGCTGACTAACAATGCGGCACTAATACTAGCAATAACCGCTAAGCGTGATTGATATCTGGTTTTCATACTCTATCCTTACTTTTAAAGGTTTTGAATTGCACAATAAACTAAAGCTGCTGGTCGCTGGTTTCGATACTGGCATAAACTTTACTACTGCCATCTTTATTGATCTGCATAACTTGATAAGGCATAAACTGGTTGTCATACTCCATACCCGGACTACCCATCGGCATGCCAGGGACAGCCAGTCCCAGCGCTTGGATAGGTGGCTTGGCTAAAAACTCTGCGACATATTTGGCAGGTACATGACCTTCGAACACATAGCCATCAGTAGTGACCGTAGTATGGCAAGAGCGCATATCGTTAGGCACACTATAACGATCTTTTAATGAAGCTAAATCTTTAGGATGCTTAGCGGTAGTACTCATACCATTGCTTTGCGCATAATCTATCCAGTCCTTACAGCAGCTACAATCTATATCTTTATAGACAGTCGCTGAGACGTTGTTTAGTAATGTTGGGTTACTGATTGCTGCGGTGACAGCGGTTAACTTCTGGTTTTGCCCAGCATCAGCTTTAGGGCTATTAGCAGCCTCTATAGCCTCCGTTTGGCCACAAGCGAATAATGTTGAGCTCAATATTAGTAACAACACTGGAGCAGATAAATGACGATATTTAGCAAAAAACAGACGGTTGTAGCTTGGCATAAAACTATCCTTGCACTTCAATATAACGTAGTTAGTAGGTGATAATAGCTGTCAAGCTACCATGCTGATTCTGACCCCAAGATGACGCTTAGATGACAATACTGTCATGTTAAGATTGTTAGCTACTAATACGCTGCGCCTTGCTCTATCATCAGGTAAAAAATACCGTTACCACGCAAAAATCTTCTCCTCTAAGCGCGCTACTGAGTGGTATAACGCTAAGTCATCTACCTACAAGTTATTTAATCAGGTGCTATATGAAAGTTTTATTAGTCGAAGATGAATTATCACTTGGCGAATATATTAAAAAAGGCTTAACCGAAGCCGGCTTTATCGTTGAGCATAAAACCACCGGACTCGATGGCTATCACGCCTTGATAACACAGGATTTCAAGGTAGTAGTCATGGATGTGATGCTACCTGATATTAGCGGCTTTGAGCTAGTGCGCAATTATCGCGCCGCCGGTAACAGCACTCCAGTATTATTCTTGACCGCAAAAGACGATTTAAGTGATCGTATAAAAGGTATCGAGATTGGTGGTGATGACTATTTGACTAAGCCTTTTGCTTTCGCTGAGCTACTAGTGAGAATAAAAAGTTTATTGCGCCGCGCCAATCATGCGCAATATAAAAGTACCGTCCTGCACATTGCTGATCTAAGAATGGATATCGCTAAACGTAGCGTCCATAGAGGGGAGCAAGCTATTATTTTGACAGCAAAAGAATTTGCCCTATTACAGTTTTTTCTTGAGCATCAAGGCGAAGTACTCCCACGCTCAGTTATCGCTTCTCAAGTGTGGGATATGAACTTTGATAGCGATACTAACGTCATAGACGTTGCTATTCGACGTTTAAGAATAAAAATCGATGATGCTTATCCTATAAAGCTAATACGTACCGTTCGCGGCATGGGCTATCGGCTAGAGGCCGTAGACAGCAGCGATATTACAGAAACCCGTACGGAAAGTCATTAGCATGACGCCTCTCACTACCGATCGACGCTTATCACTACTATGGCGAACGATCTTATTATTGACAGTCTTTGTGATGATCACGCAGATATTTTTGTATATATGGATACAGCATTCTGTCAGAGGCCATTTTGAGCAAATGGATAGCGAAACTTTGACTCATGCTGCTTTTAACTTACGCCAGCGTATGAGCGCTACTGCACTTGAGCAACCCAGCACCCCTGAACTCGCTAAGCAGACTGTTAATAGTCCGCAGCTAGATCAGCAGCCCCTTGCCAATCCTAAGCTTGATTATGAAGTAAAGACCATCATGGCTAATAAAAGTGGTCAAATCCTCAGCAGCTCACCTACAGGCTTTACCAGTGCCGCTGATAGTGCTTCCCTACAGCACTTATGGCAACGTCAGTTTGACCAGCCTTTTAATCTACGGTTTAATAATCATCATTATCGTGCTCTTATTATTGAACAGGCTGACTACTTAGCGCTGATTGCTCTGCCTATGGATGTCCATCATCAATACCTTATCCAATTCAACCGCCAACTGATCTTTATATTAATCGCTATTACTTTTTTATTAGTATCCGTTGCCGCCTTTAGCGTCCATTTAGGCTTTGCACCGCTAGCGACTTTTAGTTATAAAATGCAGCGCATCAACGCCGAACAGCTCAGCGATAGAATTACCGTCAGCAAGATGCCTAGTGAGTTACGACCATTGGCTGATGCTTATAACGCTATGATGGATAAGCTTGCCCATAATTTTGACTCAATATCACGCTTTTCAGATGATATTGCTCATGAGCTACGCACCCCACTGGCGACTTTGAGTACTCAAACCCAAGTGATGCTCAGTAAGCCTAGAGACAATAGCGAATATGTCGAGCAGCTGCATCATCAACATGACACTTTACATCAGTTATCTGCTCTCATTAATAATATGCTACTGCTAGCTAAGACTCAAAAGGGCCTTTATCGCTCGCAGTTAAATCAGGTTAATACGGCCACTTTACTCACTAAACTGCTCAGTTATTATGAAGTGATAGCAGAAGATAGAGGCATAAATTTTATCAAGAGTAGTAGTTTTCCAGCGCTACTGGGTGATGAAAGTCTGTTGCAGCGCTTATTTGCTAACTTGCTATCCAATGCTATTTATTACGCCGCAGCTGACAGCGTGATTGCTATCGGAGTCGCTGCTACTAGCACAGCGTCCCAGACTAAAATAACTATAAGCAATCAATTAGCTAAGCCGATGACGCAAATAGAAGCTGATAAACTATTCGAACGTTTTTATCGCCATGATAAAGAGAACCTTTGGCATGCTGGCACAGGGCTAGGTTTATCAATTGTGCAGGCTATAGCTGGCGCCCATAATGGCAAGATAAGTATCATAATAAAAGATCAATATACTTTTGCGGTTCATATCACCTTGCCTATAGTTCAGTAATATAACTAGCTTTTCTGCGTGCTTAAATGATAGTTAATCAATCAAAACCGCAACTTACAAGCTAAGCCACTGATTACTAATTTTAGTTAATCTCTAAGCTCATTTTAGGACCAAAAGGCTCGTAGTGAACACTATCAACGCTGTGTTGTAGAGTGGTCAAACCATTGATCATACTTTGCATAAAGGGCATTGATCCGCAAACATAAATATCAGCAGGCTTAGGTAGCGTGGCCAGATAGCTCTCCCCTAATAGCTGCCCCTCTTCGAAATAAAAGATGTTTTTATCTACTTGTTGCGCGCCAGCTAAACAGTTATCGACTTGCGCTTTAAAGCCGTGATGCTGCTCATTTTGACAAGCATATGCCCAAATAATAGGTCGTTGCGGATTGGCCGTTACTTGCGCCTCTAGCATAGCTAATATAGGGGTAATGCCAACACCTGCACTGATCAATACTAGCGGAATTTCATTCTGATGTATCAGCGCTTTATTAAGAGCAAAGTCGCCCGCTGGTGCGGATAACAAAATAGTCTCGCCCACTTGCAGCTCGTCATGCAGATAGTTAGAAACTAAACCTGAGTGCCCATCGCGATTGTCTCTTTTTACCGCAAACTGAATACCTTTTTCAGTGCTCGCTGAGTTTAAAGAATAATGACGCAAAGCTAAATGATCGCTATTTTTAGGATCGGTTTTTACGGTGATATATTGACCCGCTGTTAGAGTTAGTTGACTCAAATCAATGCTTTGGTTATCAAGTTGGTTGCCAGCTTGATTGGCATTTACTGGTAGCACAGTAAAAGCTGCAATATCAGTAGCTACTGCTACTTTTTCAATCACTTTAAAGCTAGCAAAGCCTTGCCACATAGCTTCCTTATACATCCCTTTTTCAAGCTCAATAAACACTCTAGCAATTTCGTCATAAGCCTCTGTCCAAGCCTCAATAATGTCATCGCTCGCCCCTTCACCCAGCACTTGCTTGATAGCGCCGATTAAGTGCTTACCTACAATCGGGTAATGCTCTGGCAAAATCTGCAAAGCCCGATGCTTATGACTGATTTCAGTTACTTGTGGCAATAACACGGCTAAATGCTCAAGATGTTTAGCCGCGGCTAATACCGTCGTTGCTAAAGCGGTCTGTTGGCGACCCAGTTTTTGATTGGTTTTATTAAAAATATCTAATAGCTCAGGATGCTCAACGAACATGTTTTGATAAAACACGCTGGTAATAGCTGTGCCATGCGCCTCAAGTACTGGAACTGTGGCTTTTACGATTGCTATAGTTTCTGCGCTAGCCATTATGTCTCTCTTAGTGGTGGTTGATATTAATAAGTTTAGGTAGTACAGCGAGCGATAGCGACTAGCGTTGCTCAAAGCAATTATGTGCTCAGCCGTAAGACAGCAGCGCCATCATTCTTTATAAGATATATTTAAAATGAATGTTATCATAATTGTGAAATAATACCAATAAAATATCAGTACCCGCTGCTGCTAATGACAGATTTTTCTATTTGATTGGGCCTTAATAATCGCAGAAATATTCAACGAAAGTATTGCAAAATATAGGGAAAATACTACAAAACCAGCGCTCAAAGTCCTTAATAATCGCTATACAGAGATGATAATTAAAATAAAAGATGCTTTATGCTAAATAAAAAAAGCCGCTATGAAGGAGTTCCATAACGACTGCTTGACTGATTTTACTGATTTTACTGATTTTACTGATTTTACTGATTTTGTAAGGATTCAGTGATATCGATTTATAATCAAGGCTTATTGTCTACTTACTACCGCGCTAAATAACTAGTCATATCCTCAACGCCATGCAGCGTCATCGGATACATTTGCTCGTTCATTAAGGTTTTTATCTCCCCAATAGTTTGAGTATAAGACCAATAGCTAGGGTTTTCCGGATTTAGCCACGCTACTTTATCAAAATGGGCTAGTACCCGTTTTAGCCAAACGACACCAGCTTCATTATTCATATACTCAACGCTGCCGCCTACTGAAAACAACTCATAAGGAGACATCGACGCATCACCCACGAATATCACTCGATACTCACGACCATACTTGTTCAATAGCTCAAAGGTTGGCATAGGCGCGCTATGGCGACGGTTATTGTCCTTCCATACATAGTCATAGAGACAATTATGAAAATAGAAAAAATCTAAGGTCTTAAATTCATTCTTAGCGGCTGAAAACAGTTTCTCTAAAGCTTCAACATGCACATCCATACTGCCACCCACATCGAATAGCATTAGCACTTTGACCCGATTACGGCGTTCAGCTTGCATATGAATATCGAGCACACCCTTTTTGGCAGTGCGCTTGATAGTCTCGTGGATATCTAACTCATCAGCACTACCGGTACGGGCAAATTGGCGCAAATTACGTAGCGCCATCTGTATTTGCCGAGTACCGAGTAAACTATCATCATCAAGGTTGCGGTATTTGCGCTGCTCCCACACCTTCACCGCACTACGCTTGCGCGATTCGCCACCGACTCGCACCCCTTCTGGATGATCGCCATAAGACCCGAACGGTGAGCTGCCACCAGTTCCAACCCATTTACTACCGCCTTGATGGCGCTCTTTTTGCTCTTTAAGGCGTTCTTCCAACGCTTTCATCAGCTCCTCAAGCGAGCCGTATTTTTTTAACAGTCGCCGTTGCTCATCAGTTAGATTATTAGGATCAAGCTTAAGATCTAGCCACTCTTGCGGGATATCAGTCAGCTTAGCCATTAGCTCATCGATATCTAAGCTATCAACGCCTTCAAAATAATCCGCCATTGCCCGATCGAACTTATCAAAATGGCGCTCATCTTTGACCATACACAAGCGAATAAGTCGATACATATCCTCACGACTAGCGAAAGCACGTGGCTGCCAATCTTGCTGATCTTGTTGACTTTGCCGCTCACCAACATACGGCTGCATCATCAATCCATGCTCAAGCGCCGCATTGAGATCGAGCAGCTCACGAGTAGTGACGGGCACGCCGTAACTACGCAAGGTATAGAATAGTTTGACAAACATAAAGCACGCCTCCCTTATTAGCGAATGTTCTCAGCAGGCCTATTAGCCTATTTAACGGCGCATCAAATTAGCAAAGCGCTGTAACAGGTTGACATCGGCTTCATTTTTTAGCAGCGCCCCATAAAGTGGTGGAATAGACTTTTCCCCGCGTAAGTTCTCTTCTAGCTCAGCTTGTGCCATATCATCGGCCAATAATAAGGTCAACCAGTCGACTAATTCTGAAGTTGATGGTGGCTTTTTTAGTCCTTGCACATTACGTAATTTGTAAAAGACATCTAAGGCGTCGTTGACCAGTTTTTGTTGGATATTAGGGAAATGCACGTCAATAATTTGACGCATAGTTTGCTCTTCTGGGAAATCAATATAATGGAAGAAACAACGACGTAAAAAAGCATCTGGCAGCTCTTTTTCATTGTTTGAAGTGATAATAACTACCGGACGCTGCTCGGCTGTAATAGTCTCGCCAGTCTCATAGACATAGAATGACATCTTATCGAGCTCGTGCAGTAAGTCATTGGGGAACTCAATATCAGCTTTATCGACCTCATCGATCAATAACACGCTGCGCTGTTCGCTAGTAAAAGCCTCCCACAGCTTACCGGGTTTAATGTAATTACCAATCTCATAAACCTTATCATCACCCATTTGTGAGTCACGCAGACGGGACACCGCATCGTATTCGTATAAGCCTTGTTCAGCTTTAGTCGTTGATTTAATGTGCCAAGTAATTAAGGGCATACCCAAACTGGCGGCGACTTCTTCGGCTAATAAGGTTTTTCCAGTACCAGGCTCACCTTTAATAAGTAACGGCTTTTGCAGCGTCATAGCGGCATTTACCGCCAGTTGCAAGTCATCGGTAGCGATATAACTATCGGTGCCAGTAAAGCTTTTTTTAGCGCTATTAGTCATAGTATCAGTCTCAGTGATTATATTTATTTAATAAATTAACAAGGTATTAGATGCACAGCTGTTAGATTCAAGGCCATTAGATCAAAAACCATCAGATCAATAACAGTTACTAGCGAATAATTTTATAGGGTTGAAGATTAGCACAGCCTATGACAATGCCCAAATACTGATGCGTCTGCGTTTTTGCTAAAGCTCAACATTAGCGCTATAGCCGACTGCTAGCAGATAATAAACAGCCACCCATAAAAAAGACACTATTAAGTGTCTTTTTTATTAATTATTTATTCAAAGTTATGTCTGCGCAGGCTTTACTTACTATCTTCGCCTTTTTTGTCGCTGGGTACTATTGGGTCTTGAACCGGGTTTTTACTATAAAAGCCCTCGACTGGCTTTCTGCTTATCGCTGTATCTCGATTAACCTTTTTAGTGGTTAGCTGGCTATCTGCAAGCTTACTGGCTTTAAGCTTATTAGCATCAGAGTCAATAAACGTTTCAGCGCTAGTAGTTGGGTTAGCACTACTAGCTAGCTTAGAGCTGGCTACTGTTTTGCCAGTATTAGCCTTGTTCTTAAGTATAGCGAACGGTAGCGGTTGCTTAGCTTCTACAGGCTCGACTGCTACTGAGCCATCCTGCGGCAAATAGTTACCACCCGCCAGCTGCATAGTGGCTTGAGTATCAGCCGCAGTATGTTGACGAGCTTTATCCAAACTTGTCTCAAATGCCCCACGGATTAGCTGCCATATAAAGCCCACAAACAAGCCGACTACTAGCACTACTAATATAGGTAAGGCATTACTAATAGCACCGGCAGTATCTTTCATCATGATGGCATATACCACACTGATGCTGGCTGGCGCTATAATACTAGGATCATTGAGCGCCGTACCTGGTGCTAATAACACCGCAAATAGGATCATCCAGCTCATACCACCAAAAGGTCGTGGCAACATTCTAGCCACTAATACCCAAAGTAAAAGTACCAAAATCGCCCCACCAAGATAAGCATACATCGGCAAATCAGCTGGCGGGACGCCTTTGACCATTTGGCTCCACCAAATGACAATCTCACCAAGAATGTCACTGATTTTCTCTAATGGTAAACTATTTAAAATGCTTTTTAACCAATCCATGCGTGTTTGACTACCTGCGTTTATAAGTGGCATAGCACAATGCTATAGCAATGACCCTAGCGTATGCATGCACAATAAGCCGCTAGTTTATCACGACTTTATGCCAAAATGCATACCTTACCCTTAGCAACAGCGCTTTTTTTATCTATAAACGCCGCTTATTATGTTAACTCTCTACTCACAACCCTAATGTTTTTATCAGTCATAAATATTGTCTTGAGCTTCACGTGCTCTGAGTTCCGCTTGCTTGCGCATAACGTCTTGTGGCGGCAGCTGAACAAAATACCCTTGAGACTTAAGCTTGGCGAGCACTTCTTCTTTATCGACGCGCGCCAGTTTTTCTGTGGCTGCTAAATCCAAATGCATCACAAACTTACTGACTCCTAAACCTTTACGAAAGTCTTTAGGAACCACGCTGAGCCAATCCTTGATCTCATCAGTATCATCAGGATAGCCAGGGCGAGCGATATAAATGTACATATCATCATGCTTGGGGAATTTGTAAATATCACAATGCATAAAATAGACCTATAAGGTAAAAAGGATTACAACCAATAAATAAACGTTAAATACGTTAATGGATACTACTAGCCTAGCATAACTTATTTTATTCTCAATAGTAGCTTTGCGTATTAGCAGCGGGCTGGCAATCTGTAACCACCGCTTTATTGTCAAATTAGTGTCAAATTAGTGTCAAAGCAGAGGCCGTTACTAATATTAATAGTTAAAAAAACTTCTAAACTTGCCAGCCATAGCCAATTGACCGTTAGAGAACTAATAAGGCTACCAGCAGTAGTATTAGCTTATTATCTAACTCAGCATTGTATTGTACAATGCCCTCAAAATTATACGCTAAGCTTTTGTTAGAGGGTAGCGACTAGAGTTATAAGAGTTCTGCCAACCAAAAACAATACTAGGGTGCGTTTTTACCAAATTTATTGACTTTAATCCCTTTAGTAGCTTGTAAAATAGTTATGAACCTTTCATAATAATAGCGTTTCTCAGGAGAGAGTTTTATAACCAAAGGCGACATTTACTAATGTGGCTTAATAATGCTTATAAAACCACCGAAGGCGCATCTACCCTGCCAATCGCTCAGGTAAAAGGACTGAAAAACACATGCCGTAAGTTTTAATTGATGCTGTTATTTTTTAATAGCTGTCATTGCAGCTTAAGGCATAACAAATCTGGAGAGCGGTAAAGATCTATATCCTTACCCACCGAAGGGGAGAAAACGCGACATCCTATAGCTTATAGCGATGCTCGTGTTGAAAATCTCAGGTCACAGGACAGATAGGGCTATTGCTCAATCAGACATTTTTGGTCTTTTTGGCTTGCAGCTTTGTTGTGTGCGCCACCTTTTGTGGTAATAATGCCCTTTGTATTATTACTTCTCGTTACTTTATAGCCACTGTCTACCTTGCTATTATTGCTTATTAATTAGCATCGACAGTGTCTACACAAGGATTTGTTATGACCGATATCTCTTCTCAAGCTCCTCAACGCACTCCTCTATATCAGTCTCACATCGATAGCGATGCCAAATTAGTAGACTTTTCAGGTTGGGAATTACCAATCAATTACGGTTCACAAATCGAAGAACACGAAGCTGTTCGTACTGATGCTGGGATGTTCGACGTCTCACATATGGTCATAGTTGATGTTAAAGGTGCAGACAGCAAGGCATGGCTACAAAAGCTGCTAGCTAATGATGTCAATAAACTAAAAATCGTTGGTAAAGCTTTATACTCGCCTATGCTTAATGGACAAGGCGGCATCATCGATGACTTAATTGTTTACTTATCAAACAGCGAAGAGACGGCTTACCGTATCGTTTCAAACGCTGCAACTCATGACAAAGATATTGCACAGTTCCATAAAGTCGCTGAAGGCTTCGACGTTGAGCTAACTGAACGTACTGAGTTAGCTATGCTAGCGGTTCAAGGCCCTAATGCTGTTGCAAAACTGATCCAAGCTAAGCCAAGTTGGGCGGATACTTTAGCAAAAATAACGCCTTTTGTTGGTGCTGACTTGACTGATATTGAAGGTAGCGATTGGTTCGTGGCACGCACCGGCTATACTGGTGAAGATGGCGTCGAAGTCATTATGCATGCTGATAATGCTCCTGCTTTTTTTGAGCAGCTTAAAGCTGTAGGTATCAAGCCTGCCGGTCTTGGCGCGCGTGATACTTTGCGTATGGAAGCTGGCATGAACTTATACGGTCACGATATGGATGAAACCATCAGCCCGTACGAGTGTAATATGGGCTGGACGCTAGCCTTAAAAGATGAGCGCGACTTCATTGGTCGTGAAGCATTGGTCATAAAGCGCGAGCAAGCTAAAGAAGACAACACCGCTATGAAGCAAGTCGGCTTGTTATTGACTACTCGTGGTGTAATACGCGAAGGTATGGCAGTGTCTATCAATCAAGGTACTGACAATGAGCAAACGGGTATTATCACTAGTGGTACTTTTTCGCCAACTCTAAAAAACTCTATCGCTATAGCTCGTGTTCCTATGAGCCTATCCGATGAAGATAATGTGCAAATTGACTTACGTGGTAAAGGTAAGTTTGTAGACGTCCGTGTCCTAAAGCTACCTTTTGTGCGTAATGGTGAACAACAATTTAGTTAATTTTTATTTCGTATTGGCTAGGTTCAACCAATAGTATTTGTTTAGCGGTTAAGTAGACTTTTACCCTACCTTGTTCTATTAACCGCTGCTATTAACGGGTTATTTGTAATTGTTAATTTTTCAAATGTTTTTTAAAAACTATCCTTAAAGGAGCACTTTATGAGCAACGTCCCAGCAGAACTAAAATATATTGCTAGCCACGAATGGTTACGTTTAGAAGACGACGGTACTATCACTGTTGGTATTACTGATCACGCCCAAGACTTACTTGGTGACGTAGTATTCGTTGAGTTACCAGATGTTGGCGATATCATCGCCGTTGATGACGAAATTTCAGTGGTTGAATCTGTTAAAGCTGCCTCTGACGTTTATGCTCCACTCTCTGGTGAAGTTGTCGCTATTAACGAAAGTTTAGAAGATGATCCTGAAATCATCAACTCTGACCCGTATGGCGAAGGTTGGTTCTTTAGAATGAAGCCTGACAATATGGCCGACTATGAAGCCTTATTAAGTGCTGAAGAATACGAAAGCGAGCTATAAGCTTTTGCTCACTGCCCTATCTTTTTGACTCATAGCTATTCGCAGATACTAGCGTCAGTTGGTATCTGTCACCATCTCGTCTTATCCCCTATTATTTATCATCTAACGTTATCTTGTTCTGGAGTCACTCATGAAACCAGCTGATACCACCGACCATATTGATTCAACTGATATGGCGACACCTACTTATACTCCACAATTACAAGCATTCCAGCAAGTGGTAGAGTCACGTCGCTCAGTGCGTCGCTTTACTGACACCCCTATCCCTGATGCGGTGTTGGCTGATTGTTTGCGCTTAGCTATGTTAGCGCCCAACTCAAGCAATTTGCAGCCTTGGGAATTCTATGTGATTGATAGCGCTGCTAAGCGTGAATTAGCGGTAAAAAACTGCATGGGTCAAAACGCTGCCAAGACCGCAGCACGTCTGATTGCAGTAGTCGCTCGTACTGATAATTGGCATGAACATGCGCAGCAAGTTTTGCGTGAATATCCTATTCAGCCTGTACCCAAAAAAGTTAAAAGCTACTACACTCAAGCAGTCACTATGGACTTTATACGTGGACCAGTAAACGCTCTATCTGTCGCCAAATGGAGTGCCGCGCAAGTGTTTAGACGAGTTAAAGGCCCAATAAAATCGCCTTATTATACTTTTGATGATGTCAAAAACTGGGCGACCAATAACACTGCTCTTGGCGCCGAAAACTTGATGTTAGCCTTACGTGCTCATGGTTTTGATAGCTGTCCTATGGGCGGTTTTGATGAGCCTGCGATGAAGGATCTGTTGAACTTGAGCGATGGCCATCATATCGTGATGATGATAGGTGCTGGTGAACGGGCAGATAATGGCATTTATCACTCACAGTTTCGCTTCGATCAGCAGCAGCTTGTACACTACGTTTAACGCATAACGGTTAAAGTTCAACGCTTAAGCTTTAATGAGTAAAGCTCAGCATTATTTTTAGGCTAATAGTTATCAGTTTTATAAGCTTTTTATCTGTTTTCATTACTTTTTATCTATTTTTATTATATGTATAGCTTGTATTGTAAAAGCTAACAAGGACTATTATGACTACCTCGCAAACTCCTACCTTTGATACTTTTGAAGGTTTGTTTAATGAAGCAGAATTTGTCTATCGTCATCTAGGCTCTAATGACACTAAGCAAGCTGATTTGCTTAGTGCTATCGGTTATGATGACATGGCTACTTTTATCAATGATACGGTGCCAGAAGCGGTACGTTTGCATAAAGATTTAAAGCTACCAGTAGCTATGAGTGAGCATGCTGCTCTTGCCAAATTACGCTTAATGGCAGACAAGATCACCGTTAATAAGAGCTATATCGGACAAGGCTATTCGCCAGTACGCATGCCAGCAGTTATTCAGCGCAACGTGTTAGAAAATCCAGGTTGGTACACAGCTTATACGCCTTACCAAGCAGAAATTGCCCAAGGTCGCCTAGAAGCTTTGCTTAACTTCCAACAAGTTTGTATTGATCTAACTGGTCTTGAACTTGCTGGTTCCTCGTTACTTGATGAAGCAACCGCCGCTGCTGAAGCTATGGCGATGTCAAAACGCATGAGCAAAAGCAAATCCACGCAATACTTCGTTGATGATCGGGTTTATCCACAAACCTTAGACGTTATCCGCACTCGTGCTAAGTACTTCGGTTTTGAAGTGGTAGTAGGTGATTTTGAGCTGGCTAAATCTGGTGATTACTTCGGTGCGTTGTTCCAGTATGTTGGCCGTGAAGGTGATGTTAAAGATTTAACTGAGGTTATCAGCGCTGTCAAAGCTAACAAAACTTATACTTCAGTAGTTAGTGACATCATGAGCTTAGTATTGCTCAAGTCTCCTGCTGATATGGGTGCAGATGTGGCTTTAGGTAGTACTCAGCGTTTCGGTATCCCTATGGGTTACGGTGGTCCACACGCCGCTTATTTTGCTTTTTCTGATAAAGCCAAACGCTCAGCACCTGGTCGTATCATTGGGGTATCAAAAGACGCGCAAGGCAACACTGCCCTACGTATGGCGCTACAAACTCGTGAGCAACATATCCGCCGCGAAAAAGCCAACTCCAACATCTGTACCTCGCAAGTATTGCTAGCTAACTTAGCGGGTATGTATGCAGTCTATCATGGCCCAACTGGGGTTAAGCGCATTGCCACCCGTATCCATGCCTTTGCTACGGCTTTCGCTGAAGTGATCAAAACGGGTAATGGTGATAACCAACTTAGCGTAGTCCATGACCAATTCTTCGATACGGTATTGGTAGATTGTGGTTCAGAAAAACTAGCTACCCAGATCTTTGAAAATGCTGATAACGTTGGCTATAACTTATGGCGTCTAGGCGATACTCAGCTTTCTGTCTCTTTTAGTGAAATTAGCGATCAGCAAGACTTTGCGGTACTAACCCAACTGTTCGTTAGCAAGTCACATGACTTACCTACCGCCGCTAGCGTTTCATTAGACCGTGCTCATTTACGTACTGATGATATCTTAAGCCATCCGGTATTTAACTCGCATCATACTGAGCATGAAATGCTGCGTTACTTAAAGTCTTTAGAAGATAAAGATTTGGCGATGAACCGTAGTATGATCGCTTTGGGTAGCTGTACTATGAAGCTTAATGCTACTAGTGAGATGATCCCTATTACGTGGCCTGAATTTGCTAATGTGCATCCGTTTGCCCCGCTTAGCCAAATGACTGGTTACATTGAGATGATCGATAGCTTACAAGAGCAGCTCAAAGCCATCACTGGTTTTGATGATGTGTCTATGCAGCCCAACTCTGGTGCTTCTGGTGAGTATGCTGGTATCTTAGCTATTCGTCGCTATCATGAGTCACGTAACGAAGAAAATCGTGATGTCTGCCTAATACCGCAGTCAGCGCATGGTACTAACCCTGCCACTGCTATTATGATGGGCATGAAAGTTGTCGTCGTGAGTACTGATGATAATGGTAATATCGATATTGATGATTTGACTGCTAAGTGTGAAGAGCATAGTGCAAATCTTGGCGCTTTAATGATCACTTACCCATCCACTCATGGGGTGTTTGAGGAAGGCATTCGCAAGATTTGTGACCTTATTCATAATCATGGCGGTCAAGTCTATATGGATGGTGCCAATATGAATGCTCAGGTTGCGATCATGCAACCCGCTGATGTCGGCGCTGATGTTTTGCACATGAACTTGCACAAAACTTTCTGTATTCCGCATGGTGGTGGTGGTCCAGGTATGGGTCCTATCGGTATGCAAGCGCATTTGGCACCGTTTATGGCTGACCATACGCTTATTCCTGTACATAACGCTCAAAGAGGCAGCTCGGCAGTATCAGCCGCCCCTTATGGTTCAGCAAGTATCTTACCGATTTCATGGATGTATATTGCCATGATGGGCCGTGATGGTTTACTAAAAGCGACTAACCTCGCCTTATTGAACGCCAACTATGTCGCTGATAAGCTCAAAGGCAGTTATCCTATTCTTTATACGGGTAAAAGCGGCCGCGTAGCTCACGAATGTATCATCGATATTCGTCCGTTAAAAGAAGCCACTGGTATCAGTGAAAGCGATATTGCTAAGCGCTTGATGGATTATGGTTTCCATGCGCCAACGATGAGCTTCCCAGTATCAGGTACCTTGATGATTGAGCCTACTGAGTCTGAATCAAAAGAAGAGTTAGATCGCTTTATTGATGCGCTAATTACTATCCGTGCTGAAGCTGAAAAAGTCAAATCTGGTGATGAGGGTTGGACTTTAGAAGACAATCCATTGGTTAACGCCCCGCATACTGCTGCTATGATTACTGATGGTGAGTGGTCACATCCGTATAGCCGTGAAGTTGCTGCTTTCCCATTAGCTTATGTACGCGAGCATAAATTCTGGCCAAGTGTGGCTCGTATTGATGACGCTTATGGCGATAAAAACTTGATGTGTTCTTGCCCAGCTATCGAAAACTATATGTAAGCGGTTATCCTAGATCCTAGCAATAATCCTCTTTATTTAATAACAAAAACCTCCAAATCAGCAGCTGATTTGGAGGTTTTATTTTGTTTATTACTCTAGCTATATAGCGTTATAATCTACTAATCACTATTTATGGATATTAATATGAGCCAAAAAAACCGTGTCATTCTTATTCATGGCTTGCATCAAGCTCCTTTTATTATGCGTCCCTTAGCCAAGCGCTTACAAGCTCAAGGTTTTGATACCCATCAATACGGCTATCGTAGTATGCGCGATAGCATTGCTGTAAACAGTCAGCGCTTAAATGCTTGGCTGCAAACCAATCATGATCCAAAACAACCGTTAGATTTGGTGGGTCATAGCTTAGGCGGTTTAATTATTCGTGATTTTGTCAGTTATTACCCGCATTGGCAGATTAGCCAGTGCGTGACACTAGGGACACCGCATCTTGGCAGCATCTGCGCTGATTATATTTGGGGTCTAGCTCCTGCTGTGGTAGGCAAGTCTTATTTGGATGCCTTGGATGGGACGGTTGCGCCGTTACCTGACAATATCAGTTTAGGAGTGATTGCTGGTGACAAACCACAAGGTTTAGGTCAGCTGTTACTGCAGTATCATAACCGCAAACTACAGAGACAAAATCACCCACTATTGGATAACTATCGTGCTCATGATGGCACAGTATATGTTGCAGAAACTAAGTTGATTACCGCTGCCGATCACATAATTATGCCAGTGTCGCATACTGGCATGTTAGTCAATAGTGAGGTGGCGCAGCAAACCAGCTACTTTTTAAAAAACGGCCAGTTTAAACGCTAATCAAAGCTCAGCTAATGCTTAATTGATTATAGTTAGCCTTTGACACCCATGCCTTGTTTTAACTCAGCCTTATGGGTTTCGATCACTGGGATTAGAGTTTGAGTCACCCATTGATTACGCCAGCCTTTTAAGCCTTGAGGTAACTCTACCCAATCTTTACTATAAGCGATAACTTCATATAACTGACTGAGCCATTTCTTACGTATTAGTACATTTTCTGGTACACCAATTTGCTCAGCACGCTCAGCAATAGCATCTTGGACCGCTTTGGAGAGTATTTTATTTTTAGAGCGATAAGGAGCTGGTAAGCAAGCGGGATGTTCAACGGCGGATAGCCCTTTGGCATCAGTAATTATTTTGAGTAACTCCTCACCGTATAGACGCAGCATACTACGATGGATAGTAGTTTTGTGCGCCAATTCGCGCAGGCTAGAGGGATTCTCGGTAATTATCTCGCGGACAGCCTGTTTTTTTATCACAAAAGTACGGGGCTGGTTAGTGGAGCGTGCTAGCTCTTCACGCCATGTGGCTACTGCTTGCAAGACGGCCATTTGCTGAGAGTTATAACGATAATCCGCCATAGTTAAATACATCTCGTCATCTGCTACATGTTGCGCCGCATAAAGCTCAGCGGCATACAGCTGACAGTCAGCCCAGACATAATCGTACAGTCCTTGCGACTTCAAGGCGTATTCGATACTCAAATAAAGCGCTGGTAAAAAACGCACATCATCGATGGCGTACTGCTCTTGCTCATCAGATAATGGCCGACGCAACCAATCGGATTGGCTTTGCTCCTTATCGATATGCATATCGAGCTGGTCATCAAGCGCCTGCTGATAGCCCATTTGTAGTTGCCCGGTCAGATAAGACAAAGCGATTTGAGTGTCAAAAATATTGGTTAATGGCGGGCAGTCAGAGAGTAAATAGAAGATACCTAAGTCCTCTCCGCAAGCATGCCAAATAGCAATATCTACTTCGCTAACCGCTTGCCAAAACTCACCCAATTGTAGCTGCGGGGCATCCAATAAATAAATATGGTTACCAGTATTAAGCTGCACTAACGCTAAGCGTGGATAATAAGTATCGCGCTTGATAAATTCAGTATCTAGCGCTACTCGCCCGCAACCTTCTAAAGCCTTGATAACTTCAGCCAGCTGCGACTGCTCACGAATCCAGGTGACTGCCACTTCATCGGCAATATCTAACAGAGCATCAATATCCGGCTCAACGACAGAAGGGACTAACGTAGGGTTTTCAGTAATAGCAGAAGGGTCTTGAGGGTTTACGGCGGCTAGAGGGGTTGACACGGGCAGATACCTGCTTAGATAAGAGAGAATAGTGATTTTATTATAGCAATATTAGCGCCTGTTGAACATTCACAACTAGACATTGATGATTAGGCATCGCTAGTTGATTATGACTTGGCAACAGGCTGACTAACAAAGCGCTAACCATTACAGATATAAATAAAGTCTAGAAACGCTATTGATTGGCTTGCTACAAAAAGGAGCGGTTTTGTAGCGCTTGCCCTAAAGTCATGCTATCTAAATACTCAAGCTCACCGCCCATCGGTACCCCTTGCGCTAGACGAGTTACTTTATTGACATGGCGACTGACCGCTTCACTAATAAAGTGCGCCGTGGTCTGCCCTTCAACCGTAGTACCTGTAGCTAATATCAGCTCCTCGACAGGCTCTTGCTTGACCCGCCAAACTAGCTGATCAATATTTAGATCATCAGCACTGATACCATCAATAGGTGACAGATGACCACCTAATACAAAATAGCGACCGCGATAGCCAGCCGTTTGTTCAATAGCCATGACATCAGCAGCAGTCTCGACTACACATAATAGATTGTCATCTCGCCTTGGGTCTTGGCACAGCGGGCAGATAGGATCATCACTGAAACTATGGCAGCGCTGACACTCAATGATATCTCGCATTGCCTCATCAAGCGCTTGGGCTAACGCCATCCCTTGCGGGCGTTTTTTGGTCAATAAATGTAGCGCCATACGCTGAGCACTCTTTTGACCCACACCAGGTAAAATCCGCAACTGCTTAACTAACTGATCAAATTTTGGGGTAAGCAAAGTATCTTCCTTTGTTTATCTTTACATTATTTGTCTTTAAATAGAATCAATAAATTTCGTTTTGCAGCTATAAAAATGGGGTCGTATCCTGTCGATAACAACCCCATTTTTGACTTCAATAGTTAGTATTTGCAACCACTTAGCGCTCAAACCTTAACTTAAAGTTCAACTGTAAGTTCAACTTTAAGTACTGTGCTTTAGAACATACCTTGCATACCTGGTGGCAAGCCCATACCTGAAGTTGCGCCAGTCATGGTTTGCTCATATAACTCGTCAGCTTGACGAACCGCATCATTGATAGCAGCAGCGATCAAGTCTTCGATCATATCTGGCTCATCTTCTAATAGACTAGGATCAATAGTCAAACGCTTGACCACATGACGACCAGTCATAGTAACTTTTACTAGACCACTACCCGCTTCAGCATGCACTTCTTTATTAGCCAATTCTTTTTTGGCGGTTTCAACATTAGCTTCTACTTTTTTTTGCATAGTTTGTGCTTGTTGCATTAATGCTTGAATATTCATAATAGCCTCTTAATTGATGATAATTAGATAATAGTTAAATAACATTTAGATAGTAAGAAATTTTTATTGGTTTAGGGCACTGGTTTAACAGAGCTGATATGGTGATTACCTTTAGCTTTTTAAAGCTTAACTCGGCTTTATTGTCCCCTCAACTACAGCATTAACAGCAATTATCGGATAGCAGTTATCTGATAGCAACTGTAAAGCAATCTTTATAAACTGTCTAAACCGCGCGCCAAATCTTTGATGATATCTTCAACATCTTCTAGCCCTACTGACAGACGAATCAAGCCATCTTTCACCCCAGCTTCAGCACGAGCTTCAGCAGTCAAACGAAAGTGGGTAGTAGTCGCTGGGTGAGTAATGGTGGTTTTGGTATCGCCCAAGTTATTAGTAATAGATATCATATTAGTCGAGTCAATAACGTGCCAAGCGGCCGCTTTGGCATCCAGACTAGCAGTGGCAGCAACTTCAAAGCCCATAATAGCGCCAAAACCATCCTTCATATGATGCTGGCGTTTGGCCAACTCATGCGCTGGATGACTAGGTAATCCTGAGAAATGTACGGTAGTTACTTTAGGATGACTGTCTAAGAACTGCGCCACTTGATTGGCATTGCTGCAATGCGCTTGCATACGTAATTTTAAGGTCTCAAGGCCTTTAGTAAACACCCATGCATTAAATGGGCTCATACTGATACCCCCTGAGCGTACTACAGTAAAGGCCTCTTGCATCAATGCATCACTACCCACTAGTGCACCGCCAAGGACTCGGCCTTGACCATCAAGATATTTAGTAGCGGAATGAATAACCACATCCGCCCCTAGATCTAAGGGGCGCTGAATAGCTGGGGAACCAAAGCAGTTATCGACCACTAATAAAATGTCATTAGCTTTGCACAGCTCACTCAAAAAGCCAATATCGCATATTTGTGCTAACGGATTGCTGGGACTCTCACAATAGATAAGCTTAGTATTAGGCTGTATAGCATTGGCCCACGCCTCATTATCGAAGCAATCAACGTAACTGACTTCAACGCCAAACTTAGCCATATAGTTATTAAACAAACCAATCGATGAGCCAAACAGTTGATTAGCAGCCAATAAATGATCGCCGGCTTTTAGATAAGCCATACACATAGTCAAAATTGCGCCCATACCAGAAGCTGTAGCTACCGCACGTTCGCCATTCTCTAAAGCGGCCAATCGACGCTCAAAGGTACGTACACTAGGGTTAGTATGACGTGAATAAACGTTACCAGTCTTGGTACCATCAAAATGTCCTGCCGCGTCATCCGCTGAGCTATAGACATAGGAGCTAGTAGTAAAAATCGCCTCAGAATGTTCGCCTTCGTCAGTACGATGCTGTCCTGCACGTACGGCGATAGTTTGCATCCCATAATCTAGGCTTAGGTCTAAAGCATCAGAGCGCCAGTTTGGATCTAAATTGCTATCTTCTTGCACTTGCGACTTACTCATAAATAATCCATTACTGTTAATTTTGACTAGAACCTGTCGAACACTCACAACTAAATACTGCTGTGGTCAGTTGTTCAATAGGCTCCACCTTGATATGTTTTTATTTTTCGCCCATAAATAACTCAGTGAATTAAAGGCTGTTTCATCATATCATGTCGCTATTTATCAATCATCTATAAACCTTCAGAATAATAGTAGTCCACTTGATACCTGTGAATTTGAGGCATCAAAAACACTGCTGGACCTTGGCATTGTAGAGCTTTATTAGCCGGTGAGTGACTATTACTGTCTGACCCACTATCAGCCTCTAATGCGCACTCTATTTTGAATAGATGATCTTCTTGGTTATACATTGTACTGGCAAAGCGCTTGGTCGCCAAGTCCTTGGCGGTGGGGTTATAAAACTTATCCCAGTTATTGCCAGCCTGTTTATGAGTCAATTTAGTTTCAACATAGATCAAAGCCCAATCACACTTCCCTTTCATAATGGCATCGCGAAAAAAATGTGCTCGATATTGATTAGCGTTTTTTTCCAACTTAATACTTAGGGTTTCGCTAAGCTGATATACATGCGAGATGTCAACGTAGTTGCCACAACGTTTGTTGGTAGACTCAAAGCGCGCTGTCATCTGTAGATCTAACCCTTGGTCTGAAGGTAGAGATCCATAAATAATGATTTCGTCAGTAGGATTAGGATTGATTGGAGGCACTTCTGTTTTTAGGCTGCATGCTGATAGCAGCCCTAGCCCAAGAGCAACTGAACATACCTTAAGTGATAATAACTCTTTGCCTAGCTGATGAGTCATAGTTTCCTCATTCTTCAGTGGTTTTTTAGCCATTATTCACTTGTAGCTTGTAAGCAGTATAAGTACATCAGCGATTTTTCTACCTTAGCCATGCTAGCTAAAATGGAAGCTATAGGGCTAGTTTGCTGCTCTATTGTTTGACGGACTGAGTTGTTAAGTGGGCGGTTAAACTAACAACTGTAAATTAGCTTAAAGCTGAAACTCATAGTTGCCCTTAGTAAAATTAACGTATTTATAATAGGCAGATGTTGCTACAACTGCTAAGCTTGCCAGCGCTGACATTTACCCTACCAGCAGTGTTATTATAACCCTTATAACTCTAATAAAAAATGGCACAAACACTAGGGCGTGTTGAACATTCACTAATAAATACTGCTGAAGCTATTTGAGGTAAACCTATTATGTCAACATTGATTATAAACCCTAGAAAACTATCGCTAACTCTAGTGATGGCACTGGGCTTAGGGGTGACTGGTTGCCAAATCTTACCTAAACAACCGCATCTCTTTGAAAGCCAACAGCTATCCGCTCGAGTCAGTGCGTTATATCAGCAAGATCAGCCTCAGCGACCTATTAAAGGGATAACAGGTGCTGATACAGATTTAGTAAGTGCCATCAGTTCTCAAAATGAGATTCACCCTGATTTATCTGGCTACCATCCTATTGTGACTGGGGCTAATGCTTTTGCCGCTCGCAGCATCTTAACGGGTATGGCTACTCGTAATATTGATGTGCAATATTATATTTGGCACGATGACCAAGCCGGTCAACTGCTGCTAAAAGACTTATGGGAAGCGGCTGAGCGCGGGGTCATTGTACGCTTACTGCTGGATGATTTTAACAATACGGCCAAGTTTGATCAGCATTTATTACGCTTTGCTAGTCATCCCAATATTGCCGTGCGTATTATTAATCCCCTGATGTATCGCAAGTTTCAGGCTTTGAACTTCGTTACTGGTTTGCCACGTATCAATCGACGTATGCACAATAAAAGCATGACTTTTGATAAGCAAATCACTATCATCGGCGGTCGAAATATCGGTGATGAGTACCTAAGCAACGATCAAAGCAGTCAATTTGCTGACTTAGATGTCTTACTTATAGGTAAAGTCGTCGCTGACATTGATAATAGTTTTGCAAGCTATTGGTCAGCGCCTATCTCTTTTGATATCGAAACTTTAGTCACCCTAGACAAAAACACTACTAAAGACTTTTTGCCGGCTTTAGATAAAATTAAAGGCGATACAGATAATGAGCTGCGTAGCAGCTTATCAATGTATAAGACGGCTATTGAAGACTCTTCTATTGATACTGACTTAATCAATAAACGTGTGCCTTTTCGTTGGACAGACATGCAGTTTTTGGGTGATGATGTCGGCAAACTCACTAAGAGTGTGCCTGCTAGTACTAATTTAGTACAGCAGCTGCGCACACTGCTTGGGCGCCCCACTAAACAGTTGACTATTATCTCATCGTATTTTGTCCCTACTAAAGATGGCGTAGATACTTTAGTTAAATTGGCTAACGCTGGTATCGATATAAAAATATTGACCAACTCATTCGATGCCACTGACGTGACGGCTGTGCATTCTGGTTATAGCCAGTGGCGACCTAAAATGCTGCGCGCTGGTATAAAAATATATGAGCTGAAGTCAACTGCCAGTGAAGACAAGCGTGAGAACAAGCTGTGGAAAGCTCGTAGCCAATCATCAACTAGTTTACATGCTAAGACTTTTGCTATTGACGACCACCAAGTGTTTATTGGCTCCTATAATGTTGACCCCCGCTCTGCTAATATTAATACTGAAATGGGAGTCATTATTAATGATGATGAGCTGGCACACCAATTGCACGAAGCGCTCAGTGATGATCTATTAGGTCAAGCCTATGAAGTCAAAATATTAGATAGTGGTGCGTTGCAGTGGCATACCATCGAGAATGGCCAAGAAGTAATTTATGGAGCGGAACCAAAAGTTGATATTACCGACCATGTTTGGCTGACTATTATGTCTTGGTTACCTATCGATTGGTTACTATAGCTGATAGCTGACATTATTTAGATAAGATACTTTCAATTGATTTACCGAGCTATAAATACTTACCTTGTTTATAGCTCTTATAGTTTACGACTGCGCTCATTAGCATAAGGTTAATGAGCGCCATTATTATTTTGATATATGGATAAACGATACAATGCCTTCCCGTCCTCAATATGCGTTGATGTCTTCTAAAGACAAAAACATGGTGCTATTTATCTGCTCTAGTAGTGCCGTAGTATTTTTTGACTTTCTGATTTATTTATATATGGCAGACTTTATCTCTCTTACTTTTTTCCCAGCCAATATAGATCCAAGTATTAACAAATTACAAGGACTGGGCTTGTTTGCGGTTGGTTATTTAGCACGCCCTCTTGGTGGCATTTTTTTTGGTCGTTATGGTGATACTATAGGTCGAAAACCAGTATTATTTACTACTATGCTTATTACTGCTAGTAGCTTACTGGCTATGGCATGCTTACCTACTTATCAACAATGGGGCTTAGCAGCACCGATTTTATTTATCTTGTTACGGCTAGTACAAGGAATGGCGTTTGGCGTCTTTGTACCTTTAACTTGGATCTTCATTGCTGAACATCTTCCTAGACAATACCTATCTGTTGGCTGTAGCTATGTCTCGGCCAGCTTTTTTGTAGGGGTGCTATTTTCTAATGCTTTCTTTGCCTGGCTAACAGGTTCTATGAGTCCCGATCAGCTTATCGATTATGGCTGGCGCATTCCCTTTATAGTCGCAGCGACATTAAGCTTTTTGCCATTATTAACTTGGCGTTTTGTCAGTGAATCTCCGTTTTTCTTGGCTATGAAAACAGTAAGACCTGCTGATCATATCGAAAGACCTTTTACCCTACTCTTTAAGCATTGCAAACATTCTATATTCGTCGGTTTAATGCTCACTTTAATCATTGCTAGTGTCACCACTGTAGTCATTCTTATCCTGCCTGATCTTATTGAGCTACGCTTCGCTTTAGATAGCGACTTGTTCGAGTTCTCACATGGTCTTGGTATTATTTTTATGATTTTTGGCTGTATTTTTTATGGGCTAATATCTAACTACGAAAACTTTGGTAGAATTTTGGTCATTGGCTGTGTGTTATTGATCGGTCAAATATTCGCTTTTTATTATCATCTACAAGCTGGTGGCGATTACATTTTGATCATGTATGCACTGCTAGGTTTTTTTGCCGGTATTATAGGTATGATACCCGCGATCTTTGTGCAGTTATTTCCAACCAACGTACGCTCAACCGGTTTTGCCTTTTCTTATAATATAATGTACGCCATTGTGGGTGCCTTAGTTCCATTTGGCCTTGGTTATGCCACGCTAATTGTCAGCTTCTCCCCCGCACTCTATATTGCCTTTATTGGTTTAATTGGCATTATTATGGGACTTTATTTTTATCGCTTACCTGAATTTAAGCAAATAAATAAAATTATTTAAGCCGCTATCAAACCTTGAATATTCGCTAATAAACTGAAACTACTAAGTATTAAAAGGACTGTCTATAATGACCGTTGATATGACTAACAAGCGCTTGTCAGTCGCCCCGATGATAGATTGGACTACCACAGATTATCGATATTTTGCTCGATTGTTTAACCCGCAAGTTTATCTTTATACTGAGATGATCAGCACTGGAGCATTGCTGTATGGTAATCGTGAACGCCACTTACGCTTTTTTGAACAAGAGCATCCTGTAGTATTGCAGCTTGGTGGCGCTGACATCAATGAGATGACGCAATGTGCCGAGTTTGCTCAACAGCATAGCTATGATGAGGTCAATATTAATGTTGGCTGCCCATCAGATCGGGTGCAGCATAATAAGATCGGGGCTTGTTTGATGGCTGAGCCGAATACTGTAGCTGACTTAGTCAAGCATATGCAAGCGGCTGTTGATATCCCGGTGACGGTCAAACATCGCATCGGTATTGATGATTTTGATAGCTACGAGTTTATGGCGCAGTTCGTAGAGACGGTTGCCGAAGCTGGTTGTAAACGTTTTATCGTCCATGCTCGTACCGCTTGGCTGCAGGGGCTTAGCCCTAAACAGAACCGCGAAATTCCGCCGCTGCGTTACGAGGATGTTTATCGCCTTAAGCAGGACTATCCTGAGCTGATAATAGAAATTAATGGTGGTATTGAGACTATAGAAGAGGTTCAGTCTCATCTACAACATATCGATGGGGTAATGATTGGGCGGGCTTTTTATCATAATCCTTATCTATTAGCAGAGACCAATAGTTTATGGGATCAGCCAATACCTAAACGTTCCGAGATTTTGCAACAGCTATATCCACATCTGCGCGCGCAAGTGGCTGAAGGTGAGCCCCTATCGACTATGGCACGGCACTATCTAGGCTTGTTTCAAGGGTTGAGTGGTGCACGGCGCTGGCGACAGGCATTGAGTGGCAAGCCTAGTTTGACTATTGCCGATATTGAAAAAGCCGCTGATGAAGTACTAGCGTTAAACCCTGATGCTTAGCTAACTGGTCCAAACCCAGCAACACATCCAGCAACAAGAGCAGCGTCAGCTTACTTGCGACAAATAAAGCCACATTGCTGCCCCATTATTGATAATGTGCAGCAGTATCGGCAGTAGCAACGATGCTGATTTATAACGAGCGTAGCAGAATATCAAAGCCAGCAATACGATAGTACTGATCTCATAAATGCCATACTGCAAGTGAATAACGGCAAAGATTAGACTAGTCAAAATACTGGCTATTAGCGCGCCTTTAACGGTTGGTTTTTGCTGCGGATGCCCTTTTGGCTGTGACTCTAAATTGCTTTTTGTGAATTGCTCACTAATAGCCTGCCAAAGTATACCGCGAAATACCAACTCTTCATAAATTGGCGCCACAATCACTAGCGCAAAAACTAACAACCCCACTGAGCTTACCGATTGATATAAAGGATCTACAAAATCTGATGGTGACTTGTCTAACCAGTAAGTCAACGCCTGAGAAGCCACCATAAATATCAGTAGCAGGCTAAACATCCCTATCCCTAGCGCCCAAGAAAATGGTTTGAGCGCCAAATACTGCCTCAGATCGGCTTTTTTTAGGCGGATAATAACGATGATTAGTAATGCTATTAACACGCAGCTAACGATTACTGAAAGACTCACTATAGTGCCATCACTACTACCAAAATAAAAGAGGTCACCTAAGCTTAACGACTTATCAGCAGGTAACAGTAGTTTACCAGCCCCATAGACGCCTATTAACTGGCTAATAAAAAACGCTATTACCATGCCGATTATTAAGGCAGCTACGCCAAAGCGTGAAAACAATGGTGACGGCGTTAAGCCTCCACTAATTGGTGCGCTTATAACCTCAAGACGGTCTTTAGGAGAATTGGGCATAGCATGGTCACTCAAAAATTCAGTAGATAGCTATCTGTCAGTAAAGTCTATCAAAGTGACAGAACAATAAAACGATAGAAACAGTAGTGAAGTTATAGGCTTTATTTATCAAGCTAGTTGTTGAGCAATGACCTCTAGTACTTGCGCAGATACTGACTCTGGGTGCTCTAATGGGAACATATGACCCCCCTTATGAGTCTGATAAGGAATGCCCAAGCGCGCTTTTATTTGCTGGGGGAACTTGCGCTTTAAAAAAATACTATCTTCACCAATGATAAGCGTTACTGGTGGCTTAGGACTATGGTTTGGCTTTAGCCAATACAGCGAAGGGTTAGTACGGAATACTGCAACTTCACTGGCTTTAGGAATCGCTAAAGTAACTTTGCCATCCGCGCGCTGGTGTAAGCCGTGCTCGATATAACCGGCAAAACTGCGTTCATCAAAGTCCTTAAAAAAGCCTTTGCCACGTAGCTTATCATGAGCATCCTCACGACTCTCCCAAACGTCACGGCGCTTTTTGGAGATGCCAGCTGGCGATAACTTATCCATCAAACGATGATTCATCAGCGGTAATCTATCTGTAGTCTTAGCTAAGTGCCATAACAAGCTAATCTTGCCATACAGCCAAGGCGGATCCATCAATACCGCTTGGTTAAAGTATTGCGGCGCACGATACAATGCTTGTAGGGTACACATAGCGCCGAGCGAATGACCAACAGCAACTACTTGCGATACTTGATGATCCTCACAAGTAGCTTTTACGCTATCGACCACTTGCTGAGTTAAGCTGCGCCAATGATTATCAACCGGATAGTCAGGATGGTTACCTAGCATAGCGATGTATTCGATAGTAAAAAAAGCCTCTAACTCAGCAAAGAACGCTTTATAGACTGGGCTTGGCATACCGTTAGCATGAGCAAAATGGATAACTGGCTTGTTGGTTTTTTTTGATACAGCAAGGGCAGCGAAGCTCTGCGCATTAATAATACTCATAAACTATTCTCACTAAACTTAAATTATACTTATGGGCTATCATGGAAAATATAACGGTCAATAGCAATCAATGCTAACAATATTTGTGACCCATCAACTGATTATAGCTTGTTGAACTGCTAGACACTAAAAAGCTGAGCTATTATCCATAGCTCAGCTTTATCAGCACATCTATTAGCGCATTTGCGCGTTATTTTCTTCTTTAGGTAAGATATCGAAGTTGATACTCGACCCTACTCCAGCACCCATCTGTACCGCAAAGCGATCCATAAACGAGCGGAATGGATCGGTTGGGGTATAATTTACTACATTATTCAGCTCTAATTTTTTCTCTAAGCTAGCAATACTACCAGTTTTGTCTGCTAAACCTAATGCAATAGACTGCTCGCCAGTCCAGAACAGTCCTGAGAATAGTTTATTCTTTTCTGGATCTTTAAGACGATTACCACGACCTTCTTTTACAGCATTTATAAAGTGTTTATGAGTATTAGCCAACACACTTTCGACATGCTTTTCTTCATAATCAGTAAGCGGACGGCTTAAGCTTAAAATATCTTTATACTCACCAGCAGTGATAGTACGATCTTTAACCCCGACTTTATCCATTAACCCTTCAATATTGTAGCTCGGCATAATGACCCCTATCGAGCCAACTAAGCTAGAAGGATTGACATATATCTCATCAGCAGCAGAGGCAATATAGTAAGCGCCTGATGCGCCAATATCACCGATTACCGCATAGAGTTTTTTATCAGGATATTCTTTACGCAAATCCCTCATCGTTTGCCAAATTTCATCAGACTGTACTGGCGAGCCGCCTGGCGAATTGATATCGAGTGCTACTGCTTTTGAATTAGGGTTCTCAAACGCCTGAGTCAAGGCTTTGCTAACATCATAAGCATTAGCCACATCACCACTACTGATAGTGCCTTGTAGCTCAACTACCGCTAAGTGTGGTTTACTAGTATCGACACCTTCAAGTCCGGTTGGTGCACTGCTGCTGCAACCACGTCCGAGGGTCAAAAATATCAGTAGGATGTAGCCAAAAGTCAGCAGTTTAAAGAAAATACTCCAGCGCCGCGCGCGACGTTGCTCTTGTATACTGGCTAGTAAAGTGTTTTCGATAAGACGCCATTCTTGACCACTTGGCTGCTGCTGCAGAGGTACAGGCTGGTTGACCGAATTATCAGGACGTTTATTGGGATCTGGTGGCCAGTTAGGCATATAACTTCCTAGGTTAGAAACAATATTTAAAAACAATATTTAAAAAAAGGTAAAGCAATAAAAATAAGTGCTACATCATCCTAAACGCTTTGCTAATTCTATAAGCGGCTTATTGGTTATGGTGATCTTTAGTTTAGGGTTCAATAGTAGTGACAGCACAAAAGCTAACCAAACATAAGCCTAACGCCGACTGTTGTATTAGCCATTCTATTACAGCGGCTTTTATTTTATAGTATTGTCATGGCTATTAACATCGACATTACTATCGGTAACAGTATCAGTATCAGTATCAGTATCAGTATCAGTATCAGTATCGAAACTAGCAGTAGCAGCAAAGGCCACTGCTAATGGCTTATTATCATAGCTTAGTAGTTGCTCAACTCGCTGCGCTATCAACACGCTACTAGGTACCGCTGAGGAACTATGGCTTAACCAATGATTTGAGTGCTTACTTAAGCGATTGTGCTGATCCTGAACATCGCTATCCTTGATAGCATTAATAGACTTACCATTATTGACGTCTAGCTCATCTGCTGTACACATTAGTTGCCACAGTTGCCAAAGACGCCGATGGGTGGCTACATCTAATATCAACCGCGATTTATTTTGCTGCGCGTGCTTATGCGCTGGCGATGCTGTTAATGACGATGCCGCCAGTCTTAATATTTGACTGGTTAGTGCTGGCGATTGTACAGGATTAGCCGGGTTGAACTGTAAGATATCGATAGGCTCATCGCTTTGTATAAGTAAGCTGCAATCCCAAACACTGCTATCAGCTATCGTCGGCCAACCGGTAACCGCTTTTATGGTCAGTGCTTCATTTGCTGACTGCCAAACCTTCCCTGCTGCACAGTGTTGCGCGCTAATAGCTAAGTCACTATTAAAGGACTTGCTAGTAGGTTTATTTGCTAATCGATCATGCGTAATAACGCGTTGCTTAGCAGCTGGCAGTCTCTTGTGCTCGCCTGCTTGCCAATAGTGCTTAGTAGGTAAGCTTTGACTCAACTGCCTAGCGGTCAGGGCTAATAAGCCCTCTGGGCTATGTGGGATCTTAACCATGCTCTGCTGCTTATGATCCTGCTTAGTCATTGTTGTAGCTGAGCCAGTTTGCACCACTATCCCCTCTAAACGCTTAATGGCTAGTGTTCCTAGCTGCTGCGTTAAAGTCGCAGATAACTGATCGGCTGTCAGTAGGCTTGCGGTAGTGCGTGCAGCTTTAGGTCGGTGATCGGCTAAGATTAGCCAACTGATACTATCTGAGCTTTGCTGAGCACTTTTATCATCGCGGTTAAAATCTTTCACTTTAATAGCATCAACGGGATACTGTAATACAGCCGCGGTCAAATAACTGTCGTTAGTAGGTAAAATATATAAAGTTGGCATTGAGCTCAATCGCTGTTGATTGGCATAGAGGGTTATTATTAACAAGCTTAGCGGTGGCAATGCTAGCCAGCGACTGAGTAACTTAGGCGGCAAAAGCCAAGGTAATAATACTAACAACCCCATCAATAATATAGCAGTGTTTACTGGAGTGTATAGCCAAGCATTACTGACTGCTGGCAACGAAGTCAACCAAGCTATTAGCTGATGCACATTCACCATTATAGTGGTGACTAACAGCCAAATAGTGGATGCAACAGAGGGCCATAAAAGATAGCACAGCCCTGCCAATAGATTCAGCGGTATGATAACCCAACCGAACAAACTTATAGCGAACAAGTTAATCACTAAGCTCCACAATGAAGCTTTGCCAAACAGCAATAGAGTAATCGGTAGCAGCGCTATAAATAACCAACACTGTAGCTTGAACAGACGCTTAATTAACGGCCAAGTTTTTGTCAAAATACTATAAATAAGGCTATTATTTCGCCAGTTTTGCTGGTGTTTACTAACAAGCTGCCGGCTGTTGTTAAAGCTATTATCCGAGTGCTGTTGCTGCAAGCCATTATCGTATTTCAGTATTAGGGCTACGGCGACGAAGGACAGCCAATATCCCGCTTGCCATAGCACATAAGGATCAAACCAAGCTAGCAGTACTGCTAAGGCTAATAATACTCGCATAGCGCTCACTGGTAGTAAGGATAAACGCACGAGGCCAACAGCCAGTAACATCCACGCCGTACGCGCTGCAGGTACATCGAACCCGGTGAACAAAGCATAAATAAAAGCGGCACTGATCATCACTCCCCAGCGCAGTTGCCAGCGTGGCAAATAGCTATATAGTATCGGGCAAAATCGATCCGAGGCTAGCACTACTAGACCTGCCAGCATAATGGCTAAAAACAAAACATGAGTGCCAGAAATAGCTAATAAATGCGAGATACCTGCTAGCTGATATAAGTCTTTAGTCTCACGACTTATCAAACTACGATCGCCAGTCAATAGACTCAAAGCAACCGCATTGGCTTGCTGCTGTGCTGGGCTTAATGATGGCCAGTGTTGATAAAAGCTCTGACGCAATTGCCAGCGCTGTTGATCAATTTTAGTACGCCAACGTTTAAAGTTGAGGCTAGTATTTGATAAAACAGTCAGGGGTGCGATAGCATTATCGGCTGCGGCGCTAGCAGTAGCCATTTGGGCGCTATTAACCGTATTAGCAAGGTTATTGATAGGAACACCAACGCTTATAATATTAGCCATCCCGTCAATATGACGCCCTCGTAGCCAACGATAACTATCGAAGCCAGTCGCATTATTGAGGGCTTGCTCTGAGGTTGCCAGGGGCACCAGTGATAAGCTCATCATTAGCTGATCACCTGGCTGCAAGCGGTTAACAGTGGCTAGATTATTGCTGCTGGTGTTTATTTTGGGATAAGCACTAAGTAGCACTCGATAAGTTGCGACTTGGTTATTGTTAATAGAGAGATCATTGAATTTTTGCTTAAAGCCATCCTTATTGCTAGCGTTTAGCGGTAACTGCTCAACGGTTATAGTCGCTAATTCCTGCGCAGTTAATTCAGCAGTGAGCGGCGCTAAATAGCTGAGAGTGGCCACTTGCCGATAACCGCTGTTGCTAGTAGGATCATATAAGCTATCGCTGATACCCTCTATAGTCACTAGCGCTTGCACTCGCATTGATAAGGCTAGCTTAGTATTTTCAGCACGCTGATGACTACTCAAAGCTTGCAAGGCACTAGCCATGACTAATAGAGTGACTAAAGCGACCATACATAAGGAAGACAGTGCTTGAGACAACCAGCTAAAGATCAATGAGGTTTTTTTAGTAGATAAATTAGTGCTTAGGATAGTAGCAACAGGGGCTACACCTCTTTGACTGATAACTATTAAAACTAACGACATACCTAATAGATAAGGCAAAATTGATAGGCTAGCTATGTCTAACGATAGCAAACTGGCTGGCAAGGTATTACTACTGGCAATAGCTAAGACGGCGATCATCACCGTTAAGATAAGTATGCTTAGTAACCAATACACTAGCACTCCTTAGTTAATGACCTACTTCGCCAAATACGCTAGATCGTCCAATAAGTCAGAGGGTAAACTTGGCTGAGCGAACTGTATAAAATAAGGTGAAACTATTACAACCCTTATGCTCATTAGCCTCGCTCTACGATTGCCTTATAGCTTAGCCTGAACAATAGCATTTATATTTATATTACCCTATACTGAATGCAGTTGTTGCAATCATTGGCCATTACAGCTGAAGCTCTGCTTCATAACCGTTGCTATTTTACTTATTATATCTTTAACTATCAGCCACTTAATGTCAGTAGTGGTGACCCTTACACCATGATCAAAGGCAAGCCTGTGCCAAAAAAACACCTAAAAAACCTGCTGCCCACCCCTGAAAAACTTCTTGAGAGTCGCACCTTAAAACTGTTTGCACCGTACCTAACCGATGCACGGCTTTGGCAATTTAATCGCCACAGTTTGAATAAAGCGGTGTATATAGGGGTACTGAGTGCTTTTTTTCCTTTGCCAGGACAGATGCTACTGGCATTGATCGGAGCGCTCGTCTTTCGTGCCAACGTACCAATGGCTCTTGGTCTGACTTGGATCACCAATCCGCTCACAACCTTACCGGTATTCTATGCTGGTTACTATGTAGGTGCCAAGATTCTTGATGTGCCAATGATCAGTTTGCGGCTGATTGGGCGGATGATTACTGACTTTAGCTTATGGATAATATCTGATGGGGCCAACCCCTTTATCACTTATAAAGGGGTGGTATCGATCGGAGCGTTTTGTTTAGGATTGACATTATTAGCCATCCTAAGCAGCTTGATTTGTGGTTTAGCTTTTAAAGCTATTTGGCGTTATAAAACTATCGTCAGTTGGCAAAAACGTCCTCAAGATGCAAAAAGTAAGGGCAAATCAGCAAAAGACAAACCGTTAAAACAGCCATTAGAATAATTATGCAAAGCCGCTAGCAAAAATAAATTCCACTAGCCACTTAGATTAGAGACGACTCACACTACTACTGAGCTTATAGCCACTGAATATTCAGCATCCATTAGAGCCCTTGCTACTAATACTGTTCCCACTGACCATTACGCAGTAACAGCTGTCGATCAGCCAGTGCTGCCAAGTTGCGATCATGAGTCACCATTAATAGCGCAGTTTGCATAGTGCTTTGTAACTCAGAAAGCATGGCAAAAACACTTTGCGCATTGTCATAATCTAAGTTACCCGTTGGCTCATCTGCCAATATTAGCGAGGGCTTAGTCACTAACGCACGCGCAATAGCGACACGTTGACGCTCACCACCTGACAGCTCACCTGGTCTATGCTCTAACCGATGACCCAATCCGACATTTTCTAAAATTTCAATCGCTTGATTACGAGCATCAGCGGTAGAGACTTTTGGACGCATCAATAACGGCATAGCTACGTTTTCTATAGCAGTAAACTCCGCCAATAGATGATGAAACTGGTAAACAAACCCTAAATGCTGGTTACGCATTAACCCACGCTCAGTCTCATTCATGTGATTAAGACATTTGCCATGCAGCCACACTTCGCCACTAGTAGGCGTATCCAAACCACCGAGTAGGTGCAATAAGGTACTCTTTCCTGAGCCACTAGTGCCAACGATGGCTATGCGTTCGCCAGGTCTTACCGACAAGTCTAAACCAGTTAATACCTGCGTGCGTACGGCGCCTTCATCATATATTTTGCTGATGTTGGTCGCCTCTAAAATAGCAGACATAGCACTTCCTTTTTTTATATTACAATTCAACTTATTATTTCTTTTATCGCGATTATTCGTAACGCAAGGTCTGCGCTGGTTGAATCCTAGCGGCTCGACGTGCTGGATAAATAGTCGCCAAAAAGCTTAAGACAAATGAAGCCCCAGTTATCAATGCCACATCGACAAAACGCAGCTCCGAAGGTAAGTAGTTGATAAAATAAGCATCGAATAGATTCAGACCAAAGGTTTGGTTAATAAAACCTAGGATGTCACCAACCGTTAACGCAAATATAATGCCCAAAATCGTGCCAGCGATAGTGCCAATAAAGCCAATCACTACTCCTTGCACCATAAATATTTGAGTGATCAACTTTGGCGAGGCGCCAAAAGTTTTTAAGATAGCGATATCGGCTTTTTTATCAGTGACTAGCATTACCAAGCTGGACACGATATTAAATGCCGCTACTAGAATAATCAAAAATAACAGCAAGCCGACCATAGCTTTTTCCATTTGGATAGCACCAAATAAATTACCATGCGTCTGCGTCCAGTCATTGGGATAGAGCTGATCAGGTGCTATAGCAGCAGCTTTTTGTGCAGCCATAGGTGCAGTAAAGATATCATTTAGCTTTAGGCGAATCCCTTGAGCACCAGGAGGCAAGCGCAGTAATTTTGCGGCGTCATTCATTGGAATAAAGGCCATCAAACTATCTACTTCCGGACTGATACTGAATATACCTGTCAAAGTGAAACGTTTAAAACGCGGAATAACCCCAGCTGCTGACGGTGATGCTTCTGGCAATACTAGCGTGACTTTATCACCGATACGTAACCCTAGCGACTGAACCATCTCCTCACCCAATACGATACTGAAATCACCGCTTTTTAGGGTATCGATGCTGCCTTCAGTCATGTTATCGTTGATAATTGAGACTTTTTTCTCGTAATCAGGATCGATCCCAGTGACCATGATGCCAGCCACTTGACCGTTGGAAGTCAGCATACCCTGCAGCTGAATAAAAGGCGCTACAGCGACGACTTCTGGATCTTTTTTGATCTCATCAGCCAGTTGCTGCCAGTCACTAATAACCTCAGTTGAGATAACTGTCGCTTGTGGCACCATACCCAAAATACGGGTTTTGAGCTCGCGATCAAAGCCATTCATCACTGACAATACAGTGATCAATACCGCCACCCCAAGAGTCAGACCGACCATTGAAATAAGCGATATAAAAGAGATAAAGCGGTTACTGCGCTCTGCTCGGGTATAGCGTAGACCAATAAATAAGGCTAAAGGACGAAACATATTCAAACTCTTTATCTTATCTAACCACAGCAGCACAAATGCTAGGATAATGATGTAGCCTTGCGCTGAGGATTAGATATGGTTTTAGACAGACCTGCTAATTATTTGATGCTGTATTGACACTTTATATGATTTTGTATTTTGGTGTTTATAAGGTTGAGGCTAGCAAAAAGGAGATAGTTTGACACAATTTGTCTAAAATGTGCTATTAAACGTCATCCTTAACAGTAAAATAAAAGCGCTATTTTTAAAAAAGTACTGCTTTGTTATTATTTTTTATAGGGCCCTTGCTATTAGTTAAGTCTATACCTATATATTGTATGTAAAGGATTATTGTCATTAACCCATCAGTGTTGTTTGTTGAACTGTTTAAGTCCAAACTTCACAGCTGACTTAAGTTTGAGTATTTTCATGACTACTAATTATCATTATAAAAACCTACAATCTCCTACCAAAATCACTTTAACCGAGGCCCAAACGGCTGGTCATGCTGATCATTGGCGTATCTTAACCGATGACATGAGTCATGATGTACCTGAATGGTTACAGCAGATGATTGAGCAAGCTACAATGCCTAAAGGTCTCAATAGCAATGTCAGTGCTGAAGATAGCTGCTTATTGCTCTCTGAGGATCAACCTTGCCATATCAATCAAGTATTAGCGATGAAAAACGGTAAACCTGAACGTTTTGTCAACGCCTACCCTTGTGTCGATAGTCTGTACGGTCTTAATTGTACTATTGAGCGTATGATCGTCAATGAGACTACTCATGATGCGGTACTGCGTCTACGAACCGCTGATGGCAGTATAATCTATGCCTTTGATCAGCTTTATACCGCCAATCGCCATTTATATCAGCAAGGCACTTCTTATTTTGTCAACTTCAGTGCTTGGGCGCATGAGATTACTATCAGCGAACAACAAGAAGTGATCATGGTTGAAGATCAAGAAGCCATTCGCTCTCACCGTGCTTTTAACGATATCGTGGCAGCCAATAACGGTCAAGTACCTACTGACATCCAAGAGCAAGTTAAAGACTGGCAGCCAACCACTAAAGAGCAAATGCAGCCAGTAGAAATCAACCTAGGCCATATGTGTGCTTATTTATTCGGTGATACTTTAGGTCAAGAGGACGAAGCTTGGTGTCAAGGACAAGTGTTAGGTAAGCAACAGTGTCAGTTCAATGGCAAAGATATTATACTGTTCGATGTGGTTATCTTACGTGAGCAAAATGCCGATCCATTCGTGGTTCGTATCGCTGCGCTTAGTACCCCACAAACTCAAGCCATTGGTGTACTCAACTATATTCAAGCTAATATTTGGCTACAAGCAGCTATTTATAAAGAAAATCAAAACAAACAAAATACTAAGTTGCAACTGCAAACTCAATCGCGAGCCAGTTAGCCAAGCTAATGTAGTCAGCATAGCTGCAACGTGTAGCTGCTAGCTAAGCAAACCTTGGCTTAAATCGATAAGCTGGCCCATAAAAAAGCCCTTAACTATATTAAGGGCTTTTTGCGTAGTTACGATTGCTGCCAAAACCTTATAACTATATAGCGTTGAAAGAATAGCGTTCAAAGACTATATTGTCACCAACGGCCAGGCTAACATCAAATAATAATCTAGCTACAGAAATAGCTTAAGCGGTAGTAGTGATTGACTTGATACGCTTAAATAGCTCTTTTTGTTCAGTGCTAGGACGAGCCGTTTGTAGCGCCATCAACTGCGACATATCGCCTTCAACACGAATCTTGCCGCTCATGAAAGCGCCCATGATTTCATTCATGTCAAAATTAGTAATGGTAGATTCAAGCGTAGCACGATCTAATAATAGTGTAGTCGTTGCTTGGTCATTCAAGACACGATGCAATAAGCCATTAGCGAAGCTAGCTTCGATAGTCTCACTGCCATCAGCAACTTTAAGATTAATAACCATACTGGCAAGAGCTGGTGGTAAGTTCAACTCACCTGCTTCGTTACCAAATTCTTCAACTTGTGCAAACCATTCGTCAGTTAAAAAAAGAGCCATTTCATTATCCTTTATGATTGAGTAGTTCGTAAACTAAAAGTAGTTCTTGTAACCTCGATAAGATCCTTCTTATCCACTAGATCAACTAATAGAGCTATTAGATAAGATAATCGAAGGCTCTCCATTATTATGCCGTGGTTTTTGGAGAAGTAAAGAGGGTTAACCCGGATGAATAGTATCAGCAACCTGTAAGCAATAAAATATTAGTGTTTTGTAACGGTATGCAACCTAGGTAGTCAGCTGATTTTACTTACTAATCAGCTATTCGAATTTAATTCCTTACATTTCATATTGATATATTGATTTTTTTTGTTATTATGAGTGCCTATATATGTAATGCTTTATTGTACTGTTTTCCAGTATTCCGCAGCGCTTTATCAGCGAATTATTAAAAGCTATCAGTTAAATCATTTACCAAAGAGTTTGTATTTTGGCGCATGAGTTTGATGATATTTCATTAAGATTGCGTTACAATACCTTAAACAGAGTCGGGAGTTTTAACTAAACATTACGCAAATATTTTTTTGTCAGCCGCCGCCAGCTTAATTCTATAATTAACAACTTATTTTATCGACGCTAGACCAGTTAATTATATAAGTACTAATGCACCCTATCAAACCTCGATTTGATTTCAAAAGACGGCAGTTTTGTTGTTACTTCAATGTTATATATAATCCTACTATCAGTTGGCTAAAGCCTTGTTTTGATAAGTTATAATATTAAAGTAATAAATCAGACAACAATTTATAACGCGCATTTACCGCGATCGTTAACTAGTTATAAAATTATTTTTTATAATGAGGGCACGGTGAATATTTAGTTAACACTGTTGATCATTCAGGCTGTAAAGGAATCATCCAATGAGTTTACAAAACACAGCAGTCGCTCCAGTGGACCGTGAGTACGAAATCACTATTATACGATTTTTTACTACTATGGCCGTAGTATGGGGCATTATCGGTATGAGTCTCGGTGTTTTCCTTGCCTCACAATTGGCATGGCCAGCGCTTAACTTTGATACACCATGGCTGACTTTTAGTCGTTTAAGACCACTACATACTAATGCTGTTATTTTTGCATTCGGTGGCTCAGCCTTGTTCGCTACCTCCTATTATATTGTCCAGCGTACTTGTAAAACTAGACTATTTGCCCCCTACCTTGCTTGGTTTACCTTTTGGGGTTGGCAGGCAGTTATCGTATCCGCTGTCATCACTCTTCCATTAGGATTAACCTCTACTAAAGAATATGCTGAACTAGAGTGGCCGATCGATATTTTGATCGCCTTAGTGTGGATATCTTATGCCATCGTCTTCTTCGGTACTTTGATTAAGCGCAAAACTTCACATATTTATGTGGCTAACTGGTTCTTTGCCGCCTTTATTATCACAATTGCATTACTGCATATTGTTAATAGTATGGCTATCCCTGTTAGTGCGTTTAAGTCTTACTCTCTATTTGGTGGTGCAACCGATGCGATGGTGCAGTGGTGGTATGGACATAATGCAGTAGGCTTTTACCTAACTGCCGCTTTCTTAGGAATGATGTACTACTTCGTTCCTGTACAGATTGGTCGTCCTATTTACTCTTACCGCCTTTCTATCGTTCACTTTTGGGCATTGATTGCTTCGTATATGTGGGCTGGTGGTCACCATCTGCATTATTCAGCCTTGCCAGATTGGACACAGTCATTAGCTATGGTGTTCTCTATTATCCTATTTGCACCTTCTTGGGGCGGTATGATTAATGGTGTTCTGACTCTATCAGGAAGCTGGGATAAACTACGTACCGATCCAATTATTCGCTTTATGATCGTGGCTTTATCCTTCTATGCGATGTCAACGTTCGAAGGGCCGATGATGTCTATTAAGACCGTCAACGCCTTATCGCATAATACTGACTGGACTATTGGTCACGTACACTCAGGCGCACTTGGCTGGGTAGGTATGATCACTATAGGTTCGTTATATGTGTTGTTACCTCGTATTTATAATAAGCCAAAAATGTACTCTATCAGCTTGATTACTACTCACTTTTGGCTAGCAACAGCAGGTACTATTTTCTATATCGTTTCGATGTGGATCTCAGGTATCGGCCAAGGTATGATGTGGTTGGCTACTAACCCTGATGGTACTTTAGTATATAGTTTCGTTGACACGGTTGAGTTCTCACATTTCCCATATATCGGTCGTGCATTCGGCGGTCTACTTTATGTTTCAGGCATGTTCGTAATGGCTTATAACTGTTATAAAACCCTTAAAATGCCAGAAGGTAAGCCTGTAGATATCGCTGATCCAACTGATCATAACCCTAGTGTCAATGAGTCGAAAACGGCTAAAATATAAGGAACGATCATGGCTGGTACACCGCATGAGATTATTGAAAAAAACACAGGCTTGTTGGTTATCGGTATCGTTATCGCAATCAGCTTTGCAACCTTAGTTGAGATTGTACCGCTAATTTATGATAACAAAGGTCCTGAAGAAGGTGGTGTGAACGCACCGCTACCTTCTATGGAACCGTGGACTGCACTTGAGTTTGAAGGTCGTGACATCTATATTCGTGAAGGTTGTCATGTTTGCCATACACAGATGGTACGTCCGCTACGTGCAGAAGTTGAACGTTATGGCCCTTACTCACGTGCTGCTGAATCAACTTGGGATCATCCCTTCTTGTGGGGTTCTAAACGTACTGGACCAGATCTAGCACGAGTTGGCGGACGCTATTCAGAAGACTGGCAGAAGCAACATTTAATGAACCCACGTTCATTAGTACCTGAATCAATTATGCCAGGATTTCCATGGCTTGCAGAAAATGAGATCAACGGTACTAACGTGCAAACTAAGATGCGTTTATTCCGTGACCGTTTCGGTGTTCCCTACACTCAAGAGGACATAGACGGCGCTCCTGATGCTGTACTTGGCGCTACGGAGCTTGACGCTTTAGTCGCCTATCTTCAACAGTTAGGTACTGCAATGGAAGGACAGCGCTAATGGGCATTGGTGAATTACAAACAATTGCAACTGTTTCAGCTTTTGTTGCCTTTATAGGTGTTGCATGGTGGGCGTATTCGCCAAAAAACAAAAAACGCTTCGAAGAAGATGCACAGCTTGCGCTTGACGATGAGGTTGTAGATACTTTATCTGAAGAGCAGCGCAATAAGGATGAAAGATGACAGCTTTTTGGAGTTCTTGGATTACCATAATTGCCTTTTCGTGTTGGTTATTTATTCTTGGCATACTGTTAATGGTACTCAAGTTTAAACCTGAAGTAGAAGAAGATGGTACTACTGGTCATGACTATGATGGTATTCGAGAATACGATAAACCACTTCCTAAATGGTGGTTAGTAATATTTTTTGGCTCAATAGCCTGGGGTATAGTTTATTGGGTATTCTTCCCAGCTATGTTCCCTGGTACTTGGCATGGCATCGCAACAGTAGAAGTCGATGGCGACACAGTGCCTTGGACCTCGAAAAATGAGCTTTATAGTGAGCTTGAACAAAACAATAAAGTATTCACTGATAACTTTGAGAAGTCTATTTTAGCTAAAGCAAATGCTACTAGTGCTACTGAAACCTTGAATGAACTTTCTGTTCTTCAAGCGACTATGCGTCGCAGTGAGACACCACCAGCAGACTTACAGACTCAAATAGATAAGAAAATTGAAGAGCTTGCCCCAGCTGTTGAGAAACTGGCTGAAGACCCAGGTGCTTTAAAAGTTGGTAGCCGTCTGTTCTTGCAGAATTGTGCAGTCTGTCACGGCTCTAATGCCAAAGGTGCACTTGGCTATCCCAACTTGACGGATGGTGACTGGTTATATGGCGGCAATGCCAGTAATCTTCTAGCCACACTTCATAATGGACGTGTCGGCGGTATGCCAGCTTGGCGTGAACAGATTGGTGAAGAAGGTGTGCGTGCCGCTTCTGAATATGTTTTATCTTTATCTGCCAACAATGGTAGCAAAGCTAATGGCGAACTTGATAAAACCTTAGTAGCTCAAGGTAGCGCTATTTTTGCTCAAAACTGTGCGCTTTGTCATGGTAAAGATGGTAAAGGTATGATTTCAGCTGGCGCTCCTAACCTTACTGATCAAGTATGGTTATATGGTGGTGATCGTGAGACAGTACGTAATACTTTACGTTATGGTCGCGCTGGTGTTATGCCACAGTGGGAAACTAAGCTAGGTAATGAGCGTATTATGTTAGTCGTTGCTTATGTCTACTCGCTGTCAGACAAAAATGCTAAGACAGTTAAAGCTGATGCCAATATTACCGCTAGTGCTACTGCTCCTGTAGCTGCAGTAAAAGTAAGCAGCGCTAACTAAAGTCTATAATATTTTAGTTAAGCGTCAGTGGTTAGTGTTAGATAGGATGTGAAATAAAGGAGAACTGTTAATACAGTTCTCCTTTTTATTATTATTAGGTAGTAACTACAAAAAGTAAAAACAATTATCAACCACCTGAATATAGTGACTATTTTTTATTACATCTCCCCATTTACAGTAAGGGTAATGCTAAAATAGTGACTCAAATAACTATTTATTAAGACATTTTTTTATAGTAATTAGTGGATGATCAACATATTTTCAATTGTTGTTGGTTATATACAATCGATCATTTGGTCGTTGAAACTGTATCGATATTTAGATGCTAAGTATCATCAACAGTAGCTATAAGTGGTAGCCATGATGCAAGTTTCAACTCCTTACTGACATTGATAAAAGCGTAGATTTATACATTCAATAGCTATAATTTATGTTCGTTACTCATGCCAGCAGACTGATTCTTTTTTTAAAGAGGCAAGTTTATGTCAGCACAACACTCTAATAAAATTCCTACGCAGCAGATTGATCTTGATGCTACTAAGCATCGCATCCATCCTCGCTTTGTCACAGGTCTTTATCAAAACATTCGTCTGGTTAGTATGTATTTCTTTCTAGCACTGTTTTTATTGTTACCTTGGCTGCGATATGATGGTAGACAGGCTATATGGTTTGATGTTCCGTCGCAGCATTACTATATCTTTGGCATGACCTTCTTGACTCAGGATTTCTATTTTATTGCCGCCTTTGCACTTATTGCTGCCTTTACCTTATTCATGGTAACGGTCTATGCTGGACGAGTATGGTGCGGTTATGCCTGTCCACAGACCATTTGGACCCACTTGTATCAGCACGTTGAAAAGTGGGTTATTGGCGATCGTAATAAGCGTATCAAGTTTGATAAATCTCCTATGGGCGCAACTAAAGCCTTTAAGCGTGGTTTAGTTTATTTTATATGGTTAGCTCTATCGGTAATCACTGCAGCAACTTTTGTAAGTTACGTGGCTGGTACTGACCAAATTTATCAAAGTTGGCAGCTGATAGGATTAATCCCTATTCCAAACTGGCCAACTTGGATATGGGTATCGATGTTTATCTTTACCTTTGCAACTTATGCTAACGCAGGTTACATGCGTGAGCAAATGTGCATCCAGATCTGCCCTTATGGTCGCTTCCAAAGTGTTATGTTCGATAAAGACACCTTAATCGTTTCTTATGATTATGAGCGTGGTGAGCCACGTGGTACTCGCAAAAAAGGCACTCATCCTGAGAACTTAGGCGACTGTATTGAGTGCCAAATGTGTGTGCAAGTCTGCCCTACTGGTATCGATATTCGTGATGGCTTACAAGTGGGCTGTATTCAATGTGCTGCTTGCATCGATGCGTGTAATGAGGTTATGGACAAGGTCGGCTATAAGCGTGGTTTGATTCGCTACACTACTGAGCGCCAGTTAGCAGAAAAAGAGAATACTCGGGTATTTAGTAAGCGGCTGTTCGCTTATCTAGCGCTACTGCTAGTGCTATGTGGCGGTTTAGTCTATGCGCTAACCGATCGTGTGCCTCTAGAGATTGATATTCGCCGTGATCGTAATCAGCTATCGTCGTTGAATACTCAAGGAATGATTGAGAACAGTTACGTCGTCAAATTAACTAACAAAACTCAAAATGAGCATACTTATAAGATTACTTTAGCGCCTAAAGATGGCTTGAGCTTACAATTACGCTTTAATGACGTTCCCCTCGATGCTGGTGAGAGCTTTGATATGGCAGTAAGTATTTATGGTGATCCTGCTATTGTCGATGAAGGTCAAACACCTGTCACTCTCAACGTGGTAAGTGAAGATGGTCAGTATAAAGTTAGCAAAGACAACGTCTTCACAACTCAAGGCCAGTAAGTTATCAATAGACAACTTTTTTAGCCCTACAACTCACCTATCATTTCCTGCTAAGTACTTATTTATAGAGTGCTTAGCAGATGCGGTGCCTACTAAATCAGGCTATACTGATGCGGTTATTAATTAGCATTAAGTGGGCTGCATTTAGCAGTTGCGTTTATAAACTGATGCGTTAAATAGGTATTATATGTCTACTCCTACACAATCACCGAATTTTAAGCACCAAGATAGCCAGCCATGGTACAAGAACTACATGGTCATTATCTTTGTGATTGGTCTGCCAGCATTCGTGGTAGTGGCTTGTCTTTGGTTCGTTTATTATTCTTATCAAATCCGTGATAGCGTGGTACGTGATGACTGGTATATGGATGGCAAAACTTTATATCATGATGTATCCCGCGATAAGCTTACTTATGATTTAGACCTACATGGTCAAATGCAGTTTGCAGATAATGGCGATATTACCTTTTATCTTAATTATCCTGAGCAAAGCCTGCAGTCCGGTAAGCTACTCAATGGTACCCCACTCGTCTACCCTGATGAGTTGGCACTATCTATATCTCATGCTACTGACATCAAAAAAGATCGTGATGTAGTCTTGCATCATGAGAGCGCTAATAAATATAGCGCACCAGCTGTCAATCTTGATCCTGTAAAAGCTAAATATTATCTACAAGTTAGTAATGATGGTAAAGAGGATTGGCGCATGCGTGATGTAGCAAAGCTGCCGCGTGCAAAGGTTAGCTTCGACCCCTTACCGGTATTTGAAAAACCTAGCTAACGCTCATAAAATTTTGTGCAGCGAAGCCTGTTGAGCCTTTAAATAAAAAACCAGCGACTAGTCTAATCGCTGGTTTTTTATTGGGCTTCGATTCATGTTTCAACCATACTCACTAAAACTTTTTTAGCTTTAAGCTTAAGATAATACTGGGTTGATGGTTGGAATTCGGTGATTGTCGATGCTACCTTGCTCTGCTAGGGAGCCATTGCTATGGCTATGGCTATGGCTATGGCTATGGCTATGGCTATGGCTATGGTTAGTTAAGTCATTTTTAGCCTTAAAGTCTTGCATCTCTGGGGCAATAGGCATACCCATTTCCGTAAGACTAGCAGTTTGTCCGACTTGAATATTATGCCCCTCAAACAGACGCTCAGTAGCATTACGATCTATCTTGAGAGTTTCAAAATCGAACAACTCACGATCGGCTAATTGCGAGGGAGCTACGTTCTGCATAGCCTTAAAAATTGAGGCTAAACGCTGCGGATGGGCATCATCCCACTCGCGCAGCATGTCATTGATGATAGCGCGTTGCAAATTGGTTTGGCTGCCGCATAAGTTACAAGGAATAATAGGAAACTCTTTTAGACCTGCATAGCTGATAATGTCTTTTTCCTCGACATAAGCTAAAGGTCGAATAACGATATTCTGCTGATCATCACTGAGTAGCTTGGGCGGCATAGACTTTAGCGCACCACCATGAAATAAATTTAGAAAAAAAGTGGCCAGCATATCATCGCGATGATGACCGAGCGCAATCTTAGTAGCGCCAATTTGTTTGGCAAAACCATACAGCGAACCACGGCGCAGACGCGAACATGCTGAGCAATAAGTTTTGCCTTCGGGCACTACGCTTTTGACGATACTATAAGTGTCTTTTTCTAAAATATAATGCGGCACTCCCTGCTGGTTTAGATAATTAGGCAGCACTTCTTCTGGATAGCCTGGCTGCTTTTGATCCAAATTAACCGCAACAATATCGAAGTTGATAGGAGCTGCTTTTTTTAATAGTAGCAATATATCTAGCAAAGTATAGCTATCCTTACCGCCAGAAACACAGACCATTATCACATCCCCTTCTTCAATCATATTGAAGTCGTGAATAGCTAATGACACTTGCCGACGTAGCTTTTTTTGTAGTTTGCCAAAGTCCGCTGTTAGCTTCATAGGCACAGAGCTTATGGCTGGCTGCTCGGCAGTAGAAGGATCGGGAGTAAAAACAGTGGCTGCGGTCATAAAATACTCAATATCTATACAAGTTGGATAATAAAGGACTGGGCTCAAAGGGATTAGGGTATAAAAACTGCCAAAGCAACCGCATAATGGAGGGCCTGATAATAGTTATGCTATCTAGAGTAGCGACAATTATAACAAATATTATTAACAGGCTAAAAAAAATAGTTATGCAGCTTTAATAGTCTTCTAAGCTACGGTGTTGTAATGATAATAATTTTGCTAAAATAGCTCCCTTGCCTATTAACGATAAATATTATTATGACTAACACTATGCCGATCACTGATTTTGATTGTAATTCTAATACTCAAAATGCTGTAGTGCTACTGTCCGGTGGCTTGGACTCAGTAACTTGTCTTTATTGGGCTAAAGAGCGCTATGCTTGTGTTACTGCTATAAGCTTTGATTATGGTCAGCGCCACAATAGTGAGCTGGTAGCCGCTAAAGCTATCGCCCAAAATGCTGGTGTCGCTCATCGTATTATAGACCTCGATATCGGCCAGCTGGGGGGTTCATCACTGACTGATCACAGCATGAGCATACCTGATGGTGATACTGATAAGTTCACTACTGCTGATAAGCTCACGACTAAAAGTACCAACGCGGCTGCTGATGCAAGCGTCGATAATGAAGTTGATAATGATGCCATTCCTAATACTTACGTACCAGCACGCAACACTATCTTTCTATCTTACGCCCTAGCGGTAGCGGAAGTTACTGATGCCAATCATATTGTCATCGGTGTCAGCTCAGTGGATTATTCAGGCTATCCTGATTGTCGCCCTGAATATATAGCCGCCTTTGAGCGCTTAGCCAATCTAGCCACTAAAGCTGGTGTTACTGGTCATCAGCTAAGGATTCAAACCCCTTTGCAACAGTTATCAAAAGCACAGACTATTGAGCTTGGTATTACTCTAGGGGTCGACTATGCTCAGACTATCTCTTGCTACCAAGCAGACGCTCAGGGTTTAGCTTGTGGGATATGTGATAGCTGTGTACTGCGTCGCCAAGGATTCGCACAAGCCAAGGTCAGTGATCCAACTCGCTATCAAGGCTAATAATAGCCAGTTTGATGGGTCCTTAAGTTATTAATGCCCAATAAACAGCTTCATTAAACAAAAGCGTAACATTTGATTGCATCATCACAGCAGGAGCGTAGTGTTTTTTTCTCAGCATAATTGTTATTGTAGCGGCTAAGCTCGTCGCTATGAGCTTATAAACAATAAAAGCCAGTTTGTGAATAGGCGTGTTGAACGATAGACCATAGCAGGATCTAGTTGTGAGTGTACAACATGCCTTATAATAGTTAGCCCAAAATAGCAGATTATAGTAACTGATGCTAATGTCTAGTTATCTACTTTTTTAACCCCACTGTTTATATTGTCCGAGAGAGAAACCTTATGAAGTTATTGCAAATTTTACCTTTAGTAGTTATCGGTCTGATCGCTATGCCGCAAGCTAATGCCGCCGATATCAAGCAAGACAATATCAATAGCTGTGTCAGTGGCGCCGTCAAATATAAAGTAGCAGATAAAAATACTGCAACTAAACTGTGCACTTGTACTATCAATGTGCGTAGTCAAATGACTATTGGCCAAATGTGGGAAATTGAGAGCTACGCGCAAAACAAAAAAGACCCTTCAAGCTTGTCTTATGTAAAAAAGATGCAGAAAGAGTTGCAGCAATGTACTGAAGGCCTGAATCTAAAACAACCACAGAAGCCTGCTTAATATAACTTAGCAAAGCTTTTAACGGCTAAATAGTTAGAGCTTTAATTAAGCTATGGTTGATCGTCCTACAAATAAGACTGACCTTAGTCAGTCTTTTTTTGTTGCTAGCAGTTGCCTATAATCTAGCAAAGTGTAAAACTGCTAAATTAGCTTGTCGTTCTAGCAGCTTTTTAGCTAACTCTGTCAATGAATATAAAAAGGAATTTATCATGGCTAAAGCCACTACTGAAGTTATCACCTTACCTACTTTTCCAGTAACCCTAGTTCGCCAGTTAGATGGGCATTTCATTCATGATGATATTAGCTTAGTGGACCTTCTTACTCATAAAAGCAAAGGGCTTATTCTTTACTTTTACCCAAAGGATGATACCCCTGGCTGCACTATTCAAGCGAATGACTTTACTGAACACCTCAATGCTTTTGATGATCTTGAATACGACATCATTGGTGTGTCTCGTGATAGTGTAGAATCACATCAAAAATTTATCGAAAAATACGACTTACAAATTGCGCTTATCAGTGATAGTGACGAGAAGCTATGCCAATACTTCGATGTGATTCAAGAAAAAAATATGTATGGCAAAACCACTATCGGCCTAGTGCGCTCAGCCTTTGTATTTAATAAGCAAGGAGTACTCACTCATGCCCAGCGCAACTTACGAGCTAAGGATTATGCTGAGCGTTTGCTAGAAACCTTAGCCTAATAAATAGCTGCGCATTACCTAGTGCTCTAGTTGATATAGTGTCTTGGTTATCAAGCTTAGGTTGTAGTAGGCTCAGTTAAAAACATTTCTGCAACAGCCTACTACATTTATAGTGCTGTGTGCTTATGTAGCTTTACTTAATCTAATTGCTGATTATTAGATAATAGCTAAACTATTTATAATCGATCAAAGCTTATCGTTAAGCTATATAACCTAAAATTATTACTTTTAAGTTGAGAATAATATGAGCAAATCATCTGATAACCAAGTTGCTAGTAAGGCTGATGACCAGTCATCGACTACCAAAATCACTCGCCATGTCGATGTTGCAGTGATTGGTGCTGGTACTGCTGGACAAAATGCTTTTAGCCAAGCCAGCAAGATAACTAAAAATATCGTTATTATTAATGATGGGTTTTGGACAACCACTTGTGCCACTATTGGTTGTATGCCCAGCAAACTATTAATCGCTGCTGCTAATCGTGCTCATGAAGCTGAGTCCTCTGACCAATTTGGTATTCATACTGAAGTACGTATCGATGGTAAGCAAGTCATGGCACGAGTTCAAGCTGAGCGTGATCACTTCGCTAATAGCGTTAAAAAACAAGTTGAAGGCTGGCCTGCGGACAAAAAGATATCTGGGCGGGCCTATATCAATAAGCAAGGTTTGATTGAAGTTAACGACGAAATAATCAAAGCTGATAAAATTATCGTTGCTACTGGCAGCTCTCCTTTTGTCCCTGACGATTGGCTAAATAACTTAGGCACTACACTCCTGACTTCTGACACTATATTTGAGCTCTCTGATCTGCCAGTATCAATGGCGGTCATTGGTGCGGGCGCGATAGGTTTAGAGCTTGCCCAAGCTATGACTCGTTTAGGGGTAGCAGTGACTCTATTCAATAATGTCAATAGAGTGGCTAGCCTTAAAGATGAAGCTATCAATCAAAAAGCTATTGAATGCTTGAGTAGTGATCTGACCATGAAACTGGCTACTGAAGTTACTGAGGTCGGGACTTTGACTACTGAGGATAAAAAACTCCAAGCCTTTATTAACTATAAAGATAAAGAGGATAACAAGAGCCGCTGGGAAGGCCAATACGTCTTAGTAGCCACTGGACGACGTAATAACATTGAGCAGTTGGGCGTTGAAAATCTAGGGGTAGTCCTTGATGATAGTAACAAGCCACAAGACTTAGATATCGCTACTGGTCAGATTGGCGATCTTGACGTCTATATCATCGGCGATGCTAATGCTCATATTCCGTTATTGCATGTCGCTAGCGATGAAGGCTTTAGCTCTGGTAATGCTGTCTGTAAAGACAATGATGATGCCTACGTTAGAGCTCCTGCCGTGCCCTTTTCTATCGTCTTTTGTGAGCCGCAAATTACTAATGTAGGCATGTCACTACCTGAAATTAAAAATTCAGGGCTTGAGTATGTTATCGGTGAAGTGAGTTTTGATAATCAAGGACGCAGCCGTGTTATGGGGGTTAATTGTGGTCTGCTGCACGTTTATGGTTGCAAAAAAACCCATACCATCTTAGGGGCTAGCATGGTAGGTCCTGATGCGGAGTACATTGGTCACATAATAGCCAATGCTATTACTAATGATTTAAGCGTTAAAGACTTACTCAACATGCCTTTTTATCACCCTACTATTTTAGAAGGGTTACGTACTGCTTTGCGAGATGTGCAAGATAAGATGTCGATTTCGCGTCAACCCAACGATGCACAGCAAGATGGCTTTTAGATAGTGGCTCAGCTACACTTCTAATCAAAGCTGATTCCTACCACCCTTATGGATCAAACAATGGCAATAGCTACAATTACTGAGTTTTTTCAAGAGATCATTCGTGATTTGCATACTAGTCTCTATTTAGCGATTGGTGGCTCAGTAGAAGAAGACACTTTAGATTGGTCATCGCATGCGGTAGAGCTAGTCAGTACAGGTATAAAAATCTTAATTCTGCTCGCAGTATTAGGGTTTTTTTATTGGCTAACTATTTACTTTATTAAGCATAATAAGATGCGTTTGCGCTTTAATGATCGACGCGCCAAAATTGCTCGCTCCATCCTGCGCTATATTTGGATAGTAGCTAGCTTGATTGCGATTATGAGCCAAATTAATTTTGAGCCTACTACTGTCAAAGCGACTGCCAAAGCTTGTACTTGGGCCGGTATCTATTACATATTATGGACCTCATCAGGGCAGATCATTCATAAAGTCCTGCAACATTATGGTCTAAACGCTTCTATTGAACAGCTACTCAAAAACATTCTATCCGTACTGCTATTAGTACTAGGTCTAGCCAGCGTAATGGCTCAGTTTGGCTTCGACATAGTCTCGCTGGTAGCCGGTTTAGGCATCGTTGGTTTGGCAGTCGGCTTTGCCGCTCAGTCTACATTGGCCAACTTTATCGCTGGTATTACTATTTTGCTCGAGCAATCCTTCCAAGTAGGGGATTGGATTAATATCAATGACAAAGAAGGTCGAGTGGTGCTTATTTCTTTGCGTACTACTCATATCCTAACTCGTGATAACATCACTATTATCATCCCCAACTCCAATGTTGCTTCTTCTGAAGTTACTAATATCACCTCCAAAAACTTTATCCGTTTCGATATTCGAGTACGTATCGCTTTTGAAGATGATGTCGATACGGCGCGTGCAGAAATCATGCGAATATTAGAAGATACTGAGGTAGTATTGAGCCGTCCTGAAACCTCAGCCACAGTAGCTGAAATCGGTGAGTATGGGGTGTTCTTTATTGTCAGATTCTGGGTCAAACCTGCATCAGTTGCCCGTATGCCTAAGATTAAGGAAAACCTACAAGAGGCTATAAAACGTGCCTTTGACAACGCTAATATCTCGACTCCTTATCCGCATATGCGTCTGCTTATGCCTAAAGACGTTGACTACCCTATCCCGACTAAACCTTTTGCCACTACTACTCAAATTGTAGAAGACAAAACCTTATTGGCTAAAAATAATGGTGAAGGATAATAACTGACCCTCTCACTTTAGGCCACGCATAACTTATCCCTTTACCCCTGTTGGATGCTAATCGGCTATGATTATCTTGTTAATGCTATTGGCATATTATTAATAGTTTGGTGATAAAGAAAATAGAGTGAGTTGCTTTAGACTTATTAGAGTATTGGCTTTATTAACCATTATTACGGTTATCTAATATCGCTTAAACCTCTGTGCTTTAAACTTTATCGACCGAAATTATGGTAAAATCGCCGGTTAAACGCTAACGCTTTATTTTCTGATTTGCTTATCTAGACACAGGTATCCGTATGACCGAACCAACCACGCCCGCAGCTGCGCAAGCGCCTTTATCAACCTCATTGCCAGTAGCAGCGCCAGATTTAGCGCTTGAGCTTATCATCACTTGTGCTGATGGGCTAGAAGCACCACTACAGACTGAGCTAACCAGCTTTGGTATCGCCAGTGAAATCAAAAGTACAGGGCGTCTAAACGTCAGCGGATCCTTGCGTGATTTATATACTATTTGCTTGTGGTCGCGGGTGGCCTCTAGAGTATTGATGCTGATCAAACGCAAAAATATCAATGCTGAATATGATGTAGCGGAGCAGTTATATGGCCTAGCCAAGTCGATCAATTGGACTGAGCAATTTAAGCTTGAGCAGACTTTTGCTATTCGATTATCAGTAGACAAGCGCGTGGCGGTCAGTCAACAGTTTGCTATGTTGCGTATCAAAGATGCGATTGCCGATACTTTTAATGAAGTCTATGACAGCCGCCCAAATGTCGACAGCAAAAACCCAGATTTTGCTATTTTTGCAACGGTCAATGATAAGCAAGCCGAACTGTATTTAGATTTATCTGGTACTAGCTTACATCGTCGTGGTTATCGTGTAGCTATGACCGATGCGCCGTTAAAAGAAAACTTAGCTGCAGCTCTGTTATACAGTGCGGGCTGGCATAAGCAGAATGAGACTGATAACACGCCTTTTTATAATGCGCTAATCGATCCGATGTGTGGCTCAGGTACTTTTATTATCGAAGCGCTGCTAATGCATTGCGATTATGCGGTTGGCATTGATAAGGCCGCCAATCAGTTTGGTTTTTATCAGTGGCAGCATCACGATGAGACCTTATGGATGGCGATGGTGGATGAGGCACAAACCCGATTCCGTGACGCTTTAGCTATTGCTTGCGAGCAACCGGATACTCTACCGCTAATCTTAGGCTTTGATGCCGATAGTGGCGCGATACTAGCTACTGAGAAAAACTTAATTGCCGCCGGTTTACAAGACTTGTTACCGCTGATAGACCTTGAGACTCGTGCCCTTGATCAACTTAATAGTACTTTGAGTCCGATGGTCAAAGACGGTAGATTGAGTAATCCACTGATTATTACCAATCCGCCTTATGGTGAGCGTCTAGGCGATGAGGAGAATATTCGTCCTCTTTATCAGGCTATAGGGCTTATCCTGCAGGATAGCTTTGCTGGTAGCGACGTCGATCCTATGGTTGGTATCTTGGCTTCCAATGTCGAACAAGTCGATATTCTGCCTATTAGCGAGCCAAAAACTCTGCGTTGTCATAATGGTGCTATCACGGTTTATTTCCGTTACGGCAAGCTAATCCCTGGCCAAGTTGGCAATCTAATGAGTCGCTTTGAGAAGCGTGAGATTGATACTGAGGAAGGCCAAGACTTTATCAACCGTCTACAAAAGAATCTCGGTCGCCTCAGAAAACAAGCTACTAAAGAGAAAGTCAGCAATATACGTGTCTATGATGCCGATCTGCCTGACTTTAAGGTTGCCATTGATCTATATGGTGATTATGTGCACGTACAAGAGTATGCACCGCCTAAGACTATCCCACCTGAAACCGCTAGAAAGCGCTTTAATTTAGCCTTGATGGGTATCCGTGAAGTTTTAGGCATTAACCGTGAGCAAGTGTTTATCAAGACTCGTGCTCGCCAGTCGGGTAATGACCAGTATAGTAAGCAAGGCAATACCGAGAAGAAAGGTAAATTCTATATCGCTCGTGAAGACGATGCTTATTTTTATGTCAACTTCACTGATTATTTAGATACTGGTTTGTTTATTGATCACCGTAATATGCGCGCACGCATCAAAGACAATAGCCGCGGCAAAGCGGTACTGAACTTGTTTGCTTATACTTGTACTGCTAGTGTCCATGCTGCCCTTGCTGGTGCCAAAAAAGTGACTAGCGTTGATTTATCGCAAAACTATCTAGACTGGGGTAAGCAAAACTTCGTGCTTAATGGTCTTGATGTTAGCCGTAATAAGTATCAGTTCGTCGCTGCGGATATTTTTGAGTGGATTAAAGACAATACTGAACAGTTCGATATTATCTTTATTGATCCCCCTACTTTTTCTAACTCCAAGAAATTCCAAGGTACCTTTGATGTTCAACGTGATCATTCAGCACTGATCAATCGAGCAATGAATCGCCTGACTGCTGATGGGGTGTTGTATTTCTCTAACAACTTTACCCGCTTTGAGCTCGATGAGCAGCTGACTGAGCGTTATGATATTGTCGATGTGACTCAAGAGACTATTGGTTTCGACTTCAATGTTAAAAAACCTATTCATCAGAGCTTTGAGATTCGTCATCGCTGATCGCTTGCAACAGCAAAGCCGTCTAACCAGCTATTTTGCTGTGCAAAGCAGCTAAATTTATAGCAAAACTACATAAACCTTAATAACAATGACCTTATCAGCTTTGATTGGGTCATTTATTGTTGTTATGATAGACCGTTCCTAAATAATATATATCTTCATTCGTTTAGCTTCTTTGCTCTTAAAATAATTTTATTCTAATAAAAAGGACATAACCATGGCTTTATCATTAAATAAAGGCGGTAACCTATCGCTAACCAAAACTGATCCTAACTTAACCAAATTACTTATTGGCTTAGGCTGGGATGAACGTGCTACTTCAGGGGCCGAGTTCGACCTAGATGCCAGTGTGTTTTTATTGAGTACTGCTGGCAAAGTGCGCGGCGACCACGATTTCATTTTTTATAATCAGCTAAAATCTGATAACGGTGCTGTTGAGCATACTGGCGACAATCGCACTGGCGAAGGTGATGGTGATGATGAATTGGTTAAAGTTAACTTGACTCAAGTCCCAGCTGATGTAGACAAAATCGTCGTAACAGTTACCATTCATGATGCGGCTGCACGTAGTCAAAACTTTGGTCAAGTTGCTAACGCTTTTATCCGTGTTGTTAATGAAGAAACGGGCACTGAAGTGGTACGCTTTGACTTAGCAGAAGACTACTCTGTCGAAACCGCAATGGTATTCGGTGAAGTCTATCGCCATAACAACGAGTGGAAATTTCGCGCAGTAGGTCAAGGCTATGCTGGTGGTCTGCAAGCTATGTGTCAGCAGTATGGCGTTGATATCTAATTCTCAATTTAGTCTCGATATTTTTATAATAGATAGTGGACCATCCAATAGCGGCTGGGTATAAAAAATTGATATACAGTCCTTAGCCCATATCTTGGGTTGACTAAGGATGAAGTACAAATAATTGCAAAACTATGCATTTTTTAGTAGTAAAACCTTCGGCAATGGTTTATCTTTCTATTGATTTTTATTTATAACTATACTCAAAAAGTAGCTAGCAATAGCTGCTTTTTATAGTATAGGCCTAGGTTATTTCCTCAGCGACAAACCAGCTTTAACGACATTAGCTTTATGCAATCAGACAGGACATGTCATGAGACATTTTTATTTAGATTTTATCTTTACCGCTATCGCTTTAGCGGTAGCCGCATGGTGGGGGTATTCACATAGCGGTATGAGCGGGCTCATATCTACGCTATCGATTACTGCTATTTTGGCAGTTATGGAAATCTCGTTATCTTTCGACAACGCAGTAGTCAATGCTTCAGTGCTCAAAGGCTGGGATGACTTTTGGAAGATGATTTTCTTGACTGTGGGTATTTTGGTTGCCGTCTTTGGTATGCGCCTAGTATTCCCGATCGTCATTGTTGCTGTCACCGCTGACTTAGGAATGATGCAAGTTATCGACTTGGCCTTGAATGATCCAAAAGAATACTCAGCTAAGCTACTAGCGCATCATGCTGAAATTTCAGCTTTTGGTGGTATGTTCTTATTACTAGTATTCTTAAACTTTGTCTTTGATGATAAAGAAGTACACTGGTTTGATTGGCTTGAGAGCCGCTTAGCCAAATTTGGTCAAGTCGATGCTATGAGCGTATTTGTTGCGCTAGTAATTTTGATGATTTCTCTAACTTGGGTTCAACCTGATCAGTCAGCTGCAGTGCTAATAGCTGGCGTCTGGGGTATCTTAATATACTTAGGGGTGCAAGTAATTTCTGGTATGTTAGAGGGCGACTTAGAAGAAGAATTAGAGGGTGAAGGCAGTAGTACTGGCAGCACTGGTGCTGCAGGTAGTGCTATTATGAAAGGCGGGATTATCGGCTTCTTATACTTAGAAGTGCTCGATGCCTCATTCAGTTTCGATGGTGTTATCGGTGCCTTTGCTATTACTAACGACGTTATCGTTATCATGTTAGGCTTAGCTATTGGTGCGATGTTTGTACGTTCTATGACTATCTTCTTAGTAGATAAAGGTACATTGGACGAATTCATCTACCTTGAACATGGCGCGCATTACGCTATTGGTGCTTTAGCGCTTATTATGTTGATATCGATGAAGTTCCATGTGCCAGAGCTTATCACTGGTCTTATCGGTATTGCCTTTATCGGTTGGGCGTTATTAGCGTCCCTTAAGCATCGTCGACAAGAAGCTTTAAAAGCAACCAATGATCCTGATTTAAAGGTCAGACAGCTAGATTAATTTAGTCATTTAAATCAATTTAATTTACAACTGTCAGAAAATTAACAGGCTGTAGCAATTATTCGCTACCGCCTGTTTTTTTTATGGCTAATACTTTAGATATAGCATAGGAGATAATTAGAGGTGATTAGTAGGATAGTTAACTCTATAAACCAGACAAAAAAAGACTTATAACCTAATTGTTTGATGCTTATAACGAAATGGAATAACAACATCGTTACTTAGCGCTAGACCTTATGAGCTAGATCAGGATAATGACCCAGATTGATTTTCAGGTTTTCTTTATATTTTTCGGTGTTTAAGGTCTTTATTATGATGTTATTATTATTAGTTGCTGTTTTTATATTACTGCTCTATGGCTTGTGGCGTTATCACCGCCAAAGTGATTCCTTGAGTCGCAGTGTGTTTGTTGGTCTATTTTTAGGTGTTGTGTACGGTCTGATACTCTCAGCTCTTAACGTTGATACGACTGACTTCTTACCTTGGATCAATATCGTCGGCAATGGCTACGTGAATTTATTAAAAATGATTGCTATGCCTTTAGTCTTCATCTCGATATTGGCCGCTATTGCTCGCTTAGAAAAAGCCTCTATGATCGGTTCAATGAGTTTTTGGATCATCAGCACTTTACTTATTACTACCGGTATCGCTGCTTTAGATGGTGCTATTATCGCCAATTTATTCCATCTTGATGCCAGCTCAATCGTGCAAGGTCAATCAGAAATCGCTCGTGGCCAAAGCATGGTAGAGAGCAGTACGGAAGTTGCAGACTTAACGATTCCAGGTTTAATATTAAGCTTTATTCCTACTAGTATCGGTGGTACATTCGCCGGGTTAGAAAGTACCTCGATGATAGCGGCAGTAGTCATTGCCAGCTTATTGGGTGTGGCAGCGTTGACGGTCAATAAGAATGATCCCGAAAAAGGTGCAGTCATTATTCGCACTATTGATGTCTTACAAAGCTGGATCATGGCTCTGGTGCGCTTTATCATCCGCTTGACCCCTTATGGTATCTTAGCATTGATGATTAAAGTAATAGTCACCACTGATGCTACTGCTATTTGGCAATTGGCCAAGTTCTTATTGGCCTCTTATGTTGCGCTATTTATCATGCTAATAGTGCACGCGTTTATTATCATGTTGACAGGCCGCTCACCTATTGCGCATTTTAAAAAAATCGTTCCTGTACTGACCTTTGCCTTTACCTCACGTAGCTCTGCCGCTTCAATTCCACTAAATATTGATGCGCAAGTTAATGAGCTTGGCGTGGCTAAGCCTATTGCCAACTTTTCTGCGTCTTTTGGCGCTACTATTGGGCAAAATGGTTGTGCCGGTGTTTATCCTGCCATGCTAGCGATTATGATTGCTCCAACGATGGGCATTGACCCTTGGAACGCAGGGTTTCTAGCTTCTGTAGTGGGCATCTCTATGATCGCCTCATTCGGCGTGGCCGGTGTAGGTGGTGGTGCAACGTTTGCAGCTATCATCGTGTTATCGACTTTAGGCATGCCGTTAGAGCTAGCCGGACTGTTGATTTCAATCGAGCCATTAATCGATATGATGCGCACACTAGTGAATGTTAGTGGCTCTATCACTTCCGGTGTCGTTGGCAACCGTATTCTCGGTAAATCTATCGAAGCCGATGAATTTGTAGGCACTACGGTTGATAACGTAGCTTATAAGGCCAGCTAAGCTTATAACTGCCATCTTAGACACTCACTCAAGAGAGCCGTTAGAAGAAGCTGCTATTTCTATGAAAAGCTTGAGAATCACTTTAAAGTCTTTAATTTGATTCTCTTTCATAGCCATTATGCTTATATCTGCTACCAGCATACTTTTTAGCAACCTACCAAGTTTCCTACTAAAACCTATTTAGGATTCAATCAGCAAAATTAAACCAGTCTCCATAAAGTGGTAATAGCATAAAAATGTCCCAATCTGTTCGGTCATTGGCGCCTAGCAAATCGCAGCAGCATGTTAAGGCTTGTACAATAGCGGTTATCAAACAAAAAATAATGATAGCCAGTACTACCGCAACGTCCTTTTAAGGCTAAACCAATAGCTGTGCTTTTAATCAATACTTGCAGCTTTTATTTAAAGGAGGACTGAACCATTGCCACAACTTTGCTGAGGATGGTGCGATTGATAATAATACAGGATTTAGCTCTGATGTTCAGTTGAGAAGAGCTTGGCATACATTTAATGAGTCGGGTACGCCGTCTAGCTATTATCGTGCTGCTCCCTCAGAACACGCCAACTCAAAGGATAATCAATGACCCCACTACACCTTGCGCTTGCTGTCATTGTCACCCTAATCTGGGGTATCAATTTTACCTTTATTGCTTGGTCGCTTGAGAGCTTTCCGCCGCTGATGCTGAGCGCCATGCGTTTCTTTTTTACTGCCATTCCCTTGGTGCTATTTATCAAGCCACCTAAGTTTAACCGCACCCTATTAATTTATGCCATCGGCACCTTTGTGATGCAATACGCCTTTGTATTCACTGCCATGCACCTTGGTGCCTCAGCTGGCTTGACGGCGCTGCTATTGCAATTACAGATATTTATCACTGTATCGCTTGCCTATTTTATGCTGGGTGAGCCTGTTAGCCGAATGCAGCTTGTGGGGATGGTCATTGGCGTATTGGGGCTGGCGGTGATTGCGACCAACTTAGGCGGGGATATGCCGCTGCTTGGGTTTATTTGTATTTTGATTGCCGCTACAGGCTGGAGCTTTGGCAATATTGCCTCCAAACAGGCTTCGAGTCAGGCAGCAAGGCCACTGTCTGCAAATACACCTCAACCTATTAATACAGGAGTAAGTCTAGCGCCAGTAACTACTGCACAGTCAGCGCCATTATCAGCATTATCGCTGGTGGTTTGGGGCGGCTTAATAGCCTGTGTGATCTTGACTATTGCTTCATTAATATTTGAGACCGATAGTTGGCAAGTTGCTACATTTACGCACGCCTCAATAAAATCTTGGTGGGCACTTGTCTTTATTGTCTATATCTCTACCCTAGTTGGATTTGGATTATGGGCATTGTTATTGAGTGAAAATAACGCCTCAAAGGTAACACCGTTTGCGCTACTCGTGCCCATATTTGGCATGATAACGTCGGTGCTACTCACTGGTGAAGTGGTAACTTGGTGGAAGATGTTGGCGATGGGGTTAATTTTATTGGGATTGGTGCTGGCGAATTTAAAGCGCAGCCATTTTGTGCGTCAGGCGAAGCCTAGGTTAAGTTGATGGGCTAACAATAGAGGCAGATTATAAATATTTTGCTGACAGTGGAACGTACTCAAAAGTCATATTCGGCTATCAATTAAACAAACCGATAACCTGATACTAGTAGTTGCTCTGCGGTATTTGCTACCCAGTTTTTGCTATACAGATACTTTATACAGCATCAGTCATGTTTTTGCTGGCGATATACAATAACGTCAGCAGTCCACTTATATAGTCGATACCAGGTAGAATAGATACTTCACTTTATGACACAAGACTGTAAAGAGTTTTTTTTGCTTGCTGTGTCTATACCTATACCTATACCTATACCTGCGCCTACGCCGACAGAGGCTGCAAATAACCGATCTCAATCTCGCTGTATCATTTTTACAATGAACTGACTATAGCCACCATCTAGTTTCTACTTCCCTGCCAGCATCTTTTGCAACTTTGCTAATACCACACCATACAGCGGTAAAAAGATCAACACCCCCATCACCATCTTAAACAGATAGTCCATAGTGCCAATTTCGATCCAGTGGGTCGCCATGAAGGCATCTGGGCTTCGATAAAAGGCAATAGCAAAAAAGCACAGACTATCGATCAAATTACCAATAAACGTTGATGCAAGGGGTGCAATCCACCAAGTTTTAAGCTGGCGCAATTTGTTAAAGACTTGGATATCTAACAGCTGACCAATCACATAAGCGGCAAAGCTTGCCAAGACAATGCGAAACACAAACAGATTAAAATCTAATAGCTTCTCGTGGCCAACAAATAGACCGTTTGCAAAGACTACAGAGAAATAATAGGAGATAACCAGCGCCGGAAGCATGGCGAAAAATATAATTCTTCGGGCTAACTGCTGACCAAATATACGTACGGTCAGATCAGTAATCAAAAAGATAAACGGAAAGGTAATCGCTCCCCAAGTAGTGATAAAACCAAATAATCCGACAGGTATTTGCACCAGATAATTACTGATAGCAATGATAAAGATATGGAGGCCGACTAGCCAGAATAAAGCACGGCTGTAGCGTATGGATTGAAGCGGAGTGATAGAAATATTACTGATGCTCATCAAAGAGTCCTTTTTTTAAATCAGGGTTGAGGGAACCTGAGAGCGCATTATTATAAAGCAAAATGGTACTTATGGCTAAAGTGATTCTAGCGCAAAGTTTGAGCCTCTTCACCTTGTGTAAGCTCTATCCTGCGCAACGCTGTCCTTGTAAACAATACTTTGACTATAGCCTTTACACTTATTGACCGGACTTGCTAACAAGGGCTTAAAATTTGAGATTTATAGAGCTTAATACTACATATTCACTATAGTTAGCAGGAGTTGATTAAGGTTTGAACCACTCATAATTCAACTACGATACAAGTGTAATACATATGCACAAAATACGACTTGCTTAGTCTGTAAGCGCTTAGTATAGTAAAACTTAAATATATCTATGGCTTGATTCACTTAGTCCAAGTAGATGAGTGCTATCTAAGCAGCTGCCTCTTTACCAACTATAGTTGCTGATATCATTTCTGACATAGCAGCTAAAAATTATGATAAATGCTAGTTATGGTGAGTGCTAGTTATAATAATTACTAATATAGCTAGCTAGTAAGTAAAATTATGAGTAGTACCACTATAGTAGGTAAGGTTATAAAAGCTGTATTTTGAACTTAGTATTTTTAGTACCAGTATCTCCAACAAAAAATCAATCCAATCAATAAATCAAAGGACAATTTTTATGGCTATTAGCTTAACGAAAGGCGGCAACGTAAACTTATCAAAAGAAGCACCAGGCTTAACTAATATTACCGTTGGTCTTGGCTGGGATCCACGTGCTACTGACGGTCAAGATTTTGACTTAGACGCTATTGGCTTTTTGGTCAATGAAAGCGGTAAAGTACGTAACGATCAAGATTTTATCTTTTTTAATAACTTAAAGTCAGACAATGGCGCTGTAGAACATACTGGCGATAACCGTACTGGCGAAGGTGACGGCGATGATGAAGCTATCAAAGTAAACCTAGCTAACATTCCAGCTGATGTCAGTAAAGTCGCGCTTTGTGCCATTATCTACGAAGGCCAAGCTCGTAACCAAAACTTTGGCCAAGTTGGTGATGCCTATATCCGTGTCGTGAATGACGATGGTCAAACTGAGATCGCTCGCTATGACCTATCAGAAGATGGTAGTACTGAAACGGCGATGATTTTTGGTGAATTATATCGTCATAACAGTGATTGGAAGTTCCGTGCAGTAGGCCAAGGCTTCAGCGGCGGTTTAGGTCCATTAGCTTCATCTTATGGCGTTAATGTCTAACAATAAAAGCTAACTTAGCCAATTTAAAATAAGCCATCAACTGTGTTTTATAATCACATTTGATGGCTTTAAAATTAATGGGCTAGTGAAAGTCTTTTTTTTAAACAGCTATACAAAAACAAAGAAATACCGTTAAATTATAATCGTTTAAACCCTAATTGTTTAAACCCTAGCAAAGCACTATTAAAATATTGATATAAGGATTTTCATCCCATGGCGGCAACATTCAGCTTAATCGGTACCATCGAACCGTTTCTACATTGTAATCTTAAAAAAGGCGATTCGATTTATTGTGAAGCCAATGCAATGGTGATGATGGAGTCTAACCTTGAGCTTAAAGGTAAGCTGCAAGGCGGCTTAGTGCAGTCACTAATGCGCCGTTTTGCCAACGATGAATCATTGTTTCAGCAACAGATTGAAGCAGTCAATGGCGAAGGAGATTGTTTGCTAGCTCCTACTCTAGACGGTGATATGCAAATACTAGATGTCGGTGCTCAGCAGTACACTTTGAGTGACGGTGCCTTTGTAGCGGCACAAACCGGTGTTGATGTTAAAGCTAAAATTCAACGCAATCTTGGTGGGGCTGTATTCGGGGATACCGGCGGCTTTATGGTTATGCAGACTCAAGGTAATGGTCAGGTAGTAGTTTCTGGTTTTGGCTCATTATTTGAGATTGAAGTAACCCCGGGTAAAGATGTCATTATCGATAATGGTCATGTGGTTTGCTGGGATTCAAATTTAGAGTATAAGCTCTCCGTCGCTACTAGTAAGAAAAAAGGCTTTATGAGTAATATCATCAACTCAGTTACTAGCGGTGAAGGTATGGTATTGAATTTTTCAGGTAACGGAAAGGTTGTTATTTGTTCCAGAAATCGTGACAGCTATCAAGGCTGGCTACAGAGTATCCTAGGCACTAGCTCAGGAGGTCGTGGCGGTAACAGTGGCATGCTAGGTAACCTTTTATAAATGCTGCACTATAAGTTATAAGTTCTATTTTATTAACCGTTTATTTTTAAGAGCTCGTTTCTAATAATTCATTTTAATGACTAGTATAAGGAATATAACATGGCAGTTAGTCTACAAAAGGGACAGAAAATATCCTTAAGCAAAGAAGCCGGCGGTACGCTTACTAAAGTTAAGCTAGGCTTAGGCTGGGATGTTGCACAATCAGCAGCGCCAGAGAAGAAAGGCGGATTTTTAGGTAAGCTGTTTGGCGGCGGTAGCGGTGGCGGTGATTCTATCGATTTAGATGCCTCTTGCATTATGTTCGATAGCAATAAACAAGCCGTCGATGCCATTTGGTTTAGCCAATTGCAGTCCAAAGATGGCAGTATCCTACATACAGGTGATAACCGTACTGGCGATGGCGATGGCGATGATGAAGTCATCAATGTTGACCTCTCAAAAGTTCCAGCTAATGTGGTTTCACTAGTATTTACAGTAAACAGTTTTACTGGTCAAACCTTTGAGACCGTAGAAAACGCTTTTTGCCGCATTGTTAATGCGGATAATAATAGTGAAGTAGCTCGTTATAACTTATCATCGCAAGGTACTCATACTGCTATGATCATGGCTAAAGTCTATCGTCATAATGATGAGTGGAAAATGCACGCTATTGGCGAAACTGCTACTGGTCGTACCTTTCATGACTTGATGCCGGCCATTTCTCCGCACGCTTAGTTAATCACCATAGAGCAATAAAAAAGCCCAGCTATTTAAAATAGCTGGGCTTTTTTATTGCTCCTTATAACTATCAATTTTTAGCTCTACTACTGCCTACCCTACTAATCAATAAAGCCTTAACTCAAGACTTTGGTTATCTTTTGATGCTTTATGGATATAACACTAATGAGCAACTCGTTACTCCTGATGTACAACTCGTCGTCTATATGACCATTTCGTATGATTCCCAACACTGTCAGTACTTTTTATAATACAGTTTTACCTACACAGGACGTATAAGTCATATTCTCTAAAACGGATTATTTGGAGTAAAAAAATGTCAGACCATAAAATTGATAGCATTGCGAGCGTTGATAAAAAAGTGGGGCAAAAGAAGAATTTCGAGATGCCGCATATCTATGTCATCTTATTTGTATTCAGTGCCATCGCTGCTATTCTTACCCACTTTATACCCTCTGGTAAATATGACCGTGTCCTTGGACCAGAAGGTAGAACAACCATTGATGCCACCTCCTACCATCTGATAGAGCAAACGCCTGTTGGGGTCACCGAATTTTTAACTGCTGTGCCTAGGGGTCTTATCGATGCCGGTGAAGTCGTGTTCTTCACATTCATCATCGGTGGTATGTTTATGGTTCTTAGAAGGACGGGAATTATTGAAGTTGTCGTTGATAAACTAGCGCGTAAATTTGCCAATAATGGTCTACTGCTAATAGCCGTTTTAACTACTGTATTTGCTTTTATTGCCACCCTAATTGGTACACCCGAATTATCATTAGTCTATATCCCAGTTATTATGCCGTTGATTATTGCTTTAGGCTATGACTCGGTAACGGCTGCTGCGATTTCATTATGTGGCACTGGTGCGGGTTTTAGTGCTGGCGTGCTTAATCCAATCAACACAGGGCTTGGACAAAAACTATCTGGATTACCAGTATTCTCAGGAATGGGATTACGTTCAATCGTATTTGTTTTAGCAGTCACTGCTGTGATTTTCTTTATTATAAGATATGCGAAGAAGATTAAGAAAGATCCTTCAAAAAGTTATGTCTATGAAGAGGATAGTGAAAAGAGAATAGAGTTTAATCAAATTGTTGGTGGTACTGCTCTTACCATGACATTTCGTCAGAAGCTAGCTGCCTATGCCACGCTCATTCTATTTGCAGTACTTGTATACGGCGTGCTGCAGCAAGGCTGGTTTATGATAGAGATGTCTGGACTCTTTGTCATCATGGGCATCGTCGTTGGAATGATTGCTGGTCTTAAGCTAACTGAGATATGTGATGGATTTAACCAAGGTTTTAAAGATGTATTGATGGGCGCGTTTATCGTTGGCTTAGCTCGCGCAGTCGCTGTCGTCTTAGAAGATGGCAACGTTATGGATACCCTTGTACACTCTTTAGGGACTTTAGTTGGAGACTTGCCCCCTGAGCTTGCAGCTGTTGGTATGTATTTCGTCCAAACTGCAATTAATTTTGTAATCTCTTCTGGCAGTGGCCAAGCTCTAGTGACTATGCCTATCATGGCACCGCTTGCTGATTTGGTTGGCGTAACTAGACAAACAGCGGTACTAGCCTATCAACTTGGCGATGGCTTTACCCACGTTCTCTTCCCTACCAGCGGATATTTTATGGCGGCCCTAGTTATCGCTGGTGTGCCTTATCAAAAATGGATGCGCTTTTTCTTACCTCTTTTTGCCGTTTGGGCCATGATTGCCATTGGCTCGTTAATTGTCGCTCAAATGATTGGTTGGTCATAACCAATTATTAAATAGCTTTGTTCAGATAAGGCGGGTAAATGTTTATTACATCTACCCGCCTTATTTTTTATAACTCAAGAAGTTGTTTGACTACTTTAACGTAAGAACGACTTACCGAGATTTTAGCGCCGTTTTTTAGGATAATTAAATAGGTTCGATTAAACCAAGGCTCTAATGCTGCTATTTGTTTTATATTGACGATATAGCCTCTATGCACTTGAATAAAATCATCACCAAGCTTATCCATCATTTTATAAAGTAAAGTATCAGTTATATATTTTTTTTCTATAGTTTGAACATAAGCTTGCCGATTTTCTGTTCCTATATATAAGATATCTTTAGTATTGATAACTATAATTCGATCTTCCTCTTTTATACTAATACTATGTTTCTTGTCCTTACTAACTAAGGGCAAAATCTCAACCTTACTCTCTGTATAAGATGTACTACTCAGCTTCACTAACTTATTCACTGCTTTTAGCAGGCGCACTCTATCAATGGGTTTGACTATATAATCTATAGCATCTAATTCAAATGCGTCCAGCGCATATTCATCATAAGCAGTCACGAAAACAATCATAGGTGGCTTTTTCATATTGCGAAATTGTTTGGCAAGTTGAAGACCGTTGCCGTTCTCGAGTTCTATATCCAAAAAAACGGCATCTGGTTGCTTGTCATTGATATCCCATAAAGCTTGATGCATGTCTTCAGCTTCACCAATAACATTGATCTTACCTGTCTCCTTTAGTAGGTAAATCAATTCTTGTCTAGCCAGCACTTCATCTTCAATAACATATACATTCATCGACACGTTTCCTTAGTGTTCAACTGGCAATATAATTATAACCTTAGTCCCTTTACCCATATCGCTATTTACTACAAAGCAAGCCTCTTGACTATATAATGCGGTAAGTCGTTCTTTTATGTTAAATAATGCCGTACCACTGCCATCTTTAGATGACTGTACCACTCGCTCACCCAAATCTACTATTCGATCCGCTGCCACCCCAACACCATTATCAGCTACTTCAATTGAGATCAAGGTTTCTGATACTCTCTTAATGTCAATACTCACTTTACCTTTGGCTTTTGTCTTTTTAAATCCGCCATACTTTATCGCATTCTCTACCAAAGGTTGAATGATAAAAGGTGGAATGCCATAGTCAATCAACTCAGGATCTATTGCTATATGCACCTCAAATTTATCTGGGAAACGTGCTTGTTCAATAGCCAAATAGGCTTGTACGTTTTCCATCTCCTTACTGATCGGTACTAAAAAATCAGCAATACCTGATAAATTGTTGCGCAAATAAGTAGATAAGTGCAGTAATAAATCTCGAGCTAGCATGGGATCAATTCTACATAAAGCGACGATGGTATTAAGGGCATTGAACAAAAAATGCGGTTGTATCTGTGCTTGTAATGCCTCAATTTTTGCATTTTGTAGCAATAAATTATGACGTTCAATCTCACCAAGCTCTAGTTGATTTGAGAACAGCTTACCAAGACCTTCAACCAATTCCTTTTCAACGGAAGTAATGTGAGTCGAGCTTGCGTAGTAAAAAGTGATCGTACCAATGGTTTTATCATGGACATAAAAGGGGACCACTATAAAGGCTCTGCTATTAGATTTTTTAGAAAACAGCCATTTTGCTCTTGGTTCCCTTAACACTGATTTGCCAGTTGCTAAAACCTGCTTGCGTAAGACCAAATCTTCTTGTTCGTGTCTTTTGTGATTACTCAATGACCCAGTATAAGCCAGCTCACGAATACCTCTAGTAATCGCAACATGCTCGACTCCCGTTAATTGCTTGATAATCTTAGTGCTTTCTTTAGCTGATTTCTCATTCAAACCCCCTCGAAATAAGGAGAAAGTGCGGTCAGCAATTGAAAAGGTTTTAACGGTTTGATTGGCTCTGGTTCTCTCTTCTTCTTGTACGACGTTATAAAAAATCATGGCACAGATCCATATTCCTATACCATTAACAATAATAATTGGGGGGCCTGTAAAACTAATTAATTCAAAGGCGGCACGATGATTGTCAGCTATAAAGGGAATAGCCAAAATTTGGACCGTTAGAATGACAATACTGGTAAAAAACATGTACTTGGGTTTAATAAATCGCATTTCGCGCCACTTGTAACCAAACCATCCTGCAAGACAGCCTCCTAAGATAGATACCCAAAGAGTAGCCTCACTGATAAAGCCACCCATTAATAACCGATGCCCACCAGCAATAATGGATGCGCCTATACCCACTATTGGACCGCCGAAGAAACCGCCAATAATAATGCCGATATTTCGTGTGTCCGCTACTGCATTATTTGTCTGAAGCGTAGGGTTCCACAAATTAGATACAACACTTTGATTGCCAGGCTCTACCACAAGAGCGGTATAGTTACCGATGACGCCGAACATACCGAATATTATTATTAATACGAATAATCCCCCTATGCCGACTCTCTGGTAAATCATCTTTCTAAATATAGGCAGTCTAGTAATTAGATAAGCAATAGTAATAATGAGGGTCATTCTTGAGAGCATTTGGAGCAATATTTCCCACATCGAAATATCTCATTTTTATAGTGGCTATAGGAGGTGCTGCATGCCTAAAACGTGTTTAGAACATAGCAGGTGTTTAAAGTATCTAAGTTTTTTAGAGCATATAAGCTGCTTAGAACATGACAATTTTTTGAAGCATAAGCGTTGTTTAAGGCAAATAAAGGCTTGAAAATATATAGGCGGTTTAACAAGTACTGACCACTCTAGCAACGACTGCCAAAATCGTCACTAGAGTGTAATTGACCTATTATTAGTGCTAAAAACCTTACTTGCGACCACGCTTCCAACTAAAGCCCCAATTAAAGGCTTTGTCCATCTCTTGATGGCCTTTAAAGTACTGGTTAATACGCTCAACGTTGATACTGCCTTGTTGGTTTACCAAGCGTGCAATCGCACACATTGGCAAGTTGCCAGCTCCTTCAGTTAAACGAGTCTCGATCGGTGGCTGCTCAGGAACATGCACTGTCACTACCCCATCAGTTTGAGCCCAATTGGGTGCGCCTTCGTAGATAAAGGCAAAGATAAACACCTCTTCAATCTGTGCCCACTGCTGACCATTGATATCTAGCCATTCACCGCCACTAACTTGTCCGGTTCTATCATCTGCACGCAAACAAACATAAGGGGCTGACTGCAAGCTGCCAAAGCGATTGCCTAGGGCTTGAATCAGAGTCTTTTCGCCATTTTTAAGGTGGATCATTGCCCCAACATCGAGATCAATACCACTAGCGCCATGCTGCTTGAACAAGTCGCCTAGCAAGCCTTTTTTAGGGGCAGCCTTATCCGTATTTGGACGTTGATTCCAGTCTAAGTTGACTGATATTTTACCAAAATCGTCGCGTTTTTTTAGATTAATGCTGGATTGATTTTTGGTCAAAGTAATTTTACTGAGGTTAATCGAAGAAGCTGCCGGAATAGGTGGTGGACTATTGGCAGCATTGGCTTGCGCAGGTTTTGAGGTGTTGATAGCTGCGGCAGGTACAGGTGCTTCATCCGCAATCTCTACCCCGAAGTGCTCCGATAAAGGTTTTAGCCCGCCCTCAAAGCCTTGAGCGATAAAACGGAACTTCCAATTACCTTGACGGCGATAACATTCTGCTAAGATGATAGCTTTCTCGTTGCGTCCAGCGCTACTGAGCTGACAAGTCATTAATACTTGGCTGCCTTGCAATACTTGAATATCTACATCACCAATTTGGGCCAACGTTTGGGCGCTAGAAAACGCTAAAGCAATCTTATCAATATTGGCAGGTTGACTCGATAAATTGATATCGAAGAACCCATCGCTATCATGACCGCGAAAGCTCACACTATTATCATCGCTACTAGTCTGTCCATAAAAAATCATGTCGCCATCACCGCGCACTTTACCTTGTGTGGTTAAGCGATAAGCGGCGCAGTCAATAGAGCTCTGGCTCAAGATACGGATGCTAATATTATCAGTTGGTAGCGGCGCATTGGCTCCAGCAATCAGCTTTTGGCTCATACTATTGGTCCTTTAAAGTCGTTATAATTAAGGGGTAACAGGGTTTTTAGCATTGACCTATAGTAGCATGAATAAAGCGACTGTCTTGCTCGGTTGAAGCCTAACCTTAATAATCATAGTATTGCTTATACTGTCTTTTTGTTAGATTTCAAAGCTGCATTTATGACCATTTACTGTTGTATCTACAGTGGGTTTTGCGCATAATCTCTCAACTACTTAGCCTGACCTCAATACTGATAAGCCAACCCTGAGAAAGTTATGAATGACGTTGTAAACAATAGCACTAGTCAAACCATTACTGACCAAACTACTAACCCTAGTAATTCAAAAGCAGCCGTTTGGCTCGCTGAAGGTCAATCTAGCCAACGTGATATGCTTGCCAGCTTACAAATATTGAAATCTCATAGCCCTGTGCCATTCACTATCATTGCCTCACATCGTCATGATCGTCCCGAGATTTTTGAATATGCTGATGAGGTATATAGGGAGCCTACTATTACTGTGGCGGATGAAGAGATAGCATCTCAACCTTCGATTACTATCCCGCGCTGGCAGTTTGTGTTAGAAAATGCCAAGCGCAATAATGTCAAAGTGCTGCTCACTGGTCGTAATGGCATAGATTATGAGGCGCAGCGTGAAGCCTTTACAGCTGCAGGTATCAGACTGTTAACAGGTGCTACTAGCGTCGCAGCTTTGGCATCGATAGAAGACAAGTTTGCTTTTATGCAGCAGTGTCATGCTAATGATATTCCAGTAGCAGCCGCTTGGCGCTTTGATAATACTGCTGAGCTAAAAGCTTTATTAACGCTGCATGACCATCAGCCTTTATGTGTCAAACCTGTTATAGGTATCTTTGCCCAAGGGTTTTGGCGACTGGATACTGGTAAGAGCTGTGATGAGCCTTATGATAGCTTTGAGCACCTTTATTTTACTGAAGAGAAGAAGATTAATACTGCGCAATTTATAGCCGCTTATGACAACAGTCAAATGATCAAAGAGCGTCCTATTCCGATGCTATTAATGCCTTATCTGTCAGGACAAGAATACTCTATCGATGTAGTCTGTGAATATGGCGAAGTGCTAGCTGCTGTAACCCGTTATAAAACTGGCAAAATCCAACATATAGGCTATGAAGAATCAGTGATGGAAGTGGTTATTCCTTTGATCAAAGCTTTTGGCTGTGATGGTATCGTAAGTGTACAGACTAAGGCTGATGATGAGGGCGTGCATCGTGTCCTCGAAATCAATAGTCGCCCTGCTGGGGGCATCAGTTATACTACTCATAGCGGTGTAGACTTAACCCAAATTGGTTTTGGTTATTGGCTTGGTTTAACCGCTAAGCCCAAGTTAGCAGACGTCATCAAGCTAATTAAGCCCTGCCAAGTGCGCTCGATCATGACTAGTGTCAAAATTGAGGCTGAGATCTAATGTTTTCAAAAAAATAAAGATTAAAATATAACGACTAAAAATATAGCAGCTATAACAGGAAAGGCACTTTTACTCTAGCTACTCCTAAATAAAAACAGGGCAGCTATTACCGCCTGCTACTGGTATAAATTTTGCTTGCATGCTGCGCTTGTAGAGATTGCACAAAATTCATCCCAGTAGCACCTTATTTGTTACTCTAATACTGTATAAGGGATTGACTATATATTCTTAAGATAGGCCGATTAAAGTTAACTTAGTTAAATTTTATCTTAGATATTTTTTAACACTAACTTCTAACGCAACTCAGGAAAGCGTCTTAGCATAACCACCATAAGTAGGAGCGCCAAGCTTGCAATACCAGCTCCTACGAAACCTACGCTAGACAATGAGATATAACTAACGGCATAGCCACCCAGTAGCGCCCCAGCCCCAATACCGAAGTTGATAACGCCCGAGAACATGGCCATCACCATATCTTGCGCATTGATATCAATCTCAATGACTTTGGTCTGAACAGTCAGCATTAATAGCATCATGGCTGTACCCCAAATCACGGTAACCATACTAAATAACCATATCGATTTGACTGACCATAACATCAATAACATAGACCCTAATATCAGTACTATAGAAACCAGCATCATCATGGGCGTGGATTTATCACTCCAACGACCAAATATATAACTACCAATAAGGCCAGCACCACCAAATAGTAACAGTATAAAGGTGACTGAGTTTTCACTAAGAGAGCCGATCCGATTCATAAAGGGTTCGATATAGGAATAAGCGGCATAGTCAGCGCTAAAGGCTACAAAGCAAAAGATATATAACGAAACTAATAGTCGATTTTTAAGGAGTTCTGGTAGCTTTCTAAAAGAGCCATCAAACATACTAGGCAAGTTTGGCAGTAATTTTATTTGTAGAATAAATACCACAAAAGCAAGAATACCTATGCCCGCAAAAGTAGTACGCCAACCAAACCATTGGCCTAATACTCGGCCTATAGGAACGCCCAACACTAGCGCTAAGGAAGTTCCTGTCGCTAGTATGCTAAGTGCCATAGCCCTCTTGCCTTCAGGTGCTACGCGCAAAGTTATAGCGGCAGTAATTGCCCAAAATATAGCGTGTGAAAACGCAATGCCAACTCGACTAATGAGCAGTACTTGGAAACTCCAAGCAAAAACAGACAGTACATGACTGGCGATAAATACTACAAATAGCGCCAATAGTAAGCGCTTACGCTCAAGCCTACTGGTCAACAGCATGAGCGGTAGCGACATAGCAGCCACGACCCAAGCATAAAGGGTCAACATCAAACCTGTTTGGGCGGTAGTGATAGAAAAGTCTTTGGCAATGTCACTTAGTAAAGCTACCGGAACAAATTCTGTGGTATTGATGACGAACGCGCTGACACCCATTAACATAACACGAAGGTATTGGGTTCGAAGCGTCACTAAATCGGCTGTAACAGGGTTTGCCATAAGACCTACCAAAACATTATCTTTTAGAACATACTTGGCTTAATAATGGATATTATCAGCTAAGCACAACTAAGGTAGCATGGCAAAATAACAAAAATCTAGCAAGCATAGATAGCATTTATTTACTTTGTGGACACGGTTTATAATGCTACAGAGTAAAGCTGTTTTGTTAGCGTCACTAAAGTGAAGCCTATGTAGGTGTCAGTACGCCTAAATACGCCTAAATACGCCTAAGTATGATAAACCACCCTACCGCAAAACTAGAAGAGACGTGCTATGAGTACACAGACCTTAGTTTTAGGCGCCAATACGGTTATTGAGCAAGCGCAATGTTCAGTGAGTTTTTCTACCTCAGATCCGCTCAAATTTGGTCAGCAGCTTGGACTACTATTGCTACCTCTAGACGAGAGTCGCAAGGCAGCTTGCAGTCCAGCTTATTTACATGAGCCTAAGGAGTGGGCAAAATTGGATAATGCTGATGAGCCAAAGGTTTGGCAGCTAGACTTACAGACACTCTTTAACACTCAGGGTATCCACTATTTACAGCTTATCGTCTATGCCTATTACGAACCTACGCTTAATTTACCGGCTGTTGAGCTAAATACCGTTAGCTTAGCGGTAAACAATGACACTATTCATTATGACTTTATTGCCAATGAGCGTCATGTCAAAGCCGCTATCATTTTAGAGATCTATCAGCGCAATGGGCAGTTTAAATGTCGGGCATTGGGTGAGGCCTCCAGCCAAGGATTGGCAAGTCTAGAGCAACGTATTCAGATTAGTCTTGATATCCGCCCGCCAGATACTCATGCCCTGCTACAAGAAGCCCAACGCCAGCAGCAAGGACAGTCCAATAGCGATGAGCGACCGCCACGACAAGTAACCGCAGGTGAAACTTGGACAGGTACTGCTTTTGCTATTGATCGCTATCATCTACTCACTTGTTACCATGTGATTGAGTCCGCAGCTTTGATCGCTATCCGCCAGCAAGGCTATCCTGATCGTGAGGCACAAGTAGTGCTCAGCGACATCGGTAGCGACTCAGCGATTATAAAAGTTAGTGAGCCACTACCCAGTTATCTAACGTTAGCGCAGCAATGCGATGATCTATTAGGTGAGACTATTACTACTTTGGGCTTTCCCTTATCTGGAGTGAGCAGTCAACTACAAGTTACTCAAGGTTGTGTCTCAGGACTGACGGGTTTTGGCAATGATATCCGCTATATGCAATTTACTGCCCCGATTCAACCTGGCTCTAGTGGCAGCCCCCTATTATTACCTACTGGGGAGGTGCTAGGCATGGTTACGTCAAGTTTAAACTATGAGCACGCACAAAATATGAATTACGCGGTGAAATTTCAGTTATTATCTGCGCTGTTAAGCAGTGCCGGTATCAGCCTAACGGCTTTAACCGATGATACGGTTAACGCTTTAGCCAACCACTCACTCTCTTCTATGGCCAGCCATATACCACTAACCACACCGCAGCTAAGTAAGCAAAGCCGGGGTGCGCTATGGTTGGTAGGTTGTGAGGGATAATTTTTTAATAGGATGCAAACAGCTACTGATAAGCGCTGCACTAAGGAAGATAAATGTCCGTTGAGTTCGATAATATTGCATTACTTATCGATGCCAACGCTACTTCTGCCAGCAGTATAAAGCAAGTATTACCACTAAAAAGGGGACTAGTAGCTTTGGCTATTAGTCCCCTTTTATTAAGTCAGGTTGCTCAGTAGTATCTATCCTTAAAAGCCTTGACTACTGCCCTTAACTAGCTAAATCTTAACTGTATAAATATTAACTATCTACAACATGCTATAAAGCTGGTGGTGTACCTTCAGCATTAGAAACCACAGCATCAATTTGTATTAAAGCATCCATTGGAATGGCGGACACACCGATGACTGTTCTCGCAGGCAAATCACTGTTAAAGAACGGAGTATAGATATCATTTACTGCATCGATATCAGCAATGTTCTTAAGCTGGATATTGACTTTAACCACATCATCCATAACATGATCAATGCTTTGTAATATTGCTTTGATATTCTCTAAGCACTGCGTTGCCTGAGCCGTCACATCGCCTGTAATCATTTTACCTGATTCAGCACTGATAGGAAGTTGAGCTGAGATATTATTATAGTGAGAAAAAGCGACGGTTTGTGTGGCTACTGAACTCTTTGGAGCATTAGTAGTATTATTAGCTTTTATGACGATACCATGTCTATCTTCAACTTCTTGCGGAGGCGTCCCATCACCATGCGACACCACCGCATCAATCTGTACTAGCGCCTGCATCGGTAACGCAGTGGCCGCACTAACCGTGCGTGCTGGCCAGTAACCAACAGTTCTAGCAATAGCCGAATCTGGGAAGAAGGTGCTGTAGACTTCATTTACAGCGTCAGTATTTGTCAGGTCCGTCAAAAAGATATTTACTTTTACAATATCATCAATGGGCACATCGATGCTCTGTAAAATAGCCTTAATGTTTTTTAAGCATTGAGCGGTCTGCTGTTTTACATCGCCGCTAACTAAGCTGCCGGTCTTAGGATCAATTGGCAATTGCGCTGAAATATTATTATAGTGAGAAAAAGCGACGGTTTGCGTAGAGACGCTAGTTTTTGGCGCATTATCCGTGTTGTTGGTCACTTTTACTAAATCACAAGGTGCTTGTGGCTGAGTCCCTTCACCGTTTGAGATGACGGCATCTATTTGTATCAAGGCCTTATCCATAGGAAGCGCTGCTACTGCTAGCACGGTACGTGTTGGCAGATAGCTTTGGAAAAAAGTAGCATAAACAGCATCTACAGCGGCAATATCAGTAATATCTTTTAGAAATATAGTGATCTTAACCACGTCATCCATAACATGACCAATACTCTCAACGATGGCCTTAATATTGTCTAGGCACTGGGTTGTCTGTGCGCTAATATCGCCGGCGACTACGGCCTTGGTTTGTGGATCAACAGGTAGTTGGCCAGAGAGATGGTTATAATGGGAAAACGCAACGGTTTGCGTTGATAATGGGCATTTTGCGACACTGTCCGTGTTTCTTGATGCTTTTATAATGATATTATTCATGGGTAAATAGATCCTATTTGGTATGTATTTTTATAGAGCTATTGGTTTAAGGGTATTTTCCCTAGCAAAAGCAGAGCGAGATAATTATAGTTAGGAACAGCAGTGATAGTGTACAACTGTACCATAGGAATAACTGCTGCACCTACAAATAAACTTCGTTTAAGACAACTAAAATAAAGATTAAAAAAAGCCATTTAATTTTTCAAATAAAAACCCGCTAAGCCCAAATATGTAAGGCTAAGGGTATAATGTACTAGATATCATAAAAATTATTTATAGAATTTATAAAATAGGAAATATATAGGCGATGATTGAAAACGGTGCTAAATCTATTAATGTTCACAAACGTAATATCGTTCTACCCCGTGGTGAGCTGGCGCTAAGCTATCAGATAAATGCGGCTATTAAACGTGCCGGTGCTGGCGAGCAGCCTTATCAATTAGAAGACTTATTAGACTTTGCCCAGCGTATTAATCCTAAGCGTGCATTTCTTTTTGTCTCAAAAGTCTTAGGACGTCATATCCCAGTGGCGCCGAGTGTTATGCGTACCTCCTTTACTGATTTGGCCAATTTGGTCCCTGATGAGTTAGCTGAACCTATCCTAGTGATTGGTATGGCAGAGACAGCAGTTGGGCTATCCGCTGGCGTTCATCAAGCGTTGCAAACACGCTATCCCAATGCGTTATTGCTTAACTCTACTCGCCATGCCCAGCACGATGATGGTAATGATAGTAATAACGACAATGTTTTATTGACCACTTTTAGCGAAGACCATAGTCATGCCAGTCAGCACCTGATTTATCAAAGTGCTGATAAGGTGACTCAGGCCCAGCTGCTAGCAACCAAGACCCTTATTATGGTCGATGATGAAGCCTCAACAGGCAATACTTGCGTCAATGTGGTCAGCGCATTACGGGCAGCAGGATTAACCCAACTACAGCAAGTACATCTTACAACCTTGGTTGACTGGTCGCTAAATCAGCATCAAGCCGATACTGACGATAGCGTTGCCAGCCGCTTAGCAAATATCGACTTTTATCGGCATCATCTGCTATCTGGCGCTTGGCAATGGACGGATGCCCCTAATCCTGAGCCTATAATGATGCCATCAGTTGATACCACAGAAGCAGGTAGTAATGCTTTAGGTGATACGGGCAATTGGGGACGTTTCCCCACCTTAACTAGCACCGATGGCTTCGATAGTTACTTGGCAAATTTTCAACAAGCAGTTAGGGTCTTTAATCAGCAAAGACAGCTTGATGACGCCTACTTGCCTACAAGAATTCTAGTATTGGGCAGTAATGAATTTGTATGGTTACCGTTTTTATTGGCCGAATGGCTTGAGAAAAACAGCAATATCGATAATGTAATTAATCATCCTGAGATTAAATTTAGCGCCTTAACCCGCTCGCCAATTGCGCTAGGGGGCGGTATTAGCACGAGGTTAAGCTTTACCGATAATTATGGTTTAGGCATGACTAACTTTGTTTATAACGTCAACCCTGCTGACTGGGACTTGATCGTATTGTGTGTAGAAACCTCGTCTGAGAGTGTTGATTCGCTGTGGCATGGTTTGGATAATGTGCTGATAGTAAGTCCTAGCTAGAGTCTCGTTTAAGATAGATATTGGTCTTGATAGTTACTGATAATGGGTTTATAGCACTAATAATAGCGTGTTTAGATTGTGTAATAGTACTGCTAAAACAGAGTTTAGTTTTATAGGTATCTGATTTTAAGGCGCTTAATTGTAAAAATCATAATAAAAAAGATGCTTATAGCATAAAAAAATTCATATTTACGTTATAGACATCTTGCTTAACCTTACCTTTACATATATATTCTGTCTATTCATTTGCTCATTCAGCGCCACCCTCTCAATTATTTGAAAACCAAAGATTTGAGATTGCAGTTGTTAGATCATTTCCAGCTTTAGCTAATTAATGATGACCTAACATAACGTGAATGAGTAAATACTTTAAAAGGAATTAAGGGTTTATCAATTATATGACGATATCAGTGGCGCATAGTGTCACTGTCGTCTTATTAATTGGTAATTATCTGATGGTTTATACAGGATGTTATCACAATGCAAATCCCATTTTTCAAGCTTACCTTATTAGCAGCCCTAACCTTAGGCATCAGTGCCTGTAGCGGCGACAATAAAACCACCGACAAAACAGCAGATGCTGGCAGCGATGCCAAAGCAGCTAAGACCCTAATTTATTGTTCAGAAGGTAGCCCTGCCGGCTTTGACCCTGCTCAATATACGGCAGGTACTGACTTTGATGCCAGTTCTTACCCTATCTTTAACGGTATCGTCCAGTTCAAACGTGGCGAAACCGAAATTGAGCCAGGCTTAGCAGAAAGCTGGGAAATCAGCGAAGATGGCAAGACTTATACCCTCAATCTACGTAAAGGCGTCAAGTTCGGCAAGACTGATTACTTCACGCCAAAGCGTGACTTCAACGCTGATGACGTTATCTTTACTATCGAACGTATGATTGATACTGACTTTGCCTTTAACAAAGACTATCCGGCTGAATTCCCTTACTCAGTAGATATGGGTTTGCCTGAGATCATCGATAAAGTAGAAAAAGTTGATGATTATACGGTCAAAATTACGCTGAACGAGACCAATGCGCCCTTCTTACAAAACCTAGCCATGCCGTTTGCCTATGTGCATTCTGCAGAGTACGCTAAGCAATTACAGGATGCTGGTAAAGCCGCTGACCTAAACACTAAGCCGGTCGGTACTGGGCCGTTTGTCTTTACTTCCTATCAAAAAGACGCACAGATTCGCTATAGCAAAAACCCTGACTACTGGAACAAAGACGATATCCATATCGATAACTTAGTCTTTGTCATCACCAAAGACTCTGCGGTTCGTGCGCAAAAAATACAAGCGGGCGAATGTAATGTCTCAGCTTATGCCAACCCCTCTGAAGTGGACTCTGCTAAAAAATCCGGCAAAGCAAACGTTTTAGATGAGGCTGGCTTTAACGTCGGTTACTTAGGCTATAACACTGAAAAACCAGAACTTAAAGATGTGAATGTTCGCCGTGCGCTCGATATGGCGATTAATAAAGACGCTATTATCGATGCGGTCTATCAAGGTTCTGGTATCAAAGCCACTAACCCAATGCCGCCAACGCAGTGGGGCTATAATAAAGACATCAAAGATGCGCCTTACGATGTCGAAAAAGCTAAGGCACTATTGGCCGAAGCTGGTGCAAAAAACTTAGAAATCGACTTATGGTATATGCCAGTGCAGCGCCCTTATAACCCTAATGCCAAGCTGATGGCAGAGATGATTCAGGCTGATTGGGCCAAAGTAGGCGTGAAAGCCAAGCTGGTGACGTATGAATGGGGCGAGTATCTAAAACGTGCTGCCAAAGGCGAGCCTGAGGCTATTCTAGCGGGTTGGACTGGCGATAATGGGGATCCTGATAACTGGTTAGGTGTCTTATTATCTTGTGATGCGGTTGGTGGTAATAACTACTCACGCTGGTGTAATAAAGACTTTGATAAGCTGGTGACCGATGCACGTGCCATTACCAACCAAGATGAGCGTATTGCCAATTATACGCAAGCTCAGGTTATCTTTAAAGATCAATTGCCTTGGACCACAGTTGCTAACTCAGTGGTGACGGTATTAACCACCCCTAACGTTAAAGACTACAAAATCAGCCCACTCGGCTCAATTCGCTTTGATGGCGTTGATATTGAATAAAGGTAGTAAATAGCCTTAGTTAATACTAGCGCTGCATTCAGTACTAGTATTAGCTTCAATACCAATACCTAATAAACTTTAGTGCCGCCTTTTACTTGATAGTTATTGCTTTATATACGTTTGTGGCTGGTTCAGAGATTCTGTTCCAGCCACCTTTGTCTGAGCTTGAGCTATATTTGCTAAAAGCCACTTTTATAAAAACGAGCCGAGCTATGCTACTTTATATTCTACGCCGGATTTTAATCTTAGTTCCTGTCTATATCGGCTTAACCCTATCGACTTTTATTCTCATTCGTCTTGTACCTGGCGATGCTGTTGAGATTATGATGGGCGAGCGTATGGTTGATCCTGAGCTACATGCGCAGGCTTTAGTGCGCCTTGGTTTAGACAAACCCTTGCCCGTACAATATTGGGATTATCTCACTGGGATACTGCAAGGTAACTTTGGTGAATCCTTTCGTACTCGCACCCCTATATTACAAGATTTTTTCGCCCATTTTGTGCCGACATTAGAATTAGCACTTTGCGCGATTACCATAGCGAGTGTGGTTGGTATCAGTTTGGGTATTTTTGCCGCATTGCGTCGAGGCACTTGGATTGACTATACCTTAATGTCGGGCGCACTTGCCGGCTACTCTATGCCCATCTACCTACTTGGGCCTATTTTGACAGGTATCTTTGCTCATTATTTAGGTCTACTACCGGTCTCTGGGGTCATCTCTGTCGCCCAGTTCCTAGACGTCAAACCTTTATATGGTTCTTGGCTATTAGGGTCTTTAAGCTCTGGTGAGCCCGGTGCCTTTTGGAACGTTGTCAAACATTTTATCTTACCCTCAGTGGCTCTATCTACAATTCCTCTAGCTATGATCGCTCGTATGACCCGCTCAGCAATGCTTGAGGTGTTAGACGAAGATTATGTACGTACAGCAAGAGCTAAAGGCTTATCACCAAAACGGGTGATTTTGATTCATGTGATGCGTAATGCGCTTATCACTGTGGTCACCGTAGTGGGATTGCAGATGGCTACACTATTGGCTGGAGCTATTATCACCGAAACTATCTTTAGTTGGCCGGGCGTTGGCAACTGGTTACTAGATGGCTTCTTTACTCGTGATTACCCTATTGTACAAAATGGTATTTTATTGGTCGCCACTGCACTGATTCTGGTGAGCTTAATGATCGATATTTTATATGGATTTATTAATCCTAGAATTCGCCATTCTTCATAGTTTATTGTTAGGGTGAAGCCCACTTGCTACATTTTTGATGCCTCTGTAATTCATCATAATTGTATCTGCAATAGCTATTTATAGTTTTTAATAATTACCCATAGTGCTCATGATGACCTTGTGTCCCTAAGTTTGTATTACTCAGCTTTCCTAAGACAAGCAGATGCTAAGTTAGCTCAAGCAATAAGCAATTTAAATAAGCAACTTAGCGCAATAAAGTAAGCAAGCCAGTGGAGTAAAACAAGGTCTAATTCACTAAAGGAATATCCAATGAAGCCTTCTGTAATTCCTTCCGATGTTGCGCAGGTTGCCCCTAAACCGCCAACTTCTTGGCAGCTGTTTTTATACACCTTTTGTCGAAACAAAGGCGCCGTACTGGGTTTTATCGTTTTAATGCTGATGGTCATCATCGCCATATTAGCTCCTACCATTGCGCCTTATGACCCGCATGAATTATTTACCGGTAAAGAGCAGCTACCGCCATCCTTCTTTAGTGGTGGTGATTCGATGTTCTTTTTGGGCACCGATGATGCTGGTCGTGACACCCTCTCACGCGTTATGCACGGCGCACGTTATTCGCTATTTATTGGTATCAGTGCTACCTCTATCGCCATGATTGTCGGGGTATCTTTAGGACTAAGTGCGGCATTTTGGCCCAAGGTTTGGGGCAAAGCAGTCATGCTAGTGAATGATATTTTGATGTCTTATCCAAGCCTATTGCTTGCCATCATTATTGCCGCTATCTTAGGGCCGTCAATGACTAATACCATTATTACTATTGCCTTAGTATGTACACCGCCTTTTATCAGGTTGACTCGTGCTACAGCCATGGTTGAGCTGCAACGTGAGTATTTTATCGCCTCAAAAGTTATGGGTGCAGGCGTATTAAGGCTGTTATTTATTACTATACTACCCAACTGTATGGCGCCCTTAATCGTCCAAGCTACTATGATTTTCTCTACTGCTATTTTGGAAGCGGGTGCGATTGGTTTCTTAGGTTTCGGGGTGCAACCACCTGATGCTGAGTGGGGTGCCATGCTAGGTACTGCTCGCCAATATATCCAAAGCAATGTTTGGTTAGCGATTTGGCCGGGTATAGCGATTTTCTTAGCTGCTTTGTCTATCAATCTAACGGGCGACGGTCTACGTGATGCCTTAGATCCAAAATTGAAGCAGGTGTCTTAATGAACGATTCTCAAGTAAATAGCTTTGACGTAAATAGCTCAGTGAATACCCTTGCCACCAATAACTCACTCCTCCTCGATATTGAGCATCTATCGGTTACTTTTGGCGAAGGAGCACGAGCTTTTCGTGCGGTCGATGACGTCTCTTTAAAAATAAAACAAGGAGAGGTCATTGCGGTTGTTGGTGAATCTGGCTCTGGTAAATCAGTCACTATGATGGCGCTGATGGGATTATTGCCCTCTTCTGCTACTGTGGTTGCTGATCGACTGAACTTTGATGGCAAAGAGCTGTTAACCATGCCAGCAAAACAAAAGCGCAAGATTATTGGCAAAGATATTTCGATGATATTTCAGAACGCCATGTCATGCCTTAATCCAAGCTTTACCATCGAGATGCAAATGGGCGAAGTATTAACCACCCATCTTGGCTTGCGCGGAGCTGCGGTAAGACAGCGTCTTTTAGAATTATTAGAGCTGGTTGAAATGCCAGATGCTAAGAACCGTCTGCGTGTCTATCCGCATCAACTCTCAGGTGGTATGAGTCAGCGAGTGATGATTGCAATGGCGCTGGCTTGTGAGCCGAAATTGCTTATCGCTGATGAGCCGACAACCGCTCTCGACGTGACGGTTCAGGCTCAAATCATGGATTTGCTCGGTCGCCTGCAGCGCGAGAAGCAAATGGCCATGGTGCTTATCACTCATGACTTGGGCTTAGTGGCGCAGAACTCTCGTGATGTCGCCGTTATGTATGCCGGTCAAGTGGTCGAGACTAGCACCGTGCCAGAAATATTCCAAAAACCTGCCCATCCTTATACCGAGGCGCTACTACAAGCTATTCCTGAGCTGGCAGTTGGACAAGATAGATTGAACAGCTTACCGGGTGTGGTTCCTAGTCAATATGATCGTCCAACAGGGTGCTTACTTTCGCCACGTTGCCCCTATAAAGAGCCCGCCTGTGAGGTGCCGCCCCCTATTTTAAAAACCCCAAATGGCGAGGTCCGCTGTATTCACGCCACCCTTCCTGAACATCCTACTCGGACTGCTCAAACGGCTACTCTGGAGTCTGAAATATGAGTCATAAAATCGTTTTAAAGGCCGACAACCTACATAAACACTATGAGGTGTCTCTAGGATTAGGAAAAGGTAAAGCCTTCGTCAAGGCGTTGAACGGCATCTCATTTGAGTTAGAGGCAGGGAAAACCCTAGCGGTTGTCGGTGAGTCGGGCTGTGGCAAGTCTACTTTAGCGCGCCAGCTTACTTTGATAGAGCAGCCGACCGGTGGCGAGCTATTTATTAATAATGAGGCAACTACCAGTTACAGCAGAAGTGCGCTTAAAAACTTGCGTACTGAGATTCAAATGGTGTTCCAAAACCCTTATGGCAGTCTCAACCCACGCCATACTATTGGTTTTCAGCTGACCGAACCGTTAGATATTCATACTACGCTGAGCAAAGAAGAAAAACGCAGCAAAGTGCATGCCATGATGGAGCACGTTGGTTTACGTCCTGAGCATACTGGTCGCTATCCGCATATGTTTTCTGGTGGTCAGCGCCAGCGTATTGCTCTTGCCCGCGCCATGATGCTCAACCCTAAAATTGTGGTCGCTGATGAGCCGACATCAGCCCTTGACGTCTCTATTCAGGCGCAAGTACTGAATTTATTTATGGACTTGCAAGATGAGTATCGCACCGCCTATGTTTTTATCTCGCATAACCTCTCGGTCGTACGCCATGTAGCCGATGATGTGATGGTGATGTATTTAGGTAAGGCGGTCGAGCATGGTGCTAAAGATGCTATTTACGATGATCCCAAACACCCTTATACCATCGCTTTACTCTCGGCAGCACCCTCAGTGACCGGACATAAAAAACAGCTGACCCTACAAGGCGAGTTGCCTAGCCCTCTTAACCCGCCAAGTGGCTGTGCGCTTCATAAACGCTGTCCTTATGCTAAGCCTATCTGTAGCGAAATAGAGCCTGAGCTGCGTGAGTGGCAAGGACGCTTAGTCTCTTGTTTACGACTAGAAGAGATATATGGATAATTAGGTGCTGACTCTATAATGATCAGCCCTACCAGCTTAATGTCGTTCTATTATTTGAATAATCAAACTTCAATAAGCTCAGAATATTTACAAGCTAAATCTTCTGAGCTTATCAAATCAATAGCCCTACTCAGCTCTAACTCGTTTTTATAACGCGTCCCTTCATTTTTTATTCCTTCAAACTTATCTACTCAACCCCAAATGGATTCAATCCACTCCTGTTATCATACTTTTCCTTCTTTATTAGCGATTTATTCTGACCTTTTTTATGATTATCGTTATACTGTCTGAACTTGGCTAAAGCATGCTAGATAGCTAATTAACAACTCTAACAATCAGCGCTTTATATCCATTAAATATTTGTATATAAGCCCTATCTAAACAGCCCTGCTATTATTCTATTTTTGGAAAATCCAATGACCTTCCCATTTTTCCAACCTAGTGAAAACCTCATCAAACCTTATGCGCTAATGGATTTGGACGATACTCTATTTCAGACCCAGCGTAAAATTGACGCTTGGGATTTAGCGACCGGTGAAACCGAAAACTTAATTTGTGCCAGTGTAAATAAACAAGTCCAGCCCTTGAGCTTTATGACTCAGCGCCAAGCGGCGTTTTTTAATTGGCTGCTTGTTAGCACTGAATTGATAGTAGTCACTGCGCGTGATAGATCTGAGATACAACGAGTCAAACTGCCTTTTGACAGTTGGCAAGTATTGACTCATGGCGCGATAATACTAAGCCCAGATAATAAATTACTGGCGGCTTGGCAACAGCATATGTATCAGCAGCTCACACCACTACAAGATAAGCTCAACCAGCTAAGCGAAGTGTTTGCTAATCACAGTAAAGGGGCTAACAGTCAGTTAGTGTTCACGCCGCATAGCGATACTTTTGATAGTGGCAAGATTAGTTATAATGGTGCTAATAAGCGCAAGTTAACCATCTATTTAGCTATTAAACATGCGCAAAAAGACCATCAAGTATTAGTAGATTTGGCCGATAAATTACCGTTATTAATACGGGATTTTGATCAGCACTTTTATGTCCATGTCAATGCTAATAACTTAGCGATACTCCCACATGTTATTCATAAACGTCATGCGGTCCAGTTCCTGCTAGAACACCATTTAGACAGTCAGCGCCCCAGTTTTGGCTTTGGTGATAGTTTGGCAGATCTCCCGTTTCTGCAATTACTAGACTGGTACGGTATGCCCAACCATGGGCAGCTACATTCAGAGCTACAATCAGCATCAACCTCTCAATAACAGGCGTGGCCATCATAATGAATAAAGATAACCCTGCTATCTCTCCAGTGGATCAAGCTACAAAAATAGCTCAGTTAGCTCGTTATGGCTCAGGGAGTTATCTTGCCAGCGATGTCATTGTCCTGTTAGATATCGTCAATAAAGAAGCCATTGCCGATGTGCCAGTCAGCCAAAAAGAAGCCTTAATTCAAAACGGTCAACGCCATTACTCAGATATGTTAACTTTGGAGAGCGCTCCAACTGCGATGCACGAGCAGCTATACGCTCAAGCATTGACTCAAGGCACCCAGCGCACTGCTACTGATATCGCTAACTTAGCCTATTCTTTACATGATATTTTTTATCAAAGCATCACTAATAAAAACCCGTTAGTCTTAATCAGCTTAGTGCGTGCCGGCTTGCCAGTAGGGGTGTTATTACAACGTGCTCTAGCCGACACGAATAGTGCTTACAATCTGCCTAGCGTGCATTATGGTATCAGCATCATTCGTGATCGTGGCCTTGATCCTGTAGCCCTAAAAATGCTGCTGGAGGCTTATCCGAATAGTCCTATAGTATTTGTCGATGGCTGGACGGGTAAAGGGGCTATCTATCAAGAGCTAGCGAGTAGCCTTGCGTCATTTAATCATCCTACTGATATGAATTTTGCTAACTTTTTTCATCAAGGTCTAAGTGTTGTGCCGCTATTGACTCTGGCTGATCCTGCTGGTGTGGCTTGGCTAGCAGCCAGTACCGATGACTGGTTAATTCCCTCAGGACTGTTAAACAGTACTGTGTCAGGGCTTATATCACGTAGCTTATATACTGAGCCACAATACGGGCTACATCGCAGTATATTTTATGATAACTTAGTAGAAGTTGATCATAGTCTAGCTTTCATTGATCATATTGACATGGCAAGACAACAGCTGACGGTATTACCAGTGGCTTTAGCTACCTTTGGACAGCCACGCTATCAGACCGCAGCGTTAATTGATGAGCTGGCAATAAAATATGACATTAGCAATCGCAATCGTATTAAACCGACTATTGCCGAGGCAACAAGAGCGATATTGCGCCGTGATCCTGAGTGTGTTTTGCTAGCGACAGCCGACCATCCTGATACCTTATTATTAAGACATTTATGTGCTCAGCGAGATATTAATATTGAGGTATTAGGTGTTAAAATACTTCCTTATCAGGCTATTACCTTAATCAAGCAACGTAATACAACCGCAGATAATTAGTAGTTTAAATCACTATTTTAAACCTGCTATTTATAGTATTGCTATGGTCAATATCTGTTAATTACATTCACTTCTTTATCACTATTTACGACGTTAATTATGCCCGATATGACAACAAACGAGTCCAGCCTTTATAATTATACTCAGTCTTATGCCAATCTCATTACCGATCGGCATGCGCTGGTCAAGCCGCACACCCATCATCCTTACCAGTTGGGTGCTAGTCTCTACATGCCTGCTACGCGACAAGATATCTGGCAAGTTATCAAGCGTGACAAACTCTCGACGATCAACAGTATTATTATCTGTTTAGAAGATGCGGTTAGTCATAGCGACATAGAGTTAGCATTGATACGTTTACAAGCGCTGTTAGATACTTGGGCGGCGCATGTTGATATGATCAATGAGCCTTCAAGACAAGCTGTTGATCAGATAGAGCCGCAATCAAAGCAGCCTACCCGACCCTTAGTATTTGTGCGCCCACGCAACCCAATGATGCTACAGAAATTAGCAGATTTTAGGCATATTGGATTGCTCGATGGGTTTGTATTACCTAAAGTCGATATGTATAGCCTATCTAATTGGCGTATGGCTTGTCAAAATCTAGATACCGACCAACTGTTGATGCCGACTCTAGAGACCGCGGCCCTTTTTGATCCGCATCACAACCAAGAGTTGGCCATCGGTTTTAAAGAAGCCTTTAGTCAGCCGGTATTTGCCTTACGTATCGGTGGTAACGACTTATTTGCAGCCCTACGTTTGCGCCGTCCAAAGAACAGTATCATCTATGATACTCCAATTGGTACTTTAGCTTATCAGCTGCTCGGCTGTTTTGTGCCTCATGGGTTTTATCTGTCAGCGCCAGTCTTTGAGTACTTAGACCAGCCGACACTATTTATGCAAGAGTTAACTCGTGACGTGGGCTTAGGATTAGTCGGCAAAACTGTTATTCATCCTAGTCAAATTGCTCTAGTGCAACAAGCCTACTGTGTGCCTGCTAGCATGTTAGATGAAGCGCAAGCCATACTCCATAGCGAGGCCAAAGCGGTATTTAAATACAATAATACTATGCTAGAGCCAGCAACTCATCGTGCATGGGCGACTGAAGTTGTCAATCGTGCTGAAGTTTTTGGTACTATTAATGATGGTAATAGTGACTATAAGCCCTTGCTGTAAGCTTATAATATAAGCCTTAAATAGTAAAAAAGCCGTTATCATAAATTTGATAACGGCTTTTTAACAGCTAATTTATAGCCTAACTGCTACCACTAAAGGCAGCTACCCAAGAATTTGCTAATTAGATTATTCACTTGCTGAGGTTGTTCTACAGTCGCCGTGTGCCCCGCGCCTTTCACTACGGCCAGCTTTGACCCTGCTATAGCAAAATGTATACGCTCAGCTTTAGGATAAGGGGTCGCCATATCTTCATCACCGACTATAATGAGCGTTGGTGTGTTAATCTTACCCAGCTGCTGATAAACACCTGCACGCTCAATCACCCCTTTGGTGGCTTTAGTTGCGCCAATCTTATGATTGCCCTCTAGCATTTTTTGCCATTGTTTATATTGCGACCGACGTGATTTATCTGTCAAAAAAGTGCTACCAAACATGATAGGCATTATCTTTTTGCTGACAGGCTTCATACCTAACCAGCGCATAGCGGTCATTAACTTAGCGTATTTAGGGATATTATCAGGGTCTTCAGCATCGCCCGAGGTCTCTAATAGAACTAATGATAATAAGCGCTCAGGATGAGTAATAGCGATACGCTGACCTACAAATCCGCCCATCGATAAACCAACAAAATTACACTTCTGTATGGCCAACGCATCCATCAAGGCAATAACGTCATCAGTTAGCGAGTCCATATCATAGCCGTCTTTGGTAATCTGCGACTGACCTTGCCCCCGGAAGTCAAAAGCAATACAGCGATAGTTCTTTTTAAAATAGGCAACTTGCTCGTCATACATTCGCGTACTCCACAGTAGTCCGTGAGCGAATATTATGACAGGCTTATGCCGCTGGTCAGGCGCGCTATCTTCATAATATATATTGGCATTATTAAGCTGAATATGAGGCATAACCACTTCCTTGTAGGCAATAGTAACTTTAATAAGTTCGATTGATTTGCTGACTAATTTTAAATGTCAGCTGATCGGTTAATATAGTCAATCCTATTTACAACTAGTAAATCGCCAGCTACTGATATAAATTTTCTGTCTAAAAGTGAAGATATGACTAAGGCTCGTGCAAACTTATACTAATGACTCTGCAGCAACTCTTGCGTGGACTGACTATAAACTAAATTTCAATGTTTTTATCATAGAATATAATGCATTGATTTAATAGTATTATTACTTAGCCATTAGGATAACCAAACTTATAGCTTCAGTGCTTACAAACGACTTTTTACCATTAACCCTGAAGTGTACAAAACCCAGCCTGCAATGAAGCCACTTATCAGACCTGTATCTAGGTATCTATGCATTTGGCATCTACGCATAGTCTCAGCGCTCATAGAACCTGCTTTTATAAGTCATCCAAACTGCTATAGTAATGAGCATCTAATGATTTATTACCACAAACTACAATAAGGATAAAACCCATGTCGCAGCCTTCAGTTGATTATCAAGTTAACGATCATATCGCCACTATTACTATGAATGATCCAAAGACTTTAAATGCTTTTAGTACTACCCTTAAGAACGCTATGATGGAGGCCCTTAACAAGGCCGATACTGATGAGCAAGTACGAGTGATTGTATTGCAAGGCGCTGGTGGTAACTTCTCAAGTGGTGGGCATATTGGTGAGATGCTTGAGAACGGTATGGAAGGTGACGCCTTATCTGACAAGCTTAACTTTATGGTTGGCGAAGTTGCTGAAATTAGTTTGAAACTGCGCGCTATCCATAAGCCGATTATTGCCAAGTTAGCAGGTGCGGTCGCAGGCGCAGGTATGAACTTAGCGCTGACTTGTGACTTCCGTATCGCCGCTGATAATGCCAAATTCGTACAAGCTTTTGTCAATATTGGCTTAGTGCCCGACGCTGGTGGTATCTACTTATTGAACCAGCTAATTGGGGTGGCAAAAACCACTGAGATGGTCATGCTTGGGGATAAGCTCACTAGCGATGATATGGCGCGCCTAAACTTAGTGAATACGGTGGTCAGTAGCGACGAGTTAGAGGCAACGACCCTAGCATTAGCAACGCGCTTAAGTAACCTGCCTGGCAAAGCCTTGGCATCAATGAAGCATATGATTAATACTCACAGCTTTATGGGACTAAACGAAGCGCTGGATATGGAAGTTGATCAGCAGACTATGCTTGCCAAGACTGATGATTTTAAGGAAGGTATTAGTGCTTTTATGCAGAAGCGTAAGCCAGTTTATATGGGTAAATAATGGGCATATCATGAGTCCAACTCATTAAACGCTGCTATCCTTATCGTCCCCTAACTTTATTTTATCTCAGAGAGATTATGCAGGCTATTTTGAGATAAGTAGACTTGCAAAGGGTCTTTATTAGGGTGAGTTTCAATATAAGGTAGTGAAGCGAGAACCAGTGAAAAAAGCTCGGCTTGCGAGGATATATTCAATTTATTGTAGGCGTTTTTTCGATGCATCTTCACCGTATCAAAAGAGATATTAAGCTGTTTTGAGATAGTCTTGGAGGAGTGACCGAGCAAGATAAGCTGTATCATGTCTTGCTCGCGTGCCGTTAAAATCGAGGCTCCAAACTCCTTAAGCCCTATTTGTAATTGCTTATGGAATTTGGTTTTGATATCGCTCTCAGCTACTGTTATTGTTACAAAATGCTTGTTTAAGGCATTTAACACGATAGAGGATAGCGATTTTAGCCGTGCCAACTCTTGTTTTGTGAAACCATCAGAACCCTCAAGCCTTGCAACGGAAAGGGAGAGTCGTAAGTCTTTTTGGGTATGGGCAATAAAACACACTTCATCAGTACATTGCGTCAAGGCGTAGTACAACTGATAGTACTCAGACGCTAGGAAGCTTTCAGGAATGAGATCATTTAAGTGATACATCGCTTGAGGTGAGCCGTCGAAACACTTTATATAAAAGGGATCCAACAAATAAGCACCCGATATCCAATCTCTAGTATTTATCTTACTAATATATTTAGGATAATTATCGAATAAACACTGAGGTTGTTGATCCTTTGGTATAGAAAATATGATAATCAACGCATCAGGTATCATGGCTTGTACTGCTTCAGCCAACTGTATAGTAAATGCCTCCGAGCCGATTGCATCGATGATTTGACCGACTTTATTATTCCATAAAGTAAATTTTTCTATATCAGTATTCATCAATTGTTATTCCTTCATTAATAAATAAAGTGAAATCAATCGCACGCCCCGTTATCATATACCCTCTAAAGCATATCTTAGGCCTAGTAACGGCAATCTTATAACTAAAAAAGTGACTAACTAACTATATTTCTTTGATTTGTAATTTACTCGGCTCAGATACTTGTAGCAATTTTTTAGCTTGTCGTTCTAAGCCTTTAGGTTTGCCTCTTAAGTATATACTTAAGCAAGAAAAAATAAAGGTGGCTAAGACTGCGGTAGCAACACCTACTGTAAAAGCAGTTAAACCTCCACTGTCCATAGCGTAGCCAGCAATAGCGGGGGCAACTGCCGTACCACCCATTACCGCTGCACCAGCCACTGCTGCCACAACACCTTTGGGGTCTGCAGCTGCTGCAAAACCCATGACACAGCTATAAGTAAAAAAGTGCGCCGTTGACCAAAGTATGACCATTGATGAAAACCAAAACACGCTTTGAGTTTGGCTAACGACCATGGATATTATACCAGTGACAATGATACCCATTAGTAATAGCTTTTGTTGACTAATGCGACGCATCATCCAAATCAATAGCAGAGGTCCAAGCAATGAGGTTGCCCCATGTATACTAAATAAAAAACCAATATTTTCAGGCGCAATCCCTAAACGCGTGTTAGCAATATTTTCAGCAAAAACCCATACCATAGTGTCTCTGACAAAATAACAGAACATCATTAAAATAATGGCTATAGATAGAGGTTTAAAGAGAATGGCATACTTTGAATCATGACTACTTTGTGCCGCTTCAGCATGTGTTGATGTAGGTATCGCCAGCAACAAAGGTATCAGTAAACAATGTAGAACTGCCAAACCAATCAAAGCACCGGGTAACGACCACGCCACAATGATACGCGGGAAGATATTGAGTAATAATATCATCATGAACGTCCCTAACAGGACTACCTTATTAAATATATCAGAAGATCGTGCGCCAAGAGCAGCGACTGCAGCATTGCCAGCTGCTAACGCAATCCCATAGCCTAGTCCTGCTATCACTAAATAAGCATAAGAAGTCATCAAAGTGGTCGATGACATAAAAAGCAAATTGCCAATCACTGCTAAAGCCGTACCAAATACCGCTACGTACTTTTTGGGAAATCTATCGACGACAGTTGCAATTAATAAAGAGCCCAGACACATAGCACCAAGCTCTGTACTCACCAGCACGCCTGCCTGTGCTTCAGAGATAGAGAAATAGCTAATAATGGCGGTGAACAAAAAAGGCAGTATCAATAAGGGGGCAAAACCAACACCATAGATGGCGGCGAATGGCCCTAAGACCTCTCTGTTTAAATAGAGCTGACGAAATCCTTTTAACATAAAACACCTTCCTTGTGTTGTGATTATCCGTTGCGTATTGCATCCTATCTTAATACTACACTGCCCTTTTAGCCGTAGATATTACCCATAAGGGTGCATTAAACTGGTAATTAATCCTATATTTGCTACGGACGATGGTTGCCCTACCTTCTAAAGAGACAACAAGTCTCTATGATTGATATTTTTTAAAACACACACTTAAGGGTAATATCATGCGGTAGCGTCTCTATGTAATGATGTATTAGTAGCCATACAAAGTGGCATCTCATCATTAACAAAGGATTGCATAATGACGACAGGTATAGTCTTTGACGAAACGTACTTTTGGTACGACAGCTTAAACCAAGCCTTCCCCCCTTTTCAAATTCAGCCAGGTGGCAACCCAGACCGACCAGATATAAAACGCCGCTTTTACAATTTGCTGCAACAAACTGGGATATTCAAACAACTTACCTCTATCGAACCGCGTGTAGCCACCACAGATGAAATTCTTCGAGTGCACAGTACAGAATACTATCAATCTTTAGCAGAGCAAAACCTACTACCTGCTGGTGAAGGGGGTCCTGGGGCTGTCTTCGCACAAGGTGGCGTTGAGATCGCCAAGCTCTCTGCTGGCGGTGCATTGGTTGCAGTAGAAAAAGTATTATCAGGCGAAGTAAATAATGCTTATGCACTAATACGACCACCAGGTCATCATGCCGAAACCAATCGCGGTGCTGGATTCTGCATTTTCAATAATGTCGCCCTAGCCGCCAAACATGCCTTAGAAATTGGCGGGTTTAAACGTGTCGCAATCGTTGATTGGGATGTACATCATGGCAACGGTGCGCAAGAAATATTCTGGCGTGATCCTTCTGTATTGACTATCTCTATTCATCAACACTATAGCTTTTTGGAAGAAGATACGGGAACGGCGCAGTATAATGGCGAAGGAGAGGGTGAAGGTTATAATATAAATATTCCCCTACCTCCAGGTTCTGGTGATGCCACTTATGAGTCTGCATTCAACCGGGCCATTATTCCCGCACTTGAAGCCTTTCAGCCAGATATGATTATCGTTGCTTGTGGATTAGATGCTGGGTGCTATGATCCACTCGGACGTATGGCTCTTACGCCACAAGGGTTCAGATTTATGGCTACCTCCATTAGAGAGACTGCCGAAAGATTGTGCGGCGGACGCCTAGTTATGTGCCAAGAAGGGGGTTATGATTTGGCTTCAACCCCTTATATGGGTCTTGGTGTTATCGAAGGTTTAAGCAATATCACACTCAATTTAGAAAACCCATTCCAAGTTTTTGGTGACTCTCTCGGTTATACCAAAACCGTATTACCTCATCAAGAAGCAGTCATTGCAGAAGCTCAAAGACAAGCTAACAACATTGCTGTCTCGAATTTAGCTCCTCTTTAAATTTCAATAACTGCCTATTTTCTATAGTACAAAAAATCTTATTCTTCATGAAAAAAAGCTGCCAATCGGCAGCTTTTTTAGTTCTAATCAGTAAACCATACAAGGTATTAATGGACTTGCTTAAGACGCAGATGCTGTCTTGTACTGATGAGGCAAGGTAAATATCTTATCAAAAACAAGCGTAAAAATAAAAGTGTAGACTAAGAAGAATAGCAATAGCGTCGCCTCCATGGTAAAAGCTTTTGTCAGACTTACGCCGTACCATACCATATACAATGGTAAACAAATTAAAAATAGCCCGCCTTCAAAGCCTACCGCATGGGCACTGCGTATCAATAGTGTGCGCTGTGTTACCTGCTTGCGACGTTCCCAATTTTCAAACGCCGTATTGTAAATAAAGTTCCAAGTTACTGCCGCCAATGACACCATTATAGCAACAGGTAGCGATTCTGATGCGTCACCACCACTTAAATACATCAGTACTACAGTAGATGAGAGGATAGCAATAATTTCAAAAATCGTCACATAGACCAAACGACGTTTGATAGGGGATAATGTAATCAACCAAGACTCCAAAGCACATAGGTGCATAATAAAGTATCGGTCCGTCCCGAAAGAACTAGAGAGAAAAAAAGCTAAGCCAAGTGCAGAGCCACGGTTTCCGCCTGCTGATCTATTATACATAGAAGTAGGTATATCAGACACCTACTCTTTTGGGTTACCTTGAACAAAAAACCCCGCATCATAAAGATACGGGGTTTATTTTAATCATTAACTTTCAAACCTAAAGCTTAGCTCAATTGAGCAACGCTAATTTTATCAGCTTCTTCGGTATACTCTGACATACGGTCGAAGTTCATGTATTTATACACTTCATCGCCCATGCTGTTCAGCATACCAGCATATTGCTGATATTCGTCATTGGTTGGTAGTTTACCTAGTACCGCAGCAACCGCCGCTACTTCAGCAGAAGCTAGATAGACGTCAGCACCTTGACCTAAACGGTTCGGGAAGTTACGAGTTGAAGTCGAAACCGCTGTAGAGTTTGGGGCGATACGCGCTTGGTTACCCATACATAGTGAACAACCTGGCATCTCAGTACGAGCACCGGCTTGCGCATAGATATTGTAATAACCTTCTTCCATCAATTGACGCGCATCCATTTTGGTTGGCGGCGCAATCCATAGACGAGTTTGCAAGCTGCCTGCTGGGACATCTTTTAGCAATTTACCAGCAGCGCGGAAGTGACCAATGTTGGTCATACATGACCCAATGAATACTTCATCAATAGTATCACCAGCGACATCACCTAAAGTCTTAGCATCATCTGGATCGTTCGGGCAGCAAAGTATCGGCTCTTTGATTTCAGACATATCAATAGTCATATCGATTGCGTATTCTGCATCTTCATCAGCACGCATCAGGCTTGGATTAGCAAGCCATTCTTGCATTTGCTCAATACGGCGGCTGATAGTACGTGCATCGCCATAACCTTCTGAAATCATCCACTTAAGTAAAGTGATATTCGACGTTAGATACTCAGTCACTGACGCTTCAGATAGAGTGATGGTACAACCAGCAGCACTACGCTCAGCTGAGGCATCAGACAATTCAAACGCTTGCTCAGCAGTTAAGTCTTCTAGACCTTCAATTTCAAGAATACGACCGTTAAACTCGTTGATTTTGCCCTTCTTATCAACGGTTAATAGACCTTCTTTAATCGCTTGGTAAGGGATGGCATGAACTAAGTCACGTAACGTGATACCAGGTTGACGCTCGCCAACGAAGCGTACACGAACCGATTCAGGCATATCAAGCGGCATAACACCAGTCGCAGCAGCAAAGGCGACTAGACCAGAACCTGCTGGGAATGAGATACCAATTGGGAAACGAGTATGCGAGTCACCACCAGTACCAACGGTATCTGGAAGTAACATACGGTTCAACCATGAGTGAATAATACCATCGCCTGGACGTAAGCTTACGCCGCCACGGTTCATGATAAAATCAGGAAGCGTATGCTGAGTTTCGACATCGACCGGCTTCGGATAAGCCGCGGTATGACAAAAAGACTGCAATACTAGATCGGCTTGGAAACCTAAACAAGCTAAGTCTTTTAGCTCATCACGAGTCATCGGACCAGTAGTATCTTGACTGCCGACAGTGGTAATTTTTGGTTCGCAGTACATACCAGGGCGCACGCCTACTAGACCACAAGCTTTACCAACCATTTTTTGCGCTAGTGTAAAGCCTTTGCCAGTATCAGTTGGCTCTTCTGGCTTAGCAAATACGTCTGAATGACCCAAACCCATGTATTCACGGGCACGGTTAGTCAAACCACGACCAACGATTAATGGAATACGACCACCGGCACGAACTTCGTCAAGCAAAGTTGGCGAGTTTAGCTTAAAGGTTGATAGTACTTCATCAGAATCATGCTTAGTGATTTTGCCATCATACGGATAGATGTCAAACACATCGCCCATATTTAGATTGTCAACTGCTACTTTTTCGATTGGTAATGCGCCAGAGTCTTCCATAGTATTAAAGAAAATAGGTGCGATATTATTACCTAGTACTAGACCGCCGCCACGTTTGTTTGGCACGTTAGGGATATCATCGCCCATCAACCATAGTACCGAGTTGGTCGCAGATTTACGGCTAGAACCGGTACCTACAACGTCACCAACATAGGCAAGTGGATGACCCTTTTCTTTTAGCGCTTCGATCTGTTTCATAGACCCAACAACGCCCTCTTCGTCAGCAACAATGCCATCGCGAGAGTTTTTATGCATAGCTAAAGCATGTAATGGGATGTCAGGACGGCTCCACGCATCTTGCGCCGGAGACAAGTCATCAGTGTTGGTTTCGCCACTGACTTTAAAAGTAGTATAAGTAGATTTTTTTGGTACTTCTGCACGAGATAAGAACCATTCAGCATCCGCCCAAGACTGCACCACTTCTTTAGCAATAGCATTGCCAGCTTCTGCTTTTTCAGTCACGTCATTGAACGCGTCAAACACTAGCAAAGTTTTCTTTAAAGCTTCAGCAGCGTCTTGCGCCAATTCTTTATCATCCAAAGCCGCAACTAGGGGCTGGACGTTATAACCCCCTTGCATAGTACCTAAGATTTGTACTGCCTTTTGCTTGCTGACTAATGAAGACTCAGCTTCACCTTTTACGATAGCGGCTAAAAACGCAGCTTTAACATAAGCGGCTTGATCAACACCAGGGGGAATACGGTTTTCTAACAAGTCCATTAAGAACTCGCCTTCGCCTGCAGGTGGGTTTTTAAGTAATTCAACCAAATCTACTACTTGTTGCTCACTAAGTGGTAAAGGTACAATTCCTAACTCGGCACGTTCTGCGACATGTTTACGATAAGCTTCTAACACAATAGTCATCCTCGTCATTAATTATCAGCGCAGCACGTGGGTAGTCAGAATGACTGCCTGCGCTGGCACGCTAAATGGGATATTTATGGCTGTTAATATAGCTTAAAACGTCCAAAATGTTAATGACCAAAGCGTAAACAGCTAGGTATAGCCAACATTTATTAACGAAATGGGAGGTATTTTCTACTATGGATGGCTTTTAATAAACTTTAGGTTATCAATAGTGATAAATAAAACCAATATAGATATTAAGTTAATTTTGCCGTGTTTTTTGCAAGTATTTCTGTTAAATTAAACGCTACGCCTAAGGTGCACTTTAATCTCAATGGTTGTCACTTAAGTCGCTTATATTCAATATAATAATTCTTTAGCTTTATCCTAGTAACCACTCGCCTCCATGTCTGTATCTCAGAGTCATAAATTAGTACAACTGAGCGCCGCATCGCAACTAAATCTTATAACTCATTAATAGCTATTTATTCTAATATCTAAACCGTATCTCAGTTTATTTTTCCTCTATTCTGTCACGATACAAAGATGATAAAAATAGTTATTTTTGCTATAATTGGGTCATTCAAAACACTCGTTATCAATGAATAATCACTGTCGTCAAATAATAAATTAAACCCTTATCCTGTAACAATTTGGATTATGAAGGTTTAGGATCATAAGGGTTAGGAAGAACTATGAGCTCATTAGCCGTACAAACGCACGTCCCTGCTGCCAGAGTCAAACCCAAGAAAGCCATCCAAGGCGAAAAACTACGTGGCTACGATAAAGTTGCGCGTATCCCAATTAAAGTGATCCCGACTGTCGAGGCCAAGAAAAAGCCAGACTGGATCCGGGTTAAACTCTCATCCCCTGCCGAAGTAGCTCGTATTAAAGCCACTTTGCGTGAGCAAAAGCTATTTACCGTTTGTGAAGAAGCTGCCTGCCCAAACTTAGCCCAGTGCTTCTCTGATGGTACGGCTACCTTTATGATTATGGGTGACATCTGTACTCGTCGCTGCCCATTCTGTGACGTCGGTCATGGTCGCCCTAATCAGCTAGATGCTGATGAGCCACGCCATACTGCCGAAACCATCTTAGGTCTTAAGCTAAAGTATGCGGTTATCACCTCAGTTGATCGTGATGATCTAAAAGATGGTGGCGCTGCTCACTTTGTTGAAGTACTTAACGAAGCAAGAGCACTTAGCCCGAATTGCTTAATCGAAATCTTAGTTCCTGATTTCCGTGGTCGTATGGATATCGCTTTAGACTTACTCACAGAAACAGCGCCAGATGTGTTTAACCATAATATTGAAACGGTGCCCCGTCTTTATAAAGCTTTCCGCCCCGGCTCTGATTATCAGCATTCTTTAGACTTGCTAAAAATTTACAAAGAACGTCGTCCTGATATCGCTACTAAATGTGGCTTTATGGTGGGCTTAGGCGAGACTGAAGAAGAGATTTATACTTTACTTGACGATCTAAAAGCGCATAACGTTGATATGATTACTGTGGGCCAGTACTTACAGCCTAGTAAGAACCACGCGCCAGTCGATCGCTATGTACATCCAGATGAGTTCCAGCGTTATATGGATTACGGCAAAAAGATTGGCTTCTTTAACATTTGGGCGGGTCCTATGGTACGTTCAAGCTACTTTGCCGACCGTCAGTATTATGGTGAAGATTGCCCAGCTCCTATCCGTAGCAAAAAAGCCCTCATTGCTGAAGGCAAATTGGGCTGCTAGAATTTTATTTCTTACACAGTTTATAAAATAGGAGACCTGCTATAGGTCTCCTTTTTTATGAACGCTCTACTAATACCTTGGCTTTTTTCTAGCCGAAAATCTAGTAACGTAGCATCGAAACTTAGATTAGTGTCTTTGGCTTTCATAGGATACATTCTATGCGCCAAACATGGGTCATCCTCTAATTATTGGGGCGTGAGCCTATCATACGCCTGAGATGATGCTATATTTAAGCATAATAAATGTAGATAAACTTTGTTATTAAGGACTGACTGATGAGCCATGAATTTACCCCACAGGCAGGCTCTTGCGCCTGTCAAAGCAACACTTATACTATCAACAATCAGCCTGTTAGCCGCTTTATCTGCCACTGTACTATCTGTCAAGAGTTCACCGGTCAAGCTTATAACGATGTGACGGTTTTACTAAAGTCAGATGTCAGTAATCTAAACCTAATAAGAACCAAATTTCGCCGTTGGAAACTGCCACCGAATATTAGCCGTGGTCTATGTACTCGCTGCGATAAACCCAGTATAGAGATGGGATTAGCTGGCAATCTTATCTTAGTGCCTACTACTAACTACCCTGATGTAGCGGCGCTACCTGCACCTACTATGCATCTATTTTATAATCGTCGTGTTGAAGACATGGACGATGACTTACCCAAATACAATGGCTTTGTACAAAGTCAGGCGATGCTAATAAAGGCGCTGGCTAAAGGTTTATATAGCAGAGTAGCTAGACGTTAGTAGCTAAAGATAGTTACTAAAAAAGATCAGCTTAAGTGACCTCTGTTTTCACTATGACTATTCATGACCGCTTAGCCAGACCAAAGCCTGCGCTAAGGATTGTCATGTAAAGCCGGTTAAGATGCCCTAAGTTTGCTCACAATTTAAACGCATAAACCCTTGTCATTAATAACGGCAAGGGTTTATGGTCAGTCGATTTCATTGAGTGCTGGATTATCAGCCGTTCAGTAGACGAACTGGTCCTCAATATTGATTACTCGATAATTTTTGCTACGGTTTGCCATTGACTGTCGACAACCTGCGACAGATAGGCTTGCGTTACGGCAGCATGGTTATCAGCGCTCATACCGATATGGGCATTGATCACATCATCATCGATATTAACGGTTTCGATGCCTTTGGCTAACGAGTCGGCATTAAGAGTAGGGCCAGCAGCTTCCAAGCCTTCGACTAATATTTTAGCACCCAGATAACCAATCGCTGCGCCTGTATTTGGCTCTTCTCCATTGGCTTTTTTGTAGTTAGCAATCCATTCTGCTGTCTTAGGATTGGCTTTTAAGATGTCTAGATCTTCCCATAGTGAGACGGCATAGAGACCTTCAGTAATACCGCCTGGCGCACCGGATACTGCCGAATGAAAGCTGGATATAGGAACAATAAATTTCGCCTCATCCCAACCCATTGATTTGGCAGTGGCAACGACGCCAATACTGGGTCTAACCGTTAGAGCAACGGCAACCAATCCACAATCGGCTTCACGCATTTTTGCCAAGGTACCGGACATGTCGGTTTCGTCGGGGCGATGGGTAGATACTTCAACCAGCTCTAGTGTGTTGATCTCTGCGGCCAACTCTTTGGCTGCTTGATGAGTCTCTTCTCCAAAATCTGATGGAAAGTACATAGTACACAATTTGGTCACATTTTCTTTTTCGATAATGTATTTCATGCCTGCTTTCATGGTTTGATAATAGGTCGAGCCGATGGTAAAGCGCCGTGAGAAATCGCCTTCTGTCTGCATTGGCATGGCCAAGCTTAAGGGAATCACATTGGGAACATCGTTATTATCTAATACCGGAAAAGCCGCCATGTTGTGGGCCGTACCGACGTTTAGTAGCATGGCAAAGACTTTGTCGCGGGTGACCAATTTGTTGGCTGCTTGGACTGCCTTGGGAACTTGGTAGGCATGGTCTTCGACAATATATCTAATCTTGCGGCCGTGAACGCCACCCGCTGCATTGACTGTTTCAAAATACTGGTTGGCAGCTGCGACGGCAGGGACAGAAAAAGCAGCAAAGGGACCGGATAAATCTAGCATGCCGCCGATTAAGACTTCGTCATCGGTGACGCCATTAACCGGTAGGCTGGTCGTAGCTGTATCGCCTTCCGTTGTCTTGGCAGGGTCGCCTTCGACCGGGTTTTGTGAACAGCCTGCTAATAGCATGGCTAGGGTCAGGGTGAAAATCCGTTTCATGTGTTGCTCCTATGGCAAACGCCGATTAATACATTGAGTCGATTAAAGCGTGATGCTTTTGTTCGACGAGACTACGTTTAAGTTTCATGGTAGCGGTCAGTTCTTCGTCTTCTGCTCCTAACAAGACATCAATTAAGCGAAAGTATTTGATCTGTTCGACTGAGGCGAACTGTTTATTGACATCGTCAACCACCTGTTCAATCAGCTTAAGCACTTTAGGGGCTTGGCATAGTGATTTAAAATCAGAAAAGATCACTTGATGATTTTGGGCGTATTTTTCGACATTGTCTTGATCAATCATGATCAAACAAGTCAGGTATTTGCGTTGGTTGCCGATTACTACAACATCACCAATATAAGGAGAAAATTTTAGCTGGCTCTCGATGGCAGCTGGGGTGATATTTTTGCCACCAGCGGTAATAATAATGTCTTTAATACGGCCTGTAATATACAGGTAGCCATCACGTAACTCGCCGACGTCACCAGTATGCAGCCAGCCATCCTTTAGATCTTCGGCGGTTTTTTCGGGTAGATTTAAATAACCAAAAAATATGCTATCGGCTTGGCATAAGATTTCGCCATTATCGGCAATACGCACTCGGGTATTGGGCACTGGCTTTCCGACACTACCCACCCGCATCTCTTGTCCCGTATTGACCGAGATCACTCCAGCGCTTTCGGTCATACCATAGCCTTCATAAATGGTGACCCCGATCGCTTGATACCACTGTAATAGCTCGGGCGATATAGGCGCAGCACCAGTCAAAGCCCGCCGGATATTGTTCATACCGATCAGCTTGCGCAGGTTACGCAGTACCAACAGATCCCAAAATTTAAGCTGTAGGCGGTTAATCAGGCTGGGACGGGGACTATTGTTATTGGCATGACCACTGATAATGGCTTGATCAAACATCCATTGGCTAAAACCGCCTGCATCAGCCCGCAAGTTAATTACGCTGGCATAGATCTTTTCCCAAAATCGAGGTACGGCAGTAAAGGTATCCGGCGAAATCTCACATAGATTATCAAACACGGTTTCTATGCTTTCGGCAAAATTAACATAGCAGCCATGATGAATAGGCATATCGACTGACACCAAACGTTCTAACATATGACACAAGGGCAAAAAACACAGTTGTTCATCATCAGAATGGACGTCTAGTACCGGCTGTAGGTTTTGCAGTTGGGCCAATATATTGCGCTGGGTAATCATGGCCCCTTTTGGGTTACCAGTGGTACCAGAGGTATAGATCAGGGTGCGTATGTCTTCAGGTTGGGTGGCTGCAATGGCAGCAGCAAAACGGGTGGCTGCGTCTGGTGCTGCCATGCCTAGCGTATACAAATCATCTAAAAATAGGATGTCATCATCGACCAAATCACGCAGGCCTTTTTTATCAAAAACAATGACCTTCGCTATATGAGGCAGTTGCTGGCGCACTGACAAAAACTTGTGCAATTGCTCATCATTTTCGACAATTAAAAAGCGCGATTGACTGTCACTTAGTAAGTAGACCAGTTGGCTGGCACTGTCTGTGGTATAGATGCCATTGGCAATCGCTCCAATGCCATTAATGGCCATGTCACAATATAGCCATTCTTTATTATCTTCGCTTAGGATCGATACGGTATCGCCCTCTTGACAGCCCAGCTCTACCAGCCCCATGGCGATATCTTGCGCTCGCTGATAATAATCTAGCCAGCTATAGCTTTGCCAGATACCCAGCTGTTTTTCACGGTGGGCAATTTTGCTATCCCACTTCAAGCAGTTTTGTCGCCACAACTTAACTAAGGTGTCACAGCCATCGATCAAGATCGGCGCTGCCTGATGGCTGGCATTAGCGACAGGTTGATCTTGGCGCACGTCTACTGTTGGATTAAAATGTGTGGCCGCCTTCGGTGTTGGCCTTGTTGCATTATTGGTATTCATCGTTGCTTGACCTTTGGTTTACTGACCTGATTGTCGCTTGCTATCGCCTGTCCATAGGCTGGGTAAACTTGCCATATACGGCTGTCTTTTATCGGTTTTAACGCCATGTCTTTTTGCGCTTCCAACGCATCGGCGCTTCAGTTTTTTTATCAGACTGGCCCAAATAAAACTCTTTAATATCCTCTGATTCAATGAGGTTAGCTGCCGAGTCAGCCATCACAATGCGGCCAGTTTCAAGCACATAACCATAGTCGGCAGCACCTAAGGCTATACGGGCATTCTGTTCGACCAGTAAAATAGTAACGCCCTGCTCGATATTTAGTCTGCGAATAATCGCAAAGATCTCTTGTACCAATAGGGGCGATAATCCAAGTGATGGCTCGTCTAGCAACATAAGATCAGGACGAGACATCAATCCTCGTCCAATTGCCAGCATCTGTTGTTGCCCGCCTGACATGGTGCCCGCACTCTGATTACGGCGTTCTTTTAAAATAGGAAAATAGGTATAAACCATCTCGATATCACGGGCAATCTCTGCTTTATCTTTGCGGATATAAGCCCCCATTGCGAGGTTTTCAGCGATAGTTAAAAAGGGAAACACCTCTCGGCCTTCGGGTACATGTGCCAATCCCTGTCGCACTAATCTATCGGCTTCAATGCCATCAATGCGGTTGCCACGTAGCCATATCTCGCCTTTGCGGGGTTTTAGTGCCCCAGAGATAGTCTTCATTAAGGTGGTTTTTCCCGCCCCATTTGCGCCTAAAATTGTGACGATTTTGCCTTTAGGCACCTCGATGGAGACGCCCCGCAGGGCCATGACTGGCCCATAAAATGCTTCTAAGTTATGCAGTTCTAGCAAATTATCGGGATTAGACGCAGCTGAACCAGCTGAATCGTTTTTCTTTGTGCGTTCTAACAGTGTCGTCGTCATACGGCTTCCTTGCCTAGATAGGCCTCGATCACAGCAGGGTTAGATTGCACCTCAGCTGGCGTACCCATTGCCAATGACTTGCCCTCGGCAACAGCCAATACCCGATTGGATACCCTGTTCACCAAGCTCATGTCATGCTCGACCATCAAAATTGTTAGACCTAAGTCTTTTTGCATGTCTTCGATCCACCATGCCATATCGGCGGTCTCCTCCACACTCAGGCCAGAAGCCGGTTCATCTAATAAAATTAGTTTTGGTTCGCACGATAAGGCTCGGGCAATTTCGACCACTTTACGAATACCGTAAGGCAAGGCTGCGATCAGCTTATCTCGATAAGGGGCCAAATCTAAAAAATCAATCACCGCCTCTACTTTGCGGCGATGTTCCCGTTCGCTTTGCCGCACACTAGGTAAAAACAACAACTCTTGCAGCCAATGGGTGGTGCGTTTGCAACTACGACCAATCAGCAAGTTTTGTAGCACAGTCGAGTGATCAAACAGTTCAATGTTTTGAAAAGTGCGTGCAATGCCATGTTTGGCAATATCATGGGCCGGTGCATGGGTCAGGTCATGACCATCAAAATGAATCGTGCCCGAATCGGCTTCATACAAACGACTGATCAGATTAAAAATAGTCGACTTGCCTGCCCCATTGGGCCCGACAATGGTAAATACCTCGCCCTCTTCTACTGTAAAACTGACTTGGTCGACCGCCTTGACGCCACCAAAAGCGATAGACAGCGACTCTACTTGTAATAAGCTCATTGCATCCGCTCCGTTTTCAGATAGGTCTTCGAGCGACGGAACATACCCTTACGATACAGTGGAAACAGCTCTAACCAAGTGCGTACCTTAACCCACATACCATACAATCCACGCGGCTCATAAATAATCATAATGACAATAACCAAGGCAAATAAGGCGGTATCGATACCCGGATAATTGGCGATCGAGATACCCATATTTTGACTCATAAAGTCGCCACCGATGGCAATCACTTGCGGTAGCAATACCACTACAATCGCCCCTAAGATCGCCCCGTGAATCGAGCCTAAGCCCCCAACCACTACCTGTAATAACAAAGTAATCGATATCAAAACTAAAAAACTTTCATAGTTAACTGCTTGGACAAAGTGGGCGTATAATGCCCCGGCCATCCCTGTAATGGCACAGGACAATCCAAAGGCTAGCGTTTTAAAACGGGTCACATTAATACCCAACGCCCGTGCTGATACCTCGCTATCACGGATGGCGACAAACGCCCTACCCGTCGACGAGCGTAAAATATTTAAGTAAGCGACAATCACTAGAATTAAAATAGCCAAACACAAAAAATAGAACGCTGTTGGGGCAACATAGCGGTCAACTTGATAGCCAAAGATAAAGATAGGCGCTGCTGTTAGACCCGCTACGCCCCCTGTAATCGGCTCGGCCAAGATCGCCACATCCTCGATGATGATACTTAACACCAAGGTGGCGATCGACAGGTAAATGCCGCTGGTGCGCAGAATCGGCCGAGAGATAATAGCCCCTATCAATCCTGTGATAATGGCACTAGCTGCTAGGGCCAAGAAAAAGTTACAACCTCGTAGCATCAAGGCTAAGTTGGTAAATGCACCAATGGCCATAAACGCCGCATGACCCAAACTAACCTGTCCGGTATGGCCAGTTAACAGCATCAAACCTAGCCCTGCTACCGACCAGATTAAGACCGCACTTAGCTCATTTAAATAGTAACTGGCCAATAGCCATGGGGCGGCTAACAATAAAAGTAGTAATAACGCATATTTGATCAAATGCGATCGGTCTTTAAACAGGTTGATATCCTGATCGTAGCTACGTTTAAATATGGTTTTCATGATGCGGCCTCGTCCTTGATCTCTATATCCTTAATGCTTGGTACTTATATACTTGGTACTTATATAAATAAGCATTATCTAAATATAAATGTGATCTAAATGTTCTCTCTCTATCAATCAGCGCAGATGCGACGTACCTCAATTAATGTGGCTATACTTTTTTCTGTTTGACTTGCGAAAAGATACCGCCAGGACGCAAAATTAATATGATTAGCATCAATACATACGGGGCCAGTTGCCCGGTACCTGACGGTAAATAACGTGAGGCAAATGGTTCGATAATGCCAATCAACAAGCCACCTACTAAGGCACCCGGCAACGATCCTAAGCCCCCAATAACGGCTGCCGAAAATGCCTTAATGCCGAATAACAGCCCAACCGACGGTTCTACCGCTCCCTTGGCGGCAAATAATATCCCAGCGATTGCCGCAACCACGCCTGATAAAGCCCAGACTATGCCATTCACCCGCTTTACCGAAATGCCCATATAATAGGCCGCCATCTGATTTTGACTACTAGCTTGCATCGCAATCCCGAGACGAGTATGCGCAAAGAAAAAATAGATCATGGCGGTTAACAAGGTAGTGGCAAAGATAATCACCACATCAATGATAGGCACGTTGATAGTGCCCAATGGCAACATTTTGCCAGTGAAGGGGGTTTCAAGATAAATGGGATTGTGTCCCCAGATCACGCCAGCGACAAAACGAATTAAAAAGCCTAAAGCGATGGTCAGAATAACCATCGCAAATTGGGGTTGGCCAAAAATACCTCGTAGTACAAAACGGTCTAATAGATAACCAAATAATCCCATTAAAATGGCGGCTAAGGTTAACCCCACTAAAAAGGGCAGATTGGCTTCATCGGCGTTAATAAACGTGATGCCCAACATCGCCCCAAACATTAACATATCGCCCTGAGCAAAGTTGACTGCTTCTGACGCTTTGTAAATTAATACAAAACCTAGCGCCAACAGCCCGTATATGCAGCCGTTAGCTGTACCGCTAATGAGCAGTTGTAAAACGTCCATGTGTTTCCTCTAATAAGCCAAGTGTCATCCATGACACTGTTAAAAATTAACTTTCATTAAATATCAATTGTTGCAATATAGTTAGCTAGTCTTGGGATACAGTGATTATCCGTTGACGCTGAGCTGATGGTTAAATACCGTTAAACAGGCGAGCTATAGCTTACAAATACGCCATTTTCTAACCTAACCATCTCAAAAAAAATAATTATTTCTTATTTACACTACAGCAACATTTACACAATGTCTACAAACACACAGTCAAACACTTTGCTCGGGCAGATTAGCTTAAACTTAGTATTATTTAAGGGGTTGTTAGTCAGCTAGGATAAGACGTCTCAATTAACTAGACGGATAAACCACACTAGCAAACACTAAAACCGTCACCATGACCCTTATTGTCACTCTGATTTTAGATGGTTAACGCCTATACAGCAGCCACTCCAGCCAGCTACTTTTATTATGGTGAGCGGCAGCGGCAGCCGCTATCAGCTGATGACTTTTCTACTGCCACGATGCCGCCACAAACTGAGGCGCTGCAACGCGGCTAACTGACCTAGATACCGCTACTCTCGTCTGGGCTAAACCATATTTCCAATCTAGTTAAAATAGGGACAAATGACCCTGCTATGATCTTAAAATTACTAGCACAGATAACCGTCATGCAACTTGCTTATTGCAATGCTGACCATCGGCTGATCAGCCTAATATTTTCATCGCTGACAACTTTAACCACTGACAATCTGAACTACTCACAGTCTTAATCCCTGATAATCTTTAAGGTGACTTAGTGAATGATTAAACGTACCCTTAGACTGCTATTTTTAAAAACAATTTCTTCTCAAATAAAGCACTGACTTTATAACTTATTTATTTTGTAACCTAATAATTCTGTAAACTGCTGACTCTTTAAACCATATCCTAGTCCTGCCTTATACTATCCATGACCAGCCCTTTGAGCGCTTCATTTGCCACTGTACTATTTGCAACTGTACTAGCTGCCAAAAGTTCACTGGTCAAGCTTATAACGATGTAACGGTTTTACTAAAGTCAGATATCAGTGATTTAAACCTAATAAGAACCAAATTTTGCCGTTGGGAACTGCTACTAAATATTAGCCGTGTCGAAAATACAGATGATTATTTAGCTAAATATAATGGCTTTGTGCAAAGTCAGGCTATGCTAATAAAGGCGCTGGCTAAAGGTTTATATAGCAGAGTAACTAAAAGCCAGTTACTAAAAATAGCTAACAAAAAAGGTCACCTCAAATGAAGTGACCTTTTTTTATAATGGGACTGTCGATAAGCGCCTAACTATGAACGCTTAGCTATAAGCGCTTAACTATGAACGCTGCGCATTCAATACTAAGCAGTAGAAGGGGTAGATAGCGACTTGCTAGCCTTGGTATTCAATACCGCTATAGCGACTATTATTACAGCGCCTATTACACTAGTTATAAGACCAGGATAAATCAGTAATAATGCTCCAGCTGCTAAAATACAGCGCACTATCAGATTCATATCACTTTTGAAATAGCCTTCTAAAGCTGCGCTAAGGGCCAAGACCCCAATGATTGAAGTCACTACTATAGTTACTATACTCACGATAGACGGCAGCGGAAAATCTTTCGCTGTTACTGCAAGCCCAGTCGGATCTATCATTAACATAGCAGGGCTATAGATAAACATAAAGGGTATGATGAATCCAGCTAATGCCAGCTTCAATGATAAGAATCCTGTTCTCATTGGATCACCACCTGAGATACCTGCGCCGGCAAAGGCAGCAAGGCACACTGGTGGTGTAATATTAGCAAAGATACCAAAGTAAAATACGAACATATGCGCTGATAAAATAGGAATATTAAAGCCTGCTAATGCCGGTGCTGCCATCGTAGCAGTAATAATATAAGCTGGAATAGAAGGTAGCCCCATGCCTAAGACCATAGATGCTAGCATGGTCAATACCAGAGTAAGGAACAAGGACCCTGCACCTAAAGTGACAATAGAGGAGGTCATTACCGTACCAAAGCTGGTCAAACTAACCACTCCGATAATAATGCCTACTACTGCACAAGCGGCCATCACTGCTAATGACTGGCGTGCCCCATCCTCAAGAGCGCCTAGAATATCTTTGAACCCCATACGGGTCTCTTTGCGCAGCATACTTACTACCACTGTAAAGCCAATAGTATAAGCAGCAGCATAGCCTACTGGGACATTTTTTATTAATAAAAATATCAAAAATACTATGGGTAGTAGCATGTGGCCACGCGCTTTTAGTACTTCTTTTACTCGCGGTAAACTCTCTTTAGCGATCCCTTTTAGGTCGCGACGCCCAGCACGAAAATGTACTTGCGCGATCACACCTAAATAATAAAGTATCGCTGGCAATAGTGCGGCCAAGGCGATAGTGCTATAAGGTAGCCCCGTCGTCTCTGCCATAATAAAAGCACTGGCACCCATAATAGGTGGCAATATCTGCCCACCGACTGAGGCACTAGCTTCTACTGCTCCTGCAAAGTCTTTGTGATAACCTACTTTTTTCATTAGCGGAATAGTGAAAGCGCCAGTACTGACCACGTTCGATAAGGCTGAACCGTTGATACTGCCCATAAAGCCACTGGATATGACCGCAACCTTGGCTGGACCACCCTTTTTATCACCTGCCAGCGCCAATGCTAAGTCATTAAATAACTGACCCATACCAGAGCGTGCTAAAAATGCGCCAAACAAAATAAACAAAAAGATAAACGTAACTGACGCCCCAATAGCTACAGAATATAACCCTTCGGTCTTTAAAAATAACTGACCAAAAATATCGCCAAAATCATAAGGCCTAGTGAGTAGTCGATTCGGCATAAAGTCTAAGTGACTAATAAAAGGATATAGCAAAAATATACAAGCCAATATTGGCAGAATCCAACCAGTAATCCGCCGACTACCCTCAAGCACGCAAATAACGGTAATAATGGAGAAGATAACATCGACCTGATTGGCAATACCGCCACGTGAGGTCACAATACTTTGATACTCATATATCAAATAAGCCATCCCTGATAGCGATAGCACAAACCAAATCCAGTCGTACCAAGCAACTTTTTTGCGGCTACTGGTTTTACTAGCTGGAAAGATAAGGAAAATCAGTGCAAAACCAACTCCTACGTGCACAGAGCGTTGCAGCAATGCTGGCATCGGATTAAAGGTGATATATAAGTGAAAAATAGAATATAAAATACAAAGGATAGCAATAAAGTATTTTACAGGGCCATGAGTGATATGGCGGGTAATTGATTCGCGATCGTATTTTTCTAGTATCGCTTGCGTGACACTAGGATCAACATCATTATTGACATCGTTAACCACATCAATATCAGTATTAACCCCAGTATCTATATGACTAGTAGATTGATGCGCTAAGTTAGCATCATGGTTAGCTAAAGAAAACCCGCTATTGTGATCCTTCACGTGGGAGGTCATGACATAAGTCCTTTTTCCATCTATCTATTAGATTATAAGCTCTTGGAGTGATAGTCACTTCAGAATAGTCCGGCACTAACTTGTGGATTAGAATTCGGTTACCACCGTAGTCAATCTCACCTTGAGTCAGCCGTGATACTACCCAATTTAGAGCGGGTAGTTTTTGATTAATTTGATAGCCTATATAGCCAGGTTTTTGTACTTTAGCGAGCACTTCGGTCGATGGGGTGCCGGCCCCAAAAGCTTGAAAATAAGTAGTAGTCAACAGTAACCCCTCACTCTTACGGATATACTGCTCCTCCCACCACTGCTTCTCTACTGAATGAATCCAACGCAGTTGAAAGTTAGGTTCAACGAAATAACAGGTTAGTTCAGTATTGGCGACTTTACCCTCTCTATCACTACTATTAACTCGCACTTCAATGACATTCTGACGATCCACTATAGCGCATAGAGCAAAAACAACTAGCGCAGCAATCAATGCTGCGCCCGACCATAAATATAGTCCTAGCCATGAAGGTTTATTTCGCGGCTTGCTCGTCATAGTACTTTTTAGCTCCAGGATGCATAGGGGCTACCATGCCCTCACTAGCTGTTTTTAAGCTGATATCATTAGCCGCTTGGTGAGCTGTTTTTAGACCTTCTAAATTATCAAATATGGCTTTAGTTAATTTGTAACCGTCGTCTTCAGATAAATCAGCACGCACCAATAAAGCATTCATAATAGCAGCGGTTGGTATGGCCTTTTCATTGCCATAAGTACCTGCAGGAATCTCAAAGGTTTTGAAATAAGGCTTAGTTTTGATAATTTCGCTTAGCTTAGCTTGATCGATAGCGACTATTTGCAGTTTTATTCCTTGTTCCAACTCTAGTATTGATGAGTTTGGTAAGCCACTACTAATAAAAGCGGCCTCAATTTTACCTGATTTCATCGCATCAGCAGCGTCAGCGAAGCCTAAATAATCGACTTTAACATCATCATAAGTCATGCCAAAACCCTCTAGCAGAGTTCTAGCATTAACTTCGGTTCCAGAACCTTGGTCACCAACGGCAATACGCTTACCACGCAAATCTTCGATATTTTTAATGCCAGAGCCTTCAGAGGTCACTAGCTGAACAACGTTGGGATACAATACGGCAATCTGTTGAATGTTAGTGATCGGTGCTTCAAAGTTATTGGTGCCTTCAATCGCATCAGTGACTACGTCGCTCAGCGCTAGTACCATATCGACCTTACTTTGGGTCAACAAGTTAACGTTTTCTACTGATGCACCTGTGGTTTGAGTTTTGGAGTTAACCCCAAAAGTTTTAGCATAAATCTCTGATAGTGCGGTGCCGATAATATTATAAGGCCCTGATGCACCGCCTGTTGCTATAGTAACAAACTTAGTCTCAAGCTTATCTGCAGATACCGCAGCGTCTGTTGTCTTTGCTGTTGTGTCATCTGTTGCCGCAGTTTCTGAACTTGGAGAGGAACAGGCACTAATGGTTAAACTAGCCCCTAATATGGCAGATAGTAATAGTGGCGACTTTATAGTGTTAAACAGGGTATTAGACATTGAATTCATCCTTGAATAGTGTTGGTCTTATACAATAAGATAAGCTAAATTAAATATACTTTGTAATAATATAGCAATCTTCGCATTAAATAAACTATATTGCAACTTTCGATCTATAGCCTTAATTCAGCTTATTTGCCAGCTAACAATTTGTTAATAAAGGCTTTTATTGTTAGGGGTTTTAAACGCTTTGTTGCAAACCACATACAAAGTAAAGCAGCTTTAAATTAAATTAAGGCGTGCCAGCATGACCCACCTCAACCCTGACTGCTAGCATACGCCCTTTAGTTTCCGCTTTACGTGCCGCTTCATCCCAGTCAGGGGCTGCACACATAAACAAGGTATTGCCCTCTGCTCCACCAAGAGCAACCGCAAACACACCTTCAGGTGCAGTATCGATAGTCTCTAGTATTTCTCCGCCTTCAGCTATACGTACTGCACGCTGATTTAGAGTGTCTGCAATCCATACTGCTCCCTCAGCATCTAACGCTAAGCCATCTGGTAGTATTTTGGCATTGCCTATACGCACTCCAAGATTAGGCTCATCTCCCAACTCGCCAAAGCTGGCAAAATCGCGCTTGTCTCCCAAGGTGCCATCTTCATTAATAGTAAACTGCGATATTTTATTCCCGAACAGCTCGTTAACGATTAAGGTTTTTTGATCAGCAGAGATTACCATACCATTTGCAAAAGCTAAGCCCTCTGCTACTAGCTGTGAGCTACCATCAGGTTTTATAAGCACTAGGCCGGCACTTTTATAATCAGCGCCACCCATTAAGTCAAAACCAAAGTTGCCGACATAAGCATCCCCATTAGGCGCTACCACCATATCATTGGCGTGGCCTGCACAATGCTGCCAGATATCAGCGTGCACCACTAACTCACCATTATCCTCTAAGCGCATAACTTTACGATCTTTCATCGATACAATCAGCATCCGGCCATCAGGTAACCAGCCTAAACCCGAAGGTTGCTGCTCAATATGAACTTTCTTTTCTGCTACTCCCTCATCATTGACCCGATACACTCCTTGAGTATAAAAATCTACGAACCATAAGGCACCTTTGTGCCAGCGTGGTCCTTCTAGATAGTGAAAACCATCAACAACAACTTCTAATGAATATTTTGACATCTTTATCTTCCTTGATTAATAGACAAAACGAGTTAAAAACTAGCCGTGGCTAGCAGTAATTATAAGTACTTTACTAAGTACTTATGAGCAACTATCAGAGAATCTCCTCATATATTGCTGTGACTTGTTCTAAAGTCATGTCCTTAGGATTAGTAGCAATAAGCCGAGCGTAGGTATTGATAACGATATCAGCCAGCGCTGGAATGTCATTTTTAGTGATAGCTAACTCAGTTAAGCGGTACTTGAGTCCACTAGTTTCTAAGAAGCGTTTTAACTGAACTATAAGCTCTCTTGCCGCATCTGAATCATTCATGGCAGCGGTTTGGATAGGCATAACCGCACGGGCGAGCTCAGCATATAAAGGAGCAGCAGCTGATAAATTAAAGCTAAACACTCCGCACATAACTAACGCATTAGCATGACCATGTGGAATATGAAAGTTAATACTCAAAGGATAAGAGAGGCCATGCACAGCAGCTACTGAAGAGTTGACAAAGGCCATGCCGGCTAAAGTGGAGCCTAGCAGCATTTCAGCACGAGCCTCGAGGTTATCGCCTTGATTGAGTACAGTGTCAAAGTTATGCCATAGCATTTGTAGTCCTTTTAGGGCTAATGCATCTGAGATAACATTCTTTTTGCTACGGCTAGTATAAGCCTCAATGCAATGAACCATAGCATCAAGTGCCGTTGCTGCCGTGATATGACGAGGTAACTTTAGGGTCAGTGTCGCATCCAAAATAGCGACATCGGGAATAATCTTTGGGGTATAAATGGCTTTTTTGCTGCCATCCTTACTAGTAATAACCGATACAAAGGTAGCTTCCGCACCCGTTCCTGCAGTAGTAGGTATAGCGAAAAGCGCTGTTTTTTTAAAGTGACTTAGATCCACATCTAAGATATCGTTTATGCACTCAAAGTCATTAGCATGTAGAGCGACTATCTTAGCGGTATCAATAGAGCTGCCACCACCTAAGCCAATGACTAAGTCGCAGTTATTGGCTCTTGCCAGTGCCATGGCATCGTTGACCACTTCAGTTGGTGGATCGGCTACCACGCTGTCGAAAATAACCACTTTTATCCCTGATGCTTGTAGCGCTTGCTGAGCGATAGCAACATAGCCCAGTTGAGTGATACCAGCATCAGTGACGATAATGGCGCAGCTAGCAGCGTATTGCTTAGCTAACTCCCCAAGCTTTTGGCGCATGCTATCAGCTTCACTAATAATATGCCCATTAGTATAAAACTCAATTCCCATCATCAACGACTTCCTTATCTATAAAGCTTGGCTCATAAAAATGCTATATGAGCTTAATAATACAGTTTATAGCACTAATAACTAGCGAATTCTATAAACGGCTGTTCACATAAAACCTCAAGCGAAGTAATACTTGAGGTGAAACCTGCTTAGGCTTAAAGTTTTAACTTACGTAGCACTAAAAAAGCGGTTTATTCAGCCATCTCAGCCAGCTGCTTTAAGATAATTTTATAGTTTTCTACCCCTTGTGCACCAGCGATCAGATGACGGTCATTAAAAATCACTGCTGGTACACTTTGAATACCTTGTTGCTGTGACCACTGCTCAGACTTGCGCACATCATCAGCAAAACGTTGATCTGCTAACACGGCTACTGCTGTAGCTCGATCCAAGCCAACTTCGCCAGCTATATCCGCCAATACCTCAACGGTAGAAATATCGCGGTTATTGGTAAAGTGCGCAGTGAATAAAGCTTGCTTTAACTCATGCATCTTATTTTGTTGCTTGCCCCAATGTAGAAGTTGATGCAAGTTAAAAGTATTATATATCCGACTATCATCATTAAAGTTAAAACTAAAGCCAACCTCGCTGCCCGCTGCTTGCATCCTATCTCTACTTTGCTGTGACTCTTCATCACTTACGCCATATTTTTCGGCCACATGCTCGCGTAGATTTTGACCTTCACCGGCTAGATTAGGATTAAGCTCGAACGGATGCCAGTGAATCTCGTAAGCCGTATTAGTCGACTCTAAGGCTTGCGCTAACTGTCGATAGCCGATAACGCACCAAGGACAAACCACATCTGATACGATGTCTATTTTTAATGGTGGTGTTGATGGTAGTGATGCTTGGCTTTTTGAATTGGTCATAACAACTCCTGTTAATGTCGATAATTTTACTGATGATTATTGTTAATAATAGCCTTATTAGCTAATGCTAGTGTTAGTAGCTGGTTGCCTTTATTTACTAAATTGATTCACTATAACTTGTTAAAAGCCTGCTCATTTTTAGCCAGCTACTCATCTCATCTATTGTATCGAATAGTTGTTTGATAGATTTACTCTGTGGTTGCTTGACTATAAACCTATATAACCTTGAGCTTATTAGCATAACTTTTACCTTATTAGCGACTATATTATGACCTTCAATCATTTAATACCTTCCCCAAAAATGCTATCTAAAATCTTATACCGAAGCTTGGCTCTTAGTAGCTTAGTTGTGGCTATAAGTGGCTGTAATAGTACTTATGTATCAACCAGTCCAGCTGATACTGCCAAGGTGCTCAAAGCAGGTACTGACCCATCTAAGTCAGCTGCGCAGCAAGATGCCATCCAACCGGTGCTTACTGATGATTCTGTTGCAACTCCTAAAGGCCTCAACCAAGTTGTCACCGCCAACAATCAATTCGCCATTGCGCTGTATCAACAGCTAAACGCTCAAGCCGATCAAAATAATAAAAACCTCTTCTTTTCACCTTATAGCTTATCGTCAGCGATGGCCATGCTCTATAACGCCGCGCAAGGTGAGACTAAACAGCAGATTGAGCAGGTTTTTTATTATCCAAAGGTAGCGACTCTCAATGCCAACAGTGCAGCGCTATATCAGCAATTTAATAAGCCTAATCCGGATTATAAGTTTGTCAGCGCTAATGATATATGGATAGCGCAAGGGCTAAAGCCTAATAAAAGCTACTTAGATACGCTCGCCCACTATTATGGCAGTCAAGTCACCAACCTTGACTTTAAAAACAGTCCTGAAGCTGCGCGCTTAAAGATCAACGCAACTATTGCTGATTATACCCAGCAGATGATCCCAGCTTTAATGTCGCCAAGTAGTATCAGTGCTAATACGACTACTGTATTGACCAATGCTGTTTACTTTAAAGGAGACTGGCAGACGCCATTTAACCCCAGCGAAAAGAAGCTATTTAGCTTATTTGATGGCAACACTGTCACTATAGATATGATGCATAATAAGGCTGATTTTGCTTATACGGAAGATGAGCACGCACAGATAATCAAATTGCCTTATAAAGGCGAAGCGCTCTCCATGATGGTAATACTGCCCAAAGCCAAAGATCAAGCAGCGATGCAGAGTCTAAGCGAGAGTCTTAGTACAAACCAGATTGAGCAGTGGAATAAAAGCCTAGTAAAACGTGAGGTAATAGTAGATTTACCGAAATTCAAACTGCAACAAAGCTATGAGATGACGCCATTATTATCTAAAATGGGCATGCCTATAGCTTTTAGTAGTCAGGCGGATTTTAGTCTGTTTAGTGATCAAATAGCGATAAAAGTCGATGCGACGGTACATCAAGCAGTGATTGAAGTGGATGAAACAGGGACTAAAGCTGCGGCAGCGACAGGCGTCATTATTGTACCTATGTCGCTTGGCTACTCTACCAACCGTATTGAGTTCACTGCCGATCATCCGTTTATATTTGTGATTAAGGATAACGCAACAGGGACGATACTGTTCTTGGGTCAAGTCAATAAACCTTGATAGTTTAAAAGGCTATTATCAAAAACCTTTGTTAAAAGCCATTATTAACTGTGCAAATCAGAGCAGGTCATAAAATATGTTTATTCATTAGCAACATGGGAATCCATAAAAAAGACATGCGTAACCGACAGCTGGGAGAGCTACTTTAATAAACATGGGGCGGACGGTACATTGCTAGATACTTATACTTATACTTATACTTATACTTATACTTATACTTATACTGACGATACCGTGAGCTTTATTAATCCAACTAATAATAAAGCCATGAAACTTACTTATGATCCAAGTCAAAAGGATCTCATGGATTACTGGCTCAGTAATTTTGGCGATGAAGGGTCAGGCAGTGTTGAAGTACTTAATATTTATTATAGGCATCCACATGAATCTCTACCGCTTATTGAGCATTTAATAAAAGATTGGCTTAATGAGGGTTAAAACACTTAAATAAACAGGATGCAATAAGCTTTATTATCTTTATCAAATTCTTTGCCAAGTAGCTTAACAGGCCTCAACGTCTCCCCACCGTCGCTTGAAACCATAACTATCAGCTCTTGATCTTCAAAAGTTTTTAATTCATCAATAACTTGAGCGATACTTTTATATTTTTCGCCCCATTCATTCTGGTTAGTCATAGTCATCATCTCTCTATAATCGTTTAACGTAGGTACTTAACGAGATATACTGAGGCTGTCTCAACAATCCTAATCATTTATTTAATTAATTAATTAGCCTACAGCTAAATTCCAATTCCCTACTTGGGAGGCGCACCCGTTTGATCAGAGCAGTAAGTAACATATAAAAAATGAATGTTGATATCAGCAATGGTATTAGATTAACAGCTCCCTTTAAGTAAGCTGCTTTGCTTTATAAGCCACGCGCATATCAAAACCACAATCGGAGCGTTTATTCTTATCTGCCAAGGTTAAGTCGGATTGTGGCAGCGGCTTATTTGAAAAGTTTGGTTGTATGGTGTGGGTTAACTTATTGAAATCACTGTCGCTCATATCTGTTGCGGTAATTGATTTTTCTAATACGCTTACGGCTGTATTAAGATGATTGTTCTCTACTGTGCTCTTAGTCGTACTCGTACTATAGTCACCTGACTTCAAAAATGTTATAGAATGAGTCAACTAAACGATTATTACTATAAATGACCATGACTTACTCCCTAGATTATCGCAAACAAGTCCTGAAAAGCTTAGATGAGGGTATGACCT
>NZ_CAJHBR010000007.1 GCF_904846695.1 Psychrobacter urativorans
CTGATCTCAATCCCATTGAAAAGAAATGGGCACAAGCAAAGTTTCTGCGCCAAGGATGGATGGAGAATAATCTGCCTAAACTGTTTCATGATATGGGCTGTATCGATTTTATAGAGACTTGACTATAAGCCTTTGGTAATGGTAAAGTGTATGACAGCACAGAGGGATAGAGTTATAGCTAAAACCAGCTAGCCTTTTTGGGTTTTTATATATTTTTCATCCCTTATTCCTAATGAACCCTCTTTGCACAATAAGGATATCTTATGTCAGAGCAAAAATTAGATAGCCATCTTCCTGATGATGGCGCTGGATATTTATTTACCGACACCTTTCCTAAAGGCACAGGTAAAGGCCTAATAGTTGTAGCGATAGCAGCGATCATTAGTATACTCATTTATAATGTATTACCTTACGATGATAGTGCCAATAAAGGGCTAGCTTTACTGTTTTTCATTGGTGTGCTGTGGCTAACTGAAGCCTTGCACGTGACTATTACCGCATTACTAGTGATAGTGATTGGTGCCCTAATCGGTATACCAGATTTCGATGCTAAAATAGGTTTGCAGAGTTTCGCTAGTCCCATTATATATCTGTTTTTTGGTGGCTTCGCCCTAGCAGCAGCTTTGCATGTCCAACAGCTGGATAAAAAGATTGCGCTAAAGATCTTGTCACTGTCAGGAGGTAAGCTGGGCACTGCAGTATTTTTGATATTTGGGGTCACTGCATTCTTGTCAATGTGGATTTCTAATACCGCTACTGCTGCTATGATGTTGCCCTTAGCCTTAGGTATTTTGACTCAAGTTGACCGCGAAGAAGACCGAGGTACTTTTGTATTTGTGCTCCTAGGTATCGCTTATTCTGCCAGCTTAGGAGGGTTAGGGACTATCGTCGGTTCCCCTCCCAATGCTATCGCTGCTAAGGCGCTGGATATCACCTTTATTGACTGGATGAAATTTGGCATTCCTATTATGTTGGTACTATTGCCAGTGGTGATAGGGTCGATGTACGTAGTACTCAAACCTAACCTTAAGCGTAAGGTCACGCTTACTGAAGCTGAGCCTATTGCTTGGACTAAGCCGCGCGTAGTGACCATTATCGTATTTATAGTGACGGCATTGAGCTGGATATTCTCCAAGAAGATTGGCGCGGCATTGGATATTACCGATACCGATGCTCTCGTTGCCCTAACGGCAGCAGCAGCGGTTGTCAGCTTAGGGTTAGTCTCATGGAAAGAGGTGTCTGATAATACGGACTGGGGCGTGCTTATGCTGTTCGGTGGTGGTATTGCTTTATCCACAGTGCTGGAGGTTTCAGGTGCATCGCTAGTATTAGGTACTACAGTCGCTAATGCCTTAGCAGCATCGCCTATCATTGTGGTTATGATTGCCGTATCGGGATTTATTATATTCTTAACAGAGTTTGCCTCAAATACTGCATCAGCCGCTTTACTAGTCCCAGTATTTGCAGCTATTTCTCAACAGATGGGCTTACCAAAAGAGGTGTTAGTATTAATCATAGGTATCGGTGCTTCTTGTGCCTTTATGCTACCTGTGGCCACGCCACCCAATGCCATTGTGTTCGGTACTGGGCTGATTAAGCAGACCGAGATGATACGTGTTGGGGTAGTTCTTAATATCATTTGTACGGTGATCGTAGGGCTGTGGGCGTATTTTTTCTTACTGTAATCAAATGAATATTGCTGTCATTCAAGCTAGTAATAGCCGATAAAAAACCCGATGTCTAGCGTCTATCATCTCTAGTCATCGGGTTCTTAGGGTGTATAAGCTCAATCTAACAGCCGCTAAGTGACATTACTCTGGATAATCTAGCCATATCCACCCATTGTCTAACCATTCCATTAACTCGTCAGCATCAACATCATTTACGTCATCTTCTTTAATAACTTCACCATCCGCTAAGCGCATTAAAAGCTTAGTTGCGGTTTCATCCAAGCCGTCAAGTCGTTGACCATTAGCGTATAACGTCACTAAACCATTGTGTGGCTTAGTGCCAGCTTTGTTATAAAGAAGCCGATTACTATAGTCAGCTTGTAAGGTCGCCCCTTCAGCTAAGGCTTGTATCAGCTCATCAGTAGTTAAGCTTTCTTCTGGAACCAGCACATCGTATTGACGCTTACTGACTACTTCGCAGACGGCTTGCCGAATGATATCAGCACCCAAGTCTGACTGCAGTAGCTGTAGTAATTGAGCGGTAATAGCCTCAATACTAGCGGCTTGCAATTCACCTGACACCTGCACGGTTTGTGGTAATAACATCGGAATAAACAGCTTGCTATCATTAGTGGCTACATCAGCTAAGCTATCGATGATTTGCATCAGATTCGGACGGCGACAGCCAAATGAAAAAGTAAGGCAGTCATCTTCTGCTAAGCCAAAATGAGCTAGCTTAGGCGGTACGTATAACACATCACCAGCAGCTAAAACTTCATCAAATATTATCTCACCCATATCATCAAAGATACGAATAGGCTCACCTTCGACGAACTCAGTATGCTCATCACAGAACTTACCTAATTGCCAGCGTCTAGAGCCATAGCCTTGTGCTAAAAATACATCGTAATCATCATAATGCTTACCTACTGACCCGCCTTTAGGAGCGTAAGATACCATGATGTCATCACGCTGCCACTGCGGAATGAAGTCAAAAGCTTGCCACAACTGGCCAAGCTCAGGCGACCATTGCTCGAGGTTCTGTACTAGCACTGTCCATTGCTCTGGCAAGCCATCAAAGTCCGCGGCGCTTAAAGGACTTTTCTTTACTTGCCATTGAGCATGGTTTTGTTTATCAGGGTCACCATTTTTGAGGCTAGTGGAGGCTGATGAAGGGGATGCTTGCTGAGTTAATAATCTAGCCGTAGCATCTTCATCTAGTGCCAAGTTCAAAATATCATCAGGTTCAAACATAGCTATGAGCTGCGGCAAACCTTGTCTAATTAGTAACGGTTTTTTTTGCCAGTAGTCACTTAAAAACTGCTTTGGGGTTATCGAGTCAGGCAAGCATAATTTTAAAGAGCTCATTAATAAATCCGTATTATTTAAGGGGTTAAAAAACAACTATTTGCATAAAAATGCTAGCTTTGCTTTAGAAAAATATTTTAATAGTTTATGATTGCTTATTATTCTACTTACAGTAAGAAGCTCATGAAAAAATTACAGATTATCGCCATAATTGCTAGCCTGTTTTTCCTACAAGCTTGTGTACACAAGTTAGTCACTGTACCAGTAAAAGTGGCTTATAAAACCACTAAAGGTATTGCCAAAGGCACGGTAGCCGTTGGTAAGGCCATTATCCCTGGTGACAGTAGTAAAAAGCACGATAAGGAGTAAGACTAATGACCAGTGCTATAGGCTTTATGGGTACTTATTTATGGTGTTTACTCTTAGGCGCTTAGCATAAAAAATCGCTGCAATAATACCACCAGCTAAGGCTAGTGCCATATCCTTATGCGCATCCCAAACATCCCCTTGTTGACCATTATAGGCTTCAGCGGCATCTGGCGATAGAGTAGTGGCGATACCCCATTCAAAAAGCTCATAGAGTAAGCTAGTAGACATATTGAGCATTAAAGCAATGACGATCAATTGCTTTGGCGATGGTATTTTCAGTAAGTGTTGTAGGCTTTGATACATTGCGCTAAATAATAATAAGCCGTAGCTGAAATGCACTAAGCGATCGTACATATTACGTTGCCAGCCAAATAGTGTGCTTAGCTTTATGTTGAATAACTGCTGTGTCCACTCATCATAAGGTACGTACGAATACAAGTAGCGTGCCCCGACAATATGAATTAACAAAAAAAAAGTCGCGAGCACATAGGCTCGCGAAGTTATTTGCCAGTAACGATACAGCGCCAATAGCATAGCTAAAAACACTAAGGTACCTGCTTGATGTAGCAAGTAGCTCGACCATTCTAATGGCTCGATACTGGCCAGCAGCATTATGATTACTACCATAATGCTGCTTATCACTACCGCCTTTGAGGATCGACTCATTTGGCCTGCTATTGGGTTGTCTATAGCTTAGCAATCCACTCTTTAATAGTACGTGCTTGTTCAGCGGCATTACCGATATAAGTGGCAGGTGTTAGGGCACGAAGGCGAGCTTTATCCTCAGCACTCACCGCAGATAGCTCATCGCTTTCGACGAAAGTTAGCATCGCTTCACGAGTCATAGCATTACCACGAGTCAATGCTTTTAGCTTCTCATAAGGGTTTTCAACACGGTAGCGGCGCATAACGGTTTGAATCGGTTCTGCTAGTACTTCTTGCGCTTGATCAAGATCGCTATCTAAACGTTGTGCATTGAGCTCAAGCTTACTGACGCCTTTTAGGCAAGCATCATAGGCGATCATACTTTGGGCTAGACCGACACCGATATTACGTAATACTGTCGAATCTGACAAATCACGCTGCATCCGTGAGATAGGTAATTTTTCGCCCAAATGAGCCAGCATGGCATTAGCTACCCCTAGATTGCCTTCTGAGTTTTCAAAGTCAATAGGGTTTACTTTATGCGGCATAGTAGAGGAGCCCACTTCACCTTCTTTTAGACGCTGTTTGAAATAGCCTAAGCTAATATACTGCCAAATATCACGGTTAAAATCGATCAGAATTGTGTTGAAGCGCTTAATAGCATCGAACAATTCAGCGATATAGTCATGCGGCTCAATCTGAGTAGTATACGGGTTGAAAGTCAATGCCAAACGCTCATCTATAAAGGCTTCAGCATGAGACTGCCAGTCAACATCAGGATATGCCGAATAATGGGCATTATAATTACCTACTGCACCATTAATTTTACCTAATAATTCAACTTTTTCGATCTGTTTGATTTGACGAGCCAAACGATAAGCGACGTTGGCCATCTCTTTACCTAAAGTGGTAGGACTAGCGGTTTGACCATGCGTACGTGACAGCATAGGTTGGTCGGCATGCGTAATCGCTAAATCGACAATACTATCAATCATTTGCTGCATTTTGTCTAACACGATGCTACGGCTGTCTTTAAGCATCAAGGCATAAGACAAGTTATTGATATCTTCGCTAGTACAAGCGAAATGAATAAACTCTAGAGAATCGTTTAGCGCTGCTTGGCCACGGAATTTATCTTTTATAAAGTACTCAACTGCTTTGACATCGTGATTGGTTGTTGCTTCGATATCTTTGATTGCTTGTGCATCTTCTTCACTAAAGTTATCAACGATAGCATTCAAAAAGGCATTAGTAGCGGTATCAAAAGCGGCTAATTCGCCGATTGCATTATTATCAGCTAACGACTGCAACCAACGAATTTCAACAGTAACGCGAGCTTTAATAAGACCGAATTCAGACAAATAAGGACGGAGACTGTCAGCTTTCGATGCATAGCGGCCATCGATTGGAGAGAGGGCAGTCAAGGCAGATAAAGGGGTAGTCATAGCAATACCTTTCAATTAAAAGTAAGTGAAACAATTTATGGTGCGGTTGTGAGGTTTTGGCAGATGATTATAACAAGAGTTAGCACAAAAAACTGAGGATTAAAGCGGGTTATGGCTTTTTTTGGTCAGTAGCTAGTATTGCGCTTCTATAATTGGCTTTAGAGGTGGCGAGGCGCATTAATAGAGGCAATCACTCCACCGCCTAAGCACACTTCATCGATATAAAATACCGCTGACTGACCTGGGGTGACGGCACGCTGGAGCTCATCGAATACTACCTTTACCTCGCTACCATCAGCGTTAGTAGCGAAAACTCGGCAGGCTTGGTCTGGTTGACGATAGCGTGATTTTGCCATACAAGGTAAACCTTCAGCACTGAAGATAGCAGCAGGCGGTAGACCATCAACCCAATCAAGCTTATAAGCCTGTAACTGAGTACTCATCATCATTGAGTGTTCATGGCCTTGACCGACGATAAGACGATTGTTATCTAAGTCTTTTGCCAATACAAACCACGGCTCTTCTGGGCGGTCTTTCACACCGCCGATACCGATGCCACCGCGCTGACCTAAAGTGTAATACATCAGTCCATCATGAGTGCCTATGACGTGACCATCATCAGTGACCACCTCGCCTTTTTGTGCTGGCAAGTACTGCTGTAAAAAGTCCTTAAACCGACGTTCACCAATGAAACAAATACCAGTAGAGTCTTTTTTATTAGCCGTAATCAAATCATGCTGTTCAGCGATTTGACGGACAACTGGCTTTTCAAGCTCACCAACGGGGAACAATGTCTTGGCAAGTTTATCGCCACCAACCGCATGCAAAAAGTAACTCTGGTCTTTATTGTTATCTAAGCCACGTAATAACTGCGCAACTTCAATCCCATTGCTGTTGGTATAATTGACACTGCGACGAGTATAATGACCAGTGGCAATATAATCAGCGCCAAGGGTTAAGGCGTAGTCCAAAAAGGCTTTGAACTTAATCTCTTTATTGCATAAGATATCAGGATTAGGGGTGCGACCAGCTTTATACTCCGCTAAAAAGTGCTCAAAGACACGATCCCAATATTCCATAGCAAAGTTAGCGGTATGCAGCTTGATGCCGATCTTATCGCAGACAGACTGAGCATCCGCTAAGTCGTCCATCGCTGTGCAGTATTCACTACCGTCGTCCTCTTCCCAGTTTTTCATAAACAGCCCTTCGACGATAAAACCGGCTTGCTGTAACAATACTGCAGATACAGAGGAATCAACCCCGCCTGACATACCAACGATAACTCGTGTGGCTGTTGGGTTAGCAATATTGCTTAAGGTTAGAGGAGCATGAGAACAAAAATTTTGGGTAGCTGACATAGTGCACTCAACAACGTATGATAAAATAAGCGTCATATTATAGCAGTTAATTAAAACAACTGACGAGCTGAGCCGTGTAATCGTTTTATAAATTTACTAACGGCTTTAGAAGTTTGTTAATAGTTTTGCTAAACTTTGGAGTTATCATGATAAAAATCGGTCAAGGTATCGATGTTCACGCTTTTTATAATAATGGTGAGCAGCAGCAGCAGGTAATGCTGGCAGGGGTGGCGATTGAACACAGCCACAGCTTGTTGGCACACTCTGATGGCGATGTGGTACTACATGCACTAGCTGATGCTTTGCTTGGTGCTTTGGCGCTAGGCGATATCGGTCAACACTTTCCTGATACTGATATGGCGCATGCTGGTTTGGATTCGCGGGTATTACTACGTTATGTCTATGGCAAAATAGCAGCGGCAGGGTATCGTTTGGGTAATGCTGATATTACGATTATCTGTGAGCGGCCAAAAATTGCTCCTCACAACCAAGCTATGCGCACTAACATTGCCAGCGACTTACAGACAGATATCTCCTGTATTAGCGTTAAGGCGACTACCAGCGAAAAGTTAGGCTTTACTGGTCGCCAAGAGGGCATAATGGCCAATGCCGTGGTACTATTGATAAAAAATGATCAATAGCCAAATAAAAATGAGCTGTGGTTTGCTTGATACAGACAAATCAATGGCCTAGTGCTTGTAATAGGGTAATGACTGCCTCATCTATCAGCAATAGCTCAATTAGACTTTAAACATGGCGTTTAAACATAGCCTTTAAATACAGCCTTTGAATAGCGTCTTTAAATTTGTTTTCTAAATTTTCAGCTTTAAAATTTTTTAAATACTATTACTTTTAACAAACCGTCTAACCGATAGGAGCTTTTATGAGCGAACAGACCCCAAATACTGCTGCAAATGATGTCGAACAATTGATCCGTGATCAAATTAAAGACAATAAAGTTATCTTGTACATGAAAGGCACGCCACAATTTCCGCAATGTGGCTTTTCAGCGCGTTCTATCGAAGTGTTGACTCAGATCGGTCGTCCATTTGCCTTCGTAAACATTTTAGAGAACCCAGAAATTCGTGCAACTTTACCTAAAGTGGCTAACTGGCCAACTTTTCCACAATTGTGGATTGATGGTGAATTGATGGGTGGTTCTGATATTATCTTGCAAATGTATCAATCGGGCGAGCTTAAGCCTTTAGTTGAAGCTAACAGCCCAGCTGCTTAATTTTAGCAGGGAAGCTGTTTGTGGGTTTTATAATACTTGAATAGCTGTTTTTTAAGAATTAATAAAACTTATCACAAGTGACACACCTAAGTATTAAGTCTAAGCAATCTGTAGTAAGCCCAAGTAATCTGCTAATGATTGCTTGGGCTTTTTGCTATTGATCAGCAAGCTGGCAGGGTTTATTGTTTTTATGGCTTATAACCCCATATAGGCCATAAGATAATTAGTGCATTAACACAGAATGAATAATAAGAGGCATCAATGACTAACCAAACTACTGATATGACTAGCCAAGCTAGTGAGCACCAAGCTAATACTCAAGACGATAGCGCGCAACAAGCTATAGAGATTCGACGTGAACGGCTAAAACTGGATTCAACACGCATCATTGATATTGCTGATAATGAAGCGAATTCAGCACTAAAATGTATTCATCAGCTCAGCGTAGCAGGCGGTGCAACTGAAGCCACTTATTTAGCGATTGAACGTCGAGTGGTTGCCGATCAAGATGCAGCGGGCGCTTATCATTTGGCTTTGCTAGCTCAGAGTACACCAGACCTACCTATTGATGTGCGTCAGCTAATCGAGATGGTCGTTGATAAGGGTGATAATCAGCAACGCTTAGCTCTGTTGAAAAATTTACCTTTTCCGCCAGTTGATATCATTAAAGCACAAATTTTGCTAAGTGATGATGGTGATGCTATAGGTCAGATGAACGCTTATTTACAAATTAATCCTGAAGGTTATGGCAGCCAGCATATGGTGGCCAGTCAACCGGATAGCGTGGCGTCTATGGGCACTGGTATAAGTAATGGCTTTGATGAGACTGATAACAGCAATGATTTTTAATGACTAAATTATAAGGGTGTTGTTTACACTGCTATGATTTAACAAGTTATGGTTCATAGCGCTATAGTTTAGGGCGATATCAGTTATAGCGCTGAGATTTTTGCTACGAAGGTTTATTCTGCTACTGCTCCATAATCATGCTGTCTATTACATACGGTTTGCTATAAAGATAGTTTTTATAATCAGTCTTATAGTTATTACCAGTATAGTGACAAAAATTGCTATAATTAACGGTTATCTATTTTTTACATACGATTGACGCTTATCTAATACTCAATAAGGTATCAGCTAAATAATGGCTGGACTTTATAGTAATACTGTATAGCCAATCAAGCGAGGCAAACATGCAATACCCAAAAATTTACGATGTGGTAGTGATCGGTGGTGGTCATGCCGGAACAGAAGCGGCATTAGCGGCTGCACGTATGGGGGCGCAGACTTTGCTATTGACTCATAATATTGAGACGCTTGGGCAGATGAGCTGTAATCCCGCTATTGGCGGTATCGGAAAATCGCATCTAGTGCGTGAAATCGATGCGCTTGGTGGCGCTATGGCACTAGCTACTGACAAGTCTGGTATTCAGTTTCGAGTATTGAACAGTCGTAAAGGTGCTGCGGTACGAGCGACCCGTGCGCAGGCCGATCGCGTCCTATTCAAAGCTGCTATCCGTCATACTTTGGAGAATCAAGCCAATCTCGATATATTCCAGCAAGCCGCTGATGATATTTTAGTAGAAAACGGTCGTGCCACCGCAGTAGTGACTTCTACTGGTATTATCTTCAAAACGGAAACCGTTGTTTTGACCACAGGAACTTTCCTAGGCGGGGTAATACATATTGGTTTAGAGAACTCAAAAGGCGGACGAGCAGGGGATCAGCCCTCCATTAAGCTTGCCGATCGTTTGCGTGAACTAAAGCTGCCAGTAGGCCGTCTCAAAACCGGCACGCCAGCACGTATTGATGCGCGTAGTGTTGATTTTAGTGTGATGAGCGTTCAGCCTGGCGATACCCCATTGCCAGTGATGAGTTATATGGGCGATGTCTCCATGCACCCACAACAAGTCAATTGTTATATTACGCATACTAACGCGCGTACTCACGACATCATTCGTGAAAATTTAGATCGCTCGCCGATGTTTTCGGGCAAAATCGAAGGCGTAGGGCCACGCTACTGCCCGTCTATCGAAGACAAGATACATCGCTTTGCAGATAAAGACAGCCATCAGATATTTATCGAGCCTGAAGGCTTAACTACTCATGAGCTATATCCAAATGGTATCTCAACTAGCTTGCCGTTCGATGTGCAACTAGAGTTTATTCATAGTATGAAAGGCCTACAGAATGCCCATATTACACGTCCGGGCTATGCCATTGAATATGACTACTTTGATCCACAAAACCTAAAGCCAACCTTAGAGACTAAGTCTATCGATGGACTGTACTTCGCCGGTCAAATCAACGGCACTACTGGCTATGAAGAGGCTGGCGTGCAAGGGCTACTGGCAGGAACTAACGCAGCCTTAGTGACTAGCAATAATAGCGAGTTCGATACTTGGACCCCGCGTCGTGATCAAGCTTATTTAGGTGTGCTAGTCGATGATCTAATCACTCATGGGACTACTGAGCCGTATCGGATGTTTACTAGCCGAGCTGAATATCGTCTACTGCTACGTGAAGATAACGCCGATCAGCGTTTGACAGAAATTGGTCGAAAATTAGGCTTAGTCGATGATACACGCTGGCAAGCTTATGAAGAAAAAATGGACGCTATCAGTACTGAAACAGCGCGTTTAAAAGACATGTGGGCAACGCCAAGCAATGCGTTAGGCAAGCAAGTTACTGAGCAGACTGGTGAAGTACTATCGAAAGAATCAACTGCTTATGATTTGCTCAAGCGCCCCCAAATACACTTCGCTGATATCGCGACTATCACTGATTCCCAAGTGGCCACCCAAGTCGGTGAGCAGATCGAAATATCGGTCAAATATGCCGGCTACATTGACCGTCAACAAGAAGACATCGAGCAGATGAAACGCCTTGAGAACACGGCGCTACCAGTAGATTTTGACTATAGCGTAGTGTCAGGCTTGTCCAATGAAGTGGTACAAAAGCTAAGCCAAGTACGTCCGGCAACTTTAGCGCAGGCTAGCCGAGTAAGTGGCGTGACACCAGCCGCTATTCAATTGCTGGCGATGACTGTCAAAAAACAGAAAAAAGCCAAAGCTGCTTTAGGGTCTTAATAAAAGCCTAATAATGGTAGCATAGAGTGCGTCTTTATCGTTATGATAAAGGCGCATTATTTATTAGAGTCAATTATAGTTACTACTGCGCCAAGCTAGTATTTAGCGTCTACGCTTTTTAGTACTCAGTCCAGTTATCAGTAACGATGGCTTTTTTATACTTTTATTTTATATGGTAAGCTACCTTATTGATCTGGGCCTATATATGACCGCTGCTATTATTTTTGCGATTACTATTGTACTGCCCAACCTTGCTCTAATGGGGTTGGGTTTTTTTATGCGTCGCAAAGGACAAGCCAGTCAAGCCTTCATTGACCAAGCATCAGGTTTTGTCTTTAACTATTGCCTGCCAGCCTTATTATTCTTCAGTGTGGTTGATAGTGAAGTTGATTATGCCAAACAAGTGACTCTGATCATTGCTGGTATTATTATTACCTTTATTCTGTTTTTTGGCTCCGAGGCTTATGCCAAGCGCTTCATTAATGCGCCTGCTGACCAAGGGGTTTTTGTTCAAGGTATTTTCCGCAGTAACATGGCCATTATCGGTCTAGCTACTGTGACTAATGCTTATGGCGAAATAGGATTAAGTATCGGTGCCGTCTATATGGGCATCGTAACTATATTATTTAATATTTTAGCAGTGATTACTTTGAGTCGGGTGTCCAAAAGTGTTGATGACACTTGGAGCAGTCGTGGCCTAATGATTGCTAAAAAGTTAGCAACTAATCCGCTAATGATTGCCTTGCTAGCGGCTTTTGCCTATAAAGCCCTAGCGTTACCGCCTATAACGGGCGTTATCCATACTACTGGTGAGTTGCTGGCTGCTGTAGCGTTACCTTTAGCATTGATTTGTGCAGGGGCCAGTATTGATTTGAAGGCTATGCTTAGCCCTTCAGGATTATCCATGCAGGCTAGTGTGGGTCGTATTGTAGTTGCACCTCTATTAGCGATCGCAGTCGGGTTAGGCTTTGGATTATCTGGGGTGCATATGGGGGTATTATTTTTGATGGTAGCGTCACCCACTGCCGCCGCCAGCTATGTCATGGCCAAAGCAATGGGTGGTAACGATACCTTGGCGGCTAATATTTTAGGATTTACTACGGTAATTGGCATGTTTGGTATGGCGATTGGTGCCGCTATATTGCGCGGCTTTGGGCTAATGTAGCGCTTATAGAACAGGCAAGTCGGGGCTTAATACAGATCCCTATTAGTAAAAACCAGTATCGCACTCAATAACGATACTGGTTTTTTTGTTTTAGCTGCCATCTTATAGCTTTAAGAGTAGGGTTTGGCAGTCGCTAGTAATAACATAAAGCCGATTTTTCGCATATAACTGCTGCATACCTTTTAAGTTATATTCATACCTAGGCTGCTCATCAAAGATACGGCCACTATAGTCTGCATTTAAATACAGGATCGAGACTAACTAATGATGGGCAGATTAGGCTGCAAGGCCAGTCGATCATTGAGGTGATGCAGCGGGGGCATATTGCTTAGGTGGGGCAGCATGAGCGTCTTGAGCTACCCTTGACTGTGCTCGATTATGTATTATTAGGCGTGTCGCCCAATCTCGCTATCAGCAGCCAAAATCTTAGCACATCAGTCATGCCAAAAATTTACTATAAGACTTTGACTGCTGGTTATTGCTGATCATCTATTAGGTTGTTGATCATTGACTACTGATTATGCTGCGGCGACAGGAGAGTGTAAAGTAAATAAGTTTAGCATCGGTATAAGTTCAAGCGAGTGTAGGCGTGCTGCTTGATCATAAATATTCGCTGTGACAATCAACTCGTCAGGCTGATATTTGGCTATAAAATCAGCAAGTTTGGGCTGTACAGTTGCCACTGAACCGACAAAGGATACTGATAACGCACTATCTACCATTGCTTTTTCACTTGCACTCCAAATACTATCCATGTCGTGTACTGGCTTAGGCATTTGTCCACGCTCATTGCGACGCAAGCGTACGAAGCTTTGCTGCGCTGAGCTAAAGTGATAGTTCGCAGTAGCGTCATCATCAGCTAGTAATAGATTAGCCGCTAGCATTACATAAGGCTTACTAAGATAAGCTGAAGGTTGGAACTGTTCACGATAAGCGGTGATAGCATGCTCTAGCATTTGCGGGGCAAAATGTGAGGCAAAAACGTACGGTAGTCCTAAATGTGCGGCTAAAGTTGCGCCAAATAATGACGAGCCCAAAATCCAGAGCGGTATATTCGATTTGGCGCCAGGAAAGGCTTGTACTGGACTGTCATCAGTATCATCGCCTAGTAGATATAATAATTCTTGAACGTCATTAGGGAAACGCTCAGCATCGCTCATCTGCCGACGTAATGCTTGAAAAGTAGCGCCGTCAGTACCAGGTGCCCGGCCCAGACCTAAATCGATACGATCACCATATAGTGCTTTTAGAGTGCCGAACTGCTCGGCGACTACTAAAGGTGCATGGTTTGGCAGCATGATACCGCCGGAGCCGATGCGAATACTTTTAGTTTGGCTACCAATATGTGATAGCAAGACTGAAGTAGCTGCACTAGCAATACCAGCCATATTATGATGTTCCGCCATCCAATAGCGGTTTAAGCCAACCTGCTCAGATTTTTTGGCAATTTCAACAGTTTGCGCTATACCGTCAGCGATGGTGCTACCGGTTGGTACAGGGGCTAAGTCTAAAAAGGATAAAGGGATAGTAGTGTTCATAACTTACCTGTTTTTGTAATGTCAGTTTCCACCAGATAATAGTGATGACATTGTTATGGGATTAAAAGCGTTTCCTAGCTTATTGTGGCGGTCTTTGATATACCGTCTATTGAGAGCTTTGAGCGCTTGACCCTTAACATAATGGGGCAGTTATTATAGATATAAAGGACAGGGTTCATTATGATAACAATTCTTAATAAGATTTCATAAATTAATAGGCTGCAGTGACTCATTTAAGCGATTTCTATATTAAGGTTTTACAGTACGCAGCTTATAAATATTAAAAAAAGGTCTCACTATCAATAAATAGTGAGACCTTAAGTTTTAGCATTAGCCGCGTATAGGGCATTAATAGCTACCCAAGTATCAGCTATTGAATCTCATCTTTATGATCAAATTGCTTTTGACAGAGCTCTATAAAAGCACGTCCATATTGACGAATTTCGGCATCATCACGCACCGCCATCCAACTAGTAAAGCGGCCAAAGTGATCAACTGGAATAGCAGTGAGGTTATGGTAATGACTAGGCTCAAAGGCCATTTCAGCGATAATACCAATCCCTAAGCCCAGCCCTACATAAGTACTAATCACGTCTGCGTCGAGCGCCGCTAGTACAATATCAGGCTCTAACCCAGCTGCTTCAAAGGTTTTATCAATAGCTCCGCGACCTGTAAAGCCGCCATGATAAGTGACGATTGGATAACTGGCGAGCGTCGGCAAGTCAATACTCTCAGCCCCTGCAAGCTCATGGTCATTAGGCAAAATAATACGATGTGACCAATCATAATAACGATAGCAGCGTAGATAATTATTATGCAGTAAAGATTCAGTAGCGATACCAATATCAGCTTGGCCACGAATAACCATTTGGGCGATAGTCTCGGGATCGGCTTGTTGTAGTATTAGATTTACCTTAGGAAAGCGCGCTTTAAACTCTTTAACCACTTGCGGTAATACATAGCGTGCTTGGGTATGAGTAGTGGCAATCGTTAAAGTACCCGTATTAGGGTTATTAAAATCAAGGCTCAAGTTCTCAATGGTACGTATTTCAGCAAATATGGCTTCAATATGGGGTAGCAGGGCAGTACCCATAGTGGTCAGGCCAGTAAGCCGTTTGCCTTGACGAACGAATACCTCAGTTTTGAGTTGGTTCTCTAGCGCAGCAATATGCTTAGACAAGCTCGATTGACTGGTGTGCAGCACTATGGCGGCTTGGCTTAGATTATAGCCATTGATGACCGTATGCCATACCGTCTCCAACTGCTTAAGTTGAATCTGTAGATGCCGCTGATTGACTACTACATCGATTGCCATGTTACTTCCTATTAATTAGTGCTTGTTGATTATTTCTTATAAAATAGTGGTTGTTAATCGGTGCTTATTAACGGCTATAGTAGCTATTGATGCTTGTTAAATTGATGCCTATCAGCAACTATTAATATCTTGCAGTAGGTTGAGGGTAGAGTGTTGCATACCCTTTGAGCAAAACCTAACCAGCGCCTAGTGTAAAACAAAGTTATTATTCTTGTATATAATAAAAAGATATCTGCTTATATTATTATGGAATATAAGATATTAGGATTAGCTGTTAAAAAGGTTAATGTTCCAAGCTAAGCAGTACTCAGAGAAACTTTTTAATAAAAAAACAGCCCCCTTAAGTAAGGTGGCTGTTTTAGTTAACGTTGAGTAGTAACCGAGTGCTATTGATTAAAAACGATCGGCATTCATTACTTTGTTCCAAGCTTTAGTGAAGTCATTGACAAATTTTTCTAAGTTGTCGTCTTGGGCATATAATTCAGCGTAAGAACGCAAAATAGAGTTAGAGCCAAACACTAAGTCGACACGAGTAGCTTGCCATTTAACTTCACCAGTACCACGCTCGCGTACTTCATACAAGTTGGCCGTATGGCTTGCCTCACTAGTGTTATTAAGGGGATGCCAAGTAAGATTCATATCCGTTAAGTTAACGAAGAAATCATTGCTAAGCACGCCAGCACGATCAGTGAATACCCCATGCTGCTTATGAGCATAGTTAGTATCTAGGACACGCATACCACCGATAAGTACGGTCATTTCAGGCGCAGTAAGTCCCATCAACTGAGTACGATCAAGTAACATCTCTTCAGGCGACACCGCATAGTCTTCTTTTACCCAGTTGCGGTAGCCATCATGGCGAGGCTCAAGGTCGTCAAATGACTCACTATCAGTCATCTCATCAGTTGCATCGCCACGCCAAGCAGTGAACGGTATGCTAGTCTCTACTCCAGCTTCAGCGGCTGCTTGCTCAATAGCAGTGTTACCGGCTAATACGATAAGGTCGGCTAAACTGACTTCTTTGCTAAATGCAGTCTGAATGTTAGTCAAAGCTGCAAGCACACGTTGCAATTGCTCAGGCTCATTAGCGACCCAGTCTTTTTGGGGTGCTAAGCTAATTCGAGCACCATTGGCACCGCCACGAATGTCAGAACCACGGAAAGTACGAGCGCTATCCCAAGCCGTGATGATTAGTTCACGACGACTAAAAGTCTCACTGTCGATATTTGCCAAAATTTCTGCTTTTAGGTTGGCGATATCGTCAGCGCTCAAGTCAGCGTTACTTGCTGGGATAGGATCTTGCCAGATAAAATCTTCAGCTGGGACGTCAGCACCTAGATAACGTGACTTTGGCCCTAAATCACGGTGAGTCAATTTAAACCAAGCTTTAGCAAATACTTCATCGAAGTATTCTGGGTTTTGATGAAAGTTCTCTGAAATCTTACGATAAGCAGGATCTTTGATCATCGCCATATCGGCATCAGTCATGATAGGGTTGCGGCGTATGCTAGGATCATGAGCATCTAAAGGTCTGTCTTCTTCTTTAATATCAGTAGGTTCCCACTGCCATGCGCCTGCTGGACTCTTGGTTAGCTCCCAGTTATGATTGAATAGCAGTTCGAAGTACTCATAATCCCATTGGGTAGGATGAGTCGTCCAAGCGCCCTCGATACCACTAGAGACGGTATCGCCTGCGTTGCCACTACCGTTCGGGTTACGCCAGCCTAGACCTTGCTCATTGATATCAGCAGCTTCTGGCTCATCTTCTAGGACAGTAGCATCGCCGTTACCATGACATTTACCAACGGTGTGACCACCAGCAGTTAAAGCCACAGTCTCTTCATCATTCATCGACATACGCGCAAATGTAGTGCGGATATCTTGCGCCGTTTTTAGCGGATCAGGATTGCCATCAACACCTTCAGGGTTAACATAAATTAGACCCATTTGTACCGCAGCTAGTGGGTTTTCAAGTGAGGTACGCACACTATCATCGTCATAGCGATTTTCAGTTGCAGCGAGCCATTCACGTTCAGAACCCCAATAGATATCTTTTTCTGGATGCCAAATATCAGCACGACCACCAGCGAAACCTAAAGTTTTGAAGCCCATTGATTCATAAGCCATGTTACCGGCTAAAATCATAAGATCGGCCCAAGACAATTTATTACCGTATTTTTTCTTCATTGGCCAAAGCAAACGACGAGCTTTATCTAAGTTGACGTTATCCGGCCAGCTGTTAAGGGGGGCAAAACGCTGATTACCTGTGCTCGCACCACCACGACCATCTGAGTTACGATAAGTACCAGCTGAATGCCAAGCCATACGAATCATTAGACCGCCATAATGTCCCCAATCTGCTGGCCACCACTGTTGCGAGTCAGTCATCAAATCTTTAAGGTCTTGTTTCACTGCTTCTAGATCTAACTGTTTAAACGCTTCTGCATAATCAAAGTCAGCACCCATTGGGTTTGTTTTGTGATCTTGCTGATGTAAGATATCTAAATTCAGGGCATTAGGCCACCAGTCTGTTGCTGCAGAGGCGTGAGTGGTATGGGCTTGATGCATAACTGGACAGCCACCCATGCTAGGGCGTTGCGGGGCTTGTGATTGATCAACGTTTTCACTATGTATGGTCGGACCTTGGCCATCGCCAAGATTGTAGGCGGTATTGCTGCTAGTATCGTTAGAGGTCGAATTACTCATCTGCCTTCTCCTTTGTGAAAATTAAATAGGCTACTTTAATAAAAAATAGCCTGAGTCACTATCGTTATCGATCATTACATATTATAGAGTTATTTCGATTTATAAAACTAATATATAATAATTATATGTTTTAAATTATCAATCGTTGTTTAGAGAATAGTTATTGTCTAAAATGCTGGCTTAGTTGTTACTTCGGAATAGATCGAGATGAAAGGTGACCATCAACATTTGCGCAAGTTTAGGCTACATGGTGTTACGACTATGATAGATAAAACACAAATAGAGCTTTTATTAAGCTTGCGAGTGCAAATATATCGCTATAAAGTCTAGTCAAAATAAGCGTTCTCAAGTACCATAATTCAATTTTGTCATAAGTCCTGTTTTCTTAGTGCAGCGTCAGTTGTTTTATCATTAGTATAATCATCTCATAGATAATGAGTAGATGATAAAAGTTACGCCTGTTGTGTTCTTTGTTTTAATTTTTGGTGAGTTATTATGTCTGCAACCCCACCTGCTAATACCCCTAGCATAGCCGCCAAAAAGTCTTGGTCTGAGGCTACTAAAGCTTATCTTGATCGCCGCGCTATTATCATGTTGTTTTTAGGCTTTGCCGCCGGTATTCCGATTCTACTAATTTTCTCAAGTCTATCGTTATGGCTACGTGAGGCGGGTATAGAACGTGGTGTGGTTACGACTTTTAGTTGGGCGGCATTAGGCTATTCTTTTAAGTTTATTTGGGCGCCGCTTATCGATGCCGTACCATTGCCTATATTGACGAAGTGGTTAGGGCGCAGACGGGCGTGGATGTTGGTGTCGCAAGTGCTGATTATTGGTGCTATTTGCATTATGGCCAGCGTCAATCCTATTAATGACGATATGTTGACCTACATGGCAGTAGGGGCAGTTTTGCTCGGGTTTTCATCGGCCACTCAAGACATCGTGGTTGATGCCTATCGTATTGAATTAGCACCGCCGAGTTTGCAGTCGGTCTTATCAGCGATGTATACCGCAGGCTATCGTTTAGGCATGATTTTTGCGGGCGCAGGGGCGTTATATTTAGCTGACTATTTCGGCTCAACGGAAGCTCTATATAGTTATGAAGCTTGGCGCAATACTTATTGGATTATGGCGGCTGTGATGGGTGTCGGCATAGTGACGACTCTGGTAATTAAAGAGCCTATTAGTACCCAAGTACGTATTGAGCAAAAAGCGAGTGATTATGGCCGCCTAGTTTTTGTATTCGTCTTAGCCGTTTCAGCTTTTGTCATGATGTTTATCTATACAGGACAGATACTGCCTGATAGTGAAAATGTGGCAGTCGCATTTTTATACGAAGTCATTCGTATGCTCTCAAGCCTAGGGGTGTCGTTACTGGTCGGCTATCTATTGGTCATGCTAGGTCTAGTGAATAAGCAAATGGCTTATATTACTTGGATTGAGCCTATCGTCGATTTCTTCCGCCGCTATGGTAAAAAGGCCTTATTACTATTGGCCTTGATTGGTCTGTACCGTGTTTCTGATATCGTCGCTGGTATCATGTCTAACGTTTTCTATCAAGATATGGGCTTTAGTAAGACCGATATCGCTACAGCTGTGAAGTTAGTCGGCGTCATTATGGTCATTGCTGGTGGCTTTTTAGGCGGTATCTTGGCACAAAAGATACGTATGATGCAGGCGATGATGATCGGTGCTATTTTAGCGGCGGTTAGTAATATGCTGTTTGTGGTTTTGACCTATCATCCGGGCAGTTTACCAGTGATGTATACGGCAGTGATCTTTGATAACTTAGCGGCTGGTCTGGCTAGTGCGGTGTTTATTGCTTTCTTATCCGCTCTGACCTCTATCCGCTTTACTGCCGTGCAATATGCGATTTTTTCCTCATTAATGACGCTACTGCCTAAAGTGTTTGGTGGCTACTCAGGAGCCATCGTGGATAACTTGGGCTATCCATTTTTCTTCACCTTTACCGCGCTGATAGGGGTACCTATCTTGCTGATTGTCTATCTGGTCGATAAGCATATTGTGATCGGCGAAAACGATGATATCTATGGTGATGAAGACTCTTTATTGACCAAAACTAATGAGCCACCGCGAGCATCAGAGTAGCTCATTATTGCTATAGATATTCATGTGGATATCAACCTAGATATCTATATGAATATCTATAGCAACCTTAAGAGAAATATTAACATTAACTATTCAGTAGTTAAGAGCCAACTATGACTATGCTTAACGTTCAGCAAATCAAACAGCAGGCGGCAAGCACAGCTAAAGCGTTAGCTGTGCCATCGTTTTGGCTTACTGATTGGCTGCTTTATGTCATCGATAAGCCAGCGTTATTTTTGATCAATGATGACCACTATCAGCTGACAGCTAGCGAGCTTGACCAATTTAATGCTGGCGTGACTAAGATGGAGCAGGGCATACCACTAGCTTATCTAACGGGTCAGCAGGAGTTTTGGTCGCTTAGCTTCCAAGTTAATGAGCATACCCTGATCCCAAGACCAGATACTGAGGTTTTGGTTGAGCAAGTGCTTGACTGGATAAATGCACAGCACAAGATTAATCCTGCAAATACGCAAGCTAATACAGTAATGCCGAAACGACTACTTGATTTAGGTACGGGTTCAGGGTGTATTGCTATTAGTTTGGCTTACGAATTAAAGCAAGCCAACTGGCAAGTTGTGGCCGTTGATCTCTCGCTAGAGGCGCTAAAAGTAGCTACTGCTAATGCTCAGCTAAACAGGATCGACAATATCAAGTTTGTACCTAGTAGCTGGTATAGTGAACTGTCTACTGAGGCCAGCCAGCTGTTTGATGTTATCGTCTCCAACCCCCCTTATATCGATGAAGCCGATGAGCATTTAGCCCGCTTGCAGGCAGAACCAATCAGTGCTTTGAGTGCGGCCAATAAGGGTTTGGCAGATATAGAGCATATAGTACAACAGGCCCCGAAATATCTACAACTGGGTGGTCTACTAGCTATCGAGCATGGTTTTGATCAAGGATTAGCTGTGCGCCAATTGTTGATTGATAGCGGCTTTGATAGCGTGCGAACCGTTAAGGATTTTGGCGGTAACGATAGGGTGACACTTGGGCAGCTTGCCCGTTAACTACTTTTTTGGAAAATCCCTGTTAACGACACACTTTAAGTCCGTTTTTTCAGTACAGTTTTTTAGTCAAGCTTAGAAGATTAGCTGTTTTATTATTAGCTTTGGTACTCAATATGATGCAGTCAACAGATAATCAGTCGCTAACCGATGATGAACTACTTCGCTATACTCGGCAGATATTGCTCGATGGTTGGGATATTGACGCTCAGCTGCGCCTAAAGGCTGCACGTATTGTGATGATTGGCGCTGGTGGCCTTGGCTGTCCTGCTGCAGAAACCCTAGCACGGGCAGGTGTTGGGCAACTACATCTAATAGACGACGATGTGATTGAGGCCAGTAACTTACAGCGTCAGACTTTGTTTTTGCCAGAAGATATTGGTCAAGCCAAAGCTTTGACTGCAGCGAAGATGTTAAACACTATTAACCCGTTGATAAAGGCTTTTGGAACCGTCGCGCGTCTCAGCATAGACAATGCTTATGAGCTACTTGATATGGCTTTAGGCTTCCCTGATTTGCTATTAGACTGCACTGATAATTTTGCTACTCGTGATATCATCAATCGCATTAGTGTGCGCTATAAAATTCCATTATTATCTGCCTCAGCCATAGCAATGGAGGGACAGTTGGCACTATTTGAGCCGCAATTAAATACTGGCTGTTACCATTGTGTATTTGGTGATGCTACGGTTGCTAATGCAGCCGCTAGTGATCAGGCTGAGCAAACAGCAGATGAGCGAACTTGTGCCAATTCAGGGGTGCTAGCTAGTACCACCGCAATTATGGGTAGCTTACAGGCTAATGCTGCCTTACAATATTTAGGCTTGAGTAAGAACCCGCTAGCAGGCAAGCTGTTATTATGGGATGGTAGCCGCATGCAGCAACGGCTGATGGGTTATCGCCTCGATGAACGCTGTACGGTGTGCCGTGAGTTAACTTAGTATTAGCTACGTCTACTAAGCTTAAGCTCATATTTTTTTAAGATATGTCTTCGAGTTATATTTTAAGCTAAGCTAAGCTTGTTACTAGCCTTTTTTTTATCGATTATTATCATAGTTGTATCAATAGCGATTATGACTGCCTAACTCATTGAGCAGTTATTTTATTATCTCTCTTATTAATAAAGTTGTCCTTTATGAAAATTCATCGCCCCCACTTATTAAAACACACCTTTAATGTGATGAATCGCATTCGTCAGACCGCCAGCGTAGCAGGACTATCTGCGTTCCGAGTCGCTACTGGTGAAAAACCTGATGCGCAATTATTAAAAGAAACTTTTGAACAGTTAGGCACCACTTATATCAAAATAGGTCAGTTTATTGCCAGCACGCCCTCGTTATTTCCGCGTGAGTATGTCGAAGCTTTTCAAAGCTGTTTAGATCAGACTACGCCACTGTCTTATGCTTATATCGAGCAAGTATTAACCGCAGAGCTAGCCGTCTATGGTCAAACGCTAGCCGATCAGTTTGCGTATATCGATAAAGAACCCCTTGCATCGGCTTCTATTGCCCAAGTTCATGCGGCACGGCTGCATAACGGTGACGAAGTAGTATTAAAGGTACAAAAGCCTAATGTCGAAACTATTATGCAGACTGACTTGGGGGTGCTGCATGCAGTAACAAAACTGTTAGAGATTATGATGCCTTCGATGAAGTTCGCTAGTATTGCGCCGATTATCGATGAGATTCGTTTGCGCATGTTGGCGGAAACCGACTTTATTGCCGAAGCGCAAAACATTCGCGACTTTCAGCAGTTTTTGGCGATGTCAGGTAATACACGAGTTATTGCGCCAAAAGTCTATGATGAATTCACTACTAAGCGCGTATTAACTATGAGCCGCTTGCGTGGTATCTCTATGGTCGATGAAACAGCCATGCGTCAGTATTGCAGCGATCCTGCGCAAGTGATGGCCGATACTCTCAATACTTGGTTTGCCAGTTTGATGCTATGCAATAGTTTCCACGCCGATTTACATGCTGGTAATCTAATGCTATTAACTGATGGCCGTATTGGCTTTTTGGATTTCGGTATCGTTGGTAAGTTAAAAGCTGAGAGCTGGCGCGCTTGTATGGGTATGATGCAAGCTTTGCAAACTAACGATTATCAGGCTATGGCTCAGCACATGATCGATATGGAGATGACTCATAAACATAAGCAAGTAGATGCGTCTGCTTTAGCTGAAGACTTGCAGCGAATGATGAAGACTATTATGGCGGAAGATATTAGCTTCACTAACGGCGTGCCTATTAATGTCAAAGAGCAAGCGGATGAGCTCAATAAAATGATGCTTGAGATTGTTGATGTTGGTAAACGTCATGGTATCCATTTCCCACGTGACTTTGCGCTATTGACTAAGCAGCTGTTATATTTTGACCGTTTTATGCGTACTTTAGCTCCAGATATGGATATGTTTAGCGATAATCGGGTAGCGATGTTGGGACAAAATGACTCAATAGCGACCACATCGAAAGTTATCGCTTCTTAGCCAAAGGGTAGTCCTATCGAAGTGTTGGCAATATCAATGCTAAGGTATTGATACTAAAATACTAATAGCAAGTTATCAGTACTAAGGTGTTGATACTAAATTATTCAAAACCAAGATGCTGCGCTGATTGCTGTGAGTTGGCATAAACTGGGTCTATCATGACGACTATATCTCGCCGCTCTATCATACCAACTATTACTAACCAAACCACCATTGCTTGGATAGGACTATACTGTCTGGCTGTGGCGATGGGTTATGGTCGCTTCTTATTTACCGCCACTTTGCCCGATATTATGACTCAGCTAACGCTGTCGACTACTATTGCAGGCTGGCTAGCATCGATCAATTATATCGGCTACTTTATTGGGGCGCTGATTGCGATGTTTGTACCGCAGCGCCTTACTTGGCAGGCGTTGATGATGGGTATGATTGTCAGTATAGTCTCTACGACGCTGCTGGTGATACCGCATCTGCCCTTGAGCTTATGGTACATTATTCGTCTGCTAGCAGGCATTGCTAGTGGCATCGGTCTGATATTGGGCTCGTCTTTTATTATTCAAAAGTTCAGTCCAGCACGACGCTCTTTGCTATCAACGGTACATTATGCTGGGATCGGTACAGGAATCAGTGCCTCGGCTATCTTGACTTGGTGGCTATTGACGTTGGGCTACCATTTCAATGTGATATGGCTAGTCGCTGGGATAACTAGTCTGCCGTTATTAGTATTGTTATATGCAATACGCCCTATAAAGACGGACGCAGCTAAGTTAACCGCTGATATTAAATACCCTTCTATAAAACAAACCTATTTTAATTTTAAGCGCTCATTATACGAGGCAGTAGTAGGGCATACTAAAGCTATTTCTCTATTAGCTGGTAGCTACGTGCTGGCTGGGTTCGGTTATATTACTTCAGCAACCTTTTTGCCAGTTATGGCGACGCAACAGCTGACTAATCAAACTTACGCTGGGCTACTGATTTGGCTGATAGTAGGTATCTTTGCGATGCTCTCTAATCCACTTTGGGGCGCACTTGCCAAACGCATTGGCGAGATTAATACCTTGATTGGTCTGACTGTGCTACAAGCTATCGGTATGTTCATCCCTTCATTATTCGATGGGGCGCTAGGGTTGTATAGTAATGCAGTTATCTTGGGCTTGAGCTTCGCCGGTATGGTATCGATGACCCTTAATATTATTAAAAATATCAATCCTGCTTTTTCAAATTTACTGATGGGACTGGCCACCTTAGCTTATGCGGCGGGTCAGTTTGTCGGGCCCTTAGTGACTGTAGCGCTGGCAGGAAAGGATGATAACTTTAATGCAGGTCTACTAGTTGCTGGTATCGGCTTAGTGATAGGTGTAGTGTTGCTGCTATTATTTCGTCGCCAGCCGCAGCGTATAGAGCAAGACTGATTGCTGATGCCTTATATCGCTAGCGGTTAGCTGACAATACCACGCCATCATCGATAAGTTTATCTAGCGGATTGCAATTTACTTTGTGAACTCTGCCAAGTTAGTTTGCGCTGACTATACTTCTAGAGAATATCTCACGTAGCTCAAAGCTAGTATGTACTTGTGCGACTCCTTCAATGCGATTGAGTCTATGCAATAAAAACTCTTCATAATGGGCCATGTCGCGTACGCGTACTTTGATCAAATAGTCTTCGCTACGCCCAGTAACGATACTACAGCTAATCACTTCATCGAAGCTTTTTACCTTGCTTTCAAACTGCTCAAAGCGCTCTGCGGTATGACGATCCATACTAACAGAGATAAAAATAGCTAGGGGATAACCGAGCTTTTGCGCATCAGTTTGCAGGTGATAACCAGTAATAATACCACTGTCTTCTAAGCGCTTAACTCGTCTTGCACAAGGAGTAGCGGACAGGTTGACTTGTTCGGCAAGCTCAGTGATACTCATTCTTGCGTCAGTCTGTAATAAACGCAATAACTGCTTATCAGTCTCATCAATAATTATAGAGAGTTGGCTACTTTTATCATTACTTTGCATTACGAGACTTAATTTTAGCGGATTTAGCTAATTATAATACTTAAGTCGATGTTTATCACTAATATAGTGCTATATTAAGTAAAATTAAGCAGTTTTTCACCTCACAAACTTTGTTATTATAATCGCATAAACTTTTATTATCTTCTATGATAGTCTCACTATTTAAATTGCAACGGTAGTAGACCCTACGCAACTTGCTACCTTCTCTAAGGATTGATTATGTCTCAACAAGCCCCACACCATGCTAAATCTACTGCTGCAAAAATCACCCCAAAACATGCGGCTTTTGACTTTCAGAAATATCGTCCATTCGCTTTTGCGCCTTCATTACCAGATCGCACTTGGCCGAGTAAAACCCTAGAAAAGTCGCCAATATGGGCTAGTGTAGATCTGCGTGATGGCAACCAAGCTTTGATTGATCCGATGACTATCGAGCAAAAAATGCGTTTCTTTAAGACCTTAGTTGGGGTTGGTTTTAAAGAGATTGAAATTGGTTTTCCGTCAGCGGCGCAAGTGGAGTTTGATTTTGCTCGAAAGTTGATCGAAGAGAACCATGTTCCTGAAGATGTAACTTTGCAAGTATTAGTGCAAGCCCGTGAGCATTTGATCGCTCGCACCTTTGAATCCTTAGCTGGTGCTAAGCGTGCTATCGTCCATGTTTATAATTCTACTTGTCGTATCCAGCGTGAAAAAGTCTACGGCAAAGATAAAGCTGAGATAAAAGAAATTGCTATAGCAGGTGCTAATCTATTAGTACAATATGCGGCCAAATATCCTGAAACCGAGTGGGTATTTCAGTATTCGCCTGAGAGCTTTAGCCAAACCGAAACTGAGTATGCCGTAGAAGTTTGTGATGCGGTTTGTGAAGTTTGGAAACCTGAAACTGGTCAAGAGGTGATTTTGAACTTGCCAGCGACGGTTGAGGCTTCTATGCCTAACGTCTTTGCCGATCAAGTTGAATACTTCTGTCGCCACCTTGCCAAACGTGAGCACGTGACTATCAGTCTCCATACTCATAATGACCGTGGCTGTGCAGTAGCTGCCGCTGAGCTTGGTGTACTTGCTGGTGCTGATCGTATCGAGGGCACACTATTAGGTAATGGTGAGCGTACTGGTAATATGGATATCATGGTCATGGCTATGAACTTATTTAGCCAAGGCGTAGATCCAGAGCTTGATTTCAGTGACATGAGTGAGATTGTGCAAGTGGTGAGTGAGTGTAATAACTTACCAGTGCACCCACGCCATCCGTATGTTGGTGAGCTAGTATTTACCGCCTTTAGTGGCTCGCATCAGGATGCTATTAAGAAGTCTCTTGATTATAATGAGCAGCATAAAGAGCAGACGGATAACGTTTGGGATGTCGCTTACCTACCTATAGACCCTGCACACATAGGTCGCAGCTATCAAGATGTGGTACGTATTAACAGCCAATCAGGTAAAGGCGGCGTGGCTTATATTTTGCAGCGCAATTACGGCTTTAACTTGCCACGCTGGATGCAAATCGACTTTAGTGGTGTCGTGCAAAAGCAAGCAGAAAGCACCGCGCGTGAATTGCAAAACGATGAGATCTTGCAGACTTTTGAAAACACTTATTTGCAGCAAGGTAATTTTGATTTACTTGATTACAGTGTCAATAATAAAGCCGGTGAAGTCTTCTTTAACGGTCAAGTGCAGATGAACAATGAAACTATCACTATTGAAGGCACTGGTAATGGACCTCTATCCTCATTTATTAATGGCTTAGCTCAGCATACTGGTAAGTCGTTACACATCATCAACTATGCAGAGCATGCCATTAATCCGCAGCATAGTGCCAGTAATGGTAATAGCATTGACGATGATAACAATAGTGATAATAAAACCAATGCCAATGCCGCAGCTTATATCCAGCTTAATGTAGATGGCGACGTCTACTCAGGTATCGGCACTTGTAGCAGTACAGTATCCGCTATGCTAAAAGGCGCGTTGTCAGCTTTTGCACAAGCAACTAGCAAAGCGGCAGCTTAGAGTAGAATCTTAGCTTTTAGTTAATATTCTAGTTATTTGCAACTAGTAATAGAGTTAAAAGCTTCGTTAAAATTATAGCCATTACTGTAGCTACGGTAATGGCTATAAATATAATGCTATATCGCAAGCCTTAAACCGGCTTAAGATAGGGCGTTATTTTTTTGTCTTAAGCTAGCCAAGGTTATGTCTGTAGACTAATTTTGACTAAGGTTGCTATATTTAGTATCCAGTAAAGATAAGCTTAAAGTTATGGTTTACCTCTAGTGGCTAATAGCATAATGTTACTTGTGTTTTTATGGTGTAGCACTTACGCTATTAGACGGATTATCTCTTAGTATAAATAAAAAGGTTAATTATGGAACCGCTCTCTCTTGCTTCTTTTACCTTAGCTGGTATCTTGTCAACTTTTCCAACTGCTGGTGAGCAAGTCAGCCAAGCAGTGATTACAACTCATATTAGCCCCGCCATTGCTGGGCAGTGGGAGATTGATCTAGAGAGGACACAGGCGATGAGCGAACGAGTAGCAAAGATAGCAAAAGCTGCTGAGAAGCAAGAGCTCAGCGCTAGCAAAGCGCTGAGTGGCGAATCAATAAACCAAGTAGCTGAGGGGATAGTTGACAGCAGTGAGCTTCGTATAGTCAAACCTACGCCTGATGGCATGCTCATAAGTGATAGCGCTAAGATCATAGCTAGCCAAAACATCAAAGCGGCTTCGCTACGCAACAATCAGTGCCGTGAGTTATATAATTTCGGTGCCGATAATGAGATGTTAGCCGTTAGTGGCAAAGAGCTTACTTATGGTCGCTATCTAATTACCCATCGCGAAGAGGGTTTGCCTATTATCGCTATGAAAACTACTTATGATAATAATCAGCCCGACTGTTCGGGCAATCAAGTGGATCAAACTGATGATGCTTTGATAGCTTTTTTAAAGCATGATGGTAATAATATGCAGTGGTGTGCAGATTCTGAAGGTGAGGAATGCTTTATGGACTTTAATAGAGTACTGCCTTAAGTGTTCTAATAAACGGCTTAACTTGTACAATCACAGCAATTTTTCATAGCAAAATAATTTTTAAAAGCAAAGCCGTTTCTATAAGTATGCTAATGTTGATGACCATATTAAGGCTATGATTCCTTATAGTAGTAAAGTTAAAATGTAGTAGCTCAAACAATACGCCAGACAATAAAAAACCGCTATCTACTAGAGATAGCGGTTTTTTATTTAAAGGCTGTTTATCAACAGTGTCTACTTATAAAGGTTCGACACCGCCTAATCAACAGTGCCTACTTATGAAGGTTCAACACCGCCTAATCAACAGATAATTAAGCCGTTTTTTTAGGATCTTTTGGCTTCAATAGTTCTTTTTCCAAATAATGAATATTCTGCGCTCTTTCTACAAAATTTTCATCAGATAAAATAACATCACGGTGCAGGGGAACGTTGGTTTTGATCCCTTCGATGATTAACTCATCTAAAGCATGTAAGGTCTTGGCTATAGCTTGTTGACGAGTCTGACCATGGCAGATAAGCTTGCCAATCAACGAGTCATAATAGCTAGGAATCTCATATCCTGGGTATAGATGAGAGTCAAAACGTACGCCAGCGCCACTAGGGGCAAACAACTGAGTGACTGTACCTGGCGAAGGGGCAAAAGTAGTAGCATCTTCAGCGTTGATACGACACTCAATAGCGTGCCCTTGAATCTCAATATCGCTCTGGCGATAAGATAATCCATAACCTGCTGCAATTTTCAGCTGTTCAACGACCACATCGATACCCGTAATCATCTCAGTAATAGGATGCTCAACCTGAACCCGAGTATTCATTTCAATAAAGAAAAACTCATCGTTTTCAAATAAGAATTCAAAAGTACCAGCACCGCGATACTTAACTAATTCACAGGCTTTGACACAAGCATCTAAGATAGGCTGACGTACATCATCAGGGATATCAGGAGCAGGGGCTTCTTCTAGTACTTTTTGATGGCGACGTTGTAGTGAGCAATCACGATCATACAGATGGATAGCATTACCATTACCATCACCTAGCACTTGGATTTCGACGTGACGTGGGTTTTGTAGATAGCGTTCCATATAGACTGTGTCATCACCGAACCACAGCTCAGCTTCTTGCTTGGCGGCTTGTACTTGACTGACCACCTCGTCAAAACGCTCAACAACACGCATCCCACGACCACCGCCGCCAGAGGCTGCTTTGATCAATAGTGGAAAGCCGATATTACGGGCTTGCTCTTCAGCATTATGGATATTAACTGCACCCACTGAGCCGGGTACAGTAGGCACGCCAGCCTTTTTCATGGCATTGATAGCTGACACCTTATTGCCCATTAGGCGAATATGATCAGCATTAGGACCGACGAAGGTTAACCCTGCTTCCTCAACACGCTCAGCAAATTCAGCACTTTCAGCTAAAAAACCATAGCCGGGATGGATAGCATCCGCACCAGAGATTTCAGCAGCAGTCAAAATAGTACTGATATCAAGATAACTCTGATTGGCATTAGGTTTACCAATACATATGGCTTCGTCAACGAAACGTAGATGCATTAGATTTTCGTCAGCAGTAGAGTAGACGCCTACAGTTTCAATACCAAGCGCTTTACAAGCGCGAACGATACGTAGGGCAATCTCACCTCGGTTGGCGATGAGCAGTTTTTTTATCATGGGTTCATCCTTGTCAAAGCGGCGTTGACTGATACGGTTGTCACTGATTACTGGTCATAGTTTGCAGGGGTGATTAGACCCTAGCATTTAACACAGCAATCTGGGTAACAACCTATCAATCATGAAGGTAGAGTCGGGCAGATACTATTGGGCTTATTGCTAGACTTAAGGTTAATAACTAATATTAACCTTAGGTGCTAAAGCTTAAGCCTTATAGCGTACAACGGGCTGACCAAACTGTACAACCTCAGAGTTATCCACTAAGATTTCATCGATAATACCGCTTTGAGTGGCTTCAAGTGGGTTCATAATCTTCATAGCTTCGATGATACCAATAGTGTCACCAGCTTTAACCTGCTGACCAACCTTTACAAACGGTGGGTCATTAGGAGTAGGAGCTGAATAGAACACACCGACCATTGGCGAGTTTTCAACTTTACCCGCTTTACCAGCAGGTTTTGTAGTAGCCGCTACTGGTGCTACACCAGCAGTAGGTGCAGCCATCATCGTTGGCGCCGGGGCGTCATAATGACGAGTTAAACTGATATGCTCATCGTCTGAACTCACTTCTAAATTGACTAGTTCGTTCTCTTCCATGAGCGCTATTAGGGTGCGTATTTTTTCAATATCCATAGTTTTTATAAGACCTTATACTGAGGTTAAAAAGATTATAAGAAAAAACAAAGGTGATTACTTAAGATGACTATTTAAAGAAGCCGTTTAAAAGGTTGCTAATTAACAATTTCGTTATCAAAAGAGCAATTGGCTCGATAGTGTAACAAGATATAGTTTAAGCAATTGCTCATGATACCTATATTCGTCTCAATGAGCAATCAATGTACAGTTGTTAACTGGATTTTTTACATAATTTTAACGACCGCTTAACTATTGCTAGGATTTAGCTTAGTGTTGTAGCATTTTAAAGCTCTAGATATAGGGGTGTGTCAAAACATAGCACCCAATTCCGTAACTCAACAATACCTACAGCGATGCATTTATCATAGTCTAACTGGCTGAGTAGCGCTAGCATTGATTAACAGCTGTTTTACTGAGACTTATCGCCTAGTAATAAACCTATTGTACAGTCACTGCTATAAAAAAAGCCGCTGCACCCAATGGCACGACGACTTTTATTTATAACAGTTGACTATTTACAACTTCAAGACTCTATGATTGTCCTAGATGTCGATAAGGGCTATCTGCGCTCTAAGCCCATAGGCTCTGTAAGCGTTTTTGCTGATGGCGTAAACGTAGCGTCAATAGAATTGAAGATAAAAACAGACCAGTAATTAGCGCCATCCAAAAGCCTTGTGCCCCTATATTAGTATAGCGTACTAAATAAATACCTAATGGCAACGCCACTATCCAATAGCAAAACAGCGTCACCCACATAGGGACAGTAGTATCTTGCATACCACGTAGGATACCGGCGATATTAACTTGCCAGCCATCAAACAACTGATAAGCTAGGGCAAAGATTAATAAGTGCATCGCTTGCGCTCGTACTTGTGGATTGTCAGTAAAGGCAGCTGCTAAATAAGGTCTAAATAACCAAATTCCTAGCATACAAGTTACAGCGATAAGAATAGTCCAGATAAGCCCAGTAGTTTGGACATGGCGTAGGGCCAACAGGTTCTTCTCACCGAAGCGATTAGAGACCATGATAGTTAGGGCCATAGCTACGGAGATCGGTATCATAAACAGCTGACCGGTCACCGATAGCGCCACTTGGTGCGAGGCAGTAGCTATCTCCCCTAAGGGGCTGATAATGATGGCTCCTAAGCTAAAAAGACTAGCCTCAAAGAAGATAGAAATACCAATAGGTATTCCTAACTTAAGCAGCTTAGTGATCTGCACACGATTAGGCGCCGCAAAATTTTGAAAAAATCGAGTTTTGGCAAACTGCTGGCGTTTAGTAAAGGCGGTATAAGCAGCTAATAGTAATACGGTTATCCATAACACGATAGCCGTGGCAACTCCGCAACCAGCGCCACCCATCTCAGGCATGCCATAAAGCCCATGAATAAAAATATAGTTGAGTGGGATATCAGCGAGTAAGCCAATTATACTGATAACAGTCACAGGCTCTGGACGACCCAGCGCTTCGCAGTAGCTGCGTAGCACGGCATACACTGCCATAGCAGGGAAACCAAAGGATACGCCATGTAAGTATTGGGCGGCTATAGGTTGAATGTTTTCGGGGACACCCATAAGTGCCAGTACATTGGGCATGAGATTGACAATAATAAAACCAATAATACCGATTACCGCGGCTGTCCATAAGGATTGCTGGGTAATGTGCGGAACTTGATGTTGGTTATTTTGGCCTATTGCCTCGCCAATAAGTGGAGTCGTGGCAATCAATATTCCGGTTGCTAGGAGAAATAGCGGCAGCCAAATACCTGAGCCGACAGCGACTGCGGCCAAATCAAGGGCAGAGACTTGTCCGGCCATGATAGCGTCGACGACACCAAGTGCGGCTTGGCAAAACTGGGTAACTAAAATAGGTAGCGCTAGTACGCCTAAGCGTAAGCTATAGCTTTTAAAATCGGTAAAGGATATCGGCAAAGCCATGGTTAGCAACTTTTCATTATTTACGATGGTTATAGATGGTTAATATTAAGGTTTGAGCTTAAAAGTCGATTACAGTCACTGTTAGCAAGCTATAACAGTGAGTATGATAAAACGGTCAGTACGATACAACAGTCAGGAAGGTAGAAACAGTCAGGATGATAAAACAGTATCAACAATTTTATAGCAATAACTGCCAAGTACCGAAACTGCTAGTCACTAAAATAAAAATAACCCGTCAATTCAAAGAGTGAATTGACAGGTCTAAAGCGAACAGATCATCATAATGATAACTAGGCACGATGGTAAACAAGCTACGCTATGATGTCAACGTTTTCAACGACGCTTTGCAAGGTGAGCCTGCTTGCTTATCCTTTAAGCTACCTGCAAAAGTGGTCAATAGGTTTATAGTCTCAATTCCTGAGTCATTAAGGTATTTCATATCAAAAAACTCTAAAGCATCTAGACTACCGCTAACTTTACCGACAACTTTACCGACAACATAGTTATCTACTTTAAATATAGGGGGCTTCTTTAATAGTACAGTTAATTCCTAGCCAGTTGTTAATAAGTTTGCTCCCACCCTGAGCTATAGCCAATCACGGAAGATTACGCTATGACAGACAGAATTTATGTGAAAGCTAGAGCGTCCGAGATTGACCTGTACTTTAAACCCCGTACTATAGCTTTGCTTTTTCTTAGTCATAGCAAACTCCTCATCTAGTCGTTAGTTTACCAATTTTACCTATACGTTTGCTCAAGCATAGCTTAAATTTGATTGTATTAAAGCTCAACATACAGCTTGTAAGACTTTACTAAACCTTATCAGATTATTATTTGCATAAGTAATTTGAGAAAAACTTATTTAATGGAGTTTATATATAATTAAAAAATGTATTTACCGTACTATAACTATAACTTCCGTTTTCTGTACTAATCCCTATTAAAAAAGGAATTCTTATGAAAAAGCTTGCGACCTGTCTTGGTTTTGCCTTGGCTTGTATCTCTACTTCTCATGCCCAAACCATCGCTGGTTACAGCTTTGAGAAATACCCTGCTAAAATTTATAACGGTAAACAAGCCCCCTTAAAACTAGGTGACTGGAGCTCTTTTCTTACTCGTCTAAAAGCTGCTCATAAAGATGGTGACATTAACTTCGCGGGTAACTATATCGTAACAACCTGGGGCTGTGGTACAAGCTGTGTGTCAGGGGCTATGATTGATAAACGTACTGGCAAAGTATACGATATCCCACTGGGTGAAACTGAGGATAGTGTCACCCCTTATGAAAGTGGCGCAGAATGCTTTGCAGACGAAGCGGAACTCGATGACAACGAGCGTTTGGCTTTCTATCCTAATAGCCGCTTATTTATCAGCCGCAATTGTGAAGGCGAGAAAGTCAACGAAACCACCGGTAAACAACTTATCACCTATTATGTCAACATTTGGGATGAAAATTCCAAGACATTCAAACTAAAAAAGGTTCAGCAATCTAAACTCGTTAAAGTGGACTACAGTCAATTTTAAACTAAATTTTTCCTGTATTTACCTTTTAAAGCCAAGTTTTTAGCCTAAACTTTTGGCGAATCAGTAATCTGCTTTCACTGGTTCGCTACCCTAGTGAGGACTTGAATAGCAAGTTATAGGCTACTGGTGCCAATAATCGGGGCATTTAGCTCAAACGAGCGTTTTTGCTATAATCTATTGAGTAAGTAGCTTGTCGATAGATTGCACACACGACTTTTGCGCTAATACAAACTCATCTCCTATACCCATACCCATACCTATTGCTATTAGGCTATGCCAATCACTACCAAGCTTGTTTTGCCAATCTCTGCTTGCGCATAGATATCCAAATGAGACATTTATTGGATTAACCTTATGTTGGCTACTAAGCTTTGCATACCTGAAAGTAATCTTAATTTGTGATCGGTGCGCTATACAGGCAGCGAACATACTGCAAAAAAAGGACGTTATGATGAATGGCTTTAGACATAAAAAAGTTACCGAGCCGAGCGACCTAAAATGGTTATGCTACCATGGCACTACTGCAAAAATATAATCCTAAAAACGACTCATTCGAGACTCACCATGCCACTGTGTAAAGCCTCATTTATCAGCAAAATAACGCTTTTGTTAGTACCTACGATGCTATCGGTATCTGCTATGGCAGTAGACTTTGGCCAAACTCAACAATTAACCAGTAAAGGTGATGCTAAAGAGGTACACAGGCTTTATTTTGGCGATAAAACTGTTAAAGATATATTTCCAGATTTTGTTACAGCAGTAGATTTGTATCAGAAGGCAGCTGAGCAAGGAAATGCTGAGGCACAGTATAGAATTGGACGAGCATATCAAACTGGTGAAGATAGACTTCAAAATGATGCTCAAGCATTAGAATGGTATCACAAGGCAGCTGATCAGGGTTATGCTGAGGCGCAATATAGTCTTGGGGTAATGTATGACTTAGGAGATGGAGTACGTTTAGATGCTGCCAGAGCACTGGAATTTTATCAAAAAGCCGCTAAGCAGGGAAACGCTGAAGCACAAAATATGCTTGGTTGGCACTATTATACAATTGCTAGCTACAATGAGGCTATAGATTGGTATCAAAAAGCCGCTAAACAGGGAAACGCTGAAGCGCACTATAGATTAGGAGAAATAAACCAAGAAGGTTGGGGTGTAAAACAAAGTTATGCCCAAGCTATAGATTGGTATACAAAAGCAGCCAATTTGGGAAGTGGCAGTGCTCAATTTACTCTGGGCTTAATGTACTACGATGGTGAAGGAGTATACAAAGACATAGCTACTGCAAAAGATTTACTAAATAAGGCATGTGACAACGATTACCCATCAGCTTGTCATAGGTATGCGAATTTATTTCTACTTCAAACAGAATAGAGTCAAGGCTTACAAAAAAATAAACGCCCCTACTATTTGCCGTAATAGGGGCGTTTATCGTTTAATATTCATTAACTTAAACTATTGATAACAATAGTATTTACCCAAAGATTCAAGTTCTCACCAAGGAGCCGAACCCCTAAGAAATCGGATTGGCTCCTATAGCTATATTTTATTCATAGTCCTCTAACAACTCTAAGCTTTCAGCCATATCCATTATCGCTTGCCAGTGCTTAGGCTCAAGGGGGATAACCGTCAATTGCTGACAGCCTTTTCTAAGTAATAAAGAATCTTCAAGAGCGGGTATGAATTTAATAGCAGATAAGGGTAAGGTTTCTATCAAGGCCTGCTCAAAAGTAACCTCCACCATATACCAGCGTGGCTTCTCTTCGGTTGCTATAGGGTCATAATGGCGATGTTCGGGATGGAACTGACTGGGATCAGGGTAGCCCGCCTTACTGATAGTCATGATTCCAGCGACACCAGAGGGTTTGGCGCTTGAATGATAAAAAATCACTTGATCACCGACTCTCATATCATCACGCATAAAATTACGAGCACGATAGTTACGTACGCCGTCCCAAGCATCAGTCCCCATGCGGCGCAGATCGTCAATACCAAAAAACTTAGGATTAGATTTCATTAACCAATACGCCATGCTTGATGTCCTTTTTTTAATATTGTTAGAATATTATCAATATCTGCCAACCATTTTGCCTATAAGTGTAGACGGTTAGTATTAGCGTTTGTTACTGGTTATGTTATCGATATAGCCTATTTCAGCTCTTATCTTTATCAGTCATTGTTTTTTTAGCAGACAACCACTATTAATCAAATATCATCAAAGCTTTGCTTTTATTGGTTTAGCCGTTACTCTAGCCAGCCACGTCTACTGCTTAATGCAGTCTTGCAACTATAAGTTTATCCTATGTCAATATCTCAACCTGATACTAATAACAATGTTCATAAAGCTAATGTTCATAAAGCTAACGTTCCTAAAGCTGAGGCTAAGCAGGATGATACGGGCTTGCCTACTATAAAAGCGTTAGATATTCCGCTAGCGCTGTACATTCATATTCCATGGTGCGTAAAAAAGTGCCCTTATTGTGATTTTAATTCACATGAATTACCAGTGGATAGTGAGCAGGCGCTGGATGAGAGATATGATGAGTATGTAGATGCGCTACTGCTAGATGCAAAACTGCAGCAGCCCCTGACTCAAAGACGTCAGATCAGCTCAATATTTATTGGTGGGGGCACGCCGTCATTATTGCCTATCTTACAATATCAGCGCCTCTTTGCTGGGTTACGTCAGGTCTTTGATTTTGCTGATGATATCGAAATCACTATGGAAGCTAATCCTGGAACCTTAGAGCACGCGCCGTTTGCTGAATATCTAAAGGTAGGAATTAATCGATTGTCCATAGGAGTGCAAAGCTTCTGTGCGGATAAGCTAGTGACGCTTGGGCGTATCCATGATCCTATGCAAGCTGTGACGGCTATTAAAGCTGCACGCGAAGCTGGCTTTACTCGAGTAAATGTAGACTTGATGCACGGCTTACCGCAGCAAACCCTCGTTGAGGCCTTGCATGACATCCAAACCGCCCATGATACGGGTGCCACGCATATCTCATGGTATCAGCTAACTATCGAGCCTAATACAGTATTCTATCGAAGTCAGCCTATCTTGCCTGATGAGGATGACTTGGCGGATATTGAGCAGGCAGGCAATGCGCTACTCCAAAGTTTAGGCTATAGCAATTATGAAGTATCAGCATGGGCGGGTAGATTAGATCAGCCTTGTCGTCATAATGTGAATTATTGGCAATTTGGTGATTACTTGGCGATTGGAGCGGGGGCGCACGGTAAAGTGACGGTTAGTGACGATCAGTCAAAACGCTTAGCAAATATTCTATCAGGCTCAGTAGTAAAGGGTGAATCATCGCTACAGCCCGATATTTATCGCTTTAGCAAATCACGACTACCAAAAGATTATGTTGCCTACCAACACTTACCCGGCCTTACTCTAGATAGCTCTTCTATAATGGCTACAAGCAAGCCAAGTGCGCCCAAAATGGTTGACTGGCATACGATTGCTAGTGATGAATTGGTCAGTGAGTTTATGCTCAATGCCTTACGTTTACATACTGGGGTGAGTTGGCAATTATTTACGCAGCGCACTGGCTTGGCTTATGACAACATTGCAGCGAAAGTAGATAAGCTGGTGAACCAAGGCTTGTTGGTCGCTAGCACAGATAGACTGCAACCGACTAAGCTGGGTCAGCGCTATCTTAATCAAATCTTGCGCGAGTTTCTGTGACCATCAAATAACAGAGTGCGGACTAAGCCGTATCTTTAAACAAAAAAAGGGCTTACCAAATGACATGGTAAGCCCTTTATAACTTCTAAATGGGCGTAGCTTAGATTTTTTTCTGTACTTCTTTAGCAGTACCAGTTACAGCATCGCCAGCGCTTGATACGTCTTGGCCAAAACCTTTGAATGTGTTACAACCAGTCAATACAACCATAGCAGCTAAAGATGCGATAATTACTTTTTTCATAATATTTTCCTCAAAATGGGTGGGTAATACAGGTAAAACAAATGATACTAAGCGCTTGGCTTGAGCATTATTTATCAAATATTGAATAGGTAGTTCTATCAAAAGATTAAATATCAATCTTAACATATGCTTGCTATCCGACACAGACATCATAATAAAAGTTAAAAAATATGCAAAGTATCAAAGTGTAATTATTACTAATAAACTGTAACTTTTGATTACCGTAATCAGCTTTAAATCGTTATCTCTGTAAGTTTCTATAGATAGTTACTGGGCTTGCAACCCCATAAAATATATTTTTGCACTATACTATAGCTGTCAATTTTTGGTCTTTTTTTAATTTATGGAAACTCTATGACCATTCATATCGTGCTAGTAGCACCAAAGATGCCTAGCAATACTGGTAACATCATTCGATTATGTGCTAATACTGGTGCGCAACTACATTTAGTGCAGCCGCTAGGTTTTGAGCTAGATGATAAAAAGTTGCGTCGAGCAGGGCTTGATTACCATGAATATGCTCAGTTGCAAGTTCATGATAATTGGGCAGCTGCTAAGCAAGCTCTAATCGCTTGTGACTGTCACACCATTACTGCCTTGACTACTAAACTTAGCAAGCCCTTCTACGATTATAGCTTCACAGAACAGGCTGATGCTGGTCAAGCTAATGCTAGCAATGTCGCTTTAGTGTTTGGCTCTGAAACAGCTGGATTAGCTGATGAGATACGAGAAGACATTGGTGTTAATAATTGGCTAAGACTACCAATGCTTCCTGATTCGCGCAGCTTGAATCTGTCTAACAGCGTAGCAATATGTCTTTATGAATTATGGCGACAGCAGTGCTTCAATGGTGACAATGGTCGTAGCACTGGTTATGATACTTTGACTGTCTATGATGCCAAATAGCCAGTTTAACTGAGCTGGCTTAAAAAAAGCCAGTTCAACGAGCAGTTAACTACGCTAAGAGCTGAGTCTAGAGAAGCTGAAAAAGTATATATAAAATGCTGCTGACTACTAACTATAAACAGTTTGGTGGTTTAGGTAGACCCGCTAAGCGATTGACATGACGCGCCACCAATCCAGTGTTAAATAGCTGCTGTAGCTTTTGGTTACTGATATCGTGCTCAGGTAAGGTCTGCTGTAGCCATTTGATCAGTGGACGAGTAGCAGGAGCATGATTGAACTTATCAAAAAAGCTGCGAACTTGCTGTAAAACGGCTAAATGCTCAGCACTTAGCTCAACCTCTAAAGTATCGGCGAGTTGCTGGGCGATAGCTGCTGTCCAAATATTATGATTACACAGATGGCCGTCTTCGTCCAATACTAAGGGGGTGGCGTTACTAAGCTCAGCATTACTTTTATTACAGTCCTTATTAGCCGTGCTACAAGCCGTGCCAGTTACCTCAGCATTTAAGGTTTTATCGGTCATAAGGCAATAGTCACTACTTTATCGAACGGCTGACTGTCAGCATAATCCCCTAGAGTCAAAGCCACCCATTCACTATCCGTCAATATAGCGGTGAGCTTGCTATCAAGATTGAGTTGGGCTGCGGTATCAGTACTAAGTTGCGCCACATCATCAGCTAAGGCATAGATGGCTTTGATATCTACTATATCGGCATCATCGAGATAAGCGGTTAACCATGCAACAAAAGCCACTGTTGAACCGAGCAAGATAATACTGTCACCGTCCTGCCAAGTAAGAGCCATCTCACTAGTACAGCTTCTTAGGGTATCCATCGTGCTATGTAATTGATATAGAGTTGCCATGCAAGTGTCCGTTTTTACAAAATAAAGAGGCTAAAAGCGCTTGGGATAAGGTTTGCAATAACCCCTAAAAAGTTAATATTTGCTCAAAGTCTTGGCTGTTAACTACTTCAGGAATGAGCATTAACTGGCTAGCTAAGTCGAGAGGCACCATACCTGTCAGCCAACCGCTAAAGACATCATTAGGTAGCCAAGCTGCTGGCATGTCATATAATTCTAGCGATTGAATCATGCCGTGCAAGCGTGATTTAGGCTGCATCAATAAGCCAAACACTGGCGCATCTAAATAAAGCTGCACTTGATGACCAAAAGTCGCTAAGGTTAAGGCCAGTGCGCAGCCCTCATAGCTTGCCATCTCAGTTGGAGTACGCAGCTGAATCAGTAACTTCATTATTTATCCTTACTTAGGCTTTGCTATAGCTTGCCGTTGTTATGGTTATTGCTTGATTGCCATTTTTGCTAAAACTGTATTAGACGGCAGTCACTTTGCATCATCATAGCCAGATCACTTAAGCCGACTAAGTCGAAACCTTGAGCGACATTGTCACCTTGTAATTGATGACGGGCGCTGTTATCGCTATCACTAACACCACGACTAAGGGCAGTGCTGACACAGACAGCTAAGGGTAACTTATAGCGCTGTGCAAGTGCTTGCCACTGTTGGGTGAGATTGGCTTGATCGGCAGATTGCCAACGTAGGCGATTAGCCATATGGGCGGCATCCGCATAAAAGAAAAGCTTTAAGGGTGTACAAGCGACCTCACTGTTATCAGAGATCTGAGTTTGATTACTAGTATTTACTTCAGCCGCTTGTTCAACGAAAGCACGGGCGTAACGCAATGCTAGCTCAGCGAGTGGATGGCTAGGATCTTTGGTAATTAACAATAGCGGAGTAACAGTAGTCATAAGCGTAGCATCACAAGTTGTCGGGTTTTATGGTTGTTCATTGTTATTCATAGTCACTGAAGAATATTATCAAGTCATTTTTAACGTTATCGAGTCTATTATGACAAAGATAGATCCCCAAGCAAAGCGCAGTGTCGCCTCATAGAGTGATGTGGTTATTTTATTGGGTATCGACTAGAGCATTAGTATCGACATCAGCAACTTGCACCATTTGCTTGCCGATATTCTCACCTTCGAATAAGCCAATAAAGGCTGAAGGTATATTTTCAAAACCTTCTATTAGGTTTTCTCTGTAGGTCATTTTACCTTCATTATACCATTGACTAAGCTGCTGCTTAGCAGCATCGAATTCATCGGCAAAATCATAAACCACAAAGCCTTCCATACGAGCGCTTTTTTTGATCAAATGATGCATAGGGCGTGGGCCTTGTGGTACTTCACCGTGGTTATAATCAGCGATTTGCCCACAGATAGCGATGCGGGCATGCTCATTAATATTAGCGAATACGGCATCGAATAGCTCACCACCGACATTATCAAAGAACACATCGACCCCATCCGGACAGGCTTGTTTGATAGCCGCTTGCATATCAGTAGTTTGATGATAGTTAATGGCTTTATCTACCCCTAAGTCGTCTTGTAGATAGTCTATCTTTTTAGCAGAGCCAGCAATGCCGATAACTCTACAGCCTTTAATGCGTGCAATCTGTACGGCGATGCTACCTACTGAACCTGCGGCACCGGATACTACTACAGTTTCGCCTTGTTTGATCTGGCCGATTTTTAGCATACCAAAATAAGCCGCTAAGCCTGGTATGCCAAGCATACTTACTGCGGTTGAAATCGGTGCGATATCCGGATCTACTTTTTCAAGAGTATCTACAGCAAAGCTCTGATACTTTTTCCAAGCTAAGCGACCATGAACGATATCGCCTTTTTTAAAATCCTCACTAGCACTATCGATGACTTGCGCTACACTTCTACTAGTAATAGCCTCATCAATCTGAAATTTCTTACCCGCATTATCGCTATCACCTTTATCCATAAAGCCGCGCATACCCGGATCGACGGATACGTAGATACTTTTTAGCAGTACCTCCCCAGCTTGGCAGTCAGGCATAGCGATATTTTCAAGTCTAAAAGTCTGTTGATTCACTTGAGCTTTAGGGTGCTGAGCCAAGACGATCTGTTGATTTTGTTGTGAGTCATTCATTGTAATATCCTTTGTTTTATATTTTATATTTTATATTTTATATTTTTCTAAAGCTTTACTATAATAGGCAATTGTTCAATAATTAATTATTAACTAAACACTATTTATAATCAAAACTATTAGCTTTGATAAGCTTCTAATATTAGCGATAAGCTATTAACAGAGGCTAGCCTATTTAAGGCTTTATTGAAGGACGCATCTAAAGTATGGCTCTACCTTGATAATAAACCGCTTCACGTTTGGGTAGACGGGCGACCGCTTCCGCTGAACAACAGGCTTTGACTAATATAAAATTAGCGTCGGCACCTACATAAGGCCAAACTTGCTGGCCTTGATCGTTTAAGGGTAAAGTTTGCTTATTATTAGTAGCCATCTGTAAGGCACGATTTAGACGATATTCGTCAGTCCAACCATAAAGTTGCGCACATAAATTAGCCTTTTGTAGCATGTCGCCTAAGCCAAAGGGCGAAAAATTATCCATTAAGTTATCGGTACCGGTTAGCACCTGAACTTGATGTTTCAATAGAATAGGAATAGGTAACGCATTTTGTCCTATAGGCACACTAGTGACAATACCGATACCATATTCTGCGAACTCAGCGGCTAGATGCTCAAGCTCTAGTGGTGGTAGCATTGCCAGAGCATAAGCATGCGTGATAAAGGTTTTGCCTTGTAGGGCTTGGTTTTCTTTAACGCGTTTTATCATGTGCTCCATGACCGCTTTACCAGAGGGCAAGTCTTCATGCAGATGTATATCGACGCCTTTGTCATAATCTAAGGCGATATCGAACATGATATCTAAAGACTTTTTCGCATCACCATCTACAATCGTCGGATCAAGACCACCGATAAAGTCGATGTCCATCTGGGCCGCTTCTCGTAATAAGCTCTCAGATTGTGAATAGAGAATACCGTGCTGCGGAAAAGCCGCAATTTCCCAGTTAAAACGGTCTTTATAATTGTCTAAGGCTAATAGCAAGTGCTCTAAGCTTTTAAGACCGCTGACTGGGTCTACATTGCAATGACAGCGTGCAAAAGTAGAGCCGTGACTTTGCATCAGCTCGATAGCGAGTTCAGCTCTGTGTTGCGAGTTAGGTAATAACTTAGGAATTAGTTTTTCTTCTAAGCTAATCATATCTTTGATACTGCCAGTCCACGGCGCTGCTTGCCAAACCCCACCATAATAAGTCTTATCGATGTGGATGTGCATATCTTGAAAAGTAGGTAACATCAACAAACCGTTAGCATCAACGTTGTTTGAGTGCTTCTGTAAATCGTCATTCGAATTATTCGGTAAGCCCGCAGAGCTTATGGCTGCTTTTTTAGTTATCTGTTGAATGATGCCGTTAGTGACTATAATATCGAAAATAGCCGTTTGGGTAGCGATGACTTGTTGCTGCTCATCATAAACAAAGCCGGTTTCTAAGCGAACATTACTTAGCAAAAAATCATTATTAGTTATAGAGTTCAGCCTAGTAGGTGACATAGAGTACTCACTTAGAATCATGGCATGGATTATTTTAAGATAGCGTTGCAAAATATTTAACCAAGTTACTGCTAAGTATTTTTATGAACCCTCAGACAACGGCTAGATCGGTCATGCTCAGGGTATTTATGCTACCATAAAGCAGGTTCAATCCAAGAGTGTCAACGTTGTTAAAAGTAATTTTATGCTAAGCACTGTTGCTATAGATGTCTTTATAATTCTTTGGGAATGATTTTAGCTCAGTATAGGCTTAGACACTTACCACTACGATTAGTAAGTTTTTTTTAATTAATATAACGCTTGCTGTGGTCACTAATGTTTATATAAAAATTAGCGCTGCTACTGCTCAAAGCTTAGTTTTAACAATGGTTTTAATGGTTTTAAATCTCAGTATTCTCAATTATCTCGCCAGGAGTCTGTGCCCCTATGTCCTCTGCTACATCCAATCATAAAGACTACCAGCCAACACCTGAGCAGCTACAAGTTTTGCAAACCGCCAGTGAGTTCGCTTATCAAATATGGGAAAGTCGGACCATATCCTGTCAGACGTTTTTGCGCAGCTACCCATTAGAGCAGACGCTCACTCGCCAGCAGATCGACGATTTGATTCAAGATTATACTTTAGATGAGAATTATCAGCTGGCCGATGAGAGTAAGGTGATGAGTGGCTTACGGCATCTACGTATGCTGATGATGATGCGCTGGATTTGGCAAGATGCTTTGGCTCTGATTAAGCTTGAACAATTAACCGATGAGCTCTCTGACTTTGCTGATGGCTGTCTGTTATTTGCCAAGAGCTATACTTATCAGCAGTTAGTATCTAAGTATGGCCAGCCCACTTTTATCAATGCGCAAGGCAAGCCACAAGTCGATGATATGGCTATTATGGCGATGGGAAAATTGGGCGCGCAAGAGCTTAATTTGTCCAGTGATATTGATCTAGTATTTATCCATCAAGGTCGCGGCGAGACTGATGGAGATAAATCAAAAGGCACACGTAGTATTGATAACAAGCGCTTTATGACTCGTCTAGGTCAAGGGATCATTAGGCTGCTCGATAATAATACTGCTGACGGTTTTGTATTTCGAGTAGACATGCGTTTGCGTCCTTGGGGTGACGGTACTGACTTGGCGATTCATCTGTCAGCATTACAGAAGTATTTTAGCAATCATGGTCGTGCATGGGAGCGTTTTGCTTGGTTGAAGGCGCGAGTAGTGGGTCAAATTGAATCACCGTTTTATGATGAAATACAGGCAATGATAAAGCCTTTTGTTTTTCGTTATTATGTGGATTACAGTGCCTTTTCAGCACTGCGTGAAATGAAATCCTTGATTCAAAATCAAGTGGCGCAGCGTGAGGATTTGGATAATATTAAACTGGGTGCTGGTGGTATTCGTGATATTGAATTTATTGTGCAAGCCTTTCAGCTTATTTACGGTGGACGTCAGCCGCAGTTACAGGTCAAGTCTTGTCTAAAAGCGATGCAAGCTTTGTATGAGCTTGAATACTTCGAGCCGCCCACTTATCAGAAACTGCAAGCCGCTTATCGATTTTTGCGTCGTCTTGAGCATGCTATTCAGGCTATCAATGATCAGCAGACCCAGCGCCTGCCTCATGATGAGTTTTGGCAGCATAACTTGGCATTAACTTTAGGCTTTGCCGACTGGTCGGCCTTGTTAGTAACCTTAAATGATCATCGAGAGGACGTTAATGCGCCATTTGAGCGTATGGTGACAGAACGGCAAATGCCAGCGCAAGAAGACAGTACCCTTGAGCTTGCTAACATTGCTCAGCAAATCGCCCAACTTGACACTGTGCTGACGCAACAGAGCCGAGCGCAGTTAGATGCTTTTTGGCAGTCAAAAATGGTAGCAAACCTCAGTGATGAGGCCAGATCTCGCTTGGATGCAGCTTATCCTGTAGTGTTGCATGCTTTGCTTGCCCATCAACAACAGCAACAGCTAGCCAATACCGCTTTGCCCCGATTGATCACTTTGTTAGAAGCTATTTGTCGGCGTTCTATCTACTTAGTCATGCTGGCTGAAAATCCCAATGCGACCGTTGAGCTAATTCCTATGCTATCGGCAAGCCCGTGGATTGCTAATGAGCTGGCGCTATATCCGGTATTGCTTGACACCTTTTTACAGCAGCGCTATCGCCACTTACCAGATAAGCCTGAGCTGCGTGATATATTGCGTCAACGCCTGCTGCGTGTAGAGCGTGAGGACGAAGAGGAGCTGCTAAGCGTACTACGACTGTTTAAAAAGAATCAGGTGTTAGCAGTAGCGGCCAGCGATGTACTAGCAGAAAGACCGATCATGAAAGTATCTGACTCGCTGACTTTTATTGCCGCTGTAGTATTAGAAGCGGCGCTTGAGCGTGGCTTCTCTGAGCTCGTTAGACGTTATGGTTATCCTATTGGCCAAGATGGAGATCCAGTAACAGAGGCTGATTGCGGCTTTGCTATTATCGGCTATGGCAAACTTGGCGGGCTTGAGCTGTCTTATTCTTCTGATTTAGACTTAGTGTTCTTGCACAAGATAAAAGAGGAGGGCATGACGACTGGTGAAACCTCCGTCAGTGGTATGAAGTTTGCCGCTCGTCTGGCACAAAAGCTAATGACTTATCTAAATACTCAGACTCGAGACGGTCGTGCTTATGAGATAGATATGCGCCTACGACCATCTGGCAATGCGGGCATGATGGTGGTCTCCTGTCATGCGTTTGAGACTTATCAGCTCAGTAAAGCTTGGTCTTGGGAGCATCAAGCGCTAGTTCGTGCGCGGGCAATATGTGGTGATAAAAGGGTGATGGCACGCTTTTGTGATATTCGCCGTGAAGTACTAGCGCTGCCACGCACCTTAGATGAAGTGCGCATAGAGGTGACTAGTATGCGTATAAAAATGCAAAAGCATTTAGGCACTAGCCAGTGGGAACAACAAGAAGGTAAGTTTCATTTAAAACAAGACGCAGGCGGTATCGTTGATATCGAGTTCTTAGCGCAGTTTGCAGTATTGGCTTATTCTCATGACTATCCTAGCTTGACCAAATGGAGTGATAACGTACGTATCTTTGAGGAAATGGCCTTACTGGGTATTTGGAGCACTGAGATCTGTCAAGACTTGACTGAAGCCTACCTGCGTATTCGTGCCGCCAGTCATCAATTAGCGCTATCCGAGCAATCACTGCTAGTAGATGAAGGATTATGGGTGGAAACGCGCACTTTAGTACAAGGTCAGTGGCAGCGTTTGATGGGTGTTTAGCATAAATAAAAGCCCTATAAGGGTAAACTAAAAGATTTCATTTGCGATAGCTGCTGGTGATATAATCTCTCGCAGCTTGCAACAATAACTCGCTTAACTGTTATAGCACTCAAGCAATCGAGCAGTAAACTAGATAATAAAATCACGATAAAAATTAAAACTCAACATACAAGTTAGACGTTAGCGCTAGCATAAGGAATATCAAATGAACATGGCAACACAAGACGGCAAGCTTTGGATGAATGGCACGATGATCGATCAGCCTGATGCCAAAATTCATGTACTTACTCATAGTTTGCATTATGGTATCGCCGTATTTGAAGGGGTTCGTGCTTATCAAACTGCTGACAAGCGTACGGCCGTATTTCGTCTAAAAGATCATGTAGATCGTCTATTAGGCTCAGCAAAAATCTTCCAAATGCAAGTGCCTTTTGATGCAGCGACTCTAGAGCAAGCGCACAAAGATGTAGTCAAACAGAATAACTTAGCAGAAGCTTATATCCGTCCATTAATATGGATTGGCGCTGAAAAATTGGGCTTAGCGGCTCATGATAATAGTATCAATGCTATGGTTGCTGCTTGGCATTGGGGCGCTTATCTTGGTGAAGAGGGCATCCAAAATGGTATCCGAGTCAAGACTTCCTCTTATACTCATCATCTGCCAAATGTCACCATGTGTAAGGCCAAAGCCTCAAGTAACTATCCGGTGTCTATTATGGCTAACCGTGAAGTGACTCGTAACGGCTATGATGAAGCGATCATGATGGATTCACAAGGCTATGTTTGCCAAGGATCAGGTGAGAACTTATTCTTAGTCAAAGACGGTGAGCTACATACACCAGATCTAGCAGGCGGAGCTTTAGATGGCATTACTCGTCGTAGTATCATTCAATTCGCTAACGATTTAGGCATTAAAGTCACTGAGCGTCGTATCACTCGTGACGAGTTTTACTTAGCCGATGAAATCTTTATGACAGGTACTGCTGCTGAAGTCACTCCTATTCGTGAATACGATGACCGCACTATTGGTAACGGTGGTCGTGGCCCATTGACTGAAAAACTGCAAACCTTGTACTTCGATGTGGTTCATGGCCGTAATGAGCAGTATATGCATTGGTTAAGCTTTATTGACTAAGCTTTATTAACTAGGTTTGTTAAGCTAGAGTCTTTTAATTAAAGCTTTTTAGCTAAGAATAGTGCCAATAAAAAGCCAAGACTTGTTACGAGTCTTGGCTTTTTATTGGGCTAAAGTAAAAATAATTATCGTCTACTCTACATAGCTACGATATCAGACCAACGCACTAACCTAACTTGCTGCTGCTGCAATAAGTCTTCAAATTGATTACTCATCAACCAGGCAAACTCGCGCTCACGTGCCGCCTTAATCTCATCTTGCCAGCTATTATCAGGCACAGCAGGATGGCACATTAGTAAAGTAGTCGTTACATCACGTGGTAAAGACAACGGTACAGAATGAATAGGCGGGGTGGTTGACCCATACTGAGCATAAGTCCCCGAAGACTCAAAAGTAAAAGACTCAATATATAAACCTGGCTGCAGATATCTAGTCCGTGGAGCTGCACTCAGCCATTTGTCCCATAGGGCTGCTAGCTGCTGGCTAGTAACATCAAAACCATAAACCCCACCGAATTTATCATTAGTAGCGATATTATGCTGCCGACATAGTTTATTCCATACTCGACCGCCAAGAGAATAGATAACCCAAGACTTAAAGTCGTTAACAAGAGGGGTGGTCACGCGCGCGCTAATAGTATGATGCGAGCTTTTATTTGCTTTATCATTGCTACTACCATAACGGCTAGTTAACTCTTGGATCAAACGCTCACGTATGATCGGGAACTGATGAATGTGCTGATGACCATCAATAAATGCTGGCGCACGATTGAATTTATCTTCAAAACTATCTAACTGATGCTGGATAACCTCAGTCACTTGCATGGGTTTTAATCGACGTAGATAGCTAGCTATAATCAAAGACTTAAGCGTAGCACTTAGCGTTGATGGGTAGACACCAGTCAAATCTAAATGGAGACCAATATCGACATTCATTTCAGCCAGCTTAGTGATATCGCTATCACTGATATTGCCGCCGACCATATAGCTACTAGCACCAATAATTCCACGCTCAGCCAAACGTATTACCGCCTTATTGACAGCGTCTGATAGTCCTAAGTCATCAACGTTAATGATGACCGCGCGGGCGTTATTAGGAGGAGAGCTCACGTTATTTTGCGCCTTATTATTTTGAGAGGTGTTATTCATGATTTAAATGCCCAAAGTTTACCTAATGCAAAAGTCATCACGGTGATAACACCAGTGACTACCAACCATATTATTATGTAATAAAGCTCACCGAACCAGCTTAGTCCTAAGACGAATAAACTCTGATTGGCTATAAAACCAAGTAACGAACTGGCGAACCATTTAAGTAATATTGGTAATGAATGGCGCCAAGATGAAGGTGTTTTGTTAACGCTGGTACGACGATTTTTTATATAGTCATCGTTATTAGAACTATGTTTATCAGTACTACTATTAGACTGACTAAAAGTAAGATAAAAATGGCCAAAAAAACTAACAATAAAGGCTATTAAAAAGGCGACAACATTAGCCCATGCCGGACTAACAGTAGTAAAGTTTACAACGCTTATAAGTATCAAAAAATGCACTAAAGCTGCACTAGCACCAACAGCTAAAAACCATAGTGCTTGCTGCGATGCTGACTGAGTTATAGCTATTTTATTCATTATTGTTCGTTGTTTGTTTAGTTAAGGAGTTGGATCTCTCATAGCTATTGATGCTGATGTCACGAGTTGCGCCATTATTGTTATCAGTGCTACTAATAGCTTCATCAATTAAATATAAAGGGCGCTGTTTTACTTCTTCGTAGAGACGACCGACATATTCGCCAATGACTCCAATGCAGACTAGCTGGATACCAGTGGAGAACATAATGCCAGCGGCAACAGTGGCCCAGCCAGCAACGTCACTGCCAAACAATAAGGTTTCGATAACGATATAAAGACCATATAAAAAAGCTAGTGCTGACACTATAAAGCCCATACGTGATATCAGGCGTAAAGGTTTTTGTGAAAAAGAAGTAATACCTACTAAGGCCAACTCAAACAGACTACCGAAGTTAAACTTACTCTCGCCGGTATCGCGATTATCGGCAGTAAAAGGCAAATAAACCGTATTGAAACCTACCCAAGCATATAAGCCTTTCATAAAACGTTGACGCTCAGGCAATGAGCGCAGTGCCATTACGACCTTACGATTCATCACTCGAAAGTCGCCAGCATTGGGGCGAATCTCATAACGCTGACGATCTTGGATAAACAAGTAAAAACTACGCTTTAAAGTTTTAGCCAGTTTGCTTTCATGAGGACGGTTAGCCTGAATACCGGCAACCATGTCAATATTAGACTGCTCAATCATGCTAAGCATTTGGGCTAATACTGGCAAAGGATGTTGGCCATCGGCATCTATCATTGCCACTAACTCACCATCTGCTTGAGCAAGCCCAGCACTCAGCGCTGGCTCCTTACCAAAATTACGCGATAAACGTAATAAAATCAGCTCAGTGTTATTAGGGCGACTCGGCATCAAAGTTGTCACTACTTCTAATAGATGATCACTACTACCATCGTCAACGATGATGATCTCACAGCTTAGGCGCTTATGGTTATTGTTATCGGTAATATCGTCGGCTTTAGGTGTAGCTAATGCTGCGGCAAACTCAAATACTTGTGGTAAGAACGCCTGTAACGCTTCAGCATCATTGTAGGCTGGCATAATGATAGACAAGTACGGTGAGTAACTATAATCCTGCGACATGAAAAACTCGTTAAGGTTACAAAGAGGATTGAGGGCTTATTATTAGGGTTTGATGGTTCTAATTAGTAACTACTTAATATAATAGATAGATAGCCTTTGATTACAGACTATCTAGGACATATAGGCTACTTAGCACAGTTGCTAGGAATATAAGCAACCCAGTTTATGACTAACGGCTCAGTGATATTTGTATCTCGCCAAGCCATTCTCCATTGACCTTGTTGCTTAGTCAATAAATTAGAGTTAGTTGCACTTTCTTGCTGATTAGCCGTACTTACAGCCACTTCCTCTAGCAAAGGCAAAACGATATCGTCTTGTTTATAACTATTGGCATTAGCACCCGTGTTTTGCCAGACTACTAAAGTACCATTTTGTTGTAAGCGCTCAGTATTCATCCATGGTGAATGGCTAGCAGGTCCTGATATCATCTGTGAGGGAAAACCGTTATTCATAGCCACTAAAGCACCAAGCCAGCGATCACCTGATACACTGTCAAGTGGACAACTACTTAAAGACTGCCAAGTAGCTTGTGCTTGTGCCGCAAGTGCCTGTTCTGGCCATTGCATCCTTGATGGCTTATCGCGTATCTTATCACCAAACCCTACGTATATCACTGTCAATACCGTAGCGAGTGTCAACCAAATAATAAGCGCCTTAGTTATCTTGCTCGTAGTTAGCTTTTGGCTGGCAGGGGAGATAAAGGAGGCCGCAAGAAGTCCTGATAGCGCCCACATCGGCATACCCCACATATCACGCAAACCTATACCAAATAATAAGCTCAATATGATTAGTACCCCTATAGGAGCCAGCCAAAGATACCAAAGTAAAGAAGCACCCTTTGGCAAGCTATGCTTATAGTCGCTAATAGCCAATAAGCGTTTACGATTAAATAATAGTATCAGCAGTAACGGAATATGAGCCACTAGTTGGGCGATGATAAAACTTAGCCAACTAAAATGACGCTTAATGTTATCGGCACCTTCACCCACATCATGGGCGCGGCCACTGGCATAACCAAAGGGCAGCCAGTCATGGCTTACTAGCCAATATAAGTGCGGTGCAAATATAGCCAGCATAATAAAAGCTGCAAACCAAGGCTGTGGCTGTTTTAATAGCGGCCATTGTCTTGGCAGAATCAAGTATAGCGCCATCGGTAGCAGCAAAAATACTACGCTGTACTTAGTGAGCATACCAAGACCACCCAACACCCCTAGTAATAGCCAGTCGGTTAGACGGTTGCGAGTTAAGGCTTGATAAAAAGCTAAATACAATCCGGCCCAAATAGGAAATTGAGCTACATTATGATTAAACTCAAGGCTAGGGTAAGTATAATAGACTATTGCCAAAGTCAGCACGCTGCCCAACAGTGCAATAGCTTGTGACCAAATTTGCTTGCCTAGCTGATAAACTAAAAACAGCGTTAGTATTACATAGAGCTGGCTGAGTAAGTAGGGGCCAACATGACCAAAAATTTTATAGAAGCTGTATAATACCCAAGATGAAAATGGGGGATGCTTGTAATAACCCCATTGCCATTCGCTGCCCCAGTTGATACCTTCACTGACATCGAATGGTACGCTACTAGCGAGAAAGACTGGGGCTATTGACCAAATCAGGAAGTAAACCAATAACAATAGACCAAATCTTTGCCATTGCTGTAAGTTACTTTTGCCAGTATTGCTACTATCTTTAAAATTACCATCTTTAGAAGTAGAACTGGAGAGAAGTTCATTATTAGGGGTCATGTTTGAACTCTTCTTATCATGCAAAGGTTTGGAGTCATTTTGAGATCGCTGTTGCTCGATATAACACTGTGTTATGAGCGACTCTAAATAGTTTGGATGATAGTATAAAGTCTATTGCTAGTAAGTCATAGTCAGAGTTATCATTCTATCTGAATTTGTAGATATAGCTAAATTCAATTATTGACTAAATAATTGCGCCATCTGTAAAAGCATGACGTGATAATTTTTTGTTTTCTAATATCGTTATAAAATTATGAGAACGTCTTATTAACAATGACACTATCCGAGTATTTGTTGGTTGCGATCCTAATAACTGTGATTTAGAACAAATGATGGTATTGGACTACAGTATTCATAAACATACTAGCATGCCTGTTGAAATCGTATGGATGCAGCTATCACGTGATCCTCAGAGCTACTGGTACTCTAACCCTGAAACGGGTGAGGGCTGGAATACTACTAAATGGGCCACCCCTTTTTCAGGATTTCGTTGGGCAGTTCCGGAGTATTGTAACTACTCTGGAAGAGCAATATATATGGATGCTGATGTTATTGTTTTAAGCGATCTAGCCAAGCTATGGCAGCATCCTATTGCTGGGCAAGCTATCGTTGCAGCCAAAACAAAAGCGGATATGACACGCCTATGTACTTGTATCTGGGATTGTAGTAAAGCACAAAATGTTATCCTGCCTATGGAACAGCTTAAGATGGATGCTGACGGTCATCAAAAAATGATGGACTTACTAAAAGAAAAAGCGCAATTGGTGCAACCGTATCAAGACAGCTATAACTGTGTCGATGGAGAAGATCTGGCAATCGAAGATATCAAAATACTGCATTACTCAGATATGGGCACTCAGTTTAGCCATAAATATGCGTTAGCAAGAGTTGAGAAGGAAGGCTTTGAGCATTGGTTTGATGGCAAAATAATACCGCACCCTAGATCAGAGCTTATTGAATTGTTCGATAGCTACTATAACGATGCCCTTGCTGATGGTTACCAGTTAGATAACTATAGAGTGCAACCTTTTGGCAGCTTTCCAAAAAAGACTCATAAGCGCTATAAAGGTAATAAAGTAACTCGGGCAAATGAGTCTAAGTCGTTTCTATCACGTTTATTTAATCGTTAAACTACCAATGAAGCTACTAATAATGGTTAAAAGAAGGTAGCATGCGAAATTAGTAATCTAATATAACTTAATTTAATGAGTGCCAGATGTCTGCTATCTTATCAAAAAAAGATAAAATCGTTTTGTCTATCAACTCTTTACAAGGCGCAGGTGCCGAGCGTTTTGTATTAACTATAGGGGCAGCTTTTCATCAATTAGGATTTGATGTCCACGTATTAACCTTTAATTCTAAAGTTGAGTTTACCTTAAATGAAAACTTAACTTACCATTTAATTGACTATGAGCGCTATAGGTGGCTACCTAAAGGTAAGATTCGCAATTCGGTCATTGCTCGAACCGTTGATCAATACATAGGCAAAAAAATTGGTCATCCTATCCTAGTTTTATCGAATCTTGAACGCTCGGATGGTATTTTTTCTTATAGTAAATTGCCCAATATTGTTTACGTCATTCATAATACTTTGTCATTATATTATAGGTTTTCTCAAGCGGATAATCTTCAGCAATTGAAGTCAAAATTGATAGCTACTTATTCTAAGCATCCTTGTGTCTGTGTCAGTGCTGGGGTTAAGGAAGATTTTATAACCCAGTTTGCGGATATTACTCCAATAGCAGCTATCCATAATCCGATAGATAGATACGAGATTCAAAAGTTAGCCGATGCCTTTGTCCCAGAGTATCAAAACTATATCATTCATGTGGGTAGCTTTAAAGAAGCCAAACGCCACGATATACTGCTGAAAGCTTATGCACAAACTGATCAGTCTTTACCGTTACTGCTACTAGGCCAAGGAAAGCTACAAAAAGATATAGAGCAATTAGTTACCCAGTTGGGACTGACGGATAAGGTAGTATTCTTAGGTTTCTGCGAAAACCCTTATCCTTATATCAAACACGCAAAGTTTAAGGTGCTAGCCTCAGATTGGGAAGGATTTGCTCTAGTAATAGCAGAAGCTCTAGCGCTTGGCGTACCTGTTATTAGCACCGACTGTCCATCTGGCCCAAGAGAGCTTTTACCGGAGAACAATTTGATGCCAAAAGCTGATATCAGCGCCATCTCTAAAAAGCTAAGTCAGGCAATGCAAGATCCACAGCAGTTTTATGCTGACTTTGATGAAGCACTGTTACCTACTACTATAGCTGAGAAGTACTTGGCATTTATACAAAGCTAACTGATGCTGAATGTGCACAGGGCTAATTTTAGAACCATTGGAAATAAAAACACGCAAGCACAAGTGGGGAGGTTTTTAGCCGTTCTGCAAAGTAGTATAGCTGAATATTGAGCTACAATTCTTATCAGCTATACCCATTGAGACGGGTATTATTTTATCTATTACCGATTATAAAAGTTACTTCACTTCATTATTAAATAGCTAGCAATCGCTATTATAACTAACAGTGCGACGCCACCAATAATCCGATTACGGGTTCTAATGTTTTGACGTTTGAGCTTAGTTTGACCACGGCTAGCTTGAAACTGCTCAATGTATATCTCTCCGTCATAGTCTTTATCAAAAATCTTTATGTAGCCCGGATTGAGAGGCTCGACGGATAGGGTATCAGCAAGCTTTTCCATAGCAGTATCTAGGCTGTCTTGATCAACTTGCGTGCGCTTGCCATCTACTTGTTCCTCTATCCACTGCTCAACTAGCCTTATAGTATTAGGGGTGTTGCTAAAGTACATAGTGCTGGCTAAGTAATCATGAGACATGCCTGGCATACCTTTAGTCTTGTAAAAGGCAACGTCAGTAGTGATATGATTAAAGTAATCTAAAGGCTTTTTGACTAAAGCATCGGCATCCAAATACAGAATGTTTTTATTTGGAAACTGTTGTAAGCATTGCAAAATAAAATGCGGCTTGATGCGAGTGTTGGCTTCCCAATAACCAGCGTCATCAACTTGCTTAAAGTAATAATTTAAGCCAAAGTCGTCCAAAGATTGTTTTAAGGATAGAGCATGGTTGAGATAGCTATCAGTATAAAAACAACAAACAACAAAGCTATCTGTAGCTTCCATATTGGTGAAAGACAAAGGTTGAGATGTTGTAGACATTTGATACTCTATAAATTTAGATGAGGATAAAGTGCATTAGTATAGGTTTGAGATAGGTTTTTAAAGCTATAAGCTAATTCAAACCTATTTAACTGATAAACTCAATCTAGCCACCATTGAGACTTTTCGTCTGTGTGTAGAGCTCTTAGAGTAGCAAACGCACTGTTATTGCTTTGAAGTTTATCAAAAATGAATAGTAGCATAATTGTCGCCATTTTATCGATTGCATAAAACTTTTCATAACGACTGCGCATATTTTTTAAACTATCATCAGTACCGATACGGAAATAAGTAAGTCCGTCATATAAAGGTAGATGGCTGTGGTAAAGCGCATTGACTTTATCTGTTAGTAGTGGGGTTTGCTCGATAGTATCGTTTAGTTGCAAAAACTGCTTAGTTTCATAAACTTTTAAAGTATTTACCAAAGTAACGACATTCAATAAAATAGTAGCTCTGTTATTATTGTCTGAATAATCAATAAAAGTATCACAAGCAGAGACAATCCAGCGCAGCGACAAATGCTTTAATAGGTAATCAAACTCACTTTCCCACAAGGCTTGAAATTCAGCAAAGATATCTGTTGTTTTATAATTGCGACGTAGCAGTACCACCAGTGTTGCATGGTAAAAACACAGTTCTGATTGTCCAATAAACTGATGTTTTAAATTATCTAAATGAGCGGTTAAGTCTTTAGTTCGTGGCTTATCAGACAGTGCATCAGTGTTACATACGGCTTCTGTAATAATAGTTTCTTTCATCTCGGCAATCGTTTTTTTTAGTGAATTCACTAACGATTGCCTGAGCATTGAAAGTTCTTTCACTCTTGAATAGTAAAATAAGTTTACTTTGCCATTTTGAAAGTGCTGTCATTTCATTTAAGCCTTACTCAGAAATACAATGTTAAATTATCGAACAGGTACATTTTGACAAATAGTACCTCATTAAGCTATATCCAAGCCGCGATTTTATGGCTACTTATGCCATAGTTGAATAATAATCAACTCAAACTGGCAAGCCTTGTATCTTATCATTTTAAAACCTCCATATATAAAGGCCTCTATGACCAAACCTATTATTTTACTTATCTTAAAAGCATTAGAAGGTCGTGGTGCTGAGCGCATGGTGACCACATTAGCGCGTGCTTATGCAGATATGAACTACTGTGTTCATGTGCTTTGTCTAGAAGATACGCAAAAGATGCCACTAGATCAGCGGGTTAATTATCATGTTGTGCCATATAATGAACCGCTTTTGCCGCAACACTCAGAACAAGCCACTGCTTATAAATCAGTTGCCAAGCGTATCGATGATTATGTGCTTGGTAATATAGGTAAGCCTAATCTAATACTAGTCAATATCTATAAGCTCAACTGGATAATGGCCTATAGTCAATTGCCCAACATTATTAATGTATTACACACGGCGCTCTCCAAACAGTTCGCTGACAAGCTGATAGCCGAACCTGTGCCAACGCTTACTCATTTAAAAATGGTATATGGGGCGTATCCGTGTAGCTGTGTTAGTGAAGGGGCCCGTCAAGATTTGTTAGCGTTAATAGGTAATATTAATAGAACTAAGACAATTTATAATCCCTGTGACGTTAAGACGATTAAACAAGCAGTAGCACAACCGCCAAACATCAATCAGTTTGGTCTGAGCGCTAATGGATATATTATTCATGTGGCATCATTCGATATTATGAAAGGTCATCAAGATTTACTACAAGCTTATGCTAAAACAGATCGCAAACTTCCTTTGGTATTAGTAGGCAGTGGCAAACTTGAAGAACAAATAAAGCAGCTAGCTAAGCAGCTAGGTATTGATGATTGCGTCAAGTTTTTGGGATTTCAAGCAAATCCTTACCCGTTAATAGTAGCGGCAGCACTGCTAGTTCTCACCTCTAAATTTGAAGGGTTTGGCTATGTCATCGTCGAGGCGCAAGCACTAAATGTACCAGTGATTAGTACCGACTGTCCGTTTGGTCCAAGAGAGTTATTGCCTAAGCAAAGCCTAGTAGCGGTAGGAGATATCGAGGGGTTAGCCAAGCTAATCAGTGCTGCCCTGATTAGTCCTGAACGTTATAAAGCACCGTTTGATAAGCAGCTACTGCCTGATAATATTGCTGATCAGTATCTAAAATTTTCTGAGAAGTTATAGCAGTGATTTGGGTATATGAGGAATAGTCAATCAAAGCTATTAGTCAAAACTATTAAATAAATCTTTAGAAATAGCAGAGTGATTGACAATAGGGACGCCGTGCTCTTTATAAACTTTCCCTAGTAGATTGAATGATGGCACGATACGGTCTGTAATAGCTTTATCAAGCTTGCTTGGCGCACTATTATCTTTATTTTCATAAAATCTAGGCTCAGCACTGTTTAGTAAATCGATACCATATAAATTGATGATAGACACAGATCTAGAAAAGGCCAATTGCGCTGCAACATAAGCTACCGTACCGGCTTCTACAAATCCATAAGTCACATCTAATGAAACGCCGATAGGAGCAGGTTTATGGCTACTATCAATAACAAAGTTAGGATCATTAACAAAGTAGGATAAGGGCTTCTTTTTATTTAGTAGCTTTTTCTTAAAGGTTAGTTTGCTGAACCAAAGCCTATTTGATTTAACGCCCCAAGGCCTATCTACTGGGTATAAGATACGCATCGAACTATGATAACTGTGCATAATATCAGGATGAGCTGCTGCTAAAGCCTCAAACACGGCTAAGGTTGCATATAAAGGCTGGCCTCTGTAATGGTTTTTAAGAATTTCTGGCTGATGATTAATAAAGCGGGCATCGCTTATTACCCAGCCGACGACTTGAGTAAAATCGTGCTGAGCAAGTAAACTAATACTACCATTAACAAAAATAGTCGCTATCTCTATCAGTTCTGAGAATGCCAAGTTTGCAGCAGAGGGACCTGAAGCAATAATGTTGACTGCTTGGTTATTCAGACTTTGTTTCGCTTCACTACTATTAAAAGCGTGAATAGTGATAGGTTGATCATCAATATTAAATACAACAGTAGGCGGTAGTTCCAAATTAAGCTCCATTTTATCTTTAAATAATTACCCTAGGTTTTATAGCCAATGGTCTTGTAACCAAGGACTAGGCTTAACGTGTCGATACCATTTTCCACCACCACCATTGATAGCTTCTGGCGGGTTTATCTCGCCATGAAAGATAACAATTTTTGCGTCTTTTGGCAGCTTTGGTGGGCGTAAAAAGTTAAAAGGCACAGGAGCCATGCATTGGTATTTAAAGCTGACACACCAAGTTTTGTCCCAATACTCTAAATGATGATGCTCACGCAAATAATTCGATAAATAAGCCTGTTCATGGCGTACTTGTTGGCGGATAGTGTCAAAATTACGCTCAAAATTGCTTAGTAAGTCAGGATACGTATTCATGCCAACGTTAAAACGATAGACTGAGCTATTGCCAATCATTCGCCAAGGCTTTTTCCAATCACGGATGATGACTACGCTATCTTCATGCTGTGCTTGGTAAGTAAAGAAGCCATCGATATTATTAACGATAACAATATCAATATCTAAAAAAAGCGCTACACCTTTTAAGTCATATAAGTCAGTTTTAAAAGTGGTGAGTTTTTTCCAGCCTCGTTCAGGTCCTGCGGGTAAGTTAAGCTCAGGAATAGGATAGCTGCGAATAGCAGGATCGATACCGCTACTATCATCAGTGAGACAAATCATCTGAAAGTCTAAAGTTAAATGACGGCTGACCATGTTATAGAGGCGATTGACATATTCAGCACCATACTTATCCCCCCATTTCATACAGATAACGTAACGCTGATCAGCTGAGCTGGTGTCAGTAGCGGTTTCGATGATTGAAGAGATTTTGGGGCTGTTGGTAGTCATAGAGGACTCGTCAGTGAAACACATAGAACGGGTAACTAGTTGTTTAAATCCATAGGGGGATCTAGCTCAACAGTACTGTTGCGCTTATTAAGTACATAAGCAGCGATTGTTTTTTCATCACTATTATAGGGATTACCTAAATTAGGTAAATGCTTAAAACGTCGATAGCCCCACATGTAATGGCTACAATGAGGTCGGATCATTCGCTCCATAGCCTGATTAAGCGCATAAGTAGAGACCGCAGAATCGCGGCTATATAATGCTTGATCATCGAATTTATAACAATGAATGTCAAAGCCCTGACCATCGCTACGACGAATACAAGACACGCCTACTAAAGCACAGTTGGTTTTGCTGGCCAGTTTGGAAGCTAAAGTGCTAGTTAAAGTTTCCACCCCAAAAAAAGGAACAATTACACCACCTGAAGGTTCAGGCACATGATCAGGCAGCACCATACTAAAGCCACCCTGTTTTAGCGTTTTAAAAATCGCCTTAACCCCACTACCGTCAGTAGGGACTAAAGTGGCATTAAGCCGCTGCCGACCTTGCAGTACAAACTCATTAATGAGCTTGCCCTTAACCGGCTTGTACATGATAGTGGGGGAACCGAACTGATTGAGCCAAGCGTTCATCATCTCCCAAGTACCTAAATGCGGTATAATTGCGAGCATCCCATTAGGGTCAGCCAGTCCTTGCAACAAGATATCTTTATTATAGATATCTCGAATCTGTTCCATACTCCACTTAGGAGGCATTGCCCAGCTTTTTATAGACTCAACGCTACTAAGACATTGATTGACAACGATAGCTTTAGTCAACTTTTGCTTTTGTAATTCAGATAAGTTTAGATCTGTCAAAGTTATATTAATGCCAATAGTGCGTACTAAACTTGCGTCTGACATACGCATGACAATCCAAGCGACAATATGTGCTAGCCCCTGTAGCAGGGACAATGGCACATATTTGAACAGGTGATAAGGGTTCATGACCGATCACAAGCTAGTCGATGAGACTGTAAAATACAATAGGGCATAGTCAGATTATCTATTCAGCAGATTTAGTAGTGTCAGCTTGTACCTTTTCTCGTACACGGATACCCAAATCACGCAGCTGCTTGCTATCTACTTCAGCAGGAGCTTGAGTTAGAGGACACTCAGCAGTTTTGGTTTTTGGGAAAGCAATAACATCACGGATAGAGCTGGCACCTACCATCAGCATAATCAAGCGATCTAAACCAAAAGCTAAACCACCATGCGGTGGTGCACCGAATTTTAGTGCATCAAGTAAGAAGCCAAATTTGTCTTGCGCTTCTTGCTCGCCTATACCCAAAGCTTCAAGTACGGCTTGCTGCATATCAAAGGTATTGATACGTAAGCTACCACCACCAACTTCTGTACCATTCACTACCATATCATAAGCTATAGATAGAGCGGTTGCTGGGCTGTCTTTTAGCTCTTGAACAGATCCTTTAGGCTTAGTAAACGGATGATGCATTGAAGTCCATTTGCCATCGTCAGTTTCTTCAAACATTGGGAAATCAGTCACCCAAAGTGGCGCCCACTCACAAGTAGTCATCTGCAGATCTAAACCAATCTTTTGGCGTAGTGCGCCTATAGCATCATTAACGATATTGGCTTTATCCGCACCAAAGAAAATGATATCGCCATCTTCTGCTTGGGTACGTTCAATCAAGCTAGCTAGCACTTCATCCGTCATGTTTTTGATGATTGGTGATTGTAGGCCAGACTCTTTATCAACGCCGTTATTGATATTGCTAGCATCGTTGACTTTGATATAAGCCAAACCACGCGCGCCATAGATACCAACGAATTTAGTGTATTCATCGATTTGCTTACGGCTTATCGAAGCACCCTTAGGGATACGTAAGGCGGCAACACGACCTTTAGGATCATTAGCAGGGCCGGCGAATACTTTAAAATCAACGCTTTGCATTAGATCAGCGACATCGACTAATTTTAGCGGAATGCGTAAGTCAGGCTTATCTGAAGCGTAATCGCGCATAGCTTCTGCGTAAGTCATACGAGGAAACTGTTCAAACTCAACATCTAACATAGTCTTAAATAGATGCTTGATCAGGCCTTCGTTGATGGCCATGATGCCTTCTTCATCTAAGAAAGAGGTTTCGATATCGACTTGGGTAAATTCAGGTTGACGATCAGCACGCAAATCTTCATCACGGAAACATTTAGCGATTTGATAATAGCGATCAAAGCCAGAAACCATTAGTAGTTGTTTAAACAGCTGTGGCGACTGTGGTAAAGCAAAGAAGTTACCTGGACGTGTACGTGAAGGTACTAAATAATCGCGAGCACCTTCAGGGGTAGCACGAGTCAAAATAGGGGTTTCGACGTCTAAAAAACCATGGTCATCTAAGTAGCGACGAATCGTTGAAGTAGCTTTGGCACGGAATACCATGCGTTCTTGCATTTGTGGGCGGCGCATATCTAAGTAGCGATATTTCAAACGCAAATCTTCTGATACCGTAGTATTTTCATCATTTAATGGAAAAGGTGGGGTTTCAGATTTTGCTAATACTTCAATTTCTTTGCCCAATAACTCAATTTGACCACTAGTCATCGTAGCGTTTTCGGTACCTTCATAACGACGACGTACACGGCCAGTTATTTTTAGTACATATTCAGGGCGTACAGCATCAGCAGTAGCAAAAGCTTCTGGGGTATCTGGATCAACGACCACTTGTAGAATACCAGCACGGTCACGCATGTCTAAAAAGATAACCCCACCATGATCGCGACGACGATGTACCCAACCGACGATAGTGATGGTTTGCTCTAATAGATTTTCGGTTACTGCACCACAATATTCATCACGGTAACCGCTATGTACACTCATCTCACTTTCTGTGGCGAGTTGAGTTTGGTTTATAATGCTGTTGGTTGTGATAGGGTCGGTCATAATAATAGTTATCCAGTTGTCTGCTCAATTCAAAGAACAATAATGCAGCCATCGTTAGTAGATTTCAACCCACTCAAATTAACTGGCGCTGTAGACTAGGGCCAGTTAATTGAAGAGTTAGTTGCTTGTAAGCGTTGCAATTTTAGCGATAATAAGCGCTAGTCTTTAGATAGACAATTGCCATTAGCAAAAAAACACCATATCAGCAAACTCATAACAATGGAGTGCATAAAAATAAGTGTAAACGCATATTATGCCTAATGTGCTTTTGTTATACAACTCTGCTGATAGAATCCTCTGGTAGGGATAGGCTGTATCTGCCCATTTTGTAACTCCTGATTACTAAATAATGCCTGTAAAATGTTTTAGCTTTCAATAATCGCTGAGCGACTTGAAAAGTTTTAATATAGGGGTCATATCATGCTGATACCAAAAATATTACTGTTTTAACTTGGCAGCTCTTTGTCATTTAACCTATTAATTAAGGAATACTATCGATGTTATTTCATCCGCCTAAAAATCCTGTCGAACTAAAAGTAATGCATCTTAATGAATCTCAAAAACAGCATCGTGAGGATTTGGTTGAGGCCACTCAAGGTAAAGCGGCGCTCAAACTACTCAAAAAAGGGCTCGCCAAAAAAGCTAAGCAAGCATTAAAAGCTAAAAATAAAAGTAAGAATAAAACCCCAAGCGCGCAAGTTTTTGTCCTTGATTTCGATGGTGATATGAAAGCTTCCGCCGTCAAGCATTTACGTGAAGAGATTAGCACGTTAATCAGCACTGCCAATAAAGGTGATGAAGTCGTCATACGCTTAGAGTCACCAGGCGGCATAGTCCATGGTTATGGTCTAGCAGCAGCACAATTGGTTCGTCTTAGAGACGCCGGCTTAAAGCTAACCGTATGCGTGGACAAAGTGGCAGCTAGCGGTGGCTATATGATGGCTTGTGTTGCGGACAAGATCGTAGCGGCTCCCTTTGCAGTTGTTGGTTCTATCGGCGTGGTTTCGCAGCTACCCAACTTCCATAAATGGTTAAAGAATCACGATGTAGATTATGAGCAGTTCACTGCTGGTGACTATAAGCGCACCGTAACTGTATTCGGTGAAAATGACGATGAAGATCGTGCCAAATATCAGCAAGAGCTAGAGCAAACTCATGAGCTATTTAAGCATTTCGTCAATCGTTATCGCTCAATGCTAGATTTAGATAAAGTGGCTACTGGTGAGCATTGGTATGGCGAAGATGCGCTACATCTTAACTTAGTAGACAGCTTGCAGACATCAGATAGCTATATTTTAGAGCTGATGGAAGATTATGAAGTTTATGCTTTGCACTCACGTCAAAAGCCAACCTTTGCTGAAAAGCTAGGACTAGCACAAGCAGCAGAGGCCACGTTGAGTATAGTCATTGATAAATTACCAGAAGCCTTAGCCCGTTTTGACTTCAACAGTCGCCTCAATATCTTAAAGTAAGGATTGACTATAAAAGGTGTTTTTAGCTTAAGCTTTAAACGCACTAAAAGCTGCATTTATTAGTGCTGGTTTTTTAATAGCCTCAGTGTTTGTATTTTGTAAGGGCGTGACCTAACTAGTCGCGCCTTTTTTACTGTTTAATAATAATTGCTATGTTATAACTGGATTGAGCAACCACAATAAGCCCCTATATACCTTATTATTCAAATGGCTTTTAATAGCTACTGCTACCCAACCTCCCAGCAACCTTCAATAAGATAATTAATTTAGAATAAAAAGGAAGTTATTGATGTCTACTAATGATTTGATGTTCACTACTACTGAGCAAGGCCAAGCTATTTACCAGCAAGTAAAAGATTTTATCGCCACCCAAATCGAGCCAATAGAGGCCCAGTTTTGGCAACAGTGTCATGAGCTCAATCCTGATGGCAACTGGAAGAGTTGGCAATGGCCAGCAGCGTATGAGCAATTACGTCAGCAAGCACGTGAAGCAGGTCTTTGGAATTTGTTCTTGCCTGATGATATTTTGGGAGCTGGTCTTTCAGTGACCGATTACGCTCCTATTGCCGAGTTGACGGGGCGTAGTTTATTGGCCCCACATATCTTCAATTGTAATGCTCCTGATAGTGGCAATATGGAGCTATTATGGCGTTACGGCAGTAGCATTCAGCAGGACAGATGGTTAACGCCATTGTTAGCAGGCAAGACACGCTCAGTATTCTGCATGACAGAGCCCTCGGTAGCGTCAAGTGATGCCACTAACATGCAAGCAACAGCAGTAGTAGAAGGCGATGAGATTATCATTAATGGTAGCAAATGGTGGTCATCTGGTTTGGGAGATCCTGCCGTTGATTTATTGATCGTTATGGCGCATACCCCTAGCGAAGATAAAGATCGTCATCATCAGCACTCTATGGTATTAGTGCCCGTCAATACTGCTGGTGTCACTATAGAGCGGATGCTAAAAGTATTCGGTGATTATGATGCGCCGCACGGTCATGGTGAGGTAAGCTTTGTTGATGTACGTGTGCCGCTAGATAGCTTTATTGGTGGGCCAGGTATGGGTTTTGAGATTGCGCAAGGTCGCTTAGGGCCAGGCCGGATTCATCATTGTATGCGCTGTGTTGGCGCTGCTGAAAAGTCATTAGAGCTGGCTGTCGGTCGTGGTATGACGCGTACAGCTTTTGGTAAGCCATTACTACAATTGGGGGGCAATCTCGAGCGTATCGCTGAGGCACGTATCAAAATTGATCAGGCGCGTCTGCTAACCTTATATGCTGCGCAAAAGATGGACAGCCAAGGCACCAAAGCGGCGTTAACTGAGATATCAGCGATCAAAGTAGTAGCACCAACGATGTTGCAAGAAGTAGTCGATATGGCGATTCAAATATACGGCGGTATGGGAGTCTGTCAAGATACTATGCTACCGGGTTTCTTTGCGCAAGCAAGAGCACTACGACTGGCGGATGGCCCTGATGAAGTGCATAAAACTATGATTGCTAAATTGGAGCTTAAGCGTCAAGGCTTTAGCTCTAAGCGCAAGTAGTAAAGCGAAATATAGGCTAATGGCGCTATCAAGACTAGCTAAATAATAGCAACTTGATAGCCGCTACAACCTTACGATGAGCCAGTAAGAACTCATGTAAAATAGCCTAAGTAAACAATGGAATTTCGTTAGCCCTTATTAGATTTCGTTTTTTTAATAAAAATTTGCAGTTCGCTTAACATCGAGATAAGGATTATCACATGTCAGACAATAATAACAATCTGCAAAGTAGCCGCTCAAATAACAGTGGCAATGACAATGACAATGGCAATAACAGTAGCGACAACCTAGCTACCGATAGCCATACTAATCAAAAATCCAATAGCACCGATAAATCATTGACCCATAATGTACTAGATAAAGGCGGTAAGGTGCGTGAAGGCGAGGAGCTTGATGCGCAAGCAGTAACTATATGGCTACGCGAGCAAGGCGTAGAGGTAGTAGGAGAGCCTGTCGTTACTCAGTTCTCAGGCGGGGCATCAAACTGGACTTATCGTCTACAATATGCCAATCAAGACCTTATTCTACGTCGTCCCCCTAAAGGCACTAAAGCCAAATCAGCGCATGATATGGTACGGGAATATACAGTACAAAAAGCGCTAGTAGAGGTCTATCCTTACGTGCCAAAGATGATTGCTCTGTGTACTGAAGAGGCGGTCATCGGTGCCGACTTTTATGTGATGGAGCGCATGGAAGGTATTATTCCTCGTGCTAATTTGCCTAAAGAAATAGATTTTGATACTAGTCAAACTCATGAGCTATGCACTAACGTCATTGATGCCTTAATTAAGCTGCATCAAGTTGATTATCAGCAGCACCCTGAGCTAGTAGCCTTAGGCCGCGGTGAGGGTTACTGTGAGCGTCAAGTCAGTGGTTGGGATAAGCGCTATGTCAAAGCCAAGACCCCGAATGTACCTAGTTTCGCTGTGGTGAGACAATGGCTAGCTAACCATACCCCTAAAGACAGTAACACTTGCGTCATCCACAATGATTGGCGCTTCGATAATGTCATCTTGGCCGCTGACGATCCCACCCAAGTGATAGGGGTACTCGATTGGGAAATGGCTACTTTAGGCGATCCATTAATGGATTTAGGCAGTGCCTTGGCTTACTGGATTGAGGCCGATGACAATATTATTATGCAGCAGTCGCGTCGACAGCCCACTCATCTTGCCGGTATGATGACTCGTGATGAAGTGGTTGAGTATTATCTTGCCCAGACGGGCCTAGAGCTAGACAATTGGACCTTTTATGAAGTGTTTGGCTTGTTCCGCTTAGCTGGTATAGTGCAGCAGATCTATTATCGTTTTTACCATAAACAAACTAGCAATCCGGCTTTTAAGAACTTTTGGATTATTGTCCATGTCTTGCATGCTAAATGCCTTAAACTGATCGCTAAGTATGAAGGCGATGCGCTGTTTATGAATCACGTGCAGCCACACTTAGCAGATAGAGGTATCGATGCTACTACTATTGAACAGCTTCCTGGCCCGCTACAAGCGGTAATTAAAAGTGTATTACCTAAAGCTTATTTTGCGCCAGCAGCGGCTATTGAACAGGACGCAAAAGCTATAGATAAGTAATCGGCTTAAATTTATAACCTTATTCTAAAATATAATGATAACAGGCACTACTTTATGACAACCCTCCTTTTAGCTCGTCACGGCCAAGCCTCATTTGGACAAGAGAATTATGATCAGCTCTCAGAGCTTGGGACGCTACAAGCTAAGATGCTTGGTCAGCATTATGGCAATAGTCAGCGGCGTATAGATGCTATCTTTAGTGGCAGCTTAGTGCGTCAACGTGATTCAGCACAGCATTTTTGGCAATCATATCAGCCAGCCCAAGCCAACATTGATCATCAGGGTTCCGCTACTATTTTAGATCTAGCGAACCCTGAAAGTTATGTATTGCCCTTATTCGATGAATTCAATCACGAGGATGTATTCGTCAAGTCTAATCCGACGCTGTCTACGCAAGCTCAGATTGCCGCTGAGCTTAAGCGAGAAAATAAGCCCTTGTCTCGATTAGGGGAGCTGTTTGGGATGGCTATGCAACGCTGGCATGCTGGTGATCATGATGAAGATTACTTGGAGAGCTGGCCACAATTTAGCCAACGTGCGCAGCAAGCGCTACAGCAGCTACGTACGCAAGTAGACAATCTAGCGCATCTTAATCAAGACAGTACAGTATTAGTATTTACTTCAGGTGGGGTGATTGCCGCCATTACTGCCCATCTGTTGCAGCAGCATAGTGCTACTGCTTATCAATTGACTCAGAGTTCAGTCAACACTGGGGTTACTGCTATTAGTATTCATCAACAGAAGCTACAATTACTATCGTATAACGAGCACAGTCATCTGTTCAGTGCCGGTAATAGTTTTGTGACTAAACATTAGTATTAACTAGTAACTGCTCAGTGCTAAGCAATCAGTATCAAGCAATCAGTACTAAGCACTATTTTTCCAGCCGTAGGATAACTGGGGTGTTTATCAAAAACAGCTCGCCCAATAATTAGAGGGCGGGCTAGGCCTACATAACTACACAACTTGCATTCATTGTTGCAACGATAAGCCTTATAATGTCCGGTTGAACTCAACATTTTTAGGCTTTATCTGCCTACAGACATAGCAAGGATTGCCCATGCAGCATAAACTATTGAGCTTGGTAACCCAAGCGGCAAAGCAAACTAAAGATCAAGCGTTTGGTGCCATTCAACCTGCCCGTTATCTAGCTACTCTTAACAAAAAGCAAGTTGGGAAAGACCAAACCGTTTTGATCACTGGTGCCAGCTCAGGTTTAGGTGAAGGTATGGCAAGATTGTTTGCCAAATTGGGCTATAACTTAGCGATTTGTGCACGGCGTACTGAGCGCTTAGAGCAGCTTAAAGAAGAGCTGACAACTAGCTACCCTAATATACGAGTGGAGTATCGAGAGCTTGATGTCAGTGATTATGCTGCTATATTTGAAGTGTTCGACCGCTTTGCTAGCGACTTTGGCCAGATAGATCGGGTAGTCGTTAATGCTGGTGTTGGTGAGAGTCGCCGGATCGGTAAAGGCCGGTTTGAAACCAATCGCCGTACTGCTGAAATCAACTTTGTCTCAGCTTTGGCCCAGTGTGAAGCGGCTATGCAAATATTTCGTGCACAAAATAATGGTCATCTAGTAGTGATATCGAGTATGTCCGCTATGCGTGGACTGCCTAAGCACATGACCACTTATGGGGCTAGTAAAGCGGGCTTGGCACATTTAGCAGAAGGGATTCGTGCTGATATGCTGCTCACCAAGCTACCGATCAAAGTCTCGACAATTTATCCGGGTTATATCCGCACTGAAATCAATACTAATGCTAAGCCATTACCTTTTCAGGTGGATGCCGATACTGGCACTAAAGCTATGGTAGCGGCGATTGAGTCTGGGGTTGATGAGGCTTGTGTGCCAAGCTTACCATGGTCTATAGTTGGTCAAGCAATGAAACATCTTCCCTTAAATGTGGTCAACAAAATAAGCTGATTTCGGTAGCGTTGTGGTGTTGGTTTTGATTAATCGCCAGCAAAAGCCCTGTAAGTTATTTATTATCAATAAGTAGCTTGCAAGGCTTTTTTATTGATTTTTTTATTTACTATCCAGTGAGGGGCTGTGTAATGGTAGTCCTCACAGTCAAGTGCTTACAAGTATTTAGGAAGTTATAGAAAAACGTAATTTTAAATCAGTTAAATAACAAGCGGATAAGAGCAGTTAAGGAAGGACGAATTGCTTATTGGCATTAAAGAACCGGCGGTAAGTGAGTAGGGCGCTCAAAGTGCAGCCAAGAGTACTACTGGCACAAATCAAAAACATAGTCACTATTTGATAGCGTACCGCTTGGCTTGGATCAGCACCCGCAAGTATTTGACCCGTCATCATTCCTGGTAAACTAACAATACCGACCACCAACATGGAGTTCAGAGTAGGGGTCATACCACTGATAATAGCGGCGCGCATCGGCGAGTGTATCGCCTCATAAGGGGTGGCGGATAAGGACAACATCATCTCAATTCGTGGCTGCTGACTATAAAAAGCCTCGACAAGCTGATTGCTAGTCAAAGAGATAGCGGTAAGTGAATTGCCCAGTATGAGACCTAGAATCGGGATAATGAACTGCGGGGTGTACCAAGGACTAACTTGCAATATTATCGTGATAGCAATAGTAGTTACTAGGACTGCTGATAAACTAACGGCAAGCAAAGTATCCGTAAACAAGCCTTTATAGACCCGCTTGACTCGGTTTTTGGCAGCAATACCAGCGATCAGAGTCATCATGGTTAGAATCAAGAGCACTTCATACCATTGCTCACGGGCAAACACCCAAGCTAGTATCAGCCCTATAAAGCTCAGCTGTACAATAGTACGTACTGCCGCTATCAGCAAAGTAGAGCCTAAGTGTAAACGTAAGCGCCAAGATACCAACATGACTAGCAAAATTAAGCTGCTGGCCAAAGCTATATCAGTAGTGGTTAGCAAGATTTGCAGCTCATTAGTGTTAGTCATAGGGGCTTATCATCAAAAGTGTTTGTCATTTTTATCAGGGCGAGGTTAAGCTGTAAAATATATTTAATGGTAGATCTGGTTTAGGCCAGCTTGGTCAGCCGCCCCGCTTGCATCTGCCAATGGCTATTAGCAAACGGCATAATGCTATCGATATCATGAGTTATCCATAGTAGCGCACGATTTGAGTCATCATGCAGCCACTTAAGCAACAGTCTAATCAAGTCTGCTGCGCTTTGTGGGTCTAAAGCGGCCGTGGGCTCATCTAGTAGCAGTACTTGGGGGTCTAATTGTAATAAGCGCAAGATATTTACTAGTTGTCGTTCACCACCTGATAGATAGGCCGTTGACTGATATAATAACTGCTCGTCGCGCTGCAAATAGCTCAGCTGTTTAAGGTGCCATTGCTTATCAAACTGCTGATTATGATGAGCATCTAGAGTGTAAGGCAACTGTAGATTGTCAAGAACGCTGCCTTCTATTAGCTGTGGATGCTGACTGAGCAACGCTACTTGAGCTCGCCAGTAGATAGGCGACGAATCAAAAATACTAATTCCATTAAGATGAATGTCGCCTGTACTGATTGAGGTTAGGCCAGCAAGCAAGCGTAGCAGTACCGACTTGCCACTGCCTGAGGCCCCAGTTAAGACTGTCAATTGTCCTGCTAATAGCTGACCATTCGCACCGTCAAGTAGTAAGGGCCGCTGAGTCTCTAAGGGTAGCTGGGTCGATAATGATTGGCGCCATAAACTGCCAAACCAGCTTTTAGCTGGTTTATAGATGCTAGCTAGGTTATAAGGTTTAGGTGCTTTGGCAGCGTTAGTGGCAGTTTTAGCAACAGCGTTACTAGTCCCGATACTACTATCAGTATGAGATCCTAGGGAAGCTGTGCCCCGCGCACTGAGCTCACTAAAGCTCAATAAGGGCTGGTTATTAATAGCAGTAGGAATTGGCAACGGCTATTGACCTTGTGCATGCTGAATCATGGCTTGCTCAATGAGATGATGCAGCTTTTTGGGCACTCGAATCGGTCTAATAGGCGCGGCACTAGGGGCAGCTGCTGGTGCTTGAGTCGCTGCTTGGTTGTCCGCTGAGTTTTCAATTGGCGAAGGCGTTTCACTTTTGATTTGATTTTGTACACAAGCGATGACAATTCTAGCGCTACTTAACAGGCTACTACTAGGACTGGTAGTGGCTAGTGAATCAGCTGCTGCTGATTGGCGGTGAATGCTTTGATAAAATATAATGCTGGCTGGTTTTAGGTCAACTTTATCGATTTGTACAGTGATAATTTCATCGAGAAAGATAGCTTTACGGTATTGTAGCTCGGCTTGACTGACTACAAAATGTTGGATTTGACCATCATCAGCTTGCAAAAAATAGGTATTAAGTCCAATCTTAGTAAACCAGTCACGACGGCAGTTCTCAAAAAACACTAGATGATTGGCATGATAGACTATGCCGCCAGCATCGGTATGATTGATATAGATATGGTAATCGGTGGCGAATAGAGGCGTGGTTTGTTGTAATAGATTGGCAGTACTGCTTATTTTTTGATTAGTCATAAAGGGTCTCAATAGAGATTAATGATTAGGCGTTTCTACTAGTGTTTTTAGCGTATTATTGGCTATTAGACTAGCATTATAGAAGACAATAGCGGTAGTCATAGTACTTATAGCAGCCATAATATTTATACTTTAGCTTAACCACTAGAGCCAAGCAAAGTTTATGTCAGTAGCTGATTAAAATTATATATTGTTTAAAATAAAACGCTGTTAATAAACCCACTAAAAAGAATAGGATTAGGCATGACTTGTTTTGTCAGTTTTAATGTTAATGGTATTCGTGCCCGCCCACATCAGCTAGAGGCTTTACGCGATATAATCGACCCTGATGTCATAGGTCTACAAGAGACCAAAGTACATGATGATCAGTTCCCTATTGATGATGTAGAAGGTCTTGGTTATCATGTAGAGTACTTTGGACAAAAGGGTCATTATGGCGTGGCGTTGATGTCTAAAGAGCCGCCTATCTTTGTGCAAAAAGGCTTTCCTGGAGAAGATGAAGAGGCGCAAAAGCGTTTTATTCATGGCCGTTATCTATTGCAGGGCCGTGAGATAGATGTGCTTAATGGCTATTTTCCACAAGGTGAGAGTCAAGATCATCCCACTAAATACCCTATGAAACGTGCTTATTATGCTGATTTGATGGCGTATATTGATACGCTAAAAGCTGAAGGACGCTCATTGATAGTCATGGGTGATATGAATATTGCTCCTGAAGATATCGATATTGGTATTGGTGAAGTCAATGCTAAGCGTTGGCTCAAAAATGGTAAAACTTCATTTTTGCCAGAGGAGCGCGAATGGTATGCAGCACTGATGTCACGTGATCTTATCGACACTTATCGTCAGCATTATCCAAAGAGCAATGAGCTATATAGCTGGTTTGATTATCGCAGCCGTGGCTTTAATGACGAGCCTAAACGTGGTATGCGAATTGATCATATTTTATGTACCCCAGATCTCACTGAGCAATGTCTAGACTCTGGTATAAGCTATGAGCTACGTGCTATGGAAAAGCCTTCTGATCATGCTCCTATTTGGTCAAAGTTTGACTTAAGCAAATCTTAATTATTGCCTTATCGATATAAAGCTCAAGGTCAGTTAGTTATAGTAGCTAGTGCTGTTAGACGTCAACTCTAAACAGCACTTTTGATCGCCTCCTGTTAATAATTACTGCTTATATCTACTCTTAACTATAGCTACGCGCAGTTATATCTATAAACAGTTAGACGTACTAATGAGCACCATTAAAAATAATTTACTAATCATAATTTATTAATAACAATCTACCAATAATAAGGAGTCACTATGGCTGTTGGCAATGTTGCAGTACCAAATACCATTTATGCTATCGATGGCATTACTTTAAGTGCTACTGCCGCTGGGGTACGTTACCAAGACCGCAATGATTTAGTGGTAATAGAGATTGCGCAAGGCGCTAATACCGCAGTGGTCACTACCAAAAATGCATTTTGTGCCGCGCCAGTACGAGTATTGCGTGAGCATTTTGCTGCTAATAGTCCCCGTTATCTAGTGACTAATACGGGTAACGCCAATGCCGGTACTGGTGCTGATGGTAAACGCCGTGCACTGGATATTTGCCAAGCGTTAGCCAGTAAAGCTGGAGTTGATACGACAATGGTATTACCATTCTCAACAGGGGTCATTGGTGAGCCATTAAACAGCGAGGCTATAGTAACGGGACTAGATACAGCATTGTCTCAGCTAGGCGCGGACAATTGGTTAGCCGCTGCTAATGGTATCCGCACTACTGATACTATACCCAAAGTAGCCAGCCAAAAAGTAGAGATAACTAGTGGGGATAGTAGTATCAGCTACCATATCACTGGTATGTCTAAAGGCTCAGGAATGATTCGTCCCAACATGGCGACTATGCTTGGCTATGTTGCTACTGATGCCAACATCGCAGCTGATCTATTACAAGAGATGCTCACTGCTATTAATGAGCAGTCCTTTAATCGTATTACCGTAGATGGTGACACATCGACTAATGACTGTTGTGTATTGATTGCCACCGGTAAAGCCAGCGCCGAGGTTATTGATAGTCCAGAACATCCTCATTACCAAGCGTTATTTAGCGCATTAACGGCTGTCTTTGTGCGCTTAGCCCAATTGATTGTGCGTGATGGAGAAGGGGCTACTAAGTTTATAACGGTTAAAGTTACGAGTGGTAAGACTACTAAAGAGTGCTGTGATGTGGCGTATGCTGTTGCCCATTCGCCGCTCGTTAAGACTGCATTTTTTGCTAGTGACGCCAACTGGGGACGGATATTAGCAGCAGTCGGTTACGCTGGCGTTGAAGATTTAGATACAGAACAAGTCGATGTGTCGTTGAACGAAGTGATGATCTGTCAGAATGGCGTAGTAGCACCTAGTTATAACGAACAAGCAGGTAATGAGGTCATGAGTCGTCCTGAGATTACTATTCATATTGATTTAGCACGAGGCAGTGCTAGTGATACGGTTTATACTTGTGATTTATCTTATGAGTACGTGAAGATTAATGCTGATTATCGCAGCTAATCAGGGTGTTTTAGATAAGTAACCCCAGTGCTTATTCAGATTTTGACAGAAACTACTATCGCACCAGTTTAAGGGTATAACTATAAGACTGAGATCGAATGCTGTTGCAAACTTTGACGTTTAATTACAAAGCAGTTATAGAGTACAAGGTTTTAAGCGGTCTATACTTATCGCAGCAAAAAAATAAGATACATAGCTTTTGATAAGGTTAAAGCTTATTACCAATTGTTTTGGCAATAGTAAGTATTCTAAAAGCTTATATAGATAATTTAACAGTCATAAAACGTTTATTAACTGAGGAATAGCATAATGAAAAAATTAGTATTAGCAGCATTAGCATCAACTTTTGTATTAGCGGGTTGTTCTACTATGGGCTTAGATAACGAGCGCACTATGGTTGTTGAAGGCCAGTCTGTAAACGTTAAAGTCGTTAACATTCCAAGCTTTAAAGTAGAGATTGCCCCACGTAAGGCTATCTGTGAATATACTGCTAATGATGGCAATGTTGTTGAAGCTGAATGTATTCAGTATCGTCAAACTTATCAGAAGAACTACAACACTTTGAATGGTAACATCCAAGGGTTCACTTATGAGCCAAACTATCGCTATATCCTAGACTTACGTCAAGAAGCGGTAGCTGACGAAGCGGCTGGTACAGTTAAGCCTATGTGGATCTTGAATGAAGTGGTTTCAAAGACTGCAGAGTAATCATTGCCTAAGTTGGGTTATTATTTGATTAGATAGCTGTCTGATTTATAAGTTTTTAATCTGATAGCTGCTTAATCTGATAGCTATAATATTTGACAGCGATGCTCAATAAAAAAAGCCTCTAATTCGTTAGAGGCTTTTTTTTGCTTATCTTTTGATATTAAAATCTGTTAGTGTCTAAAAAATATACAAGGTATTAGCATTGACTGTATTTGACGCTGACCCCTTGAGAGACAGTAGGAATACGATTATCGGCATAAACTGCCAGACCACCACGTGAAGTCTCTTTATAATTATCTAGCATGTCAGCGCCAGTCTGTTTCATAGTTTCGACTACTTTATCGAAAGAGACAAAATGCTCTCCATTGCCTCGGCAGGCTAGACGTGCAGCGTTGATGGCTTTGACCGCGCCCATAGCATTACGTTCAATGCAAGGTACTTGTACTAAGCCGCCGACAGGGTCACAAGTTAGACCTAGGTTATGTTCAATACCAATCTCAGCAGCATTTAAGCACTTGGCAGGATCGCCGCCCATAATCTCAGCTAGACCAGAAGCCGCCATAGCACAAGCAGAACCAACTTCACCTTGACAGCCGACTTCCGCACCAGAAATAGAAGCGTTTTGCTTAATTAGGCTACCAATAGCAGTAGAGTTTAATAAAAATTTACGCGCGCCATCATTACTATAACTGGCGATAAAATCACGATAGTAATGCATGACTGCTGGGATAATACCGGCAGCACCATTAGTCGGAGCAGTCACTACGTTGCCCCCATTAGCGTTTTCTTCATTAACTGCCAAGGCATATAAATCTACCCAATCCATCGCTGCTAATTTATCACTTTTAGTAGCAGGAAGATCTTTTTCGGCACAAAGTTGCAAATGCAGAGCCTGCGCCCGACGCCTAACGTTCAAGCCGCCGGGTAGGATACCGCCATTTTCACAGCCTCTAGTGACACAGTCCTGCATCGCCTCCCAAATCGAATCTAGATAAGCATAAACCTCATCTTTATGGCGATAGTGACACTCATTGGCTAATACTAGTTCGCTAACCGTTAAGTTATGCAGGTGGCATTGTTCAAGTAGCTCTGCGGCGCTATCAAAGGGATAAGGAATGCGACCAATAGTTGGCGCAGCACTATCTTGCTCAGGATCGTTGGCGTCTTCTTCATTGATGACGAAACCGCCACCTACGGAGTAATAAGTCTGCTGATAGCGAGTGCCGTCAGCCAATACAGCGCAGATAGTCATAGCGTTAGGGTGATAAGGCAATACCGTGTCGCCGTACCAGCGAATATCGCGTTCAATGTCAAAGCCGACGCTATGCTCACCTGATAAGTTCAATTGCTGCTCAGAAAATATCGGCGTTAGATACTGGTCTGTTAAGCGGGTGTCAATAGTACTTGGCTTATGTCCAAGTAAACCTAACAGTATGGCAGTATCGGTAGCGTGACCTTTACCAGTTGCCGCTAAAGAGCCGTACAACTCAATCTCAATAGCGGTTACATCCGTCAGTTTTGCTTGCTTGAGTAGGGAGACTAAGAATAAATTAGCTGCTACCATTGGGCCTACCGTATGGGAGCTTGATGGACCAATACCAATTTTAAATAAATCAAATACACTAATCATAGTCAATTACCAAAGAGAAGTTAAAGGGAGTCAATGTGGTGATGATACACCGCTTTATATTGAAAAATTATTTATTTTTTATCTAGTTTTTCGGGCAGTTTTAGAGTTTAGCTGAGTGGCTCATCAGCTAGTAATTAGCTGGCAAATATAACGATCAATAGCAGCATAACTATTAACTGAACTATCAACTTAACTATTAACATAGCTATCAGTATAAGCACTAGCATAAATACTAAAGTAAATAGCATCGATAACAGTGGCTTGTAAGGCAGGCAAAAAGGTAAGTTAATGCTAGGGTCTATAGAAATTTTTAAACGTAAGAGTACGTGAGACACGTGAATAATAGCTGTTGTTTATTATTGAATTCCGTTATGATGCTCGGCATCTATAATTATGTAACATCCTGTAAATATGGCAATGCCAAAAAATATGCTTATCTTGTCAATACTCAACCTAGTGGAGTTAGTTAAGCATATCTAATCGTTGACAGCTAGCGAAATACGCTAGTGTCATACAATATAGGTAATATAGTGGCTAGCCAGCCCAGCCCAATACTGTTACCAGCCAATTTTACCCAGTTATCTTTTGATGTCAGTTAAGGATATCGCTTTATAATATCAAGCCTTAAAGGAAAAGCGCGCATGACACCTCCCTCAGAGCATTCATCCTCATCTAAAGCTGTAGATAGTCATTCATCTAATGAATCATCTAATAATGAGCCTAACGCTTTGCACAATGCTGGTATTAGCAGCGCAAAGAGGCAATATACTGACAATCCAGATTTTGAAAATGGCCGTTGGTTCCCTACTTGGCGACCGTTCAAAGGTGATATAGATCGTAATCCGGTAGGTATCAATGAGTATCTACCGCCCTCTAAGAGTTTGCTACTAGGCGTGCAACATACTTTTGCTATGTTTGGCTCGACAGTACTGGCTCCATTACTGATGGGTTTTGATCCCAACTTAGCTATCTTAATGTCGGGTATCTGTACCGTGATGTTCTTTATCATCACCGGTGGACGTATGCCCAGTTACTTAGGGTCTAGTTTTGCCTTCATTGGACCAGTGATAGCGGTTACTGCCTATGCAGGCGTCGGCTTCAATACCAACTTAGATGTCGCGTTAGGCGGTATTATGGTCTGTGGTATCATTTATGCCTTAGTCGGCTTGCTAGTGATGAAGACTGGTACTGGCTGGATTGAGCGCTTGATGCCGCCTATCGTCACTGGGGCGATTGTGATGATCATCGGTCTTAACTTAGCGCCGGTGACTATTCAAGGGGTATCTGCCAATCAGTTTGACGCTTGGATGGCAGCCTTTACGGTGCTGTTGATCAGTGGCGTGGCGGTATTTACGCGCGGTATGCTCAGACGCCTATTATTATTAGTGGGCTTGATACTGTCTTATATCACCTACTATATCGTCAGCAACCTAATGGGATTTGGGGTGCCGATTGATTTTAGTGGGGTTGCTGCAGCTTCATGGTTTGGCTTGCCTAGCATTCATACCCCACGCTTTGAGCTTAGCGCTATCATATTAATAGCACCCGTCGCCTTTATTCTTATTGCCGAAAACCTCGGACATTTCAAAGCGGTTGAAGGCATGACTAAAACTCGCGTAACCCCTCATATGGGCAAAGCGTTCTTTGCAGATGGGTTAGCGACGACTTTTTCTGCAGGTTTTGGCGGCACAGGGGTCACTACTTACGCTGAAAACATCGGGGTAATGGCAGTCACTAAAGTCTACAGTACTACGATATTTGTGATAGCTGGGTTAGTAGCTATTCTGTTAGGATTATCACCGAAGTTTGGCGCTGTGATTCAGACTATTCCAGCAGCATTATTAGGCGGCGCCTCTATTGTAGTATTCGGCCTGATCGCTATCGCTGGTGCTAAAATATGGATAGATAGTCATATCGACTTTAGCAAGAATAGTAATCTTATTATTGCCGCCGTGACAGTAATTATGGGTACAGGTAACTTTAGCTTGCATCTAGGCAGCTTCGATTTGGGTGGCATCGGTACAGCAACTTTGACCGCTATCATCCTAAACGCTTTATTCAATCGCCAAAAAGGCTAAGAATTATAAGGCTGATTCGTCACTAAGACTTGTAGCGGTTATAAAAAAAAGCTTGAATCTACTTAGATTTAAGCTTTTTTTATTATCGATAAGGTTAATAGGGGTGTTGTGCCTAACCCTATTATTTATAGTTACGCTTATAGAATTTTGCAAAGAAGCGATAACGTCTTAGGGCCCGAGGTTTGGGCTTGAGTGAGCCCAAAAAAATAGCAAACATAGTTAGGAGGGCGCCGGCCCACTGTAAGCTATTAATCGGTTTATCAAGCCAGCTATAGTCTATGACCAAAGCGGCAATCGGCTCAGTGAGCAGTAGCAAGCCGACTAAGGTTAGTGAGAGCTTAGGAATAGAATAAGCAATCAGGCCCCAAGCTAAGCACTGCATTACTGTGCCGTAGACCAATACCCAAGCAAGCTCAGACCAACTATTGGGTAATATATTACCTTGATCAATTAACAACATCGGTACTATCATCGCCAGCACCCCACCGATACTAATCAGCTGCATCAGTACAAATATCGGTGTCGGCTCGGTATCGTGAGTCTTACGAATAAAAGTCATCGAGGCTGCTAACATCGCGCCTGAAACAATGCCCGTAACAAAGCCCCAAGTGGCAGCTGAGTTTTGCGCAAATTCAGGGCTGCCAATCATCGCCACTCCTAGCATGGCTAGGCAGAGACTAAGGAGCTGCAAGATAGACTGGCGCTCGCTGAAATAGACAAAGCCAATAGCCGCTAAAAAGAAGATTTGTAAGCTGTTAAGTAAGGTTGAGATACCTGGTCCAACAGCATGAATACTCTCATGCCAAAGCGCTAAATCGAATCCAAGAAATGCACCAGATAACAAACTATAAACGATAGCTCGTCTAGAGGCTGGTAGCCGTTGGCCGGCCACTTTTGCTAACATAGCAAACACCACACCGGAGATAGCCAGTCGCCAAAACGCCATTGCCCAGCCACCGATATCGACATGAGCGACAATTAAGCTGCCTAAGCCAAAAATAATACAGCCAATGACTAAGCCGATAGAAGCAGAGCGTGAAGCAGAATCGGCCATAAGTTGCCCTCGTGTGAATCCGCTATTATCAATAAGCGATATAAAAAATCCTATGGTAAACCTTTTCGGCTAAAAGCTAAAGACGGCTAGTATTAATAGACTTGGATATGGCTCAATAAGGTTGAGCGCTTTTGTTCAAGCCACCCGCTTAATTCGCGACAAATAGCTAACCGTTTCTAAAGCTTAGGGTCACACCCTTACAGAATACAAGTGGGTACTGAGGTCTACATTTGTTAAGCTAGTAATATTTAAGAGGGCTACACTGATTATCACATTGCCTATAAACCTTATCAGCACTACACTCCGCTTAGGTTCTACTATGTCTCGATGCTATACCTTAAAGCCTAAAAAAAGTTCCAGCTTATTGATGCCTCTTTTGCCTGCTTTAGCACTCAAAGCAACAGTAGGATGGCTGCTCAGTAGTTCGCTGCTGTTAGTGCTTACTTTGCCAACAGCACAAGCTGCGAGCTGCAAAGCGCCCAAAAGTTATTATAAGAACGTCGCTTGTACTTCTATGAGCGGTTATTTTTTGGCCAGTAAAGATTATGGTGCACCAGTAGCTCTTATCGATAGCAAAGGCAAGCCGGTAGTTGATTTATCAGCCTATCAAAAAGTTGCTGCCGACAAAATAGCTGCCGGGTTAATACCAGTACAGCGTAGTGGCCGTGTTGGTTATGTCAATATGCAAGGTCAAACTATTATCCCGCTGATATACGATGTGTTAGCAGAGTCTAGAGGCTGGGCACGAGCCGCTTCTGAAGGACGTATTGTAGTCAAAAAAGGTGGTAACTATGGGGTGATCGATAATAGCAATCAAACTATTGTGCCTTTTTCCTCAGCCTTTAGTGATATTGATAACTATAGTAATGGGGTTGCCAAAGCCCGTAAGAATAAAGTCAATATCAAGCTGGATAGCAAAGGCAATACTATTAGCGAGCCTAGTAGTACTAATGCTAACAATGCTAATGCTAACAACGCTAACAATACTAACAACGCTAATGGCAATAGTAGTAATGGCAATAGTAGTAATGCCAATGGCAATAATACTAAGGCGGGGTCTGCGCAAGCATCGGCATTGGCAATAGACAAGCCACTAGCAAGCTCCACCGCAGTAACGTCCAAAACTTTTACTACTTTAAAAGCCGATCAGCAAGACGGTAAATGGGGCTTTGTTGATGAGCAAAAAACCATCATGATTACTTATTCGTTCGATGAAGTAAGACCTTTCTCGGAAGGACTGGCTGGGGTACGTATTAACAATAAATGGGGGTTCTTAAATTTAGGCGGTGAGCTGGTTATCCCATTTAACTTTAGCAATAGTGAGGAGACTCAGAATGCTGAGAACGCCTCGATGTTTATTTTTAACCAAGGTAAAGCTTGGATCGGTACTCTAAATAACGGCGCTAAGATCTGTATAGGCACGCAAGGCAATGTTGTCGATTGCGATTAACCACTAGGGTTAGCTCTATAATAGTGTTTTAAACAGCAAAAAAAGGGTGAGGCTTATATATTATTTATAAGTCTCACCCTTTTTTAATTTCCAGCATCTTCTGAATAATTAGTACAGTAAATGCTTGCTTATCAAATCAACTAAATATGGCTGATAGTAGGCAGGGATATCATGAGCCATACCATCAATCAGATGAAAGCTGGCTTTAGGAATAGTCTTAGCTACTACCCGACCTTGCGAGGAGGGCAATAGGCCATCAGCACTACCGTGAATGACGATAGTCGGTGCTTTGACTTGCTTACTAAAACGCGCAATAGAGCCCGATGATAGGATAGCATTGAGTTGTTGTACGGTTCCTAACGGATGAAAGTTGCGCTGATAACGTAACTTGGCAATCTCACGCACAGTACGGACATTGACATGACCGGGCGTCCCTACAGTCTTCATGAACCAGACGCTGTGCCGAACGATATCACGTTCAGAATGGCTTTCCGGTCTATTGATCAAAGTATAGAGCTGCTTAGGTCGTGGTGGCTTTAAAAATGCCCGATTGGTAGTAGTGAACATCAATACCATACGATCTATTAAGCTGGGATAGCGAGCAGCGACAATTTGGGCAATCATACCACCCATCGAGGCTCCTAATAAATGTGTTCTTTTTAGTTGTAACACCTTTATCAGACGTACCGTATCCTCTGCCATATCGGTCAAATTATAAGCGACTTGTGCTGATTTATTGGATAGACCTGTCTGCAAGCGTAGCATCATTTTGAGTTGGCTGATTCGTGGCAATCCTTCGATTTGAACTTTAGAGGATAAGCCGATATCACGATTATCAAAACGAATCACAAAAAACCCAGCATTAATCAGACGCTTGATAAAATCATCTGGCCAAAAGATCATTTGTGAGCCTAGACCCATCACCATCAATAATGGGGGATGGTCTGGATTACCACCGGCTTCGACACACAGCTTAATATTATCGCCGATATCGATCATGGCCTGATAAAGGTGCTCACTTAAGTCAGAGGTACGCCAATTATGCGCACCGAACTTCTCCCATGCAGGATTTGGATAGTAAGCTGTTTCTGTCGCCACGTCAGCAACCTTATCTTGGCTTGATTTATTTGAGTGGATCATGATATCTCCCGCTTAGCATGTCATCTACTTAGATTTCCATCATTTCAAAATCTAACTTGCCAACACCACATTCAGGACAAGTCCAATCATCAGGAATATCTTCCCATTTAGTGCCAGGAGCGATGCCTTCTTCAGAGCAACCTAGTTCTTCATCGTAGATCCAGCCACAGACAATACATTCATAACGTTTCATACACCGTCCTATCAATAATTACTATTATGCTTTAAAAGCGTTACTAGCTAAATTTACACCATAAAAACGCCCACAGTTTAGCATATAACCGTGCTATATAAAGTTAAGTTTACAGTTGTATATTGGAACTGCAGAGTACTCATTAGCTTATTTTTATATCTGTATTAAGTTATGGTTTTGTGTCAGCTAGGTTTAGAGCGTATTTGTTCTCAAGTATTAGCTAGCGCTATCCGTCAAAAAAGACCGCAAGATTATGCTATTATATCCAGCTTTAATTTTTATCTTTTATAAGAGCTTGTCTTATTTAAGGTGAATCTTACATTATTCAAGCCGTCCAAGTTAAGGGTTATTATGAGTGTTACTACTACTGACAAGCAAGCTAAAACCATATCTGAGTCGTCGACTAATCGTAACACCGATAATCTCAATACTGATCATCCGTTTTGGCAAGTCATTCGCACTGTGCCTAACTTCCCTAAAGCGGGCATCGATTTTTATGATATCACCCCATTACTGCGTAACCACGTTGATGCGGTTATCGATGCTATGCTAGCGTCGCTGCCTGCAGGATTGATGGAGGAGGTGGATTGTCTAGGGGCTGTTGAAGCTCGCGGATTTGTGTTTGCAAGCTTGCTGGCAGGACGATTGGGCAAAGGCATTATACTGCTACGTAAGGCGGGCAAGCTACCGCCACCAGTGGCAAACAAGGCCTACGCGCTAGAGTATGGTAAAGATACGCTAGAGATGCAAAACAATTTGCCCCCTGAGCGTGTCCTATTAGTTGATGATATTTTGGCAACTGGTGGTACTTTGACTACGGCTTATGAGCTGTGTAAATCAGCTGGTCATACGGTAGTGGGGGCATTAGTGTTATTAGATCTAGTGGCACTACATGGCGAATTTCCAGTACCTGTTTATACGGTTCTAAAAATTTAACACAGCCTGTTATAAATACTATTTAAAAAGCTTGGGCTGGTAAGAGTAGTGGCTTAAGGTATTTAACAAGTAATAAAGCAAAAAAAGCGCCTTGATTATAAAGTCAGGGCGCTTTTTTTTATAAATCTACTGTTTTTAAATCATTGTCTTAGCAGTAATATGCTCAAAGCCATGACTTTACAAAGGATCTATATAGGGGATCTATAATACTACTGATGACAAGCCAGCATACTCTGTACCTTTAGACAGTACATAACGCTTGTTGGTTTCGCCATCGGTCAAGAACCCACCAAAAGTCTGTGATACAGCGCTGAACAAAATGATACTTACCGCGCTCAAAGCTTCTTCGGCTAGAACTTCAGTATGTAATAACTCTTTGGCTTTGGCTACACTGATTACCGCACAGCTCTCGTTTTCACTCAAGCGTGGATTGGCTTCTTCGTTATAGTTTTTATAGCAAAAGGCGATTGAGATATACTCTTCAGAACCCGCTAACTCAGCTAGATACTGTTGATCAATGTGGCCTGTTGCTTGGACACACTTAACCGCTGGCTGCTTCTTTAAAGGCTTTAGGCGCTTACTGTGAACGATATGGATAAAAACTTCTTGTGGTTGTTTTTTGGTTTTAGAATTTAGCATGGAACATCCTTATTAATTAAAACAGAACCAAATCAATAGTTCAGTCCTGTGAGTAAGTATTACTTGAGTATAATAATACATTGGTTAGCAAAATAGGTATTAAGTTTTACTTATAGTGGATTAAAATTACTATTTTATTGAGCTTATCATGCGGTAACTACATTAAGATGAAATAATGGCTGATAAAGACAGTTTATAGTTATTCTATAATCAGCTAATCATAGTTGAAATATAGACTAAGGACAGGCTAAATAAAGGATAAATGCAGACTTTATAAATACTTTTAGCTAAATCAATAGGGGCGTTTTCTTATTTAAAACAAAACCCGTTTAGCTTATAGTTAAAGTCCATACTGATTAACTAGCGAATAGCCGCTAAAGTCTGCGCCAACTCATCGCGTGCACTGATAAAACCATCGATACCTTTGGGTAATAAGTCTTGGGTGACTTTGTCTTGCTGATAGGCTTGGCTGAACTGTTCATGGGTCAAGCTTACCTTATTCATAATAGCCATATCAGTTGACATAGTAGGGGATAGCTGACGACTAACCTCAATATCCATTGCTGCTAGCTCATCGATTAAGTTCGGTGCGATAGTCAATAAGTCACAACCGGCTAGCGCTAGAATTTGCTCAGCAGAACGGAAGCTGGCGCCCATAACTTGAGTTTTGTAGCCATGCTGTTTGTAATATTGATAGATAAGCTTGACCGACTGTACGCCCATATCATCAGAAGCGGGGACATTTTGACGATTCTGTTGGCGTTTTTGCCAGTCTAGAATACGGCCAACAAATGGCGATATCAAAGTCACTCCAGCATCAGCACAAGCAATCGCTTGATGTTGCCCAAAGAGCAAGGTCAAATTGCAATGGATATTTTGGGTCTCCAGATAACGCGCCGCCTCAATACCTTGCCAAGTCGCCGCCATTTTAATCAATACTCGCTCAGAGTCGATACCGGCTCTATCATAAGCGGCCATAAAATCTAAAGCTTTGTTGATAGTAGCCTGAGTATCATAAGAGAGTCTAGCATCCACCTCAGTGGATACTCGCCCTTCGATCAACTGCAGAATATCGCAACCAATTTGAATGGTTAGCGCATCAATAACCGCATCGACATCACCCTGATGACGATTCATCATATCTGCTAGCATTGCATGGTTATCAGGCTGCAGCAGTGCTTTGGTAATCAAGCTGGGATTGGTAGTAGCGTCGATAGGTTTTAGGCGTGCAATAGCGGCAATATCGCCAGTATCAGCAACAATAGTAGTCATAGTGCGAAGCTGCTGTAGTGCGCTCATTGGGAATCCTTAATGTATAATTAATTCAGTGTTTTAGCAGTGTTGCTTTTTTGCTTGCTATTAAGTTTGCGCTGTTAGAAAAATTGCTTTGACAGGCAATAGTTTGAAACTTTAACATAGTTTAGACTTTAATTTATCTACCAATAGAATACTGAGCGCCAAAGCGTCTGATTTTAAGCTGTTTACCGCATTTAGCCTATTTACCCGTGGGCACTATGCACAGTTTTTGTTATAGTAGGGGCGACAAGTAAGTTATGCTTTAAGGTCAGGTGATTATCTGCTAATAGCTAAACACAGTAGTCTCTTGCAAGCTAATAATCGTTAACAGAAATAATAAAGGATATGCGCTAATGAGCGAGCAGTCAGCAGAGCAAAATAATAATTCAAATCCAAGCGTTGAAGACTCTAACGATATTTCAACTGAGCAAATGGTTCTTAATCGTCTGCGCCAAGATATTGATGCGGTAGACTGTGAAATTCATACGTTGATTAATGATCGTGCAAAGCTGGCTCAACAAGTAGCGACTGTCAAAAAATCTCAAGTTGCTAACAGCGATGATCCTTTAGCTCGTGATCCTATTTTTTATCGTCCTGAGCGTGAAGCGCAAGTATTAAAGGCGGTAATGGCGCGTAATGTCGGTCCAATAGCTGATGAAAAAATGGCTCGTTTGTTTCGAGAGATTATGTCGGTCTGTCTCGATTTAGAAGCGCCGCAGCGTATTGCCTTTTTAGGGCCTTTAGGAACCTTTACCCACGCCGCTGCTCTAAAGCACTTTGGCAAAGCGGCTGATACTTTGCCCCTTAGTACTATTACTGACGTCTTTCGCGAAGTAGAAGCGGGCACAGCTATGTACGGGGTAGTACCCGTTGAGAACTCTTCTGAAGGCGTAGTCAATCATACTTTGGATGGCTTCTTATCCTCAACTCTAAAGATAATTGGTGAAGTCGAGTTACCTATTCATCAGAACTTTTTAGTTGCTGAGCATACCAAGGTTGATGGTATTAGCCGTATTTATTCACATCAGCAGTCGCTGGCGCAGTGTCGCCATTGGTTAGATGTCAATTATCCTAATGTCGAGCGTGTCGCAGTTTCTAGTAATGGTGAAGCGGCCCGACGTCTAAAAAATGAATGGCATTCAGCCGCTATCGCTGGCGATGTTGCCGCAGCAGAGTACGACCTACATAAGTTGTATGCCAACATTGAAGACAACCCTAGCAACACCACTCGCTTCTTAATCATTGGTCACGAGTCGATTGCTCCCTCAGGGCAAGATAAGACTTCTATCGTAGTATCAGCTCATGACAAAGCTGGGGCGCTGATCGAAATATTGAAGCCGTTATCGTATCATGGGGTATCGATGACTAGTATCGAGACTCGTCCTGAGCGTCCGAATAAATGGGCTTATGTGTTCTTTATTGATATGGATGGTCATATTCAAGACCCTAACGTGAGTGCCGCTATCGCTGATATTCGCCCCTTAGTAAAAGATGTGCGTATCTTAGGCTCCTATCCAAAAGCGGTGCTATAAGCGCTAGTTTAGAACAGCGAAATACTGGAAAAAATAATAAATAGTGCTAGTAATTAATAGCCAGTCATAGATGGATATACTATCTAAGGATAACTTATGCAGTCCTCGAAAGATTTTGATCAGCCCTCAACACGTCCAGCGCCCGCTTATGACAGTATTCTAGAGCTGGCAGCTTATCAAACGGGTAAGCCCGTTGAAGAGTTGACACGTGAATATGGGGTCTCAGATGTGGTAAAGCTTGCCAGTAATGAGAATCCGACTGGCTGCTCGCCTTATGTGACGTTAGCGATTACTGAGCAATTATCTCAGCTGGCGCGTTATCCAGATGGCAATGGCTACTATCTCAAGCAAGCATTGTCCGATTTTAATAACGTTGCTATTGAATGTATTACTTTGGGTAATGGTTCTAACGATTTGCTCGATATTTTAGCACGCAGTTTCGTCGGTACTAATGACGCTATTGTCTATAGTCAATATGCCTTTGTGGTGTATTCAATGTTGGCTAAAATGCAGGGCGCAACTGGTATTGAAGTGCCAGCACAGCGTTTCGGTCATGATCTAAAAGCTATGCGTCAGGCGGTAGAAGACAATCCCAATACTAAAGTTGTGTTCATTGCAAATCCTAACAACCCTACTGGTACTCAGCTAGATCGTGATGAGCTGTACCAGTTTGTTGCCAGCTTGCCAACCTCAGTACTAGTAGTATTAGATGAGGCTTATATCGAATATAGCCCTGAAAGTAATAATAGAGCGCTATTAGATGAGTTCGATAATGTGATTATCGTGCGTACTTTTTCTAAAGCTTACGGGCTGGCAGGATTACGTATTGGTTATGCACTTAGCTCAGCAGCAGTAGCGGATCTATTGAACCGTATTCGCCAACCCTTTAACGTCAGTCGTTTGGGATTAGCCGCTGCTGCTGCCGCGTTATCTGATCAGGATTTTATCACAGAAGTACGCCGAATCAATGATGGGCAGATGCGTTGGCTAAAAAAACAATTCGATGCGTTAGGCTTAGGCTTTGTTAAATCGCATGCCAATTTTATCATGGTAGAAATAGAAGATGCCGCCGTTATCAACCAAGCTTTGCTCGAGCAAGGTGTTATTGTGCGTCCGCTACTAGGCTATGGCTTGGAGAACTGGTTGCGTATTACCGTCGGTTTAGCCGAAGATAACACCCGTCTGATTGATACCTTGCGGTCTATATTGATTAACGATTAATTCGCTAATACAATGACTACTAGCTGGCAAGACTTTTTATCTTAGTGATTAGTTATTAATTCTTGATTACAAGATAACGCCTAGGGTTTTGCTGGCGGTAGCTTTTTACTGCCATTTATACTTACTACTTAACCTTTCAATAAACAGATAGTTGAACTTATAACTAAGCTTACAGAGGTGAGTTTGAATAACGGGAACAACCGTGAACAGTCAGCATAGTATTAATAACCACATTGAGCACAACCTACAGAACAATAATGATAAGCCGTCCATAGCGGTTGCGGCGCTAGTCAATAAAAAACGCCAGCTAGACAATGCGCCTATGTTTCAACAAGTATGCATTATAGGTTTAGGTTTGATTGGTGCTAGTGTGGCGCAAGCGATAAGAGACCAGCAGCTGAGCGCACGAATAGTAGCAGTCGATAGAGACCAGCTCAGTCTGACTGAAGCCATAGAGCAAGGACTGCTAGATGCTGGCAGTACTGAGTTAAGTGCAGTGGCATCTGGTAGCGATTTGATCATCATTGCCATACCAGTACAAGCGGTATCAGCGGTATTTATCGATATAAAAGCGCTGATAGACAGCGGTCGATTGGCAGCTGATTGTATCATCAGTGATGTGTGCTCTACTAAGCTCAATGTGGTCGAGGCCGCTCAAAGCGTATTTGCCTCATTGCCTATAGGTTTAGTGCCTGCGCATCCGATTGCGGGTGCTGAGAATTCAGGATATCATGCTCGGCGCAGCGATTTATTCGTCAATCATAGCGTCATTATCTGTGAGCTACCAACGACTAGTCGTACAGCCATCTTTAAGCTACGACAGCTGTGGGAGGCTATTGGCGCGACAGTAATGGCTATGGATGCTGAACACCATGATTCGATACTGGCGCATACTAGTCATTTGCCGCATTTATTAGCGTTCAATCTAGTCGACCAATTGGCTAGTCATGACGACAATTTAAATATGTTTCGCTACGCTGCAGGAGGCTTTCGTGACTTTACTCGTATTGCCGCCAGCGATCCTAAGATGTGGCACGATATATTCTTTGCCAATCAAACTTCGATAGTCAGTGCTCTTGATGAATACAGTAGTTATCTGAACAATATACGTCAGCTTATTATCGATAAAGATTCAACCGCCCTGATGGGACTTTTGGGCCGCGCGCAAGCCGCACGGCGACATTTTGGCCATATGTTAGCCAGCACTCCTTATACGGATATCTCTACCATGTCAGCATCTTACATTATCTCGCCCAGTCATACCGTTACTGGTACTATCGCCATTCCTGGTGATAAGTCCATCTCTCATCGCAGTATTATGCTAGGTAGCCTTGCTGAAGGCGTCACCCAAGTTACTGGCTTTCTAGAAGGCGAAGACGCTCTAGCCACTTTGCAAGCCTTTCGCGATATGGGGGTCACTATTGAAGGGCCTGACAAAGGCAAGTTGACTATCCATGGCGTTGGTATGAATGGCTTAAAGCCTAGCAAAACTCCTATCTACATGGGCAACTCTGGTACTAGTATGCGCCTGCTAGCAGGTATTCTAGCAGCACAAAGCTTCGATAGTGTATTGACTGGTGATACTAGCCTAAATAAGCGTCCAATGGAGCGTGTAGCTGCGCCATTACGCCAGATGGGTGCAGTAGTGCAAAGCACTGGTACTAGCGGCACTTCGCCATTGAGCATCACCGGTCGCGCTACCGTTGGTAAGCCATTACAAGGCATTGAATATAACCTGCCAGTAGCTTCAGCGCAGATCAAATCTTGCTTATTGCTAGCAGGACTATGGGCGCAAGGAACGACTACGGTTACTCAGCCAGAGGTCAGCCGTGACCATACTGAGCGTATGCTAGCAGCGTTTGGTTATGAGGTAAAAGTACAAGGCAATCGCATTAGTGTTGAAGGCGGTGGTAAGCTTATAGGTGGTGATATTGCAGTACCTGCAGATATCTCCTCGGCAGCGTTCTTTATGGTGGCAGCAGCTATCAGCCAAGGTAGCACCCTGACCTTGACCCAAGTAGGTATCAATCCAACTCGTACTGGTATTATCGATATTCTTAAGCTCATGAATGCTGATATCAGCTTGAGTAATGAGACTCACGTTGGTGGTGAGCCAGTGGCTGACATCACTATTCGTAGCTCTAATCTAGTTGGCATTGAGATACCAGAGTCGCTAGTGCCGTTGGCTATCGATGAGTTCCCAGTATTATTCATTGCTGCTAGTTGTGCTCAAGGTCGTACCGTGTTGACTGGTGCCAAAGAGCTAAGAGTCAAAGAGTCAGATCGCATTGCGGTGATGGCAGAAGGATTACAAACTCTTGGTATTGATTGCACAGTTACCGAAGATGGTCTGATCATTGAAGGGCAAGGGGTAGAGGGCAGTGACAATCAAGTGGTAAATAATAGCCATCCAGTATTTGGTGGTGGTGATATTACCTCACATCACGACCATCGTATCGCTATGAGCTTTACGGTTGCTAGCTTGCGTGCCTCTAGACAGATCGTCATCGAAGGGGTGGAGACCGTTAACACTAGCTTCCCAGGTTTCGCTGAGCTTGCCAACCAAATCGGTATGGCAGTCGAAGTGGATAGGGGTGCTGATACTGTTACTGACGCTGATTGATTTGCTGACAACAGTACTAATGTCAGTACTAATAACAGTGCCAATAAATAACAGCCCTGTCAGCCATTAAGTATTAATTATTGAGTATGGTTGGAACCGTAATATCTTTGTTAGCAATGTGTTGATGTCTATATTGGCGTTAGCACATTGCTTTTTATTTTCCATTTCACCAACAGTAATCCAGCGTTTTTATAGCTGATTCCTAATTATTTTTTGAATCAGATGCGCGCTTTGCTCTAAAAAGTTGTTTTTTATTATGACCACCCAAAATGTTGTCAAAAAACCAGTTGTTCCTATCAAGACCACTCAACGTGGCATAATCACTGCGCTAATCGCTTTTTCTATTTGGGGCGCCTTCCCCTTATACTTCAAGCAATTGGCTGCTTATAACGCTACTGAGATTATCGGTCATCGTATTGTTTGGACGTTCCTTTGTCTGCTAGTAGTATTGGTGGTCACTAAGCGCTGGCAATGGATTGCCGTGTTAAAGCAAAATCCAAAATGGATTGCGCTTACTTTTGTATCCGGAATAATTATTGCCATCAACTGGCTCACTTATGTATGGGCAGTCAATAACGATCAGATACTAGAAGCCAGTCTGGGATATTTCATCGGGCCATTAGTTGGGGTCGCGCTATCGATGATTTTATTCAAAGAGCGTATGCGTACTCTGCAATGGGTAGCTATTGGCTTTGCGCTGTTATCAGTAGTGATTCAAGTCGTCATGCTCGGCAGTGTGCCTTGGATATCGTTGATCTTAGCCTTTAGCTTTAGTACTTACGGTACTATTCAGCGCCAAACGCCACTGACGGCTGTCGATGCTATGTTTGTTGAGACTACTATGCTATTGCCTATATGCTTATGGTGGTTTTGGCAGGCCGATGTAGCGAGCAGTCAACTCAGCTTTTGGTTCAGCTCCAATATTTGGCTATTAATGCTGGCAGGTCCGATTACTTTAATACCCTTATTATTGTTTAATAAATCTACTAAGCAAGTGGCTTACAGTATTCTCAGTTTTATGAACTATCTGACCCCGACCTTTATTTTCTTCTTAGCGGTGTTCTATTATAAAGAAGCGTTTGATTTACATCGCTTAGCGGTATTTGGTCTAATTTGGTTAGGTCTGTTACTATTCAGCATTGATTTGTGGCGTCATCGCCCAAGTAAACTGTCAAAAATAGCAGCCTTAAATAATGAAGCCCTATAAAAGCATAATAAGATAAAAGTTAGTAAGTCACTAATAAGGATAAAAATATGTTCCATACTGAAGCTGATGTGGTGTTTGTAAAAGGTTTAAAAGTAGAAGCAGTAATAGGAGTTTTTGATTGGGAGCGCACTATTGATCAGCCAATCTTGATCGATATTGCCTTAGAGACAGATATTCGTAATGCGGCGCTCTCAGATGAGGTAAAAGATGCTTTGAGCTATAAAGAGGTCTGCGATGATGTCACGGTTTGGTGTCAAGAAATCAAAGCCCAGTTGCTTGAACACTTAGCTGCGCAACTGGTAGCTAGGCTGTTCGCCCGCTATGACTGTCAAAAAATTACTTTAAGTGTCGCTAAGCCTACCGCTATACAACAAGCAGACGCAGTTGGGGTGCAGATTACCCGCTATGCAAAAGCTGCTGAAGACCAAAGCACTGAAAATGAGACGGCTGTCCATAAGTCTGCTGATGATAAGTCTGCTAATGCATAAAGATATAGACCAAGCGTCTTTAGATTTAGCATTACAATTAACGCTAGCTAAACTAAAAAGACAGTCGTCTGAGCAGCTGCAAATGCAGACAGTGACCGCAGTATTGTTAGCGTTGGGTAGCAATCATGACTCTGAACAGCATTTAATGACCGTTGGTAAAAATCTTGCCGAACTCGGTGACATAAAACTGTCTAGTGCTTTGCAAAATCCTGATTTTACCGCCAGTTTGCAGCAAGCAAAACCCGATTATATCAATCAGTGTGTTTATCTAATTCTAAGCTTGCCGATGAGTTTGTACAAATTACAGCAGCTATTTAAACAGCTCGAAGATGATTGTAATAGGTGTCGTCAACACCCAGCATCAGCTATACGGCAAGTGACGATGGACATTGATATTTTATTAGTCCAGATAGAAAATGATGCTGATGACTGGATAGTGGTCTTAGATCGTTACCCTTTTAAAGCGCATGAGCGTGCAGGAATTGAAGAGTTGGCTGTGGTGAGCTTATAGACTATCCGCGATAGTCCATAAGTTAGGGGCGTCCTATAACTAGTTTTTGAAATTTTTCAAAGTTTCTTTAAACGACTGATCGACAAGGTTGCCGGTAGCTGGGTTAAATTCTTTACCGCTGTAAGTGGTCGAAATACTAATATCACCACTGACAATTTTAGCAGCCAAAGCGTCTAATTTTGCTTTTACTTGCGGCGATACATCATCAGCCAAAGCCAACTTAACTACGTCCCCTTGACCTAGACCGATTTCTTGTATTTGATTAGGTTGCCATTTACCTGTCGTTAGATCTTGCGCCGCATTAAGAATAGCGACGCTAGCATCGGCTACCGCTGAGCCGACAAAACTATCATCCACTTGAGTCCAGTCAGATACATTACCGATGTGACGCACTTTGCCGTCATGAGTTTTGATTTCATCAATCACGCCTTGACGACCCGCATTGAGCATAGTGTAAATAACATCTGCCCCTTTATAAATCTCTGCTGAGGCTGCTGCTGAATTGATATCAGTATTATCTAAGTCGCCGGTGAACCACGTCAGAAACTTGGCATTAGGATTTACGTATTTTAGACCATCGTAAAAGGCAGCACGACCCATCAAGCCGGGCTTAGGCCAAGCACCAGAGATATGACCAACAATATTAGATTTGGTGGTCAGGCCGGCGAGGGCACCTGCTAACCAAGCTGAATCTTCTTGGCGTACGACATAGCTCGACAGATTGTTTCCTTGTACATGACCTTGAATGACTACAAATTTAATATCGGGAAACTCTTTGCTCACTGTTTCTGCCGGACCATTACACTGACCGCCATGAGCGATAATCATGTCAGGGCCTTGTTGAGCCAGTTTACGCATAGCGTCAGTTAACAGTACTGGATCTGAAGTTGCAGATATATTAGAGACATAACTGGCATCAACATCCAGCTCATTCTTAATCTTCTCATAACCCCGATAGGCAGATTGCATAAAGCCGTTGTCATTATGTTTGCCGGGAATTAATACAGCAATACTTTGACGCTCAGCAGCTATCGCTTGGGTTAGAGGGGTTAAAATCAGACCAGCAGCCAGCAGTAAGGCGCTTCCAAATTTGAGCATCGTATCATCCTTAATATTACGCATATGAATTTGTATTTTATAAGTGTTGCTAGCTTCGACTATATCTTATAAACCCTCATAAGTGACTAAATAAATGATTAATGAGGGTAATATTTGTTTGAATAACGACACAGAGCTACTTTTAGTTGTTGTAGGCTAGACTTTTAGCCCAGCACTAGGTGATGTTAAAAGCTATCGAGTTATTTGGTCAGCGCGCAGTGATACCACCGTCAATGATAAACTCTGAGCCAGTAGCATAGCTTGAATCATCTGAAGCTAAAAACAGTACTATGCCACTCACTTCTTCCGGCTCTGCGACGCGCTGCATGGGAATAGTTTTGGCAAAAGCTTCTACAGCTGCTTTGGTATCTCCTTGCATAATCATAGGTGTCGCAATTACCCCTGGATGTACTGAGTTGACACGGATACCAAAAGGCGCACACTCCAAAGCAACTGCTTTAGTCATACCACGTACGGCGAACTTCGAGTCGGTATAGCCAATAGCACCGCCAACTAAGCCATTGATAGATGAGATGTTGATGATCGAGCCTTGCTTGGTTTTTTGCATTGAGGGGATGACAGCTTTCATACCTAAAAATACAGAGACTTGATTGATATCAATAATGCGGCGGTAGTCATCAAGTGAAGTGTCTAAGATAGATTTAGAGCTGGTAATACCAGCGTTGTTTACTAGTACATTAATGGCTCCAAAGGTCTCTTCGGTTTTAAGGATAACTTGGGCCCAGTCCTGCTCATTAGTAACATCGTGCTTAATAAATAAAGCGTTGTTCCCCAACTCATCGGCCAACTGTTGACCCTTATCTGCTTGTTGGTCGGTCAATACGACTTTAGCCCCTGCTGCAATGCATAAACGGGCATGAGTTGCCCCCATACCTTGAGCAGCCCCAGTAATAATAATCACTTTATCTTGTAGGCGGTTTTGATAACCAGACATGGCATTTCCTAGTTAGAGTATAGGCAAAGGTTGTAGAGCTACTAGCTTTACTGAGTAGCTTTACTGATTAGCTTTAGCAACCAGCGTTAATAGTCACATTAATAGGTATTTTATTGATAGCAAAAAAATAGGCTGAGCATTTAGCCCAGCCTCTTATAAACGTTCAAGTTACTTCTGCTTAGCATCGGCTGCCGCCATATCGCTTTGACCGATCACATCTAAATCCTGCAAGCACAGCTTGTCATATTCTTTTTTGCAGAAGTTCGGATCAATCTTGCACATAGCATCTTGCAGCTGATCAAGACGGTTCTCAGACTGTTGGATATGCTCAAGCATCTTAGCAAAAGCTTCGGCCACTGGGTCTTGTGAAGATTGATCGATACCATAAGCTTGAAAAGTAGTGGCTCGTGCTGCGCTTTGATGGCGAGCTTGCGTTTGATCGCTACTAGCATCTTGAGCATTATCTTCGGTAGTATTTACTTGGGCAGCAGCTTCTTGTTGCTTGATATCATTACCCTTTTTGACGATAGGATTACCCTTTTCGTCATGATGCTCAGATATCATTCTTGCGGCACTGCCAACCATAGTGGCGCCAGCAGGCACTGGCTTGACTACTACGGCATTCGAGCCAATTTTAGCGCCTTTACCGACTGTGAATGGTCCTAATACTTTTGCCCCAGCACCGACGATGACCCCATCTTCTAAAGTGGGATGACGTTTACCATTATTCCATGATACTCCCCCTAAAGTGACGCCATGGTATAAGGTGACATCATTGCCAATCTCAGCAGTCTCACCGATCACTACGCCGACGCCATGATCGATAAAGAAGCGCTTGCCGATTTTGGCAGCTGGGTGAATTTCAATACTAGTTAGAATGCGTGAGCCGTAGGAGATGACCCGAGCAGAGAGCTTATGATCATGTTGCCATAAATAATGGGCACTGCGATGCAGAATCAGCGCGTGAATACCAGGGTAGGTAAGTACTACCTCCAAGCTATTGCGTGCAGCAGGATCGCGAGTAAATACTGCATCGATATCTTCTTTGAGATCTTTTTTTATGCGAGCAAATGATTTGAACAAGGCGGTTGGCGATAACATAACGCGTCCTATCGTATTTTTGATTACAGTTTTTTTAGTTATAGCAGCTTTGCATCATTAAATACAGCTATGAATTATTAATTAGCAGCAATTGAAGAGTGGTACAAAGTGAAAATCAGGGTAGAGGTCTGTTGGTTATATAATAAATAGGTAGGGTTGCTAGCTATTAATTACGCCAAGCTCTATGCCCAATAAGGTAAAAACTTAGTAGTGTAGTTGCTTATGCTAGGATCGAAGAGTCAAAAACATTGTAGTTTTGTCGGCTATTTTTATACTTATTTTATACTTAGCTGGCAGCTAAAGGCAGTTGCTGCTTGTCAGGGATACTAAAGCTTAACTGACAAACAGCGTGCGCTACTTTTTAGTGATCACTAGTAGTATATTTTAGCAGTTCAACCACTTGCTCAGGGGTTTGCGCCCATGCCATTGCGGCTGCATCAACTTCTTTTAGCGGATGGATGATATCCTCAGCATGCAAGGTAATATAAGGCTTGCCTAGAGCTGCGCAACAGCCAGCGTCGAATGCTGCATTCCACTGCTTGTATTTATCACCAAAACGAATGATAGCAATATCACATTTTTGGATTAAGTTTTTGGTACGAATCGAATTAACCTTTGATGACTTATGATCGCGCCAGAACGAGTTCTCGTCTTTACCCAATACATCACCAGCAGCATCGCTGGCTTCGTGTTCAGTCACCGCTGAGGTGAAATCAATATTGAGGCCATGTTCTTTAGCACCTTGCATAATTTTTTGACGCCAGTCGCTGTGAATTTCTCCAGATAAATAGACTGTCCACTTCATAGTTAACTCCGTTTTATTATTAAATGAGGTGCAACTGCTAGTAAGCTAACAATTGCACAGTGCCGCCATTATTAACCGGCCATACTGACAATATCAACCCTTAACAGTGCTGATCAAAAACTTGGCAAGCCTTAGCTTATATAAGCGCTAGCCTTTTAGAAGTTTTGCCATCAAGGCACTTAGTAGTTGATACTCTTTTTGATCAAGTTGAATACGTGAACCTAAACGAGATAAGCGTGAGGGTAGTGATCTCAAATGATCGCTATTAGCAAGACCATGCGCAACCATAAGCTCAGTGGTACTCTGAGTCAGCTGCTGTAACTGCTGTTGAGTAATGGCAGGCTCATCCCATTGCTGGCGTATATAAGTATCTAGCATGGGCTGTTTTGACTGATCGTCTAGCGCAGCTGCTTCAGCGTTACAAGCGCTGTGATGGCTGCTATTATTAACATGACTCTGAATGTAAGTAAAGATAAAGCTAGCAATGACTTGTACTGCAGAAGCGACATTGAGTACTGGGTATTCAGGGTTAGCATCAATCTGAATATGATAGTCAGCGTAAGCCAGCTCTTCGTTGGTTAGACCACGATCCTCACGACCAAATAAAATGGCGATGTTTGGCTTAACGGTACTGAGGTCTGTTTGCTCACTACTTACAGAGTGATCGATAGCCTTTTGCTTATCTATAAAGTCCAGCATGATTTTAGCCGCTTGGCTAGGTGTCACTACAGGCCGTGGTAAGTGTCGACTGCGACTACTAGCAGCAAAAACCAACTGACAATCGCTAATAGCAGCCTCTAAAGTGCTAGTAATAGTGGCTGCTGCTAAGATCTTACTACCACCTGCGGCGTGAGAGATACTAGTGTCATCAATCGGGAGCTTAGGATCAACGACCGTCAGTCGAGATAAACCCATAGTATGCATGGCTCGTGCTGCTGAGCCGATATTAGCTGGTAATGTGGTATTGACCATTACCACTTGCAAGCAAGACAGATAGTCGCTAACTGCGAACGTAGATGAGGGGGTAGCTGCTACAGGAGTACTAATCATAAGTATTACAAACCCAAACGGTGGTTAATTTCTTGTTCAGTATCTCGCAAGGCTACTGATATTTGCTCGATAAGGGCGGCTTGCTCACCAAGTTTCTGCTCACGACAAAGCTGTTGTAGCTGACCACACAATAACTCTAACCGCTTAGCGCCTAATGTAGCACTGGCTCCTTTTAGCGCATGAGCCGCCTCAAAACCATCAGCATTGTCATTACTAGCTTGCGCTAAATGCATAAGCTTAATACGTTGCAGACTGTCTATAAAATAAGTCCGCAGCAAGTCGGCGAAGTCCTCTTCAAGTAGCTCACGCATATCTGCAAACTGCTCTTCATCTAGGAGCTGATAGCTATCTGCTAGCAGTTGATCCTCTACTAAAGGCTTATTAAAGGCATTGCTAAGTTGAGACTCGAACATGGTATACCACCTTAAAAAATAACTAATAACTAATAGCTAACAACTAGCGGCTAATAAACTCTTTTAGTATAGTCAATTTAAAATAAAACATAGGCAAGTATAATAAAACAGAGTCATTGATAATACTGTGCTACTAGCAGCAGTATCATCGGTTACTTATTAAGGGCTGATGAGGGCTATAACAGATTTAATATTTAGCCATTATTTAACTATAGGTGGACAGCGGTTTAACTAGTCATTATTGGATAGTCATTTAAAGGCTATTAACTATAATGAAAGTGCAAATTATCTTCACTAATCAGCTCCTTGAGCTTCTGCAAATTGTCATCATTAGGATATACCCGCCAATGCTCAGACAATGCCACATTGGCAATGCCATAATCAGCGTAGACGCTCAAGCCGAGCATAGTGCAGTTATCATTGATCGGAGCATCGTTAGTGGCAAAGTTAGGTTCAGATAATTCGTGATTACCTTGGGCTGGATTTGGCGCTTGTGCCATCAAGTCGTTACCGGCTTCATCGTATACGCTACCACCTAAAGATGGATCAAAGAAGGTATTAGCCTGATCCTCTTGATCTTGGTCATAAGCTAAGCGTGGCGCTGGAATGATACTCGCTTGCGCGGCTTTTAGTAATGGTTGTAACTGTGTCAATAACTCAAGATCATTACCATGAATTTTTATACTGATTTTTTTTAACCAGCGTAAGCGGGCATCGATCATAGTCATGGCGTTATCAAGACGGGCGAATAGGCGTCCATCACGCTCACGTATACTGCCTTTTATGATCACTACTTCATCCACTTTTAGTTGCTCTTTGACTCGATTGAAGCGCTCGGCATAGCAGCTGACTTCTAATCTTGAAGTACCATCATCTAAGGTAATCACATTACGATTGCCGAAGTTTGCCATATCGATGACCAACCCAGCAAAGTAGCAGCTACCGTTATAGCCAGTATCCGTTAGCTTGTTTAAGCGTAACCCTGAAGTGTAGTGCTTAAGCTCTTCTAAATACTCATTTATAGGATGACCAGTTAAGTACAGTCCTAAAGTGTTTTTTTCAGCTTTTAGTCGGTGCTTATCGCCCCAGATTAGATCGCTGGTCATCACTAACGGTGGGGCGGCGACTACGCCATCCATCTCACCGAATAGATCCATCATGCCGATCTCACGATTCTGGCGATCCTGTTCAGCTGCTTGTACGGCGCTAGGCAATTGACTCATCAGCGCCCCTCGAATCTCGTAGGCTTCCTCTGCTGGCAAGTCTGGGCGTAGTGTCGCTGCAAAATCATCAAAACAGCCAGCACTTACTAAAGCCTCAAGGGTACGTTTATTAACTTTTTTGATATCAACTCGTCGGCAAAAATCATACAAATCTTTAAAATAACCCTCGCGGCGACGAGCTTCCACAATAGAGTCAACTGCCCCTTCACCAACGCCTTTGATAGCGCCTAAACCGTAAATAATGTTGGTCGGAGTATCAGCAACAAAGTGCCATTCACTACGGTTCACCGAAGGGTTGACTACAGTAAGATTGAAGTTCTCGCGGCAGTCATTGATAAAGAACACTACGTTGTCAGTGTTGTTCATATCTGAAGTCAATACCGCTGCCATAAACTCGGCAGGGTAGTATTGCTTGAGATAAGCAGTCTGATAAGCCAGCACCCCATAAGCAGCAGAATGCGAGCGGTTAAAACCGTAGCCGGCAAACTTCTCCATTAGGTCAAACACCCCACCTGAGGTCACCTCATCGATACCTTGTGCAGTGGCGCCCGTTAAGAAGATATCACGCTGCTTGGCCATCTCTTCAGGTTTTTTCTTACCCATCGCTCGGCGTAACATATCAGCACCGCCTAAGCTATAGCCGGCCATGACTTGCGATATCTGCATTACTTGTTCTTGATAGACGATAACGCCGTTAGTATTCTCTAAAATAGGCTCTAGATTAGGATGATCATAGATGACCTCTTCGCGGCCATGCTTACGATCAATATACATGTCAACCATACCGGCATCTAGTGGGCCGGGACGATAAAGCGCACACATGGCGATCACGTCTTCGATGTTAGTCGGCTGCAATTTAGCTAAGTACTTTTTCATGCCCATACTTTCTAACTGGAATACGGCCGTAGTTTTGGCATCTTGCAGTAGTTTGTAAGCTTTACTGTCATCTAGCGGCAAGTCCTCTAGGATCAGCTCCTCTAAGCCTTCATTGACTCGGCGCTTGTTAATATTCTTAACAGCAGCGTCGATTACTGTTAAGTTACGTAGCCCTAAAAAGTCGAATTTTACTAAGCCTACAGCCTCAACATCATCTTTATCGAATTGGCTAACCCGTGATCCGTCATCATCACAGTAGATAGCGCTAAAATCGGTTATTTTATTTGGCGCAATAAGGACCCCACCAGCATGCTTGCCAACGTTACGGCAGATACCTTCAAGCTTAATGGCCATTTCCCAAATTTCAATAGCGTCTTCATAATCCATATTGTGTGGATTGGAGATAAGATCTTTTAGCTGTGGCTCTTGCTCTAAAGCTTGACTGAGAGTGATACCTGGGGTTTTAGGTATTAGCTTGGACATTTTGCTGGCTAGAAAATAGGACTTACTTTGCGCCCGTGCCACATCACGAACTACCGCTTTGGCCGCCATAGTACCGAAAGTAATGATCTGCGAAACCGCGTCACGACCATAAGTTTGAGCGACATAATCAATCACTCGATCACGCCCATCAATACAAAAGTCAATATCGAAATCGGGCATAGATACCCGTTCAGGATTCAAAAAGCGCTCGAATAATAAATCGTAATGGATCGGATCAAGATCGGTAATATTCAGCGCATACGCCACTAACGAGCCAGCACCGGAACCTCGGCCGGGGCCTACTGGGACACCATTGGCTTTTGCCCAACGAATAAAGTCCATAACGATCAAGAAATAACCCGGGAAGCCCATCGATAAAATGACATCCAGCTCATATTCTAAGCGCTCATCGTATTTTTGTTTAATATTATCCCAAGTATCACTGCGGGCCTCAACTGGGAACAGCTTAGCTAAGCGCTGAGTAAGACCACGCTGCGATTCAGCTCTAAAAAAAGATTCAGTAGTCTCGCCTTCAGGCACTGGAAACTCAGGGAGTACGTTAATGCCTAATACTAGCGTCACGTTACAGCGAGTCGCTAACTGCAAAGTATTGTCAATCACTTGCGGAATATCTGCAAATAACTGCTGCATTTGCTCTTGCGTCTTTAGATACTGCTCATCTGAATAAGTCTGCGGGCGATTAAGGTCGGCCAACACATAAGAGCCAGCGATACAGACACGAGCTTCATGGGCATCGAAGTCATCTTGCTCTAAAAAGCGCACATCATTATGGGCAATAATAGGAATATGATGTTTAGCACCAGCATGAATAGTCGCTTGGGTAAAAGCATCTTCACCGCTACGGTTAGTCCGTTTAATCGCAAAATACAAGCGATCAGCAAACGCCGCTTGCCAGTCTATTAATAGCTCATCCGCTCTTTCTGGCATGGAGCCTACTAAGGCTTGTCCGACATCTGACTTTTCGGTAAACAGCACGATGACCCCAGCAGCGTACTTGATAACCTCACTACGTTTAACAATAGGGGTGCCGTGATTGGCAGGGTCAGCACGACCTTCAGTAAAACCTGAGGATACAATGCGAGTAATATTCTGATAGCCTTCATCGTTCATCGCTAATAGCACTAGACGCGACTCTTCATCGTCCATAATGATTTCGCTACCGATGATCGGCTTAATACCAGCACTCAAGCAAGCGCGATAGAATTTAACAGTCGCATACAAGTTTGATAAATCAGTCAAGGCTAATGCTAGCTGATTATCGGCGGCTGCCGCTTTGACTAATGGCTTGATACGTACGATAGAATCGGTAATCGAATATTCACTGTGAATGCCAAGGTGTACAAATGCCATAGAATACTCTTGCTAAAGGGTTAAAAAAGGCTAAGGTTAATGACTGCTATCAGCTTTACACTAACTGCAAATAAAGGCTATTTATCAGTGTTTTAGCTGTCTGTAAAGACCGCCATACGCTAATAATAGCCTTAGTCGTTCTGATTGATGTTGCTCGATAACGGACTTAATCTTAGCGGCTAATAATAGCATTATTTGCGCCTAACAGCCACCAATTCAAGGCGCACAGTGTCAGATCAGCAAGCTCAATCTTAGCTTAAGAGTCAGCCTAAGTATCAGCCTAAGTATCAGCCTAAGTATTAGCTTAAGTATCAGCTTAAGTATCAGCCTGAATATTAGTACCGATATGACGTTGAGGTAGTGCAGGTAGTGAATTGGCCAAGGCGACTTTGCTGCTAGAGTAATAGTGATGTCTATTATCTGCTTTACGGCTAGTAGTCCATTAGTGATTTGATAGTAAGCTAATGTTGATAAACTGTTTTTAACGATGATAGAGAGTAGTCAATAACACTGGGAGTAAAAAATGTTTACTATTCGCCAAGCAAATAGCAGCGATAGTCTTGCTATTGCCAAAGTACAGTTAGTTAGCTGGAGTGCTGCTTATGGCGAGCTGTTGCCAAGCGCTTATATCAAGGAGCAAGATAGCTTAGCAGCCAAAGTGGAGATGTGGCAAAAAGTCATAGCGCATCCTGAAGCGAGCACTTGGGTAGCTCAAGATAAAAATGATGAAGATTGTGAGCATGGCGTAGGGTTTATCAGTTGTTTTAACAAAGATAGTGAGTGGGAAATAACCACTCTATACATCTTACCTGACTATCAAGGCCAAGGCATTGGTAGCAAATTAATGAACAGCGCTTTAGACCATATCCTAGCGGCTAATAGTCGAGCTAAGCTGTATTTATGGGTGCTAGCAACTAACGTTAAGGCTAGCAGTTTTTATCAACAGCATGGCTTTGTAGCTAGTGCACACAGTAGCGAAGAATGGTATGAGGGCAGTAAAATAGTAGATATAAAAATGGTTAGATCAATGCCCGATAGAGAGTCTTGAAAGCCTTTAGTTAATTGCTGTGATAGCTTTTGTTAGTACTAGCTACAAAAAAACCCTCGCTATCATCATAATATCGAGGGCTTAAATAGCAACGATAGCTTATCTAGGAAGCCCTACTGCGGATCTAACAATTCAATCCAGTGCTTCACTGGTACCGAAGACTTCGTGCCTAAGTGTAGCTGACAACCAATATTAGCAGTGACTATCTGCTCAGGATTGCCAACAGTCAAGTCTCGTAACTTATTAGAGAGTAGTTGCTGGCTCATCTCAGGCTGTAGGATCGAGTAAGTACCGGCAGAACCGCAGCATAAATGTCCATTTTGGGTGCGGGTCAGCTCAACACCGGCTTGCTGCAAAATTTGCTCGACTAAGCCGCCTAACTGCTGAGCATGTTGCAGTGAGCAAGGGCAGTGTACGGCTGTTTTACGGCCTAAGCCTTGTAACTGCAGCTGGCTTAAATCTTCTTTTACTAATACCTCGCCTAGATCTTTGGCCAGCTCGCCTACTCGCTGTGCTTTGGCAGCATAAGCACTGTCGTGGCTTAGTTTTTCGCCATACTCTTTGACCATCGAGCCGCAGCCAGAAGCGCTGATGACAATGGCTTCTACTCCTGCCTCAATATAAGGCCACCAAGCGTCAATATTACGGCGCATAAAGGCCAGCCCTTCTTCATGAGCGGACAGATGATAACTCACCGCACCGCAGCAGCCAGCTTCAGGGGCAGTGAGTAAGCTGATGCCTAATTTATCTAGCACTCGTGCGGCTACAATATTGGTGTTCGGAGTGGCTACAGGTTGAGCGCAGCCTGCTAATACTAACATTTGGCGAGTGTGCTGTTGTACGGGTAAGGACAGCTTAAGCTGTCGCTCTGGTACTTTGGTTTTTAAACTACGGGGCAAGAATGCTCGCAGCATCTGACCAATTTTCAGAAAGAACCCAAAGCGGTTGGGGTAGGGCAGAACTTTACGAATCAGCCAACGCAGCGCCTTTTGATCCATCGGTCGCGGCAGCTGATCTTCCATAATGTCACGACCTATTTCAGCTAAGCGACCGTATTTCACCCCAGAAGGACAAGTAGTCTCGCAACTACGGCAGCTTAAACAGCGATCTAAATGGGTCTGGGTTTTTTCACTGACCTCACCAGTTTCTAGCATTTGTTTGATCAAATAAATACGTCCACGGGGACCATCGCGCTCATCGCCTAGCTCTTGATAAGTAGGGCAAGTGGCATTACAAAATCCACAGTGTACGCAGCTACGCAAAATAGAGTCGGCTTGTTGGATGTCTGGATGCTCTAGGTACTTCACATTAATTTGGGTACGCATGATGTCCTCTTATGCTATTTAGCTATTACACTTAACGAGTAGGTTAATTTATTACATCCAACTATAGAGACGACCGGGGTTAAAAATACCACTCGGATCGAAGGCTTGTTTCAGGCGCTGGTGTAGTTTACGCAGTGCTTCAGGCTGAGTATGAAAGACCTCTTGCAAGCGATCACCACCCCGATAGACACTGACTTGCCCACCAGCACGGTTAGCTAATGCTTCTAACTCGGCAGCTACAAAATCCCCACGCAGCCAACGCTGACTGCCACCCCAATCAATCAGCCAATCTTCCTTGGCCAATAGGTGCTCGGCATTACTATTAACTGAAAACCGCCATAAAGGCTTGTCACCAGCGAAGTAACTCAATTGCTGCTCACGTAACTGAGTCCATAGATCATCGCAGTCTTCTAGCTCAGTGCCCTGCCATTGACTAACAGTACTGGCAACGGCACTGCTTGCCCCTTCTAAGCGTAAATATAACTGGCCGTCAATCCAACAAGCTGCTGTTAGCGGCTTAGATTGACCTGCCAAGCGATTCATCTCGGTAATGGCTTGGGCAGCATCCATTTCGCGCTTAAGGGTTACAGTAGCGGCGGGCTTAGGCATCACTTTTAGACTGACCTCACTAATAATCCCTAAAGTACCCATAGCCCCAGCCTGCAGGCGTGACACATCATATCCGGCGACGTTTTTCATCACTTGCCCGCCAAAGCGCAGCTCTTCTGCACGGCCATTGATTAAGCGAATACCTAAGACATGATCTCTTACTGAGCCGTTCCAAGGTCGTCCTGGGCCGGATAAATGGCAAGCTAAGGTACCGCCTAAAGTAGCTCGTCCATCAAAGGTAGGCGGCTCAAATGCCAGTCGTTGGTTATGCTCAGCTAAAGCGGCATTAATCTCCACTAACGGTGTACCTGCACGCGCCGTAAGCACCAGCTCAATCGGCTCATAGCTTACAATACCGCTATGTCCGGCTAGACTAAGTGGCTCACCTTGAGACTGACGACCCATAAAATCCTTACTGCCACCGCCAGTGATGGTTAACGCAGTGCGATTAGCACTAGCTTGTTTAACTTGCTCTATTAGCTGCTGACTGATATCACTCATGCTGGCGCTCCCTGTGATTGATGCTGATGCGCTGGCTCGTTTTTATCTCTATCGAGTGCTCGATACTCTTGACAATGTTTAAGCACAGGAATACCTTTACCCGGATTAAGAGTGCCAATAGGATCGAAGGCATGTTTGATAGCATGAAACTGGATTAACTCTTGCTCGTTGAACTGTACTCTCATCTGGCGAATCTTTTCTATGCCAACGCCATGTTCACCAGTAATACAGCCCCCCACAGCTACGCATAGCTCTAGTATACGACCGCCAAACTCTTCGGTCTTTTCAAAATCACCTGGTACATTGGCATCGAATAAGATTAATGGGTGCAAATTACCATCGCCGGCATGAAAGACGTTGGCCACTCGTAAGCCATAGTGTTCTGACATTTTTTGCATTTCAGTTAGCACATAGGCAAGTTGGCTACGGGGAATAGTGCCATCCATGCAGTAGTAATCGGCTGATATTCGTCCTACCGCTGGAAACGCTGACTTACGACCTTTCCATAATAAAGCACGCTCCGCCTCACTTTGAGACACCCGAGTTGAGGTGGCACCAAGCTCAATAAATAGCTGCTCGACTTCATTTATTTGCTCAGCAACTTCAGCGGCGCTACCATCCAATTCGCATAGCAGCAGCGCTTTGGATTCAGTAGGATAGCCGGCATGTACAAAAGCCTCGGCAGCTATAATAGCTAAGCTGTCCATCATCTCAAGTCCGGCTGGAATAATACCTTTGGCAATTACGCTACCTACGGCGTCCCCTGCAGTCTGCACGTTATCAAAAGCGGCCATAATCACTTGCGCTTTTTCGGGGCTAGGTAATAGCTTGACGGTGACTTCAGTGACTATCCCTAATAGTCCCTCAGAACCAGTAATCAGAGCCATCAGATCGAAGCCATTACTGTCCAGACCTTCACTACCAATAGTGATTAAATCGCCTTCAACGGTAACCATTTCCACTTTTAATAAGTTATGAACGGTTAGTCCATATTTAAGGCAATGGACCCCGCCCGAGTTTTCGGCCACATTACCACCTATAGTACAAGCGATTTGTGAAGAAGGGTCTGGACCATAGTACAAGCCAAAAGCGCTTGCAGCTTCGCTAATAGCTAAGTTACGTACGCCTGGTTGCAAACGTGCGCTACGGGCAAGGGGATCGATACCGAGAATATGCTTAAAGCGAGACAGTACTAGCAGCACCCCATCAGGGTTGGGCATCGCTCCAGCACAAAGGCCAGTGCCAGCACCACGGGCTACCACTGGAATCTGATAGCGATAGCAAAGTCGCATCACTTGCTGTATCTGCTCGACGGTATCTGGTAACACTACTATTAACGGCATATCGCAATAAACAGACAAGCCATCACATTCAAAAGGCCGCTGGGTTTCTTCGTCGCTAATCACATACTCAGGCTTAATAAAGGCACTAAACATCTGTACTAATTCGGCTTTATTAGGTCTTTGGCTCTGGTTCATACTGCTCTCCCTAGCTTATGTTAACTGGGTTGATGATAATTATTTTGCGGTCTGGCATTCGTGGTCTTGCCCTTAACCGAGCTTAGATTGCTGGTCAACAAAAATACTTCTAGCTGTCATTTATTGTTAACTGAAAATCGACCAAAAACCAAGCGTTTTTAGTCGATAATACAAATTTACCTAGAAGCACATTATGTACGATTAATAGCCGACTACTGCCGCATCAACAATGCGTGGATCTGATGAGCCGTAAATACCTGTTGGGGTTAGCATAATAGATTGAGTAGAGCCCATAGCTTGTTGCGCACTAACTTTATGTCCCATCGACTGCAGCTTATTTATAGTATCGACATTAAGCGCTTTTTCGATACGAATCTCATCGGGTAGCCATTGGTCATGAATACGCGGAGCATGAGTGGCTTCGGCGATATTCATATCATGGTCGATGACATTAGAGATGATTTGAGTAACAGTAGTAATAATACGACTGCCACCAGGACTACCGGTGACGATATAAGGCTTGCTGTCTTTGAATACTAAAGTAGGACTCATAGAAGACAGCGGGCGCTTGCCAGCTTCAACGCTATTGGCCTCACCACCAATCAATCCATAAGCATTGGGCACCCCAGACTTGGCAGAGAAATCATCCATCTCGTTATTCAACAAAATCCCTGTACCTTCAGCGACTAAGCCGGTGCCATAAGAGAAGTTAAGGGTATAAGTATTGGCTACTGCATTGCCGTCTTTATCAACGACAGAGAAATGGGTTGTCTGATCGCTCTCATAAGGGAGCGGATTATTGGCCTTAATAGTTGCTGCTGGCGTGGCTTTATTGGGATCGATTAACTGGCGTAACTTATCGGCATAAGGTCTAGCGGTAAGACCACTGCTAGGAACATCAATAAAGTCAGAATCGCCTAAATACTCTGAGCGATCGGCATAAGCTAACTGCATTGCTTCGGCCATTAAATGGATAGTTTGGGCACTATTTTGCCCATAGTCTTTTAGGGGATAACCCTCTAAAATATTTAAGATCTGCACGATGTGAATACCGCCAGAGGAGGGTGGTGGCATAGAGACAATATCATAACCGCGATAGTTGCCGGTGACCGGCTGGCGAGCAATGGCTTGATAATCTGCTAAGTCTTGCAAGCTCATACTACCCCCTGCCTCATTGACTGCCTTGACGAGCTTACGGGCGGTATCGCCTTTATAAAAACCATCATTGCCTTGTGCCGCAATGAGTTTGAGAGACTGAGCTAGCTCCGGCTGACGCAAACGCTCACCGGGCTGATAAGTGCTACCATCAGGTTTAAAGAATATCTTGCTAGTGCTTGGCCACTTTTGCATCCGATCTTTTAGGGCTTCTAGAGATTCAGATAAGCCGGGGGTCACTTCAATACCATCGGCTGCCAAGGCAATCGCTGGTGCCATCACTTTTCCGCGGCTCATAGTGCCGTGATCCTCTAATGCTTTTAGTAGCCCAGCCACGGTTCCTGGGACACCTACTGCTAGTCCATGATAGCGGGACAAGTCGCTGACCGCATTACCGTCTTTATCCAAATACATATCACGGGTAGCACTACTAGGTGCTTTTTCACGGTAATCAAGCGCTATAGTTTTGCCCTGCTTGGCATCATAAATCATCATAAAGCCCCCACCGCCGATATTGCCAGCACGAGGCAGAGTTACCGCTAACGCAAAGCCTACGGCTACTGCAGCATCAACGGCATTACCGCCTTGTTTGAGTATCTGTAAGCCAATATCAGAGGCTAAGGCTTCTTGGCTGGCGACCATACCGTTCTTAGCCCAAAGCGGATGTTCGATAGCATCGTTTGAATAAATAGCTTGGTCCGCTTTAGCGGTAGCTGGTCTGGTAACAGGCACAGTCTTGAGGCTATTAGGAGCGGCACGTGTGACACGCTTAGTCTCGGACACTACCGTTGGAGCCTCAGTCATAATAGCTAGGTTAATAGCACTAGTATTTATAGCACTGTTGTTTATAGTGCTATGGCTTGGCACAGCAGCATTAGCTGATACTGATATTAAAAAAGAGCTACTGATAACAAAAATAGCAGCTTTTATGGAGGCTAGATTCTGTTGAGACTGTAAGCTTGGTTTTTGCATCGCAAAGTCCTTTTTACGAGAGGGATAGGCAGGTCAATTTATCTGCTAGAATTGTCCGTTATATATAACCAGCTTAACACTTCAAAAGCTAGTGGTTTAATAGTAATATTAATGAGTGAAAGCTTAGACTATAGTTTGTTATAAAATTTTATCCTGGTCGTCACCTTATTAATACTATCTGGAGATCATTATGAAAAAACTATTCGCAACCGCTATGGGTTTAGCCGTTATGTTTAGCGTAACCCAAGTACGAGCCGCCCCTTCAATTGAAGAGTTCATACAAGAAGAAGCCCCAGCTTCTAGTTATTATAATTGTGCTTATAAGATGCAGATTGCCAGTAAAAAGTGTCTAGTAACTTTAACTAATGTCAAATCATCGATAGATAGTCGAGCGAAAAAGATTTTTGGTAGCCGCGCAGATTTAGAGCTGCTGACTATTAAATGGCCAGATGGTGATGTTGGTCGCTATTTAGATATCGGCGGTGATGAGGTTTATAAGTTAATTAATCTAGGCGATAGTAGGAGCTATCATTACAAAACTGATAATAATGATGGGTTTAGTTTAAATTTTTATAACGGTCTAGTTATTCAAGACCAAAATAATAAAGAGCACATTCGCTTATGGTGAGTTACTCCTATGAGCTCATGGCAGTCAAAGCTAACACGGCCTAACAAAAAGCATTATCTAGTAAAGATTATGCTTTTTTTATGGATAGAAGTTTATACATCAGACTATTTACCTCTATAAGCTCAATAATTGGCTGCGTTTATCCACCATGAAAACCCTAGTTCAGCTAGTTGCAATGCAGCTTGCCATGCTCCTTGCTCTACCACTGGTAATAGCAGTCAATATATAAGTATTTTTGTATTGCTTATTAATTACTAATATGTAATTTTATGTGTTATAAATAGTAATATAGACGCTATTTTTATTAATTTTTACCAATGCCCAGCTCATTAGTGAGCATTGAATATTCGACCTTATTAAGCAAAAATAGCAAGCAAAAACAGTAATCAAAAATAGCTATCAGCATGAATAAAGGGATTTTTATGTCATTGCCTACGCATTACCTCCAGCGTCGTTATAAGGGGCAGCTCAGGAAGTCAGCTGACCCTCATAATAAAAAACCTGCAGTAATAACCGCCGCCTATCTGTTAGTGTTCGGTAGCGCCGCTGTAGTGCTGTCAGGTTGTCAGACTAGCCCAACGCCCTCGAAGAACGCTAGCCAAGCGATGATTGATTTTAATAAAGTCGATAGCGCACAAGGAAGCGCATTTAATGCTCAGCTGTTAGCCAATGATCAACGCTATCAGCAGCTATTTGATCAGACTAAATACCCTAATAGCGAATCCCAAGCCAAATCACGTTTGCTTAGCGCCATCCGCCAGCATCTAGCAGGCGAACAAGTGGCGGTAGCGCAAGCCCATTATCAGATAGTACCTTTTACCAAAGCCGACAGTATCGATGCTGGATCTAGTAGTTTACTGCGAACCATGATCGAGCTTTATGCTTATAAAAACCAAAACTCAGCTGACTATAGTGATAGTGATAGTGATACTGATGCACAAGTCGCTGAGGCTAGGGCAGAGCTAGAGGCAGCGCAATCAAATAGCTGTAATGACAGTAGTAACGATGACGCTTATGAAGTCTGTGTTGTAGACTCTGATATTGACTATGCAGCAGAGGCTTATACTGACGATGAAGCGGTAGAAGCAGCACAAGCAGCTGTCGCTGCTGCGGTAGCGGCAATAAATAGCGATGAAGCAGAGTCATACGATGCTGATGGTTTTAACCAATATGGCTATGATCAAGACGGTTACGATCGAGAGGGTTATGACCAAGATGGCTACAATACAGACGGTTATGATTATCAAGGTTATGACTACGATGGCTATGATGTAAATGGTTTTGACAATCGCGGCTTGGATGAGTACGGCTATGATAAAGACGGCGTTTATGGCGATAACTCAGACGAGGAGGACAGCAGTGCCAGCTCATCAAGACTAGGGAGGCTAAATCCAAAGGGTCTGCTAAGAGATTATGAGGCGATGCAAAACCAGAAACAGCAAGCGGCTACGCAAGGTGGCGCTGCTGCGTACGATCCATTCGCTGGCATGATCGGCATAGCTTTAGGTATGTTGCAACGTACGCCAGAGCAAGTAGAGGCGATGAATGCATATCAGTATAAGCATTTAACCTTCAATAGTGTTAGCCACTATCAGCCTAAGCAAAAGCAGCTGCAAAGTGTTTATAGCTATGACTATAGCACCCCAACGCTTAGCTCCTCAGTGCAGATACCATTAGCGATCGATTTTAACAACAGCCGTATCACTATTGACCCCTCAGCTCTACTGCCTTTAGTAGCCTTAGTCAACCCTGAACATACGCCTTTGCCTGAACAAATGAGCAGCCATACTGTGAATTTTGGCTTACCGGAAACGATTACCTCACAGCTACCTTCTGCAGTGATTTATGATGCTGTGATCGCTGCTATACAAGATAGTATGGCTGAGTTGTCGGCCGAAAACTTCAGTGCGGTCGATATCCGTGACGATGCTTTTGCTAAAGAAGTCGGGGCTGAACGCGCCGTAAAAGTCTATTTCGGTAGTCAACAAAGCGGTGAGATGATCGGTAAGATGCTCAAATATGTCAGCCGCTCTTTAGCCCGCTATGTCGAGGCTAACCCTGATAAATATACTGATGATGCGGCGCTGAAAAAAGCCATTAATAAAATCCAACTCTATAATAAGGGCTACCAAAGCGCTGATGTTGGCGCCTTACTACAGCTGATAGAAGCTATAGGTCCTATCTCCTTTAATCAGGTCAACTATTACTATTTAGACCGGGCAGATCGACTATTGGCCAAACAGCAGACTATAAACATGGGCGGCGATTTGATGGGTGCACGCACTGCGGTCCTCAATCAAATTCGCTATGACCAAGCTAGCTTTAACCAACATGCCTTAACGCCATTATTAGCCCAGTCGTTTGGCCCCAACTCGCAACCAGCTATGGATGGTAATGCTTGGTTAACTAGCCAGCGCCAACGCACAGAGCAACTGAGACAAGCGCGCTATGCTCGCTATAGCTATGATGACGACAGTACCTATGAAACTACCCAAGACTATATAGACGCTGTTGATGCCGTAAAGACTGAAGATGCGGATATCTCTCTTGATAGTCAATGATTCTAACTAGCAAAGGTAGGAGCTACCTAATTAACGGCAGCTCCCGGTCATCTGTTACGTCTAACACTATGCTTTAAGGATAAAAAATGAACATAGCACCTGCATCTACTCTCGCTCGTTTGCAATCAATTAAAACCACTAGCCTAGTGCTAACAGGAGCATTAGTAAGCGCCGGCTTGTTATTGGCAGGGTGCCAGTCCACTGCTTTGAGCCAAGCTAATATAGCCACTAATAACACGCCCAGCGCTGCAAAAACGGCTCTAGCAACGGCGCTACAGCAGCAGCGTCGCCAGTCTTTTAGCTATCATAGCAATGTCGAAATAAGTAATGAGGCGCAATTTAGCGCTGGCAATACAACGCCAGCGGCTATACAACCCTTAGCGAAAACAGGCTATATCGATGACTACTGTGAGGATACTCATGACCAAGCTTATGCCGATCTATTAGTGCAAGCTCAAGCGCAGCAGTTAGATATTTCTACTAGCGCTTATGAGACTCAGCGCCAAGCGCTAAAGCAGAACTATTTAGCTTGTAATGAGGCTTATTTGGCTTGGGATGCCAATCAGTATCCTGAAGATGATAGCAGTTATGGCGATTATAGTGATGAAGGTGAAAGCACAGCCTATAGCATAGATAGTCGTGACGCAGCGGTAGCGCTAAAAGCAGGTGCTAAGCTTAACAGCGAAACCTCTGGCGCGGCTGGCGCGACTATCGTTGAGACTAGCCGTATTAAGGGCGCTAAAAATCAAGCCACAAGCAGTAGCAGCACTATTGCTGCCGCTAGTGCTAGCCGAGGCGCAGTAGTATCGCCTTATTATCAGCAGCTGTTCGATAACTACGAGGATATGACCTCAGTAACGGATAATAAAAAAGCGCAACTACTAGATGCCTATTTACTCAAACCGTTATCGATTAACGCTCAAGGCGTCTATCAGCCATTAGCTGGCAGATTCACTATGCTCGGCAGTGTGCAGTATCAAGGGCGCAATAATCAAACTAGTATGAATCAGCCGGTTTATATCGATTTTAAGGGCGGCAATATCTATCTTTGGGCTGATAATTTTGCGCTGTTTAATTCAGAGCTGTTGGATAATAAATTAGGCACTAAATGGCAGAACAAATGGTTGAAGTTAGCGCTGGACGATGGCAGTTTGCCCAAAGGTTTTGGCAGTGCGGTTATCAAAGCGCATCTCAAGGCTTTGGATAATAACTACGCCAATGCTGACGCTAGCCAGTTCGACTTTATAGCGCCGAATAGTTTGACGGCTCTATCCCCTAAATTATCCACCCAGCAACTGATCCCGATGCTACAAAGCGCTCAAATTATTAGGCGCACCCGTAGTCTTGACAGCTATAAACAGTCTTATAGCGACTATGCCGAGAGCTTTTATCATGATATCACTCAACAGTATCCGCAACTAATCACCCCAAGCCAAGATGATGAGCTGAGTAATGCATCAGCAGAGGATCAGACCTTTACTAGTAAGGTGCTAGTTGAGCAGCTATTGGCACTGATGAAAAAAGCTAGCAATGAGCCAGAGCAACAACAGCCAGTGGAGTCAGAGACACTAGTAAGCTCGCCAATACAAGACCTGTATGGCCTCGATAATCGCGGTCAGTTGCAGTGGCATCATAACCGTAGCTATGCGCCAGTGGATAGTCAAGCTAAGCTTGGCAGTCAGATCAGCACTGACATTCTGCAGCGCTATCTGCCATTAAGAGGCCAAGAGCCTATGTTTCCAAACTTGCCCGCTGATGCGCAGTTACCTAATGCTAGTAACAGCGTTGATATAAGACAATATAGTACTGAGCTTGCTGACTATTACCGTAACGGTGGCGGTACTACGATAGGGAAGATGCTATTTAGCGCCTTGCCAATGTATAAGAGTATCTATGCGACAAAAGCTGAGGGACTAAATGCTGAATAAAGCTTAGGAGCTATACAGGAGCAATAGAGGTAACAATGCTGATAGGAACACGGACAGGAAGAGGAACAGTAACAGCGGGGATGACACTGTCAACAGTAGCATGCCCCCAAACTATTTAACAATAATGGTGTAGCTTAAAGGCTTATCTTGCAGATCATAACTCTTGATAGCTTGTATTTTAAAGGCATTACGATCGTAAAAGTCTATCTCTTGCGCGGCTCTTAATTCCAGCATGTCCATCATGGCATTGTAATTGCCACCAACCGGATTACCGAACAGCTTTTTGGCAATATAGCCTAAGTAAGATTTGTTATAACCTGATATTTCAAACTTAGTGTAGTAAGGGTCTATAGAGCGATCGATCAGCAAGTTATCGCTGATCGCAATGGTTGAGGGGCAGTTAAAGCAACCCGGAATAAACTGAATATTTTCAACATCGACTTGGCTAAGTAAGTCTTTGGTTGTATTGGTCTTACTGTTATAAGTGACATTTGACTTAGTTATATAACGACAACTTGCGCTATTGATGATCCTAATGGAGCGGATTTTGTTACCTTTATTGACTTCAACATCCAGCTGGCAAGCACCAGCGCCAGCATTACTGTAGCCATTCCAATTTTGCTTCTTTAGACCCAGCTTATACTGACTATTTAAGACCTCTACATCTTTACCTAAAGAGCTGGGAGCAATAAAACTACTATAGTTTGCCGCATAGACAGGGACAGCTGCTACTGTGCTAGTGATGACTAGTAATACAATCTTTTTCATAATGCATGCTCAGTAGTAAAATTATTAGCGTCTCATTCATTAATGCTCGACATCCCCTCATATTACTAATTGCGCACAGTACCTAAGGCAATAACGGCAGTATTTAAAAGCGGCTAGGGCTGACTATTAGTATCTAATAAAAGAGCTGTAAACACTATCAGACCACCTTTAATCCCTCTTTAGTCTATTTATTTTACCTAAATCTAGGCTTTATCCAAGTTTTTTTAACTTATCTTAGCTCTATTATGGGCTGCACTAATGTCTAGAGATAGTCTTAAAGGTATTATGGTAACCATAAAATAGATGGAAAAGTCTCTACACGTGATCCTATTTCGCAACAATCAGCTTAAAACTATGGCTTTAACTATCGAGTAATAGATAATGATCCAAGCTTTCCAAGATGCTGCTAATAGAGCTGAGCGAAATATAGTGGGACAATAATTGAAAAAGTTTTATCAGCGTTTAATAATGAACAATATCGAAATAAAAGAGTGTTTAGATATAGTTAATATTGATGAAAACGGTATAGTGATAACTTTGAATAAACAGTATCCCTCTGGTAAAGATGTCGCTAAAGATATCGAAAGTCAGCTATCTAGTGACAATGAGCTAGAAGTTGAAAATTGGGACGCCTTTTATGATAATTTATGTTCTTTAGACTATGAACTTGATAAGAAATTTAAAAGTGTGACTATAATTCATATTTAAATGTAAATGACGAATCAATTATTACTTATCTTCAAATTATTCTTGATGCTTGCAACAGTTACTATAGGTCTACTAATATTGACGAGGAATTTAGTTTCTATGCTGTTTTTCTATATAAGCATATGACTATTTACAAAGAAGTAAAGTGTTTAGAGTTCTATTGATTCCGATACATAAACTATATGGAGCTCCCATTTCTACAATGGTCTAAACTTAAATAAAAGCTACGATACAATGAGTGTCGTAGCTTTTTTAATTTATTAAACCCAACAGCCAAATCAGCGCAGGTGGTGACGTTACCTTTGACTTTGGCAGTATAGAGATGTTCCAACTCCCCCGATCCTATCGCTACTTTTTATGAAGTATCATAGGATGCGTCCAGCATAGAAATTAATTAATGATAACCCAATTTGTATACGAAGTATCATTCTATAAAAACACTATATTAAAACAAAAGCTACGATCTTAAACAGAGCGTAGCTTTTTTCATCTACCTACGCCAACAGCCAAATCAATGTTGGCACTACCACCTATAACATTGGTAATGATGTCAACATTAGAGGCGGCGTCATCAATACCGACAAAGCACAAGGCATCATACGTGGTAACGTCAATATCGAATCGCTACAAGACACTTATACCTACGACAGCAATCAGAAGAACATGGGCTTTACCGCTGATATCGCTTTAGAAGGTGTAGGCTCAAGTCAACATTCAATCGCCAAGCGCCGCTGGGGTATCGCGTAACGTTTTTAGCAAATTCGATGTTGGCGCTGATGGCGCTATTTTGAATAACAGTCGCGTCAATGCACAAACCCAGCTCGCCGGTTGGGTCGAGGGCAATCCTTATTTAGCACGCGGTGAGGCTCGGGTTATCCTTAATGAGGTCAATTCAAGCGATCCTAGCCGCTTGAGCGGGTTTACTGAGATTGCTGGTGGCCGTGCTGAGCTGATTATCGCTAACCCCGCTGGTATCACTTGCGCCGGTTGCGGCTTTATCAATGCCTCGCGCACTACCTTGACTACCGGTGAGGCGCTGATGGATCAAGGCCGCTTGATGGGCTTTGATATCAGTAAGGGTGCGGTTCGGGTTGAAGGTGAGGGCTTAAATACTAGCGGTGCTGACTACACCCAGATCCTCGCCAAAACCACGGAGATTAATGCGGCAGTCTATGCTAAGAGTTTAGATGTCATCACTGGTAGCAATCGAGTCAGCTATGAGACCGATGCGGCAGATACGGTTATTACTCCTAATAGTGCTGCAAGCAATCAAGCGACAGGCGTGGCGCTCGACGTTTCAGCGTTGGGAGCGATGTACGCCGGCAAGATCCGTCTGATCGGCACTGACAAAGGTATGGGGGTCACCAATGCAGGGAGCATCATCGCCTCCAATGTTGGCGGCTTGCAGCTCGATAGCAACGGTAATCTAGTTAATTCAGGTATGCTATCCTCAAAAGAAGAATTGAATGTCAAAAAAACAGGTAGCATCAATAATTCAGGCACCATCAGCAGCAGTCAAAAGACCATAACTTTAGACAGTCAAGACCTAACTAACTCAGGTCTTATTAGTAGCTTTGACAAAACTGAAGCGATCAATCAGCAACGTATTGAAAACTCTGGCACTATTAGTAGTGGACAGCTTAATATAAAGACTGCCACTTTAGATAATACGGGTCTTATTGAGCAAACAGGTACGGGTAAGCTAGCAGTACAAAGCCAAAAGCTCATTAATCAAAATCAGGCGATCATTGGGCAAGCGCTTTATGAAAATCAACCTATCGCGACGACGCCAAGTGTCAATACAGCGCCTAGTACGGCTAATACGGGCACACAAACCCAAGTTGTAGATAATACTGCAAACCCATCACCTAACCCTGATGTGCCCGCAACCTCTCCTATACTCACTCCTGTAACCGCTAATGGCTCAATCACAGCCACTACTATTAACAACACAACGAGCAATGCGCGAATCACTGCTACTGGCGTGGTGAATGTACAAGCAAATGATATTAGTAATTTAAACAAATCGAGCATAGCCGTCGATACGCTCATTACTGATAACCAGCAATTAAATAATCGTTTGAACAATGATAATAGCCGTATTCAGGTGAGTAACGCTGACTGGAATTTAGCGAAACTTGACAATAGACAAGGTCAGATAATCAGTCAACAAGGTTTTAATATAACCAGTCAGCAAGGGATTGATAACACAGCGGGTATTTTAGCGAGTCAAAAAAATATTACGCTTATCACGCAAGCTAATATCAATAATACTCAAGGTCTAATGCAAGGTCTAACGGTTACGACTAAAGCTAATCAGCTGGACAACACCCAAGGCAAAATTTATGCAGAGGATACGCTTGGTGTGACGCTAAGCGGTAAGCTGGATAACACCCAAGGCCTTATAAGTGCTAAGCAAGATGTCGATATTGATAGTCAATCGCTCATCTCACAGAACAAGGCACTAGTTCGTAGCGCTAAAGCGATAGATATAAAGGTTAAAGATCGAGTAGATAATTTAGACAACTCAACTATAGCTGCGGGTACTACACTCTTTATTCAAGCAAAAGACACCGTGCAAGATGCGACCTCTAAAATGATTGCTGGTATGAGTGAGGATGGCACTTTATCAGCTGATGAATATGATCTGAACATTACCAGTCAAAATAAACAAAGCAATCAAGGTCAGACGATTGCTACTGGTAGCTTAACACTAGTAGGTAGTGAGTTAGATTTAAACAAAGCCACCTTGCAAGCTAAAAATATTCAACTCAATGCAAATACTGAGAACCTTGATCTAAGCTATGGCAAAGTCTTTGCCGATGATAAAATATCATTAGGTGCTGCTAAACGCATTAATTCAAGCTATAGCGAAGTATCTGCCAATCAGATCGATGGTTTGGCATCGAGTATTGATAATACCCAAGGTAGTCTGTACGCCAATTCAACAATTAGCCTAAAACAAGAAAATCCAAACGGCGCGCTCACTAATAATTCGGGCACCATCCGTAGCAAAGGCTTATTAGATATTGGCTTTGATACTGTAGAGAACGTCGGTAAAAACTCATTATTATTATCTGATAAAGCGATAAATATTACCGCGCAGCAAATTAGCAATAGCGATCAGCTGGAGGGTAAAAACTTCACAGGTGGCATACAAGCGCCAAGTATCACTATCAATGCTAAAACCTTAAATAATAACCAAGGGTACATCAGTGGTACTACTAATAATTTATCACTCTCACAAGACCTGCAAAATACCAAAGGGTATATCTACGGTAAAGACGCATTAACTATAGGTACTGATGCGCAAACCTTAGCACTGTCTAACGCAGAAGGTGAGCTTAAAAGCGATAAAGACATAACGCTAATCGCTGATAAATTTAGCAATGCTCAAGGCTCTGTTATCAGTCAAGGCGATGCAAGCATCACACTCAAGCAAGATTATACGCATCAAGCAGGCGATAATCTACAAGTTAATAATCAGCTCTCTATTAAAACACTTGGTAACTTTAATAACCAAGCTGAGCTCAAAGCAGGTAATAAACTTACTCTACAAGCGAATAATATCACTAACGATAGTACTGGCACGATTGTAAGCGATAGCGTAGCGCTTAGAGCGACTAAGACTTTGCATAACAAAGGTCTAATCAATGCCAATGATTTAAGTTTGCAGGCCAATCATCTCGATAACGATAGTGCCAAAATATATGGTACAACCGTGCTAATCAAAGCAAATACGGTAAACAATCAAGGTGGTCGCTCAAATCCTAAAGGCGCTATTATCGCCTCAAGAGGCAATATGGTGATCATTGCTGATACGATCAATAACCAAAGTGGCACTGTTACCAATAGTAAGGCACAAGATAATGCATGGATACTTAGTAATCAAAATCTAACCATTGGTGGCGCTATCGATGACAAGGGCGTGGTTACGGCTAATGCCAAAGAAGTTAACAATCTAAGTGGTCGTATCGAATCGTTTGGTGATATGTCAATCACTGCTGATAAATTGACTAATAAAAATCTATCGTTTAAGACTGAGATCCAAGACGTTGCAGGCAGTGAGAACCAAAAGACATTTATCATACCTAAAGCCACTGACAACAAAATACCTTTAGATAAATTAAAATGGGAGTCTTGGAGCCGTGCAGGTCAATATAGATATGCTGAGGACGATGATAATATTATTGAAGAGGGTCAGCTGGGTCAGTCGCCAATACCTAGTGCGACTACCTGTGATGATGGGCCTACTAGCGTCTGCACCTTAAATTATAAGAATAGTGATCCTGTTTGGGCGTACTTTGAGCTGACCCCGCCCAATAGAGAAGCGCCACCTGAGCCTACCCTTACTAAGCCTACGCCGCCTACAGGTCAAGAGAGCTGTAGTGATCCTGCCAGTGCAGCTTGCAGTGCGTACAATAGTGCGCTTGAGCAATATAAGCAGCAGCAAAAAGAGTATGATACTGCCTTGCAAGCTTATGGTGCTGAGCTTAACAGTTGGGAGGAGCAAGATAGTGAAAAGTATGAAGCACTAGATAATGCGGTACGCGCTTATAACGAAGGTTATGGACGTGTTGAGATTAGAGCTTGGACAAAAATTATAGTTAATGAGCGTCAAAGACAAAGCGTAGTGCTAGACTCAGCCCCAGCGCAGATCATTGCTGGTGGTAATATAACGCTGGATGCTGATTATGTCCTCAATGACAAAAGCCAAATTCTAGCAGGGGGTCGTATTGACTTTGATGAAAGTAACAGTACCCTTGAGCAGCTAGATGGTGAAGGCAAACTATTAGTTATTCAAAATGGTACTAGTCAGTTTAGTGAGTCACGGTGGCGCGGCGGGTTTAAGCGCTATCATCAACGTGATAATGATGACTCAATAGCCTTTACTGACTCTCAAGAGAGCACTATTAAGCTACCAGTAGCGCGATTTAAGGAGTTTGCTGATCTATCCCCATCCGTACAAGATACGATTGCCGTTGATAATCAAATCGATGGTAATAGCTCAGCAGTATCAGCTCTACAAGGCGGAGCTGCTCCCACCAACAATAGCTCAATTACGGTAGCTGTCTCCCCATCAGGCGATGAGATTCGAAGTGTCGATGGTGCGACAAGTCTGCCCAATAACAGCCTCTACACTATCGATGCCGATAGTACCAATAGCTACTTAGTAGAGACGGATCCTGCCTTTGCTAACTATAAAAACTGGCTAACCTCAGACTATATGCTACAGCGCCTAAAGCTTGACCCTAACATTACCCAAAAGCGTTTGGGTGATGGCTACTACGAGCAGCAGTATATCCGCGACCAGATCATGATGCTCACAGGTCGCTACTACTTAGGTGACTATAGTAATCAGGACGAGCAGTATAAAGGGCTTATGGATGCGGGCATCAGTGTTGCTCAAACGCTAAATATACGTCCAGGTATCGCCCTCACAGCAAGCCAAGTGGCTAATCTAACTAGTGACATCGTCTGGCTTGAGCAGCAACAAGTCACGCTTGCCGATGGTAGCACACAGACAGTGCTTGCCCCCAAAGTCTACGTACGAGCTAAGCAAGGTGCGATCAGAGGTGATGGTAGCTTTATTGCCGCAGCCCAAGTCAATATTAATCTCAAGGAAGACCTCAACAATCAAGGACTTATTGACGGTTATAAAACCCTTAACGTAAACGCTAATAACGTCAACAACACCAATGGCGGTCGCTTAAGTGGTGCTGATGCTAGGATTAACGCTGACGATAAAATTAGCAACACCGGCGCTACTATTTATGCTGATAATACGCTAGGGTTAAAAGCCAATACCATCACCAATGCCAGTAGTACCTATAACACCAGCAATCAGCTTGGCGCAAGTAGTGCCACGCGCACAGGCATTGACCAAGTGGGATCAATTGGCGTAGGCGATGGCCTCAAAGGCCAAGTAGACGCTAATGGCAATCCCTTAACCACCTTATCTATCGCCGCCAAGAATGATGTCGTCTTTGCCGCAGGGGTCGCCAGTAACCAAAGCGGCAACACCCAAATCATCTCCGAGAAAGGCGACGTCAAATTCAATGCGATCAATACAGGCAATGAGGTTCGTGCCATTGGTGATGGCAATAACTACTACACTGATGGTCAGACCCAAGATAACGGTAGTAATGTTACTAGCTTTGGCAACTTAACCGTAGCAGGTAACAACGTCACAGGCGTTGCCACTACCCTAAACAGTCAAACAGGCACTACCAGTATCGTTGCCGACAATGACGTCACCTTCACAGAGGGACGCGCCACCACAGACTTCTCAACCGCCAGTAAAATGAGCAGCAGTGGCTTCTTAAGTAAAAAGACCACGCAAGACCGTTTCGACACCCAAAATGATAGTGCCATCAGCAGCAACATTGAGGGTGATAAAGTATTTATCCAAGCAGGACAAAACATCAGCCTCACAGGTACTAACGCCATCAGTGATCGTGGTACTCAGCTTATTGCGACTAAGGGTGATGTCAGCATCTTAGCCGCCCAGAACACCTCAAGTAAAACTAATATCTCGCAAGAGAAAAAGTCAGGCATGTTTAGCACAGGTGGCGCCAGTATCACCATTGGCAAACAGCAAACCGATGAAAGTAACACCAGCACCTCCTTGACCCATACTGCCAGCAATGTTGGCGCAATCGACGGCAACGTCATCATCACGGCAGGCGGTAAATACCAGCAGACAGGTAGTAACCTAATTGCAGGTATGGGCGCTGATAGCGACAAAGACATCAATTCCACGGAGCGTGGCAACACTATTGTCCGCGCCAAACAGATCAACATCGATAGTGTCAAAGATGTCTACACCAATCAAAGTGAGCAGAAGTTCAAACAAAGTGGTCTAACGGTGTCGGTTTCCAACAGCCTGATTGACAGTGCTAAGAGCATTGACGCCCTAGTCGATGCTGGTGGCAATACCCAAAGCGTACGTATGAAAGGTATGGCAGGCGCTGCTGGGTTATTAAAGGTAAAAGCCTTAGCTGCCGAGGCCAATAGTGCGGGGTACGATCTACTCGATGGCAATCTCAAAGGCGTGGGCAACACTCGTATCCAAGCCACTATAGGCACTCAAAAGAGTCAATCAAACAGCTCAAGCTACACTGAGGTCAACCACGCCTCAAACATCACTACCAATAACCTAGCCCTTATTGCAACCGGCGGTGGCACCGATAGCAACATCAACATCAATGGCAGTAATCTTAACGTCACCAATGACGCGCTGTTCCAAGCGGATAACAACTTAAATATTAACGCCGTGGCACAAAACAGCAATACTCGTAGTGATAACTCAAGCTCAAGTGCGGCTATTGGGGGCTATGCATCAACAGGTAGCGGTGTCGGTATCACCGCCAGTGCCAGCAAAGGCAAAGGCTATGCCAACAGCGACTCAGTCACTTATGCCGATAGCCAAGTCAACGTCGGTGGTACCACTACCTTCGACATCGGTAATGATGTAAATATCAAAGGCGGGGTCATCAACACCAATAAAGCCCAAGGCCAAATCCTTGGCGACGTCAACATCGAATCGCTACAAGACACCGCAACCTACGACAGTAATCAAAAGAATATCGGCTTTACCCTTGATGTGGCTTTAGAGGGTGCAGGGTCTAGTCTATCTGTCAATGGTGGTAAGACTGACATTAATGCCGACTATAAAGCGGTGGGTCAGCAGTCGGGCATCTTCACAGGAGACGGTGGCTTTGATCTAGAAGTTGGTGGTAAAACCACGCTGATAGGTGGTGCGATTACCACCACAGACAAAGCGCTAGAATTGGGTCTAAACAAGTATGTCAGTAAAGGCGGTATTACTACTCAAGACATAGAGAACACCAGTAGCTATGAAGGCGATGCGATACAAGTTGGTGTTAGTCTTGGTATGACTGAAAATAAACCTCAGGCCAATAGTAATGGTTTAGGTTATGGCACGGATGGGGATAGCGACAGCAGTATCACCAAAGGGGGCGTCAGTGGTTATAACGACGAGCAAGGTATTTTCACAACCGACAATCGCGCGGAGTATGCAGGTGCGCTTGAGAATGTGTTTGATGCAGAGCGAGTTAATGAGGAGCTGGGGGCACAAACAGAGATCACTCAAGCCTTTGATCAAGAGCGGCGTAAGATTAAGACTGAGCTTAATCAAGATGAGAAGAAATTAAGAGACGCAGCGAAAGAAGCTTTAGAAAACGGGGATAGAGATGCTTGGGAAGCTTATAGTCAAGAAGCAGATAAAATACAGCGAAAGTCTTTAATCTTTGACGGTATTAGCAGTGCCGTTTATGGGCCGAACAGCAATGGAGCAGTAGGATATGTTGCAAAAGCTATTAGTCCGCAAATTGCTTATCAAATTGGTCAAGCATTTAAAGGCAATGATTTTGAAAACAGCAAAAATGGAAACAACGAACTAGCTGGTGTGGGTAGTCCACAACATATATTAGCACATTTACTCTTAGGAGCAGCGGTTAGCTATGCTACTGGCAATGATGTTGTGACAGGTGGGTTAGGAGCTAGTGCTGGAGAAGCCACAGCACCACTATTATCTAAACTTATTTATCAAAAACCAACTAGCGAGTTAACGGCTGAGCAAAAAGATACTATCAGTAGTATCGCAAGCTTAACAGGCGTGGCTATTGGCGTAACTACTCGCAATGTCACTGATGCGGTGAATGCAGGTGAGACGGCGTTGGTGGCGGTTCAGGAAAATGATGGACGTATGATAAACGGTAAATGGTGTGATCCTGGAGAATGCGACTCAAAAGGTAATCCTGTTAATAGAAGAGGATTCTCTGACAATGAAGCGAAAGCTATAGCGGCAACTATAGGTATAGTCGTTTGGCCAGTGGGAGTATTAGAAGCCTATCTGGCAGCTGATAATGACGCAGAGAAGTTAGCCATACTGAAAACTGCTTTCTCTCCACTAAAATCAAGGGCATTACTAGAAGTACTGGAAAATACGCAAGTTGTAAAATCAAGAGCGAATAAACCATCTAATCAGACCGCTAATAGAGCTGGTAAGACCTGCTCCTTCCGTGGGGATATGCTAGTTAAAACCATTTCTGGTTATAGACCTATTTCCGAAGTTCGAATTGGCAATATGGTGCTGTCTAAGAACGAGATAACTGGGAAGTTAACCTATCAAAGCGTATCGAACCATTATAATAATACTTATAATGCTACCGTATATATTACTATTAAGGACAGTAACGGTAATACTCAGACTATCGTGTCTAATAAAATCCATCCTTTCTTTACCCAAGTTAATACAGGTGCTCAACTACCACAATCGTCAGAAAGGCATAATTATCAAGGCAATATCGATAATGCACAATGGATAGACGCTAGTAATCTAAAAGCAGGTTATCAGCTGTTATCTGAAGATGGTCAGTGGCAGGTGGTTCAAAGTGTGACACAGACAGAAGAGTCATTGTCTGCCTACAACTTAACGGTTAATAACGACCACACGTACTTTGTCACTGGTAGTGATAGTACTTATGGAGTCTGGGTTCATAATGACTGTTGGGAAAATTTAGACTCTTTTCAAGTAACAGGTACTAAGACTGAAAATGGTATTAAAGTTAAATATTTTATAGATGATAAGGGTAAATTCAATAAAGCCTATGAAGGAAAAGATGGTCGCTGGTATGATCCAAATGTATATCCGCCAAGTAAACCTAATCTTAAAGATCCTGCTAGAGTTCCGCAGCAAGGTTCAGCTATTCCTTATGCTAAACCAGTAGAAGCTACTAACGGTTTGACTTATAAATCAAATCCTAAACATACATCTGGATATGGAGGGGGAAATGGAAAGTTGCCTGCAGGTATTGAACCAATAAACTCATTACAAATTTTTGAGAGCTCAAAAGCTTTAGGAGGTAAAAGGTATTCAATCGACAATAAAGGGGAAGTTCATCAGTTTACCAACAGTCGTGATTCTTGGCATTGGGCTGGAGGTAGTGCAGATACCAAAGCAAAACTGGTGTTAGACAATATCACTAAATCTAAACTTCGAGATTTATTTCCAAAACACAAAGATAACCCAAGGTTGCAATAATGCTAATTATAGACGACGATTATAAATTTGGAATTTTTTGGGAAGTACTTTCTAAAGAAAATGAATTTTATTATGGAACAATGATGTTTATTATTGATGATGAAATTTTTCCTAAAAAAGTGGCTTTTAATCATACACTAGACACTATATTTTTTAATTTAAAACAGTCTGCAAACGACCTTTATCATCCAGCAGAAAAAAATAATGGTGAATTAGGTTCAAATACTGTAGATAATAGAAAATTAAGCTATGGTAAAGTTCCTAATATTATATCATTAAATACTTCAGAGTTAGGTATGGCTTATACGGGGTGGGAAGGATATGGAGGTATAAGTTTGCAGCTAGGCTTTAATGAGGATACGGAAAGATTATTTTACAGTGAAGACAACGGAAATAACTTTAAAGAGATTGTATTAAAAAAAGGAACTATTCAAAATATTTTTGAAATGTTGCCTGATAATGTAGCGCTAGAAGCTCAATTACCGAAAACATAGTAACTCTATATAAATGCTGTATTCATATCTGATTTATTTTGGAATTATAAAAATATTATTTTTGATAATCCTGATAAATTTGCAATATACATAGATGTGGTGAAAGATTGATCTTATCCTGATTTTGGAGAAGGTATATTTGCCTATATTACAAAAAATCAGACTATTCCAAAAATTTTTTTGATGTTTCAATATCTCTCAGTGATTATTTGGCAGAATTAAAATTACACTATGACTCCAATAAAAAAATGACAGGGAAGTCAATATATTTTTGAATTAGATGCAATAAAGTTATACGAGATTTTAGATAGAATACGCTTCCCCAGTATAGATAATGATCAGGTTTGGAAGTATTCATTACTTTTAGGAAATAAGATTAGTTATAGCAATGAATTATATTTAATAATCTTTAAAGATAAAGATAAAGATAAAGATAAAGATAAAGGTTCTGAATTTATAGTTAGTTTAGAGTTACCAAAAGATACTATTAGTGATGTTTTTTTAGAGGCATATGAATGGTGCTTAGATAATTTGGAATGAAAAAATGCTTAGATACCGTCAAAAAATGAGTATAGGGTTTTATTTTGCTAGCGCGTAGGCTGGGTGGAGCTTGCTGCATCCAGTATCTTATTAGATTAAATATTAAAGAACTACTTCACCCAAGCATCAACCTGTATGCCCCTGCTGAGGAACGAGGCACGAAGCTAACTATTAAAGAATAATAACCCATGCCCCGCATATTTCACGACAATTAAAGAACCCAAATCTACAGGCTATTTTCTTACAGTTAACGTTTTTAAGAAAGAAAGCCTAGCAGTCCTTGGCAACACCCGCATCCAAGCCACCATCGGCTCACAAAAGAGCCAATCAAACAGCTCAAGCTACAACGAGGTCAACCAAGCCTCAAACATCACCACTAACAAAAATTCACGTGTCACTTCTGTTGAAGCAGATCTATCACTAGATACTAACGCTAGGAATGGTTACCAGCAAAGAGTTTCGGGACGTAAAGACAGACTAGATGATGATTATGGGGGTCATTTGATTGCCTCTATGTTCGGAGGTCCTGGAGAGGGTATCAATATCGTTGCTATAAACGCAAAATTTAACGGTTCTAGTGGAGAATGGTATAAGATGGAGCGAGTTTGGCAAAAAGCTTTAGATAGTAATAAAAGTGTAAAAGTAAAAATAGAACCTATATACTCCGGAAACAGTAAACGTCCTGATAGCTTCGATATAACACAGGTAATCGGTAATAAAACAAGCGATAAAATTAACTTGAAGAATACTGAAACTGGAAAATAAAATGGATGATCAAGATATTTATAAAACAATAGCCAAATTACTATGGTCTATATTGCCTGACGAAGCTAAAGAGATAAAATACTTTGGAAGGTTCTATCAAAATAATAGTCAAGCTGGAGTAAGGTGGGTTGATAAGCTAGGCAGTATGAATAGTTTTTATGAAGGATTTAATAATCCTGTAGAAAAAATTGAGCGAGAAATACATAAATTAGTAGTAGATTTACAACAATGTTCAATATTCGCTGAAAATCCATGGACACACTTATCAATAACTCTAACTGAAAACAGCAAGTTTAAGATGGAATTTGCTTATATTTCTGAAGAAGAGAGTTGGCCTGGTTTATATATGAGGGCAATTAGCGATTTAGATTAAACTGAATTTGATGAATACAATATCCCATTAGAGGAATGGAAAAAATGTGTAAGTGCAAAAAACTAAACATATTTTCAGTTGTTTATATTCGTGATTTAGCGCTTAGATACCATGAGAAAAAGCAAGCCTAAAGACTCAATTAACATGTAAAGAAGCATCGAAAGGTCGCTGACTTTTCAACACTGCCTGAGCGATGGCTAATATCTTACGCATTAAAGCAACAATGACCA
>NZ_CAJHBR010000008.1 GCF_904846695.1 Psychrobacter urativorans
TTATGGATTGCCAGCATAGGCTTTATCTACACTACAGGTTTTAAGCCTAAGGTTGGGCACAACTCTATGCTGACAGGGTCACTATTAGTGTACGCTACTAGTGACTGTTTTATCATACAAGGTTGGGTCAGTGCGATGCGTAGGCTGGGTTTTTAACCCAGCTTTAAGACTTTGCAAAATTACAACGCTTGGTTAAAAACCCAGCCTATAATGAGTGATAGTTATCATTATAAACATCAAAAAATAACATTATGTCTAAACAATAAGATTACCGTCGCAGAGCAAATTAGTAAACCAAGAAATATATAAAACAAAACATTATCACGAGCCAGCTTCTTTTTAATAGCAGAATACCCTAGAGTATCAAAGGTAATATAGCCCTGATTTATGTCAGAGTAATCGATTTTTTTTACAGTTTCGATGAAATGTTCAATAAACCAAGAGGGCCAATGCTGTGGTTTGAATGGTGAGATATCACTTACCTTAGTATGGTTTGAAAACTTTTCCCAATTATCATTACCTAAATTGAGACTGTGCATACGCCAATCTGTAAAACTATAACCACCCACCTTTTTAGCAAAAACAACAGTCACATCTTTGTGGTTTTCGTCTTTAAAGATTCTCTGCATAAGCGAAGACACAATATCCTTTGTACCCTCTAAACATTGCAAAAAGCTTTGGTCGTTATTGCACAAAAATCCTGCGATATTATTATCTTTATTAAAAGATTCTGAGTGACTCTGTATATGCTTAAATACAGAGTCACTAGTAGTGTTTAATCCACTAATATATATTAATCTTATCAGAGAGTCTGAAAGGACATCTTTCATAGACTCATCTAGCATGTCGTAACTGGCTATGCTCATATATGTACAGTCATCCCAAGTATTATGCGGTGTTTTTTACGGCTATCAATCTTACTATTTTAAAGTTTTTATTCAAGCTTACCGTATGAAAAACATTAGTAAACGTCCATATTGCCATATATATTCGCTTTAAATGAGAGTCACAGTTTCCAACGAGTAGAACAGGTTTGTAATCCAGCTTATGTTACTTAAAAAGCTCTCTATAGCATTTAAATAGGTCAGATAATTAACGGAAGTAATAGAGGTGATTTACTGTGCTCATTTGTGCAAATATCTGCAAATAGTCGTATTACCCTAGACCAAGTAATCAACCAATATATAGCTAATACAACCGTCACGCTGAGCGCTGTTTAAGTAATCAGCAACGGTGGCGGTTTTGCTTTGCCTTTTTTACAGAGTCTTTCATAGGGTTTTAGGCTACAATCAATAAAAGCAAACAAGCAACCAAACAAACGCTATGTCTAAAGTGGGCAGATATGACCAATCCAATCTCTAATATTAGCGCCAGTGCAAGCATCAACTTTGCCGAAGAATTCAGCTCAAAAATCCCCGCTTTAACCTTGCTCACTACGCTGGGCTATCAGTTTATTCCGCCTAACCAATGCAACGCCATGCGTAGTAATAAGCTGCTAGCTAATCAGGCGAATGCAAATAAAGCCACCAACCAAGTAGTATTGTTACCTATCATGCGTGCGTTCTTAGGCAAGCAAACTTTCATATTTGAAGGTCAGGCGCATCCTTTATCAGACAGCGCCATTGATAAAATCATGCATGAGCTAAACCCAGCCATAAATCTAGGCTTGCAGGCAGCAAACGAGGCACTGTATAACGCCATGCTCTATGGCGTGACGGTGACTGAGTTTATCGACGGTAAAAAGACTTCGCAAACCATCAGTCTGATAGATTGGGAGCATATCGATAATAATAGCTTTCACTTTACCGAAGAGTTTGTAGTACAAAATAGCGAGGGTACAGGCAATGTTATTCCTGATATCGTCTGCTTTGTGAATGGTCTGCCTTTAGTAGTCATTGAAGCCAAACGCCCTGATTCTAATAGAGAAGGGCAATCGACTAACGCTCAAGCTATCTCCCAGCACATCCGTAATCAAGGTCAAAAACAAATTCCGCATCTATTTGCCTATAGCCAGCTATTGCTAGCAGTCAATGGTCATGACGGTCTTTATGGAACCTGTAAAACGCCTGAGAAGTTCTGGGCAAAATGGGTCGAAGAAGACATCCAAGAGCCTGAGTTTCATCGTCTAAAAAACCAAAAGCTTAATGATGAGCAGATTAGTAGTTTGTTTGATCATCGTCCTGCCTTTATTAAAAATGAATATCAGGCTTTAATTGATGGCGGTGACTTAGTTGTTACCGATCAAGACCGCTTAATCATTAGCTTATTAAAGCCTGAGCGTTTGCTTGAGATGACGCGCATGTTTACCTTGTTTGATAAAAAGGCGGGCAAAATTGTTGCCCGTTATCAGCAAGTCTTTGGTATTAAAGCCCTGATCAAACGTATCAGCAGTTTCGATGAGCACGGAAGCCGTGAGGGCGGAGTTATTTGGCATACCACCGGTAGTGGTAAATCTTTTACCATGGTGTTCTTCTCCAAAGCGCTTATTTGGTTAGAAGCATTGGCACAGTGCCGGGTTATTGTGGTCACTGACCGTGTCGATCTTGAGACTCAGCTCAGCCAAACCTTTGCCTCAGGCGGTGTATTAAGTGATCGCGACAAAACCGATGCCATGGCAACCTCTGGTCGCCGTCTAGCTCAGCAAATCGGGCATGGCAATGAGCGCGTCATCTTCTCTATTATTAATAAGTTTGGCTCAGCGGTTAAGTATGATGAGTGCTATAACGACAGCCCAAATATCATTGTCATGGTCGATGAGGGTCACCGTAGCCAAAACGGTGAGAACAATATTCGTATGAGCCAGGCCCTGCCAAACGCCGCCTTCATTGCTTTTACGGGCACGCCACTGCTTAAAGACGATAAGACCGAAAACAAATTCGGTAGCATTATTCACTCCTACACTATGCAGCAAGCGGTGAAAGATAAAACCGTCACCCCACTGTTATACGAAGAGCGTATCCCTGAGCTCAATACCAATGATCAAGCCATAGATAGCTGGTTTGATCGTATCACCCAAAAGCTCACTAGCGATCAAAGGACCGATCTCAAACGTAAATTCTCACAAAAGGGTCAAATCTACCAAACCGAAGGTCGCATTGAGCTGATCGCTCACGACATCTCTGATCACTTTCAAAACTTTAAACAGCAGCATCTAAAAGGACAATTGGCTTGTGAGTCTAAAGCCTCTGCCATTCGCTATAAGCTCGCCTTAGACAAGATTGGCAAAGTGTCATCGGCGGTGGCTATATCATCACCTGATACTCGTGAAGGTCATGAAACGGTCGATGCTGAATCAAAAGACATCGTCCAAAACTGGTGGCAAGCCAATGTTGCACCTACCTATGGTGGCGATGAAAAAGCTTATACCAAAGCCATTATCGAAGCCTTTAGTCAGGACGATGGTCCTGACATTATGATCGTCGTTGATAAGCTATTAACGGGCTTTGATGAGCCGAAGAATACCGTGCTGTATATCGATAAGCCGTTAAAACAGCACAATCTCATTCAGGCCATTGCACGAGTAAACCGCTTGCATGAGAAGAAGCGCTTTGGCTATCTGATTGATTATCGTGGCATCTTAAAAGAGCTGGATATCACCATTGAGAAGTACCAGGATCTTGCCGAGCGTACGCAAGGGGGCTTCGATATTGAGGACCTTAAGGGCATGTATAACAGCATGGACACTGAGTACAAGCAACTACCAAAGCTGCATAGTGAGCTGTGGGCTATCTTCTCATCAGTAAAGAACAAACAAGATGGTCAAGCACTAAGACAAGTGCTAGCCCCTAAGATGCAAGATATCGATGGCAGAGTAGTCGATACTAGGCTTAAAGAACGTGATGACTTTTATGCCGCCTTAACTGACTTTTCTAATGCTATGAAAATTGCTTTGCAATCAGCGTCTTTTTTTGCAGACAGCTCATTGGATAGTAAGCGTGATCGCTACAAAGCCGATCTAAAAGCCTTCGTTAATCTGCGCAAACAAGTACGCGCGGACGCTGATGAAACCATTGATTACGATGAATATGAAGCGGATATTCGCAGCTTGCTCGATAAGCATATAGCGGGGCTTGAAGTGCGTGAGGCAAAAGGTGTTTACTTAGTCGATGGCCTAGGCAATGCCGGCAAGGTAGAAAAAGACATTCAGCCTGAGGCAATAAGTGACGATGAAGCCCGTAATCAAACCGATAAGATCACTGGTCGTGTCACTAGAATGATTGAGCAAGATTTGGCTGATGATCCCTATGCGCAAGAATATTTTTCTAAGCTACTTAAGCAAGCGATTGAAGATGCCAAAGCAATGTTCGATGCACCAGTGAAGCAATACATGATGTTTTTCGGTCTTGAGCAACAAGTTGATGAGCGTAAAGTCGCTGATATACCGAATGAGTTTATCGATGACTCTGGCAATTTAAACAAACATGCGCAGGCGTATTTTGGTTTGTTTAAACAGCTATTTAACGACGATAGCGATGCTACGTTTGCCGAAAAAGGTGTTGATAATGAGCAGCTGGTTGCTTACGCTTTTAAGATTGATGAGGTAGTGAATACCGCAGTAGCTGAGTATTCTATCAATCCGGCGCAGATTGAGAACGCTATCAGCGTCAAATTACTGCCGATGCTATTTGCTGACTTAGGTATTGATAAAGCGCAACAGCTTATAGAAGCCGTGCTGAAGATTACCCGTCTTGGACTCTCAAGAGAGACCAAAATCCCCAGAGCAACAAGAGGGTGATGGCTAATGGTTAAAAGCGGCGTAATTTATTATGGTGAAGAAAAAATTCACTATGAAGTCGTGCATAAAGCCGTAAAAGAGCAGTATAAAAACGATACGCTTATTACCGGAAAAAGCAAACCGAGTAAACCGAGTAAACCTCGTAAAATCGTTATCAAAGTACATCCTGATCAACGTGTGGTTGCTACTGCTCCTATCGATGCTACAGATGCAATAATCTATGATGCGATGATAAAGCGTGCGCGCTGGATATGGCAAAGCCTACAAGACTTCGCCAAGCAGCAAGATCATGTGCTACCTAAGCGTTATGTCAGCGGTGAGACCCAGTTTTATCTGGGTCGTCGTTATGTGTTAAAAGTGCTCATCAATGTAGAAAATAACGAGGTTATAAATAACCCTGTTAAGCTTAGTCGCGGTAAGCTGAATGTAGAATTTTCGCAAAGCGATGCTGAACTAGAAGCTGAAGAACGAGCGAACAAGGTAAAAAGCCTTATTGATCAATGGTATCAAGATAAAGCAAAAAATCTCTTCCATGCTAGGCTTAAAGCTATGCTCACCAAAGCTTCATGGGTTGAAGAGATACCATCATTTAGACTGCTGGCAATGAAGAAACAATGGGGTAGTTGTTCGACAAAAGGCACTCTCATACTCAATCCGCATTTAGTCAAAGCGCCAAAGGAATGCATCGATTACGTCATTCTGCATGAGCTATGTCATATCGCTGAGCACAATCACAGCGAGCAATTTTGGCGCTTACTAACGCAAGTGATGCCGAATTGGAAAGAGGTCAAGGCTAGGCTTGATGGGATGGCTGAGCTTTATTTGAATGAGTGAAGATAGTTGAGAGTGATTTATTAAGATATATAAGTCTGAATTTTAGACAAGAGTCTTAGCTTAAGATGGAGTATATTTTATTTAACTCGACCTATAGATAAATAGATAGTATTGGTTTGCTATATGCGGTCATGACTCAAGTTGGTTTTACTACCTTAACCACTCAATGGCGGCACTTTGATTATGGTAATCGGCTTTGGGCCTGTAACGACAAGCAAAAACATGCAATTTACAGTGCAGCTCATTGAGATATTGTATCTGCTTAATGCATAATAATTACTAGTTGTGAGAAACTTACATATCAGGTTTAAGGAAGAACATGATGCAAACATTAATACAGGCTGATGATCATTTAGCGTTGTGGACATTCGTTATGGTTGCCGCAACTTCTGCTATTTTCATTGAACAGCGCTATAAGTGGGCTAGTAAAATTCCAGGCGCTGTCATCGCACTATTGATTGCGATTGCGGCATCGAACATGAAAATTATTCCAATAGATGCCCCTACATACGACATCGTTTGGGGTTATATCGTTCCTTTAGCCATACCTTTACTATTGTTCAAAACAAACATACAGTCTCTGGTTAAAGAAAGTTGGAAGCTTCTACTACTATTTTTAACGTCTTCGATAGCTACCATGATCGGTACTGTTTTAGCATTTTTGGCTTTACGTCACTATATTCCAGAACTAGATAAAGTTAGTGGTATGATTTCAGCATCCTATAGTGGTGGTGGGGTAAATTACGCCGCCATGTCGGCTAAATTAGCGCCAAGTGAGAGCATTAATGCCGCTACTATCGTAGCTGACAATATGATGATGGCCTTTTACTTCTTAATACTTATTGGCTTAGCGGGTATACCTATTATACGCCGCGTATGGGGTTCGCCGCATACGGATGCAATTGAAAAAAATCCAGAAATGCTAAATAGTCGCACGTTGTCAGAAGCGTTCTGGAAACCTAACCTCATCTCTTTAAAAGATATTGCAATTTGCTTAGCATCATCAATGTTAATCGTATTGATTTCATTCAAACTATCAGCATTTTTACAGGCGGTGTTGGGTACTAGTGATAATATTGTGCTTGGCCTTATCATCAGTTTGATCACTGATAAATATCTGTTATTAACAACTATAACATTCGTAGTAGTTTCTATTTTTAAAAACTCTTTTGAGAATCTTAATGGCAGTCAAGAGCTCGGTACTTACTGTATCTATCTGTTCTTTGTAGTCATTGGTATTCCTGCATCGATTAGTTTGATTGTCACTAAAGCCCCGCTATTATTTGTGTTTGTATTTATAATTGCTATGGTTAATTTAGCTATTACTATGGGTATAGGTAAATTATTTAAGTTTAATGTTGAAGAGGTGGTACTAGCTTGCAATGCTAATATCGGTGGTCCTACCACTGCAGCAGCTTTAGCTATTAGTAAGGGTTGGACTAATCTAGTAGGCCCGATCCTAGTTATTGGTACTGTAGGTTATGTGATTGGCAATTACGTAGGCACAATTATTTATTTTATAGTCACTCAAATTGGTATGTAAAAACTATCAATGTATAAGTATAAAACCGATGCTATCAGCGTCGGTTTTTGCTTTTTTGCTTGTCAGAAGTCTGTATTAGCTTTTTTAAATATATTGAAAACGGTTTGATAAACCTGGCTTTATATTACATTAGCTATAACAGTCGGTTTAAGCTTACCAATCTTGCCACCGTATAGCCTGTGGATGGAGTGAAGAAGTAGATAAATAAAACAGGTAGGATAAATAGCATTAAACAACAATATTTCAGACAGCAGAATACAATAAGCATAGACTAGAAGTCTTACTAGCAAAGGTTTTAGACTGTCAAAGGTTTCAAATAATGTTTTTTGGGCAAAGCAGAAGAGTAAAGCAGAGTTTTGGATTAAGCAGAAAAAGATATGGCGGTGAAGGAGGGATTCGAACCCTCGATACGCTATTAACGCATACACACTTTCCAGGCGTGCGGTTTCAGCCACTCACCCACTTCACCGTTTTTAGACGGCTTAGTATAGCCGATAGCAGCCACAATGTCACGGTTTTGACGACAGTGATTTTGATTAATAGCGCTTATCTTTCTTTATTGGTCAGCGCCTGCTAGGATAGGCCCTAAGTGTGAACAGCGATAGAGAGATAGAGAGTTAGATGACGACCAACAGTAAGCTAATAACCGTAAACCGTAAAAAAAGCACTGTAACTGAGCTTACAGCAACTCTTAAAATCAGCATTATGAGCATAACCATCGTTGCTCTATCAGGGTTATCGGTGGCGCATGCTGATGACTTGGCGCAGTGTAACCAGTCTTTCTACGCTGGGATTTATCCTGAATTTACTGAAAACAGTAAACTTAGCAAAAATACTCAAGCGTTATGCTTCGATGGTTTTGCGGTGATGTATTCTGGCATCTCACGAACACCGTTATGGTCAGCTGAATATCTGACTCGTGAGCGTTTGACGCAAGCGAAGCTGATCGATCGTGATGACAGCTTTCATGAAGAGAGCCGCTTACCAAATTCTATGCGTGCCAAACTCGCTGACTATTCAGGTTCAGGCTATGACCGAGGTCATCTAGCGCCCAATGGAGATATGGCCAATCGCAGTCAGCAGTATGACAGCTTTAGCTTGGCTAATATTGCCCCGCAGTCACCGCGTAATAATCGTTATATTTGGCGTAATATTGAATCGGCTACTCGTTATCTAACCCAACAGTATGGCGAGGTTTATAGCATTACTGGGGTGGCGTTCACCGATAAAAAAGCTAAGCAACTTGAACAGCGAGTCTTAGTACCTAGTCATTTTTACAAAGCAGTCTATATTCCAGCTATCAACCAAGCGGGGGTTTATTACGCTCCTAATGATGAGTCTGAGCGCATAGAGGTTATTAGTTTAGATGAGCTGACAGCGCAGACAGGTATTGACGTTATGCCACTGCTAGATCATCAGACCAAGTCAAAAGCCTTGGATTTGCCATTGAAGGCAGGTAATGAAATGGATCCTGCTAATAGCAATAATAACAATAACGATAATGGCAACGATGCTAATACTGTTAATAAAGATCCTGAATGGATGGTGTTTGTCATGGTTATTATCGACTGGCTATTAACGCAATTAAAGGCTTAGTATTCAATAATTGTCTATTAATATTGACACCTGCTAGAATATAGTTAAAATAAAACCGCTTAGTTTTTAGGAGTAGGGCCACGTCTTCAACTGGCTTAACCATACTATTAAAAATATACCCTTAACTAAAGGTAGGTACTCAAAGTCCATGAGGACAGTGAGCAGCTAAAGGCCGTTTTTAAAGGCTGGTAATGGCAATACTGAACCCGTAAAGCTAAGCCAAGTGTTGCGATACTTTTAACGACAAGTTATTGATTAATGGCTTAATGGATAGGAGAAAATAATGATTGAACCTTTTGCTAATGATCATCAAAGTATGCAAATTGGTGAGCTAGTTATCGAAAACCAAATGGACAAAATTATTATTTATGGCGACCTTGATTTGCATTTGAATGAGCTTGGACGTGAGCAAGCGGAGCAATTGCATCGCTTAACGGAGAAAATCCTACAAGCTTTCTCAGATTCTGATAAAAACAGTAATGACGAGTCAATGTCAAAATTAAAAAGTGACCGATCAGACGTAAATATAGATAATCCTTTTATGTAACTATTTGATATAGTTTTGATTTTGTAGTAATAATATTCTATAAAAAAATTACTAGGCAAATTTATAATTTTGCTTATAATGAATTAGTCCTACGTTTATGTAGCTCATTATTTTAATTATTATTAGGCGTTTTAATAAACAACTAATAGATGACTAATCGATAATTAGAAGATGGCAAAGGATATAATAAGCGTATAACCCTGTTTTAAAAGTTAACATTTTGAATAATCATCTTACGAAAGGAGTCGATTTATGAAATTATTTACGAAATCTGTGTTAGCAGTGGCTGGAATCAGTATGGCTACTATGGCATTTGCCGCTGACCCGTTGCACAATACTACTTGGCAAACTTTTGATGAAGGCCAACCTAAAGGTCTAGTGAAAATCACCGAATCTAATGGCGTATTAACGGGTAAGCTAGTTGGTGGTTCAACAGAGAAGGCCAAACAATATATTGGTACTACTGTAATCACTGGTTTGAAGGCAGACGGTAATGGCAAATACAGTGGTGGTAACATTACTGATCCTGCTAAAAACAAAACTTACCGTATGACTGCTAATCTAAAAGGTAATACTTTAGATCTAAAAGGTTATATTGGACCGTTCTCTCGTAGCCAAACTTGGAAAAAGAAATAAGTAATAGGTCTATTTAGATTTTACTTATTTAAAGTTTACTTATTTAGATTGTAATGATTAAAACCCCGCTAAACCTATAGGTCTAGCGGGGTTTTTGTTTATGCCTTATGGTGTAATTACAATCGTTGCAGCCTATTTAGTAAATTCAGGATAGGCTTCCATACCACATTCCGCTATATCTGCCCCTTCATACTCGTGCTCTTCGGAGATGCGCAGACCAACTAGGGCCTTAATGATTACCCAAACTACTAAGCTGGCTACATATACCCAAGTAAAAATAGTAATAGCGCCAACGAACTGACCTATAAATGTCGCTGCCGGATTAGTGAGGGGTACGATTAATAGCCCAAACAGGCCTGTCACCCCATGTACTGAAATAGCCCCTACAGGATCGTCGATTTTCATTTTGTCCAAAGCAAGGATAGCTAATACTACGATGATTCCAGCTGCTACACCGAACAGCGTTGCTTGTAATGCTGATGGCGTTGCTGGCTCTGCAGTAATAGCCACTAGACCTGCCAATGCACCATTTAAGAGCATAGTTAGATCGGCTTTACCGAAAATGATACGAGCCAGTAGCAGAGAGCCGACAGCGCCTCCCGCTGCCGCCGCATTAGTATTTAGGAACACCATAGCTACAGTATTGGCGCTAGCGATATCACCTAGTTTCAGTACTGAGCCACCGTTGAAGCCGAACCAACCCATCCATAGGATGAGTGTACCAAGCGCCGCTAACGGTAGATTAGCTCCAGGGATCGCTCGTATTTCTCCTCTAGATCCGTACTTACCTTTACGTGCCCCTAACAGCAACACCCCTGAGAGTGCGGCAGCAGCACCAGCCATATGAACGATACCAGAGCCGGCAAAATCGGAAAAGCCGATATCAGCTAAATTAAATAAGCCAAAGACATCCTTACCACCCCAAGTCCAACTGCCCTCTAAAGGATAGATAAAGCCAGTCATAGCTACCGTGAATAATAAGAACGACCAGAGCTTCATGCGCTCAGCAACAGCTCCTGAAACGATAGACATACAAGTCGCCACAAAAACCACTTGGAAGAAAAAGTCAGCGGCTACTGAATATACTGAGTCACCAGCAAAGCCACTGCTCGCTGACTGAGTCAAGGCATCAGCAACTAAGCTCTCATCGCCAGCAATGCCACTCAAAAACAGCTCACCACCATACATAATGGCATACCCACAGATCATGTACATAGTACAAGCCGTAGCGAAAAGTGCGATATTTTTGGTTAAGATCTCAACAGTGTTCTTGGAGCGTACTAGGCCAGCCTCTAACATAGAAAAGCCAGCAGCCATCCACATTACTAAGGCGCCACATATTAAGAAATAAAACGTATCAAGCGCGTACTGTAGTTCGAAAATCTGACTTTGCATATTAATTCCCCCTTGAATTGTCAATGCAGTGTTCGGTGCTGGGATTGCTATCGATAGTAAGATCGACGGCTGATCGCAGCCAAGAGCTACTACTTATAGGGGCTTATTAGTGGACTGTAATAAGCGCTATAGAGTAAGCTCAGAAATAGTTAATGCTGTTAGATAGCGTCAGGACCTGACTCACCGGTACGAATACGAATAACTTGCTCAAGCGCCGTCACGAATATTTTGCCGTCGCCGATCTTGCCAGTACTAGCGATGCGAGTGATGGCTTCGATAGCAGGCTCAACCATTTCGTCAATTACCGCCACTTCGACTTTTACTTTCGGTAAAAAGTCCACCACATATTCTGCGCCACGATAAAGCTCGGTATGTCCTTTTTGGCGACCAAAACCTTTAACTTCAGTGACAGTAACGCCTTTTACGCCAATGTCAGACAAAGCTTCACGCACATCGTCGAGTTTAAAAGGTTTTAAAATAGCAGTGATTAGCTTCATGAGAATTTCCTTATCTAAGTGATGTCGCAGGCTGATGCTTGCGCTTTAGTGCATCGTACCGCCACTGTGCTCACTATAATTCATTCAAGAATTGTGCCAAACATGCTCAAAAGGGGTGAGTACGTTTGAACTAAGCAGTCTTAAATTATTTTAGTAATAACAGCATAAAATGCCTATAACGGCATTTTAAAGGGTACGAGTGCTATGAAAATACGGTTGATCTATCGCCGGCAGTCCCCGAGCGAAGGTTTTATTATAACCAACTTTAGTAACTTTTTGCGAGGGTATCCTGTGATGATTTGCTAAAAATAGATACTGGATAAAAAGCTGATTATGAGTGCAAGCGCTTAATGGTAGGCGTTCAACTTACTATTCAGGTAGAGGCAGGGCTGATTGTCCAGTACTAGGGCTTGAGCATTAGAGCGGATAATAATCTAGAGCAAGCAAAGCTTTAGCTGGACGGTTAATAATAGCAGACGCTGGTCATTGATCGATTGCTAGCTGGTTGCTGATCGATTGCTAATAGGGGCAACCATAGCAGCATAGAAATAAGTGCTACTAGGGATTGATTATTATTGAGCGCTTATCAAAAAAGGGTATCAAACGAGATTATCAAAAGACAGCATCGAAGTGAAGAGGGCATAAAGCTGAAATTATTAACAGTGTTTACAGTACTAAGATTTTGGGAAGAGTAGATAAGGAGTTTTAGTGCTGCCTAGCAGTTTTTTAGTATCACTACCTTGCAGTAGCTCGCGAAAGCGTGACTGTCCAAAGGCGCCAGTCATTAGCAGACCTATATTATGTTCGCTTTGATAATAGGTAAGAGCAGCGCTGACATCGCGGCAGTCTAATAGCTTTTTCTTACAACTAAGGCCCGCTTGCTTGAGACGAGCATAGGCTTCTCTTAAAGCATCACAGTTTTCAGAATTCTCTTTGCCGACCATAACGATATGTATAGTCAGCGTGCGCACTAATGGCGTTTTACACAGCCAATTGAGCATTTTATGAGTAGTAGGACGATTGTCAAAAGCAAATAAGGCGGTAGTTGGGGGCAAAAATGGTGCAGGAGTCACCAAAATAGGGCAGTGGCTAAGACGAATCAGTTGGCATAAGGTCGATTTACAAGTGACTTGATGACCAATAACTACCAGCTGGGCTATGTCATCGATATAATCGATACTCTCACTTAGATTTTCGTGCCTATGCAAAGTATAAGTCTGACGTTTAGGTTGATGCTCTAAGCAATAAGACGCTGCTTGGTATAACAACAGCCTACCGTGGGCTTTTAGCTCACTGTTACTGAGATGCTCTTTACTAGCAAACTGATCGAGCAAGTAGCTTTCATCATTGACATTTAGACAACCAGAATAGTTGATGGCTGCTTTTTGTTGCATACTAGGCACTGCATGGAGCAGACCTATCGGCGCTTGCATACGCTTAGATGCCCACATACTAGCATCCAACACTGACTGCACATGATCAGGACAATCTAAACAAGCGATAACGCTATCTGTTTTTAAACTACTCATAACACCATCACATCATCTGGCAAGGTAAATATAGGCAAACCGTAGCGCTCATATACGCCCATTCATTAATAGCTGTTAATCAAGCAAGCCGATGTCCCGACGATCATGGATAGAAAAGCGATCAATCAAAGTACGGCTAGCATTATTAAGCCCTACTACTTTGACATCAATGCCTTCACGTTGCAAGCGTATCACTAGCTTATCCAAAGTATCGACAGCGCTAATATCCCAAAAGTGTGCTTGGCTTACATCGATCTCGATATGGTCTAAGGCTTCTTTAGTATCAAAACTATGCAAAAACTGAGTCGTTGAAGCGAAGAATACTTGTCCTTGCACATAGTAATAGCGAGTGTTGCTACTATCATCATATTCACTAAAGACCGTTAAGAACTGACCTATTTTATTAGCGAATGACAAGGCAGATAACAATACACCCACGCCTACACCATAAGCTAAATTGTGGGTGAACACAGTAGTCAACACCGTCGCTAACATAACGATATTAAAAGACATCGGATGGGTTTTAAACTCGCGAATAGATTGCCAATTAAAAGTGCCAATCGATACCATAATCATTACAGCTACTAAAGCGGCCATCGGTATTTGACTGACCCATTTGCTTAAGAATACCACCATAATCAAAAGTACCACACCAGCTATCAAGGCTGATAGGCGCGTGCGTCCCCCTGATTTTACGTTGATCATTGACTGACCAATCATCGCGCAGCCCGCCATACCACCGAAGAAGCCAGCAACTACGTTGGCGATACCTTGACCACGGCATTCACGGTTCTTATTGCTAGGTGTATCAGTCAACTCATCAACAATAGTAGCCGTCATCATAGACTCAAGCAGACCAATAATCGCTAGGGTAATAGAATAAGGAGCAATGATTAGTAAGGTATTTAAATTTAGAGGAATATCAGGCAACAAAAACATAGGCAGCGAATCAGGTAATTCACCCATACTGCCCACATTACGAATGTCCAAATTCAGGTACATAGCGACTGCGGTAAGCCCGACAATACATACTAAGGGGGAGGGCAGCACACGACCGATTTTAGGAATCAACGGAAACAGATAGATAATAGCTAACCCGGCAGCGGTCATGATATAGACCGTCAAGCCTACTCGCTCAGTCATCGGATTTAGTTCTGGTATCTGGGCGGCGAAGATCAAAATCGCCAGAGCATTGACGAAACCTATCACTACTGAGCGTGAGACAAAACGCATTAAGTTGCCAAGCTTTAGGATACCCATTACAATCTGCATAGCACCGCACAGTAAGGTGGCGGCTAATAGATACTGTAAGCCATAATCAGCGACTAGATCAACCATCACTAAAGCCATAGCTCCAGTTGCCGCTGAGATCATCCCTGGTCGGCCACCTACAAAGCTAATGACTACAGCGATACAGAACGAAGCATATAAGCCTACTTTTGGATCAACGCCAGCGATAATAGAGAAGGCGATGGCCTCTGGAATCAGCGCTAATGCAACCACAGTGCCTGATAAAATATCACCACGTACATTAGAAAACCATTCGTCACGTAAGCTATCAATATAAGATGTCATAAGTAAACTGCATAGAGTTAAAGGCAAAAAAAGTAATCATTATTGACAGCGAGCGATGATCCATCATAGAGGATGGCCCGCCTTCAATAAGCTACCACGTAGCTCAATAGATCAATACTATCGAGCACTAGGGCAAGATCATTTAGACTAATAATGCTAAGACCAATGATAAAGCATGATTAACTAGCATAAAGCCTAAATAATGACTATAGCTACTGAGTCGTTACAGTATATTTAATGATAAAATATGATGAAGCGTAAGTAGCTATGACGAAGTAGGCTAAAACGGGTGTCAGCCATACATAATGATAGTATTAATAGAGAAGTAATTAATGGCTGTCGATTGGCCATAAAAGTATGCGCATAATAGCATAAAGTGGCAAAAAAGCAGTATCGAAACATGAACGATAGCGTTATGATGCCATGCAACGGAGCAATAAGACCCAACTAGTAGTATAACCAGCAGTATAAAAGGATAAAATATGACTAGCCTTGCCACAACAGAAACTCTAATTCAAAAAGGCGGTGGCCTACAAGTAGTAGTTGGTTTAGGGCAGTCAGGGCTCTCGACAGCACGTTATCTAGCCGAACAAGGCTATCGAGTGGCAGTAACTGACAACCAAAGTGCACCAAAACTGGCCGATCAATTGCCCGCAGCAGTCGAAATACGTCAGTTTGGAGAGATCGATGCTGAATTACTGCTACAGGCAGCACGTATCATCATTAGCCCTGGTATTTCACTAGCTACGGCTGCGGTTGCTGCTGCTCGTCAAGCTAATATTCCTGTTGTCAGCGATATACAGCTTTTTTGCGAAGCTTGTAATGTACCTATAGTAGCTATTACTGGCTCTAATGCTAAGAGCACAGTAACTACTTTAGTAGGACAAATGGCTGCTGATGCTGGTGTTGATGTTGGAGTGGGTGGCAATATCGGTGTACCAGCACTGACCCTATTAGCCAATGCTAATATGCAGTTAGCAGTACTTGAGTTGTCCAGCTTCCAGTTGGAGACAGTGACTAATCTAGGCGCACAAGTAGCCACTGTGCTTAACATGTCGCCTGACCATCTGGATCGCCATGGTGATATGCTCGGCTATCATCAAGCTAAGCACCGTATCTTTCAAGGCGCAAAGTCAGTAGTGATTAATCGTGAGGATGCATTAACTCGTCCTTTAGTGGCGGACAATTTACCACGTATAAGTACGGGTATTCATGCGCCTGACCAAAACCACTTTGGACTTATTACTGAGCCTGATGGACAGATTTATTTGGCACGCGGCACTGAACTGCTGTTATCAGCAGATAAGCTGCGGATCAAAGGTCGGCATAATTTGCTTAATGCGCAAGCGGCGCTAGCGCTCGGTGAGCTGGCAGGTCTACCCTTAGAGAGTATGCTTAACACTCTGCAGCAGTTCACTGGCCTTGAGCATCGTTGTCAGTACTTAGCAACCGTAGCAGGTATTGACTATTTCAATGATTCTAAAGGTACAAATATAGGTTCAACAATAGCTGCTATCGAAGGCTTAGGTGCAGTATATGCGCCCAAAGATGGCAAGTTACTTTTGATATTAGGCGGTCAAGGCAAGGCGCAGCAGTTTGGTGATTTGAGTCATCACATCAATAAATATGTTAGTCAAGTTTTATGCATCGGTGAAGATAGTGCTCGGATCGAACAGGAGTTGCGCGCCGCCAAGCTCAGTGACGAGGTTAGATTGCATCAGTGTCAAACTTTGGACAACGCTTTTATTATTATCCAGCAGCTGACTGAGAGTAGTCTATCGCAAGTACAAGCCGTATTATTATCTCCTGCCTGCGCCAGCTTTGATCAGTTTAGTGGCTATGCAGCACGCGGTGAGTATTTTGCAAAGCTGGTCAAGCAGCTTGCCTGCAACAACTGATACTACTAAGGCATAGTGGTATATGAGTAGCTAGTAGCATTGTATTAGCATAAACCATTGTTTTGCCAAGCTATTACTGCTACTGTGCTTTAAAGACGGTGTTATCCCCAGAGCTATGCTGTAGCAAAGATCGTTGGCTCTCAAAAACGGCTTTTAGCAGCAAGCAGGTTGTTTATCGTTAAACGGTGGCGTCTTTTTCTTATATAGGCTAGGCGCCGTGTTCTTCGTTCGTTCGTTAGTGTGTTTAAATATTATGGCGCTCTCCTTTCTTAATAAATTTTCTAAATCTCAAGCAACCACTGGCTCAGATGGTGTCCTTTCGCTGCCGTCAGTACGTTCTATACTGCTATCTAGCGTTGGCTGTATTATGGTGTTGAGCCTACTCATGGTAGCGTCTGCTTCGATACCTTTTGCGCTAAGCCGTGGTATGACTGAGTTACATTTCTTTGATCGTCAGCTGCTATATATGGGTATAGGCGTGTTCTCAGCGGTGTTGACCTATTATCTAGTGCCGCTAAAGACCTTATATCAGATAGGAACTCAATTTATCTTGTTGGGCATAACGGCCTTGCTATTAGTAGCCACCTTATTCGGTACGCCTATTAATGGCTCTAAACGTTGGCTTAATTTAGTGTTTATCAACTTTCAGGTTGCTGAGCTTGCTAAGTTAGTGGTTATTGTTTTTGTCTCTGATTTTGTGGTTCGACGTTCTTTTGAAGTGCGCAACGGTTGGGATGGGTTTTTGCGTATATCCTTAGTCATAGGCATGTTAACTTTGCTATTACTGTTGCAACCTGATTTTGGCTCATTGGTAGTTATAGTGGGCACTGTGTTTGCGATTTTTTATATCGCTGGTGCACCTTATAAGCAGTTCTTAGCACTAGGTGCGGTAGTTGGAGCTCTTGGCGTCTTGGCCGTAACCTTAGTGCAGTATCGACTCACGCGCGCTCTATCGTTTTTAGACCCTTTTGACGATATTCAAGATACTGATTATCAGTTGGCACGTAGCCTTATCGCTTTTGGTCGTGGTCAGTTCACTGGCGTAGGTTATGGTGAGAGCGTACAGAAGCTATCTCATTTGCCTGAAGCTCATACGGATTTCTTGTTAGCGATTACTGGTGAGGAGTTAGGCTTCGTTGGGGTGACTATGGTGCTGTTACTCGAAGCGCTGATCATTGGTAGCGCTATGCGTATCAGTTATAACGCCCTTAAACGTCGGCAGATGCGTATGAGCTATACCGCTTTTGGTATTGGGGTTATTTTTATTGCTCAGACCATTATTAATGCGGCGATGAACATGGGTGCGATGCCAACTAAAGGTCTGACTATGCCATTCTTCAGTTACGGCGGCTCTTCCATGTTGATCAGCTTAGTGATGATAGCGTTATTATTAAAGATTTATAAAGAAAGCCCGGAGATAGAAAAAAGCCAGTGCCGTTATTTCTAATTTCAGCACTACTTTTTTCCCTTTTAATTTTCTATCTATAACGCTATAAAGAAAAACCAGATACTTATCAAAAAACGTCGCTACTGTTAATAGCGGCGTTTTTTTTCAGCACACTTTTAGTCTTCGACTACAGCCAATTGCTGTTGGCCTTGTAGCGGCGCATTATCCCATTGGGTAACGGCTTGCGCTAACATACGTGCAGGGGTATCTCTATCCACAGCGGGTTGCTGCAGTAAGCGTAAGGCAGTGGCTAGTAACTCACTAGGCTGGCTAGTATCTATAGGCTGTGCCAAATTCTGCTTAGAAAGCTTTTGACCTTCAGCGTTGAATATCAATGGCAAATGATACCAGTGATCAATAGCTGGCAACTTAGCTGCCTGCATGATAGCTATCTGCGCTGTAGTCATCGGTAAGATATCGAGGCCACGCATCACATGAGTCACTTGCTGCAAGCCATCATCAATACTAGCCGCTAAGATATAGTTAATCAGACCGTCTTGTCGACGCACCACCATGTCGCCTAAGGTTCGCTGGGGATTAGCCCATTGTAGCCCTTGAATATGATCCATAAAACCCATGTCATAATCGGGTAGTTGTATACGCAGCTTATGCTGATGCTCATCAAGATCAGCAGTGATACAACAGCGAGGGTAGCGCTGCCGATCAGGCTGATGAAGGCTCATAGAACTATCGATTGAGTATTTATCATTAAGTGGAGTAGCTGTTGATTGCTGCTGTGCCCAAAAATTTTCTAGGCTTTTACGCGAGCACTGACAGCCATAAGTTAGCGGACGCAGGTTCGATGCTAGATAATCGTTATAGATGTCAGTACGCTCAGACTGATAGATAACATCGCCATCCCAGTGCAAACTTAAAGCCTCTAAATCTAATAGTATCTGCTCACTAAACTGGGCATCACAACGCTCAGTATCAGTATTTTCCATACGTAAGAGCCAGTCCCCACCCAAAGACTTGATATGGCAAAAGCTAGCTAGCGCTGTAGTCAAAGAGCCAAGGTGCAACTCACCCGTAGGCGAGGGTGCAAAGCGACCAATAGGACGCGGCAGCGCTTGAGTAGTCGTAGCTGGAAGTGCAGTGCTAGCAGTATAAGCACTAGTAATATAATTATTAGCAATCAAAATAAGCAACTGTCAGAAGTAGCAGAATGAGCCAGCTAGGATAAGTAAAATAAAGCTAAAAAGATATTCCTTAAATACAGCTGTTTTGTGACTGATCTGCTAACAGCGCTGAAAACAGCCTATAGAAATATCGGCTGCTATAACGCAAAAAGCGACCTAAGATAAGGTCGCTTTTTTAACAGTTAGTTTAAGAGGTTACCTAGCTAATACTAAGGGTCTAGGTGTGACCTTGGTTTTGACGCTCTTTCATCTCAGATAAAGTCTTGCAATCGATACACTGAGTCGCTGTTGGGCGAGCTTCTAAACGACGCAAGCCAATTTCTACGCCACAAGTTTCACAAAAGCCATAGTCATCGTTTTCAATCTCTGACATAGACTTATCGATTTTGCGGATAAGTTTACGTTCACGATCGCGAGTACGAAGGGCTAAAGCGAACTCTTCTTCTTGCGTAGCGCGATCATTGATATCCGGCATAGAGCTGGACTCATCTTGAATATAAGTTTTAGTGCGGTCCGCCTCACCTATTAACTGACCTTTCCAGTCTAGCAAGATGGCTTTAAAATGCTCTAATTGTGCCTCAGACATATACTCTTCGTCTTTGGCTGGCACATAAGGGCTAAATTTTACATCACTCGGATTTGTGGTTAGGGTGCTCATATGGGTATCCTATTTTTTCAAATTAATCCAACAAAACGCTTTCTCAAAAGACAAAATATTACCACTGTTATAGAAAGCTAAACGCTGTCTTCCTGCAAAACGTTTTACCACTGGGTAACGCAATCAATACAGCTTGTCTGGCTATTTATTCACCCTTAAGTTCTTTGTCATTATAGGGAGGATAGCCGTATTTTTATTCCTATATCAGCTATCATAGCCGATATTTAGTTACATCCATAGTATTATACGAACAATATTGGCGCTCAAGTATCCAACCTTTCGACCCAGCTTGCAACCTGCCCATTGTTGGCTAATTGCAACCAACGATAACCAGGACGAGCATTGTCATCATAAGTAAAGCTCTCTTCAAAGGGTTTATACTGATAACAAGTTGATGGCGTAGTGTAGACCGTAACCCCATTATGATGTTGGATTTGTTCTTGGTGGGTGTGACCGTTAATAATCACTCGTAAATGTTCAAAGTTTGCCATGCGTTGCCAAAACGTATCAGTATTTTTTACGATATGTCTATCTATCCAGTCTGACTGCATGGGTATAACGTGATGATGCAAAGCCAATAATGTTGGTTTATGGCAATGGGTTAATTGTTCGCATAGCCAATCAATATCGTCGCTACTAATTTCACCAGCGATTTCGCCAGGAATAGCCGAGTTTATTAATAGTAATTGCCAGTAAGCAGTATTGATGACTTGGCGACTTAGCAGACGTGAATCAGCAGGTTGAGCGACTAAATATCGCTGATCAAAAGGCAGCTCTTCTCCTACTTCATCGGTCACATCGTGGTTGCCTGCGATACAAGCAAAAGGGATGCCGGTAGCATTCAACACCTGATAGATATAGTCATAGATAGCGGGTTCGACTTTATTTACTAAGTCGCCAGTGACTAAAATTAAGTCACAGTCACTTCGTTGATTAAGGGCTTGCTTTATAACCGATTCAAAGCCGTACTGACAGCTCGGTGTAGAGGCTGGGTTATCATTAGCAGTCGGATGAGTTGATATATGCAAATCAGTAATTTGCAAAATACTTAAATGCTTGCTCGGTGTTCTGATGGGGTAGACAAGGTTAGTCGGAATAAGATCAACTCCTCATTAAGCCGAAATAATGCTGGTATCAGCGAGTCAAAAATTAATATTCAGCAGTTCATGCACTCGTCAGTAAGCGCTGATTATACCAATAAACGACAGCTGATGAATCTATTTTTCAGGTCATCAGTCAATGCCCAAGATTCCTAAAAGACCAGTTGTATAGGCTTATATCTTCTATACAGGTCGCATTTATAGCATGGATTCTGTAACAAACTCAATATCATTTAGCAAAAAACTAAAATAATGTTCAACAAAATACTTTGGTTATTAAATTTTTAGTTCCTGGTAGTAATACAAGCTTTGACGATGACTCAGCTGTAGTGCTGCTCTATTAATACTCTAGCACTAACTACCACTTGATGACCTTGCCGCTAGAACCTTAGAAACTATAAGAGCGGTAAAGAATATGATTGCCAGCACTAATACAATGGCCAGTCCAGTTTGAATATCAAATAAAATACTACCCCAAACTCCTAAAGTGACTCCCAGTTGTGCTACTACTAAAGCCAGTATTACCATTTGCTTAGGTGCTGCTGAATACAAGCGTGCGGTTAAGGCTGGCAAGACTAATAAACCGCTAATCAATAAGCTACCCACTGCTTGGAGTGCAATCGCACAAAACCCAGCCAATAGCCCCATAAAGAATAGGCGCTGGCGAGTAGGGTCGATTCCTTGAATACGTGCTAATGCTTCATGAGTCGCTAACTTGACTTGCGCCGGCCAAATATAAACTAGCAAGGCTAAGCCTAGCGCTACACTGACGCCAAGTAATGGTAAATCGGCCCAATCAAGATCTAATAAGTTACCGAATAAGAAGCCCAAAATATTGGCTTGTTGATCAGTCAGCTGCGTCAAAGTTAATAAGCCTAAACACAATAGCGTGACGGCTACTACTGCTAATACGGCATCGACTGGCAAGCGCTCATCATCGACCAATACTAGTCCTAACACCACTACAATGCTGACTAAAGCTACGCCTATACCCATTGGTAACTGCCACCAAACCGCTAGAGCGACGCCCAGTAACGTTCCGTGCGCTAGAGCATCGGCAAAAAAAGCCATGCGTCGCCATAATACCAAACAGCCAAGCGGTGCTGAGAGCAACCCTAAAATACTACCGGCAATCCAAGCCGGAGCAATGATAGCTAACCAAGCAGTCATAACTAATATCGTCCATTAAATTTTATTAAAAGCCAAAAGCCAAATGTTACTAACAATTAACCTTAGCTAAAAGTAGCTAGGCAGCTGTTTATCTACCTCGACATTGCGCTTGGCGCATGATGCTCACAGGCATGAGGCTGATGGACATACGGCTGCTCATAGTGATGACCAAACAGCTTTTGAAATTCAGCCGTGACCGCCAGCTCGCTAGGTTGACCTTCGCAGCAAATATGCTTGTTAAGGCATATCACTCGGCGACTGCCTTTCATCACCCAATGTAGATCATGAGAGACTACTAGCATGGCACAGCGTAAAAAATCTGGTAACTCATCGATAAACTGATACAGCCAAAGCTCAGTATCGGGATCAAGGCCTTGCATAGGCTCATCCAAAATCAGTAAGTTAGGCTTATCTAATAAAGCTCTAGCAAGCAGCACTCGCTGAGTCTCGCCACCAGATAGATGCAGCATTTGCCGTAGTAATAGGTGATTTAGGGATAAGTTGTCAAAAATAAACTGCCGCTGCTCAGCATTTAGACGGCGCTGATCTGCTTGCGCTAATAAATCTTTTACTCGTAATGGCAAAATAGGCGGTACGGCAAAACGCTGTGGCACATACCCTAATTGTAGCGGTTGATGAGTGACGATTTGGCCTTTGCTAGGCTTGAGTAGACCTAAAATAAGCTTAACTAGCGTGGACTTGCCAGCCCCATTAGGGCCGATGAGGCTAAGAGTCTCATTGACAGCGATATCGATATTAATATGGGATACCAAACGCTGTGGGCCAATCTCGTAGCTGACATTTTCTAGGCTGAGTAGCTTAGGGCTAGCTTCGAGCTTTTGGTCACTTATACTAGCGTCAAGCGCTCGAGCAGAATTAATGGCAAGATGCTGAGGGGCAATAGACTGTTTCATGGTATGACTGCTAACGGTTAATGAATAGTGATTAACGAATAATGATGAGTTACTACAATTTAACAGTAACTTACCAAGTTCAAGCTTAAAAAGCAGCTAATGTTCCTGATAAGGTTATTGGCAAGCTTGGCAATGCCCGCTCAATTCAATAACACTACGGGCAACCTTAAAGCCCACATCTTGCTCTGCAAAAATCATCATTTCTTGGATAGGCAGGCTGCTACATTCCTGCACCCGTTGACACTGCTCACAGATAAGAAAAGCGGCAGTATGTTGCGCCCGTGGATGACAGCAAGGCACATAAGCGTTGATCGAGGTCAGTTGATGAATTAAGCCTTCGCTCAATAAAAACTCTAAACTGCGATAAACCGTTGGTGGTGCTACGTTTTTTGGCGTTTGCTTGTCTGAGCTACCATCTGTGCTATCAGCAGCGGTGTCTGAGAAGCGCATTTGCTGCAGCTGGGTGATCAAATCGTAAGCACCAACCGGCTGATTGGCGGTTAAGACTAGCTGATATATCTGCTGACGCAATAGGGTGAAACGTACGCCACGCTTACGGCAGTCCTCTTTTGCGCTGGCTAAGCGTTGAGCAACATCTTCTGCTGTGGATTGCTGTACATCATGCAGATGGTCGGTATCGACACATCTAGTAGCGCAAGAAGTCATAGTATAATTAGAAATAGTAGGGGACACCTTACAGACCTCCAAAATAATAGTGCATATTCAATTGTTATAGTATAACATAATGATAGATAAAATTATGCGCTCATAGCATTATAATTTTTCTTATCATTTATCAAAAAATGTTTATAAAAAAGCATTTTACAAAATAGTTATAGGACAAAACCCCACATGTCTGACAATCAACAAATTTTTGCTAATATCCTAAATAAGCAACGAGTGACACGGCTGTTGAGCAACCTCTCATCGCTAGTGCTAAGGCTCAAGTTTTGGCCAGCAAAAGCATTATCAATGTCAGCAGTTTTAATAGCTATGCTGTTAAGCTCAGTAATAGTGAGCAATGCACAGGCGGCAACGGTCAGTGTTAGTAACTATCCACTTTTTCTGTTAAGTGAAGCTGTGACAGCAGGCGCGCCGTCAGCTAAGCAACTGCTACATGCAGGCGAGGTGGGGCATCATGGTAGCATCAGCCCTGGTGATATTAAAGCCATTCAAGACAGCAAATTTGTAGTTTGGTTTGGTGCTCCTTTAGAGAATAACTTGGCAGCTAGTTTAGAAAAAGCGCCCAATGCTATTTCCTTATTTGCTTTCAAGGCTTTTACTAGACATCCACTACGTGAAGTACAAGGTAAGCCTATTACTAATACTCTAGATCCGCATATTTGGCTCGATCCAGAAAATGCTAAAGCTATTACTCGTGCACTAGCTGTGATTCACAGTCATGCCAATCCGCAGTACAAGTCGCTCTATCAAGCCAATGCAAAAAAATTCGCTCAGCGTATGGATCAAGCAGTAGCAAGCCAAAATAAGGTTTTAAAGCAGCAACCTTACTGGGCTTATCACGACGCTTATCAGTATATAGAGCAAGCGGCAAAGCTAAAGCTTATTGGTAGCTTGAGTGTGGATGAACATTTAGCCCCCAAAGCTAGCCAGTTACGTTGGCTAAATGAACAGCGCCCTGCCAAGTCAATGTGCTTAGTGACTCAAGGTAAAGTGGCGAAAGGCTTGTTGGCTAAGCTGCAACCAGTGACTAGTACTGTACAGCTGGAGGATATGAGTGCGAGTAAAGATTTTGTACAAGGATGGCAAGATATGGCGCAGCAAATACGCAGTTGTATAAACTGATAGGGTAGGGAGGCAAAGCTAAACACTTGATAGCAGCCATTATTCTGCTTGCTTCAATACAGCTTAGCCCTTATCATGACTGGGATTTTATTTAGATGAATAAGGGAATATCGCACTGATATTTTACACTTTAGGATAGCTAATGACCCAACCTGCCAAACGCAGCCAAAAACAACAAGTAAGAGTTTATCTTAAGCGACAGACTTGGGCGTTACTGCTAGTAATCGTTGCGGCTTGGCTGATAGATAACAGTTGGTTCAATGGCGAATTAGTAGTAGCAAAAAGTGCCGCTATCGGTGGCTTGTTGAGCTTTGTGACCCAAATGGTATTTGCTGTCTTTATGTTTAGTCATAGCGGGTACCAGGCGCGTAACCGCATTGTTAGCCAATTTTTTAGAGGGCAGGCGCTAAAATGGCTGCTAACAGTGTTTGGTTTTGCTTTTATTTTTATCACTATAAAACCACTATCTGCGCCAGCCTTGTTGCTTGGATTTATCGTTATGAAAATAAGTCATGTGCTAATGTTGGGTCGTATTAGATAATGCTATAAACTAACAGCAGCCGTAATACACCTAATTTTTATTAAAAACAACATTTAAAAATAAAATCTTACAATTTAATTATCGACGTAAAGCCATGCTAGCAAAGCTGTTAGCCATTAAGTTAGTCATATAGTGGATAAAAAACGAATAATTGCCTTTACACGAATACAACGCTGCATTAATATACACAACTAATTGTTTTGCTCAACCGTACTTAATTGAGCGACAGTCTCGCCGAATGGATACAGGCAGACGAACATATAATATATTTATATGTGAATACTAAGGGCTAGTAGTTATTACTCATAAGCCCTTTTTTTATAGCTACGTTTTATGAAAAGCTAATGAAAACAAGCATTTGCATGCAGAGTACAAGTTAAAATAGGGTGGCTGTTATTGATTATTGGGATGCTAAAGTAGGGTTTGTTTATGGGCTATATCAGCGCAGTAAATATTCGTACTTAAGTCTCATCAGATGACAATCATATTTTTGGTAGTTGAGTAAATCGTTGATTAATAAGAAGCTTATATTATGGCAGGCGAGCAAACAACAACAGAATATATCTCTCACCACTTAACGAACTGGACGTACGGCTATCTGCCGGGCGAAGGTTGGAAAGTTGCCTACACTGCTGAAGAAGCAAGTGCAATGGGCTTTAAAGCTATCCACCTTGATTCTATGCTTTGGTCAATTGGTTTAGGTATTGTTTTCTGCGCTATCTTTTGGATGGTTGCTAGAAAAGTCACTTCAGGTGTGCCGGGTAAACTACAAGCCGCTGTTGAGATGATCGTTGAGTTCGTTGATAACAACGTTCGCGACTCTTATAGTGGTACCTCAAAGCTAGTAGCGCCTTTGGCGTTAACTATCTTTGTGTGGATTTTCTTAATGAACTTGATGGATTTACTACCCGTTGATTTTATTCCTATGATTGCTGGACAAATCGGCGCCATGATGGGACATGATCCGCATCATGTGTTCTTTAAGATTGTACCAACCACTGATCCTAATATCACCCTTGGTATGTCCTTTTCAGTCTTTATATTGATTCTATTTTATAGTATCAAAGAAAAAGGTTTAGGCGGCTTTATTGGCGAGCTAACGCTGCATCCGTTTAGCGCTAAAAACCCTATCATACAAATTATTTTAATACCCATCAACTTTATCTTAGAGTTTGTTACTCTAATAGCTAAGCCTATTTCTTTAGGTTTACGACTATTCGGTAACATGTATGCTGGTGAGTTGATTTTCATACTGATTGCCCTAATGCCATTTTGGATTCAGTGGGCGTTGTCAGTACCGTGGGCTATTTTCCACATCTTAATTATTACCCTCCAAGCGTTCGTATTTATGATGCTGACTATAGTTTATATGTCACTTGCATCATCAACTGAACATTAATTAGACATTCAATAGGTAAATGAGGATACATCCATGGATCCAGTATTAGGTGGTTACACAGTTATCGCAGTAGCACTACTTATCGGTTTAGGTGCACTAGGTACAGGCATTGGCTTTGCAATCTTAGGTGGCAAATTCCTAGAAGGCGTTGCACGTCAACCAGAGCTTGGTTCACAATTGCAAACTCGTATGTTCATCGTGGCAGGTCTACTTGATGCTATCCCGATGATCGGTGTTGGTATTGCTATGCTATTGTTGTTCGCGAACCCTCTAGCAGGTTAATCAGAAAGCTCAGTTGTAAATGTTTGATTTTCAAGGTTTTTCTAAAAGATTGTTACCAATAAATTTAGTCAAATTTTGACTATCAAACATGGTCAATGAAACTGATTTTTCATTAACAAAGAGGTGATCACGTGAATATCAATTCTACCCTCATCGGTCAAGCCATTGCTTTTGCAATCTTTGTGATGTTCTGCATGAAGTTCGTGTGGCCACCACTTATCGGTGCTATCAATGACCGTCAGCGCAAAATCGCTGAAGGCTTAGATGCCGCAGAAAAAGCAAAAGCAGATTTGGCCACCGCGGAGCAAGATGTACAGCAGGAGCTTAATCTGGCTAAGACTAAAGCTGCTGCCTTAATTGAGCAAGCGAACAAGAGTGCTAATCAACTCATTGAAGATGCCAAGTCGCAAGCACAAGTAGAAGGCGAGCGTATTCGTCAACAAGCACAAGCGGCAATCGATCAGGAAATCAATCAAGCGCGTGAATCATTACGTGCCCAAGTTGCAGAACTTGCAGTCCTTGGTGCTGAGAAGATTTTGCAAGATAGAGTCGATGTGCAAAAACATGCCAGCATGTTAAATCAGCTGGCGGCGAAGCTGTAATTGTGAGGATATAATGGCTGACTTATCAACCTTAGCACGACCCTACGCGAAAGCCGCGTTTGACTATGCCAATGAGAACGGGATAGTAAACGAGTGGGAAGATTTTTTATTCGTTGCCAGTACGATTGTCAATGATAAATCTTTTCACACCTTGCTAGACAATCCAGCTGTTTCTGCTGAGCATAAGTCAGCCGCTCTGACTGATCTTTATGATACGCAAGTAGCTAGTGCTAGTGATTCTGCCTTTAAGCAACTATTGGGTGCTACCCATGGTCGCAGTGAGCAGATTCATAACAGTAGTGTCAGCTATCCAAAAGTATCAACTGCGCTTAATAACTTTGTAAACCAGCTAGCAGAGCAAGAACGTTTGGCCCTGCTACCTGAAGTTTATAAGCATTATCGTCGTCATAAAGCGATAAGTCTGAAGCAGCTTGATGCTTACGTGACTACCGCCTATCCATTGACTGACGAGCAGCGTGAGATGTTACAAACACGTCTTGCTGCCTCGCTTAATGCCAGTGTAGTGATTCACGAAACAGTTGATTCTAGTCTTTTAGCAGGCGCTACTATAAAAGTCGGTGACAAAGTCATCGATGATTCAATGCGCGGTAAGTTAAAACAGTTAAAAACACAGCTAACGGCCTAATACTACTGATAGATAATACCCTACTGAATGAGTAGGGTGTGCTAGTGAGAGTGTTTGAGTCAGTGGGCGGTATCATAAATTAAAGGAAACCAGGCAATGCAACAATTGAATCCAGCGGAAATCAGTAGTCTGATCAAGCAGCGTATTCAAGACCTTGATGCGGGTGCAACTGCAAAGAATGAAGGCACGATTGTCAAAGTATCTGACGGTATCGTGCAGATTCATGGTCTTGAAGACGCTATGTACGGCGAAATGATTGAATTTGAAGGCGAAATCTATGGAATGGCGCTGAACTTAGAGCGTGATTCTGTTGGTGCAGTAGTATTGGGCGACTTCTTAAAATTACAAGAAGGCCAAAAAGCATATTGTACTGGTCGTATTCTTGAAGTACCCGTAGGTCCTGAGCTATTAGGCCGTGTTGTTGATGCTTTAGGTAATCCTATTGATGGCAAAGGTCCTATCAATGCCAAAATGACTGACAAAGTCGAAAAGATTGCTCCAGGCGTTATTGATCGTCAGTCAGTAGATCAACCTGTAATGACGGGTTATAAAGCCGTTGATACTATGATCCCAATCGGTCGTGGTCAGCGTGAGCTTATCATTGGTGACCGCCAAACCGGTAAAACGGCAATGGCTATCGATGCGATCATTGCGCAAAAATCATCTGGCATTAAGTGTGTGTATGTGGCCATTGGTCAAAAACGCTCTACTATCGCCAACGTGGTACGCAAACTTGAGCAAACTGGTGCCCTTGAATATACTACAGTAGTAGTTGCTTCAGCATCAGAGCCAGCAGCACTGCAGTACATTGCACCGTACTCAGGTTGTACGATGGGTGAATACTTCCGTGACCGTGGCGAAGATGCATTGATTGTTTTTGATGATTTATCAAAACAGGCAGTTGCTTATCGTCAGATATCGCTGTTGTTACGTCGTCCGCCAGGTCGTGAAGCTTATCCTGGTGATGTATTCTATCTCCATTCACGTCTATTAGAGCGTGCATCACGCGTAAACGCGGCGTATGTAGAAAAGTTCACTAATGGTGAAGTTGTTGGTAAAACTGGTTCTTTAACCGCCTTACCGATTATTGAAACCCAAGCTGGTGACGTTTCAGCATTCGTACCGACTAACGTAATTTCAATTACTGATGGTCAGATCTTCTTAGAATCAAGCCTATTTAACTCAGGTATCCGTCCAGCAGTGAACGCTGGTATTTCGGTATCGCGAGTTGGTGGTGCGGCGCAAACTAAGATTATCAAAAAGCTCTCTGGTGGTATTCGTACTGCCCTAGCTCAGTATCGTGAATTGGCAGCATTTGCTCAGTTCGCCTCTGACCTTGATGATGCGACTCGTGAACAGTTGGATCATGGTGAACGTGTGACTGAACTGATGAAACAAAAACAGTATCAGCCAATGTCTATCGCTGAGCAAGCTGCGGTTATCTATGCCTCAAACGAAGGCTTCTTAGCAGACGTTCCAGTCGAGAAGATTGGTTCTTTTGAAGAAAGCTACTTGCGTTATATGCATGATGAGCAATGTGAGCTGATGAAAGAGATCGATGACACTGCAAATTATAATGATGATATTGCAGGTCGTTTAAAGTCGTCACTTGAGACTTTTAAACAAAACCACAGTTATTAATTTAACGGGTTAAGTTGGTTAAAGGCGCTGTGATAGAGGCCTAATATCGAAGTTATTAGTAGCTCTGAATAATATCAATAGGATATTGTTAAGACTTTACTTTAACAGCAGTCGCAGATATTAGTGCCGCTATCAGCCGCCATTACTGACACGTGATTGCATAATGCCACAAGACAATACTTTTTCTATTACTACCTTGTAGCATGTGCCAATGCTTTTTTAACCCTCTTATATTGGAATCATTATGGCAAGCTTAAAAGAGATACGTGCCAAAGTCACCAGTATTAAAAGCACCCAAAAAATTACTCGTGCCATGCAAATGGTGGCTGCGAGTAAGATGCGCCGTGCCCAAGAACGCATGAGCGTGGGTCGCCCGTATGCTGATAGTATGCGCCGGGTTATTTCACATTTGGTGCATGCCTCATCAGACTACAAACATCCGTATATGGTAACGCGCCCAGTTAATAAAGTGGGCTATATCGTTATCACCTCTGATCGAGGTTTAGCGGGTGGTTTAAATATCAATTTATTTAAAGCGCTATCAAAAAGCATTCAGCAATACCAGCAACAATCGGTAGCCGCTGAGTACGCTGTTATCGGTGCTAAAGGCGTCAGTTTTTTTAAAAGCTTCGGTGGCAAAGTCACCTCTGCTGTTACTGATTATGGTGATAAGCCAACCTTTGAGCAGATAAATGCGCCAGTGCAAGCGATGCTTGATGACTATAATCATGGCAAGATAGATCGTATCTACTTAGTATATAACCAGTTTATCAATGCGATGACTCAGAAACCGACTGTCAATCAGTTAGTACCTCTACCAGAAGGTGCCTTTAGTGATGACGAAAGTGGCATGCAGACTGAGTTGAGCTGGGATTATATCTACGAGCCTGACATCAAGACCTTGATTGACGATCTGCTAGGACGTTATATCGAATCTATCGTCTACCAAGCGGTTATGGAAAACATTGCCTCTGAGCAGTCTTCCCGTATGGTTGCTATGAAAGCAGCAACGGATAATGCTGGTGACTTAATTAACGATTTACAGTTGGTTTATAACAAGCTGCGTCAAGCGGCGATTACTCGAGAAATCTCGGAAATCGTTGGCGGTGCTGCTGCTGTTTCATAATTACTGTTTGTCTATAATTGTTTTTATGAAGCCCCCATATATAGAAGTTAAAGGAGAACGCAATGAGTAGCGGTCGTATTGTACAGATTATTGGCGCGGTTCTTGACGTTGAGTTCAACCGTAACGAAGTTCCACAGATTTATGATGCCTTGCAAGTTGACGGCACCGAGACCACTTTAGAAGTACAGCAACAGTTAGGTGATGGTATTGTACGTACTATCGCTATGGGCTCAACTGAAGGCCTAAAACGTAACTTACCAGTTACTAACACTGGCGCTCCTATTTCTGTCCCTGTTGGTATCGGTACTTTAGGTCGTATCATGGATGTCCTAGGTCGTCCTATCGATGAAGAAGGTCCAGTAATAGCTGATGAGCGCTGGTCAATTCACCGTGAAGCACCAAGCTATGCTGAACAGTCAAATAGTACTGAGCTGTTAGAGACTGGTATTAAAGTTATCGATCTACTTTGCCCGTTCGCTAAAGGTGGTAAAGTTGGTCTGTTCGGTGGTGCTGGGGTTGGTAAAACCGTCAACATGATGGAATTGATCAACAACATCGCTCTTAAGCACGAAGGCCTATCAGTATTTGCTGGTGTTGGCGAACGTACTCGTGAAGGTAATGATTTCTATCACGAAATGCAAGATGCGGGCGTTGTGAATACCGAAGACTTTAGCAAATCTAAAGTAGCGATGGTATATGGTCAGATGAATGAGCCACCGGGTAACCGTTTACGTGTTGCCTTATCTGGTTTGACGATGGCTGAATACTTCCGTGATACTAAAGATCCTGCCACTGGCAAAGGTCGTGACGTACTACTGTTCGTTGATAATATCTATCGTTATACCTTAGCCGGTACTGAAGTATCAGCACTACTAGGTCGTATGCCATCAGCTGTTGGTTATCAGCCAACTCTAGCTGAAGAGATGGGTATGCTGCAAGAGCGTATTACTTCAACGCAGTCAGGTTCAATCACTTCAGTACAAGCGGTTTATGTACCAGCAGATGACTTGACCGATCCATCACCTGCTACTACTTTTGCTCACTTAGACGCCACTGTAGTATTGAGCCGTGATATTGCCTCACAAGGTATCTATCCTGCGGTTGATCCACTAGATTCAACGTCACGTCAGCTTGATCCACAAGTGATCGGCGAAGAGCATTATAATGTTGCTCGCGGCGTGCAAGAAGTGTTGCAGAGCTATAAAGAACTAAAAGACATCATCGCTATTCTAGGGATGGATGAGCTGTCTGAAGAAGATAAACTAACCGTTTATCGTGCTCGTAAGATTCAGCGTTTCTTATCACAGCCTTTCCACGTTGCTGAAATCTTCACTGGTGCACCTGGTAAATATGTGCCACTACGCGATACTATTGCTAGCTTTAAAGCAATTATCGCTGGTGAATATGATGATTTACCAGAGCAAGCCTTCTATATGGCTGGTGGTATTGATGAAGTCGTTGCAAAAGCAGAAAAAATGAAATCTACTGCAGCCTAAGCAGATCAATTGCTGAGCTAGTGAGTGCATAAGCTTTAACCAGTTTATCCACTCATACGCCGTATGAATTTAATAGTTATTTCTATAATAGCTTTACTGCTTTTAGTATTCTATAAAAATAACTGCTGTTGGAAACTACTGCTTTTACAATAAGGAATTAAGTATGGCAACGTTACAATGTCGTGTAGTAAGTGCCCGTGAAGAGTTGTATTCAGGGGAGATTAGTATGCTAATCGCAACCGGTAGCGAAGGCGAGATTGGGGTGTTGCCAGGCCATACGCCACTAATTACTTTGCTAAAACCGGGTGCAATGCGCTTACAAAAAGCTAATGGCGAAGAAGAAGTTATTTACGTTTCAGGTGGGGTTTTAGAAGTACAGCCAAAGATGGTTACTATCCTAGCTGATACTGCTATGCGTGCTCATAATCTGGACGAGAGCAAAATCGTTGAAGCTCGTAGAAAAGCTGAGCAAATGCTAGTTAATCAGTCTGATACTCTGCAAACTAACGCAGCATTAGCCTCACTAGCAGAATCAGTGGCTCAGCTACAGACTATACGTAAGTATCAGAATCGAAGCTAAGACAATCAGTAAGCGTTAGATTATTACTGCTAATAACAATATCTTATAAACGACAGTCCATAGTGGGCTGTTTTTTTATGGCTTATTACCCTATATATACATCCTTTGCAAAGTATTAATAAATAATAGTTATTTATCCCAAAAGACACTAGCGATATCAGTGATATTTAGTTATATTACGGTACTACTAACTTTATCAACAGTAGACTTAAAGCGACTTACTAGCAGGCCAGCTTAAGCTAAATGCATTCAGCAGGGCAGAACTGTGCATAAGCAATAGTTATAATAGTGGACACTTATGATTTTCGGACGTTAACTAAAGTTTTAGCCCATATTGTTTATAGGTTTTGTTAATGACAATGAGCTATAGTATAGATGGTAGTAGATTTGCTAGTATAGTAAGCAAGCCCACAAAACTGAAAAACTCAAATAAACATAAATAGATGACTATAATACTTATAAATTATGCCACTTCACGGTGCTATTAATTTCTAATTTTATTACTTTTAACTCAGATGTACTAGAGGATATAGCAATGACAGCAACTGATGACGACAATACCCCTCGAATTTTGATTGTCGAGGACGATGAGCGTCTTGCCATGTTAACCCAAGATTACTTGGTAAAAAATGGCCTAGAAGTAGCGATCGAAACAGATGGTAATCGCGCGATTCGTCGTATCGTTAGCGAGCAGCCAGATTTAGTAGTACTTGATGTCATGTTACCAGGTAGCGATGGCTTGACAGTTTGCCGTGAAGTACGTCCACACTATCAGAACCCTATCTTGATGTTGACAGCCCGCACCGAAGATATGGATCAAGTATTAGGGTTAGAGATGGGCGCTGATGACTATGTCGCTAAGCCTGCTCAACCACGCGTATTGTTAGCGCGTATTCGTGCTTTATTACGTCGTTCTGAAAACGCCCCTTCTGAAGATGTGCCACAACGCTTAGAGTTTGGCGAGCTGGTCATTGATAATGGTGGTCGTTCAGTTATGCTTGGTGAAGAGTTAGTTGATTTTACTAGCGCCGAATATGACTTATTATGGTTGTTGGCTTCTAATGCTGGTCGTATCTTATCGCGTGAAGATATCTTTGAGCGTCTACGTGGTATCGAGTATGACGGACAAGATCGTTCAATTGATGTACGTATCTCACGTATTCGTCCAAAGATTGGTGATGATCCTGAGAATCCAAAGCGTATCAAAACGGTACGTAGCAAAGGCTATCTCTTCGTCAAAGAAGGCAACTAAGTCTGCATTTAGACTTATTGTAGATTGAGCATAGTCAGTTATTTAGAAAAACCAGCATAATGCTGGTTTTTCTTGGTATAAATTTTAACTTTTTGACCTTATGCATAGCGTTCTATGGTTTAATTAGCTGCTATAGTCAGTGCAATAAGTTACTTTTAGCTAGCAGTTCTTGCTCAGCCCCTATTATTCAGTCATCATTCAACGGTTTGGTCACGGCACGTATGTCATTAGTCTCCTCGTTAAAACACAGTATCTTCGTACGCATTTATGGTGGACTATTAATAGTTTGTCTATGCGTAGCCTTATTTGCGCAGTTATTGATGGATACTATCAATAAAGAGCGGGTGCAATCCTACCGTGAAAACATGGCGACTGGGGCGTTTTACTTAGTAAGTGAAGGCATTGGTCATCAGGATAGTGAGGCCCAGCGTGAGTACTGGTTATCTGATGCTAGCAGTCTGTTCGGCTCTACGTTTAAGATACTGCCGATCAAAGAGGTTGGTTTCAGCTCTAGTGAATTGCGCCGTTTTGACAACGGTGAAACAGTGGTTCGCTATGTTACGCAGCCTACTTATGCTGATGTTTACCATCGATTGCCAGATGGCAAAAGCGTATTGACAGTGCGAATCTCACAAGTTACTGAGCAGCAAGTGCGTGCTATGGCGGTATTTCTTTTGGACGACTTGTCCTACTATTCGACGCTATCAGCGAAAAGCAGTCGTCTAGCGCAACTATCAGAAAAATTTGCTTTCCCATTAAAATTAAAAGGTATTAATAGCTTAAGTCTAGACAGTGACCAAATGGCACGATTACGCCGTGATGAAGTAGTGATATTGTTTCAAGATACTAGCTCCAACCAAGGTGGCTCTTCGATAAAAATAATTGTGCCTTCTGAAATCAACGATATGGTGATAGTGATGGGGCCAGTACCCTTATTTAACTGGTTTCCACTAAATCTAATCATCAGTATGGTACTGATTAGCATGTTCTTAATCAGTTTAGGCGTCTACGCCCTTATCTTCCCACTCGAGCGTAAGCTACAATTAATCCAAGTCGGGGTTAATGAGGTCAGCGAGGGCAATCTTGATATTCAAGTACAAGTTATCGGTCAAGACGAAATCGCTCGTTTGTCAGCGACTTTTAATGCTATGACATCGCATATCAAGCGTTTGATTGAATCACAGCGTGAGTTAACTCGGGCGGTGTCTCATGAGCTGCGTACGCCAGTCGCTCGTATTCGTTTTGCGGTTGATATGCTGGCTGATACAGAGGATGAGGAATCACGTTTTAAGCAGCGCGATTTCATAGATGAAGATATTGAATCGCTGAACGGTTTGATTGATGAGATGTTGACTTATGCCAAGCTAGAAGAAGGCTCACCTAAGCTAGATCTAGAAGCGGTAAATCTTAAAGAGCTAATCGAGCAGGTGGTCCGTGAGACTAATGCGTTAGGTAAAGATATCAAAATCGTCGGTAATCCGCCTAATGCTAAAGTGACAGCCATTGCTGATCGTCGCTATCTACATCGAGTCATTCAAAATCTAGCTGGTAATGCATTACGCTATGCAGAGAGTACTATCATTATCAGTGCTGGGGTAAAAAAAGGCGATGCTTTCGTTATCGTTGAAGATGATGGTCATGGCATAGCAGAGTCTGATCGTGAAAAGGTGTTCATTCCTTTTTCACGCTTAGATGACAGTCGAACCCGTGCTTCAGGTGGCTATGGTTTAGGCTTATCTATTGTATCGCGCATTGCTTTTTGGTTTAATGGTAGTATGTCTGTAGACGAAAGCCCGGAGCTGGGTGGCGCACGCTTTGCCATGACTTGGCCGATTAAACCTTTGACTCAAACTATCTCTGCTGATCAAATCACTCAAGAGCAAAGCAATCGTAGTTTTGATAGCTAATATTATATCCAAGGTATCGATGCAAATTTTCGATCCAAATAGTAGAGGCTAAAGAATAGCAGTTAGAGTAGCTCGCAGAGTTTTTATGTACTGTAAAAACAGCTATCAGTATTAGCAGCCTGTCATTCGCATAAATTTTTAGCTAAGCATAAGTCTGAATGTAAACATAGCTGGCTAGGCAGCAGTTGGTTATCAACAAACTTATTAATGAGTTGAAGATAGTGAAGGGGATGGGCCTTACTGTTTGAAATACAGGAGCACAAACAATGCGTTATCTATTTGGCGGTTTAGTATTAATAAACGCTATCACTTTAGCCTACTACTTATTTATACCGCAGCCGTCAGTTACTGACAGTCTAAAGTTGGTTGAAGCTGAGATAATACAGCCACTGGCTTTTACCAATAGCGCCACATATATCGCACCGCCTGTTGGTAAAGTAGAGTAGCCAGCAGTATTTATTGCCCTGCTATTGTATTATCAGCAATAATTTTAGCGTCACCAGCTGAGGCTTCGTCCCCAGTAACTTTAGAAATTAGTGGAATACGCACACAAACCTCTAAGCCACCATCAGGATGATTAATAGCTTCGACTTTCCCATGATGTAGGCGGGCAATACGACTAACAATCGCCAAGCCTAAGCCGCTACCTTGGGTAGTTCGTGCTGTCTCTCCGCGCTCAAAGGGCTGCATAATACGCTCCAACTGATCCTCTGCGACGCCTTCACCACAGTCACGTACACAAATCACTAATTGCTCATTAGCCTCTTTATTCACTTGGCTTTCTCCACCTATCTCACTATCTTCTTCCAGCTCAGCCTCGCTAAGAATGGGTACTACCTTAGCCGATAAATAGATCGGTGGCTTACCATAACGGTTAGCGTTGTTAACTAAGTTGATGATCAGGCGTTTGATTGATAAAGGGCGTACGGGAACGGCGTTATTACATTCAGACTGATAGATAAACTTCATCGGCGCAAACTGCACCATAATCTCTTTAAATATAGTGTCTAAGTTGGTTAAGCGCACTGGTTCATCAGAGCCATCTTTCATAAATGAGATAAACTGCTCTAAGATCGCATCCATGTCCTCTACATCATAAATAAGCCCTTCACGGAAAAAGTCATCCGGCAGCATCTCAGCAGTTAGGCGCATGCGGGTCAGAGGAGTACGCAGATCGTGAGAAATTCCAGCGAGCATAATAGTACGCTCTTTTTGTGCTTGGTTAAGGGTAGTGAACAGACGATTAAACGCGGTGTTTACTTGCCGAATCTCAGTAGGACCACTATTCGTTGGCAAAGTAGTCGCATGACCCAGACGGATATAATTGTTTGCTGCCCGCTGCAAGTAACGCAGTGGACGATTAAGCTGACGCGCTAATAAAATGATAGTCAATAAGGTCAATATTGGTAAGCCAAACAAAAATAATATTAGTAATACTGGACTGTACTGTGAGTAATAGACCACCGACTCGCGAATCCAAAAGCTAGTATCACGACTGTCTTGTACCCACAACTGGGGAGTAGGTTTAAATTTAAAATACACTGCTACAGGACGCCCAAGTTGAGCCCCAATCTCATGTTGCAGCACGTCAGTGAATAAGCCTACAAAAGCTTTATCTTCCACCTTTGGGAAGTCGCTAGGGTTATTCACTACTGCCACATGTGAGTGCTGATAGACCCACTGCTGCATTTGTGGATTATCTCGCCAGTCACGTTTGACACTATTCATTAGACGCAGCTCACTAGTCAAATAGCGTGCATGGCTTTTGAGCTCTGGTAAATAAAGACTGCGCCAAAAAAACCATATCGATAAGCTAACGCTAATGATTACAATAAAAGTAACCATCATCGTGGTTTTCCAACTATTGGAATAGGAGCGAGTAAACCAGCCTTGACGGCGTGAGCGTGGATTCGGAGATATCATAAGCAGTTGTGGCTCTGGACAATAGGTAATAATGTATGAAGTATAGTGCAATAGTTATTCAGGTGCTATGGGCACTACTAGACTTTTCACTAACCAAACGCCAGCTCTAAGAATCGGCAGGCATTCGTCAGAGTGATTAGCGTTAAGTCACGGTTATAAAAGCATTAAATAAACCTAGTTTAGGTGTTTAATAATAAAATACTATGTTATAATTACGCCCTTTTTGGTATACCTGCGAAAGAGAGAATTCACATGGTTGTTATTCGTTTAGCACGGGGCGGTGCCAAGAAACGCCCATTTTATCAAGTAGTAGTAGCAGATCAACGCCGCGCGCGTGATGGCCGTTACATCGAAAATATTGGCTTTTTTAATCCGCTAGCTAAAGATTCAGAAGAAGCAGTACGCGTAAACATGGAAGCGTACAAGTCTTGGATCGAGAAAGGTGCACAACCTTCAGATCGCGTTGCTTCTTTAGTAAAGTCTTATAACAAAGCAGCTACTACCGAAGCTAAAGCTTAAGTATTAGTTTATCGGCTAATTAGATAAGTAAATGATTAAACAGCGTCAGTTATTTAATCATTCATTTTTATTAGCCCGCTTTAAAACATAGCGTAACTGGTCTAACCAGGCTACGCCATTAACTGTTTATTGCTGTTTTAAGTGGCTGTTGATGTTCACATTAATAAGTGCTTATACAAAGCTAGGTTCGCTGTTATGTCATCTGCTCCAGACGCTAAATCCCTCATGAAAATTGCCCAGCTCAAAAAGCCTTACGGCATTAAAGGCTGGTTATGGTTATTTAGTGAAACTGATAATCGCGAAGACATATTTGGCATGCAGCCGTGGTGGATGAAAACCGCTACTGGTATGAAGCCGTTGACTGTCAAAGCTTGGCGTCAGCAAGGTACAGGGATCGTTGCTCAGTTTGAGCAAGTTCCTGACCGTAACGTCGCTGAGACTATGAACGGAGTTACCGTTTGGGTTGAGCAAGATATACTACCAGAGACTGCTGCTGATGAGTTTTATTGGTCAGATTTGGTAGGTATGCGAGTCATAAACGAGCAAGATGAGTATCTAGGTGATATCACCGAAATGTTTGAAACGGGTGCCCATGATATTATGCGTGTAGCCGTTACTTCAGACAGTATAGATGGTGAAGAGCGTCTGATACCTTGGCATAAGCAAACCGTAGTGCAAGTCGATAAGACTAGCAAAACGGTAACTGTAGATTGGCCAAGCGACTACTAATAACAGACTGTTAGTTCAGTGTGAGTAGCCGTCATTTACCTCTAACAAGTTAAGGTGATGACACTAAGCTGAGTAGTTAAACAAGCGGGCCTAAGATGTATTTTGCAGTGATTAGTATTTTTCCTGAGATGTTTGCATCGATTCGTGATTTTGGTATTACGGGGCGAGCAGTGACTCAGAATCAGGTCACTATAGAGTGCATTAACCCGCGTGATTATACTACTGATAACTACCGCCGTATTGACGAACGTCCTTATGGTGGTGGTCCTGGCATGGTCATGATGGCTGAACCTTTAGCGCAAGCTATTGATGATGCTCGTCAGCGAGCTAGCTTACATGGCTGTCGTATTGACAAAGCGCATTGTCCGGTGATTTATATGTCACCACAAGGGCAAACGCTGAGTGAGAGTAAAGTGCTCGATATGGCTGAGTATGACGGCATGATTATATTGTGCGGTCGTTACGAAGGCATAGATGAGCGCTTATTAGCACAATATGTTGATAGCGAAGTGTCAGTTGGTGATTATGTGCTTACTGGTGGCGAGCTGCCAGCGATGGTACTAATGGATAGTGTGATTCGTCGTCTACCAGATACTATGGGTGATGATCAATCAGCTGAGCAAGACTCGTTCGTCGATGGCTTGCTTGACTGCCCACACTATACTAAGCCGCATGAGTTTGCAGGTATGGCTGTCCCGGAAGTGCTACTTTCAGGTCATCATGCCAACATTGCCAAGTGGCGTTTTAGTCAGCAAGTTGAACGTACGCAAGCGCGGCGTCCAGACTTATGGCAAGCGTTTACTCCCAATGTTCAGCAAGCGAAGTGGCTAAAAGCCTTAGCAAAAGCAGACAGCAATAACCGTTAAAAAATAGTTAATCGTTAAAATTTTGCGCAATAACAAAACAGGTCATACCATAATGGCCGTTTGTATAACCCTTACCTTGTATCTTATTACAGATATAATTAATTATTACAAACAGGTGATATGCGCTTAGCCTCTATTATCTAATGTGAGGAGATAACTCTCATGAGCAACAAGCATCCATTAGTTCAAGTCATCGAAAATGCCCAACTACGTGAGCACCCAAGCTTCAGCCCAGGCGATACTGTCGTGGTTCAAGTAAAAGTACGTGAAGGCGATCGTGAGCGTTTACAGGCCTTTGAAGGCGTTGTTATCGCTAAGCGTAACCGCGGTCTAAACTCAGCATTTACTGTTCGTAAAATTTCGAGCGGTGTTGGTGTTGAGCGTGCTTTCCAATTGCATTCACCTATCGTTGATAGCATTGAAGTGAAACGTCGCGGCGCTGTTCGTCGTGCGAAACTGTACTACTTACGTGAGCGTTCTGGTAAATCAGCACGTATCCGTGAAAAACTTGGCGCTCGTCCAGTTAAAAAAGTCGCTCAGAAAAAGACTGATGCTAACGTTCCAGCCGATACTGCACCAGGTATCTAAGCACTTATTTAAGACTACCGTTACTTCAGCTTCATTCATTGATGGATAGGTTGAAGTAAATCAGTAGACTTAGTGCTCGCTACAAGCCCTTATTCATAGGTTTATCATATTAATAAGTAGGCGTACCAAAAAAGACAAAACCCCAATCTTGCTGATGCCAGATTGGGGTTTTTGTATCTATAGACTTTAATATTAGTCAAGCTGCTAATCTATTAGTCACTTAATCAACAGTATCTACTGGACTGCTCTGGTTTTTAGATTTGCTGTGTTTACGCAGACGAATATAGACCGTTTTAGTCACAGTAGCGATAATTTTTTGTTGATCATCGACGATGTCGGTCTTATAGTCACGAAATACCGCTTCACCCTGCTCTGCTAGGTCACGGATAGTGGCTATCTCATCATTAGGGATCTTCATACGTGCGGTGACTCTAGTTTTGCCAGGGGCGATAAACTCAATATGTGAGCTTTTGTCCCAAACCACATAGCTACTACCAAGCTGGTGCATCAACATAGTCATATAAAAAGGATCAACCATCGAATACAGGCTACCGCCAAACTGGGTGCCAACGATATTTTTATTCATCGCATTGAGCCCCATGCTAACTACGCATAAGCCATGATCAAGATTGACATGCTCAACTTTAATACCGGCACCAACATAAGGCGCATAAGTATTAATACGCAATTTAAGCAAATGAGGTGACAACAGCGGCATAATGTTTTTTTTAGTCTTACGCTTGAACGACTCAAAATTCTTTGGTAATAGGTTCATAGGGTTGTCCTGTTGTTTTTTATAATTATAGCGGTTATCTAAGCTTTAGCTGCGCAAAAGATAACCATAATAGTTAAAAATAGCAGCACTAGCCAGTCTTAAAGGGTAATTAAAGCAATGCTTATCTTAAGCATGAATGAGCGCTGATGCAAGCCAAGCGCTAGCGTATCACCTTAGCATTTCGGGGTTATCGTTTTTGGGTATGTAGATACTATTGCGGTGAAGATGGCAGCAACTACTGGTAAAGTAGTAACGGTCGGCACTATTGCTGCTACTTTTGTGCGCCCTTTAGGGCTAAACTAAGATTTTGTATTAGAAAAAGTAGGCTATAAGTTATTAACTACTGCTGCATCTGGATTTTATAGGTACTAGATGCGCATTCAAAACCAGTCAAACCTATCTTTACTTGATCACTTACTTGCCCACTTACTTTGGCATAAGGTATTAGTATCTCGTATAGTGAGCTTACTATTATTTAAGGTTAAGATCTTTATAGTTATAGATGGACTTATAGTTGTAATGTCGCTTTAATGTGGTTTTGCTACCGCTTTACCCTGATGCGTTGTTGCAATAACAGTAGAATTGCCCCATAAATAAATGCATTACAGCATTTTCTGAGAGTACAGTTCACTATGGTCACTGATTCAAAATCAAGCGTTGTTGACGATGAAAAGCATATCGATAATAAAAAGATAGCCATCGATAAAGAGGATAAGCAAGCTCGTCTAAAGCATCTTATTAAACGCCTGCCAAACTTGCCAGGGGTCTATAAAATGCTGGGCAAAAATGGTGATATTCTCTATGTAGGCAAGGCTAAATCGCTGAAAAGTCGGGTTAATAGCTACTTCGCTAAGACCATTGATCATCCAAAAACTCGTGCGCTAGTGGCTCGTATTCATAATATCGAAACCATTATTACTCGGAGCGAGACTGAAGCGCTATTGCTTGAGCAAAATCTGATTAAGGAGCATCGTCCGCCTTATAACGTTATGTTGCGTGACGATAAATCTTATCTCTATGTGTTTATTTCTGCCGATAAACCTTATCCACGCTTGGCTTATGGTCGTGGCAAAGGCAATCATCAAAAGGGTAAGTTTTTTGGGCCATTTCCTTCGGCACATGCGGCTAAAGAAACTTTAGTGCTAATGCAAAAAATGTTTCAGATGCGCCAGTGTACTAATAGCTTTTTCAAACAACGTAAGCGCCCCTGTTTAGAGTATCAGATCAAGCGTTGCCGTGCCCCTTGCGTGGGTTTAGTGACCCCTGAGGATTATATCGAGGATGTGAATAATACTATTCGCTTTCTTAAAGGCGATTCTAGCGATATTCATAGTGCCTTGATTGAAAAGATGGAAGGTGCGGCTGAAGAGCTGGATTTTGAAAAAGCGGTTTTTTATCGAGATCAGCTATCGATGCTACGCGAAGTGCAGGCGCGACAAGCAGTTTATACTATAGAAGGTGAGGCAGATGTGATCGCCATTGCCAGCCAAGCGGGTATGACCACAGTGAATGTGCTCACCGTACGTGGCGGGCGAGTACTTGGTGGTAAGAACTACTTCCCTGATGTAGATAGTAGTCTGCCACTAGAAGATAATCTATCAGCTTTTATAATGTCGTTTTATTTCCAAGTAACCGATGATTTGCCGGGCGAGATTATTTTAAGCCACAAGTTACCGGATCAAAGTGCTGTCGCTGAAGCCTTGGCAACCCATTTCGGTAGTAAAGTGGTAATAAAAAACAGCGTACGTGAGCACCGTGCTGAATGGTTAGATTTAGCAACGCTCAATACCAATAATGCTTTGAAGACTAAGCTGGGTGATTATTTAGAGCTGCATGCTCGCTTTGGCGCGTTGAAGGATGTACTAGCCTCAGTAAGTGATCGAGTGATCGATCGTATCGAATGCTTCGATATTTCGCACACTATGGGTGAGGCGACTATTGGTAGCTGCGTAGTGTTTGACCAAGGGGGCTCAAGGCGTCGTGACTATCGGCAGTATGCCATTCATGATATCGTTGGCGGTGATGATTATGCGGCGATGAAGCAAGTACTGACCCGCCGCTATAAAAAGCAGCCGTTGCCAGATTTACTGTTGATCGATGGTGGCAAAGGTCAGTTAAGTATGGCCAAAGAGGTATTGGTAGAACTCAATATCTTGGGTGACACTCTATTAATTGGCGTTGCCAAAGGTGAGGGGCGTAAAGCAGGGCTAGAAGTGCTGCATTTCTTAGATCACGAGCCGCTCGACTTGCCTATGGATAGCAAAGCGCTGCATTTACTGATGCATATTCGCGATGAAGCGCATAGATTTGCGATTACTGCCCATCGTAAAAAGCGTGACAAGCGTCGCTCATCGTCAGTATTAGAAGTGATCCCTGGGCTAGGGGAGAAGCGTCGCCGTGACTTACTCAATCATTTCGGTGGTTTACAGCAGTTACTAGGTGCCTCGCAGCAAGAGCTGGCAGGGGTGCAAGGTATAGGGCCAATACTAGCCAAGACCGTCTATAAAGTGTTGCATGAGTAATCTACAAATCAGTGGCTTGATTGACATAAACCACTGATGCAAAACCTGATGGCGATAGCCAATAAGCCACTATTAATTAGTGGCTTTTCTTTGGTAAGTCACAAATTTAAAGTCTAAACTGCTTTTGTCATCATGCATTTGCTCAGACTGCTGCGCTACAGTGAAGTCACTAGGTAGCTGAGGATAAAAAGCATCACCAGCCTCAATTTCAGTATCAACATGAGTCAGCTCAATGCGATCGGTATAGAGTAAGGCGTCGCTAAATACTTTTTCACCACCGATAACCCAAATAGTCTCTAAATGTGCACCATGCGCTAGACTGGCAGCTTGGGTCAAAGCATCATCTAAGTTATGCACTACGTAAGCGTTGTCTTTGCCCTCTAAGCCTTGTTGCTGGGCATAATCTAGCTGGCTAGTAATAATAAAGCTAACCCGCTTAGGTAAAGGCTTGCTGCCCATAGATTCAAAAGTTTTGCGACCCATAATAACGATGCCTTTTATGGCATTGACGGTTTCTGCAGTAGTTAGCTGTTTAAAATGCTGCAAATCGGCTGAGATATGCCAAGGTAAATCATTGCCTTTACCGATACAACGATTGTTACTAATAGCGGCGATTTGGGCCACTTGGGTATTGGCATAACTCATGGAATATCCTTGATCATTAATAAAAAATGGCTTAGTAAAAACAGCATGGTATAAATACTAGCATAGACACTAGCAAAAATAGTAGTTATAAGTAGCGTTTATACTGTTATTATTAATTCAGGCTTAATAACGGCATATGACTAATAATTATCGATAGTAGTATCTTGCTAGCTCACAGCGTAGCTGGCACGGTTAAATGGCATTGTTAGGATCTCTATAGGCAATATTTTAGTGGTCTAACATTGGGATTAGTAGTAATCAATGCTCAACGACATAAGCAAGATATGTTATGTTTTATCAATACACGTAAAAACACTTAATCCTAGCTTAGAAGTTACCCTAAAACCCTATCAATCAACGAATCTATAAATTGAAATCACGTCTCTTAAGACTGCTTTATCTTCTGTTTTAGCTGTAGGTTATCTTCAATAATATATTCAGCGAATTTCTTTTTAACATAATCACTGTTATGGGAACAAGGAGCGCCAACATAGTGAGAATTTAAACCTTCGATTGTAGGATGATTGGTATCAATCAGCGTCAGTCACGACTAAATGCAATTTGCACATTATCTTGCCCAAATATATCGGCTAATTTATCAGGCTGGTTCACTCTACCAATACGCGTATAAGAATATGATGAGGAGAAATTCTTATAAAATACCACTAACGTTGATGAGCCATATAACATGATGTCACCATTATGAATGGTATTTGCACGACTGGCATTCGTTGGCACTGCATTTGGTAACTGGGTATGCTTCTCGTTACTGTGCAAGTCTTCCATATTTAACGTTAAGGGTAATTGTGCCGCAAAAGCGTTCGCAGTCGCATTGTCTTCAAACGTCACTTCAAAACGATGTCCGTTAACCTTCATCCACATCCTCAATTGTTCCTTTTCTGATATCGGTTGCACCGTATTATTGTGGCTTGTGTTTTGTGTCACGTCTTGATGCACAACGGGTGAGTTTGATGTACCATTTTGATAGTCAGCACAAGCGCTTAATGCTGACATGACACCAATTGCCATCATGATCATCATGCGGTTATTCACATTCATCTGTCAAACTCCCTTAAAGCAGTTACCTTATGGCCAATCGCGATGTTAAGAACGCAGAAATCACTAAAATAATTGCACTAAACACAAACGTTGCTTGATAACCGCTATGATCAAAAAGTACACCACCCAATGTTGAACCCGAAGCAATAGCCAGCTGAACTACCGCTACCATTAATCCACCACCTGCTTCTGCATTTTCTGGTAGCGTTCGAGCAAGCCAAGCCCACCACCCAACGGGTGCTGCTGTTCCTAAAAACCCCCACATGCCGAGCAATACAGCCACAATCATGGTCGATGTACCAAAAAATATCAGCGTCGCTGCAATTGCCGCCATGAGAATAGGAATCACAATCAAAGTTGCATAAAAACGCCGCTCCAAGAAAATGGTAATCACACACGTGCCAATAAAACCCATCACGCCAATGCCAAGCAAAATCAATGACAAGGTAGAAATACCAACTTGGGTAACGGTCTCTAGAAAAGGTCTTATATAAGTAAAAAGCGAGAACTGCCCCATAAAAAACAAACTGACTGCCAACATACCAATCATCACGACAGGATTACGGAGCAACCCCAAAATAGAGGGAGGTTTTTCTGTTTGATCTATGGTGACTTGCATGGAAGGTAAACTGATCCACTGCCAAATAAATGCCAGTATGGCGACAGGAACCAGACAAAGAAAAGCGCCGCGCCAACCAATGATTGAGCCAAGATAACTCCCTAAAGGGGCAGCAATGACCATTGCCAAGGCGTTGCCACTGTTAAAAATGGCCATTGCACGAGGTACATCTGAGCTGGGTACTAAACGCATTGCCATCGCCGCCGACATTGACCAAAAACCGCCGATAACCATCCCAAGCAAAGCTCGGCCTATCATGTAAACCATATAATTTTGCGCAAGCGCAACAATGGCTCCTGATATAGCCATAATGGCGGTTAAAAGCAACAATAGCGTTTTACGATTCATGCTACCTGCTACACGAGAGACCGTCAAACTTGTGATAACCGCAAAAGCACCTGAAATGGCAATACCTTGACCCACCATCCCTTCACTGATTTTAAGATCTACTGCGATCGGCGTGAGTAGACTCACCGGCATAAACTCTGATGCAATCAATGCAAAAACGCATAAGGTCATGGCAAAGACCCCACTCCAGTAAGCGGGCTGTTCTATATTCTTGTCTACTTCTTTGGTGCTTAACATACACACTCTCGATATTGTATTGAGACTCTATTAAAAAAACGGATTTTAAACCAAACCAAAAACTGGCTACCACGTAGCCGGTTGTCTTTATAACTCACTATCTTGCTTTTTATTTCAAATTTTTGTTAAAAAAGTCTGTTAACTTGTCAAAGGGAATTTTATCCATGCGGTCGTATAAATCGACATGGTTCGTATTTGGTAAAATGAGTAGCTCTTTTGGTTGTTTGGCTTTTTGATAAGCATCTTGACTAAAATAAAGCGAGTGGGCATCCTCACCAGCAATGATTAGAATAGGACGCGGAGATATCTCGTCGATGTAGCTCAGCAGTGGCATATTCATAAATGATAAAGGAGTCGTCGCCGTCCATGCTCCACTGGAATTAACTGAGTTTTTATGAAAACCCCGAGCCGTGCGGTAGTAATCAAAAAACTCTTTTTGTACAGGGTTTGGATTGCTATCTAACGCTTTAGGCAAAATACGATCCGCCGTGGTCACTTTACCGTTATCGTCCACATAGAGGTCATGATTGGCTGTCGCAGGTTGGCCTTTTTCTGCGTCTACCCAGCGTTGTTGATTGAGGTGTTTTAATACCGCTTGACGATCGTCCGCATCATAGCGATCATTACCGTCACCTACCCCATGTCCCATCGCACGGCTCATATCGTACATGCTGGTCGTGGCGACCGCTTTGATGCGTGTATCCATCGCCGCCGCATTCAGTCCCATGCCGCCCCAGCCACAGATACCAATAATGCCAATCCGATTTCTATCAACTTCAGGACGTAATCCTAAGTAATCTATTGCCGCACTAAAATCTTCAGTATTGATATCTGGTGAGGCTACATTTCTAAGCTGACCGCTGCTTTCGCCCGTATACGAAGGGTCAAAGGCAATAGTGACAAAGCCCTGTTCTGCCATTTTTTGGGCATATAATCCTGATGACTGTTCTTTCACAGCGCCAAAAGGCCCACCAACAGCCAATGCTGCCAGCTTTTTACCCTTATAATTTTTTGGTATATAAAGATCTGCGGCAAGCGTAATGCCATAACGGTTTTTGAACGTTACTTTTTGATGTGTGACGCTGTCACTTTTAGTAAAGGTTTTATCCCATTTTTGTACGAGTGGGACGGTAGATGTGGCTGCATGTGCCATATGATTCGCTCCAAGAATGGTTGAGCTGACAAGTAATCCCAAGCTAAACTTTTTTAACATTGATGGTAAGGTCATTGGACTTCCTTTTTGATAATAAATAATCACGTATCTGATGATTACTTATCATATGTGAGAGGGAATAGCCGTGTTCTAAACAAGACAAAGTTTTTTAAAATATATTCTTTGAAGTCATGAGATTATCTTATACTTCTACGATTCTAGTGATAATACCCATTTTTTAACTTTTATTTATTCACTCAGGTTCTGAATATGCGACAACAAGAGAATTATAATGAGCTGCATGCTTTCTTATTGGTTGCTCAAGAAAGCAGTTTTACTAAGGCCGCTGTCAAACTTGGGATATCACAATCCGCACTGAGCCGCTCTATCAAGTTATTAGAGCAGCGCTTAGGTCTACAGTTATTCACGAGAACCACACGTAGCTTGTCTTTGACACAGGCAGGTGAGCAGTTATTTGTGACCGCTGAGCAGAGTTTTGGCTCGTTAGATAGGAAGTTGGATGGACTCAAGCATTTACGCGAAACGCCTGCAGGGTTGGTGCGCATCAGTGCTGGTCAGTATGCTATTGATAAAGTGCTGTTACCAAAGCTGGCCAAATTCAAACAGCTATATCCTGATATTGAATTGGAATTGATAAGCGATACTGCGTTGTCGGATATTGTCAGCACACAATTTGATGCCGGCGTTCGCTTTGGTAGCTTAGTTACTGAAGGCATGATATCAGTACGTATCGATTATGATGAGGAGATTGCTGTGGTCGGTTCGCCAGACTACTTCAATGAGTTTGGCCTTCCTAAAACCCCAATGGATTTAAACGATCATAATTGTTTGGGCTATCGATTTATGAGTGGCGGCATGTATCACTGGGACTTTATGGTTGATGGGCAGCCATATAAATTAAAGACGCAAGGACAATGGGTGTTTTCGACTGATTATTCAGTGATTGATGCTGCAAAACGAGGACTGGGTATTGGTTATGTGCCTATCGATATGATTAAAAATGAGCTAAAAAACGGCAAGCTTATTCATATATTGAGAGAGTTCAGTCATACCTTTAGCGGTTTTCATTTATATTATCCGCATCACAATGTGTCACCTGCGCTACGAGCCGTCATTGATGCTTTGAAGCTCAAATAATAGTTATTCGAGCCCTTAGTATGAAGTTTTCCTGTAGAAATGAGCAGTACATTTATTTTTTGCCTAGATTGGGTATACCCCAAGGGAACCATCTATTTTACGCTATAAACCTATTAACAGACTACTTAAAACAGACTGCTATAATGGAACCACTTATAACAGACTATTTTAGGTGTTTATGTTTATCAGAGCGTATCTACGAGCGTCTACCAAAGAACAAAATGCTAAGCGTGCCAAAAGCGAACTCATAGCATTTGCCAAAGATAGTGACTACAAAATTGCCACCTGCTATGTTGAAAACTTATCAGGAGCTACTTTGGTGCGACCCCAGTTAATGCAGCTGATTGATGAAGATCATGCAGGCGATGTGATACTAGTTGAGCAGATAGATCGCTGATTTCACCCACAGGTTTGTACAATCAAGTCTCAAACTTTATAATACTTAAGAACTTGTCAGGTAAAATGTGCCGTGACCGCATGGCAATAGAAACACAGCCTGATGAGAAAGAAGTTTAGTCTAACTAAGGTGATTGAATGAAACAATATCTAGATTTGTGTCAACGCATAATCGATGAAGGTGTATGGGTTGAAAATGAACGAACTGGAAAGCGTTGTTTAACCGTTATTAATGCTGATTTGCAATATGATGTAGGAGCTAATGAGTTCCCTTTAGTAACTACTCGCAAAAGTTATTGGAAAGCAGCTATCGCAGAGCTGTTGGGGTATATACGTGGATATGATAATGCCGCTCAGTTTCGGGCGATTGGCTGTAATACTTGGAATGCCAATGCTAATGATAATGAAGCTTGGTTAGCCAATCCTTATCGTAAAGGTGAGGATGATATGGGCCGAGTCTATGGTGTACAGGGACGCCGTTGGTGTAACTCAGTAGGGGAGGAGTTCGATCAGCTTCGTAAGATTTACGACAATCTGCGCAACGGGATTGATGACCGAGGTGAAATTCTAACTTTCTATAATCCAGGTGAGTTTGAGATGGGATGTTTGCGTCCTTGTATGCATACTCACACGTTTTCATTGCTAGGAGGAAAGCTGTATTTAACGTCCTCGCAACGTTCATGTGATGTGCCATTAGGTCAAAACTTTAATCAGATCCAAGTTTTTACCTTATTAGCTTTAATGGCTCAAATTACCGGCCATGAAGCAGGAAGTGCTTATCATAAGATAGTAAATGCACATATTTATGCAGATCAGTTAGAGTTAATGCGCGATGTGCAATTAAAACGCCAACCTTACCCCGCAGCTAAGCTGCATATCAACCCTGAGATTAAAACTCTTGAAGATATCGAAACTTGGGTCACATTGGATGATTTCAAAGTTACCGACTACCAATACCATGAGCCCATTGCGTATCCATTTTCTGTATAAGCAGATAGCTGTAATCAAAAGATGAATTGAAAACACTGAAAAGATAACTTATAGGCTGAGCAGGAAAAATAGTCTTTGCTAGATTTTCTGCTCTTAACCCCTTACTAACTTTTATAGAAGCTACTTGATGCTTGCTTGCGCAAAGCCCTTAATAAGCCGCTTGTTTACCCCAATCATAAATACCACGCTTATAAGCATAAGCTATCAAGAAGATACCAATGAGGATCATTGGAGCGCTGAGTATTTGCCCTTTAGTCATCCAACCTAATAAGATAAAACCTTGATCCATATCTGGTTGACGGAAGAATTCAATGATAAAGCGGCTCAAGCCATAACCTAGCATAAATACGCCAGTAACCGCCATACGTGGGCGTGGCTTCGATGAATACCACCATAAGAATAAGAACAGCAGCAAGCCTTCAGCAAGCGCTTCATAGAGCTGTGAAGGATGGCGCGGCAATAGGGATTGTCCGTTTACTTCAGTAACTAAAGCTTGTAGCGTAGGATTGGTTTGCAGTAAAGTAATATCAGCTTGAGCGGCTTGTGGAAAAAAAGTAAGCCAGTTATAGCCCCCATCAGATACTCGTCCCCACAGCTCACCATTTATATAGTTGCCGATGCGTCCGAACAACAGTCCTGTGGGCACACAAGGAATGATAAAGTCCAGTACTTGAAAAGGCGTCTTTTTATATTTACGGGCAAAATATAGCATGCCAAGGCCAACGCCAATCAGGCCACCATGGAAAGACATGCCACCTTCCCAAACTTTAAATAAGTAAGCTGGGTTCTGTAATAATTCGCCAAACTGATAAAACAATACGTAACCAACACGGCCACCCAATATTACCCCTAGTGCACCAAAAAACACTAAGTCAGATACCATATCGTTCGACCAGTTATCACGTTTAGTACTGCGATACCAGGCGAGACCATAAGCGGCGGCAAAAGCCAATAAATACATCAGGCCATACCAATGTACGGCTACTGGGCCCATGGATAGAGCTACAGGATCATACTGTGGGTGAATCATCATAAGGGCATCATAATATGGATAATAAAATGCTGACTATCATAACAAATTTTACGCTCACGGACATCATTAGCATGCAATGGATGGCAAAGGGTTTAGAAAAGCGATAGTATAGAAAAAAGCGTACTGACTACTAAGGGATTATTATGCAAGCGCACTCATCAAAGTCAATGACTTCACTAGTATCTGTCACTGCAAATCCACAGCTAGTAGCCAACGCTAGCCTGGGAATGGCCAGCAATAAATGGCTGCCCTTATCACTAGTTACTACCGCTGCATTAACTATGATTAGCCCTAGTGTACAAGCGGCTGCGAGTAGCGTAGAACAAGTCACTATTTATCAAGGTTTGGCTAGCGTAACTCGGGCCCTACCTATCACTGGTAGTGGTGAACAGACTTTAGTTTTTTCTTGTTTATCGCCTTATATTGATAAAGAAAGTTTGAGTGTTCAGGCCTTGGGCAATGTCAACATCGGTGAAGTGAGTATCGAGGAATTAAGTGGTGAGCAGGCGGCGCAGTGTCAGTATCAAGGCGATGCAAAAGTACAAGTTGGACAGCAGAGCTTAGCGACGATTAAAGCTGAACTAGAGGCCGCACAGTTAGCCAAAGCCTACTTGCAAAATCTGACTAAAGTTACGCAAATAACTATAGAAGGTACGCTGACTAATAATACTCGTGATATAGAAGCACAAGCTGCAGCTATTAATAAAAGAATCTTAGATATTCAGCAGCGCCAAGTGCGTGCACAAGATGAGCTAAATCAGCTGATGGCGGGCAGCACTACCTCGACTCGTGATAATGTTACCCAAGTCAGCGTACGTACGGCTAGTCGCAGCCCCAGCTCAGTCAAGCTGCATTATCAAGTGCGTGGTGCAGGTTGGGAGCCAACCTATCAGGCACGGCTTAACACAGAGAGTAAGCAGCTCAGCATTATTGCCTCTGCTATTATTGCCCAGCAAACGGGAGAGAACTGGATAAACGTGCCTTTGACTTTGAGCTCTGTCAATCCTAATCAGAACACTACTGGCCAACTGCCCAATGTGCCACGACTATCCTTATATGAAGAAAATAAAGACGGCGTCGTAAGTGTCCCACCGATGATGGAGCCTTCTATCGTAATGGTAGATGCGAGTTATGAGCGTTCTGCAAAAGTCGCAGGGGCAGCGCTGCCGAACTTTACGGTGAGCAGTGAAAATAAAAACGGTATTATCGAGTATAAGCTACCGCAGCGCATTAGTATTCCAAGCGATGGTAGACGGGTGCGTACTTTGATTGATGAGCAGTCAGGTAGCAGTAAGCTGTGGATTCGTAGTACCCCAAGCCAAGAGATGGCAGGATACTGGTATGCATCAGCGCCGTTTTTGACCCCAGCTTGGGTTGATGGATCATTACAGTTATACCGTGATGACAATTACGTTGGTCAGTCACGTTACAGCTATCAGCTGCTAAAAGAGCAGGGTATTGGCTTTGGTATTGACCCTAATACTATCGTTAAGCAGTTAGCTGACGAGGATAAGCAAGGCGATAAAGGGGCGTTTAATCGTACCCAAACCTTTACTAAGAAACAAGCTTATCAGTTTACTAACCAGCATACTCGCTCTATGCGCTTGCAGGTATTAGGTAGCGAGCCTATCAGTCGTGATGACAGTCTAAAAGTTGCCGTGACTCATACGCCACCTGTTACCGAGCGTGACTGGAATGATAATAAAGGCATAGTTGCTTGGGAGTTCGAACTACCGAGCAAACAATCACAAGTGATTCAGTCTACTTATCAGCTCAGCTATCCTGCTAATAAAGTATTGTCTGGTAACTATTAAAGCTAGTGATTGCTATGAGTGCTATGAGTGCTAGCTATTAACAATGCTAGTTATTAAAGCTGCTACTCATTAAAACTGGCAGTTATGAAAATCAGCCACTGTGGCAACAGAAATAAGGATAGTCATGTGCATAGTCGCTATTGCTTGGCAGTTATTTGATCAGCTGCCCCTAGTATTATTATCTAACCGTGATGAGTTTTTGCAGCGCCCAACTGAGCCGCTACATCAGTGGCTAGATCAGCCAATCTATGCCGGTCGTGATCGTCAAAGTGGTGGTACTTGGTTAGGTATCCATCAGCAGCTGCAACAGCATAAAAGTAACGATGCTGAGGGGTCAGCACTTTATCAGCACAATGGTCGTTGGGCCGCTGTATTGAACTTCCGTGATGGGATACAAGCAACTACTGATGAGCGGTCACGTGGTGAGTTAGTGACTGAATTTTTGACTAGTGATCTGACCCCGATGGCTTTTGCACGGCAGATTAACTTACAGGACTACGCAGGCTTTAATTTGCTGATTGGCGATGCTAAGCAAGCGATCATCGTCAATAATCGTGGTCATGCGCCTACAGCTTTGCATGCAGGACTGCATGTGTTATCTAATGGTCAGCCAGAAGAGCGTTGGTTTAAGACAGAACGGCTACGCGCTAGGTTACGCCAAGAAGTGCTGCCGTTAATAGCTGAGGATAGTGCGGCTGACTACTGGCAAGCAGCGGCCTTTGAGATATTGTCTGATTCCGTGCCAGCCCCAGCGCACGAACTGCCAGATACAGGTATTGCTCCTACTATAGAACAAGCGTTGTCTTCTATTTATATTGAGCCGGCAACTATGACTGATTTAGACGCTCCGATGCCGCTATATGGGACTCGTACGCAAAGCATCTTAACTTTGTATAATAAATACGATGCTGTTAGGCCAATAGAACTAGCCAATCGAAGGGCAGATTTTAAGATTCAGCTTATCAGTCGTGAGTTAGCGCATGTGGAGAGTTAGCAGTAGGGATAGCAATGAGTACTGCAGGGCTGATACATAGTGATAGCTAATAAGTACTAATATATTAATAACTAATCACTAAAGTAAATATGTTTATCTATCAAGCACAAAAATGCCTGTATCAAGTTCTAGATGATTTAGAATTTGATACAGGCATTTATGTTTTATGACCAGGGTTATTATCTGTTTATTCCATTAACAGATGATTGTTCTGGTCTGGAATAATCAACTCTTGCTTTAGCGGCAGCTCACGTACTAGCTCCTGTAAAGCGCGACGATATACTCCGCGTTTAAAGTGAATCACTTGTCCGAGTGGATACCAGTAGCTGACCCATTGCCAATGGTCAAATTCAGGTTTTCCTTCATCAAAGCGGATGTGTTGAGTATTTGGCTCATCTAAGCGTAGCAAAAACCATTTCTGTTTTTGCCCGATACACAAAGGATATTGTCCATGGCGCACATAGCGCTTGGGTAAACGATAACGCAACCAATCTTGCGTAACTGCTAATAAGTCTACGTGCCGCGGATGTAAACCGACCTCTTCCCAGAGTTCGCGATACATCGCATCCATTGGCGTTTCCCCATGGTCAATACCACCTTGTGGAAACTGCCAAGCGTTATGACCAATACGTTTTGCCCATAGTACTTGCCCTTGTGTATTTGCCAAGATGATACCGACATTGGCGCGAAAGCCGTCTGCATCTATCATGACTAACCCTTTTAATTTGTCTAAAAACAGCTCATTTCAATGCGATATAGTGATAGTGACCATAATTATTATTCGTTGGCTACCATCGATATCTAACAAAAATGAGTTTCATTACTGTCATTAAACCAAGAAATAGCCTAAATGTGTAATAATATTTTGCTATAAAATGTTTCATGAAATTAACATGCCCCATTGTCTACGCTATAGGGGATATTACATACTATTTCTATGACTCAAAACCAGAGTTTATCGGTGTTTAAATGGATAATAAATTTCAGCTAAGTAATAGTATTTTGCATTACTGATGCAAACCGATTAGCTACTTATTAATGAGAGGTAGCTGAAGTTAAAAAGGCTCAACTACTAGTAAATAATGGATAGGCAGTAGATGACAATTACTCTATAAAAAGCAGCATTATCCTGTGCTAAACTGATGTTATCTAATTTTAACTATTAATTTTTAATAACTGATTTTTAATCAGTTAAGTTTTAATAATCGATAATAAATTCAGCACCAAGCTTTGATTGGTGTAATCAGCATTTTATGACAAGGATATTGGATAATGGCAGAGTTAAAGGCAAGCGTAACTTGGCAACAAGACAAAGAATTTATGGGTGTAGCGCCTTCTGGACACGAAGTGCAGATAGATGCTGATAAAGAAAAAGGCGCAAGCCCAATGGAGCTGATTTTGCTCGGCCTTGGAGGCTGTGCTAGTTATGATGTAGTCTCCATTTTGCAAAAGAGCCGTCAAGAGGTTAAAGATGTACGCTGTGAGCTAAGCGCTCAACGTGCCGAAACAGTTCCAGCTGTTTATACTGCTATTCATATGCACTTTGTAGTAACAGGTACAGATATAGCGGACAAACAAGTAGAAAGAGCCATTAAACTTTCTGCCGAAAAATACTGTTCTGCTAGTCGCATGTTGGTACAAGGCGGTGTTGAAATCACTCATGATTTTGAAGTTGTTGCAGGTTAGGGGTAGAGACACTGATGAATTTACTTTTTGGGTTAATTTCTGATACTGCAGCATCGGCATTATGGGCGATGATAGTAGCGAGTTTGCTACCAGTAAGTTTGGCGATGATGGCTAAAGTGTTCGGCGGCTTTAATTTAGCTGATAATGCCCATCCACGTGATTTTTTACAACAGACTACAGGCGCAGCAGCACGTGCTAATGCGGCCCAAAAGAACAGTTATGAGACCCTGCCAGTATTTTTGGTGGCAGTATTAGCAGCTATGCTATTCTTCGTGCCTCAATCAATCATCAACATTTTAGCTTGGCTTTACGTGCTTATCCGCATTGGTTATTGCGTGGCTTATATCACTAATTTGCCAATGTTTCGCTCGATACTTTGGCTGTTATCGATGGCATGTTGTGTCATGCTATTTTACTTAGCGATTAGAATTAGTGCTTAATAGTAAAGCTAAACAGCATAAACTTAGTTCAAGATATCTACTCAAAATCAGCTTTTCTAAGTAAGTTTGCCATAGGCTAGCCTAAGACAGTCTAAGTTGTATAGCTATGGCATCTATTATCAGCAGTTATTATTGTTATCAGCAGTTATTATTATAGCGAGGTAGCTTCTAGCGCTATGATAATAGCTGCTTTATTTTTTTCACGTTTTAAAGCATTCCATAAAGGCTGCGCTTCGCTATAGTCTTTAGTCAGCATACCTAACCATTGCTTATAGCGACCGACTAATACTACATCGCTTTTGGCCGTACCTTGCAAAAATTTGATTTGATGAGTGATCAAGGTTTGCCATGATAGTTCAGGGGTACTCATCGAGTCAGTTTGTGGTAGTTCTAAGTCGAGCTTCCGTACTTCTGCAATTAAATCTGGACGAGTAACAGCGCCGCGACCTAACATCAAGTGCTTAGTTCCCGACTGTTGCATACAAGCCTGCGCTTGCTCCGCATTCCAAATCTCACCGTTAGCAATCACCGGAATGTCCAACGAGTTAAAGGCTTGAATCTTATCCCAATAAGCGGGTGGCTTATAGCCTTGGGTTTTAGTTCGGGCATGAATAGTCAGCCAATTGGCACCACTAGCAGCGATAGCTGCTTGGATATCATCCATTCTACTAGTATCGGTATAGCCCAATCGTATCTTGGCAGAAACGGGTATATTGGCAGGAACGGCCTGACGTACAGCGCTAATAATCTGATACAGCACTTCAGGCTCATCTAACAGTACTGAGCCACCACGATGGCTATTGACCGTCTTAGCAGGGCAGCCGAAATTAATATCGATAGCTGGCGCGCCAAGCTCACAAGCATAAGCGGCATTTTCTGCCATTAGCTGGGCTTCGCTACCGAGTAGCTGGATATGAATAGGGGTACCCGATGCGGTCTTGGCATCATGGTGCAGTTCTGGCACATATTTATAAAACACATGAGCGGGCAAGACGTGCTGAGTGACTCGTATAAACTCACTGACTGACCAATCATAAGGCCGGCCTAAATCCACGGCAATTTGAGTTAAAATTTGGCGCATTAGAGGGTCAGTCAAGCCGTCCATTGGCGCGAGAAGGCGGACAGGGCTGGCAAAGAATTTGTTTTGAAAAGACATTGAGCTCATAGGGTATAGTCTAAAAAATACATGATAGCTTATCGGTATTTTTCTATGTTGGTTTGAGTTGATATTTTAAAAGGTAGTGGCTATTGGATTAAACATTATCGTGCTAAGAGTTTTAAAGTGTAGCGGAATTAAGTCCTATAGCTAGCGTAGGCTAAGTTTTTCAGTCAGCTTCAATATTTTGTAAAATTAAGATGCTGGGTTAAAAACCCAGCCTACAAACAATCAAGCTCAGTTTAAAGAATTGTGAATATATCCAACCAAACTTAAGACCCATAAATCACCTTTTTACCTGTCTGCAAACCTGATATTAACGGTTGAATATTATGGATATCTAAATTGCTTTGTGCGCGGGTACAAGCCACATAAAGCAAGCGTAACTCCTCAGGGCTAATCTTAATACCATTAGTAGTGACATCATAATAAAAGTCATCATCGAGCTGGACACGACCCCACTCTAAGCCTTTGGCTTTATGCGCGGTTGAAATCACATAGTCAGCATTTTCGATACGGGTGAGACTATTCACGGCTTGCGTCAATACTTTGGTGCCATGGTCATCGACTAGCTTGACCAAAGTCTTTAGGTCACTGCCTTCATTGGTTTCAGAGTATTCCTGTACATCTGACCAATTATAAAAGTATGCTAACTCAGGAACCCCATAAGCCGACTTACCATTCTTCAGATTTTCAGCAGCTTGGCAGAACTTAAGCATGCGCTCAGTATCCGCTTGTAATGCTACTCGATGACCTAGTTTTAATCCCGTTAATAACTGTGACATAGCTGCGGCATTCGTACGACAGAGGATGGCATCTTTTTTGCTATGTACTAGCCCTTTTTCAGTAGAGGAATTTTTATTAGGGTTGCCCACTAACGGCACGTCTTCTTGCAATGCTTTTAGCAAAGTATTAGCAATCTCAGCGATAGGATCGCCGAAACGGAAAGACTGAGTCAATAAAGTTTGCGGTAGCGGTAGTTTTTTCATCGCATTAACAGCACCACGCCACTCATAAATCTGCTGATGCGCATCACCGACATAGATAACTTGCTTCGACTGCTGGGTTAATATGCCCATCATTAGTGGATCAGCATCTTGCGCTTCATCGAACAAAATGAAGTCAGCAGGAATGCTAGGTTTAGATAGCGCCCATAATTTCAGATAAATATCATGACCGATACCCGCCGGATGGCGAGGGTCTATGGACTGCAACCAACGCTGTTCAACAGCAGGATACAGCATCTCACGCAGTTGCTCGGCATCAGAATCATCGAGCCATTTAGGAAATTCGATATGTCTTGGCGCCGGATAGCTGGCATGAGTACTACAAAAACCACTTACCGCATCACTGACAAAACGTGCCAAGCGTGCTGGTGTTAAAGTAATATATTTATTAACCCCATCCATCTGTCGACGCACTTGTACTGGCTGCAAGCCTAGATCATCCCCTAAGCGTTTGGGTGAAAATCTCGGTAGTGATAACTTAGCGGTAATATCTCGTGGCACGTGACGGTAAGCCAGCGAATGAAAAGTGCGACAATCTACATGACCGGGAAACTTGGAGCGGGCATCATTAGCGATGGCTTTATTAAAGGCTAAATATAAGCCGCGGCCACGTAAGCGCTCACCAATTAGTTTTAGGGTAGTGGTTTTACCAGCTCCGGCATACGCCACCACTTTGAATGACTTATGGTCCATCGCCATATTGAGCGCATTTAGCTGCTCATCGGTAGGACTACTCATATAAGCGGGCATAGATGCGGACATAAACAAGTTACCTGATAATAGGATAAAGATTGAACTATAAAAATGAATAAAACTACAATCAACAAAAGCAGTAGTGCTAAAAAAAGCCAAGGTATAAACGATGGCCCGTAGACGTTAGCGAATATCAAAACTCTAAGCGTTATAAAATAATGAGAGCCATAAGTATTTGAAAAATATTGAAATATTGGAATTTATAACGCAATTAATATTAACAGTATAAAGGATATTGGCATTAGATAAGTAAGGCAATAATCAACGCTTCGGTTACTAGTTTTTTACTTATCCTCAATCAAAATAACTGTCCTAAGTGCTTAGCTCGAACCTTGTTCTAAATCTGTATTAAGCTGTTTTTGGTTATCTTTCTTAATTAAAATTTTAGCCAGTAATAAGCCTAACTCAAACAATAACCACATAGGGATAGCTAACATCAACATTGATATGCCATCAGGCGGCGTGACTATTGCTGCTACACCAAAACAACCAACGATGATATAACGACGTTTATCCTCTAAGCTCTGAATGGAGACTATACCGACCAATATCAATAAAAAGGTCACTACTGGAATCTCAAAAGTCAGGCCAAATACCATAAACAACTTTAGCGCAAAGCTGAGATAGCTGTCGATATCAGTCATTGGTAGGACGTTTTGTGGAGCAAACATAATAAAGAATTTCAGTACGCCCTTGAGCACGATAAAGTAGGCAAAGGCGACCCCAGCGTAGAACAGCACTATAGAAGATAACAATACTGGAACGGCGACCTTCTTTTCTTTCTTATATAAACCAGGCGCTACAAATGACCATATTTGATACAAGATAAAAGGCATAGCAAAAAAAGCAGCGACAAAGATCGTCAATCGAATCGGTGCCATAAAGTTAGAGGTAATATCAGTAGCAATCATCGTCGAATTAGCAGGCAGCTGAGCAACTAACGGGTCTGACAAAAAGTCATACAGCTCGCGTGAAAACCCTACTAAAGCCAAAAATATTACTAACACTGCCACGCATATCTTGATCAGATGACCACGTAACTCAATGAGATGTTGGGTAATAGGCATGTCGCCTAAGCTATCTAACAACTCATCAGGCTCACTAGCGTAGCTATTTTTGTTTTCAATGCTTTCAGTAGCAATAGTGGCCTCTTCTGCCGCTGATATTTTCTGTTGGCGAGTCTTTTTGCGTTTAAATAAACTCATTAATTCGCCTGCTGTTTATCTAAAGCGCTATTATTCATTGAGCTATCTGCTTGCTTTAAGTTATCCAAGCTATCTGGTTTATCCAAGCGAACCGAGCTATTTACGCTATCTATGCTAATTACGCTATTTAAGGTAGTAGAAACTGCTGGAGCGGTATATAACAACATATCAGCCTGATAGTTGGGTAGATAAGGCGCTGCTGGCAAACGCCTTACTCGGTCATAATCGCCTAAGCGAAACCACATGTTTTCCCATGGCCGAGTAATTATCAGTGGCTTAGTAGTCTTCGCTACAGTTGCATTACTAGTGACTGTCTCACCCTCAATTGCTGGCGCTGACTTATCCCCTATTGAATCAGTTGCACTGCTCTCGTAAGCATAGGCAAACTCTGCCGGTAAATTTTTTCCAGACGGCTGTTGAGTGCTATCAGTTGCAGAAGAGGGCATTGGGCTTTGCTGCGACTTGAGACTATGATTCTGTGAGTTTTCGAACGCTTTTATGCTACCGCGCATCTCTGCCATTTCGCGGTCCATATCGGCTTTGGTCTTGCGGATGTTAGCCAGCTCATCTTGCATCTGTTGCCTAGTCTCTGCCAGATCAAGTTCGGCTTCTATTTCAGATTGGATAGTAGAGATGGTACGACGCAGTTTGGCATACCATTTCCCAGCAGTACGGGCAGCTTGTGGTAACTTCTCAGGACCCAAGACAATTAAGGCGATTACGCCAAACAAGAATAATTCAGAAAAGCCGATATCAAACATAATGGTCAAACATCACTATCTAAAACAGTTTAAAAATGACAGTGGCAAACTGCTTATGTTATACCTTGCGCTGATCATCGACAGGAGCAGGGCTAATTTCGATATCATCAACCTTAGTACCTAGCGGTCTATTTAAATCGTTATTTGCAGCATGCAAACTAGCATCATGATCAAGCACTCGATGTTTTTTGGCATTTTCAGCCTCTTCATCTTTCACTGCTTCTTTAAAGCCTTTTACCGCACCGCCTAAATCTTTGCCAGCATTTTTAAGCTTAGAAGTACCGAATATCACTACGACTACTACTAATAGAATTAACCAATGTGTAATGGAAAAACTGCCCATAACGTTGTCCTTATCTCTTGACTAGATCAGTATCTTTTTTGTCCAAAGCCATCTATCAGCACGGTTTAAATTTCACAATTAAATGCAATAGCCGTTAACTAAAAATAAAATCTTGTCAGCAGACAATACTTTAGGCAATAGCGCTATATTATAACGCTATTGCTATGGAAAAGGTAAAAACAACTTTATTTAGCCTAGTCACTTTGTTAGAGCTGTCAATAGCTAGCTATTGATAGCTCAAGATTGACGAGAGGCTTTTTCATCAATACCTGAAAGACCAAAGCGTCGTCCTAGCTCACTTAACACTACGTCTGACTCGATATCGAACCAAGCCAAAGCTACCAAAGTATGAAACCAAACGTCAGCTACTTCGTAGATAAGCTCATGCCGTGCGGCATCATATTGGTTTTTGTCAGTCAGCGCATTGCTATTGGCCAAATCTTTGGCAGCGATGATGCTTTCAATGGCTTCTTCACCTACTTTTTCTAGAATCTTATTCAGCCCGCGTGCATATAAGCTGGCGACATAAGAGCTATCAGCATCGGCTTGTTTGCGCTCGTTGAGCACTTTATCAAGCTGCTGTAGGATTGACTCACTAGTAGTATTGCTAGGTTGATTAGTGTCAGCACGATTTGCGCTATTTACTGTTGAGGTAGAGCTTAGGACTTTATTAGTGTCTTCTGTCTCAATACTATGGTCAACAAGATTTTTTTGTTCAGTAGCATTGTGTGCAGCGCCATATATGGCAGCAGGATCTTTTAAAATATCATCGACTGCTTGCCATTGAGGGCTGGCTCCAGAAGTATCTAAGCGCTGATAAAAGCAGGACTCTCGACCAGTATGGCAAGCAATACCGCCAATTTGAGTGACGCTGAGCACAATAACATCAGCATCACAATCTAGACGGATATCGTGAACTTGTTGAGTATGACCGGAGGTCTCGCCTTTATGCCAAAGTTTGGCACGCGAACGAGAAAAATATACCGCGGTCTGAGTCTGTGCCGTCAACTGCAAGGCTTCAGCATTCATCCAAGCCATCATAAGAATGCGGCCTGATTGATGATCCTGCGCAATAGCAGGAAGCAAACCGTCGTCATTGAATTTTACAGCAGTAAGCCAAGCAGGTAAGGGCTGGGTAGGGTCAGTCATAGTGGTCATCTTATAGAAATTAACTAAAAAACAAATAGGGTGCTATTTTCATATCGATGATACTGTGAATATGCCCTGAAAGCGATCTTAAATATCAAGTAATTGCTGATTTAGAGCTTGTTTGATACTGTTATTAATGGTGGTAACTTTGTTAAAACGATAGTCATAATTTACAAAGTGCTGTTGGGCTATTGCTATGGTAGAACCATCATACATTCGTGTCACTTTAGTGGTTATATTGCCACCATCACCAGTCAATAACGATACGCCCATTTCAAATAATAGCTCTTCGCGTGCTCGTACTAAGCTTACAATATTCAATTGCAGGTCATCAACAATCAAGCCCTGATAATCGGCATCAATCTCTTTGATTCCTTTAGAGTATAAAAACCGCACTCGAGTTTCAGATATTAGGGCAGTTAGCGCCTCTAAAGTCAAATGTTGACCAATATCGACCTCCGTATTACGCACCCGCATGACTGTCTCAAAAACGAATATCTGTTCATCAAGATCTAACACTTCATCTATCATCGTTTTCTCCTATAGGGTAACTGTATAGTCATTCTCATAGCCCGATAAGTAAAGATATAGCTATAAATACGGTCAGCTATGAATCCTATCAGCCATAAGCGATCAATAATTACATTAAAAATAAATACTCCTAGTGAACTAATTAAGGGTTTTACGGCCGTAAGGCAGCACTACATTAATAGGTATTGCTACTTTGCATTCTATATGGTGAATATAATGAATATAACAGTTTACTTAACCATAGCAAAGGCATGGTTGCAATAGTTTTGATGATGAACGGTAGAATTAGCTACTTTTCCGCAAATAATCCATAAATTTTTGCAGTAATAGAATAACAAATAAACTCAACTTTAGTGGGGTAATATTTATTTTATTAGAGGAGTAACGATTACTATGGGTTAGAGTGAATAAACAGCTTAGGCTCAGCTAATAATGATTAAACTAGCAGTGGCAAAATAGTAACGCTTCTGCTAAAATAGCGCCTCCCACCTCGAGGCAAATAGTTGACGTTAATAACTATAGCTATTTGACGACCAGGTTCTAACTAAGACAAAGAGGCAAATCATCATGAAAGTGAAGATGAAAACCAAACGTGGCGCCGCCAAACGCTTCAAGAAAACAGCGAACGGTTTTAAGCGCAAGCAAGCATTTAAGAGCCATATTTTGACCAAGAAATCAGCTAAGCGTATTCGCCAGTTGCGTGGTCTTAAGATGGTGGACAAGTCTGACGAAGCAGCTGTTCGTCGTATGTGCCCATACATCTAATTGACTTTGCAATCTGACAACAACGGCTATCTTAATAGTAAGCATTGTTGTTTCATTTGACTAATACCGCTAAAAATTCTTGGAGTAAATTATGGCCCGTGTAAAACGTGGTGTACAGGCGAATCGCCGTCACAAAAAAATCTTAAAACGCGCAAAAGGTTACTATGGTGCTCGTTCACGTGTTTATCGTGTAGCAGTACAAGCAGTAACTAAAGCTGGTCAATATGCATATCGTGACCGTCGCAACAAAAAGCGTACTTTCCGTCGCCTTTGGATTGCTCGTATCAATGCTGGTGCACGCTTAAACGGTTTGAGCTATAGCCGCTTTATCAATGGCATGAAAAAAGCTAACATCGCAATCGATCGTCGCGTACTTGCTGACATCGCTATGCATGATGCTGCTACTTTCACTGCTTTGGTCGAAAAAGCAAAAGCGGAACTGGCCTAAATATTAATGGTCCTATCGGTATCTAGATTAGATATTTGTATAGGCAACGTTGATATTGATTAATAGTACGATATTAATGAAAGCTACCGCTAGTCGGTAGCTTTTTTTATGCGTTTGCTGCTCAAGTAGGTTATATTGCTAAGCTATTAATGGTTAATATAAATAATAAGTTTGTTAATATAAATGCCAAGCAGCATAAAGTCTGCTGCGCCGATTAGTGACTATTTCGTCAACCCTTCAAAATTTTGTTCAACTCAGGAATAATGCGTCTTATGACTACCCCTGCTGCTACTACCGATTTGTCGGAATTACCGGTTCTATCTTCAGAGCTAAATGAGCTCAATGAAAGTCAACTGAATGAGCTTGCCAGTGCTGCCGAAATCTTTATTGCCAAAGCTACTAGTGTACCCGTGCTGCAAGAATTACGAGTTCAGCTTACTGGTAAAAAGAGCCAGCTAACCGGCTGGTCAAAGCAAATGGGTAAGCTAAGTAGTGATGACAAAAAGACTTATGGCGGATGGCTGCATCTAGTACGTAGTCGTATCCAAGAAGCATTAACTGTGCAACAGCAACAGCTAGAAATCGCCGCTCTAAATGCCAAGCTTGCTAGTGAAAGTATTGATATTACTTTACCTGCGCGTGGCAGTGAAAGAGGTCACTTGCATCCGGTGACTATGATTACCCAGCGCATGCAGCAGTTCTTTATTCAAGCGGGTTTTAATGTTGCGACAGGGCCAGAAGTTGAGAGTGACTATTACAACTTTGAGGCGCTAAATATTCCTTCGCATCATCCTGCACGTGCTATGCACGATACTTTCTATTTTGATGCGCACTATTTATTGCGTACTCATACTAGTCCAGTACAGATCCGTACTATGGAGAAGAGCGCACCGCCTATCCGTATTATCTGCCCCGGACGCGTCTACCGTAACGATTCAGACCAAACTCATTCGCCAATGTTCCATCAGTTAGAAGGGTTGATGGTCACTGAGTCCAGCTCTTTTGCAGAGTTAAAAGGCTTGATTAGTGAATTTTTACAGGCGTTTTTTGCCAAAGATCTAACGGTACGTTTTCGTCCTTCTTTTTTCCCTTTCACTGAGCCATCCGCTGAGGTCGACATCTTAGACGATAATGGCAAGTGGCTTGAAGTTATGGGCTGCGGTATGGTGCATCCACAAGTACTGACCAACTGTGGCATTGATGCTGAAAAGTACACTGGCTTTGCTTTTGGAATGGGTATTGAGCGTTTTGCGATGCTGTACTATGGCATTGATGATTTACGCTTGTTCTTCCAAAATGACGTACGCTTCTTAAAGCAATTCGGCTAAACAGTGGCTATGTAGAATAGGCTAACGACCCTAGCACTATGCGTTAGGGATAGACAAGCCGTATCAATACGCCGTTTTTTTATTTTGAAATTTTGATCTGAGATATCTATGAAAATTAGCGAACAGTGGTTACGTCAATGGGTAAACCCTACTAATACTAGCGAGCAATTGGCCGAACAACTCACTATGGCAGGACTGGAGATCGATGATCGTTATGCGGTCGCACGTCCATTTAATGGCGTAGTGGTTGGCGAAGTCATCAGTGTTGAGCCGCATCCTGATGCCGATAAGCTAAGAGTAACGCAAGTTAGTATTGGTGCTAAAGAAACGGTACAAATCGTTTGCGGTGCTCCTAATGTCCGTGTCGGTATGAAAGTCCCTGTGGCAACAGTCGGTGCTGTGCTTCCTGGCGATGGCGGTAAAGATAAACCAGGCTTTCATATCAAAGCCAGCGAACTACGTGGTGTAGCTTCTAACGGTATGCTATGCGGCGCCTCTGAGATTGACTTGACCGACGATATCGACGGTTTACTGGAACTTGCAGAAGATGCGCCTATCGGTACAGATATCCGCGATTATCTAGGGTTAGATCATCAGATATTCGACATCTCTATTACCCCCAATCGCGGTGACTGCTTTAGTGTGCGTGGTATAGCTCGTGAAATCGGTGTTATCAATGGCTTGGCAGTGCAGACCCCAGTGGTCAATCCGCCAGTGCTAGCTAGTGATAGCCAAACTACCCTTGAAGTGACAATTACTGCCCCTGCAGCTTGTCCTCGCTACTTAGTCCAGTCTATTAGTAGCATTGATCGTAGTGCTCAAACACCCAAATGGATGACTGATGCTTTAGTTCAGTCCGGTTTACGCTCGCACAATTTCTTAGTTGACGTCACTAACTATGTATTGATGGAGCTAGGTCAGCCTCTACATGCCTTTGATGCAGATACTATTGTTGGCAGTATAGTAGTACGTTTAGCTGAGCCTAAAGAGAGCCTTACTTTGCTCAATGAGCAAACTATAAGCTTAACTGGTGATGAGTTGGTTATTGCTGATGATAGTGGTATCTTAGCTCTGGCTGGTATCATGGGTGGCAAGCGCAGTAGTGTCACGGATGCTACTACTAATATCGTTCTTGAGAGTGCTTTTTTTAGTCCGCTAGCTATCGCAGCTCGTGCACGCCGCTTCGGTCTGCATACTGATGCTTCACAACGTTTTGAGCGTGGAGTAGACTTTGAGTTGCCGGCATTAGCATTAGCGCGTGCTGTTGATTTGATCACTACTATTACTAATGGCAAGGCGGGACCTATCATTACTGTTGAGCAGCAAGATCAGCTACCTGCTCGTACGGCTATCGTTTTACCCATTGCTAAAGTAAAAGACGTCCTTGGTATCGAAATTGCAGTAGATACTATGGTGCGTATTTTAACCCAGCTAGGGCTGGTAGTAGAGCAACAGCCTGATATGCTTATCTGTACACCACCATCGTATCGCTTTGACATGGTCATTAGAGAAGATCTGATCGAAGAAATAGCACGCATCTATGGCTATGATAATATTCCTAGCGTTTTGCCGCATCTACAAGTCAGTATGAACTATGATGACACTGCGGACTTGACTCACGAAATGAAACTGGCTTTGGTTGATATCGGCTATATGGAAGCCATTAGCTTTAGCTTTAGTGATGCTAAGCTAGAAGCCTTAATTAATGATGAAGCACTAGGTGAGGTACTAGCATTAGCTAACCCTATATCTAACGATCTAGCGGTTATGCGTCGTACGCTATTATCAAGTTTATTGCCTTGTGTCCAATACAACCTCAATCGTCAACAAGCGCGTATCCGTTTCTTTGAGACCGGCTTAAGCTTCGTTGGTCAAAACGTGAGCGCCTTAGTACAGACCCCTAGTATTGCCTTAGTCGCTGTCGGTAATCTATGGGATGAACAAGCTTATCAAAATCGTGCGCTAGACTTCTATGATCTTAAACACGATGTCGAGCAACTATTACCTGCGCAGCTTGCGTCAGGACGTATCCGTTATGAGCGTAGTGATTTGGACTTTCTGCATCCAGGACAAAGCGCTAAACTGTATATAGATGAGCATTATATCGGTTGGCTTGGACAGCTACATCCTAACACTGCAAAACAGCTTGATCTACCAGCTACTTGGGTTGCGCAGTTGGCTTTAGCACCATTACTGACACTGGCACGCGAACAACAACTGATCGCCACTCCAAGTAAATTTCCGCAAGTGCGCCGCGATATTGCTATCCTTGTTGACAGCGATATCAGTGTACAAACGCTACAAGCAACTATCCGTAATGCCGCTGGGCCATTATTGACCGATTTATGGTTGTTTGATGTCTATCAAGGCGACAAAGTGCCAGCGGGCCAGCGCTCTCTAGCTTTTGCTTTGACTTGGCAGGATCATAGCCAAACCTTAGCTGATGAAGTAGTTAAAACCGCTACGGATAAAGTAGTTAATGCTCTAACAGAGCAGCATAAAGCCCAATTACGTGATAGCTAATAGTAAATAATAGCGTTACTTTTTAATTTCTCAAACCCTATGACTTACAGGGTTTGGGAGATTGAATTAGTCGTCAACAGTGTTAACTAGTTATTAATAAAAGGTTTTATTGCAGACTCTATTAAAAGTTCGGTAGAAATCATTTATAATAGCTAATATTATTTGTCATAGTTATCCATAACATTAGACACTAGCCACGATATAGCAAAGGAGCACCATAGTGAGCACTTTAACTAAGTCTGATATGATCGAGCATCTAATGACTCGCCTCGATTTAACTCGTCAAGAAGGACGTTGTTTAGTAGAGAATTTCTTTGATGAGCTGTCAGAGAGTTTGATCGAAGGGAAAGAAGTAAAACTTTCAGGCTTTGGTAATTTTGAGCTTAAAGACAAAAATAGTCGTCCAGGTCGCAATCCAAAGACTGGGGAAGCAGTAGCAGTCTCTGCTCGCCGAGTAGTTACTTTTAAGACCGGTCAAAAGTTCCGTCAAAAGGTTGATGAGCGCTTATTTGATGTGTAATAGTTAGAAATGTTAGCTATAACGATTAACTAGATTATAACTACTTAGCACAGTAAGCCAATTAGTAAAGCAAGCAAATATACTGTAGATAAAGCGGCAAACTAAGCGACATATTAATGTTTCTTAGTTTGCCGCTTTATTTTTGCCATTATTAATATTATTTAGCATTACTTAGTAGGTTTAATACTATTAAACATCAATAATGCAAATAGGGACCTATCCTGCTGGCAAAACTTTATGACACTATTGAAACCGTGCTATATAGGAACTTGCAGACAGGAACTTGCAGACAGGAACTTGCAGACAGGAACTTGTAGACAGGAACTTGTAGATAGAAGCTTGCAGTGGTAGACAAACCGCTCATTGAGTTTATTAGCTGACCATGGAATTATATATTGGTATTAACCTCAGATAGGCTATGCAATAATATACAAAGCTCGATAATCAATTACTCCCTGCTATAAGTAAGCAATATAACTAAGATTTCACTACTACTTATAAAGTTACAGGTGAATGGCTTAACTGCTTAGATCACAAAATTATTCGGTTAGCATCATTTTGCTAAAATACTAGTCTGAATATCTGCGTTGGATTAAAAAAATGGATAGTAATGATGTGTATCAAAAAAGCAATTCAGGTCGAGAAGAAATTAGAAATCAAACTTTGGGTGTGTTGCCAAGAGAGGCTAGAACACTACTAATCACTATCGATGGTAAAAAAACTTATCAAAATTATCTGGACTCGCTTAATGACAATGATATGTTTGCTGAGTTTGGTGGTATAACACCGCTATTCGAATTACTTGTGGATTTTCAATGCATTGAGCTTAGCCCGCAGAGTAAGGCTAACGCTGCACAACTGCCCAGAAATGTTGTTAACCAACCGCAATCTACTACGTTTACACAGCCAGACGGTCTCTCTACTACCAGATCTGAAGTAAATACAGCGCTTAATAATAGACAGACAAGTGTTGATCATTATCAGGCTAGTCGATCTTCCGTTATAGCTTTTGACGCAGTGGCAACTCAAGTGCATGATGAAGCTGAGCTTGCTGCTGAGTTCAATAATGTTGCAAACCATAAGCTTGCTGCTAAAGAGGGCTATGTTAACAGTAAAGCTCCTAAAGTCAGCTATGAAACCATAAAGTCAGACTTGGCAACTTATATAGAAAAAAATCTGCCCGCCCAAGAGGCTTGGGGTTATCTATTAAGTCTAGAGCGATGTGAAAACGATTCGCAGTTATTGGCTCTAGTGCAACGAATTCAGCAGGCTATTAATGGCAATAATATGGCGTGGGATATGGATAATTATATGCAAGCGCTGAGAAAATAAGGGTTACAGTCTCTGTTACCGGACGTACTATAGTGCAAGTTAGTATTCTTATATTGGTTCTTATTTCAGTTTTTACTTGACCGGAGTCCGTTATGGCAATAGCTGAACCTTTAAAAAGTAGTCATGCAAAAATGATGAATGGCGAGCATATCATGGTGCGCCTAACTTATATTAGTCGTTATAACAGCTATAATTTAAAGGGCGAAGTATCTAGTATCCTTGCGCAAGCGCAACAGAATAATAGTCAAAATGGCATTACTGGCGCTTTAATATTTAATCATAATTACTTTTTGCAAAGTATTGAAGGCTCCAGACCTGTTATTAATGATCTGTTAAGAAAATTGGTCAAAGATGAGCGGCATTTTTCGTTACAGGTTATTGAATGTAGCGAGATTGAACAACGTCGCTGGGATAAATGGTCGATGAAATATCTGATTCCTAGCGTAGATAATAAAGAGCATTCGCTTAAGTTTTCAGCAGGTACTGAGTTCAATCCTTATTTAATGAGTACTAAGCAAATTATGCTGTTTATTGATGCTCTGTCGAAACAACAACAGCGACAAGAACAACAACACAAACAAGCAATAGAAAAGAAGAAATCTTGGTTTGGTAGGAGATAGTTGGCTTTTAGTAGGGTAGTTACCACCGTTAGCCCCTCTACATTGAATATTTTTTATATAAGAGATAACCGATGATCGAGAATAATACTGACGCCCATATTTTAGTTAGCATGACTTATGCCAGTCGTGCTAACTCTGATGTATCGGCTAATGATTTTAATGAGATTTTGCAACAAGCCCAACGTAACAATGCCGCCAATGGTATCACTGGTATGCTTATTTTTAATAAGGATTATTTTCTACAAACCATTGAAGGACCAAGAGCGCAGATCAATCGATTGCTGTATAGTTTGATTGCTGATCAGCGCCATCATGATCTGCAATTGATTGAGACTCGTGAATTAAAGCATAGATTATGGGCTAAATGGTCAATGAATTATGCTTCTCCAACTGAAGAAAACGCCGCCATTTATCTTAAATATTCTACTACTGTCAGCTTTAATCCCTACTTGCTAAATGCTGAATCGGCCAACGATTTGATGCGTGAACTTAGTGAGGTTTGATCGGAGCAGCTGCTAGCTTGATACTAAGAGTCTAGTGATCAATCAGGCATTATAAAGAGATATTGATGAGGGTTTTTAATAGTGCTAGATATTCCCTATAAGGCTTTATATAGCTGTAGATATGTGGACAACAATTATAGAAATACAGTCAGAACTCAAAATACTTGCGAGTAAGGATGAAATTACTAAATTTTTGCCATAAAAAAAGAGAGCTTAAGCTCTCTTTTTTTTGTACAAAATAACTATTATTTATATAATAATAATTATTTAGTAGCTGGCTCAACAACAACAACTTCGTCAGCAGCGATAACAGCTGGATCAGTTGCTACATCAGTAGTAGCAGTAGCAGTACCGTCTACTGGAACTTCAGCATCAACTTCGCTAGTTGCAGTTGCTTCAGCAGCATTGTCAACAGCTACAGCAGCGTCAGCTACAGCAGCATCAGCTACAGGAGTAGCTTCGTCAGCTTTGTTTAGCTCTTCAGTTGCATCAACAACGTCAGCTTTTGCATCAGCAATGTCTTCAGCAGCGTTTTCTTTGTTGCTATCACAAGCAGTTAAGCCCATAGTAGCGGCCATGATACCAGCTAGAGCAAGTAATTTAAGTTTCATACGATATTCTCCGGAAAATGAAATGAGCAATAGACATAACTAAAGGTTGAACTTCCAGTTTATTTTTGGAGATCAACTACTCTTGGTTACAGCTACTCAGCTTGCACGCATTCTATATCTTTTTTAAGTAAATGAAAAGAGTTTATACCATTAATTAACAATAAATATGTAAATAATATTTACAAGCTCGACTTTTATATAAGTTTAATACAAGTTAATAGCGTAATGGACGTATAATTTGCTAAATTGAAGCCAGTAAAAATAGTTAGTAGCTTAGACAAAGGTTATCGGCTCTTTGGCTATACATTAAATTAAATAGAGTTGCTATCAGTAGATTTTGATACTTTACCCACAAGAGTATGTATTGGCTTAAAGGGTTAAGTGTCGACAGCGCCTGATATATATTGTTGTGAATTGGAGAATATTATGAAATGGCAAGGTAGAAGGGGTAGCTCTAACGTCCGTACTAGTAGTGGCGGCGGCGGTAAGATAATGGGTGGCGGTATTGGCGGTATTATTATCGCTGGTATTTTATGGTTAGTGTTTGGAGTCAACCCAATGACTGCATTGCAAACTGGTCAAGTAGTAGCTGGTGGTGGCAGTAATAACTCAACTCAACCAGCTACTAGAGATGATCGAGATACCCAGTTTGTAAAAGTTGTGCTGGCGGATACTGAAGAGGTGTGGGGTCAAGTATTTAAAGAAGGTGGGCAGACTTATAAGGATCCCTCACTAGTGCTATTCAAAGGGCAGATCAATTCAGCTTGTGGTAGTGCTACTTCAGCGACGGGACCTTTTTATTGTCCTGGTGATCAGACAGTGTATCTAGATACTTCATTTTTTGTAGAAATGCGTCAAAACTTTGGTATTAGTGGTGATCAACAACAGTCAGGCGATGAAGAAAACCGTGATAAAGCTGGTGACTTTGCGCAGGCTTATGTCATTTCGCACGAAGTAGGTCATCATGTGCAGACCTTGCTGGGTATCTCCCAACAAGTCAGCGAAGCTAGTCGCCAAGTTACTCGTGCCCAAGCGAATAAACTTTCGGTATTACAAGAGCTACAAGCAGATTGCTTCGCTGGGGTATGGGCCAACCGTAATCAACAGCGTGTACAGTTCTTAGAAGCAGGCGATGTTGAGGAAGCTATCAATGCTGCCGGACAAATTGGTGATGATAGATTAGCGCGCGCTAGTGGCGGAGCAGTGGTTCCCGATAACTTCACTCATGGTACGAGTCAGCAACGTGTGCAATGGTTTACTCGTGGTTTGGAAAGCGGCAATATCCAAAGCTGTGATACTTTTAGCGGTGGATTATAGTCTCTAAGTATCGCCGTATTATCAGTAAATAGCTTAGGACTAAAGGTATAATTTTTTAGATTAAAGGACAGTTATTTAAGCCAAAAAAAGCCCACAACTTAGATTGTGGGCTTTTAACATCAATCTGACCAAAAACTATTTATTAGTTTTTAGTTTTGTCATAGATATAACCACCTGCACCACCGACAGCAGCACCCGCTAGAGCACCACGAGCGATATCTTTACTATCGCCTTTACTTTTAATAAGTGCGCCTGCAACTGCACCAGCAGTAGCTGCTTTAGTAGTGTTACTTACGCCACTGTTATAACCACCAGTAGAGTTACAACCAGTCATAATTAAAGCGGTACTAGTAATAGCGGTCATCGCGATAGTTTTAGCAAATTTCATATCATCACCTATTAAATGAAGCAAAATGATAATAAGTACTTTTAATAATTAATCAAAATAGCCATTTGGGCGCTATTTTTAGATAATTACTAGCTAGGATAACTAGCAAAGCACTTATTAACAATTTTTGATTGAGTGTATTAGTATCAATATTGATAATACCTTGTTACTAGTGTTGGAGTCGTAGTAGAAACGCTAAGCTTTGCACATGCAATGTAAGTGATGTTGCGCTTATATGTCGTGAGTAGGGCTTTGACTTAGTTTTCTTGTATTCATCATGATAATACGCTAACTAACTAGCACTGAAGTGTAAGCCAAAAAAAAGACCGCTATAAGCGATCTCCTTTTTATGACTGCAAGATAATAGCAACCCTATTAACTTTAGGTTGAATATTAATAACTCTAGCTAACAACTTCTAGTTTTGAGATTTACGTTTCATCTGGTCAAAGAACTCATCATTGGTTTTAGCTTCTTTGAGACGGTCCAATAAGAATTCAGTAGCTTGTACCCCATCCATCGGCTGTAACAATTTGCGTAGAATCCAAACTTTACGCAGCTTATCTTCATCGAGCAAGCGTTCTTCACGACGAGTACCAGACTTTTTGATATTAATAGCTGGGAAAACGCGTTTTTCTGCCAAATCACGTTCTAGAGTGATTTCTTGGTTACCAGTACCTTTGAATTCTTCAAAGATTACGCTGTCCATTTTACTACCAGTATCAATCAAAGCGGTGGCGATAATAGTCAAGCTACCCCCTTCTTCGATGTTACGAGCAGCACCGAAGAAGCGTTTTGGCCGTTCTAAAGCATTTGAATCAAGACCACCAGTCAGTACTTTACCCGATGACGGAATAACGGTGTTATAAGCACGGGCAAGACGAGTGATGGAGTCAAGTAAGATAACCACATCTTGCTTATGCTCTACTAAGCGCTTGGCTTTTTCGATAACCATATCAGCGACTTGTACATGGCGCTGTGGGGGTTCATCAAAAGTTGAGGCGACCACTTCACCACGTACAGTACGTACCATCTCTGTCACTTCTTCTGGGCGCTCATCAATCAGTAATACAATCAAATAGCATTCAGGATTGTTACGAGTGATCGCTTGAGCGATGGTTTGCAGCAGTACCGTTTTACCAGCCTTAGGTGGTGCTACGATAATTGAGCGCTGACCTTTACCAATAGGAGCAATCAGGTCAATAATACGACCCGTCAAGTCTTCGGTAGTACCATTACCTGATTCAAGCTTAAGCTGCTCAGTTGGGAACAGAGGGGTCAAGTTCTCAAAAATAAGCTTATGGCGTGAGCGATCAGGAGTATCAAAGTTGATTTCTCCCACCTTTAATAAGGCAAAATAACGCTCAGAGTCTTTTGGCGGACGGATAGTACCGGCAATACTGTCACCAGTCTTGAGACTGAAACGTCGAATCTGACTAGGACTGACATAAATGTCATCAGGACCTGCCAAATATGAGCCTTCAGAAGAACGCAAAAAGCCAAAACCATCTGGTAGTACTTCTAGTACCCCGTCGCCATAGATGGCTTCGCCGTTACGGGCATGGGTTTTTAGAATAGCAAAGATAATGTCTTGCTTACGGCTACGAGCCATATTATCAAGGCCCATTTCTTTGGCGATGGTCAATAGCTCAGCGATTGATTTTTTCTTTAATTCAGTTAAATTCATAGAGTAGTCATTAGCAATTTGTCGGGTGGGAACTGCGATTAGCAGCACAACCCACGACATTGATTTAGAACAACGTTAGTATAGTAATAGGATGTGTGCGCAAAGTTGATCTTTATACAGATCCAATTCCTATACATCAAATTATCACCTGCTGTACATTGACAGTACTGAGTGAAAATAAGAACGATAGAAAAGGCTACATAAAGGGATACGATAAGCATTTACTGCTAATAATCGTATTTAGTCATTTTATTCAATTATTGTATTCAGTAGCGATAAATGTGTTTTATAGTGATAAACACAGGGAGAACAGCGACAAGACGCTTATGAAAATACTATATTTTTCTTGTCACAAGACTATACGGTTTTCACGATACGCTTGTCAATTATTTTTACTAAAAAAGTCGTATAATTAAATAGTTTGCGATGAACGTTAGCGAAAAGCCATTATCTGGAGAAGATAATGGCTTTTCAGAACTCTATTTAACCACCGATTAATCAGTGATAAATTGGGCAAAATTAGCTAGCAATGTTTTACAAGTGCTTGTCTAGTACTTTAGCCAATTCACTTTTAGGCTGTAGGCCCATTACTGAATCAACTTTTTCGCCGTTTTTGAAGACGAATAAGGTAGGAATGTTACGAATACCAAAACGACTCGCAGCTTGTGGGTTACTATCCACGTCCACTTTAACGATTTTAACTTTACCTTGGTATTCGGCAGCTAAGTCTTCTAAGATAGGAGCAATAGCTTTACAAGGTCCACACCAAGTGGCCCAAAAATCCACTAAAACTGGTACATCAGCTTGCAATACATCTTGGTCAAAGTTGTCATCAGTGGTATTAACGATAAGGTCAGACATTATTTTCTCTCTTGTTTTGTGGTCTCTTTAGTACATCGACTCTATATCACTATAGCAGCCAATCAAAATTGCTACCAGTTATGCTATAAATATTATTAGTAGCAATCATCAAATATTAGTCAATGGCTAAAGAAGTATTATGAATGAATAACAATATGTCATTATATTAACATGTTTATCAGCAGTTACTAGCGCATGGCTGGTTGAATTACTCAACAACTAATATTAGTACAATAAATCGAAACCCAACCCTAGTTACTGTCAATAACCCATTAACTCATCTGATACCTTATAGACTTTTAGTCATAAACCTGTAAAAAAATACTTTTCAACCCAGACAATCAGTAATCAATAACCAAAAAATAAGTGGTCATTTTATGCCTTACGATAGTAATACCATCACTGCTCTAAATATCCAAGAGACTCAATACCAAGCCAGTTTCTTTGAAGACTTTGCGCAACAAGTCACAGTGTATGAAGATGAAGATATTTGGGTAGTAGATAAGCCGGCAAGCTTACTCAGTGTCGATGGCAAGACCCTCAAAGTCAGTCTGCTATCACGACTAGAGCGTGTTAATCCACAAGTGAAACTAATACATCGCTTAGATATGGACACTTCAGGTCTCCTAATATTCGGCAAAAATGCTGCGGCGCAAACTCATATTAGTAAACAGTTTATTGAGCGCTTGCCGCAAAAGACTTATGAGGCACGAGTATTTGGTGCTTGGGAAACGGTAGGGGCAACTGGCAAAATATCAGTACCAGTACGTTATGAACCTGCGACTAAGCCGCGCCATATCGTTGATCCTGACTGGCATAAAAATGCTTTAACCCACTACCAAATACTCAGTCATGAAGAGTGCGCTGGTCAAACGGTAACGCGAGTAGCCTTAAAGCCGGTCACTGGCCGTAGTCATCAGCTGCGGGTACATATGGTGCACTGCGGTCATGTGATCATCGGTGATCCTATTTATGCTGAAGATAAAGCCTTAACCATTACCGCGCGGCTAAATTTACATGCGCACCAATTGCGCCTTAAGCATCCAGTATTAGGGGCTTGGATGGATTGGGAGAGTCCTTGCCCTTTTTAACTGATGTTTTTAATTATTGAAGTAAAACAAGCAAAAATGAATAAGACTAGCAACAGGTAGCAAGGCAGTGACAAATTAGCCTGGCAATCAAATTATCAAAGAATACTATTATTAAGGGATATTATTATGATGAATGTCAGTTCTGCCAAACAAGCCGCTAAAAATGTTATTAAACGTGGTTTAAAGTCTAGCAAAGCGCAAGCAGCTATAGAAGCTGATTATGAGGTGCTAATTATCGGCGCTGGCATTGCTGGTATCGGTATGGGCTGTTATATACAACAGCAAAATACGGCGAGTTTTTTTACTCCTAAATCTAAGATGAAGCAAAAGCGTAACTGCAACCATAAGCGCCAAGGACAGTCATCAACGCAGCGATTTGTCGTATTAGAAAAACGTCAAGACTTGGGCGGTACTTGGGACTTATTTAACTATCCTGGTATTCGCTCTGATTCTGATGCGCTAACCTTTGGCTACAGCTTTCGACCTTGGCTAGATCATCGGATGCTAGCAAGTGGTGGCGATATCAAGAGCTACATTACTGATACTGCACGTGAGTTTAAGGTCATCGACCATATTCGCTATCGTCACGAAGTTGAGCAACTGTCATGGTCAAGTACGGCGCAGCAGTGGACGGCAATGGTCAAAAACCATGCTAGTGGTGAAGTGTTTACGTTAACCGCCAATTTTGTAGTCGGCGCAACGGGCTATTACGATTACCAAGCTGGCTATCGGCCTCACTTCGATAAAGAAGAAGACTTCCAAGGTCAGATTGTGCATCCGCAGCACTGGCAAGACTTAAATTATGATGATAAAAAAGTAGTCATTATCGGTAGTGGGGCAACGGCAATGACTTTGTTACCAGCACTAGCTGCTGAAGACGGCGAACAGTGCGCCCGCCATGTGACTATGTTACAACGCTCACCAACTTATGTCGCTAGTGTACCAGGCGATGATTATGCGCTCGATTGGTTGTCTGCTAAGTACTCACCGTTATCTAAGCAGCAAGCTTATACTTTGCTACGAGCACGTAACGTGCTAAGGCAACAAGGCGTCTATCAAATCGCTATGCATGCCCCAAGTGTCATGAAGGCGTTACTAACACGCTGGGCGAAGCAAGAGCTTAAGGGTAGTGAGGTTAACATTGAGCACTTTTTGCCCGATTATAATCCATGGGAAGAGCGCTTGTGTGCAGTACCTGATAGTGATTTATTTTTAGTTTTAAAAGGGACACGTGCTGAGGTGGTGACTGATCAGATTAGCCATTTCACCGCATCAGGTATTGCCCTCAACTCAGGTAAGCATTTGGATGCCGATATTATCGTTACTGCAACTGGGCTAAAACTACAGATGTTAGGCGGCGCAAAGTTATATGTCGATGGTGTAGCGGTGGATATAGGCTCGCGCATGACTTATAAAGCAGTACTAGTTGAAGATATTCCTAATATGGCAGTCATATTTGGCTATACCAATGCCTCGTGGACACTAAAAGTTGATTTAGCCTGTCACTATTTAATTAGGTTATTGAGCTATATGCATAAGCATGGCTACCATACGGTAGTGCCAAAAGCCCAGATTGAAGGGGAAAAAGCGCAAGTGCAGGAAGATACTATTATGGGCGCATTATCAGCCGGCTATGTACGTCGAGCTAAAGATGAGCTACCTAAACAAGGCGATCGCTATCCATGGAAAGTCACTAGCAATTACTTAAGTGATCGCATTGTGCTAAAGCACCGTCAAATAAAAGATAAGTGGTTAAGCTTTAGCCGTTAGTGCCGCACTTATAGCTAATAACAAGCGCTGTACTTTGCAGGTTGGCGTAAGTTAGCAGCTTACTGAGACAGTTGTTTATGGGGCTACGGCGCAGGCGGTAGAGCTGAGAGTTATTTATAGCAGTAGATGGCGATAAATAACTCTGTTTTAATCTGCCACGGTTATCTGTAAGCTTTATAAAAGCTATAAAAGAACTAATCTGGTAGCAAAAACATTAACTCAATCTTAGTCGAAGAAAAGCTTAGGCATAGTTGTCAATAAAACCGACTACTTGCTTGCTAAGAATCTGCCATAAGGTTATCTGAGCGCTTTCGCTACCCCAAGCATTATGCGGGCTAAAAATGACTCGTGGATGCTCAGTAATAGTTAACAATGGATCGTCATCAAGCATCGGCTCATTTTCAAAAACATCACTGGCATAGCCCATGATTTGCTCATTATTAATAGCATCAGCAAGCGCTTGACTGTCAACAATACCGCCGCGTGCAACGTTGACTAGTAGCGGCTGTTTGCTCATTTTTGCCAAAGTAGTTTGGTTGATAAGATGGTGAGTACGCTCGTCTAGTGGGCAATGCAAACTAATCACATCCGAGCAAGCCAACACGTCATCAAAGGCAGTATAATCGCTATTACGCGGGCTACGTCCTTGATGCTCAGCCCACAATACCGTCATACCAAAAGCTTTGGCAATGTCAGTGACACGTTTGCCGATAGTGCCAACCCCAATAATGCCTAAGGTTTTGTCCTCTAAATCTATCAGGGGGATATCTAATAGACACCAATTACCATTAGCCTGCCAACTGCCATCGACGACTTTTTGATGATAATAAATACCAGCACGCAGCGCATTCAGCATCAGCATAAAGGTATGCTCAGGCACACTCTTGACCGCGTAACCTGCGACATTATTTAGCGTAATGTTATGAGCTGTACAAGCTTGATGGTCAACGTTATTCATACCGGTAGCAGTCAACTGGATCAGTTTGAGCTTAGGCAACTGGGCGATAACTTCGGCGTTAATCTTAACCTTATTAGTGAAAATAATATCAGCGTTTTTACAACGCTCGATAATCACCGCATCCTCTTGAGGAGTGTCATTATAAGTGACGTAGTCAGTAATGCCTTGTGGCGTTGGCAAGTCAATGCCCTCAGAAAATGTGCCTCTATCTAAAAATACTGCTTGCATGAAAACTCCTTAAAAGATAATTTTTGTTAATAAGTAATTTTGGTTAATAGCTGGTTTTTACTACTGATAATTTATGGTTCATAACGGATTGATCTAGCGGTCAACCTGACTTTTAATGACGCTAAATCAGGTTTATTATTGCAGATTTGGCTATCAATGTAGCACGACTAAGCAGCAACTAGAACCGCTGACTACTATAGCTACTATATTCCTAGCTGCTAGGCTCTTGAAAAGTTAGATTAATGCACTCATCTAACCGCTAACGTTATATAATAGCTCAGCTTTGATACTGACCAAATAACGAAATTATTACTCCTGCTTATCCTTTTCTTAACTGAGTACAAAAAGACCCTGCCCTATGACTATCTCTGCCGCCTCTTTACACAGCTCCGAATTTGCCGTTGGTCAACGTTATTTATCCGATACTGAGTCCGAATTGGGCTTAGGTGTCGTTATCGATTTAGATGACCGTTGTGTGCACATTTTATTCCCCCAAAGTGAAGAGATGCGCGTCTATGCCAAGATGTCCGCGCCTTTATCACGAGTGGTGTTCAAGGTTGGCGATAGTATCAGTGATCAGCAAGGTCACAACTATACAGTCACTGGCGTTGATGAAGTGATGGGGGTGCTGAAATACAGCGTTAATAACCCTGATGGAGGGGCGGTTAGTAAAGGCATAATGGAAACCCGCCTCGCTGCTAATATTACGCTAGCTAAACCGCTTGAACGCCTATTAGCGGGTCGTATTGAACGCAGTGATTGGTATGAGCTGCGCCAAGATATTCTGCGTATGCAGTCGGCGCTGGCTGGACATCCTCTAAAAGGGTTGATGGGTGCCCGTGTCGATATTATCGAGCATCAGCTCTATATCGCTCACGAAGTCGGTAAACGTATTGCGCCACGTGTATTGCTTGCCGATGAGGTAGGCCTGGGCAAGACTATTGAAGCTGGGCTGATCATTCATCAGCAGCTACTCACTGGCAAGGCTGAGCGGGTATTAATCTTAGTGCCTGATAGCTTGCAGTACCAGTGGATGATTGAGTTACGTCGTCGCTTCAATCTAAATTTTGCTTTATTTGATCTAGTACGTACTGCCGCGATTAGAGAGCATGACCCTGAGCAAAACGTCTTCGCTACTGAGCAATGTATCATTGCTGGGATGGATTTATTACTCGATCATCCTGATTTATATGACCAAGCGATGGAAGCTGGCTTCGATCTATTAGTAGTCGATGAAGCGCATCATTTGCATTGGAATGAAGCGGAAGGTGGCAACGAAAAGTATGACTTAGTAGCCGATTTCGCTGAAGAAACTGCTGGGGTACTACTGCTAACTGCGACTCCTGAACAGCTTGGGGTGCAAAGTCATTTTGCTCGTCTGCGTTTGCTCGATGCTGATCGCTTTGATGATCTAGATGAGTTCATCGATGGTCAAGAAGCCTTTGCTCAAACGGCGGCTGTTGCGGCAACTTTAATAGAAGACAAGCCACTGACTGCCAGTCAAATTGCCGCTTTAACTAATTTGCTTAGCGTGACTGAAGATGAATTAAGCACCATCAATGAAGACGATAAGCTTCGCACTTATGCGCTAAATGAGCTGCTTGATCGTCATGGTACTGGTCGAGTATTGTTCCGTAATACTCGTGAGAGCGTTAAAGGCTTTTATGGTCGTAGCAGTACGGCGCATCCTTTACCCTTGCCGGACACTTGGGTCAATAGCTATCAGACTACAGGCAAGTTACGTGAGCAGCTATGGGGCGAAGAGAACCAACCTGATGGTGGCTGGTTAGAAGACGAACCTCGTGTACCTTGGCTAATCAATATTTTAAAGGGCGAACTAAAACACCAAAAGGTACTGCTTATTGCTCGTAGTGGTGCAACAGTTGAAAGCCTTGAGGCTGTGTTGCGCTTACATGCTGGTATTAAAACCGCTATCTTTACTGAGCAGATGACTCTGCTTGAGCGGGATCAGGCTTCTGCGTACTTTGCTGATAGTGAAGGGGCGCAGATATTACTGTGCTCGGAGATTGGATCTGAAGGGCGTAACTTTCAGTTTGCTAGTCAGCTTATTTTATGGGATTTACCAGCTAATCCAGATATCTTAGAGCAGCGTATAGGTCGCTTAGATCGTATCGGCCAGACCCAAAAAATAACTTTGCATGTGCCTTATATCCAAGGCACCGCGCAAGAGCGTCTATACCATTGGTATGATAGTGCTCTGAATATCTTTAATCAAATATCACCGACTGCGCAAAGCGTGCAAGAGCTATATATTCAAACCTTGAAACCTTTGTTAGAAGGGGCTGATAACGCTGATAATCGCCTTATTCTACAAGATTTGATTGCCGATGCTAAGCAAACACGTCTAGGATTAGAGTCACAATTGCAGTCTGGTCGTGACCGCCTATTAGAGTATAACTCTTGTCGCCCAAGAGTGGCTGGACGTATCGCTGATGCTATGCGCGACTTCGATAGTAATAACCTATTGCCAAAATTCGTTGAACGTTTCTTAGCCTCAGCTAACATTGATTATAGCGTTCAACGTGATGGCTCGTGGGTAATTTCGCCGGTCGATAGTACTGAGATTAGCGAATATATTGAAGGGCTACCGCTCGGTGAAGAAGATGGTATGACTCTGACCTTTGAGCGTGAGCTGGCGCTGGCACGTGAAGAGATCGAGTTTATTACTCATGAACATCCGCTAATGCGTGCTATTTATGAGCTGGCTAATACTAGCACCTTTGGTAATACGACGGTTGGGATGCTCAAGAGTGCCGCTATGCCACAAGGGATGGTGATGTTAGAGGTCAACTTCCGTGTCGAAGCTATTGCACCAAAAATATTGAATTTGCCAGCTACTCTGTCTGCACAAAGTATTCGAGTGTTTATCAGTGAGCAAGGTAGCGATCTGTCAGCGCGTATCAGTAGCGATATGATTATGCCGCATATTGAGCGCTTGGACAAAAACCGCGCGCGACAAGTTATCAAAGCACGTGGTGATGTGATCGAACAGCGTTATTATGAGGCGGAAGCTATTGCTAAAGCCCAACTGGCTGAGATCGGTACGCAAGCAAGTATGCGCTTTAGCCAGCAGTGGTCACGTGAGGTCAAGCGTCTCAAGCATCTACAGACGATCAATCCAAACGTGCGACCTGCGGAAATTGAGCGTTTAGAGCAGCTACAGTTACAAGGCGAGCAAGCATTAGCGACGTTATCTTTAGTGCCGGATTCAATCCGAGTACTAGTATCGGTAAAACCTTAGACTGTACAATACTAGACTGTAATTTGAGTGTTTATAACCAAGAAGAGATACTGTGATAGTATCTCTTCTTGGCGATAAAAAGCTGAGTTTTACTGCAAGCGAATGCTATTAGTCACTATTTTTACTGTTTATTAGTACTTATTAATACTCAAGCTAAATGAAGATTATGCTAAGTTACTGTAAACCCTATTGCTATGTTATCGAGCAATAATGGTCATCCAACATAAGGAAACTCAATGTCTAATAATACGCAACTGATCGCTGAGCTGCTAGCTACAGTCGCCCTCATTGAAGTCAGCCCTGATGTATTTGAAGGTAAAAGCCACGACTATGTTGGTGCTCGTATCTTCGGTGGACAAGTACTAGCTCAAGCGATAATGGCCGCTGCTCATACGCTTGATGAGGACAAACCTTGTCATTCGCTGCACGGTTATTTTTTGCGTGGGGGCGATATTGATCAGCCAGTAATTTATCAAGTACGACGTTTGCGTGATGGCCGTAGTCTATCAGCACGTCAAGTCACTGCTATTCAATACAAACAAGCTCGTGGCAAAGCGCCGGTTGAGCAAGTCATCTTTTCAATGATTGCTTCTTTTTCTTCGATGGAGGAAGGCCTAGAGTATCAAGAAAATATGCCTGTTTATCCCCCACCAGAGGATTTGCGTGCTGAGCAAGAGCTCAAAGAGGATTATGTCGGTAAAGTACCTGATGCGCTCAAGTCACGTTTTATGCGTCGTCGTCATATAGAGATAAAGCCAGTCAAACCACGTGATCCTATCCATCCTGAACCGATGAAACCTAAACAAGCCAATTGGTTACGCATCCAAGATTTGGGGGCGCAACCAGTTGCTATTCAGCAAGCGTTATTGGCGTTCTCATCAGACTTCTATTTGGTTGGTACAGGTTTGATGTCGCATGGTGTTAGCTTCATGACTAGCGGCTTACAAGCGGCGAGTATCGATCATTCGATGCATTTTCATCGTAATTTCGACCTTAATAATTGGCTGCTGTATGACATGTGGAGCGATACTACTTCTAATGCTATGGGACTAAATCATGGTCAGTTTTGGCAAGATGGCAAGCTAGTAGCCACAGTACAACAAGAAGGGCTGATGCGTTTACGGGTGCCGAAGTCTTAATTGGCTATAGACTTGCAAGATCCTATTAAAAGCAGGCAGTTTATTAGAATGTAATACAATATGATCTAAATAAAAAAGCGACTCATGATAACGGATGAGTCGCTTTTTTTTGGGTTTATCCAATTACCATTATTTTAAGAGTTTATAGTAATGTATTAGCCTTCTTCGAGTATCTTAACCATCGCTCGTGGCAACCCAAGCGTTGCTTGCGCCTCAGCGCTATTTAGCCAGTTCAGAGTAATATCAGCCGCTTGCAGTAGTTCGGTTAGCTGTTGCGCTTGTTGGTCATTTAAAGTTAGTTGCTGCGGGGTTAGATACCAATGAAAATGGGTTAATGAGTGCTTGATAGGAGCGACTAGTGCATCGTCAAACAAGTCATTCGTCTCTGCTCTAATTATTGGCTTGGCTGTCAACGGCTGCTGGCTCAACCACTCATTAATGATTTGCTCAGCGGTAGTGAATTCTGATTCGTAGGCTCGCTCATTACTGGCAACTTTCAACGACTGCTTATCTGTGACTGCAGTCACTGCTACTGCTTTATCAGTAGCCCTGCCGCTAATCTTTTCTATAAATTCCAACGGTAAGCTCCATAAGCCGCCCCAAATACCATTATCTGGGCGCTGTAGCCATAACAGCTCACTGTCTGCATTTTTGATCATTAACGCATTACTATACTTGCTGGGTTTCGGCTGTTTTTTAGCTTTTACTGGATAATCAGTTTCGCGCCCTTGCGCATGCGCTAAACAGTCATCCGCTAGCGGACATAAGGAACAAGCAGGCTGACGGCGAATACATAAAGTTGCGCCCATATCCATCATTGCTTGGGCAAATAATCCAGAGTTCTCTGTCGGTGTTAAGCGCTGCGCCAATACCCATAACTCTTTAGTGGTGGCCGACTTCATAATATCGCCATCGATAGCCGCCCAACGAGTCAAAACTCGTTTGACATTACCATCGCAAATTACTCCATAACCATGCAAGCCCATGGCTACAATCGCCCCAGCGGTTGAAGGTCCAACCCCTGATATGGCTTCCCAACCTTCTAACGTCTGCGGAAAGTCGCCAGTTTCATCAATAATCTGAACTAGCTGCTTTGCGCCTTTATGCAAGTTACGCGCTCGCGCATAGTAGCCCATGCCTGCCCAGTGTTCGGCTATCACGTCCCATTCGGCTGCTGCTAAATCTTGCACGGTTGGGAAGGAAGTCATAAATCGGGCGAAGTAAGGCAACACAGTGGTGACTTGGGTCTGCTGCAGCATGACTTCTGATAACCAAACAATATAAGGGTTGGGCGTATCAGTTTGATGCTGCTGCCACGGCAAATCATGACGGCCACTGGTGGTGAACCATGTTAATAAACGGGGGGCGAAGGTGTCGTAGGAAGTAGTGTTGTGAGTAACAGTAGCGTCTGCTGATGCAGTATTTATATTAGCGGTAGGCTGGGTCATAGGGAGCTTTAATTAGAGTTTTAAGGTAGCTAATTATACCTTATATCAAGATATTCTAGGACTTAGCTTTGTTTAAAAGTTATAAAATAATACTATAGAAATAATGACTTAACGATATCGAAGAGGGTAGGCTACCTAGGTAAATTATTAGTACACAGAACGCCCCCTACGCCCCTTTTAAACATCACCATCATCGACTCTATTCTAACTTTAAATTTTGCGTAGCGTGGGTGGTTAACCCACGAAATCATTGGGTTTTATAGCACTGTATTTCGCTATTGATTATAATTTGGCAAGAGGGTATCTAAGCTTGTAGCAACAATAATGACCAAACCCTATTTACGATTCTTGCGAGCACGTTTTTTACGTAATAGCTTTTCCTCTAACTTTGCCGCTTTTCTTTCTTCATCAGTAATACGTTGTTGCGCAACCACTGCTTCTTCGGCTTCACGCATATCTGGGGTTTCCAGACTGATTCGACCTAGCGTACCACTACGTAATTCATTAACCAAAATCTCTGACATCCGGTACGTATCTACTTGATTACCAGAACGGATGCAGCCACGATTGCGACCAGCAATTTCAAAGAACTGCCAATCGGTCTTAGGTAGCTCATCAATTTTATAGCGAACTTTTAGTAGCTCAGGATAAGCTTTTAGTAAGAATTCTGCGGTATAACCAGCCACATCATCAAAATCGAACGCCGTATCACGGATACCGCCAGTAGCGGCTAAGCGATAGCCAGAGTTAGCATTTTCAACCTTTGGCCATAGCATACCAGGGGTATCATAAAGCATGATGCCACCGTCTAGCTTGATCAGCTGCTGCGACTTCGTGACTGCTGGCTCGTTACCGGTTCTGGCAACAGCACGACCGGCTAAAGTATTAATCAAAGTTGATTTACCAACGTTAGGAATACCCAAAATCATGGCTTTGATTTGTCGGCCTGACTCAGCCTTGTTAGGCATCAGTTTTTTGCACAGCTCCACGATCCGATGCACATGATCCGCTTTGTTATCATCGAAGGCTAAAGCTTTGACCCCGTTTTCTTGCTCGAAGTAATCCATCCATGCTTGGGTCATTACCGGATCAGCAAGATCGGCTTTATTCAAGATTTTGATGACGGGTTTTTCACCACGTAACGATGCCACCATAGGGTTTTCACTGCTATAAGGAATACGAGCATCAAGAACCTCAATGATGACATCCATTTGCGGCATGATTTCTTTAACTTCATTACGGGCTTTGTTCATATGGCCTGGGAACCACTGAATACTTGCTTTCTTATCCATTTGCTTTAACTGCCTTTTTAATAAATAGTGCGCTAACCTTAGACAATGCGCCTAAAGTAACGGTGGTGCTCAGTTTACTACAGAACCAAAGCCATCACCCTAAAACTTAGCTGATGACTTTTTAAAGCGGTATTTTTTAGTAAGGTATTGTTTATTGATAAATCGTTTAAGCCTAATTTTTAAACCAGCGCTGCCGTTATAAATCCTAAGCTAACGGTTCACCCTCATCAGCGATTTTGGCTTGCTCAGGCGGTAGGGGTGCAAGATAACCAATCAGCAATATCAAGCTACCAGCAGTTAAAAAGGACAGCACTCGCCAAATGGCCTCTGTCTGTGATAGATCGACGACAACTAGTTTGAGTACCACCACCCCTAATAAGCCAATACCCATAAACCATAAAGTACGATGTAATTGGCGACTGGCAACGATAGTGGCGACCAACGCTATTGAGGTCCATAAGATGGTCAGTCCGGTTTGTACTTGCTCACTATTCCAAGCGCCGTCGTCCCATAATGGGGTGCCGATAAAGGCATGCAGGGATCTTACTAAAATACTCGATAGCAGCCAAAAGCCAATCAGGCCTAAAATAATAAGCGAAGGCTTGCTAGTGAGCATGTTGTTGGCTCTGACATTAACAGGGACATTTACGCTAGCATCGCTAGTAACTGAGTTAACATAGCTAAGCTGATTTAAGTAATAAGCGCTGAAACCATAGCCTAACACTAACGCTAGACTGAGGTCATATAGATTGACTACTGGGAAATAGGGCAGCCCCCAAATGATACCGTCATAACTCCAGTTGCTTAGAGTTGCCCATATCAAGGTTAAGGGTACAAAAACTTTAGCGCTATCTACTAAGGCTTGTTGCCAATCAAACCAGTACAGCAAGTGCTGGTTAGCGGATTGTTCAGTCGATGAATAGCGATAGCTGAACCATAATCCAGCCAGCATTAGCGCTACTGGAATGAGTATAGTAATGACGCCATTGGAGTCTGGTAAACCATAATGTAGCGCAGCGGCTAGAACTAAGATACTAGTAGCAAACCAGCTGGCAGTGTCATAACGAGATAGGCTGGAGCTGCTATACCAAGTCTTTAGCCACAGCTGTCCAACGACTAGCCAGCCAATTAATAAGCTGGCAAAAACCAGCCAAGACGCAGTGCTCCATTGATGGTTGAACTCAAATTTTTGTGGTAATTGTAGTACCAGCACTAAGCAGAATAAGCTTAACAGCGCATGGCTAAAATGACTGATCTCTTGCCATGAACGATAGCGATTGATTAACCAATAAATTAGTAGGCAGCTTAGAGTCGCTAGTGCTATTAAGCTACTAGTCGCCAATTGCCAGCTGGCAAGCCACTGCTTTAAGTCAGTAAATAATACTAGTAGCGCCCACACGGTAGCGGCAAAAGTTAGCAGACGTATAAACACGGGACTGCGCCAAACTGCATTAAAGGCCGTACTTTGACTATTAATACTTAACAGCCATTGCTGGGCAGATGCGCTACTGATGCCTAAAGAGGTGGCATAGTTTGCAATATTATCAGCGCCAGTACCAGTGTCAGTAACAATATTGCCATTAGACTCAGCAGCGTCAGATATAGTTGAATTTGCTTGAGCGTTGGCCGTTATTAATAAGCTAGGGGAGTGGCTAGCACGCAGAATAAACATTGAGGCAAGGGCACTTAGGGCGGAAATTGTCAAAGTCAAAATCGGTACTTCAGACCATAGCATATCTAACACAAATAGCATGCCGATACTGATCAGCTGCAAGGCTAAACCAAAGATAACTAGCCACGCCCGCAATGAGCGACGTCCAAACCATACTAGTGCTAATCCTTGAATCGCCCAACCGAACGCTAACCATTGATCATCAAAAGCTAACGGAATGACCAAGGCCAAAAACCCAAACCCTAAGGCCAGCATGCCTTCAGTAATTAGCGTATAACGTTGACTGCGTTGAATAAGTAACCAGCCTAACCCTAAATAAATAGCGGCCAATATAGCGCTAGTCAAAGTTAGCGCTTGCTCGATATCATTTAACAGGGCGGCAAATAAGCCAAATGCCAATACGGGCGCTGAGAATAGCAGGCCAATATCTATAGGATACAGATAGAGACTGGGCGCAGATTTTGTAGTAGCAGAAGTTGCGGCTAAGCTATTGCTGGCCTCATTATCACTATTATAAGCGATGATTTGCTGAGTATAACGAATAGCTATGAATAAATAGAGTGCTAAATGGAGCGCTACTAGCGATACTAAAGGCCAGCGTTGAGTAGCAATCAATGTGCCCAGATCTTCAGTTAAGCCCCAATAATAGGCCAAGCCAAAAGTGACGGCTACCCCTAAAGCATTCAACACTTTCCAAGTACGGTAATGAGCAATAATCGCAATACTGATGTTCAATAGCAAGTAGTAGCTAAATAAGGTCACTAAATTGCCAGTGTCGGTACCGGTTAATAATGGCGCAAAAAACCCACCAGATAGCGCTAATAAGGCTAAAGGAAAAGCGTTTTGGCGTACCGCTAAGCCAATAGTGAGCGCTGATAATAGCCCTAGAATGATAAAGCTCGGTAAGCTGGGAATGACGTTATAGACACTATAAGCAAAAAAACTAGTCAAATAAGTGATAGCTAAGCCAGTACCTTGCAAAGTGATACCGTAAGCAAAACGTTTGCTGGCAAGCTTGAGACCTAAGCCGGCAAGCCCTATGCCTATAATACCTATTGCTAATAGCTTAAAGGTAATAGGAATCTCGATATAATCACTCAATAAGCGCAGTAACAAGACTACGCCGACTAATAATACTAACACCCCGACTCGTACTACTAAATTACCACCGAAGAACCAGTTTTTAAGCGAGTTAAAGAGCGAGGTTACCATAGGTAATGACTGCTCATCTGGCTCTATTACTGGCACAGGACGCTCTATCGTCCAAGGTGCCGTAGTATCATCTACTAACTCTACCTCACTAGTAGTGGCTGCTGTTAGCACAGTTGAAGTTTGAGTTGCAGAATCATCCATGCTGCTAGCCACCAGAGTTTGCTGCTGGGCAACATTAATCGCAGTTGGTAAGGGCGGTGGCACTGAGAGTGAGGGGGTTAAAACAGGCGAGGATGGCACGGCGCTATTGGCTGCAAGTGAAGATATAGGAGTAGCGGCAGAACGTGAGGTCTCAAGCTGTTTAAGACTGTGCTCCTGCTGTTGCAAGTCGCTTTGCAGCTTTGCCATATCACTGCGCAGTTGCATGAGCTGCTTATTTATCTTGTTATAAATAATAATAGTGATAAGCAACAAAATAATAAAAGCAAACCAGCCCATTTAAAACCTCAATATATTTAGTTTACTAGGGTCACTAGTAGGTGATCTATCTTATCTTATCTTATGCAGATAATGAGCTTATTAAAAAATAAACTCAAGTCTATTACTAATGATAAGCTAATCAGTTTTTACAGGGTAGCTGAAAATATCGCTATGTTGGATTTACTTTAAAGCTACTAAATGGCTATATGAATAATTTTTTGCAGTTTTTTAGTGAGTATTGATGCAGGGGATTATCCTAACTTAACTTTCTGAGAATTAGGGCGCTCTGTTAACGTACAGTCATCTAAAGTCAAATAATTAACTATACCAGATACTATGCCAGCAATGATAAAAGCATTAACTACCGCTGTTGATATAGAGTCTTTTATTAGCTTAGTATTTAATCGAGTGTTCATCGTATAATCTAGTCATCTATACAAAAAGGTACTGAGCAAATCACAGTTTACTCAGTACCTTTTGCTACTAATTATTAAAATATTAAAATATTAAACCTATCTTAGTACACTTTATGGTGGCCTTTATTCTAAAAATTAATACTTACAACTAAAAACAGAGCATGATTAACATACTCTGTTTTAAGGTAATCAATGACTATTAGGGTAATAGATTTGGCTTAAATCCATAAATTTTAACCTAGATTAGCTTTCATAAACGCTAGCATGTTATCCCAGCTTTGCTTAGCAGCATTCTCATTGTAGCCTAGATCAGCATTGTTCTCAGCGGCACGTGCATCCGCTTGAGGATTAGTAAAGCCATGCTTAGCGTTATCATAGACATCGATAGTGTAATCAACGTCAACCGCATCCATCTCTTTTTTAAAGCTCTCTACCGCATCCATGGTCACCATAGAATCATCACCACCATGCGCTACTAAAACTTTGGCAGCGAATTTACTATCTGCTGGCTGTTTTGGAGATAAATTACCATGGAAAGTCGCTACTGCTTTTAGAGGCATACCTTCGCGTGCCATATCCAGTACTACTTTGCCACCGAAACAAAAACCTATCGCAGCTAAATTGTCACCATCAACGGCTAGCTGATCGCTAAAGTCATTGAGAATTAAACGGCAGCGTGCCATTAGCATATCTTGGTCGGCAAGTACTTGCTCCATCCACATATTGGCTTGCGCCGCATCACTAGTCAATTTACCTTCACCGTAAACATCCATAGCGACGGCGGCATAACCCGCTTTTGCTAGGCGTTCAGTGATTGATTTTGGATGCTCGACCACGCCCCACCATTCAGGAGCAACTAAAATACCAGCTACCGGCTTATCATCTGCAGCGTTTTCTGGTAAGGCTACATAACTGATTAACTGTACGCCATTCTCGGTAGTACTTATTAGCTCAAAGGTCTTAATTGACATCTTATTATCCTTTTTTATAGAGTGATTTTTGTTATTGAGTGCTTAACTTAGCAAGTGATAGCGATAGCTATTAATCTAGCTATGAGTGCTTTTGATAAGTTACTTATTATTTACTGATATTACCTTAACGCCCATGACAGCGAAAAACAGCTATAATACTGTAACTCTAGTTGTGCAAATGCTACTTATCTAAACCTACGGCCATTTTATGAGTCTAAATTTATTACAAGCTTTAAAATCCAGCTTTGAGAATGTGCAATCCCAATCAAAGCAGGATGCGGTAGCTTCAGCTGATACCGAGCTCAATACTCACAGCGACCAACCTCTACGACCACAATTTTGGTCGCAGTTTGCGTTGCAGGATCTAAACCATAGCGAATGGGAAGCCTTATGCGATGGCTGTGGCAGTTGCTGCCTGATTAAGTATATTGATGAAGATGAGAACGGCGATGTAGACGAAGAGCAAGTTGAGTATACCGACGTCGCTTGCCAGCTGATGAATTGTGAGACGGGGTTTTGTCAGCACTATGACTCCCGGCAACAGTATGTGCCAGACTGTATTCAGTTGACCGCCGCTAAACTACCCACTATGATGTGGCTGCCTAATCATTGCGCTTATAAACGTTTGTATAAAGGGCAGTCACTACCAAGCTGGCATTTATTATTAACCCAAGATGCGGTCGTTACTCAGCAGCAAATGCGTGATGCTAATGTTGGTATTGCAGGGCGCTGCATCTCTGAGGTAGGGATGAGCGATGAAGCCATGGAGACACGGGTGGTGAATTGGGTAAGGCCTTAGAGCGAGGGCAACCGCTAGTGCTATACTCTATTGCCTAAAATACTCTATTGCCTAAAATACTCTACTACCTACCTAACATACTCTATTGCTCAGAATATCTGACAAGCACTGATAGCAGCTGCTAGCCCTTTATAATTGCTATAACCCTGATAATTTCTAACACTAGCTCTTATCAAGGTTATTTATCAGCCTTCTCACTAGCAGATTGCGCTTGGGTTTCAGCTTCAGCAGTAGAGTCAGCTAGTGGTGGAATAGGAATGCCTTGGCGAATTTGCTTAGAGAACTCAGCGCTATTGTTACTAGTATCTAATCCCGCTTGATTATCAAAGCCAATCACCTTTGGATTGATATGGGTATGCTGATACCAAATATCCATTGACCAAGGCTGAGTAATTTGCGGCTCATCTGTTACCACTTCCTGTTTTAGTGAACCCTCTTTTATCTGAGAGCTTGCATCTAGCATACCGATATCATAGAGGTAGTTTGGTAGCCAACCTGAGACCCAAATACGGTAATCCCAAGGTAGCCGCTCACCACTGACGATACGTGCCATATAAAAGATAATATTAGTACAGTTGCTGGTCAAAGTATTATACCAAGCAGGCTCAGCATTGAGCTCATCAGCAGCCGTTAAGTAAGACTCGAATAAAGATTTCACTTCGCTTTGTTGCAAGTGACTGATAGGGAAGAGATAGACCTGTTCACCGCGCACATTAGTACGAGTATAAATAATATCACGCTCCTCAGAGGCGATAAGGCTCAGCTCAAAGCGCCTAAAAAATCCAGCTAAAGCCGAAAAGCTTTCTTCTTCCTCTTTACGAATCTCAAGGGAGAACGCTAGCGGTCTATCGTCTTCAAAACGGAAGCTGACTAAAGTATGAGCAATTAGTGGTCCCATCCAATAAGAATTAGCGATATCGATACCAGATAGTTTAGATATATCGACAGTGCGGGTTTCCCAGCGTTCCGTAGGCGCAATCTCATCAGGGCCATTACTCGGGTGCCAATCAAAATTGCGTACATTAGATAGAGTAATCAGATCAGGGTTATTAGGATCACGAGTATAAGAAACTGCTTGACTCACTTCAGGCTGCCAATTGCGCTCTTGCTTAGGGTTAATAGCGTTAAACCAGCCTAAGCCAAGCAGCCAAACCAGTCCATAGCTAGCCACTAAATAGTTGCTGAGCTTGCTTTTGTTGAGCCTGCTGTTGCTAGTATTATTGGTATTAATATGAGCTGTATTCAATTCACTATTTTTCGCTACCGATTGCTGCGTAAGCTTATAGGCCAGCTTAGGGTAGTACGGTAGCGTCAACCAACAGCCTAGCAAGCCGAAAACTATTAGTGCTACTAGCCAAGTGATAGGGCTGCTTATACCAAAATGATAGTAAATCGCCATTAGTAACCAAACGGCAGAGAGTATTAAGGCCACAGCAATAAAAAACCTTGCTACACCACGCCAGCTAAGCCAACCAAATCTTTTAGATTGAGGTTGATGGTTACCGTTGTTATTACGGTTAGATGAAGGATCGAGGCTAGAGCGAGATGACATAAGCCTTGAAAATAAACAGCGAAGCGACATAAGAGTGGATTACATAAATAAAGTCTTTGACTCTAGCAAAATTTATAACACACTGACAATACAATTTGCATAAATTTATCGTTGAATGTCGCTGAGCCTTGCGATAAAGTGAAACTAAAGTAACAGCAGTTGAGTTTTAAAAGCGTTGTTTTGAATAAATAGCTATACTTTAGATACAGTAGTTGATATTTTTGCAGCAAGTTTTAACCATAGTTTTTATTTATATTTTAATCCCCATTTAGATTTTTATTAGCAATGCTCTATCCACTAATTGAAGAGGTTAACCCACACCACCATGTCTGAAGACATTCCCAGCCCGAGTAGTTGGTCGATGCGCGGCTTAAAACGCTGGCTATCGACCGCCCCCGAAACCCGTGACGAACTAGTTAGTTTAGTGCAGCAATCACGGCAATTTTTAGAGCCTGATACGGTTGATATGCTTGAGGGCGTACTGGATCTGCCAGCGACGCAAGTACGTGAAATTATGACCCCGCGTCCACAGGTCATAAGTTTGCACGAGAGTACTAGCCTCGCTGAAGTGATGGACATTATTCTTGAGACGACTCATTCACGCTATCCAGTATTCGATAGCCAAGATGATGATGCGGTCATAGGTATTCTGCTCGCTAAAGACTTGATTCCGCTGTTGGTGTATATGGTGCGTGATCAACATGACAAAATTGATAGCCAACGTCTAAAAGATTTGGTACGTCAGCCACTATACATTAGTGAGTCGGCGCGTTCTGATACTCTGTTACGTTCTTTGCAGCGCACTCAAGTACATATGGCAATTGTCGTCGATGAATTTGGCAACTTTGCTGGGGTAGTCACTATGGAGGATCTACTCGAAGAGATCGTTGGTGATATCGTTGATGAGCATGATGATTTCGATGAAGACAGTGATATTAATAACATCATTGTCCATCCTGAGAAGCCTAATACTTGGCGAGTACAAGCTTCAACGGTGATTGAGGACTGCAACGATGAGCTCGGTAGTAATTTTGACGATACCGACGTTGATACTATGGGTGGTTTGGTAATGCAGGCGCTTGGTTATGTCAGTGATTTAGAAGGTGAAACTGTCGAAATAGATGATTGGAAAATCACTATCACTGATGTGGAAGGACGCTCTATTAATGATCTTGAGGTCACCAATGTCAAGGCAGATAAGCAATTACTCATAGGCAGCCATTAAAAGACGTTTGATAAATTATTATTAAAGTCTTTATAACTTAGGCTTAAATTGTAAAATAAGAACACGGCTGCGGTCGTGTTTTTTGCTATCTAAGGATTGTAAATTAAAGGTTGTAAATTAAAGGTTGTAAATTAAAGGTCGTAAACTAAGGATGGTAAAAAACTATAGCTAAGCATAATCTGCGGGCTACAAAAATAGCATGTTTAGCAAAGTTATCAAAAATCATCTTCTATATCAATCGCCGTAAAACCTAATGGCTGTACAAAGGCTAATCTGTGGATTATGTCGAGTAAGTTACCAAGGTAAGCGCCGCCCAACTAGCCAAGCAAATTTACCCCTTTATCAGCACAGGCTGGTATTATAGGCGGGTTTGATTTGGCAGGGGGAGTCGAGTGCTTATAACTTACTCTGAGTTGCTATAACCATAGGCCGCCTAAATATAAAATTTTATGCTTTTTTAAGCCTCGTTTTGAGTTTTGGATAACCAATATGCGCCCGTCTACCGTTGATTTGCAAAAGCGTCTAAATGCTAATAAGTCGAAAAAGAAACCACTTCTTCTAGTGCTTGTTGTGGCTTGGCTAGCAGGAGCAATGTTTATACTGGCCCTTGCTCCTTACGGATTCTGGCCAATAGCTTTAGTATCTCCAGCCATTTTATATGCGTTATTAATGCCTGACATGAGCGGCAAACGCGCTTTTATTATTGGTGAAGCTTATGGGATGGGGCTGTGGTGTGTTGGCGCATTTTGGCTTTATACTTCTATCCATGATTATGGTGACACTCCAGCTTGGTTGGCGCTTATTTTAATTGCGCTGATGGGTCTAGGCATGGGGCTTTTTCATGGCTTTTTAGCCTTGGTATTCAACCGCGGAGTTGGTAAGCAACCTTTCGCTTTTGCGGCTCTTTGGGTATTACAAGAGTGGCTAAAAACTTGGCTATTCACAGGGTTTCCTTGGCTATTTGTTGGTTATGCTTTTACTGAGCAGTATTGGCTGTCTTCTTTAGCACCCGTTGCTGGTGTATTCGCAGTGTCTTTTGTAGCAGTATTATTAGCTTCTAGTGTCGTCGAGCAAATGCGTAACCGCGGTGGTTATCTACTGGCCTCATTTGCTTTATTAGTCGTTAGTACCTCGTTATGGTTGGTCGATCCGCAATGGACCAAACCTAAAGGCACGCCTGATCTATCGGTATCTTTGATTCAGGGTAATATTCCGCAAGATCTAAAATGGCTGACTGAATTTCAAATCGAGACTCTAAAAATATATGCCACTCTTTCTAGCACTGAATGGGGGCGTGATATCATACTTTGGCCAGAATCCTCTATACCAATGTTTCAAACTGAGGCAGTTGGTTTTATTGGTGAAATGGTCAAGCTGGCCAAGGAAACGGATACCACTTGGGTGACTGGCATTCCTTATAAGGATGAAGCGGCGTTCAATGCAGCTTCTGATAAGTACCCGCCGTTTTATAACAGTGTGATTGCGTTAGGCGCACAAGCCGATGGTCTCTATAAAAAACAGCGTTTAGTACCTTTTGGTGAGTATATTCCATTCGAGGGCATGCTAGATATTCTGCCCGATTTGGCTGGTAGTCAAGATATCTTAAGCTACAGTCGTGGTAATGATCAGCAGTCACCATTGCGCGTACGTGGTCACAATCTTGGTGCAGCGATTTGTTATGAAGTGGCTTACCCAGATACCACCCGCAAGAATGCTATTGGCACTGACTTCTTACTGACTATCTCTAACGATGCTTGGTTTGGCACTTCAGCTGGGCCTTTGCAGCATTTACAAATGGTACAGATGCGGGCGTTAGAGAATGGTCGCTGGTTTATGCGAGCTACTAACACTGGCGTTACTGCTATCATTGATCACAAAGGTCATATCGTCAAGCGTGCACCACAGTTCGAGCGTACCGTATTACGTGGTAATATTCAGGCCCGAGTTGGTAATACGCCGTTTATGACTTGGGGCAACTATCCTATTTTGATTATTATGGCTTTGCTGTTGATACTTAGCTATTTAGGCAAGCGGACAGGAGTACGAGCACGTTTGGGTAAGTAAAAAGGTCATGGCATTGGCTAATGAGCTGAGTTTTACTAATAATTCCTTTAAATAGTTAAGGGATTTAACAAATCGGCATAAATTGCGATATAATAGCCCATATTTCAAATATTTTTCGTGCAAGGTAGATAAGATATGTCAGATGATATTGTCAATAACAATCCCAAAAAAGAGTTTCTGTTTGCTTTAGGTGGCGTCGGCTTATTTTTAGGCATCGTGTTACTCATCGGTATCTCAGCCTTTTTGCGTCCAGCTGGTGAACATATCACTGCTGAAAGTATTGCAGCGGAAGTGGCTGCAGCTGACAAAGCGGCTGCTATTGCTGCAGAACCAGCAGCGCCAGCTGCTCCAGCACCAGTGGCAACAGCGGAAGCGGCACCTGCAGATGCAGCAGCAACTACAGTGCCGGCAGATGCTACAGTTACTCCTGCGCCAGCTACTGGTGATGCGATAGTGGCTACTGGTTCAGCGACAGCTACTGCTGACGGTACAGTAGATCAAGCCGCAGTAGCTGCTGCCGATCCAACCGCTGAACAAGCGAAAGCGGATCCAAAGGCTAGTACGGTTGAAGCAGCACCTGCACCTGCTCCTGCTAAATAAGGTAATTGTCCTTGTCAGGTCTTCACTATTCTTACGCTATTCTAGAGTTTTAAAGGCCTAATAATGGTTGAATAAGACGTTTATACCTTACGCTAATAATAAAAAACTCGCTGTCAATCATTGGCAGCGGGTTTTTTATTGGGTGAATTTTTCTAACTAGTAAATATTTTCTTCTTTACTTGTAAATGTTCTAGTGAAACAATGACACGCCTAAATGACCACACATCTTAGTAATGATAGGTTTGAGCATTATTACTGTGGCACACCTAAGGAATAAGTGTATGGCAACGGAGTCACAAACGGAGTTCAGTGCTGCCGAATTGGCAGCGTTAGAAAATGGGTTTATGGGGCATCCCAAACCACTACGTCCGCTATTTTTTACCGAAATGTGGGAACGGTTTTCTTATTACAGTATTCGTCCGCTACTGGTTTTATTCATGGTAGCAAGTGTTGGTAGTGGCGGTTTTGGCTTCGATGAAGTAACTGCTTCTGCTATTTATGGTATTTTTGCCGGTTCGCTGTATTTAGCGGCGGTACCTGGTGGTTGGCTAGCAGATAACTGGTTAGGTCAGGAGCGTGCGCTGTGGTGGGGTAGTATAATTATTGCCCTAGGTCATTTGTGTATTGCGCTCTCCGCCTTTTTTGGTATGACGCTATTTTTTGTCGGCTTGATGTGTATCGTTTTGGGCTCAGGGTTATTTAAGACTTGTATCTCAGTAATGGTAGGTGCGCTATACCCCAAAGGCGATTCGCGCCGTGATGGCGGTTTTACTTTATTCTACATGGGTATCAATATCGGTGCGTTATTAGCGGCCCTTATTGTCGGTGTGTTTAAAGAAAAAGGAATGTGGCATGTGGGCTTCGGGGTCGGTGGTCTTGGCATGCTAGTGTCATTACTTATATACCGTTTTATCGCTCAAAAAAATCTAAGCCGTTATGCGCAAGCAAAAGGAATTGAGGCTGATTGGGAAAAGTCTAATGGACGCTATAACAATATAGGTCGTTGGGTATTAGTATTCCTCGCCGCCTTAGCTGCCATTGTTATCTTAGTCTCTACAGGTATTATGCCATTTGCGCCTGCAGTGGTTGCCTCATATATGACTTATATCATTGCTGCGGTAGTATTGATCTATTTTGCGGTAATGTTTATTTCGCCGCGATTAGATAAATCAGATAAGCTACGCTTGTTGATTTGCTTCATACTTATTATTGGCTCAACGCTGTTTTGGTCAAGTTTTGAGCAGCAACCTACCTCATTTAACTTGTTCGCCGATAATTACACAGACCTTAACGTTTTAGGTTTTGAAATACCTAGCATTTGGTTCCAATCGTTGAATCCTTTGTTTATTTTAATCCTAGCCCCGATTGCTAGTATTTTATGGGTGAAGCTTGGCAACAGAGGCCTTGAGCCAAACAGTATGACTAAGTTTGCGCTTGGTATGCTGTTAGCGGCAGCAGGTTTTGCGCTGATGATTTTTGCCTCCAAAAGTATTTTGACTAATGATGGTGGATTAGCATCACCTTTATGGTTAGTGGGTAGTTTGTTCTTGTTAACCCTTGGCGAATTAGCGCTTAGTCCTGTTGGATTGTCTGCTATGACTAAACTGGCTCCGAAGGGCATGCAAGGTCAAATGATGGGCCTTTTCTTTGCTTCTGTAGCTATGGGTAACTTAGTAGCGGCCTTCTTTGGTGGTTATGTATCAGCGGATAAAATTGAAGGCTTACCGAGTCTATTTACTACGATGACGATTTTCTTGGTAGTGGCTGCGGTGATATTGTTGATACTAGCAAAGCCTATCAACAAAATGCTTCAAGATAGCGAAGCTGCTGAGCAGCTTGATTAAGTAAATAAGTAAATGAATGAGTAAGTAAATAAATAAAGTGCTAGTTTTGGTCAGCTAATACAGAGTAAGTGACGTATGCTAGATCGTGTTACCCTCGTCGGTAGCACGTTTTTGCTAACTAATTGTCATAGAGCTATTGAAAGCCTAGTATCTGCCCACACATCTAACAATACGCTTGTCTTCAAATAAGACGACTATCTATAGTCGCCCCACGCTAGAATATCTTCAAAAGATAAACAAGGAACATCCTAATGAGTAAGCAAAACATTCATGAGCGTATCGATAACCTGCGCCAAAATTTAGTTGCCCAAGATCTAACGGCGATTATTGTACCGTCAGCTGATCCGCATTTATCTGAATACTTACCTGAATACTGGCAAGCGCGCCTATGGTTGTCAGGATTTACCGGTTCAGTCGGTACTTTAGTAGTCACTGCGGACTTTGCAGGTTTATGGACTGACAGTCGCTATTGGGTGCATGCTGCTGAGCAATTAGAAGGTACAGGTATTAGTTTGCAAAAGATGGCACCTGGACAGCCTAATCATATTGACTGGTTAGCTGAGCATCTGCAAGAAGGCGATAGCGTAGCGGTTGATGGCAATGTATTGTCTATCGCTGAGCAGGATCGATTATTGAATGCTTTTGATGCTAATGATATTACCTTGATCACCGAGCGTGACGTCCTCACTGAGGTATGGTCAGATCGTCCAGCGTTACCAACCGCACCATTGTATGTCCATGATGAATCATTTATTTCCCAATCAGCTGCTGCAAAACTGGCTGCTGTACGCCAAGGCATGAAAGCTGCAGGGGCGACTCATCATCTATTATCGAGCTTAGATGATATCGCTTGGTTGACTAACTTGCGTGGTGCTGATGTTGATTATAATCCGGTATTTTTAGCACATATGCTGATCAGCCTTGATGGCAGTGCAACCTTGTTTATTGATAATAATAAAGTCAGTAGCGAGATTGAAAAAAGCCTAAAAGATAGTGGCTTTACTCTTGCAGATTACGATGCCGTACAAGCTGCATTAGCGACGCTGACGCCTGAAGATTTACTATTGTTAGATCCAAGTAAAGTGGCAGTCGGTACTTTATCGCAGATGGCTGATGGGGTTGGATTTATTGAGCAAATGGCCCCGAGTACTTTGTTGAAGTCGGTGAAGTCTGATGCAGATGTAAATCATGTGCGTGAAGCCATGCGTCAAGATGGCGCCGCCTTGTGCGAGTTTTTTGCCAACTTTGAACAGCGTCTGAGTAACGGTGAACGTTTGAGCGAGCTAGACGTCGATAGTATGTTGATTGAAGTACGTAGTCAGCAGCCAAACTATGTATCGCCAAGCTTTCCTACGATTGCTGGATTTAATGAAAACGGTGCTTTACCGCATTATCGTGCGACGCCAGAAAAGTTCAGCTATCTCGAAGTCAGTGATGGTGAAGGTGGGTTATTGTTAATTGACTCCGGTGCGCAATATCAGAATGGTACTACCGATATCACTCGGGTGGTCGGTATTGGCCAAGTTAGCAGCGAGCACAAACGCGACTTTAGCACGGTGCTAAAAGCTCATGTTGCTTTAGCGCGTGCCAATTTCCCTGATGGTATTGCCTCGCCATTAATCGATGCTATTTGCCGTGCGCCATTATGGCAAGCACAGATGGACTATGGTCACGGTACTGGTCATGGGGTAGGTTATTTCTTGAATGTACACGAAGGCCCACAAGTGATTGCCTATAGCGCTAGCACTCCAAAAGAGCGCGCTATGAAAGTCAATATGATCTCCAGTAATGAGCCGGGACTATACCGTGAAGGCAAGTGGGGTATTCGTATTGAAAACTTGGTAGTGAATAGACCAGTAGCCAAACCGACAGAAACGGAGTTTGGTAAATTCCTGCATTTTGAGACGGTTACTTATTGTCCAATTGATACGCGTCTAATTGAACCATCATTACTAACTCAAGTAGAGATTGATTGGCTAAACAGTTATCATAGCCAAGTTTATGCTGAGTTAAAAGACCGTGTTGATGGTGCCGCTCTTGAATGGTTGACTGAGCGTACTCAAGCGATTTAATGTCGGCCTCAGTAGATATTAGATGCAGTTCAATTATGGCTTAAGTACGGATTCAGTACCTCTTAAGCACAGTGAGCAAAATTTAGTCATAAAAAAGCGCTTAGTAAAATACTAAGCGCTTTTTGTTTGGCCGATAGTAGTTAGTAGGCTATCAGCTATTAACTATCTGCCTGATCAATGCTCATAACTGCTGGCATTAACGGTGGCTTTACCTCAGCAAATAGTCAACTAAAATATTCTATAGTAAAGCACAAGTTAGGAAACAACTAATGAGCTAAAGGCTAGTAGGTGATATAAAATAATTTGCTCTAAAAGCATCAGCCTATTACAACGTTTATTAAGGTAACAGTGACAGTTAACTAAGAAATCTTAAGGGTTTTTAGTCGAATTTATTTATCTGTAGCATTAGTAGCTGTTTGCTGTTTTTCAGCCAATTGACGACTTACCTCAGCACGCAGCCATGACTTTAAGTTTTCAGACATTTGTAGCATCTCATCAGTTAGATAATCATCAATGTGCATCTCAAGCTCATGAATCATATCTTTATGAGTAGCATTCAATTTGCTATCGGCTAAAGACAAGTCGATAGCTGAGCTTTGATTGATACTATCGCTAACCGCTTTGATACTGTTGGCCGAGACCATTTGAGCTTTATCATCATGGCGGTTATTGCTATCATCTTCACTTTCTTCACTTTCTTCATTATCAGCATTGTCTGCTACTACGCTGGCAGCTTTACTTGCCAAATCTGCTGCTATAGCCGCCTGTTGTTTCTGTCTTTTTTCTGCCATTTCTTGTTGACGTATATCTTCTTTTTCTTGTTCTTCTTGTATGGTTTTACGTTGTTCTGCTAATTTTTGCTGTGCCTCTACAGCGGCCTTTTCATCAGCTATTCTTTTTTTCTCAGCTTGTTGTAATTCATAGGCGCAGTATAGATCGTCCAAATGGGCATCAAGATCATGAATGCTAAAAACAAACTTTTCAAATGGGGTTTCACTTTGCAATAGCTCAGTGATATCGGTCAACTCTTGTACAATAGCTGCTCGCACTGGCTCTGGCGCACCAGTCCAATGTTGATAAAATTGATGTGAAAACGAATAGCTTGACATAGTTGCTTCCATAAATATGCTAAAAATTACCCCTTATCATACGCAAATATCATAAGGGGCTGCAAGAGGACAAACGTAGCAAAATCAATATAAATCTTCTGCTAATCAAACTTGCCTCTAAAATCATAATAAATAGAAGCTAAAACTATAGTCAACATGTCTGTACCGATTAAGCGTTCCAACGAGCGAATACTAATGAGCCATTAGTACCACCAAAACCAAAGCTGTTAGAGACTGCATAGTTCAGGTCAGTCACTCTGCGCGATTGATTAGCCACATAATCAAGATTGCAATTGTCCTCAACATTATCTAGATTAATAGTTGGCGGTACATGCTGATGCTGCAAAGCTAGCACGGTAAAGATAGCCTCTATACCACCAGCAGCACCCAATAAATGACCAGTCATTGATTTGGTTGAGCTGACTAAAATGCTGTCTTTAACCGCAGCAAATACGGTCTCAATCGCTATGGATTCAGCGACATCGCCCGCTGGCGTACTAGTCCCGTGAGCATTGACATAACCTACAGCATCAGCAGTGATTCCGGCATCATTTAAGGCATTTTGCATAGCTCGTGCAGCACCGCTACCATCTTCTGGTGGAGAGGTGATATGACTGGCATCATCGCTCATACCGAAACCAACCATTTCACCCAAAATCTTGGCACCACGAGCTTTAGCATGGGCGAGGCTCTCTAATACCATGACACCTGCACCATCGCCAAGTACAAAGCCATCACGATCTTTATCAAAAGGTCGCGACGCTTTGGTTGGCTCATCATTACGAGTAGATAGCGCATGCATCGCCCCAAACCCTGATATACCCAGCGGACTTGAGCCTTTTTCGCTACCACCAGCGATCATCACATCAGCATCGCCATAAGCGATCAGACGTGCTGCTAAACCGATAGCATGAGTGGCGGTAGTACAAGCCGTTGAGGTAGCAAGGTTAGGGCCTTTTAGCTGATGTTTGATAGCGACTAGCCCTGCTGCCATGTTGGCAATAGAGCCAGGTATAATAAACGGCGAGACTTTTTTAGCGCCTTTTTCACGTAAGGTTGCACAGCTGTCTTCGATAGTCTGAATACCACCAATACCTGAGCCTAAGATCACCCCAAAACGCTGTTGATCAACCCCTTTTACTGGCGCATCCTCGCTACTAATGGTATCTACATAGCCAGCATCATGTAGCGCCATAGAAGTAGCCGCTACCGCATAATGCATGAACTTGTCATAGCGGCGTGCATCTTTAGCACTCATAAACTTGCTAGGATCAAAGTCTTTGACTACCCCAGCGATTTGCGCTCGATAATCAGTAGCATCGAAGTGAGTAATAGCAGTGATTCCGCTCTCACCAGCCAGCAGCTGAGCCCATGTACTTTCAACATCTAATCCTAAAGGTGTCACTGCACCCATACCGGTAACTACTACTCGTGTTTCATCAGAGCGTTCATAATGAGGCGGCTTACGGTGCTTCTGCTGTGGCGATGTGGCTGAACTACTACTACTTTGGCTCATGTGATATATCCTATATTTGTTGCCATCCTAAAAAGATAGTTTTACAAGTTGTATATAACTAATGCCCGTTCTCGCTAGGTCATTTATAGCGTTATATTAGTATTTTAGCAACCATTATAAATCACATCAGCTTACAGCTGTAAACTTAAAACTGTTTAGTATTGCACAGTGCAAAGCTGCGATGGTTGTGAGCTCAAAATAATAATCAAATAGAATGATTTTTAAGCAAAACAAACTTGCCCTAACACCACGCCCTTATTAGCGCCAGTCACTGCGGGCAAGTTACCAGTTTCACCCATCAAGGTTTGCCTTGCTAACCAAGCAAAGGCCACTGCTTCCACCCAAGTTGGTTGGAGTCCTAAGCTGGCAGTAGTAGCAACGATGCAATGTGGTAAGTGGGCTTGCAGTCTAATCATCAGATAATCATTCAGTGCACCACCCCCGCAAACATAGACTTCGCTTCTAGCTTCAGGCGCTGGATTTACAGTACTCAGGTCCTCATTAGTAAAAGATCTAATTTGCATACTAGCAGTTATGGCTGTCAGTTCAGTTAGCGTCGCTTGTACATCAGCTGATGAGTAGCGAGTATTGGCAGCGGCTTGATCAAATTTTTGTAGCTCGTCTTGTAACCAAGCTAGATTGAAGTCCTCACGGCCAGTAGTTTTGGGATAGGCTCTAGCAAAAAACGGATGAACTAATAATTGGTTTAGCAAGGGCTCAAGGACTCGGCCTGTTTGCGCCCAAGCACCGCCATCATCGTAGTTTTTACCAGTATGTAGTGCCGCCCAAGCATCCAGCAATAAATTTGCAGGGCCAGTATCATAACCGACGACTTGACTAGGTTGCTCCATCCCTGTTGCTGGTAACACAGTAATATTAGCTATACCGCCTAAATTAAGCAGCACACGAGTGCTAGTAGCATTGCCAAACATGGCTTGATGAAAGGCTGGAACTAAAGGCGCGCCTTGTCCACCGACTGCCATATCACGACGGCGGAAGTCACTGACTACGCTAATAGCGGTACGCTCAGCGATAATATTGGCATCGACTAGTTGGATAGTAAAGCCTAACTGTGGGCGGTGACGTATAGTTTGACCATGACAGCCGATGGCTAGCACTGCTTCTGGGTCGATATTAGATTGCTGCAATAAAGTATTAACCACTTTGCTGGCGAATTCTCCATACTCACGACTGGCCCAACCAAACCAATCTAGCTCGCCACAGTCGCCATTAGGCTCATCGTTTTGCGAGATTAAATCCTTAGCGCCATTAGGCTGACATAAGGCTAATAGCACTTCACGTAAACGCGGTGAAAAATCTTCACTATAAGTCGCTACTAGCTGCATTGGTGCTACCGTATTATCCTGACTGTTATCCTGATTATCAGCCGCAAACTGGCATAACACCGCATCCATACCATCCAAGCTAGTGCCTGACATCATACCGATATATAGACCGTCATCGAAGTTGTCAAATACCGTTTGTTCAAGTGCATCAGTGAGTGTGGCGTAGTTTAAGTCATCGTGATTGGAGCTATCGTTGCTGTTCAGAGCAGCATTATTTTCTATAGACATGGTTATACTCAAGTTTTGAAGAATAGGATAAAGAGATCGTAAAATCAGAACTCAATTAAGTGTTTTTAGAGTGACTATATTTTAATAGGAGCTTTGCTCAATACCGTAGCTATAAGCAAAATTCCATTAGGTGTTTTAGGCCTTTATTTAAGGTTTATCTAATTACTACCTAATTACTATCTTATTATTATCTGCTTATGATTTATGCGTTTTTATCGTCTGTTTACTACTAGCTTATAGCGTGAATAAAGTAGAAGTGATTATTGTCTGGTGTCATCCGACTGCTTACTAATGGCAATTTATCTCAAAAAACGCTAGTATATCTGCCAAATTCTAACATTTTTTTGTACAGCTACGAGGCTATAAACCTTCGGGATGTACCAATCATTCAAAAAAGACTATAAAGAGATTATTATGACTGACCACTCATACACAGTAGAAGAACAGCTTGCCCTTATCCAACGTGGTACTCAAGAGATTTTATCTACCGATGATTTAGTGGCGAAGCTGAAGTTAAATCGTCCTTTACGTATTAAAGCCGGTTTCGATCCTACGGCACCTGATCTACATTTGGGTCACACGGTATTGATTAACAAGCTCAAGCATTTCCAAGATTTAGGTCACGAAATTTATTTCTTAATCGGCGACTATACCGCCAAGATTGGTGATCCTTCTGGTAAGAATTCTACTCGCCCACCGTTAACCGATGAACAAATCAAAGCCAATGCTAAGACTTATGCAGAGCAAGTGTTTAAGATTTTAGATAAAGAGAAAACCCGCGTGGTTTTTAACTCAGAATGGTTTAACGATATGTCAGCTGCGGATATGATTCAGCTGGCCAGCCAACAAACCGTTTCTCGCATGCTTGAGCGTGACGACTTCTCTAAACGTTATGCCTCACAAACACCTATCTCTATTCACGAGTTCCTCTATCCGCTAGTGCAAGGCTATGACTCTATCGCTCTGAAGGCTGATGTTGAGCTTGGCGGTACCGATCAGACCTTTAACTTGCTGATGGGTCGCACTTTGCAGGGCCGTTATGATCAAGAGCAACAAGTTTGTATTACTGTGCCTATCTTAGAAGGCTTAGATGGCGTTAATAAGATGTCTAAATCCTTAGGTAACTATGTGGCTATTTATGATGCTCCAGGCACTATGTACCAAAAAATCCTCTCTATGCCAGATACTCTAATCCGTCGTTACTTTGAGTTTTTAAGCTTTAAGCCAATGGAAGAAGTGGAAGCCTTGCTAGAAGAGATGGAAAAAGGTCGTAACCCACAAGAAATCAAACGTATTCTCGCTGAAGAGTTAATCGAACGTTTTCATGACGCTGATGCTGCTGCCAATGCGCACAAATCTGCAGGTAATGTACTAGCCGATGGCGAATTGCCAGTGGATTTGCCAGAAGTGACTTTAGATTTAGAAGGGCAAGAGGCGCTATTCATCACTCAGATCTTAAACCAAGCGGGTCTTACCAAAAACAGCTCAGCGGCGAAAGACATGATCAAACGTGGCGCAGTGAAAGTTGATGGCGAAGTGGTCGATGGGGGCTTTAGCTTAACCTCGGGACAGACGGCGGTTATCCAAGCTGGCAAGAAAGCTTATGCCAAGGTTACGGTAGGTTAAGGATGGTATAAGGCTTAGTAAAAATCAGGTCAGCATTGATGCTTGGCCTTTTTTTATCAATAAAAACTAATAATTTTTAAAATTAGGAACTGGTCATGTCTCAAATCATCCCGCAAGGTATCTACCAGCATTACAAAGGTAATGAATATCAAGTATTGCACACCGCAAAGCACTCAGAGACCGAAGAATCGTTAGTGGTTTATCGTTGTCTATACGGTGAGTATGGCGTTTGGGCGCGACCGCTATCGATGTTTGCTGAAACGGTAACGCATGATGGCAAGCAAGTGCCTCGATTTAAGCTGATTAAAGCTTTGGCGGACTAGTTCAAAATAGAAATGTGACTATAAATTCTGATGATTTTGTAGGCTGGGTTTTTAACCCAGCATTTTAATATTGCAAAGTCTGGAAGCGGGGTTAAAAACCCAGCCTACGCCAACTTTAACAGTTTAAAAGTCTAATCATCTAAAAACTCCTTCAAAGCCCGATAAAACCCAACGGGCGCATCCATCGGCACCGCATGACCGGATTTAGGTAATAGGTGAGTAGTGGCATTCGGGAGCATATCGGCTAAACGCTGCTGCCATTTTGGCTGGTATAACTGCGAGCGGCCACCGATCAGTAGGGTAGTTGGAATATCTACCGCTGCTAAAGTATCACGATAGTCAAAGGGCAGTTGTATATAAGCGGCTAGGCAGCGTAGCTTATGTTGCCAAGTAGCATGAGTCATCAGCGCCACTTGATGGGGAGCGCGGTGGTTAAGTGTCTTCACTACTAATTGCGAATGACGGCGTCCAACAGATAGCAATGAAAACGCTTGCTCCATCTCTAATAAGCCACTCTTTAAAGCGAAGGGTAAGTGACGAAAGTCATCAGTAGCTAGATAAGGCGCAGTGTCATTAACTACCTTATCAAACTTAGCAAATAACTCTGCTTGCCGCACCCAGAATAGTCCACCTTGCCAGTCTGCTTGATTATGGATAATAGGTGCTTGGTCAATATTAAGGTAACGGCTGACTTTACTAGTACCAAAGCGCCTAAAGTAAGCCCACATCACTAGGGCACCCATTGAAATACCTGCCACAGATACAGTGGCAGCATTATTTTCTATAGTGATATATTTTAATACTTGCTCGGTATCTTCAGCGTATTGCTCTATAAAGTCAAAGTTTGGCAACGTCAGCGCTGTTGCTAAGCCAAAGCCGCGAAAGTGTGGCAAATAAAAACGATAGTGGTTGGTTAAGGGCAGAATAAAAGGCAAAAATTGCCGGGTATCCATACCAAAGGCATGCAGCATCAATACGGGCGTGCCATTGCCAATCACTGAAATCGGTAATGGCGTGCCGTCCACGGCGAGGACATGAATAGTTTGCAATTGATATTGCTTGGCAAGGATAGTAGGCATATTTTCCATTAACTTCGAGGGGATCTCAGCGCTATAGCTGTAGTAAATAGCTTGTGCTTGCTCTGGGTCATTGATACACAGCTGGCTCATTATTTTATTATTGATGGCTTGTTATAGTAAAAGGGTTAATAATCAAGATTTAGCAAACCTTGCCAAACGGTTATTCGCATCGCGGTTATTTTTATCTGACTTTAACTTAAAGCAGATTTATAAAATGCTCTATCCGTTAACACAGAACACTAGTGGTCATTATTTTTTAATAAATAAAAGGATATCGAGTGATGAGCAAAGCGACGCTACCAAAGCTTGATAACAGTCTTTATCCGCAAGTCTGGGAGCAGCAGACATTCGATAATGCGCAGTCCTTATTAATGGCCATGCTATTAGGTAAGGTTAGCCCAGATCCTTATCTATTTACTAAGCAGCTACAGGCTAACGATACTTATCAAGAATGGATTACGGCTTCAATATTTGGACGCTATATTCAACACAGTTTTGCTGCACTCTATGGGCAGTCTGAAGACAGCTTTAATAGGGATATACCCGTATTGTTTCGCAATGAATTAATGCGTCATACGCAGTATTTACCTTTAGAGCAGATAGTATTTATGGCAGGTAATATGCCGAAAAAAGCTCGGCAAGAAAGGTTTTTTACTACTACGCTTAATCCAGCTACAGTAATAGTGGGTGCGCAAAAGCTAAAGCATGATGCTGGCAAGTCGCTAGTAATAAACCGGCAAGCAGTTATTAATCAGATACGAGTGGCTAGTAAGCGAGTATTAGGTTTTCCACTACGCCATAACAAGCGCACCAGCGAACGTATACGTAATGAGGTGTTGATTTTAGGTTTTGATGATTTACGATTAGTAGATGAGCACCATATCAGTCATGATATTATGCATCACAAAGTCGAACAAGAGACAGCGAGCACAGCAATATTAGCCAATACTGATGTGCTGCTGCGTTGTTATGAGCTGCGTTAACTAGCTATCATTTTTGGCAATAGTTAAGCCGTTATAAGTTTGTGCCACTGGCATCACTTCCAAGCGATTGACGTTGATATGAGCCGGAGATTCGATTAGCCATAACAAGATATCGCCGATATCATCGCCAGTCATATTTTTAAAGCCGCTATAAACTTTAGCTGCCTTGTCATCGTCACCATGATAACGCACATTTGAGAATTCTGTACCAGCGATATTACCTGGCTCAAGATTAGTGACTCGCACTTGGGTACCCAATAGATCGGCTCGTAAGTTTAGACTGAACTGCTTTACAAAGGCTTTGGTTGCCCCGTAGACGTTCCCACCGTAATAAGGCCAATTGCCAGCTATAGAGCCAACGTTAATGATATAGCCACTATTGCGTTCAACCATCGCTGGCAACACAGCATGAGTAACTGCCATTAGACCTTTGACATTAGTATCGACCATTCGTGTCCAATCAGCCAGATCGCTGTTATGAGCAGGCTCAGTACCAAGTGCTAGTCCAGCATTATTAACCAGCACGTCAATTTGCTTAAAGTCGGCAGGCAAGTCAGCTAGTATTTTCGGGATAGCCGCAATATCAGTAACATCCATAACCACTGGTAAAAATAACTCACCCAAATCTTCTGCTAGCGCATTTAGTCTATCTAAGCGTCGAGCACAGCCGATCACTTTATGACCTTTGGCAACTAATAGCTTGGCTAAGGCTTCACCAAATCCTGCACTTGCACCAGTAATCAAAACATTCATATGTCATCCTTAATTTAGCAGTTTTGCGTTTATTAAATTAGTTTTTATGGAGTTTACCTTGATTGATTGTGCTGCTATCAACTCAGTTTTTATGCTTTAACGTATAACTTAGCATGTAATTTAGCGAAGTTTGGTTGTTAATATATCCTAAATGCCTACTGTCAATAGCTATCCGTCCTATTGAGGACTGACCCTAGCACTACTATTCACCGCCAATCTGTCTAGTACCAAAAATCTTATCACCAGCATCACCAAGTCCTGGGATAATATATCCACGTTCATCCAAATGACCGTCTAATGCGGCAGTATAAATAGTCACGTCAGGATGTGCTTCATTGACTAAGCGTACTCCTTCAGGAGCGGCTACTAGTACTAAAGCTTTGATATTCTTACAACCGTGTTTTTTTAGCATCTCAATAGTAGCAATCATTGAACCGCCAGTCGCTAGCATAGGATCAATAATCAATGCTGGGCGTTTGTCCATATGGCTAACGAATTTTTCAAAGAAAGGCACTGGTTGTAGGGTTTCTTCATCACGCTGTAGACCGACAACTGATATCTTTGCCGTTGGTATCAAGTCGAGCACCCCTTCTAACATGCCAAGACCGGCACGTAATATAGGTACTACAGTTACGGTCTTGCCGATAATCTGCTCACCGTCAATCTCACCACACCAGCCCTGGATAGGAAAAGTCTCAATCTCGAAGTCACGGCTTGCTTCATAAGCCATCAGGCGAGCAAGCTCTTTGGTCAAAGTACGGAACTTATAAGTACTACAGTCCTTTTCACGCATCAAGCTCAGTTTATGGCGTACTAAGGGATGATTGATTACCGTAATATGTAATTTACTATTGGCACCGTTATTTAGGTCACTCATGGATAACTCTCTAGTTTTTGATCGTATGCTATGATAGCAAAAAAACCACTTTTCTGATGGAGAATATCATGACCAAATCATCATTGAATAATAACAATGGCAGTAATAATTCTGCTAGTGATGCTACTACTGATTTGAACTTATCAGCAGCACAAATAGAAGACCATCCTTTTGCACCAGTGCTACCGCCCGATGCTACAGTTATGATGATGGGTACCTTTCCACCCACTAGCGATAAATGGGCTATGAGCTTTCATTATCCTAATTTTTATAATGACATGTGGCGAATTTATGGCAAAGTGTTCTTTGACGATGTTAACTACTTTAGAGTAGGGGATGAGAAGCGCTTTGATCCTGAACGTATCCGGGCTTTTCTATTTAAGCGTGGTATAGCTTCTTGCCCTACAGTCAAACAAGCCATCCGCGAAACTGGCAACGCCTCTGACAAGAACTTAACGGTAGTCACTACTGTTAATCTAGATGAGATATTGCTACAAGTGCCAAAGGTGAGTGCATTATTTACTACTGGTGGTAGGGCCACAGAAGTATTATTGAACTTATTACCGTCACCACCGATCAAGTCCAAATATCCCAAGACTAACCAGAGCATTGATTATCCTTACCAATGGCATGATAAAAACGGAGTCACAGACCATGTTAGTGATTTGACTTTATATAGACTGCCTTCTACTTCACGTGCTTATCCGCTAGCTTTAGACAAAAAAGCAGCCGCTTATAGAACGTTTTTTGAAAAGATAGGTAAGCTATAAATAATAAACAAACCCCGGTCCAAACTCTAAACCCATGATAAGCATCAACTAATAAGAGAATCCTTAGGCGAAGGCAAATTAAATCTTAGACTAAGCTTGACCGAGCCTTTAATATGCGTATAATGCGTCCCTGTCGGAACAGAAGAGCGGCTTTATGGGAGTGGTTTACCGCTTAGAATAAAGTTAGCTAAATAACTTCTTGACACTCAGATTAAAGCGTCTATAATACGCACCTCAGCAAGACAAGCGGGAGTAATTAGGAAGTGATAAGTCACTTAATAATTAGCACGTCAATCTACTGAAACGAATTAGAATAAAGGGTTGACAGACTATATAAACATGATATGATAGTCAGCTCGCTAAACAAGATAAGCAAATGTCTTTGATTGGTTAGTGTAATAATCCTCTACTGGACGACAGCAGAGCGATACTATTTAAAAGCATAACTAAAGAACAACTTGTGTGGATTTTTGTTGATTCAGAATGTTAAAAAATAAAGTTGACTATCTTTTCTTTT
>NZ_CAJHBR010000009.1 GCF_904846695.1 Psychrobacter urativorans
TAATTAAATTGTTCAAAATCGTGGCTCATAGATATCGTAACCGTCGTCAGCGCTATGATCTTAGAATGAAGCTATTCGCCGGTGTTGTTAATTTTGAGCTTAACCTATGACTTTTGCAAGAGGTCTATTGGCTGTTATTCTCACTGTAAAACTTCCAATAATGACAATCATTAAATATGTAACAAATCAACTGTTAAATGTATGTAAACCATACGGCTACGTAACTGCAATTTGCCATAGTTTTGTGTTAATTACTAGGTATTTTTTTAATTGCTCAGTGTTGATTAGCAAGGAAATATCAATTTGTAGACAAATATAGAGTATTATGAATAGGACAATACTTGCACTCAGTAAAATGCAACTATTTCACTGAGAAATGATATTCTGAATCAATTGGGTGGTTGTGTTTTGGTAAAAATGAATTGTAAAAATGCCGCTATCCCCCCATTATTAGCAATATAAATCTTGTTGATCATTATTATTAGTTATTATTAGCTATTAGGAGTAGTAAATATGACGCTTAAATCTATTATAAAACCCATTTTTTTATCAGCAGTGTTAGTAACCTCAACGCTTAGCTTAACGGGTTGTGGTTATAATAACCTACAAGCTCAAGATGAGCAGGTGACAGCCTCCTGGTCAGAAGTGGTCAACCAATATCAGCGTCGTGATGATCTAGTGCCTAACTTGGTTAAAGTAGTGAAGCAGTATGCTGATCAAGAGCAAGAAGTCTTTACTCAAGTAGCGTCGGCACGTTCGCAAGCTGGTGGTATTACTATTACTCCAGAATTGTTGAATGATCCGCAGGCGATGGAACGCTATGCTGCAGCACAGCAACAGATGACTGGTGCTTTATCACGCTTAATGGCAGTATCTGAGCGTTATCCTGAACTAAAGTCAGATGCTTTATTCCAAGATTTACAAGCGCAATTAGAAGGTACAGAGAACCGTATCACTGTGGCACGTAATCGTTATATCCAAGAAGTGCAAGGCTATAATACTACTGTGCGTCAGTTCCCAACCAATATCACTGCTAAAGTATTCGGTATGAGTGCTAAGCCTAACTTTACAGTAGCTAATGAAGACGCTATTTCTAAAGCGCCAAGCGTTGATTTTGGCGAGTAGGTGTTAATCTGCATTACTGTTTTGAGTTAGTGCAGAGCACTATTTAGACTATAGCCTTATGCAGTAAACGAGCAGACAAGATGCTATTTTGTCTGCTCTATCTGTTAAGCGATTGATGGTAAGCACTAGTATGAGTTTATTGGTGTTAATAAATGCAGTGCTATATAACTTTAAGTAAAAATATTAGGTGGTAGAGAGCAGATGACTAATTCCAAAGCAATCGTAGCGGCCCTACTGTTGACGCTTAGCGCTACTAGTATCACTACGCTAAATGCTGCACCGAATGATGTTGCTGTTGCTGCCGCAGATAATCGCTCTAGCAGCAGTGGCATCAGTAGTGAGCAGAATCGTAGTGTTGAGGACTTAGTAGCTATCGCCAAAGCTGCTGAGAATAATGAGGCGCTCAATGATGCAGTACTAGGTAATGAGGCCATTAACGGCGCTTTATTAGGTAACGATGCTCTAAATCCTAACGGTGCTAGCGATACTAATAGCGCTAATAGCAGCACAGCGACTAAGCAAGCACCAGTGACCTCTAATGCAGCTAGTGTCGACGCTGATAAACTTATTCTTAATAATCCAGTCGTTGACCAAGCCAATATACTCAATCCGCAACAGAAACAACGCCTTGAGGCGCAACTGCAAGGTATCTATCGTCAAGGCCTAGCACAAGCGGCAGTAATCATCGTGCCTACCACTAATGGCATACCTATATTTGATTACTCGCTACAAGCGGCAGAAAAGTGGAAATTGGGCGAAGCTGATACTGATGATGGCCTATTAATAGTAGTTGCCGTTAATGATCGGGATATGTACATTCAGTCAGGTTATGGTTTGGAAGGTGTATTGCCTGATGGCGCACTGAACCGGATTATTCGTGAGGATATAACGCCTTACTTTAAGCCAGAAAATGGTAGTAGATATTTCGATGGTTTGAGTAATGGTATTAGCCTTATTGAAGAACGTCTAAAAGCAGACCCCGCAATTTTGGCGCAAGCAGATGCGCAAGCGGCAGCACGCAGTCAAGGTCAAAACGATATTGGTGATAGTCCCTCTCCAGTATTCTTATTTATTATGGCCCTAGTCTTTGGTAGCTTTATCACCAGTATCTTTGGTCGTATTTTGGGCTCCATTTTGACCGCTGGCGGGTTTTTTGTCGGTTCCTTAGCCTTAGGTGGTGGTTTGTTTATGACTATCATTATGGCAGTGTTTTTATGGCTATTCTTGATAGCTCGTGGCGGCGGTGGCGGTGGTGGTCGCGGCGGACGCGGTGGTGGTGGGATGATATTCCTGCCAGGAGGAGGCTTCGGCGGTGGCGGTTCTAGTGGAGGCTTTGGTGGTGGTGGCTTCGGCGGCGGCGGTTTCGGCGGCGGTGGCGGCGGCTTTGGTGGCGGTGGAGCCGGCGGCTCTTGGTAATAGTAATTTTTGATTAATATAGCAATTTGCTTTTATTTTAAGGAATACCCAATGGGATCACTACACACCGAGCTTACAAAGCCCAGTTTTGCACGTTGGTGGCGTCAAGTGTTGTTCGTTCCGCTACTACATAGTAAGTGGATTAATACTGAAACTATACAGATGCTGACGGCCAAAGTTACTCAAGCTGAGGTCGGTCATCGAGGTGAAGTGTTCTTAGTCATAGAAAACCACTTGCCGATTAGTAGTGCCTATTATAGTAGCGGCCATGATCGTGCTATTGAGTTGTTTAGTCGTTGCCGAGTTTGGGACACTGAAGAGAATACTGGGGTATTAATCTATGTCAATGTCTGCGAGCATTATTTGCATATTGTCGCTGATCGTGGCATTAATTCCCATGTGAGCCCGACGGTATGGCAAGCTATGACTGACAAAGCAGTAGCAGGTATCGCTAATCAAAAGACAGCAGAGAGTTTGACTGAGTTGTTGGATGAAGTGGGACAGTTACTGCGTCAGTATTATCATTTAGAAGATGATCCAGCAGGTAATGAGCTGTCTGATACGGTATTGTTTATAAAATAAAGCGTATCTTCTATAGCGCCTATTACTTATAGCTGCTCCTAACTGAGTTTTGCCTTACTGGGCCATAGCGCACTTGTTACTAAGATTTTTAACGGATTATAAAAACTGGATTCCTATGATTGAGCTCATTAAAAGACTACCAAAAGCAGAATTGCACTTACATATAGAAGGATCGCTTGAGCCTGAATTGATGTTTAGACTCTCTAAAAAGAACAATATAGACATCCCTTATAATAGTATTGAAGATGTGCGCGAAGCCTATAATTTCACTAATTTACAGACTTTCCTAGATATCTACTATGCTGGGGCAAAAGTGCTAATTACTGAAGATGACTTTTATGATTTAACTTGGGAATACATCTTGAAGTGTGTTGAAAATAATATTATCCATACGGAAATATTTTTTGATCCACAGACTCATACTGACAGAGGCATAGCTTTCGAGACAGTCATCACTGGAATCAGCAATGCTTTAGCCGATGCTAAAGAAAAGTATGGCATTACCTCTTGTATTATCATGTGCTTTTTACGGCATCTATCACAGGAAGAGGCTTTGGCAACTCTAGAGCAATCTTTAGCCTTTAAACACCATATTGTCGGTGTAGGTCTTGATTCATCAGAATTAAATAACCCTCCATCAAAATTCATAGAAGTGTTTAGCAGAGCCAAGCAAGAGGGTTTTAAATTAGTCGCTCACGCTGGGGAAGAAGCGGATTTTTCTTATATTTATGAAGCGTTGGATCTGTTACAAATTGAGAGAATAGATCATGGCGTACAGTCTATAAAAAGCCCAGCACTATTGAAGCGTTTAAAAGAAGAGCAAATACCGCTTACGGTATGCCCGAACTCTAATATCGAACTCAAAGTATTCGACAGTTACCAACAGCATAATATAAAACAGCTGCTAGATTATGGCTTGAATGTCAGCGTGAATTCAGATGATCCAGCCTACTTTAAAGGTTATATCAATCAAAACTTTATCAACCTTTATGAGAATATTGATCTATCAGCAGCAGATATTATTACCTTAGTAAAAAACTCTTTTAGATCGGCTTTTATAGATGATGAGTTAAAGCAAGCCTATTTAGCTAGAGTTGATGAGGCGGTATAAGTTCTCATATCAACATAGTTTAAGCTGACTTATTATTTTATGAGCTCTTGTACTAGCAATGGTAGTACTACCCCCGCCTTTTGCGCTAAAGTGATATCGACTAAGGTATTGGCGGTAGGGTTGGGGTTTATCTCGATAATTTTAGCACCGTTTTGCTTGGCCAATTGCGCAAGACCAGCGGCAGGGTAGACTAAGCTTGAAGTACCAATGCTAATAAAGACCTCACAGTTAGCGGCGGCTTGTTCTGCTATTCGCCATGACTCGGCTGGCAAGGACTCACCGAACCAAACAATATCAGGCCTAATATAACCACCACAATGACTACAAGTGAGTAGCTCGTTACTATACCTGATAGTAGCGTTAGGGCTTTTGGCTGTTTCAGTAGACTGCGATTGAGGGTTATAAGGGGCGGCGCATTGACTACAGCGATTGCGCCAAAGGTGCCCATGCAAATGAGTCACTGCAGTGCTGGATTGATAAGAGTGCTTGGCTGGTTGCTGACTAAGCGCTTGTTCATGCAAGTCATCTACATTTTGGGTAATCAAAGTCAGTTGCTGTGCTTGAGCTTGTTGCCATTGAGCAAGGGCTATGTGAGCAGGGTTTGGCGTTTTATCTTGTACTAGCTGACGACGCCATTGATACCAAGACCAAACTAGCTGCGGATCTTTGGTGAATGCGCTAGGACTAGCCAAGTCTTCGGCACGATATTGCTCCCATAATCCAGTTTGCTTGTCACGGAAAGTTGGAATACCGCTTTCAGCTGAAATTCCAGCTCCTGTCAGTATACAGATACGAGAAGATTGAGCTAACAATTGAGTAGCTTGATGTAGTTGAACCGCTAGTTCTGCTAACATAGGATTACCTTAGCTAATGATGGATGCATAGTTATGATAGATGGAATTTGGTGGCTTGTCATATTATTAGCAGTTGTTGCGGCTTTATGGTTATTAGCAAAGTCACGTAGCAACGAGAAGCCTAATAATAAGAGTAAACCAAGCAATTTGGCCACGAGTGCGACTTTACCCAATAATGATGCGCTACAAAAAACTTTAAAATTAATCAAGCAGCACTTCCCTGATTATCGAGTAGCTCGTAAAGGCAGTCATTTATTGATCAGTAAGCAGGGGGTGAAGATCGCTATGATTACTATTGATAAAAAGATAGCTGTTGGTCAGCGTCGTTTAGGTGAGGTGCCAGTGATGAATTATCATCGAGTGCCTAACCGTACGCAAATCGCTATAAGTTTGCAGCATATGGACTGAATAGGGATGGATTAACTAGCTAGTTAGATTAAAAAGTTATCTATAATCATCCCTGACAAAAACTACTGCAAATAGCGTAAAGCTTACTATTATCTTAATGCTAGTGCCTAAACTATAGTTTTTATTAAAAACGTAGCCCTGCTACGGTCAATTTATTATTAGACTGCAACGACCCTTATGGGTTTTTGACGCTAGTCATCGCAAACTACACAGTCCGTATGTCGATTAACAGCGCTCTTGGCAGGGACTTTATCCTTACCTCGCCAAAATCCTTTCAATCCATACCGCTTTATTAACCTATTAATCTATTAATAGTACAGCGAGCAACGCATACCCCCTCAATTTCTGTCTGTTACTAGATTTTTTGCACACCAGAATGGCACTTGCTATTCTGCCATATAAGTCTCCCACTATGGTGTAACGGATCAAAACATCAAAAGGCTGCTGACTCTAGATTTAGGGTAAGCACTGTTTTTTTCTGCTATAAAACTCACTCACTACTTAGGTGTATCTATCAGAATATAAGCCAGTATATTCTTTAGAATTTGTCCAGTTTTGATATTAATTCAAGCTAGTCAAAGACAGTATTACTAACAACTTAATCAAGTTTTCCATGATATTGCTTGCCTACCACTATTCAAAGGGTAGAAAGCTCTGATATTAGAGTCTTCGAGTCGTTAAGTTTTGTAATCTATTTTTAGTTGCCATAAACTCGATTAAGCCCTATAAGTGCGATTAGTAATATTTGGTAAAATCGATAAGCTTTATAAATCAACAGTTTATTCTAAGCCCTTATAGCACGGCTGGTTGCATCAAAAAACATCTAGTATTTTTAATAAATATCCTGCCTAGCTGTAAGTGATTTAAAACGTTAATTAAGCGTTGTTGATCTATTACTAACCTGCGACAATAGAGAAACAAAATAACGAAAAGACCAACTAAAAAACGCATAAAGAACAAAAAAATTTATATCACTACAAACTTAAGGCTTTCTTGAATCATAACAAGGTGACAAAAAACACTCATTAGCAGCTTGAGTTACTAATCTCCCTACCAAGACTCTCCGGATAGTTCAATCATCATTACTTTTATTTTCCTCAAGGAAGAAAGATGAAGCTACAAGCACTAAAACAGATGCTTATTTATAAAGTCATGGTGCTGGGGTTATTATTAAAAATACCTGTATCGGCGTCAGCAATAGATATTGCAGCCATTAAAAGCTCAGCAGAGCATGGGGATATATCCGCTCAGTTTAATCTAGGCTTAATGTACGATAGCGGTGAAGGGGTGCGTAGAAGCTCTACCATGGCAGCGAAGTGGTATAGAAAAGCGGCTAATCAAGGACATATCGATTCTCAGTCTAATCTTGGATTAATCTACGAATCGGGTAGAGGAACAGTAAGGAATTCTGTTACTGCAGCGAAGTGGTATAAAAAAGCCGCTGATCAAGGCCATGCTGATTCTCAGTCTAGTCTTGGAGTAATGTATGATACTGGCAGAGGGGTTTTACAAGATTTCGTTACAGCAGCGAAGTGGTATAGGAAGGCTGCTGAGCAAGGCCATATCGACTCCCAATCTAATCTCGGGTATATGTACGATAATGGTAGAGGGGTTTTGCAAAATTCCGCTACGGCCGCGAAGTGGTATAGGAAAGCTGCTGAGCAAGGCCATGCTAACTCTCAGTCTAGTCTAGGTGTAATGTATGATGATGGCAGAGGGGTTTTGCAAAATTTCGTCACAGCAGCGAAATGGTATACAAAAGCTGCTGACCAAGGCCATATCAATTCTCAGTCTACTCTTGGGATAATGTATGATAATGGCAGAGGGGTTTTACAAAATTTTGTTACAGCAGCGAAGTGGTATCAAAAAGCTGCCGACAAAGGGCATGCTAATTCCCAATATAATTTAGGATTAAGTTACGAGAAAGGCTTAGGGGTGGTTCAGGATCCGGCTACAGCCGCAAAATGGTATCGAAAAGCTGCCGATCAAGGACATTCCAACTCGCAGTATAGTCTGGGGTTAAGTTACGAGAAAGGTTTAGGCGTTCGTCATAGCTACGTTGAGGCCAAAGAATGGTTTGGCAAATCGTGTGATAGTGGCAATCAGAATGGCTGTGATAAGTTCCAGACGTTAAATGGCTAAGTCGCTACAGTCATAGTAGGTAAGAATGAGGGGGTAGTACAAAGATTGGTGCGCTCGGCGGGAATCGAACCCACGACCCTCGGCTTCGGAGACCGATACTCTATCCAACTGAGCTACGAGCGCATTAGGCTTGAAATTAAGACCGCCTAGTCTAACAAATAAAAGCTGTAAAGCCAATCAACAAAGTTCGCTATTGAGGTTTCTTTAGAAAAAACACTATAGTCAGCAAACAGGCATGGCAATTTACCCCTCTTTTCCCTTATAATGATAGGGGAAATAACTATTAATGACCACCGATTACGAGTGTACTAGTAGAATTGATATATATTAATTAATATATTTAATAAGTGCTAGCCATTTGTACAAGATATAAGAGAACGTGACGAATGAGAAAAGTAGTGATGTTATCGGCAGCTGCCATTCTAGGAATCGCTAGTATCGCGGTGAGCCAAGCTGAAGAAGTTGTAGATAAGCCTGTAGCTATTTCTGCAGTAGCAGAAGATACGGCCGCTGAAGCTCCTGCAGCAGTAGGTGGTGAAGTTAAAGCTGCTGCGGATACTGCTAGTACAGATACTGCTGCTGCAGCTGATGGTGCGGCAGATCCAGCGGCAGCTGCTGCTGAGCCTGCCATGGCTGCTGCGGTTGTTGAAGAGGAGCCTATTCCTCAAGATACTCCACAAGTTCAGAAGCTTATTGCTCTTTATCCAAATCTAATTGCCCGTATTCAGCCTGTAGGTCAGGTTTGTTTTGAAGATGGCGAGATTTGTGATGTAACGGCACGTTCTTCTGGCCCCTCGGCTGGTGATGGCCCTCGCGACGGTGGTGCTGTTTATAATGCCGTCTGTCATACTTGCCATGCAACAGGTTTGTTAGGCTCACCTAAACTAGGTGATGCTGGTGCTTGGGGACCTCGTATAGCACAAGGTAAAGAGACGCTATACACTCATGCAATCAATGGTTATAACGCTATGCCTGCTAAAGGCGGGGCTGATATCCCTGATGAAGAAGTACAAAACGCTGTTGATTATATGGTTGGTGAAGCCAGCTAACGGCTAGCAATACTATTGAGTTTATAGAGCACCTACTTTATTAGCTAAAGTAGGTGCTTTTTTATTTGTGCGATTTACTCCAAGCTATTGCTTGAATATATTGCTCCAATCTATTGTTTAGTGACTGTAAATAGTCGATAAGTTACTCTTATCTCATCGTTATAGGCGTAGGCAGTTGAAATCGATTGTAACTAGCCTCACATTAAGGCCTTAGATACGTTTTTAATCATTCTTAAATATATAACAAAGAGGCCTTCATGTCTGAAGTACCTGCACTTGCCATCGAGCATTTATCCAAAACTTACGATAATGGCTTTTCAGCGTTGAAAGACGTGAGCCTAGTCGTCCCTCAAGGTGGGTTTTTCGCCTTATTAGGACCTAATGGTGCTGGTAAGTCAACGATGATTGGTATCATTAGCTCACTGTTTAAGCCGACTGCCGGTAGCGTGAAGATATTCGGTATCGACTTGTTAGAGAACCCGTCTATTGCCAAGCAGTATCTAGGTATAGTGCCGCAAGAGTTCAATTTCAACATGTTTGAAAAAGTAGAAGATATTATTATCACCCAAGCGGGTTATTTTGGCATCCCTGCTAAAGAAGCTAAGCCACGTGCTGAGCGTCTGCTTAAAGCCTTAGGTCTATGGGACAAGCGCAACAGTAAGTCCCGCGAGCTATCTGGCGGTATGAAACGACGCTTGATGATTGCTCGAGCGCTGATTCACAAACCTAAGCTGTTGATTCTTGATGAGCCCACGGCTGGGGTGGATATTGAGCTACGCCGTTCAATGTGGGAGTTTATGCAACAGATCAACGTCGAAGAGAACACCACTATCATTCTGACGACTCACTATTTAGAGGAAGCTGAACAGCTGTGTAAGCGCATCGCTATTTTAGATCATGGTGAAATCCGTATTAATACTGAGATGAAAGATTTGCTTGGCCAGCTATCGGTTGAGACCTTTGTATTAGACTTAGAGCAGCCCCTTCATCAGCCGCTAGTAATCGATAAAGTCACGGCGATTACCCAGCCTGACGAGCTGACAGTAGAAGTCACCTTAAGTGAAGGCGAGAGTCTTAACTGTGTATTTGAGCAACTCACTAACCTAAATATTTCAGTGGCCAGTATGCGTAACAAATCAAACCGCTTAGAAGAGCTATTTATGCGTTTAGTAGATAAGAATATTCAAAGCGCTGACAGTATGAAGGAGGCAGGGTTATGAGTAAGGACATAAGAATAGATCCTAACGAAACCATGTCATGGAACAAGAAGTGGATAGCTTTTAATACTATATTTATGAAAGAGATTCGCCGAATCTTACGTATTTGGCCGCAGACATTACTACCGCCAGTGATTACTATGGCGCTATATTTTGTGATTTTTGGGACGATGATAGGCGATAGAGTTGGCGAAATGGGCGGTGTGCCTTATATGCAGTTCATCGTGCCGGGCTTGATTATGATGGCAGTCATTACCAACAGCTACTCGAACGTGGTATCGAGCTTTTTTAGTGCTAAGTTTACCGCTAGTATTGAGGAGCTATTAGTCTCTCCCGTCTCTAAGCATGCAATCTTGATGGGATATGTTAGTGGCGGTATTTTTCGCGGCTTGACTATCGCTGTCATTGTTTCAATCGTGGCGCTGTTTTTTACTGAGCTGGGTATAGAGCATTTATTTGTCACTATATTCACCGTTTTAGGGACGTCAATTTTATTCTCATTGGGCGGTTTTATTAACGCCGTATATGCGCGCTCTTTTGATGATATCTCCATCATTCCAAGCTTTGTATTAACGCCTCTAACCTTCTTAGGTGGGGTGTTTTATTCAATGGAAGATTTATCGAGCTTTTGGCAAAACATCTCCTTATTGAACCCAATTGTCTATATGGTTAACGCTTTTCGCTATGGTATTTTGGGCTATTCTGATGTCAACGTTTGGTACTCAATGGCGGCTATTTTTGCCTTCTGCGTAATATTCTATGTTATCTGTTATCGTTTGCTTAGTAATGGCTCACGCATTCGCTTGTAAAGGGATTGCTGACAGCTAGAATAGAGCTCTATAAAAAGTCCAACGTGGTTGGGCTTTTTTTATTCTCGCTACAAAGGGCAGTTTTTCATTCTTTCTAACCGCGAATAGCTAGTAGCTAATTCTATGAGAGTGCATTGGCGATTATTTGATTTTTGCTAGCCAATCTCGCCGTCCGCTATTATCTTGCCAGTCTGCTAGGGCGTCGGCTAATGGCTGAGCAGATTCCTGCTGCCGCGAGACTCAGCCCAGCCAAGCCGTCGCAGCCTAGCAATCAGACAAGGATAACCGCTACAGTCGAGGCTAAAAAGCGTCAAGTAATTGAAGAGTAGCGATGGAAGGTTAGAGATCGCAAGCTGCTTTCGACTATAGAGTTATAGACACTTTAAGTTAATGTATCGTGGGTTAGGCTTGGGTTAAGCGACTCTATGCCTATAACTTTTACTGCTAAAAAATGCTGTGTGGGGTGTCACCTTACTCATTTTGCCAAATTATGGTTATTGTGTAGCAAGCAAAGCTGTTGGGGTCGTAAGCTGCGCCCAACCCACATGTTCAACATCGTCACATCATATTTGAAAATAGCTTGGTTTTAAAATGTAAGATTCAGTAATGGTTTTTCAACAAGCCCTACATTAAGGTAAAATGATTCTCTTTTTATACATGACTATTGTCTTTTAAAGTCATGGCAAATTTCAAAGGTAATTTATGAGTATTCACGGTATTTTAGGTGAGCAAACTACTGACTATCCCACTCAGTACAGCCCAGAGACGCTATATCCGATTGCTCGTAGCATAGGTCGTGATGTTATCGGCTGGCAACAGCACAAGCTGCAAGTGGGTATGGACTGGTGGCATGCTTTTGAGATGTCATGGCTTAATCTGCAAGGTATCTCGCAAGTAGCAATGGCCCGCTTTAGTATTCCAGCGACTTCAGCCTATATCGTTGAGTCCAAATCGTTAAAGCTGTACTTAAATAGCCTTAACTTTACTGAGTTCGCTAACTGGCAGCAAGTACAAACCTTGCTTGCCAAAGACCTATCAGCTTGCGTCCAAGCACAGGTAAGCGTTGAGTTAATAGCGTTAGATGATATGCAGTCGGGATTGCTAATCATTGAGCCAGAAGGGACTAGTATCGATGATGCTTTAGCAGAGTGTGCAGACAAGGTGGCATTGACCCTACATCCTGACGCTTCTCTATTAAAGGCTGGGTCAGACAATAGTGTTAATAAACAACCGCAAGTACAGCAGAGCGTTAGTTTTTACTCCAACCTGTTGCGTAGTAATTGTCCGGTGACCAATCAGCCAGATTGGGGTACCTTAGCCGTTACCATGACCAGCGCCAACACAGTTGCTCATGCTGATATGCTGCGTTATGTATTAAGCTTTCGTCAGCATAATGGCTTTCATGAGCAATGTGTAGAGCAGATATTTGCGGATTTAAGCCAGTATTTCCAGCCGAGTGAATTAATGGTAAGAGCTTGGTATACACGCCGCGGCGGTATCGATATCAATCCTTGCCGAGTCAGTGATCTAAGTTTATTACCTAAGCCGAGTCGTCTAATCCGTCAATAAGGCTATTGATGAGGATAAGGTATAAATAAACCAGTCTGTGAATAAGGCCGATTCATAGCCAATGCTGATTATAAGCAAAAAAAGCGCCTACCTTATTGAATAAGATAGGCGCTTTTCTATACTGATTATTATCTTACTGAGCTAGTTAACAGTTGTTTTTACTAACTTAGTATTTGCCAACAATAACGCTATTTAGCACTAATTTTTGCTAGTACTTCATCACGGCTAAGCATGAGCTTTTCACTGTCACGGCGATTGACGTACTCGTACTTGTCTTCAGCAAGGTTACGATCTGAGACAACGATACGATGCGGAATACCGATCAGTTCTAAATCAGCAAACTTAACGCCTGGACGCTCGTTACGATCATCAAGTAATACATTAATACCAGCCGCTTTTAGCTCTTCATATAGAGCAGTAGCCGTTTGCATCACCGTATCTTCTTTAGACTTCATCGGCACGATAGCTACTTCAAAAGGCGCTAGCGAATCACTAACGTTAGGAGTTACTGGCCACATCACCCCGTTTTCATCATGGTTCTGTTCGATAGCAGCGGCAATAATACGGCTAACACCAATACCGTAACAGCCCATCATCAAGATAACTGGCTTGCCATCTTCACCCGATACGCTACAGTTCATCGCTCGTGAGTACTTATCACCCAACTGGAAGATATGGCCAACTTCGATACCACGTTTGATCTGTAAAGTACCTTTGCCATCAGGAGAAGGATCGCCTTCATTGACGTTGCGAATATCGACAATACGAGTAATGTTAGCGTCGCGAGTCCAGTTCATGCCGATAGTATGTTTATTAACTTCATTAGCACCAGAAACAAAATCGGAAAGCGCTGCTGCCGCACGATCAACAAACACTGGCATATCTAGCTCAACGCCAATATAGCCTTTATGTAGACCAGCTGCTTTTAACTCTTCTTCTGAAGCCATAGTTAAAGGCGTATCAGCTTCTTCTATTTTTTCCGCTTTAATAGTGTTGAGCTTATGATCACCACGCAACACTAAAGCGATAAGCTGCTTATCACCCTCTACAGTATGACCGTGGACAATAAGGGTCTTAACGGTAGTTGCTAATGGAACCTGTAAATCTTCAGCGACTGCTTCACAAGTAGGCATGTTCTCAGTGAGTACGTCTTGGCGTTCAGCAGTAGGGGCTTGACGCTCAGCAGTACTGATTGACTCAGCAAGTTCGACGTTAGCCGCATAATCAGAGGCATCAGAGAAGGCGATATCATCTTCACCGCTATCGGCCAGTACATGGAACTCGTGTGAGGCAAAGCCACCAATCGAGCCAGTGTCCGCTTGTACAGCACGGAAATCTAAGCCTAAGCGAGTAAAGATACGCACGTAAGCTTCGAACATTTCTTGATAAGTCTTGGCTAATGAAGCTTGATCGATATGGAAAGAATAGGCATCTTTCATAGTGAATTCACGAGCGCGCATTATGCCAAAGCGGGGACGAATTTCATCACGGAACTTATTCTGAATTTGGAAAAAGGTAATAGGCAGTTGCTTATAACTACGTAGTTCACCTTGTGCCAAGTTAGTAATAACTTCTTCGTGAGTAGGTCCCAATACGAAGTCGCGATCGTGACGATCTTTGAAGCGTAACAGCTCAGGACCATAATCGTCGAAACGACCAGTGGTTTGCCAAAGCTCAGCAGGCTGAGTCATTGGCATTAGCACTTCTTGTGCCCCAACATTCTGCATCTCTTCACGAACAATGCGCTCAACTTTTTGCAGGACTCGCAAACCTAGCGGCAACCATATATATAATCCAGAAGCGATTTTGCGGATAAGACCGGCACGAACCATTAGCTGGCTTGAGGCGATATCGGCATCACTCGGGGTCTCTTTTAGCGTAGCGAACAAAAACTGACTGGCTTTCATAAATAAAGCGTAACCTTATCAACGATCAAACAATAAATAAATAAGGCACTGGGAGTTCGATTAATAGTTTAATCTCACCTTCGATTTGCCTTCTTAGTGGGGTATATCTAACGGTTAGGGTGTCCATAGCTATACTTATAATAAATACTTATCAAGCCAGTAGCTTGATAGTTAATTGTGCTTATACAGCATAGAGACAACCTAGCATAGACAGCTATGGACTATGGTAGGTAAAGTTCGCCTAAGACGCAATGACTTTTTATCTTTTCAACTATAACTAAGCTTAAACCGTAAAGTTACGCTACTAATAAAGACCTATCGACTAATTTTTATAGCAACATAGCAGAATGGGCCTGACTATAACTATCTGACTATAGCTACCTGCTCTCCCAGCAATTGTGTAGAGATATAGTAGCGGTTACTTGAACTGACAGCTAGCAAGCAGCATTTATAGCAAAGTATCTAAGGCTTATAGCGCTTTTATCTATTATTAATAACTTTTATGAGGTAGCTGATATGACCACGTCTGACCATAAACCTGTCAACAGCGATAGTTCGCTTAGTAAGCAGCCTAAATCGAAACCAGCCATTGCAAAAATGTCTTGGTTATTGCTGATTATTGGTTTGGCAGCTTTAGTAGCGGCTATTTATATTTCTCAAAACACTCAAGATGAGGCAAAAATTAATACTATCACTCGCGAGGGGGTAGTCACTCGGATTCAGCAGCTCAATCGTTTACAGACTGTGGCTTTTAATGTGGATACTGTCATTACTAGCGAACGCGCGGGCAGTTGGATGAAGTTGTGGCAAGATGAGCAAAAGGCTTTATTTATCGCTAAAGGTCGGGTGCAAGCGGGTATCGATTTGAGTGCTTTGACTCCTGAGATGGTACAAGTAGTACAGCCTGCTGAACCGCTGAATGTAGAGGGTAAGGGCGCGCAGTCTATCGAGGCGAATAACCCCGTCTCTACTATGCCGCAGATCATTATTACTATACCGCCCTCAGAGATATTTGCAGTGTATTTGGATGATATAGAGATTTATGATTGGCAAACTGGGGTATTCGGCATGATGCAAGTAGACCCTGCTATTTTGGCGCAAGCGCAGAGCATGGCCAAAAAAGAAGTACTAGAGCGCGCTTGTCGTGGCGATGTTATGACGATCGCTCTCGAAAACGCTCAAACTCAGTTGCAGCAGCTGTTTTCTTTAACAGGGGCGACCGTTACGGTTAATACGCAAGGTACTGGCGCTTGTCAGATGCCAATGAGTAACGCTACAGCATCTTAGAATACGCTTATCTACACCTATTAATCTACCACCGTTTATTTTCAGGTTGCTGATGTAATATAAGCGTTTTTTACTAGTTTATTATTGAAGGCGGTCTATTAAAGGCCGCTTTTTAATGGCCCACTTTTTGACAGTTACTTTTTAACAGCTGGTTTTTAACAGTTGGTTTTTAACAGTTATTTCTTAAATTCAGCAATAGCGGCTAGTCGAGCTTGTTTATGTTCAACTATCGGCACAGGATAGTCAGTATTAACGAACTTACCACCGCTACTAAAAGCTTTACGCATTTTATCTTCGCTATGTAAGATGCTGGCAGGAAGCGCTTTTAGCTCAGGCAGCCAAGTTTTAATAAAGATCGCATCAGGGTCATGGCTCTTAGCTTGGCTAAAGGGATTCATAATGCGGAAGTAGGGCGAAGAGTCGGTGCCAGTCGAAGCACTCCATTGCCAGCCGCCATTGTTAGAAGCAAAGTCGCCATCTATCAGCTGCTGCATAAAGTAACGCTCGCCCCACCGCCAATCAATCAACAAATCCTTGGTCAAAAACATCGCAGTCACCATACGCAAACGATTGTGCATAAAGCCTGTCGCATTGAGACAGCGCATCGCTGCATCTACCAATGGCACCCCAGTTTTACCAGTACACCAAGCAGCAAAGTCCTGCTTATCATAAGACCAGTCAACCTTTTCATCGGTAGCCTTTTTATAAGCTTGATGCCGAATCAGTTCAGGCTTCTCCACTAGCACATGACGATAGAAGTCACGCCATGCCAGCTCACTAATCCAGCGGTTGATATCTTCACTATCACTGTCATGAACCTCCAACTGTTGTTGCGCTGTTGCCGCTTGCATATAGCACTCTCTAGCACTGATGGCTCCGATAGTTAGATAGGCAGACATATGGCTAGTGGCCTGCAAGCTTGGGACATCGCGACTGATATTATAATTGTCGATATCGTCGGCTATAAACTGCGCCAGTTGTTCCTTAGCTGCTGTTTCTCCAGCAGGGTAGTCAGCACGTGACTGTTTAAGTTGCGCCGTGCTATCGCTGTATCCTTTAAGCTCTTTGTTGCTGAGCAGAGCTTGTTGATAGTCATTAACCAGCTGATCGCCTAATGAGCTTATCTCGCTACTATTGCCCTCAGTGTTATGAGCGCTAGCAGATACTGATTTTAGCGCAGTTGGTTCCGTGCTATTTTTATTACTAGCCAGCTGTTGAGCATCATGACTATGCATTTGACTGGCTTCTACGGTGTCTCGCCATTTTCTATAAAAAGGGGTAAACACTTTGTACATACTATCACCGTCGTTAGTAGTGATACTAAGGGGCGGTAAGACACATTGGTCATGCCAGCGGATAAACTCAATATCATGCTTTGCTAATCGCTCTGTTAGCTGTCGATCACGGTCGATTTCATTACCTTCGTATTCGTGATTGGCCATGAGAAAACTGACATTTTGACTAATGCATAGCTCATTCATAGCCTCTACACAAGCTGCGAAGTCAGGGCAAACGTAGACGCTTAGAGTAATATTTAATTGCTTATGCAAGTCTCCAGCAAGGATCGGCAGCGTGCGCGCAATATGATCGACTTGTGCTACTGAGTTATCGTGCTCAAGCCACTGTTCAGGAGTACAAAAATATACGGCGGAAATTTTTATGTTTTCAGCATTTATATCGTCAGTAGAATGTTCAGTAACGGCCCGTTCACAGAGCGCTGTCAAAGCTGTATTGTCGTGAATACGCAAATCACGGCGAAACCACATCAAATAGTGGGGTGAGGGTAGGTTGCTACTATCAGCTTGTTGGTCAACTTGGTTAGTATTATCGTTAATTGACGCTGTCTTTATAGACATTGAGAAATCCTTATTTTAATCATAAACAAAACTATGAATAAAAGTATGCTAGGATAAGTTTTTGTATGCAATTCATTTGCTATCTAAATAACAAATTATCATCACTTATTACCAGCATTTTTTATGATTTACTTGGTATTCTATCCCTAATCAACGTTTGCTGTTCGTAAGGTTATACGATGCGCGTAAAGTTCTGTGGTTTCACCCAAATCGATGATATAAATACTGCTACCCTATTAGGGGTAGATGCGGTAGGTTTAGTGTTTTATCCACCAAGCCCACGAGCAGTCAGTTGGGCACAAGCGCAAACTTTAAGTGCGGCGCTGCCTGCATTCGTCAGTGTAGTAGCTTTAGTAGTTAATATGGCTGAAGCTGAGCTCATTGAATTGGCTAAGCAAGTGGCCTTTGATATTATTCAATTCCATGGTGACGAAAGCCCTGAGCAGTGCCAGCAGCTCGCTGGCGTAGTCAATAAACGCTGGATAAAAGCTTTGCGTATAGATACTCAGCGACATACCCCAGCTAGCGTTAGTGCTAGGATTGAGCAGTTTGCAGCAGCAGGTGCTAGCAGTATATTACTCGATGCTTATCATCAGCATAAGTACGGTGGTACTGGCGATCGCTTCGATTGGAGTTTAATACCGACTGATAGTGTGCTACCGATTATTCTAGCTGGTGGCCTCGACGACCAAAATGTCGCTGCTACTCTAGATTTACCTATCTACGGTGTCGATGTAAGTGGCGGTATAGAGAGCGCTAAAGGTATAAAAGACAATGCCAAAATGCGTAGCTTTATGAAAGCCATTAACAACGATCGATGGCAAAGCGCAGCGCACAGTGCAGCAGTAGCCAACTAAAGCTTAAGTAAGTAGAGTTAAATGCTTGGTTCTTTATCCCTAGTTTTTAGTAGCTAGAAGTTAATACTTAGCTTTTCACGCTTATTTCTCAATGCTTAGTTTTGAATACCAAGTTTTCAACACCTGGTTTTGAATGCTTAGTTTTGAATGCTTAGTCATGGTTTATTTGCTTGCTAAGGTTTTAGGACAAGTCCTTGAACCTTCTGACCCCTCATTTTTATCATCACTTTTCAAAGTTAATTGTTCACCACTCATTTAAGTCATTAACTTTTTGAGTTATTACTATAAAAAACCCCTTATCGTAGGAATTATTATGAGTTCTGTAGCAAACCAAACCCCCAATACTAAGTCTTCTTCTACCCCAGAAGCAGTTAATAGTTTTAGCAATCCAGAAAACGTGCAAGACTTTAATCAATATCCTGATGCCCGTGGACATTTTGGCGTACATGGTGGACGTTTTGTCTCTGAAACCCTGATGGCTGCTCTAGAAGAGTTAGAAGCGCTATATAACAAAGTCAAGGCCGATCCAGCATTTTGGAAAGAGTACCATGATGATTTAGTCAATTATGTCGGTCGCCCAACCCCGTTATATCACGCCAAACGCTTGAGTGATGAGATGGGTGGGGCACAGATTTATTTTAAACGTGAAGATCTTAATCACACCGGCGCTCATAAAGTGAATAACGCTATCGGTCAGGCCTTGTTGGCTAAGATGTGCGGCAAAAAGCGTATTATCGCTGAGACTGGTGCTGGACAGCACGGTGTAGCTACCGCTACGATTGCCGCACGTTTAGGGCTAGAGTGTGTAGTCTACATGGGTGCTGACGATGTTGAACGCCAGAAGATGAACGTTTATCGCATGCGGCTATTGGGCGCTACTGTAGTGCCAGTTACTTCTGGTTCGCGTACTCTAAAAGACGCTTTGAACGAAGCAATGCGCGACTGGGTAACTAACGTTGATACTACTTATTATGTTATTGGTACTGTCGCAGGCCCGCATCCTTATCCGTTATTAGTGCGCGACTTTCAGGCAATTATTGGTAAAGAGACGCGTGTACAGCATTTAGAAAAAACCGGCAAATTACCAGATGCGCTGGTAGCTTGTGTAGGGGGTGGCTCTAACGCTATTGGCCTGTTCTTTGACTTTTTGAACGATACTGATGTAAAAATGTATGGCGTTGAAGCCACTGGTGATGGTATCGAAACCGGCCGTCATTCTGCGCCACTAGCTGCAGGTCGTATCGGGGTATTGCATGGCAACCGGACTTACCTAATGGCTGATGATGATGGACAAATCCAAGAAACACACTCTATCTCAGCTGGCCTTGATTATCCAGGTGTTGGTCCTGAGCATAGCTTCCTAAAAGACATGAAGCGAGTTGAATACGTAGGCTGTACTGACAAAGAAGCTCTAGAGGGCTTTCATCAAGCGACGCGCAAAGAAGGGATTATTCCTGCACTCGAATCTGCCCATGCGCTTGCTTATGCCCTCAAGCTTGCTAAGACTATGACCCCTGATCAGACTATCGTGGTTAATATGTCTGGTCGTGGAGACAAAGATTTGCATTCTGTCATGAAGGCAGAAGGGCTTGAGTTTTAGTAGCTATTTTTTATGACTATCAAATCACACCAATACATATATTGAGTGATTTGATAATAAAAATTAAACTTGTTAAAAAATAATAAAGAGATCGTTATGACTCGTATTGAAAGTACCTTTGAGACTTTAAAAGCTCAAAATAAAAAAGCTTTAATTCCTTACGTAATGGCCGGTGATCCTAACCCTACTACTACTGTAGGCTTGCTACATGACTTAGTGAAACATGGCGCAGATATGATTGAGCTTGGCTTACCATTCTCAGATCCTATGGCTGACGGCCCAACAGTGTCTTTAGCAGGTGAGCGAGCTTTAGCCGCTGGTACTAGTACTCGTGATGCGCTAAAGATGGTGGCAAAGTTCCGTGAGCAAGACAGCCAAACGCCGATTATTTTGATGGGTTATCTCAACCCAGTAGAGATCATTGGTTATGATAATTTTGTGGCGCTATGTGAGCAGTCAGGGGTCGATGGTATCTTAATGGTCGACTTGCCACCAGCAGAAGCTGGTAGCTTTACTCAGCATCTAACCGATAATTCGATGAATGAGATTTTCTTATTGTCACCTACTACGGTAGCTGAGCGTCGCCAGCAAGTATTGGCTCATTGTGGCGGCTACATCTATTACGTATCACTAAAAGGTGTCACCGGTTCAGCGACTTTAGACACTGATGATGTGGCGAAGCAAGTACAAGCCATTAAAGCAGAAACTGATTTACCAGTGTGCGTAGGTTTTGGTATTCGTGATGGTGCCTCTGCTAAAGCGATTGGTGAACATGCTGACGGTATCATTGTTGGTAGTGCCTTAGTACAGAATTTCGCTGGTATAGACGCTAATGATGTTGATGCTGTTGCTAGTGCTCAGCAAAATATTATGCTAAAAATGGACGAGCTACGCGATGCGTTAGATAGCCTACAGCAAGCTTAAACAAAGTTTAGATATTGTATGGTCTGTTGGTTTTTATAATATTAGTGATGACAAAGCCGAATGACTTTGCTAAATTTAGTTTACGTGTGTAAACTAATATAACGTATAAATTGTTACAACTATCATAGGCGTGTCTCATCACCGCTTATATTATGACTGACTTTAACTCCCAATTTAACTCTCAGCGATTAATCAACAACTAAAATGCTGATGAGCCTTTAATGATGGCGAATAATATGACTGATACTATAACCGCACCTAATACTGAAAACGATGGCGATGTAGCCGCTACTCATACAGCTGGTAACTCTTGGTTTAATCGCCCGGTACCTGGCGTTAAACAGAACTTGACGGCTCCTTTAACCGCCGTTGAGACTGAACCATCAACTAAATGTAGTAATTGTCATTCAGTAATTACCAATACAGCTCTGATATTCAACTGCTATGTTTGCCCGCTTTGTGATCATCATCTACCGATGTCTGCACGTGAGCGTTTGCAATGGTTTTTAGATGAAGTCCAAGGCGAGCTTGGGCAGGAATTCACTGCCAAAGATCCTTTAGGCTTTGTCGATAGCAAGCCTTATCCAGAGCGTATGCTTGAGGCACAGAGCAAAACTGGCGAGAGCGAAGCACTAATAGTGCTATACGGTAAACTACGTAATATAGAAGTAGTTGCTTGTGCCTTTGACTTCCGCTTTATGGGCGGTTCTATGGGCTCAGTAGTTGGCGATCGATTCGTACAAGCCGCTGAAAAATCTTTGGCGGAACGTAAGCCATTGATTTGTTTTGCAGCGTCAGGTGGGGCACGTATGCAAGAAGGTATCTTGTCATTGATGCAAATGGCACGTACAGCAGCCTCTATCGAGCGTCTCAGGCTGGCAGGTATTCCTTATATCGTAGTATTGACTAATCCTGTCTATGGTGGGGTAACAGCCTCATTAGCTATGCTTGGTGATATTCATTTAGCAGAGCCAAAAGCAATGATCGGCTTTGCCGGTAAACGTGTTATTGAGCAGACGGTGCGCGAAACTTTAGAAGAGCCGTTCCAGCGTGCAGAGTTTCTGTTAGAGCATGGGGTAGTCGATGAAGTCGTTCATCGTCATCAGCTCATTGATACTACCTATCGCTTACTGGCTAAGCTGTGCAGTCAACCTAACGTGGATGCTTAATTGATAATCTAGAGCCGCAAAGTTGGTTAAGATGATTCTTTAAGTAATTATCTATAGCACTTATTGTCAATTGACGATAAGTGCTATTTTTGCTTTTAGGCTAAGGTTTTAGCTTTATACTAGCAGCGCAATTGGCTGTAATCGTCACTCTAAGGGCCTAAGTACTGTGTTAACTGCGGTTTCGATTTTGGTTTTCAGTGCTGTTGTTATACACTAGGGTAAAATTTCAGCTAGTCATTTATTTTTATTACTTTTATATATAGGTTTTGTCCATGTCCGTCTCTTTACCTAGTAATCCTGATAGCCCTAAGTCTGATGCTAGCTTGACCCAATGGCTAGATTATATGCAGCAGATACATGTGTCGGCGATAGATATGGGGTTATCACGTGTGTTGCCCGTAGCGGAGCATTTAGGCATCGTACAGTCTGCCAAAGAGGACACTTATGTCTTTACGGTCGCCGGTACTAATGGCAAAGGCTCAACCACTGCGGTTATCAGTGCACTTTGCCAAGCAGCAGGCTATAAGACTGCATTATATCAGTCGCCGCATCTTAGCCATTTCAATGAGCGAGTACGTATTAATGGCGAGATGGTCAGTGATGAGACCCTCATCGCTGCTTTTGATAAAGTGGAGTCGGCCCGTCTACAGTGCGGATTGACTTTATCCTTTTTTGAGATGACTACTTTAGCGGCTTTGTTGATATTTGCAGAAGCCGACTGTCAGGTATGGGTGTTAGAAGTAGGGCTTGGTGGCCGCTTAGACGTAGTCAATATTATCGATGCCGATTTAGCCGTTATTACTAATATAGGTATTGATCATGTCGATTGGTTAGGGGATAACGTTGAGGCTATAGGTAGCGAGAAAGCGGGTATCTTACGTGATAATATCAGCCTGATTTATGGCGCTACTGAGATGCCCAATAGTGTGCAGCAATTGATTAATCAGCATAACGCCAGCTGCTATCAAGTAGGAATAGACTTTAGTTATAGTGTGGTCGATGAAAATACTTGGCAGTATAGCAATGCCGCTGTCACCCTACAGCTGCCACGACCTGCTTTGTCTTTAACGAATACCGCAAACGCGCTATCAGCGGTGTTGGCTAGTCCATTGGAAGTAGATATTAACGCCATTGAGAAAGCTCTCACTACTGTCAAATTGGCAGGACGTTTTGATTACCGCGAGATAAAAGACCGTTATTGGTTGTTTGATGTTGCCCATAATGAGCAAGGGGTTGAGTTTTTACTAGCGCAGCTGTTACCATTTTGGCAGCAGCACTTAATCAAGCAAGCCAAGCAAAACAGTCAAAGCAGTGATAATAAGCAACCTGCAACTATTAAAATGCTATTCTCTATGTTAGCTGACAAAGATATCTCAATGGTAGTACAACGTTTGACGCAAGCTAATTTACCGATTAGTGCTTGGTTTATTGGGGAGATTGATTATCCACGTGCGGCTTCTATAGAGCAGTTAAAAACTGTACTAGCTAGTCAGGTTGATGCAAGCAATATTCATGCCTTTGCTGACTTGCAGCAAGCAACAGCAGCGGTGATAGCTGAGGCTCAGCCACAAGACTTAATAGTCGTTTGCGGATCTTTCCATACTATTGGCAAGACGCTAGTAGCCTTGGATGTGGCTTAACTCTTACAGTTTACCGTCAGCCTGCAACCGTCAAAATTTACAGCAGTGCTGCTATAGCAGACAGCGCTGAGAATATGTTTTATAATCAAAAAGGTGGCAGACAGTCATTGAGTTTTAAAAACGGCTAGCTGGTGGGGCAACAGCGTGTCGCTCAATCAACCTTTTTACCAACTAAGAGATGTGAACGGATGAATTTTTCGAGACAAGCCTTATTGGGCGTTGGGATGATTATGGGCGGTAGCGTTATGCTATTTGCTATGGTGCAACAGATTGGCGCTAACGATAAATCAGCTGATAAGTCAGCTATGATCCAAAAGGCGGATACACAACAAGCAACGCCAGCCCCATTGACTACTGATATCGATACTGAAAAACGTATTTTGGCACAAAAGCAAAGGGAACGCACAGCTCGGGTTGCCGAACAAGAAAAACGTGCCCAGCAATTTTCAATTGAGCAAGAGACTGCTGAGTCCCAAGCATTAGCTAAATCACGTTATGAAAACGAGCGCTATATTGAGAATACTACTCCAGATGTGGAGGCTAGTACTAGTTCTCAGAGTGCTGAGACTACAGTGGTGGCACCAAAAGTTCAACCACGAGTAAGTACGGCAACTAACACGGTAGCCGCTGCTACAGTTAAGGCTACTAGCCCTGCTAACAAGGAAGCACAACAATCACAAGCTAAGAAACAAGCAGAAGCTAAAAAACAAGCAGAAGCTAAGAAGCAAGCAGAAGCTAAGAAGCAAGCAGAAGCAAAAAAAAAGCTAGCAGCTGAAAAACAAGCCGAGGATAAAAAACAGGCAGAAGCTGAAAAAAAGACACTAGATAAAAAACAGGCAGAAGCTAAAAAGCGCGCTGAAGATAGTGCCAAGAAAAAAGCAGATACCAAGCGCGAAGCAGAGGCAAAATTGGCTGCTGAAAAAAAAGCCGCTAAGCAGCAAGCAGGAGCTGAACAAAAGGCAGCCAAAGCTGCCAAGACAGAAGCACCCACCTCTACCTTAGATTATAAAGTCAAACCTGGTGACGGTTTAATAAAGTTAGCACGACAATATAATGTGCCAGTTGCTGCGTTAGCGCAGGCAAATAACACCTCTACTTCAGCCCCTTTAAAGTTGGGCCAGAATATAGTGATTCCTTCACGTAAACAGGTACAGCGTCTAGAGCGTGAAGCGGCAGCTGCCGAAAAAGCGCGTGCCAATGAACGGGCCCAAGCAAAAAGGTCTGCTGAAACCAAACGTCAAGCGCAGCAGAAACTGGTTGAAGCTCGAAAAGAAGTCAAAGAAACGGATGCTAAAGGCAGTTTTGGTGTCCAAGTAGCACTAGCAAGTAACCAAGCATCAGCGGATGAAGTGGTGAAGAAGTTTAAAGATGCCGGTTATAAAGTAAAAACAAGTAATACCAGTCGAGGTGTACGAGTTATCGTTGGTCCTGAGCGCGGCAAAATAGCAGCTTTGGCTCTAAAGGATAAAGTGGATAGTGATCCTAAAGTAAATTCCAATGGAGCTTGGGTACTATACTGGCGTTGATCGACTTTGCTGATATAAAGCATCATATAAACAATATTATAAGTCTTTCCTGCTATTATTAGCAGCCAGTTGGTTGCTATATCCTCTAACACGACATTAAATGTCGTGTTTTATCATTTATGGATTGCTGATTAATATTAGCTCAGCTAGTATAACCGCACTTTATTTTCTCTCTTTTATAACCATGGTAATCAATGATGGCTGCCATGTTGTGATTGTGGTTGCTTGGCACCAGCCACAATCGCCTTAAACTTTACATAAGGTAAAGCTATGTCATTTGGGGTTATATTTTTGCTTTTGGCCGTAGGGTTTCTAGGGCTAATCACCTTACCAAAATTATTGACTAAGCCCAGCTCTGCCAGCAAAGAAGCAGATCCTGAACCAGTACGTGGGGATGATTTACCTATATGGCCATTTGAGCCTATGCCTATCATGACTAAGACTGAAGTGCTGTTTTTTAATAAGCTACAAAATGCGCTGCCGGAATACCATATCTTCGTGCAAGTTCAGCTTTCTCGGATTATCACCGCCAACAGTGAGGAGGCCTCAGAACGCAGCTTCTGGTTCAATCGTATCTGCCGACAAAGCGTTGATTATGTCATTACAGATATCGATGCCCAAACGACCTTAGTTGCCATCGAGTTAGATGATTGGACGCACAGCAGTAAAGCTAGACAAAAAGCTGATGATAAAAAGGATAAGGCGCTAGCCAGTGCTGGTATTGCTATCGTACGCTTTCATGCTGAGCGTATGCCAAGTGCTGATATGCTCAGATATGAGATTATGCAGGTGATTGAGAGTTACTAAAGCTCATAACAAGCTATTAGAGACCATCGAAAACTATTATTATTATTACGGCTATTGATAGGGGTGTTATTAACAGGGATCAGCGTTTAGCTTCTACTAGCACTTCTTGCTCAGGGTAGATCACTAGCGGCTTATCATGGTCAAAGTACAAGCCGCTCATTGGTAGCTCACTCTGTGACCATAGTAGCGGCTGTTGAGGGTCATCATAAAAGTCACGCTTAGTAAACCACTCTACATAATGCGCTGGTCGCAGTGTAGCTAAATCCAAGGCAGCTAGATTAGCTGTATCTTGCCTATCGTACCATCTATGCATGGGGAAGCTGATGGCTAACCAGTCAGGATAAACAAAGTCATTATGATTAATAGGTAGAAAAAATCGCCCTTTAATCACCGCATAGCGCTTATCTATTTTTACTCGTCCATGATCCTTAGTATCTATCCATAGGGTACAAAATTGCTTAGTTTGCATGTGGACCATCTTACGCTGCAAATTATCATTGGAGTTGATACCGACCCAATTCTCAGGCGCAAAGGGTGCTGAGCCCATAAAGAATTTAATCGCCAATTCCCAGTGCTCAGTGAGCTTGTGATGATGATTATATAAAACCAAATCCAGCTCACCAATAGTCTGCTTACCTTGATATAGCTGCACGTTGCTCGCTATTATTTCATAGGGATGCAGGCCATGTGCATAACCATCAGTCAACCAAAACGATAATAATCCTTCAAAGTGAAACCCTAAACGATTCGGACTCGGTCTTGTCAATAGGTAACGGGTCAACTGTTGATAGTCAAGAGTAGTATCGAGTTCCTGTAAGCGTGTGAGATAACTGTCAAACTGCGCTTGCCAGAAGCTGGCACTATGTACGGTAATAGCGGCAGTGTTTTGAGGCGGTGCTAAGTTGAGCCATTTAGTCAAAACATTAGGGCAGGCCAGTACGTAAGCTAGATCACGGACATAAGGACGGCGAAACTGTTCCCAAGGCGCATAAGTGCTGGCATTATCAGGAGTAGGGGTAGGCTCGGTCATAGGGTGAACCATAATGATTGGTAAAGAATTCACCCTAACGGCTCGGCATATAAAAGTCTAGGTAGGGTGAGTATCTGTCACTGGTAGTTGCAAACTTATTATTCTAATATGCTATTTAAGCAAAGTAATAGCAAATAAAGACCACTTAAAACTATATTTATATACTTGATTTATAATTGAATGTTGGTTTTAATTAGGTATTTACACATCAGACTATAAGCAGCAGTAATATGAATAGGGGTAGTTCTACAGTGTTACGAGTTCTGATAGCTATAGGCGCAGTATTGATAATACTAGCGGCGATTTTAAGGGTGAGCCACGTTATTTAATAGCGACTTAATGCTTTTATTAATAACAGTTATATTCGCCAATATACTGAGGTGTTTTAAGCTATAGTTTTTCTGCACTAATAGTTTATATACAACGCTATACACCTATAGAGTAGTGAAAACCTAAAAAACGCCCAAAATAAAGGGCAGACAGTCAATGACGGTCTACCCTATATCTATGTTTGGTCGGAACGGCAGGATTTGAACCTGCGACCACTACACCCCCAGTGTAGTGCGCTACCAGACTGCGCTACGCCCCGAATGACTGACTATTTTACGCAAAATCTTATATATTGCAAGGGTTAATTATTGCTTGCAGTTATTACTAAGTTTCTGCGCTCAGTAGCCAGTACATGCTATTGGTTATAACTTCTTAATCCAACAAAACCTTTAATATCTCATTAACTTGTTGCGGATTAGCACTACCACGACTAGCTTTCATGACTTGACCGACCAGACCATTAAAGGCTTTTTGCTTACCACCACGGTATTCTTCTACCATCGTTGCATTGTTAGCAATCACTTCTTCGACAATAGCTTTAATAGCACCAGTATCCGTTTCTTGCTTTAAGCCTTGAGCTTCGATGATTTGATCAGCAGCATCATCACTATCGCCACCAGCGCGTTCATATAAAGCACTAAATACCTTCTTGGCCATTTTGCCAGATAAAGTATCATCGAAGATACGTTCCAACATGCCAGCCAGCTGTTTAGCACTTATTGGAGACTCAGTAATCTGTTTGTCGTCTTTATTTAGGGCACCAAGTAAATCACCCATTACCCAGTTAGCGGCAATCTTAGCGTGCGATTGACCCGTTGCTTCTACTACCGCTTCATAGTAATCGGCTAGCTGGCGGCTACCCGTTAAGATACGGGCGTCATATTCTGATAAGTCTAAGTCATGCTCTAAGCGCGCACGACGAGCAACTGGCAACTCAGGCATGGCGGCTTTGATACTATCCACAGTATGCTGTTCAATACGTACAGGTAGCAGATCAGGATCGGGGAAGTAACGATAGTCGTTAGCGTCTTCTTTAGTACGCATAACTCGGGTTTCATCTTTATCAGGATCATAAAGCATAGTAGCTTGCACTACTTGGCCACCATCTTCAATGATATCGATTTGGCGCTCTATTTCACGGTGGATAGCACGTTCGATATTTCTAAAGGAGTTAAGGTTTTTCAGTTCAGTACGCGTGCCTAGTTCAGCGCCAGGCTCACGTATAGAGACGTTACAATCGCAGCGGAAAGAGCCTTCAGCCATAATAGCGTCAGATATTCCAAGCCAAGTGACCAGCTGATGAATGGCTTTGATATAAGCCAAAGCTTCAGAAGCGGAGCGCATATCAGGCTCAGAGACGATTTCGATCAATGGTGTACCAGCACGGTTAAGATCGACACCAGTCATACCTTCAACAGCATCATGTACTGATTTACCAGCATCTTCTTCTAGATGCGCACGAGTGATACCCATACGTTTAGGATATTCGTTTTTTTCACCTTCATTGACTAGCACATCGATATGACCACGACCGACGATTGGATTGGCCATTTGAGTGATTTGATAGCCTTTTGGCAGATCAGGGTAAAAGTAGTTCTTGCGATCAAAGGTGTTAAATAAACCCAGCTCTGCATCGACGCCAATACCGAATTTTAGCGCCCGCTCAACTACGCCGCTATTGAGCACTGGTAGTACACCGGGTAAACCTAAGTCAACGATGCTGGCTTGAGTATTGGCCTCATGACCGAAGTCAGTAGGAGCACTAGAGAATATCTTGCTGTCAGTATTGAGCTGGCAATGGATCTCAATACCGATGACCACTTCATAGCCATCAACTAGTAATTCTTTACGGACAGTAGGGGTAGTAGCAGTAGTCGCTGTTGCGGTAGTCATTATACTGTCTCCTTAGCGATAGCAGAATGTTGTAGATGATGATCGGTATGCTGTTGGAACAGATGCGCGGTAGTCAGTAGCTTACTCTCCTGCCAATGCTGACCAATAAGTTGCAGCCCTACAGGTAAGCCCTCAGAAGTGAGCCCTACTGGCTGACTGATTGACGGTAGGCCTGCTAAGTTAACCCCAATAGTATAGACGTCACCTAAATACATAGTGGCTGAATCCAAGTCTTCACTAAGCTTATAAGCAGCCATTGGAGCCGTAGGGCTAGCAATCACATCACAATGAGCAAAAGCGTCTGCGAAGTCTTTAACGATGATCCGGCGTATTTTTTGTGCCTTAGTATAATAGGCATCAAAGTAACCAGCCGATAGCGCATAGGTACCCATCAAGATACGGCGCTGCACTTCAGGGCCAAAGCCTTCTGAGCGTGAGCGAGTATAAAGGTCAATAAGATCTTTTGGATCTGCACAACGATAACCAAAGCGCACCCCATCGAAACGTGACAAGTTAGAGGAGGCTTCAGCGGTAGCGATCATATAGTAAGTGGCTAAGGTAATCTCAGGATCAGTAATAGTCACTTCTACAATCGTAGCACCTAACTCTTCATACTTTTTCAATGCTGCTCGTACTGCTGTTTCAACTTCAGGGTCGAGACCCGCACCGAAGTACTCTTTGGCAACTCCAATACGCAGTCCTGCAAATGGCTTATCTCCCGCTTTTGCAGCAGCTTCATCGAGGTCATGAACGTAGTTAGGCATATCGTGTTTGATAGAGGTAGCATCGCGTGGATCGTGACCTATCATTGGCTGCAATAGATAAGCACAGTCTCTAGCGCTACGCCCCATACTACCAGCTTGATCTAAGCTTGAAGCATAAGCAATCATGCCAAAGCGTGATACTCGTCCATAAGTGGGCTTGATACCCGTTAAGCCACAGAATGATGCTGGCTGACGAATAGAGCCACCGGTATCACTGCCAGTAGCTAGTGGCACAAACCCTGCTGCTACTGCTGCTGCACTACCGCCTGATGAGCCACCAGGTACACGCTCTAGATCCCAAGGATTGTGGACAGCACCGTAGTACGAGCTACCATTATCTGAGCCCATAGCGAACTCATCCATATTGAGCTTACCAAGGCTGATCATGCCCGCTTTTTCAATATTAGAGACGATAGTAGCGTTATAAGGTGAAATGAAGTTGTGCAGCATTTTTGAACCGCAAGTGGTCAATACCCCTTGAGTACAAAAAATATCTTTATTGGCCATAGGGATGCCGAGTAGCAAACGCTGATCACCTTGCGCACGCATCTCATCAGCCGCTTTTGCTTGGGCAAGGGCCGTCTCAGAAGTATGAGTAATAAAGCTATTAATCTTGCTGTCTAAAGCGTTGATACGCTTGATATAGTGCTCGGTCAGCTCAAGGCTGCTAAATTGTTTGTCTTGTAAACCAGCAATCAGTTGCTGGGTACTTAAATGATGAATCTCAGACATAAGGGGTCGTCCGTCATAATGTTGATAGCACTAGTCATAGCACTGAATAAGATAATGGCAGTTAAGAGGAATAATAATACTCAGGGCCACTAAATAAGAATACCTGTAGTTAAAAAGTTATAGCGATTGGCTACTCAATAACCTGCGGTACTAGGTATAAGCCTTCTTCAACTGCTGGTGCAACCGATTGATTGCGTTCACGGTTGATATCGTGTTTGGCAATATCAGCGCGCAGGTCTTGGCAAGCTTCATGAATATTAGCCAAAGGGGCAAGATCGTCAGTGTTTACGCCTGCTAAAGTATGCATCAAACCTAATACTTTGCTGATCTCATTAGCATAACTGTCAGCGGTATTTGCATCGACACCCAACCGAGCCAAACTGGCCACTTCTAAGATTTCTTGACGACTGACGCTACTATCATTAGTTGACGTTTGCTGTGACATAATTTCTCCGATTTAGAGCGATGTTAAAAGATAAGTATTTTACACGCCTTGATAATAATAAATGTGAATCACTACGCTAGTTCACATAGAGTTACTGTTGGCTAATAGACCCTTATATAAACAGCCCTATAAAAATAACCGACAAATATTCACTTAAAAAAACTGAACTTATAGCACTTTTACGGATAAAAACTTTAGATTTAGGGACCAACGTATATTTTAGGGCCTAATTGGTGAGCTTTAGGGCAAAAATTGTTTTACTATTCAGTTTTTTCCTTATAGACCTAAAATGGTACGTTCTATCCTAGTGACAATTGTTTATTCTAGCAACACAGCCTATAGTTAGTTATAGTTATAGTTATAGTTTTTAGCAATAGTCTATTACAAACGAGCTATTATAAAGCATCTAGCTTGATTTTACAGAGCAGCTGCTTTGATTATTTGATAATGATATCTGATTGGCGATACTCGCTATACCTCATCTAGTTATTAATAATAGCTCAGATATTGGTACTCTAAATGCGTTACAGTGAATAAAGGGTAGAAGGTAAACCTTACTGTAAAAAATTGCAGCCTTTGTGCTTAATAGCACTAACCATAATTTATATCATTGCGCTGTCGGAAACAAATTCTAGCATTTTAGAATAAAATCATTATCTTACTAATGCCATAATAGCTGTGTTTTTTCCAAGCTAAATCGGTATAATTTATTTCAATTTCATTTTTGTTGTTTAGGTTCGACTTGTTGTGTGGGTAAGCTTTCGCTACTATAGGCGACTACCATTAACCTATTTGTTGACAATAAGTACGTCTTAGCCATCTCATTCGCCTCAATTGCCTTATTTGTAAAGCGCTGGATAAACTAGTCATGAACCTGTTTGGATTTTTGTCAAATAATATCGCTATCGATCTTGGTACTGCGAACACCCTAATCTTTATTCCTAATAAAGGCGTGGTGCTCGATGAACCTACGGTAGTAGCCCTACGTAGTAATCGCACACAAAACCCAACGGTAGCAGCGGTAGGAATCGATGCTAAGCAGATGCTTGGGCGTACTCCATCTAACATCACTGCTATTCGGCCATTAAAAGACGGTGTGATCGCTGACTTTGAAGTCACCCAAAAGATGCTGAAGCACTTTATAGCTAAAGTAAAAGCCAAACGCTTTATGGCACAGCCCAACGTAGTAGTTTGCGTACCTTGTAAGTCAACTTTAGTTGAACGTAAGGCTATTCGTGAAGCGGTTTCTTCAGCAGGGGCTAGTAGAGTGCTGCTGCTAGAAGAGCCAATGGCCGCTGCAATAGGAGCAGGCTTGCCGGTACATGAGGCTAGCGGCTCTATGGTTGTCGATATCGGTGGCGGTACTACTGAGATTGCAGTCATCGCTTTGTCTGGTTGCGTTTATGCTGAGTCTATTCGTATCGGTGGTGACATCTTTGATGAAGCTATCATCACTCATGTACGTCGCACTCACGGCTGTGTTATCGGTGAGACAACGGCTGAACGTATTAAACAAGAAGTAGGCTCTGCCCTTAATGAGAGCGAGCAATTACAAGTGGAAGTCCGTGGTCGTAGTATGGCCGAAGGCGTTCCTAAGACTTTTACTGTCAATTCTGAAGAAGTACAAAAAGCGCTCAGCGATCCTTTAAGCGGTATTGTCAGCGCAGTAAAAGCAGCGCTTGAGCAAACACCACCAGAGCTGTCATCAGATATTGCTGAGCGTGGCATAATACTCACAGGCGGTGGTGCCTTACTGCGTGATTTGGATAAACTAATCTCTAGAGAGACTGGACTACCAGTTTCTGTCGCTGAAGATCCTTTAACTTGTGTTAGTCGTGGTGGCGGTATGGCACTAGACTTCATTAATAACAAAAGTCTTAATATGATTTTTGTATAAACAGTTAAAGTCTGTCGCTTAAAGCCTGTCACTTAAAATAAATGACTGCAAGTTTAACGTTGAAAGCTCAAATTACTCTCGTTACTATCGATAAGGTTAGAGTAGCCAATAATAAAGGCAGTCGTAAAGGCTGCCTTTTGCGATAGTGGCACTATGCTAAATGGGGCTGGTTAACGTTTTTTAATATTTAGCGCCGGTTACGGATTAAATTAGAACCCTTATGACTCCAAGTATTTTTGCTCGCCAGCCCCTGTCTCTACGTATAGCTGCTATTGTATTAATAGCGGCGCTGATACTTATGTGGTTTGATAGCAAAAATCCAGAATGGTTTAAGCCAGTCCGTAATATGAGCCATGTCGCTATGCAACCTATCTACGAGATGTCGTTATTGCCTAGTTACGCTGGTCATTGGGTAAGAGGTATGAGTCAGTCAAAGGAATCACTACGCCGCGAAAACGTACAATTAAAATCACAATTGATTCATGCCCAAGCTAAGCTGCAACAGCAAGACTATATATTGGCACAAAACGCACGCTTGCAAGGTATTCTATCGACTACTAAGCCGGAACAGTTTGATCTTAATCTGGCGCAAGTGATTGGCACTGATACTAATCTATTGAAGCAAATCGTAGTGCTTAACAAAGGCGTACAAGATGGGGTACAAGTTGGTCAGACAGTTATCGATGAAAAGGGGGTTTTGGGCCAGATCATCAATGTCTATCCTAATACTAGCCGGCTTCTATTGATTACGGATGAGCAGCAGTCGGTGGCTGTTACTGTCAAGCGTACAGGTCAGCGTGGCATAGTGACTGGCAAAGGCATACCTTCATCATTGGGTCTAAATTATATATTTAAGACTTCAGATGTGCGTGTTGGTGATGAGCTTATCTCTTCAGGCTTAGGTGGTCGTATTCCGGCAGGCTACAGTGTAGGGCGTATAGAGCTTATTAAAGATACGGCAGCAGATAACTTTAGAAGTATTCAAGTCGCCCCAGCCGCTAACTTCATTGACAATGCCTATGTGCTAATCTTACAAGATAAAAGCATCGCTGCTGACAGTGAACTGCCCGAATTTTCAGCGATCACTGACTCTACCGATAGTACTATTACCGCTAATTTAAGCCAAGCTGCTAACCAACAATCCTCTAGTCCTCACCCTAATCAGTCATTAAGTAATCGGCCCGTCCAAACCTTAGTAACGGCTACCAATCCATCATTAAGGTAGGCAGTCATGCTATATCCAGAATCTGAGCACGCAACCGGTCTTTTACTGTTAGTCATTGCCTTGAGCTTTGTACTGTCTTCCTCACTAAACGTCTATCCGCTGAGTCATGCTATGGCGAGTTTACGGCCGATGGTGATGATGATGGTACTTATTTTTTGGCTATTATTCCAACCACGTTACGTGGGGGTGGTCACCGCTTTTACTATCGGACTTATTGCCGATTTATTGTTAGATACGCGCTTAGGACAACAAGCCTTCGCTGGAGTAGTTGTAGCTTTAGTAGTCAAAATTAGCAGTATCTATGTCAAACAGCTCAATACAGCGAGCGCTTGGTTGATTGCCACTTTAGCCTTGATAGCTTTTCAGTTAAGTCTTTGGATATTGCAGCTTATTACTCAAGATGTATTTGTCGTCCAGTCAGGGTTATCTATCTTGATGAGCATTCTCAGTTGGCCTTTAGTGCTATTTGCCCTGCGTAGATTCGCACGATAACTACCCAGACCTTAAACCTTCGATTTTCGATCATCGACCATTGTAACCATCGGCAGTGTTTATTAAATGCTAATCCTAAGATAATGGCATAAATAAAAATATCTAGCTTCTGTTTTAAGCTTATAGTCTCAGCATAGTAGCGATAAAAAATAGCTCTACCGGTTGCAGCTGATGCCAAAACCAGCACTTGAGGTTATTAGCTAAAGGCTGACTACTCTCGCTGGCTACATTAACAAATACTGATGTTAATAAGTAATGATATTAATAAGTACTGATGCTGATACACAGCCATGTGCACTAGCTTCGATAGGTGTCTTGTCTACAGCGCCGTTTTGATTCACTAGCGTCTATCAGCAGTATCTATTTGTGAAGGCTCAATACTTGCTAATTATTCAAAAATACCAAATAAGAGATAAATAATGCATATTTTATTGGCTTCTGGCTCACCACGTCGGCGTGAGCTATTGGCAAATGCCAAACTCGACTTGCACATTACTAGTGTAGATATCGACGAAAGTACTTTAAGTAATGAATCACCAATAGACTATATTCAGCGTATGGTAGCCAGCAAAGCAACGGCTGCTGTTGAGCAATTAAACGCTGATTATCGAGCTAATAACAGTTTGTTTGCTAGTATATCTGACCCTTTTATTATGCTTACTGCTGATACCATTGGGGTATTGCCCGATGGCAAAACGGTATTAGTAAAGCCGATAGATCGTGCGCACGCTTATCAGATGTGGCAACAGATGTCTGCCAATACTCATCAAGTATGGACCGCTGTACAAGCAACAAAAATATCCTTATTACCCAGTTTATCGACAGATTCAGGAGATCAAAATAACGCTGAGAGTGAGCTGTCATTACAAGTGCTGTGGCAGCGCCAAATTATCGAGCGTACCCAAGTTAGTTTTGTACCTTTAACGCCAGCGATGATGGCTGATTATTGGGACAGTGGTGAACCAGCTGACAAGGCGGGTGCTTATGGTATTCAAGGCTTAGCAGCCGCTTGGGTGACGGCTATCAACGGTAGCTATACTAATGTCGTGGGATTGCCTTTGGCGCAGACCTTAGCGCTGATCGAAGAAGCAAGTAGTCAATACTGATATTATTAGCTATAGCTAATCTGCTGGCTAGTGCTTTAATTAATCTATCATCTAGTTCGAGAGTTGCTTGTGCTGCCAAGGTGTTAAGACACATAATGATACGGCAACGATAGGCAGGGGCAGGGCGCATTTGTTACACTAGATGCGAGAAGTTTATTTACTAATAAAAAACTATACCGTATAAGACTGATGTTAAAATTGCTCCTCGATATTTAACCGCAGTAGGTGGCAAATTTAGCTAAGGCACTGCCTACGCTTTATAATTTTGTAATCACAGCGCTTTGATCCACTATCAGTACTGCTTATTTGTGCACTATATTAGCTATAAATTACACCTACCTATAGATTATAGAATACCCCTTAATAAGCCCCACTAGCGATAAGAGAAAATATTATGTCGGAAGAGCTACTAATTAACGTCAGTCCAGTAGAATCGCGAGTAGCTGTCTTAGATAATGGGGTGCTTAGTGAAATTTATATCGAGCGTCATCATAAGCTTGGCTTAGTAGGCAATATTTATTTAGGGACAGTAGTACGAGTACTGCCTGGCATGCAAGCCGCTTTTGTCGAAATTGGCCAATCACGTACCGCCTTTTTACATGTCAATGATATGCAACGAGAGCCGCGCGTACTGCCTACTACTAACAAGGCTTTGGACAAAGCTAATAAAGACTTGACTGATGATCAATCAGATAGTGATAAAAGCCTTAGTGACACAGCCAATAGTGCTCAGTCTAATAGTGATCAGACGAATGGTAATCAGATCCCTGATATATCAGCGGTTACCCTGCCAGTAGTCAGCTCAAAAGATAGTGATAATGCCACAGTAGCTAGTAAAAGCCTTATACAACACCGCTTGCACGAAGGCCAGCGCGTGTTAGTACAAGTGACTAAAGATCAATTAGGCAGCAAAGGCGCGCGGTTGACCACTAATGTTTCACTGCCATCACGTTATTTGGTATATCTACCATCGAGTGATCATATAGGTATCTCGCAACGCATCGACAATGAAGAAGAGCGTACTCGGCTAAAGACAGAACTGGGTAGCTTGATGCAAACCGTTAATCTACAAGGGGGTTTAATCGCTCGTACGGCAGCTGAACGGGTACCAGTAGATAAGCTAGAAGAAGATATTTATTACTTGCTGCAACTTTGGCGTACTATTTGCGCCCGTAAACAAGAAATGAAACAGCATCAAAGCTCAGAGTTGATCTATCAGGAGCTGTCGTTACCGCTAAGGTCTATCCGTGATCTAGTACATGCCGGCACTGAAAAAGTTATTGTCGATAATGCCCAGATCTATGAGCAAGTTTGTCGTTTTGCTAAAGAGTTTGTGCCTTTTATTGAAGCGCACATTGTGCATTATACTGCTGAGCCTGCGCTATTCGATGTACACCGCGTTGAAGAAGATTTGCGTGATGCGCTAAAGCGTCGGGTAGATCTCAAGTCTGGTGGCTATTTGATTATTGATCAGACCGAAGCCATGACCACTATCGATGTTAATACAGGCTCTTATGTAGGTGGCCGCTCATTAGAGGATACTGTTTATAAAACCAATCTAGAGGCCACTCATGCTATTGCCAGTCAGCTACGCCTACGCAACTTAGGTGGTATTATCATTTTAGACTTTATTGACATGCTCGAACAAGAGCATAAAGATGATGTGCTTACTAGTTTAAGAGAACAGCTTACTCAAGACTATGCCAAAACTAACATTACTCAAGTCAGTGAGTTGGGTCTAGTAGAGATGACTCGTAAACGTACTCGTGAATCGCTTGGTCAGCTGCTTTGTGAGCCTTGTCTAACTTGTCAGGGTCGTGGCTTTGTAAAAACGGCCGAAACCGTATGCTTTGAGATATTTCGCGAGATTATGCGCTGTGCGCGTACTTATAACTCTCCTAAGAAGTTTACGGTTGTTGCGCATGCCGCAGTCATTGATTTACTGCTAACCTCAGAGGCAGATACCGTTGCTGATTTAGAGTATTTACTAGGGCGAGTTATTACTTTTGAAGTAGAGAATCTATATACTCAAGAGCAATATGATATCGTTTTGGATTGATAAAACCATCTTATCTGTGCTTTTACTAGCAGTAGCTAACCTTACTAAAAATTAATACTGCTAATTATTACTCTTTATGGCATTAAACATTACCCTTGCATTGAGTCAAATACTCTGTATAATATCCACTACTGAATTATAAGAGCGCAGCCAAGTAAAACGCTGGCGCTATGACAGCTAGAGCATCGTTTCTAGCACTATTTCATATGCCTTTGCTACTTTCCAATTAATAGGAGAGTCGGCGGGGCTTTAAACTATTTTACTTTTAGCCTGTTAGTAGTTCTACTAAGAATCACCAACGACTTAGAGTAAATATTTATTTAAACGGCTTTTGGTCATCACCTTGCGTTGCAAGAATGACGAAAACATATATTAGGAGCTTGCTGGCATGGCTAACCAGAGAATCCGTATCCGTCTTAAGTCTTTTGATCATCGTTTGATTGATCAATCAGCACAAGAGATCGTTGATACAGCAAAGCGCACCGGTGCGCAAGTTTGTGGTCCTGTACCGTTGCCGACTCGTATTGAGCGCTTCGACGTTTTAACCTCGCCACACGTTAACAAAGACGCTCGTGATCAGTACGAAATCCGTACTCATAAGCGTATGGTTGACATTGTTCAGCCTACTGACAAAACTGTGGACGCGCTAATGAAGTTAGATTTAGCTGCGGGTGTTGACGTTCAAATTGCTTTGGGTTAATGCACATTAATTGCCCAATCCATTAATAGAAGATATAAAGAGGTTCAAAATGGCGATCGGTTTAGTCGGTAAAAAATGCGGCATGACCCGTGTCTTCACTGAAGCAGGTGCGTCTATCCCTGTAACTGTGATTGAGGTCGATGCAAACCGCATTACTCAAGTAAAAACTACTGATACAGATGGTTATCAAGCCATTCAAATCACTACTGGAACTCGTCGTGACAGCCGCGTAACTGCTGCTCAAAAAGGTCACTTCGCGAAAGCTGGCGTAAAAGCCGGTCGTGGTGTTTGGGAATTCCGTGCCAATGAAAGCGATCTTGAAGGACGCGTTATTGGTGGCGAAATTCTAGCTGACTTGTTTGCAGAAGGTCAGATGGTTGACGTTACAGGAAATAGTAAAGGTAAAGGCTTTCAAGGTCCTGTAAAGCGTCATAACTTTAGCATGCAAGATGCTACTCATGGTAACTCAGTATCTCATCGTGCACATGGTTCAACTGGTCAAAACCAGTCACCAGGTAAAGTATTCAAAGGCAAAAAGATGGCGGGTCAGATGGGTAACAAGCGTGTTACTGTTCAAGGCCTAGAAGTGATTTCGGTTGATGCCGAAAAAGGGTTACTTGTCATCAAGGGTGCTATCCCAGGTGCCACCGGTGGCGATGTTATCGTACGTCCGTCAGTCAAAGCCTAAGCAAGGGGATTAACGTGGATTTAAAAACAGTTACAGGTGCGGCGGTTGAGCTTTCTGATACGGCTTTCGGTCGTGAATTCAACGAAGCACTAGTGCATCAAGTCGTCACCGCTTATTTAGCCGGTGCTCGCCAAGGTACACGCGCACAAAAGACCCGTGCCGAAGTTTCTGGCGGTGGTATTAAGCCATGGCGTCAAAAAGGTACTGGTCGCGCTCGCGCCGGTTCTATTCGTAGCCCAATCTGGCGTGGGGGCGGACGTGCATTTGCAGCCAAACCACAAGATTGGTCACAAAAAGTTAACCGCAAAATGTATCGCGGTGCTATGCAGTGCATCTTAGCCGAGTTAATACGCCAAGATCGTTTGATTTTAGTTGAAGACATCACTATGTCTGCACCTAGAACTAAAGACTTAATCGCTAAATTGAGTGAATTGAATGCACCACGTGCATTGATCATCACTAAAGAAGTTGATGAAAACTTGTACTTAGCCGCCCGCAACATTCCACACGTCAATGTACTAGGTACAAGTGAAGTGGATCCAGTGAGCTTGATTGCTTTTGATAAAGTAATCATGTCAGTTGAAGCTGCGAAACAATTTGAGGAAGCATTAGCATGAATAACGCAAGACTTTATGAGGTCTTAAGAGGACCTGTCTTCTCAGAAAAATCTCAAATGCTTGGCGACTCACTTGGTGTACAAGTATTCAAAATTGATTCTAAAGCGACTAAGCTTGAAGTCAAGAAAGCAGTTGAGCTGATGTTTGAAGGTGTTGAAGTTACTAAAGTAAACACTTTGAATGTTAAAGGTAAGACAAAGCGTTTTGGTAAGAGCATCGGCCGTCGTAATGACTATAAAAAAGCCTATGTTACCTTAAAAGCTGGTCAAGATGTACAAATGGCTGATGCTGGTGAGGACGTAGCTATTACTGCTGCCCCTGCTAGTGAAACAGCGAACAACGAATAAGGATAACACTCATGCCTATCGTAAAAGCAAAGCCAACATCACCAGGCCGTCGTTTTGTTGAAAAAGTGGTGCATCCACACCTTTATAAAGGTCGTCCATATGCAGCGCTTCTCGAATCAAAAAGTAAGTCAGGTGGTCGTAACAATAATGGTCGCATAACTTCTCGTCATATTGGTGGCGGTCATAAGCAACATTATCGTATAATTGACTTTAAACGTACTAAAGATAATATTCCAGCGACTGTAGAGCGTATTGAATATGATCCTAACCGTACTGCCCATATTGCGTTATTGAAGTATGCTGATGGTGAGCGTCGCTATATCATCGCCGCTAAAAAGCAAGCAGTTGGTGATACAGTATTGTCAGGTGAAGCATCTCCAATTCGTCCAGGTAACTGTTTACCGCTTAAAAACATCCCTTTGGGTACTGTGATCCATAATATCGAACTTAAAATCGGTAAAGGCGCACAGATGGCTCGTTCAGCGGGTGCAAGCGTTCAGCTACTAGGTCGTGACGGTATCTACGCAATTCTACGTATGCGTTCAGGCGAAACTCGTCGTGTGCATATCAATTGTCGTGCAGTTATCGGTGAAGTATCTAATACTGAAAACAACTTGAAATCACTTGGTAAAGCCGGTGCCTCACGTTGGCGCGGTATTCGTCCTTCAGTTCGTGGTGTCGCAATGAACCCGGTTGATCACCCACATGGTGGTGGTGAAGGTCGTAACAAAGGTCGCCATCCTACTAGCCCTTGGGGTCAGAAGTCTAAAGGACTTAAGACGCGTCACAATAAGCGTACTGATAAAATGATCATCCGTCGCGCCAAGAAGAAATAAAGGAAGAATTTCATGCCTCGTTCATTGAAAAAAGGTCCATTCATTGATGCGCATTTGTTTGCCAAAGTTGAAACTGCTATTGCAGCCAACTCACGCAAACCGATCAAAACTTGGTCGCGCCGCTCGATGATTCTGCCACAAATGGTTGGCCTAACTTTATCTGTTCACAACGGTCGTACTCATGTACCCGTTATTATAAGCGAACAGATGGTTGGTCATAAACTAGGTGAATTTGCTCCGACTCGTACGTATCGTGGTCATGGCATTGACAGAAAAGCTAAGAAATAAGGTGCTTACCATGGAAGTAACTGCAAAATTACGCGGTGCCGCCATCTCGGCACAAAAAGTTAGACTCGTTGCTGATGAAGTTCGTGGCAAATCTATTGAACGTGCTTTGGATATCCTAACGTATAGCAATAAAAAAGGCGCTGTGTTTGTTAAGAAATGTCTTAACTCAGCCATCGCCAATGCTGAACACAACGACGGATTAGATATTGATACGCTTAAAGTATCTACTATCTACGTCGATGAAGGCATTACGCTAAAACGTATCCTACCACGTGCGAAAGGTCGCGCTGATCGTATCAGCAAGCGTACCTGTCACATCACTATAAAGGTAGGGGAATAAGTTATGGGACAAAAAGTACATCCAATCGGAATCCGTCTTGGTGTTGTAAAAAAGCATAACGCAAACTGGTATGCTAGCCCTAAACAATACTCAGAATACCTAATTAACGACATTCAAGTTCGTGATTATCTACGCAAAAAACTAGATAACGCTATGATCAGCAACATCATGATCGAGCGTCCTACTGGTGCTGCTAAGATTACCATCGCCACTGCGCGTCCTGGTATTGTTATCGGTAAAAAAGGCGAAGACATTGAGAGACTTCAGAAAGAATTGACTAAAATTATGGGCGTACCTGCTCAGGTCAATATTGAAGAAATCACCTCACCTGATCTAGATGCCCGTTTAGTAGCTGAAGGTATTGCAAGTCAGCTTGAGCGTCGTGTTATGTTCCGTCGTGCTATGAAGCGTGCGGTACAGAACAGCATGCGTTCTGGTGCTAAAGGTATCAAAGTTGAGTTGTCTGGCCGTCTAGGCGGTGCTGAGATTGCTCGTACTGAATGGTATCGTGAAGGTCGTGTACCTTTACATACTCTTCGCGCTGATATTGACTATGCGTCAGTACGTGCAGAAACTACTTACGGCACTATCGGTGTAAAAGTTTGGATTTTCCGTGGCGAAATCCTTGACGGTATGAACAGTGTTTATAATCCCGTTAAAGAAGAGCAGACTCGCGCGCCAAAACGCCGTGGTCGTGGTGGAAACCGTCGAAACTCAGACAGAGGTTAAACTATGTTACAGCCAAAACGTACCAAGTTTCGTAAAATGCATAAAGGTCGTAACACTGGGCTTGCTCATCGTGGAAGCACCGTTGCATTCGGACAAATTGGTCTAAAATCTTTGACTCGCGGTCGTATGACTGCCCGTCAAATTGAAGCAGCACGTCGTACCATTACTCGTAAGATCAAACGTGGTGGTAAAATTTGGATTCGTGTATTCCCTGACAAACCTATTACCAAAAAGCCATTAGAAGTACGTATGGGTAAAGGTAAAGGTCCTGTAGAATATTGGGTATGCGAAGTCAAACCTGGTAAAGTGCTATATGAAATCGAAGGGGTTTCAGAAGAACTTGCTCGCGAAGCTTTAACGCTTGCTGCAGCAAAACTGCCCTTTAAAACTACCATTGTTAAGCGGACGATAATGTAATGAAGATCAGTGAATTACGTGATAAATCATTAGAAGAACTGACTCAGTTACTTGATGAAAAGCAACTTGATGCTTTCCGTATTCGTATGGCTAAAGCAACAGGTCAGTTGGGGAGTACCCATGAAGTTCGTGGCAATCGTCGCACGATTGCTCAACTTCAGACTTTGATTAACCAGAAACAACGAGGCGACTCATGAGCGATAACAATCAACCAGCTACCAATGCTAGCTTATTGACCGGACGAGTTGTGAGCGACAAGATGGACAAGTCCATCACTGTTTTGATTGAGCGTCTTGTGCGTCATCCTTTGTATGGCAAGCAACTTCGTCGTTCAACTAAAATTAAAGCTCATGATGAAAACAACGTTTGCCAACAAGGCGACCTTGTACGTATTAAAGAAACGCGTCCAATCTCAAAAACTAAAGCATGGACTTTAGTAGAAGTGATTGAAACAGTAGAAAAAATCTAAGTAAATTGCATTAAAAGCCAGAAGCTGTTAAAATAGCCGCCTTTTTAAGGATGCTGATTGCACCTAGCGTGTATCACTAGCATTGAGAGTAAGGTGCGGTTATTTATATTAAAATGCCGTCAACTCATACTGTGCTAGCGGCAGCAACTGGTTTTTATTGCTCATACGTGTGGAGTAACGCTATGATTCAGGTTGAGTCAATGCTGGAAGTTGCAGACAATAGCGGTGCAAGACGAGTTCAGTGCATTAAAGTACTGGGTGGTTCTCATCGTCGTTATGCATCAGTCGGCGATATCATCAAAGTAACGGTTAAAGAAGCCATTCCTCGCGGTCGTGTTAAAAAAGGCGACGTGATGAATGCGGTAGTTGTACGTACCAAAAAAGGCGTTCGTCGCCCAGATGGTTCGGTCATTCGTTTTGACGACAATGCTGCGGTATTGTTGAACCAAAACAAAGCACCGATTGCAACTCGTATTTTTGGACCGGTAACTCGTGAACTACGTGGTGATCAGTTTATGAAAATTGTATCCCTAGCACCAGAAGTATTGTGAGGTAACCCATGGCTAAATTACGAAAAGGCGATACAGTCGTTGTGATTGCTGGTAAAGACAAAGGCAAGCAAGGTACTGTTCAAGCTGTTAAAAACGATCGTATTAAAGTTGAAGGCATTAACATTGTCACTAAACATCAGAAGCCAAATCAGGCAACTGGCGTTGAAGGCGGCATTCTTAAGCAAGAAGCTTTTCTACATATCTCAAACGTTGCGATTTTAAATGCGCAAACCCAAAAAGCAGACCGTATTTCTTACCAGACTGGCGAAGACGGCGTTAAAAACCGTGTTTACCGTTCAAATGGTGAAGTTGTGGCGACTGCGTAAGACACTAAGGGTGTAATGGTAATGGCAAGATTAAAAGTTTTATATAATAATGAACTAAAGCAAAAGATCAAAGAAGAACTTGCTTTAGAAAACGTGATGCAGGTGCCTAAAATCACCAAAATCACATTAAACATGGGTGTAGGTGGCGCGTCTCAAGACAAGAAATTGCTTGAAGGTGCTGTTGCTGATATGACTGTAATTGCTGGTCAAAAACCTGTAGTCACCAAAGCGCGTAAATCAATCGCTGGCTTCAAGATTCGTGAAGAATGGCCAATTGGTTGTAAAGTAACGCTACGCGGTGAGCAAATGTACGAATTTTTAGATCGTCTCATTGCCGTTGCAATTCCTCGTGTTCGTGACTTTCGTGGTTTTTCACCTAAAGCCTTTGATGGACGTGGTAACTATTCACTGGGTATCAAAGAGCAAATCGTATTCCCAGAAGTAGATTTTGACAAGATTGATCGTATCCGCGGTATGGATATTACAATCACTACGTCAGCTACTACTGATGATGAAGGTCGTGCGCTGCTTAAAGCATTCGGCTTCCCATTTAAATAAGGTAAAGACGTTATGGCAAAGAAGAGCATGATTAACCGCGAATTAAAGCGCGAAAAAATGGTTGCAAAGTATGCTGAAAAGCGTATTAAGCTAAAAGAAACTATCGGTGATATGAATGCAAGTGACGAAGAGCGTATGGACGCGATGTTAGAGCTTCAAGCTTTACCACGCAACTCATCGCCAGTACGTCTGCGCAATCGTTGTGCTATCACAGGTCGTCCTCATGGTTACTTCCGCAAGTTTGGCTTATCACGCAATATGCTGCGTGAACGTGTCATGCAAGGTGATGTACCTGGTGTTCGTAAAGCAAGCTGGTAAGGAGTAATTACATGAGTATGCAAGATACTGTTGGGGATATGCTAACCCGTATTCGTAACGCACAAATGGCTAATAAAGTTTCTGTAGCTATGCCAAGCTCAAAGCTACGTAAATCAATCGCTGACCTATTGGTCAACGAAGGTTATGTAGCCAGTGCTGTTGTAAAAGCTGAAGACAACAACAAAGCAACGCTAACTATTGAACTAAAATACTTCGAAGGCAAAGCTGTCATCGAAACTATCCAACGTTTTAGCCGTCCTGGTTTACGCCAGCATCGCGGTAAAGACGCTATCCCTACTGTTAAGCAAGGTATGGGTGTTGCTATCGTATCTACTAGTAAAGGCATCATGAGTGATCGTGCTGCACGCGCTGCAGGTATCGGTGGTGAAGTCGTTGCATTTGTAGCGTAAGCTGCGCCACGACAAAGTCTATTTGTATTTTATTAGGTTTATGGTTTATTTAAACAATATCTCATAAACCTGATATCTATATTAATTATAGTTATCAGACCTCAGATAAATTATAGAATAATAATTCTATTGAATTGATGAGTGTATAATAGAATCGATTATGCTAAACTAGCACGCTTTTTAGCCTGTTAGTTTTTTCGCTATTTATTTTGCTAATAGTTTGCTAACAGAAGATATTAATTTTTTAAGGAATATTCCTATGTCTCGTGTGGCTAAAGCCCCAGTAATACTGCCTAATGGCGTAAGTGTTACTTTGAACGATCGGCAGGTCGAAGTGAAAGGCAAGAACGGTACTTTGTCTTTACGCCTGCACGAATTGGTCGAGCTGAAACAGGAAGATGATGCTATCATTCTCTCACCTACAGTCGATTCAAAAGAAGCCATGATGCACACTGGCACCATCCGCGCTATCCTTAACAACCATGTTAAAGGTGTAACTGAAGGCTTTGAAAAACGCTTACAGTTGATCGGTGTTGGTTATCGTGCTCAAGCTAATGGCGATAAAATAACCTTAAACGTCGGTTATTCACATCCAGTAGAATATACATTGCCTGAAAGCGTGTCAGCTGAAACCCCAACGCAAACTGAAATTGTTTTGAAATCAAACAATAAACAGCAGCTTGGTCAAGCAGCGGCTAATATCCGCGGTTTCCGCCCACCAGAGCCTTATAAAGGTAAAGGTATTCGTTATAGTGACGAGCATGTGATTCGCAAAGAAGCCAAGAAAAAATAAGGTGAGTTGAAATGTTTGATAAAAAAGCAGCTCGTCTGCGTCGAGCTAAGAAAACCCGCGCGCATATCCGTTTTTTAGGTGTTAATCGCCTAACGGTTAATCGCACGCCAAAGCATATCTATGCCCAAATTATCTCTCCTAACGGTGGTGAAGTGATTGCACAGGCATCTACATTAGACGGCAGTTTACGCTCAGGCGCAACTGGTAACGTTGATGCAGCTACGTCTGTAGGCCAAATGATCGCAGAACGCGCAAAAGCAGCTGGTATCACTAAAGTTGCGTTTGACCGTAGTGGTTTCAAATATCATGGTCGAGTTAAAGCTTTAGCTGAAGCCGCTCGCGCAAACGGATTGGAGTTTTAATCATGGCTAGAAATGATAAAAATGATAAGAATGAGCAGACTGACGGTTTAGTAGAACGCTTAGTTACCGTTGATCGCGTTGCGAAAGTAGTTAAAGGTGGTCGTATCTTCTCTTTTACTGCGTTAACCGTAGTAGGCGATGGTAATGGTCGCGTTGGTTTCGGTCGCGGTAAAGCTCGTGAAGTACCAGCTGCTATTCAAAAAGCTCTAGAAGCTGCCAAACGTAATATGATTACTGTTGAGCTTAATGATGCAACTTTGCATCATCCGATCAAAGCACGTCATGGTGCAAGTAAAGTCTATATGCAACCTGCATCTGAAGGTACTGGCGTTATCGCTGGTGGCGCAATGCGTGCTGTATTAGAAGTTGCTGGCGTCAAAGATGTTTTGACTAAATGTTATGGTTCTACCAATACTGCTAACGTAGTTCGCGCTACATTTAACGGTTTACGTGATATGTCAACTCCAGAAAAGATGGCAGCAAAACGTGGTAAATCTGTAGACGAAATTTTGGGCTAACTTAGACTAGGTGAGTTACGATGAAAACAATGAAAGTCACTCAAGTAAAATCAGGTGCCCATCGCCTCAAGAGCCACAAAGCTAGCTTGAAAGGATTGGGTTTACGCCGCATTAATCATACTGTTGAAGTAGAAGATACTCCTTCAACCCGTGGTATGGTCAATCGCGTTAACTACATGGTAAAAGTGGAGGAAGCGTAATGGGTCTTAGATTAAATGAATTATCACCAGGTGTTGGCGCCAAGAAAACTGCCCAACGTCGTGGTCGTGGTATCGGTTCAGGCTTAGGCAAAACTGGTGGCCGTGGTGTAAAAGGTCAGAAATCACGTTCAGGTTCTGGTATCCGTAGAGGGTTTGAAGGTGGCCAAATGCCATTATTCCGTCGTCTACCTAAATTCGGCTTTACCAGTAAAATGGCAATGACAACTGCTGAAGTTCGTCTGTCTGAATTGAATAAAGTTGAAGGCGATATCGTTAACGTTGCTACTCTTAAAACGGCTAACATTATTCGTCATGATATGAAGCGTGCACGTATTATCTTGTCTGGTGATGTCACTAAAGCTTATACCTTCCAAGGTGTAAAAGTGACTAAAGGCGCCAAGCAAGCAATCGAAGCTGCTGGTGGTAGCATCGAGGAGTAGTAACGTGTCAAAACAATCAGTGTCATCGTCTGGCATTCCGCTAAATCCTTTTGCTTTTATACGTAAGTATGATGAGCTTTGGTCACGCATGTTGTTTTTGATCGGCGCATTGATTGTTTATCGTTTAGGGTCACATATTCCTGTACCTGGCATTAATCCGGTGAATTTAGCCGATTTGTTCTCACGCAATGAAAACACTATCTTAAGCATGTTTAACATGTTTTCAGGTGGTGCGCTGGAAAGAATGTCAATTATGGCGCTTGGTATCATGCCATATATTTCAGCATCTATCATTGTACAGATGATGTCAGCTGTACTACCCTCGCTTGAAGCCATCAAAAAAGAAGGTGAAGCGGGTAGACGTAAGCTTAACAAGTATACCCGTCAAGGGACACTTGCATTAGCTTTAGTACAGTCTTTAGGAATGTGTGCTGGTCTGATTAGTCAGAACCTGACTTTATCCAGCGGCCTTACCTTCTATATCCCTGCAGTAACTTCGTTAGTGGCAGGGGCTATGTTCTTAATGTGGCTTGGTGAGCAGATTACAGAGCGTGGTGTGGGTAATGGTATCTCAATGCTGATTTTTGCCAGCATTGTGGCTGGTACGCCAGGTATGATTTCGCAATCTATCGAACAAGTCAATCAAGGTCAGATGAACTTGATTGTACTCTTTATCTTTGTGATACTAGGTGTCGCGGTTACCGCGGGTATCGTCTATATTGAACGTGCCCAGCGTCGTGTGCCTGTAAATTACGCGCAAAAACAGCAGCAAGGTCGCAAAATATATGCTCAACAGCAGTCCCATCTGCCGCTGAAAATTAATATGGCAGGGGTTATTCCAGCTATTTTTGCCAGTTCTTTGTTATTGTTTCCAGCTAGTTTAGGGCAGTGGGTTGGTCAATCAACTGATCCTACCTTTGTACAGAAGATATTGCAAAATATGGCTTTGGTATTGTCCCCAGGACAACCGCTCTATTTAGTTCTGTTCGGTGCGATGATTATTTTCTTTTGCTACTTCTATACGGCATTAGTCTTTAGTCCACGCGAAGTTGCTGAGAACCTTAAACGTAGTGGTGCGTATATCCCTGGTATTCGCCCCGGACAACAAACTCAGCGTTATCTTGATCATGTATTAAACCGGTTGACCTTTATTGGCGCGATGTATATGACGGCCATTTGTTTAATGCCAATGCTAGTTCAATCAGGATTTGGTGTGCCGTTTCAACTCGGTGGTACGTCGCTACTAATTATGGTGGTTGTGGTAATGGACTTCATCTCGCAAATTCAAGCGCATTTGATGACCCATCAATATAATGATCAGACGTTAATTCAGTCGCCAACTCAGCCTTAATAGTTGTTAGTAACTTTTGTTATTAATAATCTAACAATGGATGAGTAGGATGATATCTCAAGGAGCATGCAATGAAAGTTCAAGCATCAGTTAAAAAGATTTGTGGTAGCTGCAAGATTGTACGCCGTAAAGGCCGTGTACACGTTATATGTACAGCAGAACCTCGCCACAAGCAACGTCAAGGCTAGTCAATAGATAGAATATGGTATTTTACCTAAGCTATTAATTGAATTAATACTTGAAAAACAATGGCGGATGCGATATCATCCGCCACTTGCCGTAGTTCTTACTCATACTTTATTATATTAACAATGATTAGTTTCTCTTAGCGAGTTACTGTAATAGTTAAGATAATACGGCCATGAGTATTAACAGCAATAAATCTGAAAAACAATACACTATTTATTATGAATAAATTTTGTTTTTCTTCAATGGAGAGAAAGCAATGGCTCGTATTGCCGGTGTTAACATTCCGGATAATAAGCATGCTGTTATTTCACTAACTTACATCTTTGGTGTAGGTCGTACCACTGCTCAGAAAATCTTAGAAGCAGTCGGTATTGATACTACTACTAAAATCAGTCAGTTAGATGATACGCAGTTAGATGCTATCCGTGCACAGATTGCAAACTACATGACCGAAGGTGATCTTCGTCGTGAAGTGTCAATGAACATTAAGCGTTTGGTTGATTTAGGCTGTTATCGTGGCATTCGTCATCGTCGTAACTTGCCTGTTAATGGTCAACGTACGAAAACGAATGCGCGTACTCGTAAGGGTCCACGTAGAGCAATCAAAAGATAATTAACTTAGGAAGCTAAAAGATGGCAAAAGACACTCGCAGTCGCAAAAAGGTGACTCGTCGTTCAGTATCGGAGGGCATAGCCCACATCCATGCGTCTTTTAATAACACCATTGTTACGATTACCGATCGTCAAGGTAATGCATTGGCTTGGGCCACTTCAGGTGGACAAGGCTTCCGTGGTTCACGTAAATCTACACCATTTGCAGCACAGGTTGCAGCTGAGGTCGCTGGTAAAGCGGCTCAAGAATATGGTGTTAAGAATGTCGATGTTTTGGTCAAAGGACCAGGACCGGGTCGTGAGTCTGCGGTAAGAGCACTAGGTGCATTGGGTTATAAAATTAATAGCATCTCTGATGTAACCCCAATCCCACACAATGGTTGCCGTGCGCCGAAAAAGCGCCGCGTCTAATATTTAAGACGAAGCTTTTTATAACAAAAGCTTATAGGAGACATAAAGATGGCCCGCTATATTGGACCAAAACTGAAATTATCACGTCGTGAAGGCACGGATCTAGGTCTTAAGTCTGGCGTAAAGCCCTACGACGTAAAAACGAAAAAAGCTGGTCGTCCACCAGGTCAACATGGCGTTAGCCGTAATAAGACCTCGGAATATGCACTACAGTTACGCGAAAAACAAAAAGTTAAGCGTATCTACGGTGTATTAGAACGTCAGTTTGCTAACTATTATAAAGAAGCTGCTCGCAAACGTGGTGCTACTGGTGAGAACCTATTAGCTATGCTTGAGAGTCGTTTAGACAATGTGGTTTATCGCATGGGCTTTGGCTCAACTCGCGCTGAAGCACGTCAGCTAGTTAGCCATCGTTCTATCATGGTAAAAAAAGCCGGCCGTGATGAGTTTGTTCGTGTGAACATTCCATCAATTCAGCTGCAAGATGGTGATGTCATCGCTGTCCAAGAGAAGTCTCGCGAACAACTACGTATTCAGAATGCTATCGAATTAGCTTCACAACGTGGTATTCCAGAATGGCTAGATGTTGATAACAGCAAGCTTCAAGGTACATTCAAACATGCACCTGATCGCATTGATTTACCAGCTGAAATCAACGAAAGCTTGATCGTTGAGCTATACTCTAAGTAACTGAAATTATGATTGACGTTATCACTTATGTGGGTAACGTCGATTTAATGAAGTTAATTAAACCAGTTAAATAAATCGAGGTGACATCATGATGCTAAATGCAACTGAGTTTCTAACACCAAATGCCATTAACGTGGATACGGTTAATGAATCGATTGCGAAAGTCACGCTCGAACCGTTAGAACGCGGCTTTGGGCATACCTTAGGGAATGCCTTACGTCGCATCTTGTTATCTTCATTACCTGGTGCTGCAGTTATCGAAGCTGAGATTGATGGTGTTGACCATGAATACTCTACGCTCGAAGGATTGCAAGAAGATGTGCTTGATTTGCTTTTGAATTTAAAGGGCTTAGCAATTACTCTTCATGACCAAAATGAAGTATTTTTGACCTTAGACAAACAAGGTCCAGGCATTATCACTGCCGCAGACATCGCTTTGCCGCATAATGTCGACATTATCAATCCAGAATTGGTATTGGGAACATTAAGCGCTCGCGGTCATCTAAAGATGCGTTTGCGTGTGGTTATGGGTCGTGGATATGAGCCAGCAAATCAGCGCCGTGAAGATGGTGACACTAAAGCAATTGGCCGCTTGAAGCTTGATGCAAGCTTTAGCCCAGTGTTACGTGTTGCTTATCAGGTTGAGAACGCACGTGTAGAACAGCGTACCGATCTTGATCGTCTTATCGTCGAACTTGAAACTAACGGCACTATCGATCCAGAAGAAGCAATTCGTAAAGCTGCTACTATTTTACAACAACAGATTTCTATCTTTGTTGACCTAGAAGCTGAAGAAGCGCCTGAGCCTGTGAAAGAAAAAGAAGAGGTTGACCCAGTGCTATTACGCCCTGTGGATGACCTTGAACTAACGGTTCGCTCAGCCAACTGCTTAAAAGCTGAAAACATTTACTATATCGGTGATTTGGTACAGCGTTCAGAGACTGAACTACTAAAAACCCCAAATCTTGGTAAGAAATCATTAACCGAAATCAAGGACGTACTAGCGTCTAAAGATTTAGAGCTCGGTATGCGCCTAGATAACTGGCCACCCGCTGACTTACGTGTTGATGATCGCTTCTCTTATCGTAGCCGTTAAACTTTAAGGATTTTTGACTATGCGCCATCGTAAGAGTGGAGTCAAGCTGGGTCGTACCGGCAGTCATCGTAAAGCAATGTTCCAGAACATGACAAACTCATTATTTGAGCATGAACTGATCAAAACTACATTGCCAAAAGCTAAAGAATTACGCCGTGTTGCTGAGCCATTGATCACTATGGCTAAAGAAGATAGCGTTGCTAACCGTCGTTTGGCTTTTAGCCGTATGCGTAGCAAAGCTATGGTTGGCAAACTATTTGGCACCTTGGGTCCTCGTTACCAAACGCGTCCAGGCGGATATTTACGTATTGTAAAATGCGGTTTCCGTGATGGTGACAATGCACCTATGGCTTATGTAGAGCTAGTTGATCGTGACTAATTCTATATGCTAAATGCAATATTAATAGTATCTTTGTTATAAAAAAAGCCCCAATTTATTGGAGCTTTTTTTTTGGCTAAAATTTATAGTTTTTATTAGCAATTTTCTCTAAGGCTAACCACAATGCCTTAATTGGCAAACAGTTAGAGCATTAATGCGCTGACGTCAGCGGCACCTTGCCTAATGATTGCCACTTCACCACTAGTCATATCTACAATAGTAGTCAATTTAGTGGTTTTTATACCCACATTGATTAGCCCGTCTATCTGATTGCCTAGCAACTCTTCGATGTCATAGGGATCATCGAGTACACCATCGTGAGTAGGTAATATTAGTGAGCTAGTTAAGATAGGCTCATCCATTGCCGCTAATATTGCCTGAGCAATAGCATTACTTGGTACCCGAATACCAATGGTTTTTTTCTTAGTATGGGCCAGTTTTTTGGGAACATCTTTAGTGGCATTTAAAATAAAAGTAATGGGAGCTGGTGTATGTGCTTTTAGCTGCTTGAATTGGGTGTTATCTACTGCTGCATAGTTAGCAATTTCACTTAAATCACGACACAACAAAGTGAATTGATGCTTATCATCTAATTCACGAATTTGCTTAAGCTTCTCTAGCGCATCTTTTGCGCCTAAACGACAACCAAAAGCATAGCTAGTATCAGTAGGGTAAATGATCAACTTATCATTGCGCAGCATCTCGGCTACTTGTTCAATGAGGCGTTGCTGTGGGTCTTCTGGGTGAATATAGAATGTTTGCATAATGAAACCTTATTTTATGGTTATCAATAATTTCAATGATATTTTATTCTTGGTAAATATAAAGTGCTTGATTCTAAGTTAAGTATAGCTATAAACGCTTATATCATATACAGATATTCGATTAATGATACTAGCAAAGCGTTAAGTAAGTTATATCAAATAGATTTTATCTTCAGGTATTAATTGGTTTGCATTGAATAACTAATTTTAATTAGCAAAGCTTTACAGTCCTCATAGTTTTGATAGTAATAGTTCAGTATTAAGTAGCAAATTCCACGGTTTATCAAGGTGATAAATTAGTCATTAATAACTAAAGTAGCTATCACTCTTATATTGGGCTGCTCTTGCTATTTGTAGACTATTCTTATAGTTCTACGGCTAGAATTATTGCAGTAGAACTTAGAGACCAGCTTTTCCTAGGCTAATCTCAATGCCTATATCCTAAATAACCATTACAAGATAATAACGTAAATTCTCAATTATTATCTAAAATAAGAATACAAAGTAAAGCCTTGTTAGCATTGATAAGATTTTATTTAATACTACTTTAATATTTATTTAAAAAATAATTGAATTATATAAATGAATCATTAATTGATGGTAGCCCATAAATAATTTAGATTTCAAAGAAATAATAAATAAATTATTAACCTTACATTATTAATTTTTAAAGAACAAAAGTCGTCTAATTATAATTGCTTCAAACAAGCCAAAATACCAATTGGCCGAAATTATGACCTGATACCTAGTTATTAATTCATATTAATAATAAAAATTTATTTTTCCTTTCTGAAAATAATATACGCAAATATTATTTATCTTATTATTATAAGCCTATGTTTATTATTGAATTTATTTTAACTTAACAGTGATATTTTATCTATAAAATATAGGAAATAATGTAATTAAATTTATTGATCAAGGTTTTACCGTTATGCATAGGAAAAAAGGAGGTAAAAATCACTTTATCGCCATCTTATAGACTTCTGTCTGTTAATAGTTGACCGTTTAGGGTGCTCACCATAAAATCTGAAACGTTTATGGTGTTAATGACATAGCAAACAATCTAGTTATGTTGCATTTGAATTGGTACAAGCAGACTCATAGTCAAAATCATGGATTAAGAAGCTGAGTTTATTGATGTTCATAAAAGTATAGTCATGAAAATGGCTTCTTTTATTTACGGTGCTTGGGGAAACTCAGTCAACACTGTTTTTAAATCCTTGCTTATAGGAAAAAGTATGAACCATATTTATAAAGTGATCTTTTGCAAAGCTACCGGCACATTCGTCGCAGTAGCTGAGTTTGCTCGTGCAAATGGTAAGAAAGGCAGTGGTACAGTAGGGGCGGTAAGCGCTACTTCAGAGGCGGGTTCAGTAAGCCGATATGCGATGGGGTTAAGTGGACTGACAAAACTCTCAGCCGCCATACTCTTATCATTAGGATTGAATTCTACAGTTTTTGCTGTCGATGCTACTTGTACTGGTCCGGCGACTCAAAATACCGGTGGTAATGATAGCGAAGTAGCGTGTGGCGAGGGAGCAACTGCTACAGGGACTAATGCTATAGCTATTGGTAAGGGTTCTCAGGCAGTAGGTAACGAAGGTAATATTTCTATAGGTGCAGGATCAACTGCAAATAATAGTAATGGCACTGCTATAGGATTTGGCGCGCAAGTAACAGGAATCAATTCAACGGCAGTAGGTCAAGGCGCCACCGCATCGAATGAACAGACCACTGCTTTTGGTAATGGTGCAAGGGCGACTGGTAATCAAGCCACGGCCATAGGCTCGGCTTCACAAGCTACAGGTGATCAAACCGTCGCGGTAGGGCGTGGTAACGTAGCTGACGCTAATAGAGCGGTGGCGTTAGGCTTTTTTGTCAAAGCCAATGGCGCATTCTCCACGGTAGTAGGTAACTCAGCAACAGCATCATCAACTGCAACTCAAGCTGTAGTAATTGGTAGTGGTACTAAAGCCAGTTTGGCCAATACTACTGTAATAGGATCTTCTGCTAGTGCTGAAGGTCAAGCGGGTGATGTTGCCTTGGGTCAGAGCTCTTCAACCGCTGCCGTTAATAATTCTGGCACTTACCGAGTTAACTCTACTATAGGGGCAAATACAGCAGCTGCTATTACTCCAAAGTCCGTGGTGTCAGTAGGATCGGCTGGCAATGAGCGCAGAATTACCAATGTAGCGGCTGCTAATATCAATGCAACTAGTACTGATGCGGTAAATGGCAGTCAGCTGTTTATCACTAGTACTGCTTTAAACGAAGCGGCAAAAGCTACTCAAGATGCTTTAGGCGGCGGTGCAGTGACTAATCCTGCTACTGGTGTTTACACAGCACCTTCTTATACATTAACCAATAATCCAAATGGTGGGGCTGGGAGCACTACGACTAGTAATAATGTCGGTAGCGCTTTAAGTACTTTAGATACGGCAGTGAATCGTAGCATTACTGTGGCAGGCAATTCAGGCACAAGTGCGCAGAAGCTTGGCAGTACGCTTAACATTAGCGGCGGTGCTACAGCAGCCTCAAGTAATAGCAACGTGAAGACGGTCGTCACTGACGGCAAAGTTGATGTCCAATTGTTAGATGCCCCAACGTTCGCCGGCCAAGTTAAGGCCAATGGCTTTGATGCTAGTGGTGCTAAGATTATTAATGTTTTAGCCGGTACGAATAATACTGATGCGGCAAACTTTGGCCAAGTCAAAGCAGCGAAGACTAAAGTAGCAGCAGGTACTAATGTCACTAGCGTAGCAGAAACTACGGGTGGTAATGGCGAAAGCATCTACACGGTGAATGCTGACAAATCGACAGTTTCAGCAGGATCGACCGCAGTTACGGTTGCACCTGGTACTAAAAATGCCAGCAACGTGACGGATTATGCGGTGGACTTAAGCGCTGCCACTAAGACCAGTTTAGGTAAAGCAGATACAGCGATACAGACAGTCAGCTCTAATGACGCTAACTTAACTGCAGTCAAGACTGGCAATAATGTCGCGTTTGACTTTGCTGACGCCCCAACGTTCGCCGGCCAAGTTAAAGCCAATGGCTTTGATGCTAACAACAACAAGATTGTTAATGTCCAAGATGGCACAGCGGCGAAAGATGCGGTGAACAGAGGTCAATTAGATGCTTTAGCAACGGCAGGCAAAGCCAACACCGATGCCTTAGGCAACAGCACAGCCACTAACCTTGGCGGCGGTGCTACTTATGATGCAACAACGGGTACTGTTAGTGCCCCGACTTACAGTGTCAATTGTACTGACAGCAACAATGTTGGCGCCGCTATCAGTGCCTTAGATCAAGGCTTCACGCTACAGACCAATGGTGCTAATGGCGCCGCTATCAAAGCGGGCGATACCGTAGATATCGGTACAGCGGATGCTGAGAACAACTTAGAAGTGGTTAAAACCAACAACACCATCAAGTACAGCCTGAAGAAGAACTTAGATTTAGGCGAGACGGGCAGCGTCACCACGGGCAACACCGTCACTAACAATGCGGGTGTGACTATTGATGACAAAGCGGGCAACGTGACTCAAATGACGGCTGCCGGCACTAACGTCACTGATGGCACCAACACCAGTAACTATGGCGCAGCAGGCAGCACCGTTACCGATGGTACGAACACCTCTACCACTGCGGCGAATGGCATCACGGTCAGTGATCAGACAGGGGCAGGCACTCGCTATGGCTCTGAAGGCTTTAACTTCGTTGATACTAATGGCGATATTATTACCAATGCTCCAAGCATCACCAGAGCAGGTATCAACGCTGGCAACACGGTCATTAAAAATGTCGCAGCAGGCACTGTCGCAAAAGACAGCACAGATGCTATTAACGGTAATCAGTTGTTTGAGACTAATCAAGCTATCGCCAATGCTCAAGGTCAAGCGAATAAAGGCTTTAATATTAGTGCAGATAATGGTACTACAGATAATGTGCAGCTAGGTGACACTGTTAAATACAGTAATACTGACAAAAACTTAGTAGCGACAGTCTCTGACAATGGTATCAATTACGATTTAGCTGACGATATCAGTGTTAAGACAGTCACCGCAAATGATCGTAATGGTAACGTAACGGCTCTAACAGCGACAGGGACAACGGTCACTGACGGCATTAACACTAGTAGTTATGGCGCAGCAGGTTCTAGTGTTACGGATGGTACTAATACTACTAATGTTGCAGCTGATAATATAACTGTTGGTGGCGCCAATCCAGTCGTTATAAGTGGTAAAAATGGTAATATCACTGGTCTAACCAACACCAGCTATGATGAAGCTCAAGTAGTACGTAACCGTGCGGCAACAGAAGGTCAAGTATCAGATGTGGCAAATAGCTTAGGGAATCTGGCTGATACGCCACTGACCTTTACGGGTAATAGTGGCACGACAGCACAGAAGCTTGGCAGCACGCTTAACATCAGCGGCGGTGCTACTGCTGCTGCAAGCAATAGCAATATCAAGACCGTAGTGTCTAATGGCAATATCGATATCCAATTTGTAGACGCTCCGACCTTTACTGGTCAAGTGAAAGCTAACGGCTTCGACGCTGGTGGCGCTAAGATTATTAATATTGCTAATGGAACTGCTGCCAATGATGCAGTCAATAAAGGCCAGTTGGATGCTATTGCAAATAGCAATAATGCTAAAAACGATGCTTTGGGCAATAGTACCGCTAATAATTTAGGTGGCGGTTCGAAGTATGACCCAGTCACAGGTCAAGTAACTGCCCCTAATTACAAGGTTCAAGGCGGCGCGCAGAACAATGTGGGCGATGCACTAGATACGCTTGATGGGGCTATTAATAACATCAAAGCTGCTAATGAGTCACTAACTAATTCGGCAGTACAGTATGATAAAAACGCTGATGGTTCCATTAATAAAGATAGGGTTACTTTAGGTGGCGGTGCTGACGGCACAACTTTAACCAATGTGAAAAATGGTAAAGTTGCTAAAGGTAGTAAAGATGCCATAACTGGTGATCAGCTATTTCAAACTGAGCAGCGAGTTGAAAGCAATACTACTGATATTAATAACTTAAAAAATGATATTAATAATGGTGGAGTTGGTCTTGTGAAGCAAGATGCGATAACTCAGGAGATTAAAGTTGCCGCAGACAAAGGCGGTAATTCAGTCAACATGTCAGGGACAGCTGGTGATCGTACAGTGAGCGGTGTCAAAGCCGGAGCAGTGACCGCTAAGAGTAATGAGGCAGTCAATGGCTCACAATTACATGCAGCCAATACCAATATATCTAATGCTCTAGGTGGTGGTTCTAAAGTAGATGCTAGTGGTAATATTACGGCCCCTAGTTATAGTGTAGCAGGTGAGGCATATACTGATGTTGGTTCTGCTTTAGCGGCAGTCGATAGCGCCTCTCTCAAACGCTTTGACTCTCTAAATAGTAGGATTGATGATGCGTTCTATTACACTAATGACCGTATCGATGAAGTTGAAAAACAAGGCAATGCTGGTATTGCTGCAGCCTTGTCACTTGAGTCTGCGCCATATATTCCAGGTAAGTTCACTTACTCTATAGGAGCAGGTTATCATCGCGGTGAAAATGCCATTGGTGGTTCATTGCGTCGTACAGCTGATAGTGGTCGCTGGAGTCTAACCGGTGGTGTAGCAACAGACTCTGAAGGCGGAGCAAGTGCACGTATCGGTATTAGTGGTGTTATTAACTAGAACTAGAGATATTTTGCAGGTGGTCTAATTATTAGGTCACCTCACCTAATCTATTTGAGATAAAGTTATGAAAGTAATTTTGAAAGCTGTAATGCTATCAGCTGTACTAGCGTTAACTGCTTGTACCAACGTGTTTATGAATAATTCACAAAAAACACCAGCGTTTTCAGAGGTAGAATATAGTCATCTAAAGGGTTTACCAAATTACGATGTCAGTCAAGTACGTCTGCTCGAAGTTGCACAGCATAAAGACCAAGTCAGACAAATATTGGGTAACCCTCATTTTAATGAAGGTATTTTTAGCCCAAAAGTTTGGAATTATGCCCTTGGGTTGAAACTCTCAGCAAATAACGACTACCAAAACTGTCGTTTGAGAATTGATTTTGATAGAAATAACCGTGTTGAGAAGTTAACTTGGAAAGATCAAGTCTGTGCTGACTTTGTCAATGGTAATATTTAGAAAAGTTATTTATCAGGTTTGATCGAAATCGTTTTAAAATAAAAGAGCTCTCAGTATTCTGAGAGCTCTTTTATTTTGACTAATTTTCATTCTAAGGACTAACAGTATCTTATAAATCTAGCTCTCTAGCTGAAACATTAATAATGCTGCTAATAAAGTCTGCGCATCCCTAGGTAGCGTTTGCGGGTTAGCAATGTAATGTTCAGCCTGTGTATAGACATCATTAGCAAAAGTGCTAGCGCTAGTATCAAAGCTGGCAAATAGATTATCTTGTGATACTTTAAAAGGTCGCTGACAGGCAGTAGTGAATAGACATTCTAACGCTTGAGGTTTGATCTCTACGGACTCAAAAGCTTGTTGCTGAGACTGACTACGGCCATCGGCAGCATACCAATAGCCAAAGTCACTAAGTAGGCGGCGCTTATGACCTGCCACACACCAATGACTTATTTCATGTAGCGCACTGGCAAAAAACCCGTGAGCGAACTCGATACGTGCAGGACTGCTGGCAGTAGCAGGGAAGTACTCAGGCTCATCATCGCCGCGTACCAACTGGACATTTTGCTCAACAAACAAAGCATTAAATAATTCGATTAGCCACTCAGTAGCCAGTGGTTCGTTGTCCAAACTTGATAACGCTGTGTAATTTAGCGATGAGTTGTGAGTTGCTAAAAGCTTTAGATCAATCGCTGGACAAAGGCATAAATCATCAGTGAGTGTAGAGGTTTGGTGTAGACCATGCCTGCTAGTATCTGCTAGCCTATGAAGTTGTTTTAATAATAAAATAGTATTATCGCTAGTTAATAAAGCGGCAAAATCAGGAGTGGTAGTTTTTAATAACATAAAGCCGTAACCTATCCTTATAGCCTTAAATTAACTGCTGTCATTAGTGAAAGTCGTAAAATACTAGCGCAAGTTTCAAGAGGCACTTTCCGTTAGTATGGCAGGCAATATTATACACTTTTTTGATCGTTGAGACCGCTTATGTCAGACCCTAAAGCTAGCATTGCAGCTTTATATATCAGTAAGGGTGAGGGTAAATCTGTGGCAGTTATTATTGAGATTGCTTAAACTGCAGTCGTATTGAATATTCCTAGTTTCAACCGAATCTTTTATTATGCATAAAATAATTTTTAGTCTAGTCTAACGTTGCTCTTAAGAACAGTCTGATAATAAGAACAGTGTGATAGATAGCGAACGATAACCCTTTTGTATTAAAACTTAAAGTTTGCCCATTCGCTATTATTTATCTAAAACATTAATTCATAAACCAACCGTGACTGGCAACTATGGATTGTCCGGTGAACACATTGGTTGGAAAAGCGGCTAAAAATAGTGCTAACTGAGCTATGTCATTTACTGTTGTGAACTCTTTATCCACTGTATTCACTAGCATAATATCATTAACTACTGACTCCTCACTAATACCTTTTTCAGCGGCTTGCTGCGGAATTTGTTTTTCAACTAGGGGTGTTTTGACAAATCCAGGGCAGATCACATGCGAACGCACATTATGCTCGGCACCTTCTTTAGCTAGTACGCGGCATAGGCCCAGTAAGCCATGCTTAGCAGTGACATAAGGAGCTTTATACATTGACGCTTCGTGAGAATGTACTGAACCCATATAGATGACGGTACCACCTTTATTATCCTTATACATATGTTCTATAGCGGCTTTAGTGGTCAAAAATGCACCATCTAAGTGAATATTTAGCATCTTTTTCCAGTCGGAGAAAGACATTTTATCAATAGGATTAATAATTTGAATACCAGCGTTAGAAACCAAGATATCAATGCTGCCAAAAGTATCTATTAGCTTTTGCACACCACTATTAACAGCATCCTCAGAAGTCACATCCATCTCAATAGCCAGCGCACGTCCACCAGCAGCTTCAATAGCATCAACCGTGCTTTGCGCCGCATTAATATTTATATCAGCAATGCCAACAGCAGCACCTGCTAGTGCATAGATTTCGGCGATATCGCGTCCGATTCCACTAGCAGAACCCGTAACTAAGGCTACTTTACCAGTCAAGTCTTTCTCTAATAGCGTTGCCATGAACGATCCTTATTGTGGCTATCTCGTGAGATAATAATTATTTAATAATAGTTACTGGCGTTTTTTGTTGCAGCTCTTCAAAGCTGATACCTTCTGCTAACTCAACCAGTTTTAGCCCTTTATCAGTAACATCGAGCACCGCCAGCTCAGTAATAATACGGTCAACCACACCTTTACCCGTTAATGGCAGTTCACACTGAGCAAGGATTTTTGGATCGCCATGTTTATTGACTTGCTCCATTATTACGATGATGCGCTGCACGCCTGCGACTAAGTCCATCGCACCGCCCATACCTTTGACCATCTTACCCGGGATCATCCAGTTAGCTAAGTCACCTTTCTCTGAAACTTCCATCGCCCCTAAAATCGCAAGGTTAACGTGACCACCGCGAATCATTGCAAATGACTCAGAGCTGCTAAAGTAACTGGCACCTAGTGCCGTCGTAACAGTCTGCTTACCCGCATTTATTAGATCAGCGTCGACATTTTCTGGCGTTGGGAACTCACCAATACCTAATAGGCCATTTTCTGATTGTAACCACACATCCATACCTTCTGGAATATAGTTAGCAACTAGAGTTGGCAGACCAATACCCAAATTCACATAATAACCGTCTTGTAGTTCTTGCGCTGCACGCTGCGCCATCTGCTCTCGTGTCCAAGCCATAGTATCTTCCTTAATTTTTATAATATTCACTTGTCTGTAGCATGAATTAAACGCTCTCAACCGCTTTAGTCGTTATCTTTTCAATACGCTTTTCAGGGCTGCTATTTAGCACAATACGCTGCACAAAAATGCCTGGTAGATGAATCTCGTCAGGGTCAAGTGCACCAATCTCTACGATTTCTTCGACTTCAGCAATAGTAATCTTGCCTGCCATTGCACAGTCTGGGTTAAAGTTACGCGCAGTTTTATTAAAGATTAAGTTACCTGCCTTATCTGCTTTTTGCGCTTTAATTAGAGAGACATCGGCACGTAATGAATGCTCAAGCACATAAGTGCGACCGTCAAATTCACGGGTTTCTTTACCTTCAGCGACTAAGGTGCCAACGCCGGTTGCGGTATAAAATGCCGGAATACCTGCACCACCTGCACGCAGTCTCTCAGCAAGTGTGCCTTGCGGGGTGAGCTCTACTTCTAGTTCACCAGCTAAGTACTGACGCTCAAACTCTTTATTTTCGCCTACATAAGAGGAAATCATTTTTTTTATTTGCCGAGTCTGTAGTAATAGACCAAGACCGAATTCATCAACTCCTGCATTATTACTGACGCAGGTCAAATCTTTAACCTCACTATCACGCAGTGCTTCAATCAATGCTTCAGGAATACCGCATAGACCAAAACCACCGATTGCGAGCGTTTGTCCGTCACGCACAACACCACTCAGCGCCGCTTTTGCGCTGTGATACACCTTTGATTGACTCATGCTTATCTCCTTGCAAGTCTCGTTTTTATTATTTACATTGATTTATTATGGGTTTCGCTCATTCAAGCAAATACTAGATTACTAATTAGTCTTACATTTAAAGTAATAAATTTTATATCACTATAAAATACAGAGTGTAGCCGTAACAACTTAACATATAATTCTAGTAGCGACTAGAAGATAGTATGAAGCGCCTACAGGGTAGAGCAGCTTGATCAATATAGGGGAGATAATTACACTATTTAGCTAGAATAACGTTGGATAAAATACGTTAAGTTTAATCTTATTGACCTATTTTTCTATGCACTGCATACTCTCAAGCTTAGCTTAGCCAAGGAGGGCGGTCATGTTTAGCACACTTGCTATTGTAATTACTTTGTTATTATTGATGTTCTTTGCCTACCGCGGTTATTCAGTGCTAATTCTAGCACCGATTATGGCTGCTTTAGCCGTCTTATTTTCAGGTGATTTTTTAAGCAGTATTCCTGCCTATACCGATGTGTTTATGGGCGCATTGAGTGGTTTTCTACTCAAATTCTTTCCTATATTCTTACTAGGCGCACTGTTTGGCCGCTTGATGGCAGACTCTGGAGCGGCAACAGCGATCGCTAACGGTGTAGTCAACAAACTGGGCGCAAACAAAGCTATTCTTGCCGTAATTTTGGTTTGTGCCATTTTAACTTATGGCGGTGTCTCGCTATTCGTTGTAGCCTTTGCCATCTATCCTATCGCTAAAGACCTATTTAAAGCTGCTGATATTCCTAAGCGCTTGATTCCAGCCGCTATTGCCTTAGGCTCGTTCACCTTTACCATGACGGCACTACCAGGTACACCAGCGATTCAGAATGCTATTCCTATTCCTTACTATAATACCAACGTCTTCGCCGCGCCTATCTTAGGCATCATTGGTGGGACGATTATGTTTATGCTGGGCTGGTTATGGCTACAGTCACGGGCGCGAAAAGCCAGTGCTATGGGTGAAGGCTACGGTGAGCATAATGAAGATGCAGATTTGGGTAGTATTGATATTGAAAAAAAATCCGCTAACGATATGCATAATAGCGATGTCAAAAATCATAATGGGCAAAGCAATCTAGCAGCTACTGCTGAAGCACGCGATACTCATCACACTTCGTTCCTAGTTGCTATGATACCGCTAACACTAGTCATTATTCTTAATGCCCTTCTTACTTATGCCATCTTTCCTTCAATGGATTTCAATGATTTGCAAACTCAGTTCCCAGATCTTAATATCGCAGGATCACTGGGACTATGGTCTATTATTATCTCGTTGGTCGTTGCCTCTATAGTATTGATTGTGATGCGTATCGGTCATTGGAACGATCTACAAAAAACCATTAACCGTGGTACTTATGATTCAATGCTGCCTATTTTTAACACAGCCTCAGAAGTGGGTTATGGTGCTGTTATTGCCTCACTTGCTGGTTTCATTATTATTCGTGACAGTATCTTGAATTTAAGTCCTGAAAACCCGTTAATTTCAGAAGCGGTAGCAATGACCACTCTTGCTGGTATTACTGGTTCCTCTTCTGGTGGTCTAAGTATTGCGCTATCAACGTTGGGTGAGGATTATTTGCAGATGGCGCTCAAAGCTGGTATTGATCCAGAGCTCATGCACCGCGTGGCTGTCATGGCCGCAGGTGGACTTGATACCTTACCGCATAGTGGTGCAGTTATCACCTTGCTAGCCATTTGTGGCTTGAGCCATAGACAGTCTTATCTCAACATTGCTATGGTCACTATGGCAATCCCGCTCGTTGCCGTAGTGGTAGTGATTACTTTAGGTACGCTGTTTGGTTCGTTTTAACTATCAACTGCATTTTACAGCTTATATAAATAAAAATTAGTTAAATAAAAAGTATTTAGATCATGATAGGTAGCTGATTACTATCTTTTTTTATATAAGAATGACTGCGAATGTTTGTAGAGCGATAGAACTCTACAAAGCCTTTTTGTGTTGAAAGGTGATAAGGGCAGTTTGAGAAGGCAACCTAGTGTTAGAAAACAGCTTTTTATTGAATAATTAACAATAAGAAATTAGCCAGCACTAACAAGGAACTGGCAGTTTTGACAAAAGGGAGTTAGGAAATGAGAGGAATCACACGTTTCTCAAATAATTTGATGGAAAAGTATTTACCGGATCCTTTCTTATTCGTCATTATTTTAACGGTAGTCATCTTTGGGTTAGGCTTAGGCTTAACCGATTCTTCAGCTGTACAGATGGTGGCGTTTTGGGGTGAAGGGTTTTGGGCGTTACTGGCGTTCTCAATGCAGATGGTGCTGGTACTAGTTACTGGTTTTGTCTTGGCAAGTAGTCCAATATTTAAAACAGGATTAGGCAAATTGGCAAGTTTCGCCAATTCGCCAGGTAGTGCGATTATCTTGGTAACCTTAGTATCGCTTGCAGCCAGCTGGATCAACTGGGGATTTGGATTGGTTATTGGTGCGTTATTCGCAAAGGAATTAGCGAAGCGTGTTGAAAATGTCGATTACCGTTTGTTGATTGCCAGTGCTTATTCTGGATTTATAATCTGGCATGCTGGGTTTTCCGGATCTATTCCGTTGTCAATTGCGACAGAAGGACATCCGTTCGTTGATAAGATTGGTATCATTCCAACAAGCGCAACCATTTTTGCGAGCTATAACTTAATCATTGTTGCTGCGTTAGTTATTACTGTACCTTTACTAAACCGTTTGATGATGCCGAGCAAAGAAGATACGGTTACAGTAGATCCCAAAGTCCTTATGGATCCAGTCATTGAGGAACTCCCTGCAAAATCGGCTATGACACCAGCAGAGCGTATAGAAAACAGCTGGGTCTTATCAATGCTCATTGGCGCAATGGGCATTGCCTTTATCATTTATTATTTTGTGCAAAATGGATTTGCGTTAACACTCGACTTAGTTAACTTTATATTTTTGTTCCTAGGCATTATATTCCATGGAACGCCTCGCAAATATCTGATTGCGGTTCAAGAAGCGGTCAAAGGAGCGGGCGCCATCATCGTTCAATTTCCGTTTTATGCCGGAATCATGGGTATGATGACAGCATCCGGTTTGGCCGGAGTCATGTCAGACGCGTTCGTTAGTGTTTCGACAACGGACACTCTGCCGCTTTTTGCCTTCTTAAGTGCAGGACTCGTCAACTTTTTTGTCCCTTCAGGTGGTGGACAGTGGGCCGTTCAAGCACCCATTATGTTAGAAGCTGCCGAAATGCTTGGCAGTGACCCGGCGAAAGTTGCCATGGCTGTTGCATGGGGCGATGCTTGGACTAATATGATTCAGCCGTTCTGGGCCTTGCCAGCACTGGCAATAGCTGGACTCAAAGCTAAGGATATCATGGGGTTTTGTGTGATTGTACTGGTTGTCAGCGGAGTAATCATTGGTTTGGGATTGTTGTTTTTGTAAATAAATACTAGCGTTTTAGCCTTGCCTATTTTATGGGTGAGGCCTTTTTGTGAATATAAATTTATACAAAAAAAAGTAGTTTAATTCTAAGCTTTGGGGTCTAGCTTTTAAAAAATCAGCGCTATCGCTAGTCAATAAAGTAGTAAAATCAGGAGGCAGTACTATCTAATAATATTGAGCCGTAACTTGTCCTTATAGCCTGAAATTGGCCACTGTCAGTGGCAAAAATCGTAACATACTAGCGCTAGCGTCAAGAGACAGTTTCCGTTAGTATGGCAGGCAATATTATACTCCTTTTTGATCGTTGAGACCGCTTATGTCAAACCCTAAAGCTAGCATTGCAGCTGATGTTCGTCCTGACAGCAGCCAAGCGCTTGACTCAGCAACTATGCCTGAAACTATCTCGTTAGATAAGTGGGCAGATAGTGGATTTGAGTGGACAGGAGAGGTAGCGCCAGCGACCTTTAGTCGTCTTACCACGCTATTAAGTGATGAGCACCAACAAAGCAATTTACAACTAAACGCGACGCTATACCGTCGTAATAATGTGCTGCACTTGGCTTTCACCTTAACTGGTGAAGTATGGCTTACGTGTCAGCGTTGTCTGCAACCGATAGCTATAGATCTTACGGATGACTATAATATCGCGCTGTTGGATGATGAAAGCCAAATAAACATGGTTAATGAAGAGCAAGATTACTTAGTACTAGACGAAGTCATTACTGAGCCTGCGCCTGAACGTTTACTGCCTTTTAAAAAGTTAGTTGAAGATGAAATATTGCTTAAAGCACCAATGGCGCCCAAGCATGAAGATTGCGAAATGGGTGTCGAGCAAGTAGGTGATATTCCTGAAGAAGAGACCGAAAATCCTTTTGCCGCTCTAGGAGCACTAAAAGGTAAGCTATAGTCGCTATACTTCGATTTACTACTAGCTGATAAAGTCTTAAGAGACCTTTTGTGGTCTTTGTATAAAAGTGTTGCTGGCAGGGCTTTATTATTTAGTTAAACATGCGTATAATGTCCGGTTTATTGCATACTGACAATACCCTGTTTGCCAAGCACTACTGATTGAACGGATTTATCCATAGAGTTTAGATTCGATCAGCGGTTTATTGCAAGTAGTCACCCTTTTAATTCAATGGTAGGTCAGCTGGTGATAATTGTGATATAAATTATCATATAAGCCCAAGCCAATATCCATTAAAGCTGAATTTCAAGCTTACCCTTTTTAAGCATAGGAGCTATATCATGGCTGTTCAAAAAAGTCGTAAAAGCCGTTCTCGTCGTGACATGCGCCGTTCACATCACCGCATGGAAATTGCTGAGCTAAGCATAGATGCCACTACTGGTGAAAAACATCGTCGTCATCACATGACTAAAGATGGTTTCTACCGTGGTCGTCAATTGTTTAAAGTCAGTCAAGAAGCTTAGTTTATTGACTTAATGATAGTCTAGGCGGTTAGTTCCTAAGGTGTTTATCATCATTTGTAACTGCTGCTTATTACTATAATAAAGTCATAGCTATTGAGCTAATAAAAGCCAAGTTATTTCGCTACCATATATTATGTGGCTGGATAACTTGGCTTTTTATTATGTTTAATTTGTCCCCTTTAGTATTTATTACCGATACCTAGTTATTATTGTTACTATTATGAATAATAGGTGCAGGTCATAAACAGCGAATTTTTTATATAGTTATTGTTCCTAGGCTAGCTAGACTAGGAGAATAGCGCTCAGCAGTGTATAGTTTGCTACTAAGCATTTGCTATAATTCTCTTGCACCTATCTCGTTAATTATTATATCTAAATACGCAGTACACCTAATAAGATAGCAGATCTGTTCTAGTTATCTGCCCAATTTACTTAAGGAATATTGGCTATGGCATCGGCACCCGATACAGCACTACCGGCACCACGCATTGCGGTAATCTTCCCTGGACAAGGCTCGCAAGCTTTAGGAATGACTGCCGAGCTGAGTGAACTTTACCCACAAATTAAGGAAACGTTTGCTGAGGCTAGCCAAGCGCTTGGTGAAGATTTGTGGGCGATCTGCCAAGATGAAGACCTACTCAATCAAACTCAATATACTCAGCCAGCCTTGCTAGCAGCTAGTATTGCTATTTGGCGAGTTTTGCAAACTAAAATGACTGAAATGCCATGCTACTTTGCTGGGCATTCTTTAGGCGAATATAGCGCCCTATGTGCCTCTGGGGTGATCTCTTTTGCCGATGCGATACAGCTAGTCCATAAGCGTGGTCAGTTGATGCAAGACGCCGTTGTTGGTATTGATACAGCGATGGCTGCAGTGTTAGGTCTTGAGGATAGTAGAGTTGTCACTTTATGTGAGCAAGCTACTGAACATGTGGAAGAGGCGATAGTCGGGGCGGCGAACTTTAATAGTCCAGGACAAGTAGTGGTTTCTGGTAATGCTGCAGGGGTGAATGCCGTTATAGATAAAGTGCAAAACACTGGCAAAAAGGCTATAGCGCTAAAGGTAAGCGTGCCTTCACATTGCGCCTTGATGCAGCCAGCAAGTCAAGCACTCTCTGAAGCTTTGGCTAAAATAAAATTTGACCAAGCTACTATTCCAGTTATTCAGAACCGTCACGCTCATGTTGAAAGCAGCGCTGTAGGTATTAAGCAAGCCTTAACTGAGCAGCTTAGTGAGCCCGTATTATGGTCGAAAACTATGCAAGAGCTGGCTGATAAGCAAATTAATATTTTGATAGAATGTGGCAGTGGTAATGTGTTGAGTAACTTAGCTAAGCGCCAGGCTCATCCTATCGCCAGTTACCCAACCGACAAACCTGTTCGCTTAGACAAATTAATCGAGGTATTATCATGAGTCGTACGATTACATTAGTTACTGGTGCCAGTCGTGGTATCGGAAAAGCAGTAGCCAAACGCTTTGCTAAAGAAGGTCATTTCGTTATAGGTACTGCCACTAGTGACAAAGGCGCAACGCTTATCAATGACTATTTGCATGATTCTGGTGGTATTGGTCGAGTATTGGATGTGCGTGATGGTGCGCAGATCGAAAAGCTGTTTGAAGAGATTGAGAGCGTTTATGGTGCGGTACAAGTACTAGTTAATAACGCAGGCATCACTCAAGATGGCTTATTAATGCGCATGAAAGATGAAGATTGGGATAATGTCATAGATACCAACTTATCATCAGTATATCGCATGAGTAAGCGTGCTATCCGTGGCATGATGAAAGCACGTCGTGGTCGTATTATTAATATCAGTTCAGTAGTTGCTCAAATGGGTAATGCTGGCCAAGCTAACTACGCTGCTACCAAAGCTGGTGTTGAAGGTTTCAGCCGTACGCTGGCCCGTGAAATCGGTTCACGCCAAATCACTGTCAATAGTGTGGCTCCTGGACTTATCGAAACTGATATGACGGATGAGATGGATGAGCGTTTGCTCAACTCTATGCTGGACGCTGTGCCTATCGGTCGTTTAGGGCAGCCAGAAGATATTGCCACTGCAGTATTATTCTTAGCCAGCGATGAGGCTAGCTATATTACTGGCGCTGTAATACCAGTCAATGGCGGCATGTATATGTAGAGTGGATAACTAGTTACATTCAATCAACAAAAATCTGTGTGAACGAGTGTAAACTATAAATAATGGTGATATAATAACGGACACTTTTATGTCAAACCCTGTATTATAACAAGGTCTCAACTGACATCAAGTGTGCCCTAAAACCGTTGGAGCAAGTTGAGAGTGTTAATCTGACATAATTTGCCAAATTCTATATATGCCATCGGCTCATCTAAGCAGTCAGATGGTTATTTTTAAAAGTGATAAATAAAAGGGAGTTACCTACATGAGTAATGATACTGAGCAAAGAGTAAAGTCTGCAGTAGCAGAACAGTTAGGCATGAATGTTGAAGATATCAGCAATGAAGCTTCTTTTATGGAAGACTTAGGTGCTGATTCATTAGATTTAGTTGAGCTAGTTATGTCATTCGAAAGTGATTTTGGTATCACTATTCCTGACGAAGATTCAGCAGAATTAACTACTGTTCAAAAAGCAGTAGACTACGTACAAGCACAATTGTAATAACTTAATACTTTAGTAGATAGTACTAGACCGCTTATCTTTATAGATAAGCGGTTTTTTTGTGAGAAAAATATTATCCGCTTTACGTTTATCCATATTTTGCTACCGTATGAGTTAAATTTCCTTAACATTATTCAACAAACACCTACTATGTAATTTTTATTGGTTTGTTATACTTATTGTCAGAACAAGCCACAAACCTCAATAACAACAATTTAAGGAATAATTTAATGGGAATTTTTAGTTTCGCAAAGGATATTGGTGATAAAATTTTTAATCGTGATGATGCTAAACACGATGCCAAAAAAGAAAGTAAAGCAGATTCTAATACGCCAGTAAAAGATAGTGAGCCTTCTGCCCAGTCAGTAGCCAATATCTTGTTACGTCGTATTCAACAACAGAACCTTAACATCACTAACTTAAAAATTAAGTATGATGGATCTACTGATACTGCTGAAATCAGTGGTAACGCTAAGACTCAAGCAGATCGTGAAAAAGCTATCATCGCTATTGGTAACGTACAAAACGTAGCTAAAGTCATTGATAACATCGATATTGAAGAAGATGCACCTGAATCAACTATGTATACTGTAAAATCTGGTGACAACTTGTCTAAGATTGCACAGAGCGTATACGGTTCAGCTAACGATTATATGAAAATATTCGAAGCTAACAAGCCTATGCTATCTAGTCCTGACAAGATCTATCCAGGTCAAGTACTACGTATTCCTAAGCCATAAGATTTTAAATAAAACACTGTTTAGTATTAATTTTTTTAAATTAGTCACTATAATGCAAAAAGCGCCTCTTAATAGCTAAGAGGCGCTTTTTTATTAAATAGCTTTATTAAAGGCTATCTATTAATTAATTTTTATTAAATATGTTTTGATAGTAACTATTAGTTAAGGGCTTTTATTACCCTCATTTATTCAGTTTTTTACTATTGCCCTTTATTAATTAACGATTATTAACCATGAATAACAAAAAACCAAAAATGAAGGAGGGGATAACTCTTCATTCGAGGCAATAACTTTCTATTTAATGACTAGCCAGTTAGTCATTAGTGCTTATCTTTGCTTGCTGCTCTAATAAGGCCCAATCAATGTGCTCATCGAGCAAATCACCATGAATACCTAATTTAGCTTGTAATCGGCTTATAACCTCAGGATTACCAGCAGCATTGCCTAGACCAATAGCAATATTGCGTAGGAAGCTGAGGTAGCCAGTACGTCTAAGTGGGCTACCTTCTGTATAACGCAAAAAATCCGGCTCTTGCCATTGCCAAAGCTCAAGCAGACTGCTGTTATCTAACCCATGCCTAGGTGCAAAGTCGTTGACGGTTGTCAGCTGGGCATAGCGATTCCAAGGACAAATAAGTTGACAGTCGTCACAACCAAATACTCGATTGCCTATGGCACGGCGATACTTTATGTCGATACTGCCTTTATGCTCAATAGTCAGGTAGGAGATGCAAGCGGCGGCATTGAGTTCATGAGGGGCAACGATTGCTTGGGTAGGACAAATATCGATGCAAGCACTACAACTGCCGCAATGAGCAGCAATAGGCTGGTCATCAGGTAGCTCTAAGCTCATGAACAGCTCGCCTAATACAAAGAACGAGCCCGCTTGTTTATTCAATAATAACGTATGTTTGCCCGTCCAACCAAGCCCTGCGGCATCCGCTATCGGACGCTCAAATATGGGTGCAGAGTCGCTAAAAGGTCGAAACACAAAGTCGCTGTCAGCACCAATAGCCAAATGTTGCCACTCAGGAAGCATAGTTTCTATCTTTAAAGCTAATTGTTTGAGTCTAGCACGCATAGTCTTATGGTAATCACGACCTCGGGCATAACGCGCAATGATGCCGTGATTGGGGCGATCATTATCCTCAACAGTACGGGATTTTGGTGCTTGAGACAGGTAGTCCATGCGCACACTAATGATAGTTTTTGCCCCAGCCACTAGCTGATCAGGATGAGCACGCAGCTCATGGTTTTGATGCATAAACTGGAGCTGACCTTCATAGCCTTTAGCTAGCCAACGCTGTAACTGTTCCATCTGCTGAGTAAACAGTGGATGATGTACAGATAAAAACCCACAGTCGCCAAAGCCTAAGGCTTGCGCTTGTGCTTTTATCCATAGCTTGACATCATCGGCTGTCGCAAATGCGCCTTGATTGACCATTATAATATTGTTTTCTACATTTGTTACTGTGGGCTTAATAGTCATAGTGGGTAATAAATAGTAGCGTGAAAGAACAAAGTTAAGATCATTAAATGTATGCCATAGTGATAAGCTGCATAGCTTAGATGACTAGTAGTGTGAGTATAGCAGCTAATAATATAACCGCTAATAAATAGTCATTCATGTTATTAGACAATATCAGGTATGCTTAGATCAGCTTATTAAACTATCAGATAGCCGCTTAGAGATAGCCATTTTAAACCAGTCATTAAGGACTATGTATGCCTACTAAAAAACATCTATTAATTAGTGACCCAACAATGGCGATGGCAACTACTAAGTTACCTGTCAGCTTGTATGATAGTCAACAGCTCTATGCTATGGAACAAGCTTGGTTTGCACAAGGTTATGATAGTTTTGCGCTTATGCAACAAGCAGCTTGGCAAATGACTCAGCATATTATTCAACTTGAAGCGCAGCACTATCAACAGCTAGTTACTGCTGCATTAAGACAGGAGTACATTTATGCTGTTGTTGATAGAACGCCAAGTGCAATTATCTGGGTTGGTCATGGCAATAATGGCGGTGACGGTTGGCTAGTAGCTTATTATCTGCAACAAGCAGGCTGGCAGGTAACCGTACTGACAGTAGCTATTGACGACCTTAGTCATAACTGTAATGAGGAACAAGATGGAGATAAAGCCTCTAAAAATGAACCAATGCCAGACGCCATAAAAGCTCAGCAGTTGGCTTTGAGGGCAGCTGTTCCTTGTCTACGCTTCGAGGATCAGCAAGCTAACGCTATGGCATTTGCCTCTAACTTATCGGCTGATGTCTTTGTCGATGCGCTATTCGGTATTGGTCTAAATCGCTCACCAAGCGGTATATATAAACAAGCTATTGAGTGCTTTAATAAAGCTGCTAAACAGCATCATAACTATGGTGAAGCGCTAGTAGTGGCTGTAGATATTCCTAGTGGTTTAGTAGCTACAACTGGCCAAGTATTCGAGCGCCTAGCTATCGAAGCTGACGTAACTTTGTGCTTGATAGCTCGTAAGTTTGGCCTGCATACTAAAGACGGTATGGACTATGCGGGCGTCATCATCGATATCCCGCTGATACCTTATGGCAAACTAACAGCCGCCGCTACCTTATTAAGTACCGCACAGAGATTATCTGCGCGTCGCCAAAACAGTTATAAAGGCAGTTATGGTCATGTGTTAGTAATAGGCGGTAATCAGATAGAGGGCTCACAAGGTATGGGCGGAGCTGCTATCCTAGCCTTGGCTAGTGCTATGGCTACTGGGGCCGGTAAGATAACAGTAGCTTGTCATACCGCCTTTCATGGGGCGCTACTAACCTCGCTACCAGACGCTATGACTATTGATTTACATGATATTGCAGGAGTCAAAAGTCTCATTAAAGAGGCGAGTGTCGTGGCGATAGGAATGGGGCTTGGCCGTGATAAAAGTGCGGAAAATCTATTGGCCCACTACCTGCAAGCGGTAATGCAGCAAGATCATGCCATAGTAATCGATGCTGATGGCCTTTATCATTTGGCTTCATTACATAAACAAGGCCATAAAATAATTGCTCAGCTAAAACACTACTCTGTTACTCACCAAGTTTTCTTGACTCCGCACAGTGGCGAAGCAGCACGTCTATTAGATAAAGATATTATAGCTATAGAGGATGATCGACTAGCGGCGATAAAACAATGCGCAGCTACTTATGGTGGTGATTGGGTATTAAAAGGCGCCGGTTCTTTAGTTTTAGAAAAGGGGCTAGGGCAGGTATCAGAAACACAGAGTCAAGTTTATGTTTGCGCAGCTGGTAATGCGGGTATGGCAAGCGCTGGCATGGGTGATGTGTTATCAGGGGTGAGCGCTGGGTTATTGGCTCAACAAGACTTGAGCGCTGAGCAGCACAGTCTACGCCAAGCGGTACTTATTCATGGCCTAGCAGCAGATTTGTTGATGAACCAATTATCTGACAAAGGGGATAATAGTTTCAGCTGTACGGCAAACTTAGATAGACGACCCTTAATAGGTCAGCGTGGCCTGCAAGCACAAGATATGCCTGCGGCTGTTCGACAAGTTATTGCGCTAATTAGCCTTTAAATATCGGCTAATGATAGAGAGGGGCTAATAGTATTGGCTATCTAATCTAGCAATAGCATAGATTAACTGCAATATTGACCAATAGTTTGTTGTACTCGCTCACGTTTTAGTTCGATTTCACGACTGTCAAGATATTCACGCTTGCCACTAGCATCCGTCTCATAGATAGGGCCATTGGCATTGAGGTTAGTCAAGTTATTACGTAGTGTTTGACAGCGCTGAGCATTAGCTTGCGCTTCTTGATCTTTAATACGAGCTTCTAGCTGAGCCACTCGCTGTTGTTCAGCGCTTTGGCTATTATTAGTTTGATTAGCGTCAGTTTTACCGGCCAGCTGCCCTGGAGTATTCTGGCGGCCATCATTGCGAAACTCAATCGTTTCGATGCTCTCACCGTTTTTTGGCGGATGTTGACTATATTTGACTTCGCCATAACTGCCAATCGATTTATAAACTTCAACAGCGTGGCTAGCATTTATTGATAGTGCCCACATACTAATAGCCATTAATAGCATAAATAGTTTAGTCACATAATTCATCATAGATACTGCTGCCATAATAGCTGTCCTGTCGATTTAATATTAAAAGTATGGTAACGCCAAGGCCTACAGCCAGTTATCGATTCGAGCAATAGTAAGCCAAGCTTAGGAGTAAAACCTTAGGGCTTTGCATAGCCAATGCTTATATGCTAACTATTGATTCTAACAAAAAATACTTATCAATGGATATTATTTAATAACCATTAGTTGGGGATAGGCTTTATAATTTTTTCTTGACAATAGGGGCTAAACCGTTGAAACTAATCCTAGTTGGTTGGTCAGTGAGCGGCATTTACAATATTGCCGTAGCACTTGAAGATAAAGCCTATTTGGCTACTTATCAGTAGCTCTGTTGGTTTACCTTCTTTGTGGCAATAGCACAGTAAAGATAATCGTCATCATGACTATAATTATCAGCAGTGTTATTTGTCTCCGGACTTATCGGTCTACAATGACTAAGATAAACTTATTATTTACCATTATTTGTACTACTCATTAGCCATAGCTGTATTTGCTGGTTGTCATTACTGACATAAGCCTATATCAGGATAATGGTTTTTGCTAATTTGATAGATAGGATAGACAGCTTAAATGATAGTCAATAGGCTACTGTTAACCTGCAAAGGGCAACAGTTAGCGATAGCACAATCTACAATGATTGCTAGCTATATATGACTGTTAGGCCTCTCTACTTTATCGTTGAATATGAGTGTTTAAAATAATAATAAGCTTCTTTTTCTTTTATAGATGCGCTCGCATCTTGTCACTGTATCCGATAATATCCCATCACAAAGCTGACCCTATAAATTGTTATGTGCAAATAGCAGGCTAGCCTACAAAGTAGCGCTACTTTTACATAGTGGGTACATATTCTTATATAGACAACGACCAGCACTATTTTTAGGTACTATAACTACGTCTAAGCCATAACTGACGCCATTATAAATACTGACAAAACTCTGCTAGTCTGCGCCGTAAATAAAGGTGATGACAGTGACGCAAACTACTCAAAGTCCAAATATGACTGGACATACTCAAACGGCTAATGCTGCCAAAAACTTCCAAGAGAAACAAAAACTGCTTGCTGAAGGTGGTAACGAACCAGTAATGATGACTGGTGCTGAAATGCTAGTACAGTCGCTCACTGACGAGGGTGTCAAATATATTTTTGGCTATCCAGGTGGTGCGGTTCTGCATATCTATGATGCGTTATTCCAACAAGATAATATCGAGCATATTTTAGTGCGTCACGAGCAAGCAGCAGGTCACATGGCTGATGCTTATTCACGAGTGACAGGTGACACTGGAGTAGTACTAGCGACATCAGGTCCTGGTGCGACTAACACGGTTACTGCTATAGCTACAGCTTTTATGGACTCAGTACCGATGGTAGTGATTGCCGGACAAGTACCGAGCAGCCTGATTGGTGAAGATGCCTTCCAAGAAACTGACATGATCGGTGTATCGCGCCCTATCGTTAAGCATAGCTTCCAAGTGCGCCATGCTAGCGAAATCCCAATGATTGTCAAAAAAGCTTTTCATATCGCTAAGTCTGGCCGTCCAGGTCCAGTAGTTATCGATGTGCCTAAGGATATGACCGCTCCGAGTGAGAAGTATGCTTATGAGTATCCAAGCGAAGTATTTGTCCGTTCATATCAGCCATCGATAAAAGGCCACAGCGGTCAAATCAAGAAAGCGGTTGAGACTCTACTCGCCGCCAAGCGTCCGGTTGTTTATTCTGGTGGTGGAGTAATTTGGAGTAATGCTCATCACGAGCTTAGAGATCTTGCTCATCGCTTGAACTTACCAGTGACTAATACCTTGATGGGTTTAGGTGCTTTCGACGGTTTCGATGAGCAGTTCCTAGGCATGCTCGGTATGCATGGTACTTATGAAGCCAATATGAGCATGCATCATGCGGATGTTATCTTAGCTATTGGTGCGCGTTTCGATGATCGAGTGACTAACAACGTCAAAAAATTCTGTCCTGATGCTACTATTATCCATATCGACATCGATCCTACCTCTATTTCGAAAACTATCTTTGCTCATGTGCCTATCGTTGGTGATGTAAAATCTGTATTGACTGATATGTTAGAGCTGATTGGCACTGATAGTCAGTTAGATCAGCCGGCATTGTTAGATTGGTGGTCGCAGATTAATGAATGGCGTAAGCGTCATGGTCTACGCTATGACACTAGCACCGAAAATGGCATCAAGCCTCAGAGTGTAGTAGAAGCAATGTGCAGAGTAACCGATGGCAACGCTATCATCACTAGTGATGTTGGTCAGCATCAAATGTTTGCTGCGCTTTATTATACTTATAGAGAGCCGCGCCAATGGCTAAACTCAGGTGGCCTTGGTACTATGGGCGTCGGCTTGCCGTATGCTATGGCTGCTAAGCTGGCGTGTCCGGATCGTGATGTGGTTTGTATCACTGGCGAAGGCTCTATTCAGATGAATATTCAAGAGCTGTCAACTTGCTTACAATACAACATACCAGTCAAAATCCTAAATATAAATAATGCGCAGCTGGGTATGGTTAAGCAGTGGCAAGATATGCTTTATGAAGGTCGTCATGCCCAGTCTTATATGAACTCTTTACCAGATTTCGTAAAACTCGCCGAGAGCTACGGTCATGTAGGTATCAAAATTACTGATCCTCAGACTATGGAAGCACAGATAGCTGAAGCAATGGCTATGACTGATAGACTAGTATTCATTGACGTCTATGTCGATCGTAATGAGCATGTTTATCCCATGCAAATTGCTGGACAGACTATGCGTGATATGTGGTTAACTAAAGGAGAGCGTACCTAATGCAACAACATCTGATTTCGGTATTGATGGAAAACGAAGCGGGATCGTTGTCGCGGGTCGTTGGTTTATTTTCCCAACGCGGCTATAATATCGAGACTCTGAACGTCGCACCGACAGACGATCCTACTATTTCACGCTTGACCTTGACGACTATTACTTCACCTGAAAAAATCGAACAAATGACTAAACAGTTGCATAAGCTGATAGAAGTAGTCAAAGTCCTTAACTTATCTGATACTGTACACGTTGAGCGTGAACTGATGCTGATTAAAGTTCGCGCAGTTGGTAATATACGCGAAGAGATTAAACGCAGTGCGGATATTTTTCGGGCGCAAATCGTTGATGTTAACGCTAGTATCTATACCCTTCAAATCGCTGGTGATACGGCCAAGCTTGATGGCTTTATAGATGTGCTTGGTCGTGAACGTATTTTAGAAGTGGTACGTTCAGGCGTCATCGGTATCGCTCGTGGTGAAAGAACACTGAGCGTTTAACCAGTACCGAATTTCCAAATTTCAATTTAAAAATTAACACTTAGAATTTAACATAACGCTTATAAAGCGCACTTTTTCTTATAGGAATAGTGCGTTATAAGTATCTTACTATCCATGGCTCTCCATGATTGAGGAAAAGGACTCTACCTATGAACGTTTTTTATGACAAAGATTGTGATCTATCTATTATCCAAGGCAAAAAAGTTGCTATTATCGGTTACGGCTCACAAGGCCATGCCCACGCTTTGAACCTACAAGAATCAGGTGTCGATGTTACTGTTGGTTTACGTGCTGATTCTAGCTCATGGAAAAAAGCTGAAAATGCTGGTCTAAAAGTTGCTGAAGTTGCCGATGCGGTAAAAGCGGCTGATGTGGTCATGATTTTGACTCCTGATGAGTTCCAAAAAGCGCTATATCAAAACGAGATTGAACCTAATATCAAAGAGGGTGCAACCCTTGCCTTTGCTCATGGTTTTGCCATTCATTACAACCAAGTAGAGCCACGTAGCGATCTTGACGTGATCATGGTAGCGCCAAAAGCACCAGGTCATACCGTACGTAATGAGTTTGTAAAAGGCGGTGGTATCCCTGATCTTATCGCTATCTACCAAGATGCGTCTGGTCAAGCCAAACAACTAGCCTTATCTTATGCTGCTGGTGTTGGTGGTGGTCGTTCAGGTATTATCGAAACTACTTTTAAAGACGAAACGGAAACCGATCTATTCGGTGAGCAAGCGGTACTTTGTGGTGGTGCTGTTGAGCTAGTTAAAATGGGCTTTGAAACCCTAACTGAAGCCGGTTATGCTCCAGAAATGGCTTACTTTGAGTGCCTACATGAGCTCAAACTTATCGTTGACTTAATGTATGAAGGCGGTATCGCTGACATGAATTATTCAATCAGTAATAACGCTGAATATGGCGAATATGTTACTGGCCCTGAAGTCATCAATGAGCAATCTCGCGAAGCTATGCGCAACGCTCTTAAACGTATTCAGTCTGGTGAGTATGCGAAAATGTTCATCTCTGAAGGGGCAACTAACTATCCTTCAATGACTGCACGTCGTCGTAACAATGCTGAGCATCAAATCGAAATAACTGGTGCTAAATTGCGCGGTATGATGCCTTGGATTGGTGGTAATAAAATCATCGATAAAGACAAAAACTAATTAATCAAATAATTTTTTGCTTAGCAAAAGCTAATTATTAATAGTTATTAGATCCGTGACTTTTAACCCATGTTATCAAATTGATAGCATGGGCTTTTATTTATTGGCAGTTCTGTTCTTTCACTATTATTCTCATGCTGCTCTGCTAATAATAAAATAATAGCGGTAAAGGCAGGCGAATATACGCACAAATCTAAGCTATGTTTTGCAATTAAGTTGAGCATAATGGTTGAAAACCACTATTAGCCGCCCAATATAAGCAAGCGATAGAGTGCTTGTTAGTCATTAAAGCCACCGAATAAAGGGCTATTTAAAATCTTGTCATTCTTTGATCCCCATTGTTTTATTTTTTCTTTTTATAAACTATAGGTTGTGTCGCACTAATGTCTTTTCCAGAATGGTTGAATCCACAGTTTGCATATATAGGTTGTAGTGCAGTAGTTGCTATACTTATTTTGATAGAAGGGGAGATGCTTAAGCGTAATAATGGCAAACTTCCTAAATCATTATTTTTTCGAGTCAGCTCACTATTAGATACGGCTTGGTTCTTTATCTCAGTAGCTATGCTATATGTGATTGAGCTGACCCCGTTAGCAGTTGCTGTTCCTGCTGCTTATGGAATTTATACCGTATTTGGCTGGATATACGGCACTCGTCTGCTCAAGCGTACAGGCATTCCTGATTCTACTAAAGACTTAGTGGTACCTTCTAAATACATCGCTTACAGCCAATCTTTTGCGCTAGTATTCTTTGCCTTGTGTCTATTAGTATTATCTTCACCTTGGCTAGCACTACCTACTCAATGATCAAGTAAATGCTAGTTTGGGCAAGTGCTATTTGCTTGCAATGACTTTTCTATAGCTGTAATGCAGCTTTTACCTCAGTTTAGCTACTACTAGAAGAGACTATATGCAACTAAGTGAATTTATGCAGCCTTAATGCTATAAAATTCTTACGCATAAAGGTTAAGGTTAAATTTAATAACCACTAGTTTCGGTGGTATTTACAGCTTTTAGTACTAGTAAAAAACTTTTACAAAACTCCTTAATTTAATCTATCATTGATTATAAAAACTGCTATAATAAAGTTGTACTTAAGAGGTTTGCGACAAAAATAGTGCAATATCACTGTGATAAAGCGTTATTTAGTTTTAGCATTCTGCTAACAAATTAATTAAGTATTCATCAATCAATAGGCAACGACATACGTCTTGCCAACAGTTAAAGAGTTAGGAAAATTTATGTCTGATAAAGTTGAAGGCACTGTAAAGTGGTTTAATGAAGCTAAAGGTTTTGGTTTTATCGCGCAAGATAACGGTGGACAAGACGTATTCGCTCACTACAGCGCTATCCAAGGTGGTGGTTTCAAGACCCTAGCCGAAGGTCAAAAAGTGTCTTTCGTTTTAGGTGAAGGCAAAAAAGGCCCACAAGCTGAGCAAATCGAAGCTATCTAATCTTATTTGTTAGGCTCAATTGATTTATCAGTTAGCTTAATTCTATAAAGATTAAATCGTCACTAGATTACTTTGTTTGTTAAAACAAAAAAATATTGTTTAGACTGTATCGCAAAAGCAACCACTTATTGGGTTGCTTTTTTTTGGCCAAAATTTAGCTATAGATAAGTAAAACAAGGGAGAGAAGCGAATTTTTTATATTAGCTGGTGATTGATAGTAGTGAAGATAAATAATTTGATAACTATTGAGGGTGTACTATGGATTGGCAAGCTTGGCTATGGATGGATTGGCAGCAAATCGTTGGCATAACTGTATCGGTTATTGGTTTTTATTTCTTTTTGATAATGTTTACTCGTATCGTAGGTTTACGAAGCTTTTCTAAGCTCTCAAGTTACGATCTTGCCATGACCGTTGGCATTGGTAGCATTTTGGCCTCTACCGTGCTATCAAAATCAACCTCGCTATTACAAGGTGTTTTTGCTATTGGCGTGTTGTTTCTATTACAAGCGCTGCTGTCTATTGTCAGACGCAAATTTAAACCCATCAAAGCGCTGATAGACAATCAGCCTCTTGTTTTGATGACTAACGGTGAGTATCTTTGGGATAACTTAAAAAAAGCCAAACTAAGTACTAATGATATTAAACAGATTTTACGCAAAAATGGTATTAAGGCTAAGTCTGAGGTTTTTGCCGTGATTATGGAAACCACGGCCGATATAAGTGTGATCAAGAATAATGAAGTTGTTCCTGACTGGTCATTATTTGATGATATCGATGATAAGCAAGTATTAGTAACTACTTATAATAGTAATATCAACCAAAAATCTCAGCTTTAGATACTATAGAAGTAATGATAAAACCTTAAGTAAATAAGCACTTAGCTGTGATACAAAGCATAACTATTATAATTATTATGACTATATATAATTAGCTATAACTAAAGGTTTTAAGCTTATATTGGCTATTTTTCAGAAATAGTGACAAATTTATGACCGATTATTCACGGCGTCATCTTGACCTTATAAGCGCTCTCACGCAAGATAGTCTAGTCTAATAAGTACAGCTAAGTGCTAACCATTATGTGCTATAAGCTAAAACTGCTAAATATAACTTTGAACGACCGTAAAGCTCCACTTTTTATTTATAGCTGTTTTTTATTTAATACTTTTAAATTCACATATAACAAACGAGGAACGTATGAAAGCATTAGTCGCGGTCAAGCGTGTCATTGATTACAACGTAAAAGTTCGTGTAAAAGCTGATCATTCAGCGGTTGATTTATCTAACACCAAAATGTCTATCAACCCTTTTGATGAAATTGCGGTTGAAGAAGCGGTTCGTCTAAAAGAAGCAGGCGTTATCGAAGAGATTATCGTAGTCTCAATTGGTCCTAAAGAAGCACAAGAACAGATTCGTTCGGCATTAGCTTTAGGAGCTGACCGTGGCGTATTGGTACAAACTGACGCTAAGCCTTATCCACTACAAGTGGCCAAAATCCTAAAAAGTATCGCTGAGTCTGAAGGTACTGATATTATTTTGTTAGGTAAGCAAGCCATTGATGATGATAATAATCAAACTGGTCAAATGCTGGCGGCACTGATGGGCATTGGTCAAGGTACTTTTGCTTCAGAAGTTAAAGTAGAAGGCGATAAAGTAAACGTCACTCGTGAAGTGGATGGTGGTGCACAAACAGTAGCACTGTCTCTACCAGCAGTTATCACTACTGACTTACGCCTTAATGAGCCACGTTATGCCAAGCTGCCTAACATCATGAAAGCTAAGAAAAAGCCACTTGATGAAAAAACGCCTGCTGATTTTGGGGTAGATATGACCTCTAAACAAGAGATCACCAAAGTTGAGCCACCTGCTGAGCGTAAAGCGGGTATCACGGTTAAGTCAGTAGACGAATTAGTCGACAAGCTAAGAAATGAAGCCAAAGTCATTTAGGCTAACAGCTGACCATACGAATAGATGATACGAATAAATAAAGGACAAAAATCATGGCTATTTTGGTATATGCAGAACATGACAATGCCAGTCTAAAAAAGGCAACTTTAAACACTATCGCCGCCGCTAAACAAATAGGCGCTGATGTTCATGTATTGGTTGCTGGTAGTAGCAATCAAGCGGTAGCTGACGAAGCTGCGAAAGCTGAAGGGGTGACTAAAGTCCTATTAGCAGATAACGCCGTTTATGAGCATCAATTGGCAGAAAATATTGCGTTATTAGTTGCTGATATTGCTAGTGACTACAGCCATATTTTGGCTCCTGCAACCAGTACTGGTAAAGGATTTATGCCACGTGCAGCAGCATTACTTGATGTAAGTATGCTGTCTGAAATCACTGCAGTTATAGATCCACAAACTTTTGAACGTCCTATCTACGCAGGTAATGCTACTGCTACCGTTAAGACTACAGAAGAAAAAGTTATGATAACGGTACGTGCTACAGCTTTTGATCCTGTTGCTGCCGAAGGTGGTTCAGCCACTGTCGAAACTATCGATAATGTACAAGAAGCTGGTAAAGCAACTTTTATTAATGAAGAGATGGCTAAGTCTGACCGTCCTGAATTGACTTCAGCATCAATCGTAGTTTCAGGTGGTCGTGCGCTTGCTAACAGTGAGAACTTTACTAAGTATATCGAACCGCTTGCTGACAAGTTAGGTGCTGCTATTGGCGCTTCACGTGCTGCTGTCGATGCAGGTTATGTTGCTAACGATATGCAAGTTGGTCAAACTGGTAAAATCGTTGCCCCAGATCTATACATTGCCGCTGGTATTTCAGGTGCCATTCAGCATTTAGCGGGTATGAAAGACTCTAAAGTTATCGTAGCTATCAATAATGATCCAGATTCACCTATCGCTAGCGTGGCTGATTACTACTTAGAAGCAGATTTATTCCAGGCGTTACCTGAGTTGACTAGCAAGATTTAAGCTTAGCCAAATCATTGACTGTTTAATATATTATTATATAAAAAATCCCGCTATCATTGATAGCGGGATTTTTTATACACTTGTCACCCATCAAAGTGCTTCTTCAATCACTGTTTTTAGGAATATTGACGTTGACGCAAAGTTTCATACAGACAGAGCGCTCCGGCAATAGCGACATTCAGGCTCTCTTGACCATTAGGTTGCGGCAAGGCGATAGGAGTAGCACATTGCATGAGCTCAGCGCAAACCCCTTGACCCTCGTGACCCATAATCCAAGCAGTAGGCTGGCGTAGATCATGCTGGTAGATTAAAGTATCGGTGTGCGAGCTCGTAGCTAAGAGCGGTACTTGTACTTTGTCTAAAATATCGGTCACGCTTAGCCCTTCATAGATAGTCAATGCAAACTGCGCACCCATGCCAGCCCGTAAAGTCTTCGGTGACCATGCTTGAGCGGTGCCACTAGTACAAAGTATAGTATCAATGCCAACAGCTGCAGCCGTGCGCAGTAAAGTACCTACGTTACCACTGTCTTGGACGTCATCTAATATCAAACAGTCAGTAGTAATCATCGGCAGAATAGGCGCTGGTATCTTGACTATGGCCATAACATCAATACCTGAGCCTAAACTACGAATGCTCTTGTATAACGAGTCTGACATGACTAAAACACTAATATCAGTAGTCAGGCGGCTTAGTATTTGCTGTACTTCAGGGTGGCCATGAGCGGATTCTGCTACTAGTATTTGTTCGAATGGGTAATCGCTGCGTAAAGCGGCATCAATTAAATGTATGCCTTCAAGTACAGTCTGCGCTTGTTTATTGCGTTGGCGTGCTTGAGTTAATAAAGCTTTGGCCAGCTTTATCGTTTGGTTCTTATCAGAAGTAACTAGGGGGTTTAGCTCGTTTGCATATAATGTCATAATAGACCGCTTAAAAATCAATATAAAGTTGCGCGGCTTAACCGTTCAACTGGCTAAAAATTAGTCGTCAAAAAGGTAAACCCAGTCAAGGTCATTTATGGATAACCGCCTATTACAGACGGTCATCTAAGTTAGCCCTGTTTATTAGCATGCTGTAAATGTAGCTCTTTGACATAATTGACTTCGTTTTTGCTACCAAGGACTACAGGCACCCGCTGATGAATATCTGTAGGCTCGATATCGAGGATACGGTTGACAGCATCAGTAGCACTACCACCAGCTCGTTCGATTAATAAGCTCATCGGGTTGGCCTCGTACATCAAGCGTAATTTGCCAGCTTTATTGGCATACTTAGTGTCAAACGGATAAGTAAAGAGACCGCCGCGGCATAAAATACGGTGCACATCACCGACCATGGCTGCTACCCAACGGGTATTAAAATCACGCTCGCGCACACCAGCTTCACCAGCGATCAACTCATCTATATATTGCTGCATAGGCGCACGCCAATAGCGATAGTTGGAGCTGTTAATCGAGTACTCGCTAGTGTCTGCATCGATTTGGACTTGTTCTTCAACCACGATATAATCTCCAGTATCAGGATCGAGACTGAACATAACTACTGTATCAGTGATAGTCAGCGCTAGCATCGTAGAAGTGCCATATAATAAATAGCCAGCTGCTAGCTGTTTAGTGCCTGGCTGCAAAAAGTCTTGATCTTCGCTCGCTTGGCCTTGACGATTATAAGGAAGGATGGAGAAAATAGTTCCCACCGCCATATTGATGTCGATGTTAGAGGAGCCATCAAGAGGATCAAATAATACTAATAAGCTACCGTCTACATTGGCAGGAGTAGCATGATCTAGTTCTTCTGAGGCAACCCCAGCGCAATGACTATTTTGTGCTAAAGCGTCTAATAACAAATCATTGGCTAAAACATCGAGCTTTTTTTGATCTTCGCCTTGAACGTTTTGATTGCCCGCTTCCCCTAAGATATCTGCAAGCGCGCCTTTTCTTAATAGCTGGGCAATGGTTTTACCAACGTCAGTAACAGTGGTGATTACTTCGCTAAGCGCAGCGTCGCAAGAAACATGGTTTAAGTAGTCGGTCAAAGTGGTCATAAAGCTTCCTAGTAAGTAGGATTATAATAAAAGTGTTATCATAAAAAAGTGATAAAACGACTGGGCTATAAATCTTAACTGAATCTTTAATAAATAGTGATCAGGCAGTGCATTACAGTGTTAATTATTAGCTATTAAAGGTAATGATGGCGGTTGAAGGCTATTGATAAGCTCGATAAAAAGTTATATCAATAGACCTTAGCCTATCTTTAGTAGTCAAATAATAGCTACATACATAACTGTGCTAAATTAGTCAGAGCGCTATGTTTATGACTATGACAAAATCAGCTACACTATGGCTAAGGCATGTCCTCATTTAACAGCATAAATAGTTACTGGGCTTAAAATGGCTATCTCTCTATATTACTGTGACTCTTTGAGCGTTTATAGACAATAAGATGATATTCTCTACAACAATTATTTTGATTGACAAAAATGTAGCGCATTTTTATCCTCATTCGCTAATTGATGAGCCGTCTTAATGTCATTAGCGCTGATAAATTTTGGTACAACCGTCATTAAAAGAGTTGATAATAGCCTTAAGTTGTAGCATTCATTATCAGTAGTCATTAGCATTATAAAGTTATTGCGGTAAAGTGTAGCAAATAAGCGACAAAATGTCCTTATTGCTAGACGGTTAACTAAGTGTTTTAAGCAAAATACCAATGATTATAAGTATAATAACCTTAGCTGTAATATTCAGTTTGAATCAGTAAATTCAATCCTAAATATAAACCTATCATAAAGACTTGCCATTATGCCAAATACTCACGATACCAAGAATAACGTTTCCCCTTCTGAATACGCCAAGTTTGATCCTAGTACTATTCATCAAAGACTCAATACTTCGCTTAGTCGACCACAATTAAATAGTGATGGTAGCATAAGGCATTTTTTGGGAGTGGAAGGTCTTAATAAAGCGCAATTGCAAGCTATCATTGCCAAAGCTGAAACTTTCTTCGATGAAAATGGGCAACTGATTAATCGTCCTGAGTTGGAAGGTTGTACGGTGATGAATCTGTTTTTTGAGCCATCAACTCGTACGCGGACTACCTTCGAGGTCGCTGAAAAACGTCTTGGTGCTAATGTGTTGAACCTTGATATTGCCAGCTCTAGTGCCAAAAAAGGCGAAAGCCTACGCGATACGCTGTGGAATCTACAAGCAATGACTGCTGATATTTTTGTAGTGCGTCATTCCGCTTCTGGCGCTGCACATTTTATGGCTACTGAGGTGACCCCAGATATTGCTATTATTAATGGCGGTGATGGCTGGCATGCACATCCTACGCAAGGTATGCTCGATATGCTCACTATTCACCGTGAAGCGCCGCGTCCGTTTGAAGAGTTGTCAGTGGCTATCATTGGCGATGTCAAGCATTCACGAGTAGCTCGATCCGATATCAGTGCCTTGCAAACCTTAGGTGTCAAAGATATAAGAGTGATAGCGCCACGTACGCTGCTACCAAAAGGTATTGAGCGTTTTGGGGTGCAAGTGTATGAGGATATGAACAGCTGCGTGCGTGACTGTGATGTGATTATGGGGCTTAGAATACAGAACGAGCGTATTGGCTCGCCTCTACTAGCTTCATCGAGTGAATATTATAAGCAGTATGGCATTACCCCTGAGCGGGTAGCGTTAGCCAAACCCGATGCGCTAATTATGCACCCTGGGCCAATGAATCGTGGGGTGGAAATTGCCTCAAGCGTGGCTGATGGCCCGCAATCCGTTATCTTAAAGCAGGTGAGTAATGGGGTCGCTATTCGCATGGCAGTATTGGCTTTGACTATGGAAGGGCAGCGTGCTCACCAAGCGAATAGAGGATAATTGCTAACAGTAGATTAGATTTTGATGTGATACTAATTTAGCCCATAGCTGTTGATTAGTTTTTGTCTACTTTCCTATTTAACTTATTTACATGGTACCCAGCTCATGATCGATAATAATAACACTACAGCACAGATAATCGACCTATTGCCTACCGCTTTTAGCCAATCACTACCCAGTTCAGTGAGTGAGCAGTTGACTAATAACGCATCAGATCATCAACTGTGGCTACTACCGCCTTTGGTTGATTTGTGCGCCCGCTTACGTGAACCAGGGTTGCAGCAGCATGGGACGCTGGCATCAGAAGGCAGCGCAGCACTGGCTAATGGATTTTTGCATGTAGTCATTCCGCCTGATACTAATCCTATATTAGAGAATGGCTCATTGCTAAAGGGGTTGCGAGAACGAGCGTTAGAAGATGGTGGCATTCACTTACATATCTTAGGTGCACTGACGGCAGGGTTAAAGGGGGAAAGGCCTTCTAATATTGCTGGCCTCAAAAAAGGCGGTTGTATTGCAGTCTCTAATGCTCGTCGACCTTTTGAAAATGATTTAGTCCAGTTGCGTACCTTGGAGTATGCCGCTACCTTTGGGATGAAAGTATTCTTCTATCCTGATGAGCCTAGCTTATCTGGTGATGGCGTGGCTCATGAAGGCTATATCGCCTCTTATCATGGTTTGCAAGGCATTCCTTGGATTGCCGAGACCGTAGCTTTATCAACGCAATTACTAATGGTTGAAGAGACCGGCATTGCCGCTCATTTTAGTCAACTATCTTGTAAGTCTTCAGTGGAGCTTATGCGCTGGGCTAAAGATAAGGGTTTACCAGTCACTTGTGATGTGGCGATGCATCAGTTGCATTTGACCGATGATAATCTAGAAGGCTTTAATGCTATGTCATATGTACTGCCGCCATTACGCAGTAACACCGATCAGCAAGCGCTACGTCGTGGTCTTAAAGACGGCACTATCGATGCCATTTGTAGCCATCATGAGCCGCTCAACGTTACTGCCAAAAAAGCCCCTTTTGCTGAGAGTACCCCAGGTATTTCCAACTTCGATACTTTTATGGCGCTGGCGTGTCAGCTAGTGCGTGATGAGGTGCTAACAGTAGAGCAACTAGTGGCTAAGATTTGTCTCAATCCGGCAAAGATTGCTGGTATTGAAGATCAATATCTAGAAACGGGCGGAGCTATCTTAGTAGACCCTGATATGACATGGCAAGTAACTACTGAAACTATGCTGTCTAATGGTAAAAATACCCCTTTCTTTGGCCAACAGTTACAAGGTCGTGTCGTGGAGACATTCTTTGGCTAATCTATCTAATGCCAAGCTGCCTATAAAGGTGAGCACAGCTAGTCAATCTAGTGAGTCGATCAAGGCAGTAGCTATCTATGAGATAATCAAAGGTATTGGCGCGCTGCTAGGAGCGACTGCTTTATGGCTATGGCACAAAGATTTAGATCAGTGGCTAGCGACGGCTACTAATACTTGGCAGCAAAACTTTGGTCAGCTGTTAGCAGCGCAAGTAGAAAGCATAGTACAGCTAGCACAAAAAGCTAGTCACAACTGGACGTTATTCTTATTGTTGATTTTTGCTTATGCCAGTTTGCGATTCATGGAAGCTTACGGCTTATGGCAAGATAAAACTTGGGCCTATTGGTTTAGCGTCATCGGATACGGTATTTTTATACCTGTAGAGCTGTACTATCTGTTCGCTAATACATTTGATGGGTTTAACTTATTTATATTGCTACTAAACATAGTCATCGTTATCGTAGTTTATCGAAATATGAAGCATAAAGGCTTGATTTAGGTTTACTAGTTTGTGCTACTAAGTTGATTGTTAATAATTTTAGCTCCCTAACTAGACAGGTATAACTACAGATAATGTTATTTATTAGCATTGTTTATCAGCATTGTTTATTAGCCCTGTTTAACAGCACAAACAAAACCGCCAAAAGAGACTCTCTTCTGGCAGTTTTATTGTTTAATAAGATAGCTTTTTGCTTTAATAGTTAATGGTAAATGGTAAATGGTAAATGGTTTTATAAGCCTGCATCTAAAGCTCGTTGATAGGTCTAATGCTTTTGGCAACTTTACCGATACTTAAGCCTTGTACTAGGATTGAGAATACAACTACCGCATAAGTAAGGGCCAATAAGATATCACGCTCGGCACCGGATGGTAGCTGCAACACTAGCGCCACTGAGATACCGCCACGTAAGCCACCCCAAGTCAGCACTTTCCAAGCACCTACTGGTAAATTGAGTTGGTGTCTAAAGGTCCTAGTGGTCATGCCGACTACGATAAGCCGTGCTGCTAGAGCAATGACAATAGTTAAGCCTGCAGCGATAAATAGATTACCTGAGTAAGCAATCATTACTACTTCTAAACCGATTAATACAAACAAAATAGCGTTCAATATCTCATCGATTAACTCCCAAAATAGATCGATATAGTGGCGAGTCTTATCACTCATTGCTAATTCGCGACCGCGATTACCAACCATTAGTCCCATCATTACCATAGCTAATGGTCCCGATAGATGCCAATGACTGGCGAGCGCATAACCACCGATTACCCCAGCTAAGGTCAACAGCACTTCTTCTTGATAACTATCAATACTCTTGAGCATATAGTACAAGATAGCGCCGAGTACTAAGCCGAAGACGATACCACCGCCAGCTTCGAATGCTAGCGCATGAGCGACATAATTGACTGTTGGGATATTACCACTACTCAAAATGCCAAGAAGGATGACAAAGATCACTACTCCGATGCCATCGTTAAATAATGACTCGCCAGCGATAACAGTTTCGATGCTCTTTGGCGCATTCGCTGAAGCTAAGATGCCCATCACTGCAATCGGATCCGTTGGTGATATCAAAGCGCCAAATAACAAGCACCAAATAAAAGGTAAACCAAAACCAAATAGGGGCAGCATATAATAGACCGCAGCAGCGATAAGCACGGCTGAGACTATGGTTCCTATGAAAGCTAAAATACCAATGGGCAGCTTATAACGTTTTAGATCGCCGATATTGACGTGCAAAGCACCAGCAAATAATAGCATTGAGAGCATACCATCTAACAATACTTCAGTGAAATCAAGCTGATCTAGTAAGCTGACCTCATAATCAATTAACTGATCAAAGCCTAAGAAACCTAGGAATATCGCGGCAATAGATAATAATATAGAGATTACCATCACGCCAATAGTAGTCGGTAGACCAATAAAGCGATGATTAAAATAAGTCAGCAAAGCTGTGATCGATAAAAATATGGCGCTGATTTCGAGTACGGTTAGACTGGTTGCAGAAGCCATAAAAAATTCTCAAATATATAAAATGGGGATTAAACAAGCTAGCTAGCTTGAGTCTCTAGCGCCTTACGAATATGAGCATTAAATCCGCTAACATATTCAAAGTGTAAGTGCTTAGCGTTATCATCATGGATAAACGCTCTTGCCTGTAAACACATGGCTTGCAAGTCGGCGGTAAGCTCACTATAAGCTAAGTTTTGTTGTCCAGCTCGTTCAATCAGCGTTAGTTCATGCAGTAAGGTCTGACGTTGAGCGCTATTCACTTTAGCATAATTTAGATCAGTAATCGCCTGACACAGCGCTTTTAGCACCATCAAATCTGCGGTAGCATAACGCCGTATTTCACCTAGTGAGGTATCGATAAAGTCTGATATCTTAGGGGTCTTAGTAATGAGCGCTAAGATTGCGGGTACTGGCTGGTTGACCGCAATATCGTCAGTATCGCTATCATGTGGTGGTATATAGAAGTGATAGGGGCTGGGAGGCTGTCGACGCAACATGATACTCAAGCAAGTAGTCAAAGATTGCACACAGTTTACTGCTGTTTTAGGGTCATTAATTCCTGGAGATAAAGCCCGTAGCGCAATTTCAGTCATTTGCCCTAAGCTGTAAGCGATATCGTTTGAGTGTGACAGTCTAGCGTCAATAGCTAAGCCTGCGGCAAAGCGCTGCCAGAATAAACCATCAGGTCTGCGTGGTAGAAGTGCTAAGTTTGAGGTTTTAGTTTTTTGTAATAAGCTTGCATGATCAGCTGGGCGTTGATAGAAGTGCCCTATAACATTAGCATCAGTAACGAAGTTGCCAAGATTAGTATGCAGTTGGATAACGCCACCATAGTCACTCGCTAGCGCTATCAGCGTTTCTACATATAATTGTCCTAAATATCCTGAAGCTGGAGCATAGAGGGCAGTCATTGGCCACTGCTGATAGCGATCAATATCTTTGGCAGTCATATTTTGTTGATGCTGCAGATCACAAGTGGCACTGTACCAATAATTGATATTGTTAATGGCGTCATTACTGGCATCTTGAATGACATGTGAGGCCTGAATCGCATGTACCATATGCTGGACAAAATACACTAGCAATAGCGCGCAAATGACCGCAAGAGCGATAGCAAAAGTAACTGCCAACTGTGGCACACCAAAACCAACGTCAAACTTATGAATAGCCTTTAGTACTAATAAGCTATAGCTAAAAGTACCCAAAAAGATACCTAGAACAAATTGATTAGGAGTATCGGTCAAAAAGTTCCGTAGTAGCCGTGGGCCAAATTGTGATGAAGCCATCGATAATACGGCAATAGTAATAGAAAACGTGGTGCCCGCTACTCCTAATACTGCTCCGGCGATTGCTGTCATAATAGCCCGCGCAGCATCCGCATCACCAGTAAATGCAAAGCTAATGTCTTTCACCGTTTCACGATCAAAGTGCTGGTCAATAGACAGCAATAGCGGCGCTAGAAGTAGCCCTAATACTATGCAAGCGGTAGGAATAAACCAATAAGAGCCAAGCAGCCTTTGCCAAATATTTTTTAAACGATCAGGCAAATTGGTCAGATTTTCAAACGACCAGCGCTGCCTAAAATCTTTTAACCAAGCTATTAGTGAGGCAAAGATAGAGGCAGACAGATTATCTTTAGAGTGGTCTTTCACCGGCACGAGCTCCGCAATATAAGTAGAGGTTTTTCTATTAAAGCCAAGCTCAAATACAGAGCGTAACTTGAGTGCTAGCTAGGCTAATAACCTTATTTAAGCGTTCAAGCTTACAGCGACGCTGCTGGATTATCGGCTTCAGTAATGATGTTGGCTTTGCTTGGCATAGCTGCGGGCTTACTAGTAGGGTTAACGTTCATGTTTTTGCTTATAGCATCAGCTGGATCACCATCTGGAATGACGATGTCATGGTTATTGTTGTCATGGATAACTTCGCTGTCTTTATCGTAAGCCTCCGCTTCAAAGCGTGGGGTACTGTCATCGTCGCTATGACCATTGCTCTGATAGCCATACCGATCATACTGCTCTTGCTCACTTATAAGCCCATTATGGGAGTGTTTCTTGCCATCTGCAGAGGTTTTTTCCCGAGGTTCACTATGAGTAAAGATAGTCGCTAATGACAAGTCCAGCTGCTGTTTGGCACAAGCTTCAGTATTGACAAAACGATTGACCAATAAGCTGAGCCAAGGATATTGGCTGCCACGCTTCATTTCATCTAATTCATCTTTGATAGGCAGCGGATAGGGCAAGGTGCGGTAGAAGTCCCATAGAGTCATCCGATTTAAGTCTTTTTTAAGAACATATTCATCTTTTTCAGTAAGAGTAATCAAGTTGCTATCTTGCAGATAATTAATATAGGTATACCATTTAGGCAGCTCTTTACGACCCAGCACATTACGTAAGTCTTGTTCACTGACAGCGTCACCTTCTAAGTGATGGCTATAAACCAGGTTTAGCATATCTAGCAGGCTTAGCAACGGATGGCGGGGATAAACTTCTTTGGTTGCAAAAATAGTTAAAGTATAGCTAATCTCAACCCCAAGCAAGATTAAATTCCACGATAAAAAAATCCACAGCAAGAAAATCGGTAGCGCTGCAAAGGCGCCATAAATAGCCTCATAGCTGGTAAAGTTACTCATAACTGTACCGAAGACATGCTTTAACAGCTCAAAGATAATCGCTACAAAAATCCCAGCAATAGCGGCATTTTTAAAGGGGACCTTAGCTTTTGGTATAAACCAGTACATAGCAGTAAAGCCAGCAACAGTGACCCCCGTAGAGACCAGCTGAATCCAAAACCCCCAGTCAATACCATAACCATTTATTTGTCGATTTAACAAGCTAAAGCTCTGTACTGCACTCGATGCCAGAAATGCTGTTCCCAATACTAGCGGCCCTAAAGTCACTATAGTCCAGTAACGCAGGATGCTCTTTAGACCACCTGATCTATCTTCAACTTGCCAAATCTGGTTAAAAGCGCGCTCAATAGTGGTTAAGGTCATAATAGTAGTAACCAGTAAAATCATCGCCCCGATAATAGTTAAGTTAGATGATTTTTCGGCGAAGCTATTAATATACTTACTAACTTGTAGGCTCGATTGTGGCAGCAAATTACTATAAATGACTTCGTAAATCTGTGCTCTAACCGATGACAATGCTGGCACTGAAGATAAAATCATCAACAGTACGGTCAGCATAGGCACAATTGACAGCATAGTAGTATAAGTAAGCGAAGCGGCTTTTTGCTGACAGTTATCTTGAAAAAAGTGCCGAACCAAAAATCTTAAGAACTGAAACCAATGCTGTTGTAAAAAGGGCAGTTTTTTTAATAAGTTTTCCATATCGGCCATTTAATAGGGGTTAAGATACGATATTGTAACAAAATTAGCAGTTTAGTATCTTCTGATTATTTGTGTCAAAATGCATAGCTATAATCGTTAGTTTTAACGCTGTTTAAGAGTGCTAAGTCACAGCTTTGCCTGTCAGTGCTTAACGGCTGCATGGTATAATCAATCATTGCGACTACTCACTACCGCTAATTGCTGATATCTTTTAATACTGATGATAAGAGCAAATTTAAAAGGAATGTTATTAATGAGTCAAACGACCCCTTACGTGTTAGTGCTTTATTATTCTAATCATGGCACTACCAAAACTTTGGCTTATGCTATCGCTCAAGGTATCGAGGATGCAGGCCTAGTTGCAAGGATTCGTACGGTGCCGCCAGTAGCCCCTGAGACTACAGCCAGCTTGCCGTCTATTCCTGATGAAGGTGATCTCTACTGTACAATGGATGATCTAAAAGATTGCACAGCCTTGGCACTAGGCAGTCCTACTCATTTTGGCAATATGGCAGCGCCGCTCAAGTATTTTTGGGACAATACGGTTACGATATGGCTGGCTGGTAATTTACAGAATAAACCCGCTGCAGTATTTACCGCTACTGGCTCTATGCATGGTGGACAAGAAACTACATTACTAACTATGATGCTGCCCCTGATTCATCATGGCATGATGATCGTAGGTCTGCCTTATGCAGAGCCGGCGCTGAATCGTACTCAGCGAGGCGGCACGCCTTATGGTGCTAGCCACGTCAGCGGCGCAGCGCACGATAAGCTAGTGAGTGAAGACGAACGTGAATTGGCGATAGCTCAAGGTTATCGTCTGACTATTGCGGCCACCGCTTTGGCTCAAGCCAAATGGAAACGCTAATAAGCTTGCTCAGTCGAAGACAGCTTTATAGAACACTATCTAAAAGATGGTGTTTGAGTGTAGTTTTAACAAGCACCTTCGATAGCAGCCCTTAACTAGGAAACAGACCTCTCTAATGGCTACTAATAATCCTAATAATGAAGCCCAGCGTTCAGTATTGGCCAATGATTCATCCACATTTGATGGCCAAGCTGAGATAGCTACTAGCGTTATAGCCAGTACTGAAGCTGCTGACACTCATATCAATACCAATACTATGACTAGTGCAAGTGTTGCCAGCACTAACTCTGCTATCAACACTAGCAAGAAGTCAGTTAAAGCAGAAAAAGTCAGTAAGCCTATAGCACCTATGCATAGACTTTTAGTCATGACTTGGCTGCTATGGCTGGCTTATCGACTATTGGTAATGCCAGTATTGATCAGTATCGTCAACCCTACTAGTCCCGATATCGTTGGCGGTATAGTGTGGTATGGCTTATGGCTGATCCCAGCGTTTATATTGACCCCAGCCATATTACGTGGCCGTTCCCCTTATATATTGCTGGTTGGTAGTATGCTCACCTTAGTGTATTTAGGGGCTAGCGGCGTTACCCTATTCATTCGAGTTTATGGTAGTGGCTGGGCTGAAATTCTCCTGTACCTATTGGATTTCGTTTTACTACTGTCCATCAATGCTTGGTTGTTTTTATTACTAAAACGTTTGCCATCGATGAATAACGTGGTCAAGCAGCCGCGTGCTCGCTAACTTAGAATAGAGTGATGGTTGTCAATAGACGTTAGGATTTTAGTCTATATGTTACTCAATAAAAAGCTGCCCTCTAAATCTAGAGGGCAGCTTTTTATTGGTTTTAACTAAGTTTTAACTAATAAGCAATTTATCAACCAAGGCATTGATAAGCTAAACAATAACTAACAGCTTAGTTGATTTTGGTTAGCTCTAGATCCATTTTTTTACCCTCATTCACTTGGCTGACTTTTACTGGTAGATAGTCTAAGCTCGGTGCTAGCCAAAAGCTAGTTGAGCGACTATTATCATCGTGGATACGATCAATACGTACCGTATCGTAAGTACCAGCAGGAACAGTAATCTTAGATTTTCCAGAATTTTTAAATGGGGTCTTTTCTATTTTATCTTTTTTGGCCATATAGTAGTTACCAGAGAATGTACCATTCAATAGGTCTTGGCGAATCTGAACTTCTAAGCTTAGATCATCAAAAGCTTGCTGGGCCATATTCAGGTTAATAGTTTTACCTTTATAACTACTAGCAATTTGCTTTTTGCCCGAATTAAAGCTGAGGTTATGAGTGCGACCAACGCCGAATAGCTTGTAAGTAGTACTAGCTTGGGTCGGTGCCACACTGTTGCCATTAATAACAAAAGTGCTTTTTTGAGAGGCACTAGCGACACCAGCAACTTTAGCATTGACATCGTATTTCCAGACGTTGCCCGATTTGTTTAAGGTGCGAGTGGCTGTACCTTTGTATTTATCTTCCACGGTAAAATTATAGTTAGCACTAGAAGGTTGAATGGTTTTTGCACTTGCAAGAGTAGGGGCGGTCATACTTAATGCTCCGATAGCCGCAATGCTAGCACCCATAGTAAGAGCAGATAACCGCTTATTGCTGGATTTTTTTGCAGTAGAATCTTTGTTAACGGTTTTAAAATTAGTAGCATGAAAAATATTCATAGAATTCCTTAATTAATTTATAGTCAGCGCAAAAAATAAAACTCATGTGCTTGCAGCAGGAGAGTCTTGTTAAATTGATGCAAGCATAGCCAGTATTTATTGTGGAGTGGGCAGCACCCCTTAGAGTTTTTTAGCTATTATTTATTTCAGGGACTGAGCTTAATAGGTCAACAGCTATAATGGTCATATCCTGTTACATTTTCAAGGGTAGTAGCAGTGGGAGATGTTTGATTGCTGTATTTTTTATTACTAATAAAGCTCAAGTCTCTAGTATCAGTAACGTCCTGTAAGTAAAGCTACCGCTTTCAATCTAATCACTGCAATCACTCTAATTACAGGCTCTGCCTTTAGACATTATGATTTTCAATATTTGCTTGTGGTTTTTTTACTACTAGACGTTCACTATGAATAATATTGCATAATATTCTTGTAAATTTTTGGGCTTTGCACTTGAAGCTGTTTAACGATGCCCCCACTTTTTGGTACAAGCTCAATAGTTATCTTCTAAATACTAGTAGTCACAATAATGGTTTAGAAAGTAGCGATATTGAGAACGCTAAATGAAATAACTTTTAACTCAAATAACCTATTGGAGTCAGATCGATGAATATCCGTCCTTTACATGATCGTATTGTCGTCCGCCGCATAGAAGAAGAAACAAAAACAGCTGGTGGCATTCTTTTACCAGGTTCAGCACAAGAAAAGCCGTCACAAGGTGAAGTGTTAGCGACTGGTAACGGACAAATCCGTGATAATGGCGACACTCGTGCGCTAGATGTAAAAGTTGGTGATAAAGTATTATTCGGTCAATACGCTGGTCAGACAGTTAAAGTTGACGGCGAAGAATTACTTATCATGAAAGAATCTGATGTATTGGGTGTTCTAGAAGCTTAATAACCCTTAATAACCTAAGATACAAGGTTAAGGTTTCGCAAACTCTCAAAAATTATAAATAATTGGAGCAATTTAACATGTCAAAAGACGTAAAATTCGGCATAGATGCCCGTAAACAAATGATGGACGGTGTAAACGTCCTAGCGAACGCTGTAAAAGTTACTTTAGGCCCTAAAGGTCGTAACGTCGTTATCGATAAATCATTTGGCGCACCAACCATCACTAAAGATGGCGTATCTGTAGCCAAAGAAATCGAGCTAGAAAACAAATTTGAAAACATGGGCGCTCAATTGGTTCGTGAAGTTGCTAGCCGTACTAACGATGTCGCTGGTGATGGTACTACTACTGCAACGGTATTGGCTCAGTCAATCTTGCAAGAAGGTATGAAGTCAGTAGCTGCTGGCATGAACCCAATGGATCTTAAACGTGGTATCGATAAAGCGGTACGCGCTGCTGTAGAGCAAATCCATTTGCTATCTACTCCAGCTGACGACGAAAAAGCCATAGCTCAAGTTGGTTCTATCTCTGCTAACTCAGACACCAAAATCGGTGAATTGATTTCGCAAGCGATGCAAAAAGTCGGTAAGCAAGGCGTTATCACTGTTGAAGAAGGTTCAAGCTTTGAAGATACCTTAGAAGTTGTTGAAGGTATGCAGTTTGACCGTGGTTATATCAGCCCGTACTTCGCTAACAAGCAAGACAGCTTGACCGCTGAGTTTGAAAATCCTTATATCTTGCTAGTTGATAAAAAAATCAGCAATATCCGCGAAATCGTGCCGTTACTTGAGCAAGTAATGCAGCAAAGCAAACCTTTGCTAATCATCGCAGAAGATGTTGAAAACGAAGCATTGGCAACTCTAGTAGTGAACAACATGCGTGGCGGCTTAAAAACTTGTGCGGTAAAAGCACCAGGTTTTGGTGATCGTCGTAAAGCTATGCTACAAGACATCGCTACTTTGACTGGCGGTACGGTGATCTCTGAAGAGATTGGCCTAAGCTTAGAGACTGCTACCCTTGAGCAATTGGGTACTGCTAAAAAAGTCACTATCGGTAAAGAAAACACTGTTATCGTTGATGGTGCTGGCGAGAAAACAGCTATTGATGAGCGTGTAGACTCTATCCGTCGTCAAGTAGAAGAGTCAACCTCTGACTATGATAAAGAAAAACTACAAGAGCGTATGGCTAAATTAGCTGGCGGTGTTGCTGTTATCAAAGTTGGCGCAGCCACTGAAACTGAAATGAAAGAGAAAAAAGATCGCGTTGACGACGCTCTACATGCTACTCGTGCAGCAGTTGAAGAAGGTGTTGTCCCTGGTGGTGGTGTTGCGCTAATTCGTGCAATGAACGCCCTAGCTGAGCTAAAAGGCGATAACGATGACCAAGATGCTGGTATCAATATCTTACGTCGTGCAATGGAATCTCCATTACGTCAAATCGTAACTAACTCAGGCGAAGAAGCTTCAGTAGTGGTTAACGAAGTGAAAAGCGGTAGCGGTAACTATGGTTACAACGCTGCTTCTGGTGAATATGGCGATATGCTAGAAATGGGTATTATTGATCCCGCTAAAGTTGCTCGTTCAGCACTAGAAAACGCGGCTTCAATCGCAGGTCTTATGCTAACTACCGAAGTGATGATCACTGACCTACCAGAAAGCGGTGACGCTATGGCTGGCATGGGCGTTGGTGGAATGGGCGGTATGGGTGGCATGGGCGGCATGATGTAAGCTGCTTTTAAACCCTAATGTTATATAGCTACTAAAGCTTTATAACATTGCTGTAAAAGAAAACTCCGATAGGCGAGAGCTTATCGGGGTTTTTTATGTGTTGGTACTTAAGAAGGACAGACCAAATTTTATAGCCATTAAAAATTCAAAAACTATGTTACTGATTCCCAGCATCCCGTCTAAATACCCAAGTCTGCTCGTTAGAAGCATCAGTACAATAATAATAGCCCGCTAAATCGAATTGCTTGAGCTGCTCAGCATCAGTGAGTTTGTTATCAGCGGCATACTTCACCATCAGCCCACGGGCTTTTTTGGCATAAAAACTGATCACTTTATAAACGCCGTTTTTCTCATCTTCAAAACGTGGGGTCACAATTTGGGCCTGCAATGCCTTTTTCTTAACCGCTTTAAAGTATTCATTGGAGGCCAAATTAACCAACACTTTGTTTTCACTCTTTGCCATATGCTCATTAATAGCGTCAGTGATTTGCTCACCCCAGTATTCGTACAAGTTATCACCACGCTCGTTTTTAAGCTTAGTGCCCATCTCTAGCCGATACGGCTGCATCAAATCTAGTGGTTTTAACAGACCATAGAGTCCTGACAGAATTCCTAAGTGCTCATTTAAATATAGAATAGTGTCTTTATCCATATTATAGCTATCAAGACCTGTATACACATCACCATCGAATAGATAGCTTGCAGGTTTAGCATTATCAGCTGTAAATGGTAGGTGCCAAGCTTGATTGCGCTCAGCATTTAGGGTTGCCAGCTCAAATGAGATGCTCATTAATTCTTGCAAATCTATCGGATCTTTCGTTTTTAGAGTTTTTATTAGCTGGGCTGAGTTATCGATAAGTGCTGGTTGGCTGTAGTAGTTGCCAAGATTTAGTGGCACAGCATCGGTCTCATTAAGAGATTTTGCAGGAGAAAGCAAAAAGTACATCTTTATTCCTTACAGTAATTATAGTCGTTATGGTTTATTAATACACTGTGACTACCATAGCACAAAGCCCTTAGCGACTGCATCTGCCTTGCTAAAACCTAGCTGATATAACGGTCGATAATATCGCTATAACTAGGGTCAATAATAGTTGATAAAAATAAAACATTTGAATATAACAATAAAAGTTATATAAATGCAGTAAACCCTTAACTTTTTATTTACTTGTCAGTCATCAATAGTAAATGAATAGTAACCGTCGATATCTCTATAATAAAAAGCAATGATGAACTAAGCATAAGCATTTAGTAAATCTATAATACTTTAGATGGCTAAAACAGTTATTAAAAAACAGCTACTTAAGACAGAGTTATTAAAAAGCAACTATCTAATAAAGCGCTATTTAAAATACTACTGTCTTATGTGGCTAATATTTACCGAGATACTTTTAGTTAGATGATAAGTACAACCTCAGTGAAACCGCAGTAGTTAAACAGCGGGTATTAGCAAAGAACTATCAAGCAAAAGCTGTTAAGCAGAAGTGGTTAAGCAAAAGCTATTAATCAAAACTCATTTGTCATAAGGAGATGCTATGAAAATCGGAGTAATCAGTGCAGATAACACCTACGAGGATCGGGTGGCTATTACCCCAGATGCGGTGAAAAAACTACTTAAACTCGGTTTTGAAGTCATTGTGCAAGCTGGTGCCGGTCGTGGTGCTTATTATGATGATGCTATGTATCAAGCGGCTGGGGCTAGTATTGCGGCTACTGCTGCTGAAACTGCTGCCGATGCTCGTATCCTGACGACGGTTCATGACTTGCCAGCTACCCTAGTCGAGCAATTAACTGCTGGTCAGATAGTAGTCGGTATGCTGGATCCTTATCGCAATACTCAGCTTGATAATTATGCTAGTCATGGCGTTACGGCCTTTGCGATGGAGCTACTGCCGCGAACTTTATCACGGGCACAGAATATGGATGTGCTGTCCTCACAAGCTAACCTTGCCGGTTATAAAGCGGTATTGTTAGCGGCTAACGAATACGCGCGCCCCTTTCCCATGTTTATGACCTCAGCGGGTACTGTCAAGCCAGCCAAATTGATTATCTTAGGAGTAGGAGTCGCCGGTTTGCAAGCGATTGCCACTGCTAAGCGTTTAGGCGCCGTAGTCGAAGCCAGTGATTTGCGTCCTGCTGCTAAAGAGCAAGTCGAGTCACTAGGTGGTAAATGGCTGGATGTCCCTATGAGCGATGATGAAGCGCAAAAAGCTAAGGCGACAGGCGGTTATGCTTGGACACCTTCTGAGCAGTACATCAAGGATCAAGCCGCAATAGTAGACAAAGCGGTTAGCGCGGCTGATATCGTTATTACTACAGCACAAATTCCTGGTCGACAAGCACCAAGATTAATACATCAAGCAACCATCGCCAAAATGAAAGCCGGTTCAGTATTAATTGATATGGCTGCTGGTACTGGTGGCAACGTCGAGGGTAGTGTCGCTGATCAGACTATAACTACTGATAATGGGGTACGCATAGTGGGTGCGGACAATATTCCCTCAATGCTAGCTGCGCAATCTTCGGATTTATATGCTAATAATTTGGTTAATTTTATTACTACCTTAATCGCACAATCAGCAGACAACCCTACAGCCAATAATTTGGCGCTAACGCTGGATATGGAAGATGAAATCCAAGGCGCATTAGCAGTAACTCATGATGGTCAAGTGCGCCTTGCTAAGCGTTAATTTTTAGCTCTGCTCTTTGATAACTATTAATAAGCAAAAGTGATAAATTTTAGGAGGATAAAATGATTACCACTATTTTAGCTGCAGCGCCAGCTGGTGCAGCCATGAGTAGCACGCCATTCGTTGCGATTTTTACCATATTTGTGTTGGCTATTTTTGTAGGGTATTACGTAGTTTGGGGCGTCACCCCAGCGCTACATACCCCATTGATGGCGGTGACTAATGCGCTGTCTAGTATTGTTATAGTCGGCGCTATGCTCCAGACCGTCACTATCGACGGCAGTGCATTTACTGCCACTAGTTTACTTGGTGCTTTTGCAGTATTTTTAGCTAGTGTCAATATCTTCGGTGGTTTTGCAGTGACTGAACGTATGCTATCGATGTTCAAACCTAAAGTAAAAGTTATCGCTCATGACGCTACTAACAAAGGGGGCAAAGTATGAGTAATTTGACCACTATGATTGCTGCTAATGCCGATTGGTTCTATTTAGTAGGGGCTATATTATTTGTCTTAACTTTACGGGGTTTGTCCAGTCCTAAGACTGCTATTCGCGGTAATCGCTTAGGTATGGTAGCTATGGCTATCGCTGTGGTGACTACTTTCTTCTTAGCAGAAGGGCCTGTAGTGTGGATGATCGTTGGCGCAATGGTATTGGGCGCGCTAGTCGGTTTATGGAAAGCTAGAACCGTTGCTATGACTCAGATGCCAGAAACGGTGGCTTTGATGCATTCGTTCGTCGGTCTTGCCGCTGTAGCTATTGCTTTAGCGACTGTATTACATACCGAGGAAGCTTATAGCACTATCACCCGTTTAGAGCTATTTATCGGCTGCTTTATCGGGGCGATTACTTTTTCTGCCTCGTTCTTTGCCTTTGGTAAGTTGGCCGCTAAGAGCTGGGCCAAAACGCTAGTGGGCGGCTGGGTCAAGCCAGTCCAAGCGTTATTATTTATCGCTATGGTTGGTTTTGGGGCGGTGTATTTTATTACTGATTCACTACCAGCGTTTTATGCGATGACCGTATTGGCCATAGTGTTTGGTTGGATGTGGATTGCGCCTATCGGTGGTGGTGATATGCCAGTGGTAGTGTCGCTATTGAACTCATTCTCAGGGTGGGCAGCAGCAGGAATTGGCTTTACTTTAGGCAACTCGATGTTGATTATTGCCGGCTCGCTAGTGGGCTCATCGGGTGCTATCTTGTCCTACATTATGTGTAAGGCTATGAACCGTTCACTACTGAACGTATTGTTTGGTGGAATGGGTACGACAGCGGTAGCAGCGGGTAGCGATGATGGCGCTCCTAAAAACTACAAATCAGGCTCAGCAGAAGATGCTGGCTTCTTGATGGCCAATTCCAGCGATGTGATTATCGTACCTGGTTATGGTATGGCACAAGGGCGGGCACAAAACGCCGTGAAAGAATTGTATGAGTTACTAAAAGCCGAAGGGGTTAGAGTACGTTTCGCTATTCACCCAGTAGCTGGTCGTATGCCTGGCCATATGAACGTTTTGCTTGCTGAAGCTGATGTGCCTTATGATGATATCATCGAGATGGATGAGATAAACTCTGACTTCGCTAGCACTGACGTAGTATTAGTAATCGGTGCTAATGATGTAGTGAACCCTTCTGCTAAAGAAGATCCTAGTTCACCGATCTTTGGTATGCCGATCTTGGAAGTTACTAAAGCGCAAACCGTTATGGTCATTAAGCGTTCTATGAGTACGGGTTATGCTGGCTTGGATAACAGTCTATTCTATATGGACAAGACGATGATGATCTTTGGTGATGCGAAGAAAATGGTTGAAGAGATGGTGCGTAGTATCAATGGCGCAGGTCACTGATTTTATTTATAAGTCAGTAAGTGTTTTTTAAAAGGCATCAATGCTTAACAAGGAAGTCACTGCGGTGGCTTTTTTGCGTTAACGGCTCTTGGTGTTGTATGCTTTTCACTTAGGGATAAGATTAGCTTTAAATGCTGGCAGCCTTGCATGCTTACGATCCTAAATACAGTTATACTTTTTTAGCACCCCTTATACTAGTTAATAAGAATATTACTTATGAATATGTTACTGCGTTTTTTTATTATGACCAGCTTGCTTAAGCAGCAATTAAAGCAGCAAGCTATTAATGAAAAACTAAGCATGGAAACTTTGACTGCACCAGTGGTACGCAGCTATCGGGTATTGCCACAAGATATGGGCTTTCGTAATCATCTGCCCAATTATCGCTATTTGTCTTTTATTGAGCTCAATATCACTCGTTGGCTGCTGGCTTGTTGTCATCAAAAAGACACTGAGCGTTTGCAATGGATCATCGCCATGCAAGAGGTGGTTTACCTAAAAGAGATTAAGTTCTTAGATAAAATGATGGTAAACAGTATGCTGGCAGGCTGGGATAGCAAATACGTTTACTTTGAGCATCGTTTCCTAGTAAAAAATCAATTGATGGCAGTAGGCATGACGAAGTTTGTGCTAATGAACAAGCAAGGTAAATGTGCTCCTAGTGTCTTAGATATGTTAGGGGAGCAGCTTACTGAGGTGATTAAGTCGTGGAATACTCACCAAGTAGCGGTTAAGGCCTTACCTAAAAGTCGTTAATACTCACAGCTGCCTTGTCAGACTAGCAAGGTCAATGAACTACAGTTGTTTATAACGAGTTTTTTATGGGGCAAGATACTCTTCTGTCGTCTAGATGCTAAGCTTATCTATACAGTAGACGCTGAATTTTGTTAGGATGGTGCCTATCAATTCCACCCTATTGCTATTAATCTATTTCTACCAAAGCTACTAACCTGTAAGGAGCTATTATGACCCCGCAAAAATTAAAATGGACAGACAGCTTAGATATCGCCATCGAACTCTACGAAAAGTTCCCTGAGACTGATCCACAGTATGTGCGCTTTACCGATTTGCATCGCTGGATAACTGAGCTTGAAGGTTTTGATGATGATCCTAATAAATCAAATGAAGGCATCTTAGAGTCTATTCAAATGAACTGGATTGATGAAGCTGATTAGTTATCTCTCTAGTATTTTTGCTGAGCTCTAATTATTTTTTTACAATAAGCACTACTCTAAACAAAAAAACAGGATAGGCAACACCATGACTCCACAAATTAAAGAGTTAACCACAGCGTTAGCTTGTAAAGGTATCAGCATTCGTACTACCAACATCGCTGAGATCAGCCATGAAACGGCAAAACTAGGTCGATTATGGCAAAAGTTTTATCAAGATCAAGCTGGTCTTTTGATAGATAATGCTGACATCTATGGTATTTACCACAACTACGAGAGTGATGATGAAATCGGTGCTTTTGATGTCGTGGCTGGTTGGGAATTAGGTAGTCAAGAAGGTGAGAGCGAAGAGACAGGTACAGAAACTACGGCTTATAATGGTACTAAAGTGGCAGTAACTATTCCTGCTGGCAAGTATTTGCTGTTCTCTGAAGAAGGCTATATGCCTAATACTGTAATGAATGCTTGGGAGAAGGTTTCTGAGTATTTTAATAGCTCAAGCTGTGAGCATACCCGCTCTTTTAACGTTGATTTTGAGCGTTATATCGATGGTAATTTAGAGTATGGTCAAGTTGATCTTTATATTGGTGTTGAATAAGTCTATTAACCCCAGTAGAAGTAATCTTTACTGATTATCTGCAAAGCTTAGCTAAAGCTATGGTGGCGTTTTTTTGTTCATCTAACCATTAACTGGACTAATGCAGCAGATTGGCTGTAGTAGCAGAAGTGTCTAAGCATAAAAAAGCCGCCACTATTATTTTAGTCGCGGCTTTTTAATAAAAAACTTATTATTAACAGCCATTAAAAGGTTTTATTGAAGCCTAAAGTAAAAGTGCGTGGTAAGTTAGGACGTGCACCATAAGGGGTGCGGCTGACGATGACTTGTTTATCAGCGATGTTTTCAATTTTACCGAATATTTTAATGTCAGAACCTATAGGAAAGTGAGTGATAGCATCAAAAGTGAGTAGTGACTCTGTTTCGCTACGTGGCTCATTAGTACGCTCACAGCCTACCGACTCACAGATGCCGCTAGTGTATTTTGCAGTCAAGTAGGTGTCCCAGCCTGAATCCAGCTCAATACCTGCGCGTAAGCTAGCTTGGTTTTTGGGTACTAAAGTCAGGCGATCACCATCCCTGTTGCTTTTATAATCTTCGCTCAGCTCTGCTTGAGTATGGGTAAAAGTGGCATTGAGTGGAATTCTATAGCCGGACCTCTCAAAGCTCGTGCCTGCCGATAGCTCTAAACCAGCAATTACTGCTGAACCACTCTCTTTTTCAGTACCCGAGGTTCTCAAATCACAAGGCGAGTTCTCAGAACAGTTTTTTAGGACGGAATCAAAGTCACTATAGAACCCAACGGCTTCTAGATAGTTATTACCCTCAATATAGCGAGTGCCAAGCTCATAGTTGATACTGACTTCAGGCTCATTAGCATCATTTTCAGATACCCCTGCGCCCAATGGACTAAAGCCTTTGTGTACTCCAGCTATAAGCTGCAGCTCATCATTAAGCTGATAGCTGCCGGACAAACCTGGTAACAGGATAGATTGAGTATTGTTTTTAATGGCCTGCTTGTCGCTGCTAACGCCTCTTATCTCTTCAGTATCGATGTGCTCATAACGCAAGGCAAGATTTAGAGTTAAAGGGTCAGTGACTTGCCAGCGGTCAGTGAGCCATAGGCTAGTAGCATCAGCGGTCTCTTGACGATCATTACTAGCGCTTGGGGCTTTAGTTTTTTGATAGACTAAACGGCCATCGACTTGATCAAAAACATCCGTTGGTTGATAACGTGACACTTTGTCACGGTGGAAGCGTGCGCCTACATCGATATTGTGATCGCCATAAGCAGTTGGAATATCAGTGTTAAAATTGGTTTGGATGCCAGTACTATGGTAAGTACGGTCATTTGCTTTTACCGGAATGCCTTCTAAATCTTCAGTGCCATCTAGCTGACCTTGAGTAATATCACCTTTATAAAACGCCTTAATGACATTGCCATTGAGTTTGTACCAATTACGATGGGTCTTGTTATAGTAAGCCGTTGTACGCAGCTCAGAATTATTATCTGTTAACCAGTTATGGCTTAAGTTCAGTCCAGTATGCTGGTTTTGCATGTTATCAACACTTGACATCGCATAGCGTCTATTAGGATTTTTATCAAAATCAGCATCTGTTAGTCCCAGATAAGTTTCATCACTAGACTTGTCAGAATACTGAGCCTTAGCGAATAAACTATGAGCAGGGCTTAGCTGATAGCGTCCTTTTAGTACATAGTCTTGATTGTCATAGTCGCCAATATCTTCGCCGTCAATCTCCTTAAAGCCTTTGCCGTTTTGCTGTACGGTCTCAACAGAACCGGCAAAGTCACCTTGGCGTCCGCCTGCATAAGCATGGATATCAACGCCGCCACGATCGTTGATTGAGGCAGTTGCTTGTCCGCCATTTTTATTAGGAATAGCTGTCGATAGATAGTTGATCACGCCACCAGTCGTTTGTGGTCCATAGCGTAGGAGAGGCGCACCTTTTAGAATCTCAACAGCAGATAAGCGCATGGCAGTAGGATGATAGTAGGCGGAAGGGGCTGCATAAGGTGCTGGTGCGATAGGTACGCCATCTTCCATTAGATGCACTTTACTACTGCGGCCACCGATACCAGCACGGATACTGATATTAGGCCGTAAACCTAAGCCATCCTCTTCAGAGACATAAATACCTGGTACGGTCTTTAGCACTTGATTGATATCAGTAATCTGTTCGTTTTCTAATTGCTCTGGGTCTACGTAATAACCTGAGCCAGTCAGCAGTGGCACATTATCTTTACTACCTATAATGGTAATCTCATCCAAAGTTACGGACAGTCCTGCATCATTACTCATTTCTTGTTGACTATTTTTACCTTGACCATATGCTGTTTGCATAGATAGCGCTAAGGTCGTTAAAAAAAATAAAGTGCAAGATCGATAAGGGTGGGGCATCTCATAAACTCCGGAGTTAGATACTATTAAAAAAAGCATAGCTAAAATTTAGCTATTATTAATTACAACCAAACATTTGTAAGAAATAATAATAACAATAATCATTATCGTTTGCAACACGATAGCAATATTTAGCCATTCCAATATCGATGGTCTATACAAAAATTTAGTTGCCAAAGGTTTAGGGGAAGGTATAGAGAGGTATAGAGATGAGAGATATCACTAATGGATGTGGAGGTTGAGGCAAGGCTAAGGCTAACGCTAAGGCAAGGTTGAGATGAAACTGTAAAACAAACCATCAGCGCTCAGTTTGTTTTACAGCGGTTTTAACATCGACTAAACTAGAAACTAGAAACTAGAAACTAGAAACTAGAAATCGAAAAATGCTTTATTTATCTAACAGTAATCCTTCTAAAATTCCTTCATAAATCTGGGCAAGCTTACCCAAATCATCAATCTCAACTTTTTCATCGACTTGATGGATAGTGGCATTACGCACCCCTAACTCCACTACTTGCGCTCCGGTTGGCGCAATAAAGCGACCGTCGGAGGTACCACCAGAAGTGGAGAGGGTAGTGTCAGTGCCTGTTACAGATTTAATCGCTTGCTGGCAAGCCGATACTAGCTTACCTTCAGGAGTTAAAAAAGGCTGACCAGATAGCTTCCAATTGATTGCGTATTCAGCCTTACTATCTGCGAAGTGCTTATCAAATATCGCATGAGTCTTAGCTTTTAACTCATCCTCAGTCGTTTCAGTAGAGAAGCGAAAGTTAAATACCATCTCTAAAGTTTTAGGAATGACATTAGTAGCCCCAGTGCCACTATTGATATTAGAGATTTGCAGGGAAGTTGCAGGGAAATACTCATTACCAGCGTCCCAAGTCGCTGCGGTTAATTGCGCTAATGCTGGTAAGGCGGCATGGATAGGATTACAGGCTAAATGGGGATAAGCTACGTGACCTTGCTTGCCAGTTACAGTTAATACTGCCCCTAGAGAGCCACGACGACCGTTTTTGATAATATCACCGAGAGTCTCAGTACTAGAGGGCTCACCGACTAAGCAATAAGTGATTTTCTCTTGACGCGCCTCTAAAGCTTCTATGACTTTAACGGTGCCGTTGATAGAAGGACCTTCTTCATCGGAAGTGATTAAAAAGGCAATTGAGCCGTTATGCTGAGGATGAGTGGCGACAAAACGTTCGGCGGCTACCGTAAAAGCAGCAATACCAGTTTTCATATCAGCAGCACCACGTGCCCATAAGTAGCCATCAGCTAAGGTTGGGGTAAATGGCGGATAAGTCCAATTATTTTCATCGCCTGTTGGCACGACATCGGTATGACCAGCGAAGCAAATCACCGGATCTGTAGTGCCACGCCGCGCCCATAAATTCTTGACTTCGGCATGCTCGCCAGTTTTATCTCTATCACCAAAATACATAAATTCGCAGTCAAAACCTGCCTGGGTAAGACGCTCTGATAAAATATCTTGGCAACCATCATCATCAGGGGTAACTGAAGGACGTTCTAGCAAGGTGATGCTAAGATCAACAGTGGCTTGTTGATGGGTTACTGCTTGCTTGTTAGTATTAGACATGTCGAACCTTTTATTTTTAAATGAAAGTGTTGATATACTCTAAATGACCCCGTTTAATTTGTGTAGTCTGGGTGCATAGCTCACTCTATGAATAATTGGTAGGCTGTGCTCAGTCCAGCATTTACAAACTGCCTTCTTCAACAAACGGTACTAAGCCATCACGGCGCATCCAAGTTGCGATAGAGTAGCGTTGGCGATGAGCGATTTGTACTTGATGATGTAAGTCGCTATCAAAAACCACTAAACGATTGGCAACGGGCATTACCTGATGATGAATTCCATGCTTATCCACTATTTCTAAGGCACCACCGTCTTTGGCTTGCCAGTCATCATTGAGATAAAGCACTGCTGATATAACACGCTCATTGCGATTAGCAGGATTATCTCTATGCCATTGATAGCCAAAACCGCTAGGGTAGCAAGCATAATGTGCTTCGCTATGGCGAATACCGGCGAATAAACTACGGTTGAAGACAGTGGCCAGCTGGTTAATACTTTGTAGGTAATAAGATCCAGCAAAAAAGTCTTCAGTGATCCAGCGAATCTTATCACCACGAATATCACTGAGGCGAATACCAGCAGTCAGCTGGGCTTGACGATAATCGACAAAACCACTCTCGGATTGTAGAGCCAGTAGCGCTTTATCAGTGAAAACCTTATCAATAACTATCCAACCGTCATTTACTAACTGATCAAGTTGGCTATCGTTAAGGTTGTTTTGCCAATCGACTAAAAAGTCAGAGCTTTGTAGTCCTTGCTGGGTAGGGTTATTAAAATTAATAGCTGAATGGGCATCAGGACTGAGCTTGCTATTGCAGTTAGGGCTAGGAGTAAGCAAAGGTGGATTATCAGCACCTATCGGATGATCGATAGCTAGTTCTATAAGATTTGCGTCTATACTATTTAAATGACTGTTTAAATCATCAGTTAAATTAGTAGTTAGATTACTGGCGATTACGCTCATTTTTACCCTTGTTAGACCTTTATTTATCTCTAGCGGCATCAATCGGTGCTCAATCACGCCTATTTACCAAAACCAGCGTTATCTTTTAGCCATCCTATGCTACCATAGATGCAATTTTTCTTATTTAAACTTTTGAACTTATGAACTATAAACACGCCTACCACGCTGGTAACTTTGCCGATGTGGTCAAACACATTTTATTAATACAATTGCTCAATCAATTAGGGCAAAAAAATAAGCCTTTTTATGTGTTAGACGCTTATGGCGGTCGTGGACTGTATTCGCTTGGCAGTGAAGAGGCCCGCAAAACCGGTGAAGCCAAAGGTGGTATTCAAGCTGTAGTGAATGCTGATACCGAAAAAGCTCCTGCTGCTGTCAAACAGTATGTAGAAGGGGTTAAGCAAGCTCGTTTTACTTACGATACTAAAGTCTGTCCGGGATCACCGTGGTGGATTGGTCATCATATTGAAACCAATCCAGATGCTGGCGTACGCGGCGAAGCCTTTGAAGCTAAAGCTAGCGAGTATGATGCACTAAACTATCAGCTACATAGATTACCGATTGGTATTCAACATCGTGATGCTTTTGAGGGTATTACAGCAGTCATTCCCCCAAAAGAAAAGCGTGGCTTAGTGCTATTGGATCCACCGTATGAGCAAGAACACAAAGACTTTACTCGTCTTATCGATTTATTAGTAACTGCTTATAATAAATGGCCACAAGGCACTTATGCTTTATGGTTTCCAATCAAGAACATCGATGCTGTTGAGCTATTTTATAAAAAGCTAAAACGTACTGAGATGAGACGTCAGCTGATTTGTGAGCTTAATATCTATCCTAACGATATTGCTGTTGGTCTTAACGGCACTGGTATGCTTATTATCAATCCACCTTGGCAGTTCGATAATCACGCTCGTGAAATCTTGCGTTTCTTACAGCCGATACTAAAAGTTGCTGATGCGCCTAACTTGTCACCAGATAGTGCTACTAATGTGCGCTGGTTAGTCGGCGAATAGGCTAATAAGGATACGGTTATGAGCACTGAGCAATCACCCCATGACACTCGAAATAATATTAGTGATAGCGCGGCTACTCAGCCGCCTTTCATTAATGAGAATGAGTTCAATATACGCTTAGCAGATAACGATAATTATGATGGTCTGACCTTTGAAGTTATTGAGACTGAAGTGGCTGAAGGAAAGCCAGTAGTGAGTAGGGGTGTTTACTTAGCGCCCAATCTTATTACTACTTTATCGCTACTGTCCGGTTTTTTCTCTATTTTAGCCAGTACTAGAGGTGATTTTTATCCAGCTGCTTTAGCGATATTTCTATCGGCGATCCTTGATGGTGCCGATGGTAGAGTGGCGCGGATGCTTAATGCGCAAAGCCCGTTTGGTGAGCAGTATGACTCACTAGCAGATATGTTGGCTTTTGGCGTTGCCCCTGCAATTTTGGTTTATAGCTTTGCTTTAGAGCCGTTAGGTCGAATTGGTATAGGTTGTGCTTTTGTGTTTACGGCTTGCGGTGCCTTTCGCTTGGCTCGCTTTAACGTGCAAGTTGGCATAGTCGATAAAAAGTATTTTGTGGGTTTAGCAAGTCCGCTTGCCGCTATCTTAGTTACTGCAGCAGTGATGGTTGCTATCGATCACAACCAGTGGATTGGCCAGCAGGATAATTTAATTATGGCTGCATTCGCCGCTTGGGTAGTCATCTGTGGTCTGCTAATGGTCAGTAATGTTAAATACTATAGCTTTAAAGAGTTTGATAAAAAGAAAGTCCCTTTTGTGGCTTTAATTATTGCAGTATTAGTACTGAGTATTGTGATCTATGACATACCGGTTGGTATTTTAGCTATAGGTATTATCTATGCGCTATCAGGTATCGTTAGTACTATGAAGGCGAAAGCTAGCAGTTAACGACAGTAGCTATTGTATGTAGACTTTAAAGCCGCTTATTCATAAGCGGCTTTTTTAGTTCTAAGTTTAGGACAGTAATAAAGATTTAATGATTAATGTATGGATGAGCAGATTGACTAACAATCGTTACCTTTAGGCTTATAATAAAAACAGTTTAGACAAAGCCCTTGACCGCTGCATGAAAACGAGTATAATGCGTCCCAGTCGGAACAGAAGAGCGGCGTTGTGGGAGTGGTTTACCGCTTGAAATAAAGTTAGCTAAATAACTTCTTGACACTCAGATTAAAGCGTCTATAATACGCACCTCAGCAAGACAAGCGGCAGCAATTAGGAAGTGATAAGTCACTTAATAATTAGCATGTGAATCTACTGAAACGAATTAGAATAAAGGGTTGACAGACTATATAAACATGATATGATAGTCAGCTCGCTAAACAAGATAAGCAAATGTCTTTGATTGATTAGTGTAATAATCCTCTACTGGACGACAGCAGAGCGATACTATTTAAAAGCATAACTAAAGAACAACTTGTGTGGATTTTTGTTGATTCAGAATGTTAAAAAATAAAGTTGACTATCTTTTCTTTT
>NZ_CAJHBR010000010.1 GCF_904846695.1 Psychrobacter urativorans
CTGATCTCAATCCCATTGAAAAGAAATGGGCACAAGCAAAGTTTCTGCGCCAAGGATGGATGGAGAATAATCTGCCTAAACTGTTTCATGATATGGGCTGTATCGATTTTATAGAGACTTGACTATAGCATTAGCTCTTTGCATATTATTTTTTCCACCTATGATAGTTTATTACTTCGTTGACATAAATGATTATGTCGACAACTATATTGATACTTCTGAAGTGTTTGAAATAAATAATTTTTCTTACCTTGGTAGTGAAATAATCGATGTTCCTTTTTGGTATCGTAAAAAAGTATAAAAAATAGAAAAAAATGCGGTTTATTATAATTTGTACTATAGTCAGTCTTTTATAAATAAGATACAATACTTTTAACATAAGCGAAGTAGCAGAAGAATCCATGACCTATTCAGCAGACTTTCGAGCGCAAGTGATCAAAAGTGTCAAAAATAAAGACATGACTATTCGTGAAGCCTGTACTTTCTATAATATCAGTAAAACTGCATTACAACGCTGGCTGAAAAACCCAACTATCAAACAAACGCGGGATAAACCACCCAGTAAAATACCGAATGAAGCACTATTAAAAGACGTTGAACAGTATCCAGACGATTATATGTATGAGCGAGCACTGCGTTTGGGTTGTAGCAAATCGGGCATTGAGATTGCCTTAAAGCGTTTGGGTATCAGTCAAAAAAAAGATATTGGAACATCCAAAAGCCTGTCCGATAAAAAGAGCTAAGTATCTGAGTAAGCTTGATAGTTTAATGCAGGAAGGCTATCCCATTGTTTATATGGATGAGAGCGGCTTTGAGGCTGAAACTATCAGACCTTATGGCTATGCACCAATCGGTAGCCCTTGTATTGATCGCTACAACTGGCAAGCCAAAAAGCGAACTAACGTCATCGGTGCTCTGTATGAAAAGATGCTATTTGCGCTTGATTACTTTGAACAGAATATCAACAGCCATATATTTTATGACTGGTGCAAATTCACGCTTATTCCAAGTCTCAAGACTAAATGCGTGATTGTCATGGATATGAGCAAGGATAAAGCAAAGCACTGCTTTGCCCGAGCGCAAGGCAAGAGCTGTGCTCGAGTGACTCAGTTTCATAAAAATAAACGTATTCAGAGATTACTGAATAGACATGGTCATCGTATCCTTTGGCTACCACCCTACAGTCCTGATTTAAACCCTATCGAGAAAAAGTGGGCACAGGCTAAGTTTCTACGACAAGGGTGGATGGAGAATAACTTACCTAAACTCTTTCATGATATGGGTTGTATCTCTTTTATTCTGGATTGACTATAATAAGGCTCATTAATCAATTAATAGACTACTCATAGTAGACTGCTGTAGTGGAACCACTTAATGAGCAATGATAAGTTCCAGTCTTTCCTTGGCCACATCAGCGATCAGATTTCGCGAGCACTTGGTCATACCTTGTATCTCAGAATAGCTATGACCTGATTTGAGTAGACTAGCTATGATCTTGCGCTTTTCAGTATCTTTCTTACGTCCTGAATACTTACCTTCTGCCTTAGCACGAGCAATACCTTGCATCTGACGGTTACGGCGATCCTCATAGTCTTTTCTAGCAATGGCTGCGAGCATATCCAGCATCATTGAGTTAATGGCCTGCAATACACTGCTCATAAACTCAGTGCTGCTTTCAGATTGAAGCGCCATATATGAGGTCGGCAGCTCTTTTGATACGATAGATAGCTTTTTTTCTGATAGCATTCTTTTGAGCGTATCCCAATCAGCTTGGTTCAAACGCGCTAAGCGATCAATCTGCTCAACTAAGATCACATCGCCCTTATGAGCATCTTCAATCAGCTGCATAAGCTTGGCTCGCACCAAGGTAGCTCCTGATTCGTTTTCGATATAGAAGGCGGCAATCTTGTGGCCATGATCGTTGGCAAATGCTATGAGCTCGCTTTTGGCACGTTTAGCATCTTGTTCTTTGGTAGACGCTCGTAGATACGCTCTGATAAACATAAACACCTAAAATAGTCTGTTTTAAGTGGTCTCTTAATAGGTTTAGAGGCTAAACAACTGGTTCCCTTGGGGTATAGTCATTTCAGAGTTTCCACAAACTGCATTTTGCTATTCAGCATCTCTTTTTTTAGCCAATTTTTAAACACTATCTTTCTCTCATCTTCGTAAAAAGGGTAATAAGACAATAAGTGATAAGACGAGCTGTCTGCCACGGGAGGATGGATTAATTCTAAAAAGTGATGCGAAAGTTCCTTTTCAACCATAAATATGGAAACAATAGTGGTTCCCAAACCAGCTAGACACCCCTCAATACATAAGTAAAAGTGCTCTAACACCATGGGTTCGTACGATAAAATCTCACTACTGACCAACTTAGACTTATTTATATGATGCCAAAAATTGGGTCGAGAAGAACTCAGTAATAGGGTATTCGTTTGCTGAGTCTTAGGATTGCGGACAGCGACTATGTATTCTTCAATAATTTTCTCATGAAATATATTCTTGTCCCATTCAAAATCATTTCTACGTAAAGCAATATCGATAGATTTCTCTTGAAAGTCTACTGTTCCACCATCCGTCAGTAATACAATTTCAAACCCATAATTTAATGAATTAAATTCAGCCAAACGCGGTATCAACCATTTCATTGAAATAGTAGGTTCACAAGAGAGTACCAGTTGTTTTTTTCTATGATCTTGCCTCGTTAGATCCACAAGACAGTCATCTAATTTTGCGAAAACTTGCTGACAACAAGAAAAAAGTAGATTGCCATTGGCTGTGAGTATCAGTTTCTTATTGACTCGATTAAATAATGGGATACCTAAAGCATCTTCTAAATTCTTAATCTGTTTACTCACAGCACTTTGTGTCACAAACAGTTTCTGAGAAGCAAGTGTTACACTATTGTGCTCTGCAACGTAATAAAAGAACCTTAATGAATTCAACGATATTTTTTCTATCATGCCAAAAACTCATAGATGATGATGTAATAAACTCAATTTTAGTTTATCTATAAATGTAGGAGAATACACTTAAATTAATGATATAAGAACCGATATATAAAATATTATTTGTTTGAATACAGACACTTTATATGTTGGTTTATCCTTTACCGAGTTGACCAAATGACAGAATTTTTTACCGTTATCATGATTACCATTCTTGCTGTAATCAGCCCTGGGGCTGATTTCGCTATTGTCACTAAAAATAGCTATCTATATGGGCGTTCGGTCGGTGTGTTAACGGCTATTGGCATAGCATTAGGTGTCTTAGTACACGTTACTTATACGTTAGTAGCCGTTGCAATTGTGATGAAACTTGCGCCAAATTTTTTAACGATCATAAAATATCTTGGAGCCCTTTATCTGATTTATATTGGTTATAAAACATTCACACAGAAGCCTGTACATGACGTAGGCGCTTCTGCCCGCATTAGTTCTGGACAAGCATTGCGATACGGTTTTTTTACCAATGCTTTGAATCCCAAAACCACCTTGTTTGTCATTAGCACGTATACGCAGATTGTTAGCGCCAGTACCCCAAAGTCTATATTAATCGGTTACGGCTTGTTTATGTCTGTGGCTCACTTCATATGGTTTGCTTTAGTGGCTTTATTGTTCTCTCAACGGACGCTAAGAGAAAAAATGCTACAGCAGCAAGTCGCAATCAATCGTGTCATTGGTTTTATATTAGGTCTGTTAGGCGTGTTCTTGCTCTTTGCAAACTTAAACTAGAGGCATTAAACATGAACAAAGTTGCTTTTATCGATATGGAAGGGGTTTTAGTTCCGGAGATATGGAAGTTCTTGGCCAGTCAGCTAAACATATCTGAGCTGAGCATCACTACAAGAGAGGTAGAAGATTACAAAAAATTAATGCTATATCGCATCGATATTCTGAATAAAAATCAGATTATTCTATCACGAATCCAAGATGTTATTAGTCAGCTTAACCCCTTAGAAGGCGCAATAATTTTTTTACAAACGTTAAGGTTGAAGGGTTTTGATATTCAGATTGTATCTGACTCCTTTCATGAATTATTAGAAGGCTTTTTGCAAAAGCTAGAAGTTCCGACAGAGACGGTATATTGCCATCGTTTACAAGTTGATGATGACGGCTATATTAAGAAAGTGATTTATAGTCGTCAAGAAGGTAAGCATGAGATTATAGAAAGATATCCTTTTGCTTTAGATAATAGTATTGCGATAGGTGATGCATTTAACGATTTCACTATGCTAAAAGCGGTCTCTCAGGGGTATTTGTTTTCACCTTCCAAAGAGGTATTAGACAAATATCCACTTATATTTAGTGTCGTAAATAATTATCAAGAAGTTATTAATATAATTGATCTATTATATCAATCTGATAGACATAAATTTGGAAAATTTTAATCTAGCTACCTCTAAGATAGATTTCTTTTCAGATGCCTACAACGTTGCCAAGAATAGTCTGGCTATTTCAGTAAGTCAAATCGTCGATACCATTAGCTCATAGCTAAAGATTCAAGTCCTCACTAGGGTACCGCTCTTGTTTCAATAAAAACAAATTATTTATCCCTTACACCTCGAACTTCTACCCTCATAAACTTATCAAGTAAGCAGTGAGAAGGCCCTTGAGTGATAAAATTACCAATATATTTTTTTTCCAAAGGCCGCGCCGAAACATCTCCGGTTTCTCCTATATTGTACACTTCTTTATTCACCGTTATTTGAGCGTCACCTTTTGTATATTCCGTATATTTCGCTGGAAGTACAGGCGTATAAAGCTCATTATCTGTCTCAAATAATAAACAGTCGTTTTGCGTAACAAACTTACCTATTAAAAAGTATTCGACGGGTAGGTGATATCGTGCAGGGTCATCATAGTAAGTAAAGATTCCGCTAGGTATAGTGGACTGATCTATATCAGGCTCAGTTTCACTGTTATTGTCTTTCATGTTGCTCGTTGACGCACAGCCAGTAAGAAGAAGAGCTATAACCATTGAGCTTAATATTTTATTCATCAGTTAAACCTTTTAAGTTGAACTTTATTTTCTTTATTCCTGATTTATTAGCGTACACCTAGGGTTGCACCTATTTTCAGAAAGGTAGTCAAGAGCAGATAGATATAAGCTTGTAACTCCATTGGTCCCTGTATAACGCACTAAACACGACTATAATATGTATTTTTGGGTAGAGTGTTAAAACGTCTGTTTATATAAATGAAGATCAGCTTCAGGGATTAATTTAACACCAAATGAATCCATATCCACAATATAACCCTTATCTAGACAAGAGCCTTGGTAGTCTTGAGGCGTATCTTGAATACCACCTCCTACTAAAACCAATTGACCCGTCTCTACATGAACATTACCCATAGTAAGCACCTTCGTTTGAGGATTCCATTGTGTGTATTTATAATTCAAAATAGGTGTGACTAATTTGGTGCTATCCTCACTAAAAAATATGAGGCAATTATCTTCTTCACTGATATAGAATCTACCAACTACCCCAATTGCATCACTTGGCAACGTCCTACCTTTTCCATCCAGCTCTTCGTAGTTTTTATATTTAATAGAACCTTTTAAAAAATGCTTATTATAAGAATAAGGCTCTTTGCCCTGCCCATCATTTAACGTGGGTGTCGTTAGCACGTCATTAATCATTGATGACGTATTCATACAAGCTGTTAGATTTAAAGTAACTGACGCTAAGATTGGAGTTAGTAGAATAAAATATTTTGACACGTATAAGCTCCTAAACTTTTAAAATAACTCAGAATCCGTTTTAGTCTCAACCTTACCATCAAGCCCCTTCAGTAAGTCTGCCATTAAATCTTTATCTCCCTGGCTACTCAAAAAATTTAATAGTTTGTTAGCGGTATACTAATAATGAACTATAAAATCTCGTGGAGAGAATTTATTACAAATAGTGAATAACAGTAAAACCCCAATAATCATTCCAATCCACGCTCCTGTTAAATCACTTGAAGCATCAATTAAAACACCTGCCATGAACGGGAATGCTGAAGCAATTAAGTATCCACCACCTTGCACAAAAGCTAATAAAGTCACTGCTTGTTTGGCGTTAGAGGCGTAATCAAGCGCTGTGATTAAAGATAAAGGAAATAAAGCACCAATCCCTAGCCCTAAAATTATCACAGTTAAAAAAGCAAGCTTCGAGGGGATATAGATAAGCAATATTAAACCAACTAATATGAGCGATAGAGTGACAAATAATGGCTTTCGGCGATCGGTGAATTTTTTGATAAACATAGAAATTAAGATGCCAGAAATTACTTCTGCCACCGTTAAAATACTTAGTAAAGCGCCAGAAGCATCTCTACTCCACCCAAGCTGAGTGTAATTTAACGGTAACCAAGCTAAAACTAATGTATACGCGCCTGTACCTATACCAAAGAAAAGCATTAACAACCATGCATTTTTGGATTTTATAGGTAGAGGCAAATAACCGTTTCTACTGCTTTTGATATGTGGCATAGCAAAGGAGAACAGTATAATTGCCAATATGGCAGGGATAGCCATAATCGATAAAGCGGTATTCCATCCAAAGGCTCCTTCTAGAGGAGAGCTTGTAGCAGCTGATATCGCAGCCCCAGCCATAATGCCTGTTGTAAACAACCCCATAAAAACGCTAGCACTGTCTGGCGCAATTCTTTTTAAATAGGCGGGCATTAGAGTTTGGATGATTGCTATACCAATGCCTCCAATGAGAGAAGTCAGCAATAGAAGTAATGTAGAGTCAGCAAAAAATCGGTAGCCACAAGAAAGTGCTATCGCCAACAGGCCAATTAATATACCTACATACTCGCTTACTCTAGATTGAATTCTAGGACCTAAAAGTGCAAAGCAGCCCATCATTGCAACTGGTAAAGTAGTCAATAATCCAGCAGTTTGATTATTGATTCCTATAGCGTCTGCTAAAACGGGTATGATTGGAGATATGGAGGCCATAATAGGCCTAAGATTAAGACCTACGAGTATTATTATGGTGATTAGTATCCATTGGTTATGACTAAACTTACTCATTTCCTACCTCACTCTCTTGGTTATATGTCTTTTTTAGTTATGAGTCGATGCATCATTACGATTTTAAAAGAAAAATCAAACTTCTTAAATTCAGGTATTATCAGGCACTTTAAGTCTTCGTTCCGATCGTGCCATCATTTTCATGCCACCCCATGTAACAAGTGCCACACCGAGTGCAATCAAAGATGCACCTAGAATGAGTCCGTCCGGTGGAGACTCACCTTGTAAAAAAACAGCGACAGGCACACCTACAATTGCTCCAACAGATCCTAGTAAGCTTAGTAAAACCGGGCCACCTGTTTTTTGAAGTAGAAATAATAATTGAAACTGACCAGCGAATATGAAGGCCTGTAAGATAATTAAACCAAGTGGCAGGAAACCTCCCAGTGGAACAGTAAGTGAGAAGTTCGGTAAAAGGCTTGTTGCGCCCAGTAAGACTACAGCCGCAATAAGCATGCCTGGAGCAAGCGCATTGGGAGACGCTCCTTTCGGCCAACGCAATGTACGATAGAGATTGCCAATAGCGAGCAAAACAGGGCCACAGAGTGCTATCAAAATCCAAAACACACTGGCGTCTGGTGCAGAAAATTTACGGGCAGCTAGCACACCTGCACCGGCAAGGGCAGCTGCAACCCCAAGAGCTCGAACCGTCTGAAATCGCTCCATTCCTAACGCTAGCGCCCCAAGATAGGTGAGAAGCGGTGGTAAGGATATAATTAGGGCTACAAAACCGGCACCGACATGGGGAATAGCGGAGAAGAAAAGTAAGTTAGAGCCTGCAACGCTGACCAAAGCAGAGATAAAGTAATATTCAAAGCTGCGTTTATTGAGAGGTGGAAGTTCATGGCGTAGTAACGCAATGACCAACAAGATCGTGGCAGCACCAGCAATTGACCAAAACAAAAAGGCAAGCGGAGATAAACCGATTTCACCCGCATATTTTGCCACATTGGTAGAGATACCAAGCAACGCGCCTCCAACTAGAAGACAAATTAAAGGAACTAACCATACGCTTCTACAAGGAGAGCTATTTCGCTCTGTAAACTTAGTCATATAATATCCTAACGGCCGAAAATGACCTTAATGTCAGAATACCATTTAATATCTTGATGTCAAGATAAAAATATTGCTATTATTATTGTCTATGAGGACTTGTTAGTAGAAATAGACGTTTTAATATCCCCAAAATCATAAAGATTTTGATCGTAACGAGGAGTAAATCAATGCAAACTGAAGGATGTATACAAGAAGATGCGGTACAGAAGATTATTAGTCAGTGGCAAAACCAAGGATTTGCTACTGATAGTTTGTTGGCAATGGAGACTATGGGGCGTATAAAGCGGTTAGAAGTGATATTAATGCGAAGGCTATCTGCTAACTATAAGATAAACTATCAAATATCACGTTGGGAATTTGATGTGTTGGCGACATTAAGACGCACAGGAACCCCATATTTAATGAGCCCAACCGTTTTGTTTGATAGCATGATGGTTAGTTCTGGAACGATGACCAATCGCTTACAACATTTAGAAAAGAAGGCGCTCATTGAGCGTATTGATAACCCAGAGGACAAACGGAGTTTATTAGTCAAACTGACTCCTAAGGGTCTTGAGTTGATTGATAGAGCCGTCGCATCACATGTGCAATTGCAGAATGACTTGATGATTGATATGAGTGAGGAAGAGCTACTTATCATTAATTTATTATTAAAGAAAATTGAGAATAAACTTCCTATTGTTTAGATAAAAAATGTCTTTATATAGAGATAAATAATATATATAGCAATAATAATCGAAAACAATTGAACTTATCCTCAAAAAGCTTACTTAATATACATTACAAGTAAATCGTAATTCCATAACTTATGGAAGATATCAATATCAGTAGAATACAGCCTAATATACAAGTCCTCACCAAGGTACCGAACTTATTGAATCAGTTCAGCAATTATCAGCTCATTACATTGGTCAAGTGGAATATACAGTCATCGAAATATTAATGTTATTGTCTAGATGTTTAATAGAATAGATCAAAAAGCACTATGAACACATTGATAATCAACAGGCTATTATTGACAATAGGTATACGTTGTTAAATTGATTAATTATTCTAGGTGGTTCTGCTAACTTTTTTCGTTAAGCTCTGAATTGAGCACACTAATAATTAATTGCCTCAGCCAATTATGCCCCGCATCGCCCTCACGGCGTTGATGCCATAGCAATTTAAAATCGAATGATTCAATTGGAAAAGGCGGTTCGAATATTTTAACCTGTGAGTCGCCATCAGTCAGATCAAAGCTACGCCGCGCCGCTGTCAAAATCAGGTCAGTACCAGCCACTAATTGATTAGCAATTCCCCAATGTGGCAAAGTCATTACAACATGACGACTTAATCCTGCGCCACTAAGTGCACGTTCAATCTCATTATTGGCACCTGACTGCATCGCAACGAGAATATGCGGTCGAGCCAACCAACTATTCTTATCGACAGTACCACTCTCTGGCAAAGTGTTTTTGTCTGCCAAACAAGCAAAAGACTCAACAAACAGGGTGTGCATACGAAGCGCTTCTGGCACTTTGTCTGGGAAGACGCCGAAAGCCATGTCAGTTTCACCATCGAACACATCCGCCATCATCGCTTCGCGGCTTCCTTGACTCACCTCAAGCTCAATACCAGGCGCAAGCACTCTTAATGATTTCACCAAATCAGGTAGCAATACCCGCGCGCCATAGTCGGACATAGCCAGACGAAATACTCGCTTCGTACTGAGAGGGTTGAATTCAGGTGTCTCAATCAATGCACCAAGCTGCTCTAGAACATCCGTCAATGGCAGAATCAACTCGCTCGCTCGCGAAGTCAATTCCAATTTTCCCGAACGTCGAACCAATAGAGGGTCATCAAATATGGTACGTAAATGGGCCAGCGCGTGGCTAACTGCCGGCTGACTTTTATGTAACCGCAGAGCGGCTCGTGATACGTGCTTTTCCATTAATAATGCGTGCAACGTCACGAGCAAATTAAGGTCGATACGTCTTAAGTTATTCATATGACGAATAGTGAAGTAAAAAAACAATAATTTCAATTCAAATTTTTAATATGAAATAATTATTCCAGGAAATTAAATAAATCTGGAGCAAACGTATGAATCTATCACTTACTGGTATCTCTTTTGCCATTATCGCCATAATTGCTGGTGCTTTAGTCCCTCTCCAAGCTGCGAGTAACGCTGAATTAGGCCGTGCCCTTGGCCATCCTCTTTGGGCGACAGTAGTGTCGTTATTGGTGAGTGTGCTTATAACGATACCTGTGATTCTCGCTATGCGTGTCCCTGCGCCAATATTAGGAGAAATCGGACAATTACCAATGTGGGCATGGTTTGGTGGCATAGCTGGCGTCATCTATATTACATCCGCATTAATTCTTGTCCCTCGTTTAGGCGCAACTCGCTTTATTGTTTGCGTGATAGCGGGTCAAATGCTTATTTCATTAATATTGGACCAATACGGTCTTATGAATTTACCGGTGAAAGAAATAAATGCTGGGCGTTTAGTAGGTGTTACTTTTGTTCTACTAGGCATGATTATGGTGCTGTGGCTTACCCCTTCATCTCCCAATCTAGGCGATGTTAAAGCTGACATGACTGGCAATGTAAATACCATAGAAAGTAAGCCTACAAGCAGTGTTAAGCCTGTTTCTCATTTTGAGAGTTAGTGATTCATAGCTCAATGTATAAGCAATGGGGATTAAGTGCTTAAATGCCATTTGGTGATTTTATTGAGCTTATAAAAACTAATAGAAAGTCTCATTTGAGCATACCTATGGCGAACCAATCAGGTGCTTTCACTGATTCGGTACCCTAGTGAGGACTTGAATATTAAGCTGTCGGCTAATGGTATCAACGTTTTAACTCGCTAAAACAGTCACAGTGTACTTCGTGGTGTACTTACCATACATATTCTATCTGTGATCGATGCGCTATACAGGCATCAATGTGGTAGGTATATGAGACACCTCGGAATTTTAATACTCTCTAAGATTGTTGGATATCAAACAATCCCAGCGTGGTTCAGCATATGTATCAAAAAAACATTTTTTATTAGGAAAGGCCATGCTTCTTAGTTTTATTGCGCGCCATAGCACATTAATTATGCCAGTTTGTGCAATTATGGGCTTTGTTTTTCCAAACTTATCCAATGCAGTATTGGTATATTTACCCCAAATATTGTTCTTCTTGATGTTTTTTACTTTACTAGGCATTGACCAATATGCACTTTTAAAGCGTATAGCGACAAGCTATGTATGGGTTTTTGCCTTGTTACAAAGCGGGGGCATGAGTCTAGCTTTAATAGTAATTGCTTATGCACTCGGTGTACGTGGCGATTGGCTATTGGCGATTGCAGGTCTTGGTGCCACTGCCCCATTATTCGGTAGTGGTGCGTTGGTCAATGCGGTGGGATTTGATGCACAACTGGCGACGGCAAAAACTATCGCTGCTACGCTCGTTATGCCCTGTACATTATTAGGCGTATTATGGCTATTAGGCGATGAAAGTTCGAATTTAGACGTTGGTCTTTATGTCAAACGCTTGTTAGTTTATATTTTCATGCCAATGGTGCTAGCTGTGGGAGTGCGTCGGTTTGTTCCACCTGCTATTTTGTCACGTTATTATCCCAAAATTGGGCAGTTTAATATTTTACTGCTGATGTTGTTTCCACTGGGACTGATGGCAGGATTTCGTACTACGTTTGACCATAATCCCTGGCAAGCGTTGTTATTACTAGTGCTAAGTTCGGTATTGGCATTGGTGTTTTATTTTACCGCTTATATAATATATCGGCGTTTTGGCTATGAGAATGCTATTGTCGCGGCGCTGGTATGTGGCGGACGCAATGTATTACTTTCTTACACCATAACTGTACCCTTTATGGGTGCGGTGTTTCTACCGTTACTGGGTGCTTTTCAATTACCAATGTTTTGCTTACCCTTACTGGGCAAATATATGGCAAAACGCCATACAACTAGGCCTATGGATTTAAAATCAAGTTTTTGAACAGCCAGACTGTTAATAGATGATTTATCGTTTAAAGGATTTATTTTTTGAGTATATCCCAGCGGAACCATCTAAAAAGGCTCATTAATCAATTAATAGACTACTCATAGTAGACTGCTGTAGTGGAACCACTCAATGAGCAGTGATCAGTTTCGATATTTCCTTGGCCACATCAGCGATCAGATGCCGTGAGCAATTGGCCATTTTTTGAATATCAGAATAGCTATGACCTGATTTGAGTAGACTAGCGATGATCTTGCGCTTTTCGGTATCTTTCTTACGTCCTGAATACTTACCTTCTAACTTAGCACGAGCAATACCTTGCATTTGACGGTTACGGCGATCCTCATAGTCTTTTCGAGCAATGGCGGCGAGCATATCCAGCATCATTGAGTTGATAGCCTGCAATATACTGCTCATAAATTCAGTGCTGCTTTCAGATTGAAGGGCCATATAGGAGGTCGGCAGCTCTTTTGATACGATAGATAGCTTTTTTTCTGATAGCATTCTTTTGAGAGTATCCCAATCAGCTTGGTTCAAACGCGCTAAGCGATCAATTTGCTCAACTAAGATAACATCGCCCTTATGAGCGTCTTCAATCAACTGCATAAGCTTGGGTCGCACCAAGATAGCTCCTGATTCGTTTTCGACATAGAAGGCGGCAATTTTGTGGCCATGATCGTTGGCAAATGCTATGAGTTCGCTTTTGGCACGCTTAGCGTCTTGTTCTTTGGTAGACGCTCGTAGATACGCTCTAATAAACATAAACACCTAAAATAGTCTGTTATAAGTGGTTCCATTATAGCAGTCTGTTTTAAGTAGTCTGTTAATAGGTTTGAAGGGTGAAATAACTGGTTCCCTTGGGGTATAACCCAATCGAACCTATTGAAATAGCTCATCTAGTTTTGCGACAGCATCATCATATTCTTTGCCTGGATCTAGAAATGCTGTTTTAAATGAATAGTAATCTGCCAAAAACTCCAATGAGCATCCGCCTAAAGATTTTGCTTTTTCCATAAGCTTCATTCTAGAATCAAAAGGTATATACCATGAGTCATCTTCTAATAAGCAATTAACTAACATATCGACATCGAAGCATTCTTCTACTGCTTTATCAAATTTACTGAAAACATCTCTCCATGCCCCCATATCTGTATCTACTTTTGCTTCAGACATTTTCCTAATTTGAGTACTAATGCTACAGATATTCACTTATACCTCTACTTAAGTTCCAGAAAATAAATATCCAAACATATCTAGAATATAGCTTAAAGCACCCTCAACATAAGCTACGATGGAGAGATTGCAAAAGCTAACTTAATAGTTTTCAATCAATGACCTCATAGGTATTAAGATTATATCTGAAACCTACTGTTCGATGCCTGTATAGCGCACCGATCCTGAATTAATATAAAATAATGCGACTTTTAGGAATGTTAGGAGTCATAAAGCTCAATTTCACTCGGTAATGTTTGTTCAAAAAAAATAACAACTAGATCAACTCCTTCTCCAGCTATATAAACCACAAAATCCCTATCTGGATATGTTTTTTGTAAGTGAAGCTCCCAGTTGTCCTTGATTAAATTGGCTAAGTTTTCTATGGTAGAGTCTGAAGTATTTTCAGAAGTATTCAAAAATATATCTGCAATACTACACATATTTATTTGTGCTTGAGCAATGTGTAAATCTTTGCCTTGTAATAGCCATGAATCAAAACGTTGACATATAGACTGTTTTTTATTTTCATTTTTACAACGTATTACACAGCCTTTATATATAATTGTTCTAGGTGCTAGTACTGTAATAAAGAGCTCTATATCTTCCGGATAGATCTCCCAGCTAATATAGTCGGAAATATCATCTTCTGAATATTTTTTATCATTGTTTTTCTCATTATTATCCCATTTTTCATACCGCCAGTTAATTATGCGATTCATAACCTTCTCCACTTAACTTTCTATCTTTTATCAAGATAAGATAAGCTCTATCCTGAAACCTCAAACGATATTGGAAATTGATTTATAGTGCTTGTAACTGATATCAGGTAGTTAGAATGAGTACTCCATCGCTTAATCAGTACACTGTGAAGTACACTGCTGTTACTCCAACAACTCGAACAATCGCTACCACTAGCCTACAGCCTTATGTTCAAGTCCTCACTAGGGAACCGAACTAGTGAAAGTACCTGATTGGTTCGGTATAGGTAGAGCTTAAAAAAGCCACATATATTAGACCCTGAAGAATCTAAGAAATAACCGTTTTTTGAGGCCTACTGTTGATTTGGTTTTTGTACGTTGGGCATATTGTCATAACACTTAAGAAGCGTCTGTTCTGGCGTTAAATTTTTATCATTATGCCAATATACTATTTTTAACCACATAGCCGCTGTAGAGTACTGACCATAGCCTAGCCATGGGTGATCTTCTAAATTAGCTACCAATAACTTTCTACCTAACTCAATCATAGTTGCATCATCATGAACGGGGTTTAACTTGTTCTGACAAACTAAATAACCATAGTCTCTAGGTTTTATCACTTTTGTTTTTAAAGAAAATTTTTTCTGCCCATGATACTTCTCAAATTCATCAATCCCAGCTTGATAATTTTCTGCTTGAATACATAAGGCTAAATAGTCATCTAAAGCATCGGTTCTAAACTTTCTTTTTTCATACCAATCTCCAGACACATAGTTATCAGCAAAAATAGTTCTAGCATGTTGCCAGTCTTCTTGGCTGTCTACGCCTGTATATAGCCATTTTGCAAGTGCTAGGTGTTTATATAGGTTATATTTGTGGAAAGTTGCACTTTCATAAGGACCATCAAAAACCTCATTAGTGTCAATAGCCATTTGCATCCACTCAATACGACTGGGTAGGATAACCTGAGTTTCTGGTTTTAAGCCGACTATCCAATAACCAATAAGCATATTGATATTGCTCAAAGCAACATTACCCATCGGTCTTTCTGCATCATACTTCGTATCGATTAAGAAATCGATCATTGCAGTTTCTCTTCGTCTCACTGGATTGAATAGCATGCGTTACTCCAAATAAATATTATCCAGTACTTTACTTTTAATACCTAGGAACAGTTTACGACCTTAGATCACTACCTTTCACTATCTGAAATGGGCGGTACAAAACAGTAAAAAATCCCGACTGTTCTCATAACGGGCATTATGGTAAATAGGTCTAGACAATAAAAAGCCAATAGTATTGGTGTTTTAAAATATAACTACTAAGCATAATCCTCAAATTAATAAAGTATCTATAATAGATAGAGATTGATCAGTAATCAGGATCATATGTACAAAAAACCGTAGTAGCGGCGAGTATTGCCATTTGTTCGTTTGATCTCTAGGATCTCGGCTAGCAATACCGATATGAATAGCTTCTATTGAGTTGTTAGACTGCCGCTTAATGTCTTGATAATCGTTAGGTGATACATTTTTCATCAACAAGGCTTCGTTGCTACTCGTCAGCCAATGTTTCAAAGGCAGCAGTTTCTCAGCAATATCAATGAAACGCTGTAACTCTTTCTCATCTCCTTTCCTGAATGATATGTATGATTTGCTATTAGATAGTTTTTGACGACATATCTTAATGAACCAAGCCCAGTCATTCCCTGATTTTTCTTGTAAGCCATACGCATTATTTAATAAAGAAGATAGTAATCTTAAGTCACTTTGATATTGGATTCTCAGTGGACTCAGTACAGGGGTATTTGAATCTGATAGCTTAACAAAGCGAGGTTTGCTACGTTTGGTAGTGATGTCGGCAACCTCGCGGGCACGTTTTATTAAAATGTTTGCATCGTGAATAGAAATATTTGCTAATTGGGCTGCCTTACTTAATGGAACCTCTTTATCATAGGTTTGTAGTAGCAGCTGAACCCGGTTTAGACCATAACGACCAAATAACTCATGAGTAGCTGCTGGCTTAGCATTCAATACAGGTTGAACGTCACATTTTTCGATCGTAAATCGCGGTGACTTGCGTTTGCCCTCTATAATATTTTTAAATAAAAGTGTACGCATGCTAGGTATGCTGACCATGTCATTAGCAGTAATGTCAGCATTATCTTTAATCCTTCTAGGAGAAAGTTCGGTAATGTTACATAGTGTTTGCTCAGGTATTCTGATGTCAGCAGCACTTAAAGCATAGGTCGCCATTAGCGTGGCAAAATGGTTGTAATACTCAAAGCTACGCTCAGGCGACAAGTGCCCCATAATACCTGATAGAGCGTACCAGCGATCTTGTGCATCTATATGCTCCCCGAGTAGGCCATGCTTTATACGCATTATGTCGTTTTTGTCATAATCGGTTAGTGCCTCTATAAGATCCGGATGACCTAATAGCGCTAAAGATAGGTTGCTTACTGCCGTATGCCTAAACCCATGAAAGGTATGCTCTGCCGCATCATCATCTGCCGATATGTCTTTTAAGACTCGTTTGAGTAACTGTAACGGAACATGATCACTAATGGGACGCTGATCTGATGATAAAGTAAAGATAAACTTGTTTGAATTGTCGCCGATATTACTCTGTACAAAGTTAATAAAGAAACTCAGCTCGTCAGGCTTGAGGAGGGCAAATACGGCAATACGGCGAATACTACTTTGAGTCTTGGTTGAACGGTAGCTATTGGGTCTGATCACAACTGACGGTGTGGCTGCCTTTAGACCTTCGATGTCATTATACTTAAGTCCCAACAGCTCTTTTTTACGCATGCCAGTACGATAAACTAAGATAAATAAAAGCGCGAACATTTCTCGCTCCAATATATCTACAGACCTCAGTATCTGAGTGATGATTGCTTGATATGCTTGCGGTGATATCAGCTCTGCACGTACACGCCGACCGTTTTTGGAGTGTTGAAAGTTCACAGAGGGTAGGTTGTATTTGCTCTTAGCAAAGTTGTGCATATTCTGTAATAAATTAGCAGAGTATCCAATGTCAGTATTGTTACGCACGACCGCTTTGTATTCTAAAATGTCTTCATAAAGTTCCTCAAACTCTTCCTCTGACCAAATATCAAGCGGCTGCGCTGTTGTGAAATATAACCATTCATAGCCTATGGTTCTGATGTATTTCAAAATAGACTCATTACTAAGCGATTTTGACTCATTTCGATTGAGTAAACTTAGTACCCAGTCTAATAAAATCTTTTCACTTAAGTCATCATATTGCTCATAGCGTTTTTGTACTCTTTCGATAAGGGTATACGACGTTTGATTGAGTTTTTTCTTTTTTTGTTTTTCATCCATTTTGAAGTCTTTAGTGAGATTCATAATCAAATCAGACTTTCTAACCTCTATCTTTTTGTTAGAACTGCTAGGCGTCTCTTTTTGATTAATAGAGTTTTTGCTGATAGACAGCGTCAAGATATGTTCTAGATCATACGGCTTCTCTTTATACTGATATTTCTGGTTCAAAAACCGATTAAAATCCTGCGTGCTCAGTCCAGCAGTGTTATGCATACCTCGCAGCACCCCAACTGAGGCATGGTCAATGTCAGCGCCATCGAGTATCTCCCAGTGATAACTGGCGTAATATAAAAACCTTGAAAAGGGGAGAGGTGTTATATTTAAAGGCTTGGTCACATCAGACAAAACTACGGTCAAGTATTGCTTAATCTTATCTGATGACAGCTCGGAAAGTGTCCGCTTGATCTCTGCTTGATCGCTGTTTTTATGGTAACGCATCAGCCAACATTGGCTGACCACATCTACAACGATTTGCTTAGTGTTATAAAGCTTGTCACTGCCTTCTTCACGCTCGTTACCATAACGTTTTTGAGCAAAGCGTGGTGAGATCACTATTCTTTGATGGATAAATGGTTGATACTTTTTAGCTAGTAATGATGTAAGCCACCCTTGGAGCATTTGTTTTTCGTTAATGCCACCATACACAATCCCTGAGAATATAAGCCAGCCTAAGATCTGTTCTTGGCTATAATCAGCTGTTTGGTTCCAGTGATGCTGTACTGCGCGAATAGTTTTGACCAGTGACTTGCCATTTTTGATCCAGTCGTTATTAATAATCAATGGATTGAACTTTGTGGTCTGAGGCGCGATTATCTTAGGATAATAGTATTTTGCAAGTATGTAATGTTGGTTTTGATAATCAATAAACTGACTGACAGTTTGCCATGCTTGTTTTAGTGTTTTGGTTGTTTTATAAGCTTGAGAAATTTTATTTTGAATGATAGCTTGAAACTCATTAAACCCCTCACCAGACAAAGGTCTTAGCTTTTCATAAAAGTCATGCTTACATTGGCCTAATGCTTGGCTCCAAAACAGCCATAACAGGTCAATATCATCGCGATTGCTTGGTATGGCTACAAAAATACGATTGTCGGGCCAAAGTACTTGCTTGTAATGTTTATCAAAACACTTAATGAAATTAATATTGCCAGGATAGGTCCTTTGTAAGGATTCCCACTCGGTCTGTAAGTCAGCCCATAACTCTATTTCACATTTCCCAGACTTACGACTGTCTTCAAGTTTTGAAAGATAAGGCACGTAGCGCTTCTTTCTACGATCAAACTTTGCTAAGTCATCAATAATTTTTGGTAAGCGTAACTTATCTATTAGCATGGTCTACCTCTGCGGGGCTTATACCAACATGATTTGAATTATGGTAATTGTCAATTTTTATGTCGGTTAGTCCTAGCTGTTTAGCTATCTGCTCAAACGCGGATGCTACACGCTTAATATCTGCTTTACTACTCGATGAGAAGCGCCCCAATACTTCTTGACGGGCTTTTTCATGGCCAATAACCGTGTTAATCAGCGATAAAGAAACGCCAAGATTTTCAAGCTGAGTACGTACAAAATGACGTGTCCAATAGGGGTTAGCATCAATGATGTGTTTGGTCATATGATACGCATCACCGCGCTTAATATCCTTTAAGGTATTAACCCTCTCAGACAAAAGCTTCAATAACGCCTCATCGTTACCTAAGCGAATATCGTCAATGGTGGCGCTGGTGACATGATTTGATTGATGCTTCGCCTGATAGTCAATCAAATACGCTCTATAATCTATTAAATATCTTACAAGAGTAGAGCATAGCGGTATCAGACGATCACTTTTGACTTTTTTAACTGGCTTGTCATTGATAACTAGCCAACCAATTTCGAGATCTATATTGTACGTTTTACCAAGCCCGTTGTTTGGTCGCACGCCGGTTAAAAGGCAAAAGATAAACCATACAAAAATACTGGTTCGATTAAAGTGATCCTCATCATTTGTACTTTGATCTGCCCAGACTTTCATCTCATTCATGATATTGTGGACGCTCTCAGTTTTGAGCGCAAACCCTGAGCCTACGGTATATTTATGCCAAGGGGTGATATAAGTTAAGACAAAACTACTTAAGCTACTCAATACGCTCAGTGCTGATTTGTAGTGAGCAATAAGTGCTTCGCTAGTATGGCTACTGTAATACATCGCTGGAGCATGTGGCGCTGGCGTACGACAGATGATATCGGCAATATGCCGATGACAATCAGGTGTATAACGAGAGAGCACGACATGTAGTGCGGTCTCTATACGATTGACGGACAGGTACGGCAATCCAAGGCTGCTACGCAAGTTAGCAAGATAAGCCGTAAAATCCTCTTTTACCGGCAAATCGCAAGCAAGCAAATTACCTATCAGCCACAACGGCAATGGAACTTTGATGGTATCAGAATGATTTTCATAATTCCTTTCGGCCAGCGTTTGGCTTGTGGACCTTTTGGTAATACCTAAGCTGTGTTTAAGGTAATACCTTTTACCCTCAACATTAAAAATACCAGGATGACCGATATAGCCGGGTATTAGTAAGGACTTAACTGGCAGTCCGGTAATCATAGATAATAGTAAAATACCCGCACAGGTTTTATGAGTCTCTGATTCTGGTAAGGTGCTTGCATCTTGGTTGAGCGCCGCAAATAGCGCTTGGTAGCCGGCAAGGGAGAGTAATCGCGTGTTGGAGTTGAGCGCAAGATCGCGCTGAGACATATAGTTTTGCTGTAGCGATAAGTCGATAATTTGTAGCGGTATAGAGTTTTTGATTAATGGGTTTGGATATTCACCATAGCTAATAAAGGGTGTCTCATAGTGGTCAATAAGCTCTTCAAAGCTGGTGGTCAACCCTTCATAGATTTCGGTATTAGCTTCTAAAAATGCGAGATCTATGGCGATAGCGCTGTGTTCTATATCATCACGCGTGTTACCCCATGCATCATTGCTGGGCGTAGTATTCCAGTTGTGACTCGTTGCAGTGGAGTCTAAGGGCAATCTCGATGTATTGTCTGCTAAGTTGATAGCTTTAATCTTAATGTTCTTAGGTGGCTTCTTACGCTTAGGTTTTGGTGTGTGTAAGTCATGTGCGTGTTGATAGGCAGTCGTTATTTTATCTATCTGGCTCAGTTTTGCTTTTGCATCAGACTTATTCTTTTTTGCTTTCTCCGTCAGTTTGGCTTTTTCATCAGGTTTATCTTTTATCCCTTTCTTTTCTTCGGTATGAGTAGCTTGCTTATTATTTAGCAATTCAAACTCACTTTTTTTCTGTTCTAATATACTATCGAGTACTGATAATACACGCTCTATACTTATCTCAGTTTGGGCGATATCAGGAAGTGCCTGCCACAGCCATTTGCGCCTAGGAGACGCTGAGAACTGCGCCATTTTAAATTGCATGAGTACATTATTGGTATGAGTTTTTTTATCTTGAATGATAAGTAAAGCTGCGGAGTGCATCGCTATGGATAACCAAACTAGCTGTTGCACTGATTGACCTAACTGCTGTTTGATGACGATATCCTGCATCAGGATAAGCAGCTGCATCATCAGTGGTTTTTGTGCTAAGTTCGTCCGATTGATCTGCATATACTGATCGGCAACTGGTCTATCTTGTAGTGTTTGCACAATAGTTTCTGATAAATACTTAATTGCATTATCATTGCGCTCATAACTGTCATGTACTGCGATAACGATGGTAGAGATTGCCTCTACAACAGATTCGGGGTAAACAAACGCTTTATCACTCTTTAAGTGACCAATGGTCTTTGCAGACAGCCATTGTTCCTCATTGGGCGAGGTGTCATCATTTTGAGTCATAATAATATTCCGAAGCGACGAGCATGATAGGTCTGCTCACTAATATGAATAAGCTCACAAAATTTGGTGACGGCAAAGATATTTTTGCCAAATAATTTTTGGTTTATCTCTTGATCCAAGATCTCGTTTAGCTGCGCGTGAATGAGCTTGATATCTATTTTTTTGTTGTATTTTGCGATGAGATCAATGAGCTCGTAAAAACTAATGTCAAAATCAAACTGATTCTTCGATATATATTTCACAGCTACTTCTTTTCTTAATACATCAAAATCAATATAAGGGCTTTTTGCTATATGAAATAGCTCAAAGTTATTGACTAAAAACCATTTTTTATCATTTCTAACAAAGGATGAGGTTCTAGAGCAGGCAACGCTCTGTTCATACCTTAAAGCTTCATCATTGATAAATGGTCTAATGTGATAGGTATAAATATCAAACAAGTCAATAATGTCTGGATAAATAAGAACTGGTGTTGTCTGTAGTTTGGCGATCGACAGTGATTTCATATTGTACTTCCCACTAAGATAACGAGTTGGTTAATTGGTCGATACGCCTCGTTCATTGACCTCTACTCATACCTTACGATGAGTGGCTAACAATTAAAACCCACTTTACTAAGAATTGAACCAAAGTCATGAAATACACGACAGTACGTGACGCCAGATCATATTTTTAAGGCTATGTAGACAAAAGTTTATGATAATCATCTTTGAAGTGCTTCAGGAGTTAACTAGAGTTGGTAGGGATTCGGACGGGCATCGTAAGCAGAGAAGTCGTTTAGGATGAGGGATGCAATTGGCTAAGTGCAATCTATGTACTGCCTACCAGATTGATACTCTCATTCGATTTTCTAAGTCACCTATACGGTGTATCCAATATTAGCATTTGAACATGAGCATAACTTCTGAAAATTCTATTTAAAGAATTTTCCTTGCGCCACTAAAATTGGCATGCAATTTTTTAACGCGGCTCATAAGTCACCTGAGCGGTGATGAAGAATCCACTCTAGCATGAATGTCTCAGTGTCTTTTTCTAAGTCACCTGAGCGGTGATGAAGGGTGCTGAATCAAGCGCAATTGGGTCTAATGATTTCTAAATCACCTATGCGGTGATGAAGGTGACAGCAGGTACTAGTATCAGTGCTGGTATTTTCTAAATCACCTGAGCGGTGATGAAGTGTGGTGGTAACTGCTTCAAGTATCTGTATCGTTTCTAAGTCACCTGAGCGGTGATGAAGGGTTCGCACGATAGGCCGCAGATATAATCGATTTTCTAAGTCACCTGAGCGGTGATGAAGGCATAAGCGTAAATATTGAGTCGCCCGCTACTTTTCTAAATCACCTATGCGGTGATGAAGAGATAAAGATTTGGTGCGAATTAACCAATAAATTTCTAAATCACCTATGCGGTGTTGAAGGATTGTGTTAATACAAGATCTCTAGCAGCTACTTTCTAAATCACCTATGCGGTGATGAAGATAGCAAGTACGGCAGTAAACATTCTTATGACTTTCTAAATCACCTATGCGGTGATGAAGCTGTTATTCGGTGAGCCTGCCACATCGTTTGTTTTCTAAATCACCTATGCGGTGATGAAGGCTTATCATCTGCTACAACCTTACCGACGAATTTTCTAAATCACCTATGCGGTGATGAAGTGTATGAGCTATGGGATGTGTACACAGTCAAATTTCTAAATCACCTATGCGGTGATGAAGATAGAAGCAGAGCCTACTCAGCAAGGGATCAATTTCTAAATCACCTATGCGGTGATGAAGTTTCTTCGTTTCTTTGCCATGCCCCTGTATAATTTCTAAATCACCTATGCGGTGATGAAGATTAATATTAATATTCTTTTCTGTCTCAACAGTTTCTAAATCACCTATGCGGTGATGAAGGAAAGAAATTAAGAGTGATCATAGTATGGACATTTCTAAATCACCTATGCGGTGATGAAGAAGTTCACCGCGTCATCAGCATTCACTGCATTTTTCTAAATCACCTATGCGGTGATGAAGTAGAGCACTAACATGGCAAAACTCAAGATACTTTCTAAATCACCTATGCGGTGATGAAGGTTTCGTTTTGTCCCAGCTCTGTGATGCTGTTTTTCTAAGTCACCTATGCGGTGATGAAGAGCTAAAGCTTCTATATGCCCTACCTTGTAGCTTTCTAAGTCACCTATGCGGTGATGAAGCCAATGCTGATAATATCTTACGTGAAGCATTATTTCTAAGTCACCTATGCGGTAATGAAGGCCTGTAAAGGCGGTTACAGCATCTTTCAATTTTTCTAAGTCACCTATGCGGTGATGAAGATAATGTGTCAGCTAATAGTGCAGGTGTTGTTTTTCTAAGTCACCTATGCGGTGATGAAGTTTAGAGTGACGTTTTTGTTTGCATCAGTAGTTTTCTAAGTCACCTATGCGGTGATGAAGCAAACCTCTTGAAATACTTAATTATCTTTAGCTTTCTAAGTCACCTATGCGGTGATGAAGAGAACGCTCAATGCGAGTCGTTGATGTCGTAATTTCTAAGTCACCTATGCGGTGATGAAGAATGGGCATGAATCGTGAGCAGTCATTAAAATTTTCTAAGTCACCTATGCGGTGATGAAGTAGCGTAGAGCCTGTTGTGATTTTTGACGATATTTCTAAGTCACCTATGCGGTGATGAAGTTTTAGCTAACACTGGTATATTTTCAGCTAATTTTCTAAGTCACCTATGCGGTGATGAAGTAAGTGATCTATATTTACTACCACTATTAACATTTCTAAGTCACCTATGCGGTGATGAAGTAGCAATGGGTTTGATGGGGGTTATAATTGTATTTCTAAGTCACTTTTTGCATTACCCTACAATGAGAAAGGTAGTAGATATTGGCACGTTTGGAGTGCAAAATAGTCTTTAGATCAGAGGACGCGAAACTATTGTCAGTATAGGCGTTGCTAGGTTTTGCCATAGTAGTTCCGTCCATTGGAGTTATTGTAGAGTTTAATACCAATTTACTTTAACCGAACTATGTTGGTAAAACAATATATATAAAAGTCTTTACGACAACGGATGTCGTCAAAAAATAAAAAGCCAAACAACCTAGGCTGTTTGGCTTTAAATATTTAAAAAAATTATCGGTTGTTATGCTCACGCCATGCGGCGTGCTCACATACCTCACAACACCAGCTCTGTTTTGAGCGCATATAAGGAATGTCTGCTGGTACCTCTAAAGGACAAATATAGCCACAGTATTCGCATAGCACATCATCTAAATAAGCAAAACATTGACCTATCGTCTCAAATAAAACGTGTGAGCTGATACTATGTTTTTGGCAAACTGCTTTTACATGCTCGATATAATCACTGTCATTATCGTATGACCAATAGTCTGTACAAATTCTCAGATCCCGTGCGTTCTGAGTCATATTAGGTTGAAGTTTTACACTCATAGCACTCTCCTCAGTAACCATATCCAGTTTGTGGTAGTAGTCCGTAAAGCTCACTCTCTAGCTGACCACACATCTCATCAAGTACATAGTCAGGATTGGCATCTAATCGCTTCTGCACCCAAATGCGCAATGCCATATGATTATCGAAGCAACTATCAATACTTAAGAGCCGAGCCAAACCAACCCCTGATCGAATACAGAGCTCACAAATCAAAGTATTGGTAATACGATTGGCATCTTCACTGACATGACCACTGGGCTTAAACTTAGCAAATAGGCTATCGTAATCAATGATTTTCATTGCGACGTCTCCTTGTCAGTAAATATTTGAGCAACCTGACTGCGACTAACCAAAGCTTCAAAAGCGCTGCCATCTTGACGGGTCATATTGGGCACATAACGGCTATAAGTATTGAATAGCATCTTAGTCGTAGAATGTCCCATTTGACTGGCAATCCATTCAGGACTCTCACCAGCAGCTAGCCATAACGTCGCTGCCGTATGACGGCTTTGATAAGCATTACGCTTTTTCAGACCTAAGATCTTAAGAGTAGGGTGCCAAACACGCTTATTCACGTTGTTATAATCCAACGGCTCACCCGTATGCGCACAGAATACATAGTCAGAGCGCTTATAAGTGATGGCTTGTTGCTCTAGTAGAGCATCAAAAACCCAAGGCGACATTTGAATCGCTCGATAAGACTCTTGAGTCTTAGGCGGCACAATCTTGCCTTTAACCAAAGCCTGCTTAATTACAATCTCACGGCGATCAAAATCAATGTTCTCCCATATCAGTCCATCAATCTCACTAGTACGCATACCAGTAAAAAAGCGCACCAGATAATAATTATGATAGTCCGCTCTGACACCATTAATAAACTTCCAAACCTCCTCCAGAGTAAAGGGCTGGATATCGGTCTTAGGCTCCTTGAGAGACTTAATATCATCATATGGATTATCAAACTTGTAGCGTTTAGCCGCTTCCTTTAGTATCATACCTAAAGGTACCATTATCGAATTGATGCGTGCCGCTGACAGATGTTTGTTAGCTTTTCCGTACGTTACTTTGGCGAGCGATGAACGGAAGGCTAATACATCTGTCTTTTTTATGATATGAATGGGCTTAGTCCCAAAGCTAGGCAATAAATACATATCAATGATCTCCTGTATTTTGCGTTTATAGGTATCACGCCACTCGATCTCCTTTTCAGAAAACCATAATGTGGCAAATTGTTTAAATGAAGGGGTGTCACTTTGAATACATTCCTTACGATCATTCAAAGCCATCATCTCGTCGCATTTTTCACTTTTGGGAAAATACTTAGCATAGCTAAATATGCCCAAAGTAATTTCTGCCTCCATTTTCTCAATTACCTTCTCCAGCTTCTTGCGATTCGCTGGCGTGTCTATGAGGTTTGTCGTCTCCCTGCAACGTTTGCCCATGTAATGAAAGTCAACGAATAGCATGTTGCTACCTTTACGTGTTCTGATACTAGCCATCATACTTCTCCCTATTGTAGTGCCATGGCGTTAATGCTACCGGCGATACCATTACGCATATCTTTTTCGATCTCTTCCCAGATGTATAAAATCTTACGTCCGCCAAAAGGACGTATGTAATGAATTCCTTCGATAAGTACGCTATCTTTGAGCTCGTTGCGGATAGTACGCGGGTTGTATTTGATAAGTTCAGAAAGCTCTTGGGTCGTTAGGTAGGTATGTGACATAATAAATTCCTTGTAAGCCAATTAAACAACTAGATTGTTTCATCGATATAACAAATAATCCCATAGAATTATTTTGTTATTCAATAGAAGTACTTTACTTGTTAATGTTAGTCAATACAAGTACTTTTTTAGTCTATTAAGGAATTATTGATGATTTTATGTAATTTGCCAGTGCTATTAGCTGAACGACGTATGAAGGTAGCAGATTTAATAAGAATGACGGGAATTAGCAAGTCAACTATGCATAAGGTTTATAACGAACAGACCTCAAGAATAGACTTCGAGACTATGGATAAAATTTGTGAGGCATTGGAGATTGGAGTGGGTGATTTATTCACTTACGTACCCAACGAGTCGGTAGAGAAAGAGAGGTAAACTAATTTTAAGGTAGTTTTATTGAAGTTGGAGTAGAGGTCAAAAACACTATTTTGAGAGACAGGTGAAATTGATAGAAGGCACAGTTTGGGCACAATTTAGGCACACAGAATTTTTGGTGCAATTTTTCTCCGATTAGAAGCATCAAATTTTTGATTAATATTAACCCTACGTTTCCCCTACAGCCCATATTTTGCAGGCAAAAAAAAGCCCCAGTCGTTAAACTGGGGCTTTCTAAATTTGGTAGGCATAAGCAGACTCGAACTGCTGACCTCTACCATGTCAAGGTAGCGCTCTAACCAACTGAGCTATACGCCTATTTAGGTTGAGCATTTTAGCAACTTTTAGAAAGTTTGCAAGCATTATTTTAGATTATTAAATTATCAGTTTAAATTGTTAGCTAATAGCGGTAAAATATTAATACCAGCATAAGGCCTAATTAAAATATGCTTGTAATAAAATTATTTTCCCTGTATGTTAAACAACACCTCTAGTATATGCTATAATTTTTTGAATGGTTGCCGAGTATCTACAATTCCTCAACCAAAACCTCTTAGTTTATCATCCCCAAAAACGATTACCGCAAGACACACCATAAAAAGAAAGCAGTAAGCAGTAGAGTGATAAATCACCTGCAACTCCTTTCTCTTGACATGGTTAATTTTTAAATCTGTACAACACGAAAATCTGCTAAACACAAAAAATACAACTGTATGAGTCGGGAAGACTCTTGCCTTAAATCTGTTCGATAACCTACTCATACAATTTTTGTGTCACCTTTTTACACACTTACAAGGATGTAAATCATGTCGCTACAAAATCCTATTTTTATCCCTGGCCCTACTAATATTCCAGAAAGATTACGTCACGCGATGAACGTGCCTACTCAAGATCACCGTGCTCCTGACTTTTCCGATACCTTTTTACCAGTGCTTGCTGATGCCAAAAAAGTATTTGGCACCGAAGAGGGCGAAATCCTTCTGTTTACCTCAAGTGGCACAGGCGGCTGGGAAGCGGCTATCAGCAATACTTTATCTCCTGGTGATAAAGTACTCATCGCTCGCTACGGTATGTTCTCTCATCGCTGGATCGATATGTGTCAACGTCATGGATTAGATGTACAAGTTATTGAATGTCCTTGGGGCACTGGTGCTCCTGCTGATCAGTTTCAAGCTATTTTAGCGGCAGATACCAATCACGAAATTAAAGCATTAATGGTCACCCATAATGAAACAGCAACTGGTGTATTAAGCGATATTGGTGCTGTACGTGGTGCTATGAATAGCGCAGATCATCCAGCTTTATTATTTGTTGACGGCGTCAGCTCAATCGCTTCTGTGCCTTTTAAAATGGATGAATGGGGTGTTGATATTGCGGTAGCCGGTTCACAAAAGGGTTTTATGCTGGCAACAGGTATGGCCATACTAGCTATTAGCCAAAAGGCTCTAGCAGCAATGGAACAAGCCAAATTGCCACGTACTTATTTTGACTTTCGTGACATGTTAAAAGCTAATGCTAATGGCGGCTTCCCTTATACGCCACCACTAAATCTGATTTATGGCATGAGAGCTAGTCTTGATATGCTGTTTGAAGAAGGTCTTGAGAATGTCTATGCGCGTCATCATCGCTTAGCTGAAGGCGTACGCCAAGCCGTTAGCGCATGGGGCTTTAAGTTATGTGCCGTATCTCCTGATTTATATTCTGAAACCGTAAGTGCGATATATGTTCCTGAAGGTTTCAATAGTAATGAGCTGACTGATCATGCCTTTAATAAATATGGCATATCTTTCGGTGTCGGCTTAGGCGAGATGGCCGATCGTGCCTTTAGAATAGGGCATTTGGGCTCACTAACTGAAGTAATGGTTCTAGCAGGGCTGGCAGCTATTGAGATGGCAATGGTTGATTTGGATTATCCAATCACCTTAGGTCAAGGCGTCGCTGCTGCCCAAGAGTATTACCGCAACACCTAAATAAAAAGCAGCTAAATAAGCAACCAAATAAATAACTAATAGGGAGTATCTTTTATGATTACAAATGATGATGGATTAACGATTCCAACCCTCGATGATATGTTAGAAGCTCATGAGCGTATTAAGCCGTACATTCATCGCACACCTGTTTTGACTTCTCGATTTTTGAACGAGTTAGCTGGTTGTGAGATGTTTTTTAAGTGTGAAAACTTTCAAAAAGCGGGTGCTTTTAAAGTTCGTGGTGCTTCAAACGCCGTATTTGGCTTGACTGATGAAGAAGCCAAAAACGGTGTTTGTACGCACAGCTCAGGTAATCATGCATTGTCTTTATCTTATGCAGCGGGTCAGCGCGGTGTTCCTTGTAATGTCGTTATGCCATATAGCGCACCAGAAGCTAAGAAAGCTGCAGTACGTGGCTATGGTGGTATTATTACTGAGTGCCAACCTTCTACCACTTCACGTGAAGAAGTATTTGCTAAAGTTCAAGCAGAAACTGGTGGCGACTTCGTTCATCCGTATAACGATCCACGAGTAATCGCTGGACAAGCAACTTGTTCACGTGAGTTCTTGGAGCAAATGGAAGAGATCGGCGTAAAACCTGACATGGTAGTGGCTCCAATCGGCGGCGGCGGCATGATATCAGGTACTTGCTTGACCTTATCTAACTTAGCTCCTGATGTAAAAATATATGCAGCAGAGCCATTGAATGCTGATGATGCGGCGCGCTCATTTAAAGCCGGTCATATCATCGCTGATGATGCGCCTGAAACTATTGCTGATGGCTTAAAAGTGCCGCTTAAAGATTTGACGTGGCATTTTGTCAGCAACTACGTTACTGATATCTTGACTGCGACAGAAGAAGAAATCATTGAAGCGATGAAGCTGACGTGGACTCATATGAAAATTATCATTGAGCCAAGCTGTGCCGTACCGCTTGCCGTCATTCTAAAGAATAAAGATGTGTTTGCAGGCAAGAAAGTTGGCGTGATTATCACCGGTGGTAACGTTGATCTTAATAAACTGCCTTGGAACTAATTTTAAATCATTAAGCATTAAGCATTAATGCTGAGTATGATATTTAAATACTTGGCATAACAAAACTGGGCATTCATTAAGCGTGGTTATTGCGCAAGTTAATGACCCTTTTATAATCACATACAATCGATCAAAACAAATGGAGCATTAGTATGATTACTGAAGAATTAGAAGTTGGTTTTAACGTCCCTGCTGAAGTTGGCATGAATGAAGCAGATATCCAAACCCCTTGCTTGATATTAGATCTTGACGCCCTTGAGCGTAACATCAAAAAAATGGGCGACTATGCTAAAGACCATGGTATGCGTCACCGTAGCCACGGAAAAATGCATAAGTCTGTAGATGTACAAAATCTACAAGAAGAAATGGGCGGCGCTATTGGCGTTTGCTGTCAGAAAGTTTCTGAAGCAGAAGTATTTGCACGCGGCGGTATCAAAGATATCTTAGTATCAAACCAAGTACGTGAGCCTGCTAAACTTAAGCGTTTGGCCAACTTACCTAAACTAGGTGCAAACATCACCGTTTGTGTCGATGATGTTGATAGTGCTGCTGAGTTATCAGCTGCGGCAACTGAAGCTGGCACTCAACTGAACTGTTATATCGAAATTGACTGTGGTGCTGGCCGTTGTGGCGTAACTACTACTGAAGCAGTAGTAGAAATTGCTAAAGCTATTGATGCTGCTAAAAACATCAAGTTCACTGGTATTCAAGCTTATCAAGGTGCGATGCAGCACATGGATAGCTACAGTGATCGTAAAGCTAAAACCCAAGTTGCTATTGATCAAGTACAACACGCTATCGATGCGCTAACAGAGATTGGTCTTAAGCCAGAATTCGTTTCAGGTGGCGGTACTGGTAGTTATTATTTCGAAAGTAATTCAGGTGTTTTCAACGAATTACAGTGTGGTTCTTACGCCTTTATGGATGCCGACTATGGTCGTATCTTAGACGAAGACGGCAACCGTATCGATGCTGGCGAGTGGGAAAATGCGTTATTCATCCTGACTTCAGTGATGAGCCATGCTAAACCTGATAAAGCTATCGTTGATGCGGGCCTAAAAGCTCAGTCAGTAGATAGTGGCCTACCATTCATCTATGGTCGTGATGATGTTGAATACGTTAAGTGTTCGGATGAGCATGGCGTCGTTAGCGATCCAAACGGCGTATTAAAAATCAATGAAAAACTAAAACTAGTACCAGGTCATTGTGATCCTACTTGTAACATCCATGATTTTTATATCGGTGTTCGTAATGGTAAAGTCGAAAAAGTATGGCCTGTATCTGCACGTGGTCGCGCATACTAATAACGACAAGTTAAATTAGTTTAATCTTAGTAGTTTAGTTTAAAGGGGCTGTTGTAGCTTTAGCCTACAACAGCCCTTATTATTTAAACGGAGCTAAGTTCAAAATTATTTAAGAATTTGACAATAAAAAGGAATTTACAATGAGTGAAGCAAACAGTGCTAATAACGAAGGTTTAATCATCGTATCAGAAGACGCTTGTAAGTCAGTAATCGATCGTGATTCGGCGTTCACTGCGGTTGAAAATGTATTTGCGTCAATGTCGAAAGGCGATGCTTATAACTTCCCAGTTATTCGTGAAGCTATCGGTTATGCTGATGCACTCTATGGTTTTAAATCAGGTTTTGACCGTGCTGGCAAGTCGCTAGGTCTAAAATCAGGTGGCTATTGGCCCGGCAATGCTGCTAAAGGCTTGACTAACCATCAGTCAACGATTTTTTTATTCAATCCTGACAATGGTAAATTACGCGCTATAGTAGGCGGTAACTACTTAACAGCTGTACGTACTGCAGCAGCATCTTCGGTATCAATCGCTCATCTAGCACGCAAAGATAGTAAAGTTATCGGTATGGTCGGTGCCGGTCACCAGTCTACTTTTCAGCTACGTGCTGCTCTTGAGCAACGCAGCTTTGAAAAAGTAGTCGCTTGGAATAAAGATCCAGAGCATCTAACTAACTTACAAGCCGTAGCCGATGAAGCGGGTATCCCATTTGAGTCAGTGGATCGTGAGCAGTTATGTGCAGAAGCTGATGTCATTATTACTATTACTTCAGCGTTTGAGCCATTGCTTATGAAAGAGTGGATCAAGCCGGGTACGCACATCGCTTGTATGGGTACTGATACAGTGGGTAAGCAAGAAGTTGATCCCGCTCTAATAGCCTCTGCTACTGTATTTACTGATGAGATCGCCCAATCGATCACTCTTGGTGAAGCGCAACATGCAATCAAATCTGGCGCGATCAAAGAGTCTGATATTACCACCCTAGGTGACGTAATCAATGGCGATCATCCAGGTCGTAGCTCAGATGATGAGATCACTCTGTTCGATGGTACTGGGGTTGGCTTGCAAGATTTAGCAGTCGCTTCCGCTGCTGCAAGACTTGCTGTCGAGAAAGGTCAGGCTCAGCATATCTCGTTGTAATTCTTCAAATTAATAGCTTTTATAGCAGCCAAATATTTATTATTTGGCTGCTTTTTTTGCGCTTTACTTTAACTGCAATTGTTGTAATATTAGAGATATTGAAGTTTCGTTCTCTTTATCTTCGTGCTGCTATTCCTTTTTTACCTTCAATGCTCACAATAGTTACCGAAAATATACCAAAAAATTATTATTTAACCGGCCGTTCAACTTACCCTCCTTGTCTATAGTGCGTAACACTTATTAATAATTATATTTGTAAGAACATCGCTACTATTGAGTTTCTCGTCACTATCTACACAGCGCATTTAGTATTATTTAGCCCCAGCTATCTATTCACAGCCATTCATCACAGCCACTTATCTTCGAGGTTTATCATGCGCAAAATTCCTATCTACTCTCATCCTGCCGCTGGTTGGCCTGCGCTGATTGCCTCTACTCATAAACTTATGGACTATAAAGCCTTGACCCGTGGTGGCTTGAGTGTTTTTAGTAGCAATCAGCCTAACGGTGGTTTTGACTGTCCAGGCTGTGCTTGGCCAGATCATAAATCGCATAAAACCATCGATGTTTGTGAGAACGGCATCAAAGTACTTGCTAGTGAGACTATGTCCACTAAGGCCGACGCTAAGTTTTTTGCGCAGCATACGGTGACGGAGCTACAAGGCTGGAACGGTTACGAGCTTGAGCATAGTGGGCGCTTATCAGAGCCTATGGCTTATGATGCGGCGCAAGATCGTTATGTACCAATAGCTTGGGCAGATGCTTACGCACGTATCGCTGAGCAATTGAAACAGCTTGATTCACCAGATGAGGCGTTATTCTATACTTCAGGTCGAGTAACCAATGAGCCGGCTTTTTTATATCAATTGTTTGTGCGCTGTTTTGGTACTAATAATTTACCTGATTGCTCTAATATGTGTCACGAGCCGACTTCAGTAATGCTTAGTCGGCAGTTGGGCATCGGTAAAGCTACGGTTAAGTTAGAGGATTTTCAACAAGCTAAGTTGATCATGATGTTTGGACAAAACCCAGCGACCAACCATCCCCGTATGTTAGAGATGTTGGCGCATGCCCATAAGCAAGGTTGCAAAATCATTTCTATTAATCCTATGCGCGAGCAGGGACTAGCAGCATTTAGAAATCCGCAAAAGCCAACTCACATGGCTGCTGGTCAAAGCGACGCTATGGTAGATAATGTCATTCAAATCCAAATTGGTGGCGATGCGGCATTATTGACTGGTATGGCAAAATGGCTCACTAAAAATAATAAGATCGATACCGATTTTATTAAACAGCATACTTCTGGTTTTGAGGCATTAGATCAGTGGCTACGCCAGCAGTCTTGGACAGATGTGGAGCGTGGCTCTGGTATTAGTAAAGATGAGATCATCAGTGTTGCACGTCTAGTTGCCGAGAGCCCCCAAACTATTTGTACTTGGGGTATGGGTATTACTCAGCATGTGCAGGGCGATGACAATGTAGCGATGATTACCAATTTATTGCTATTGATGGGCATGATCGGTATTGATGGGGCTGGCGCGTCCCCTGTACGTGGGCATTCCAATGTACAGGGCGATCGCACTATGGGCGTTCATGAGCGTCCTAATCAGAGCTTGCTTGATAGTTTAGAGCGTGTTTTTAAGCGCCCTATGCCGCAAGAAGATGGCCATGATGTGGTCTCTGGCGCTAAAGCTTTAATAAGCGGGAAGATTAAAGCTTTTGTGAGTATGGGGGGTAACTATGCGGTAGCTGCTCCTGATATGAGTGCGATTCAACAAGCCTTGCGTCAGACCCAGCTTAATGTTTTTGTTGCCACTAAGCTCAATGGCACTATGCTATATCCGGGTACTAACAACCTGATTTTACCTTGTATCAGCCGTACTGAGATTATCTTAACGGGTCAAGGTAAGCAGTTTGCGACGACTGAGGACTCCATGTGTCAGATATCACGATCGCAAGGCAATCTTAAACCGATCAGTGACAGCATAAAATCTGAAGTACAAATAATTGCAGATATGGCGACCCAAGTACTTGGTGCTGAGTCGGCTATTCCTTGGCAAGCTATGGGCGAGGATTTTGATATCATTCGTGATTATATTGCTGAAGCTATTGACGGTTTCGAGAACTTTAATGAGCGCATCAGAGAGACTGAGCGTGGGTTTTATTTGTATCATCCAGCACGTCATCGGGTTTGGAATACTGACAGCGGCAAAGCGCAATTTGAAGTCCCAAAGTATCCGGTTACTTATGTAGCCGCACAGATGGCACAGGCGAATACACAGCTACAATCGAGTACCGATAATAATAGCAATGTTACTGGCACTATTAGCACGGCTGCTAAACAAAAAGTATGGCAATTAACTAGTGTGCGTAGTCATGATCAGTTTAATACTATGATCTTTGGCTATCAAGATCGCTACCGTCAGACCGATCGCCGTGATGTGTTGTTTATGCATCCTGATGAGATAGCACGCTTAGGCTGGCAAAAGGGGGATAGCGTGATGGTCATGCGCCAAGATAGTAACAATCAGTCACGTACTTTAGGACCATTGATAATCACTGAGATGGACATTGCTGCCAATGCGGTGGCTACTTATTATCCTGAGTGTAATGACTTATTTGATTTAGATACTCATGCGCCAGATTCGCATATACCTGCCTATAAGTCATCAACCGTTGTTTTAGAACGGGTCAGCGACAGTACCTTGGCAGCTTCTGCTTAGATATCTTTTAACATGAAAATGAATATTGTAGGTCTAGCTTCGATAAAGTCGTCAGCCTACAATATCTATTTTCATAGCGCTTATGACTGTTAACTCTATTCATCTCATTACCATTAAAGATAGCGCTCAATGATTAAAAATAATTCTCACCTCATCGCTCAAGCTATTTCTGAAACTCTCAACGCTGCTGCTACGCCACTCGCTCGTGAGCATTTAGCAGAGCAGCACCGTAGTTCTTCAATCTTAGATAGTAATCAAAAGCAAGCCACTCAGTCTATTTCTACTGAACATCAAACCACTAGTTTAGCGGTAGAGGCAGCAGTGGCTATTGTTATCAACGGTATTCACTATGCCGTACTAATGGCTAGTCCTAGCCAGCTGGAATATTTGGCTATTGGGTTTTTATTTAGCGAAGGATTGATCGAGCATAGCCATGAGTTGTTGGATTGGGAAGTGACTCAATTGACTGATGCTGCCAGCTTTCAAGCTTTTGCCACAGACAGTAGGGTTGAGCAGCAGGACCAGCTTAATGCTATAGATGAGTCAGGGGTGCTTGCAGATAATCTACAACACTTATTAGATTATGATATTTATATAGTTGAGCTAGTACTGAACCAGCGCCGTCATCAGCGCATCCAAGCGCAAAAGCGTATGCTGGCGGGACGTACTGGCTGTGGTATGTGTGGTATCACAGGACTTACCCAAGCTTTACCGGATTTAAGTCCGTATTCGCAGATTAATTCACAGCACACTACAGTAAAGCGACCTAGTCTTGATCGTTTGTTAGCGATACGAGCACAAGTCGATGCCAGTCAACATACGCACCAATTGACGGGGGCCGTTCATGCAGCAGCCACCCTGCAAAAAGATCAGTTATATTTGTTTGAGGATGTAGGACGCCACAATGCACTGGATAAACTGATTGGTTGGCAACTGCGACATAAGCATGAGATCGATTGTGTGGTTATGACTTCGCGATTGTCTATTGAGCTAGTACAAAAATCCATCCGTATGCGTTTGCCTTGGCTGATAGGTATGTCTGCCCCTACTAGTACAGCGGTACGGGTTGCAGAGCGTTATGGGTTAGGGCTGGCTGGATTTTTACGTGATAATAGAGTGACTTTTTATACCGGTTACTAAGATATTATGCTGCATAGCTCAATTTATAATTCATTTTGTAAAAAACAGTTTGCTGAGAAGATTGCAGTAAAATATAGCTCTGTTCTTCATAGAATTAACCACATGTAGCTAGTGTTGACTTGGACATTATAGAGGCTAAAAATTTAGTCGTCACACTTGCAGGTAAACACCGATTGCCGAATATGGTAGATCAAATAGACAAACTCAGGCAGTACTCATTAGACTTTAGAAAAATATAACCAGATTCTCTAAGTAATTATCATTTATATTCTCAGTAAAAAAATACCCTGTAAGCAGTACAAAGCTGAAACAAAGTCTACTTGTCGAATAAGTCATAATAAATTTCTTTTATTGCTGACCCCTCTAGTAATCATTAATTACCTTTAACTGTTAATGACCTTTAACCGTTGTGTTAATAGTTACAGCTAGTAGCTATAACTGTAATTAATCATTGTCATGAGTAATAAGTGAATAAAAAATAAACTCAGCCTTGTAGATAGCCCTTACCACTTGCCAGCGAGAAGCCAGCATGCTTACTTTAACGATTAACAAAAGCGATTATCAATTCGATAATCTTGACCCGCGTACCACTTTACTTGATGTCTGCCGTCAGCATCTACACATTACGGGACCCAAAAAAGGCTGTGACCACGGTCAATGCGGTGCTTGTACTATGCTTATTAATGGTCGACGAGTGAATGCTTGCTTAACTTTAGCGGTGATGCATGACGGCGACGAGATCACTACTATTGAAGGGATCGGCATGCCAGATTCGCTATCGGACTTGCAACAAGCCTTTAAAGATCATGATGCCTTTCAGTGTGGGTATTGCACGCCTGGACAGATTTGTTCAGCAACAGCATTGATAGCAGAGATCAAAGCGCAGTGGCCCAGTTATGTGACTACTGATTTGAGTAATCCTGATGGCTTGTTACTACAAGAGATATCTGAACGTATGAGTGGCAATCTGTGCCGCTGCTCAGCTTATCCTAATATTATCAATGCCATTCATCAAGTGCTCTCAGAGCAACTAGCAACACCTGCCTTAACTACAAATAACCTTGCCAGCTCAAGTAAGGCAGCTACCGTAACTGGTATTTGGTCGCCGCCGCCTAGCCAAACTCAGCTCGGTAAGCAAGCAGCAGCATCGACAAGTAGTAAGTCTAAAGGAGAGCGCTCATGAAACGTTTTGAATATATTCGCGCTCTTGAGCCGCAGCAAGCGGTTATGTTTGCTACTCCTAAAGACGCTTCTTTTATTGCTGGCGGCACCAATCTACTCGATTTGATGAAGTTTGAGATTGAGACGCCACTTAAGCTGGTTGATATTAATCGCTTAGAGTTAGCACAAGTTGAAGAAACAGCTGACGGCGGCCTACGTATCGGTACGCTAGTGACCAACAGTGACTTGGCGGCGCACCCAACAGTGATTGCCAATTACCCAGTATTATCTAGAGCCATTTTAGCGGGAGCTACTGGACAGTTACGTAATAAAGCCACTACTGGTGGCAATCTCTTACAGCGCTCGCGTTGCTATTATTTTTATCAACCAGATAGTGCTTGTAACAAACGTGAGCCAGGGTCTGGCTGTCCAGCTATTAATGGTGAGAACCGTTTATTAGCGATTTTGGGTACTAGTGAGTCTTGTATCGCTCAGCATCCCTCGGATATGGCAGTAGCTATGCGGTTATTAGATGCCAGCGTTGAAACCCTAAAGACTGATGGCAGTACGCGACAAATTGCGCTAGCAGATTTTTACTGTTTACCAAAAAATACGCCAAATATCGAAACCGTATTAGAGACTGGCGAGCTAATTACTCATGTGACTTTGCCTGCTCCTATTAAAGGTATGCACACCTACGATAAAGTCCGTGACCGTGCCTCTTATGCCTTTGCCGTAGTTTCTTGCGCGGCGGTAGTAGAGGTTGACGATAATAATAAATTAGCTACAGTACGTTTAGCCTTTGGTGGTATTGGTACTCAGCCATGGCGTAATACCGCGGTTGAGGCACTATTAATTGGCAGCGATGGCAATACTGAGGTGATTAACCAAGCCGCAGATTTATTATTAAAAGAGGCTAAAGGTAGTGGTCAAAATGACTTTAAGATACCTTTGACTCGTCGTCTACTAAAACAAGTTATTCAACGCGCATTAGCGAATCAGGGAGCATAATCATGGCACTATTTGCATCGGAACCGACCAAAAAGCTAATGATGAATGAGCCTACTGAAACACTGTTCGATCAAACGGCTAGCAAGCTGGTTGGCAAACCTATTAATCGGGTAGAGGGTTCACTGAAGGTGAGTGGTCAAGCCACTTATAGTGCAGAATTTTATTTAGAGAACCAAGCTTATGGGGTATTGGTTGGTGCCACTATCGCTAAAGGTAAAGTCGATAAAATAGACAGTAGCGCAGTTGAATCTATACCTGGAGTGATTAAAGTTGTCACTGACCCCAAGCATTTTTTGCGTAACGCTCAGCAGGGTGGAGCTACTAAATCACCGACTCAAGGCGCCACAGAGATTTTTTATCATGGTCAACCTATTGCTGCGGTGATCGCTGAGACTTTTGAGGCGGCAACTGAAGGGGCCAAAGCGCTCAAGGTTACTTATAAAGATGAGACTGAGCAAGCGGCGTTAGATTTTAGTAAAGAGTTACCTAATACTCATGAAGTAGATGAAAAACAAGGTTCAGACAAAAACGCTGAGCAAGGCGATCCTGAACAAGGGTTGAGTGACTCAGCAGTGACTCTCGACCGTACTTATCAGACGCCGAGTCAAAACAGTTCTGCTATGGAGCCGCATGCGACTTTAGCGCACTGGGAAGGGGACAAGCTGATTATGTACTCCTCTAACCAAATGCTAGCTTCTTGTAAAAAGCAAATCGCTGATGCGCTAGATTTGGACGCTGATAATGTACAACTGATCGCTCATTACGTTGGGGGTGGTTTTGGTAGTAAGCTTGGTATCTCACCTGAATCCATCGCTGCTGCTATTTCGGCCAAAGAGTTAGGTCGACCAGTACTGATTACTATGACCCGCCCGCAAGTGATGGAAGCGACGATAAGACGCTCAAATACTCGTCAACGTATAGCGATTGGCTGTAATGAAGACGGTATTATTAATACGCTTATTCACGATACGGTCTCCAGCAACTTACCGGGAGAAACCTTTTTTGAGCCTGCAGCACTATCTACTAAGTATCTATATCGCGGTGAAAATCGCCGAGTAGATTATCAAATGGTAGATATGAATCAAGTGCTATCGGGCTCGATGCGTGCCCCTGGCGAGGCGGTCGGACAGATAGCTTTAGAGTGTGCGATGGATGAATTAGCGATCAAGCTAAATATTGATCCTATAGAGCTACGCCGCCGTAATGAACCTGAGCAGGATCCTACTCAACAGATTCCTTTTTCAACTCGCAGCCTTATCGCTTGTATCGAACAAGGGGCGGAACAGTTTGGTTGGGATCAGCGCCTAGCGCTTCCTGCCAGTCGTTTAGAAGGGGATTGGTGGCTAGGTATGGGTATGGCTGCTGCTGCTCGTGGCAATAGTTTAGGACCCTCTCAGGCACGTGCCACTCTACAAGTAGATCGCTCTAAAGCGCTGGGGGTCAAAGCTATTATCGAGACGGATATGACCGATATTGGCACAGGCTCTTACACGGTGTTTTCTCAGATTGCGGCTGACTTATTAGGCTTACCGATTGACCATATTGAAATGAGACTCGGAGATACCAGCTTGCCGCCAGCAGTGGGCTCCGGCGGTAGTATGGGAGCGGCCAGTTCGGGTAGTAGTATTTATCTGGCCTGTCAGCAGTTGCGTGAGATGTTAGCAGAAAAAGTCGGTCTCTATGCCGATACCATTCAATTGGATAACGGCTATGTCAAACAAGCGGGCGAGCATGAGGCGACAGTTACAGAAGCTACTATTGAGGCGGGTAAAAATATCACTAGCAATGTTGTCCATAAAGCCACAGAGCTCGTTGCTAAGATAGCAGAAAAAACAGACATTCATTTGCCTAAGCCAAAACGCTCTACTGAGCCAGCTGATGGTAAAACAGACTATGACTTTAGTAATTTTCAGGGTTATCCGTTAGTTGATATCATTGCTGAGTACAACGAGCAGTTGATTAGTGCTAAAGGGGCAATCGCTCCTGGCAAGAATGAAAAAAGTTATCGTCAAGCATCATTTGGCGCTAATTTTGCGGAAGTAGCTGTGCATAGAGTTACCGGCGAGATCAGAGTCAAACGTATGACTGGTGCTTTTGCAGCAGGACGTATCCTCAATCATAAAACTGCTACTTCACAGTGTTATGGCGGTATGGTGTTCGGGATAGGTTCAGCGTTAATGGAGCAGGTCATCCATGATAAGCGTGATGGTCGTCTATGTAATCATGACTTGGCTGAGTATCATATTCCGGTCAATGCCGATGTCCCGCAGCTCGAGGTTATCTTAGTAGAAGAGGATGATGCTTATACTAATCCTATGCATATAAAAGGTATCGGTGAGACGGCTATTGCTGGTGCAGCCGCTGCTATTGCTAACGCTGTTTATAACGCAGTAGGGATAAGAGTTTATGATTTTCCAATCACTATGGACAAGCTGCTGGGTGAGCTGCCAGAGTAGTCGTTACCAGTAACAACAGCTAGTAGTCATTTTTATTAAAAAACCCGCTAATCAACGGGTTTTTTAAGCTTGCTATTATCGTCATTAGGCTATGGCTATGGCTATGGCTATGGCTATGGCTATGGCTTTTCAGCATGCCAGCTTTAACAGTGTATTGAACTATATTTTAAGATAATTTGTGGTGCTTAAGATATTTGAGATGCTTAAGATAAAAGGGAAATTATGAATCAAGTCGCTGATATTCTTAACTTAGCTAACAGAGTACAACAGCAAAATGTTGAGGCGGTACTAGCTACGGTAGTCCGCACTGAAGGGTCAGCTTATCGGCATGCTGGGGCGATGATGCTTATTTGTGCTGATGGACGTTCGGTTGGGATGATCAGTGGGGGTTGTCTTGAGCCGCATATTATCAAGCGTGCTTTTTGGCTAACTCGTAATGGTGCTAGTGTTCAGACCTATCAAACTGGCGATGACGTTAGTTATAGTGATGATACTGATACTGATACTGATACCGATATTGATACTGATATCGATACTGGCATTGACATAGAGACCAATACAGCAGAGCTAACAGTTGATAGTAATATTGGTAATAGGGCTATTAGTGATAGTGACAGCGATGCCTATAGTTATATTGACAGTGATGTCGATGCGTTGTTGGATGGCGAGTTAAATTTTGGTTTAGGGTGTAATGGCCGAGTCCATGTGTTGTTTGAGCGTCTGAGTACTGCAATGTCGCTGTTAGATTCAATTCAGCAAGTGCGTAATAGCCAGCAACCTTTGACTATTGCCACTTTGATTAGCCGCGATAATTTAAGGTCGCATAGTCCCCAATTGCCAATCGGCATACGCCTTGATATAGACGCCTATCGTGCTACAGGACAGATAGCGACTATCGATGGTCGGCAAGTTTTTTCTGAGGTTAGTGCTGCTGCTATAGGTTTTATTCATAACGTAATAACCAAGCTGTCAGCGCATACTTTTGATAAAAAAAATGCTGACTACATGGTGATAGACAGTGATATAAAAAGTAATATAACAAGTGACATAAAAGGTAATGTAGATGACGCAGCACCAGCTAATGCTAGTCAATGCTATGTAGCGCAGTCGGCATGGTTGATACAGCAGATTCGTCCACAGATCCGATTGTTAATTTGCGGTGCTGGTAATGATGTGATGCCGTTAGTGACAATGGCTAAGCTACAGGACTGGCAGGTAACAGTAATAGATAGCCGCGCGCAATATGCTACTAAAGCTCGTTTTCCACAAGCAGACAAGGTGTTATGTTTACCAGTACACGACTATGAGACTTTAACTCAGCTTAGTGCCGGTGCGGCAGTTGCAGTGATGTCACATAGCTTAACCCAAGACAGTGCTCGCCTAGCTATATTATTGACCCAGCCCAACTTCAGTTATGTTGGACAATTAGGCCCGCGCTATCGTACTGAACGTCTCATCAAAGAGATTAGCGCTAGCCTTAATAGGGCGGATGACTTGACTAACATCGCTACCTTAACTGACGCTGTTACAAAGTTGCATTATCCTATTGGCTATAAGCTGGGCGGTGATGGTCCAGAAGCCTTAGCACTGAGTATCATGGCGCAAATAAGCGCTGTAATTTATCAGCAAGCACAGCCAGTGATAGATAACCAAGTTGAGTTGTCAGTGATACACTCAGAGCTGTCCTCAGATACCCAGCGATCATCAGTTGAACAGCGTTATGCGCATGACTAGTGACAATGTTGGTAACAATACTAGTAACGATACTATTAACGATGTTAATAACCACGCCGTTATTATCTTAGCCAGTGGCTTGAGTCAGCGACTAGGTCAGTCTAAGCAACTATTAACTCAAGATGGTGAGCCATTAATTGCGCAGATGGTTAAGCTGGCCTTAACTACCCAGCCCCAAGCTATTATAGTAGTGATTCCTAAAAATAATACTGAGATTGCACAAGCTATTGATGAATTAGCCGCTCAGCCAGTAGTGCATATAGTCAATAATCCGACCCCCGAAACTGGCATGGCGCATAGTTTGTATTTAGCTATTGACGCTGTGGCTCAGCGGGTTAGCAGCCAGGATAATAGTATGATTGATCGAGTGCTAATAATGGCTACTGATCAACTATTATTAGACACTAAGCATTTGCATAAGCTATTAGCTGGCAAGCATGAAGTAGTGGCCAGTAGCTATCCCCATCTGCAAGAAGCTGATAAAGACTTTGCGCTAGATAAATATAAAGCCAATATCGTAGGTTTACCTATAAGTATCGATTATTGGCGACTTAAAGAGTGGCAAGGAGCGCTCACGGGTGATAAAGGTTTGCGCAACTTGATTAGAGCCCTACACACGGAGCAAATGAGTACTGTGATTAACCAGCAACTAAGTTATGATATTGATACGCCTGAACAACTGGCTTATGCTAAGCAACAGCAATGGCTGGATAGCTAGTCAAACTATCAGTCCGTCAAACCCCTAGTTGCTCACTTGCTAGTTGCAGTCAAGAGCTAACGGACAGTTGTTGTAATAGGGCCTATCCACTATAAATCAGCTAGCCAATAGAAATTAGCTATTCAATACTAAGACTATTATAAAAGAGTTTACCGTTATGATTACTATGGAAGAGCTGCTGGCAGCGATCAAAAAACGCATCGAATTTTATAATGAAGTCGACGCGCCATTAAGTAGCAGGGCAGTAACTACAAGCCAGTTATTAGACAGCAGTAATCAAATATTAGCTGAGAATATTACTTCACCTTTTAATGTGCCCAGACAGAATGTATCAGCTATGGACGGTTATGCATTGGCTAAAGGTAGCAATCTTGGCAAAGACCAAACTATCGAGATAGTAGGAGAGTCGCAGGCGGGTAGCCCTTATGCTAATAGCGGTAGCGATGACTCAGAGAGTAGTTTGCAAGCCGGCCAAGGCGTACGTATCTTCACTGGCGCAGTAGTACCGGATAGTTGTGATACGGTCGTTATGCAAGAGAACACTAACTTTGCTGCTATTAGAGATAGCATCGATAAATCGCAGCCGTATGCCATTGTCTTGAGCCAAACGGCTGAGGTGGATGATAACATTCGTAAGCAAGGCGAGGAGATTGAGTCGGGTGAAGTCGTGCTGCAACGAGGCAAGCGTCTAAACCCTACTGATATCAGTTTATTAGCCAATTTAGGCATTGATAAAGTAGCAGTATTTGCGCCATTAATAGTAGGAGTGTTGGCGACAGGTGATGAGCTAGTTGCTGTAGGTCAGCCGTTAGATAGCTTAGCGCAGATATACAACTCTAATACTCCAACGCTGAAGACTTTATTGTCCAGCTTGCCTATTACTATTCGTGATTACGGTATTATCGCTGACAATTTACAGCAGACTACGGCGGCAGTGACTAAGGCTATGCAGGAGTGCGATGTACTGATCTCTACGGCTGGAGTGTCGGTTGGTGAGTATGATTTTTTGACGACAGTTATTGAGCAACTGGGGCAAATAAACCATTATAAAGTGGCGATGAAACCTGGCAAGCCGTTCGTATTTGGAGAGTTGTTTGCGGATAACCACAGCGCTGTCGATAAGCCAGTCTTGTATTTTGGCCTACCCGGCAACCCTTTGTCTACGGTAGTAGGGGCTTTGCAGTTTGTGATACCGGCGCTATGGCAGATGTCAGGAGCTGATTTGCAGCAGCAGCCCATGCCGTTGACTCTAAAAGCCACTTTAGTCAATGAGGTGAGGAAGTCAGCCGGACGTAAAGACTTTCAGCGTGGTCTGCTGTCACAAGACGCTACCGGTAATTATCAAGTGCAGTGTTTCACCAGCCAGCAGTCGCACAGAATAAAGCAGCTAAGCCTAGCCAACTGCTTTGTCGTTTTGGATATAGATAGCGGTAATGTGGCTGCTGGTAATGTAGTGAATGTCCAACCTTTTTCGTGGCTCTACGGTTAGTAAAGGTAGCTTAAAGCCATTTTGAGTTTGTTATAATCAATAGTCTCTAACAGCCTAGCGACTCAGATTTTTAGCTTCTAGAGCTGTTAAACGAGTAGTGTAAAACTTACGATTGAAAACTATAGGTAGCAAGTTGTGATCAAAGATTATAGTTTGCAACTTATGGTTGGAACTATGTATTTCAAAGCACACAGCATAAAATTTGTAGTGTAAAATAAATAGTGAAACAGCAGTAAAGTAATGGCTGAAGACAATCTTGTAATGACAGCCAAGCAATATCGGCGGTAATAATTTATGACTTATGACGATCCCATAGCAGAGAGCACTCAAATATATTTACCAAGCTCAGTTTATACTGAGACACGCAGCCCCTTATTGGGAGCAGCTATGCCTACTGACTCGTCTATAGCCCATTATCAGCCACTGACCGATAGCTTTTCACGACAACTGACTTATTTACGTCTTTCTATCACTGACTTCTGTAATTTTCGCTGCGAGTATTGTCTGCCTAATGGTTATCAAGGCAAGCGTCCTGATGATGAGTTGAGTGTGCCTGAGATTGCTACCTTAATTAAGGCCTTTGCCCAAGTAGGCACTGAAAAAGTACGTATTACTGGTGGTGAGCCTTCTATCCGTCGAGATGTGGCGACTATTATTGATACCGTAAAAAGCACTACTGGTATCAAGACCGTAGCGATGACTAGTAATGGCTATAAGCTTGGCAAGCATTTAGCCAATTGGCATAGTGCTGGATTGGATCAGCTAAATATCAGTATGGACAGTTTTGATGCGGATACTTTTCATAAGATGACTGGTTTCAATACTTTGCCGCAGATGCTAACGGATATGGATAAGCTATTAGACAGCACGGACATTAAGTTAAAAATAAACAGTGTTTTGATGGTAGAAACCGCATTTGAAAATCTAGTAACAGCGATGGATTACGTCAAGCTGCGCCCAGTGACTTATCGATTTATTGAGTTTATGCAGACTAGCGATAATAGCGATTTGTTCTTTGCGCAACATGCCCAATCTGAGCTGATTACCGATTATCTTATCGAACATGGTTGGCAGCCGCAAGAGCGTGGCAGTGCTGATGGCCCTGCGGTTGAGTACAGTCATCCGGATTATTTAGGGCGCATCGGCATGATTGCTCCTTATGCGGCGCACTTCTGCGATAACTGTAACCGTCTACGGGTGAGCAGTCAGGGCAAAGTCCATCTATGCTTGTTCGATGAAGGTAACTACGACATTCGTAATTATCTACAGCAAAACGACGTTGCAGGCTTAGTACAGACTTTGCACAACTTCATGCCAATCAAACCTGAGCATCATCATCTACAGGACTCCAACAGCGGCATGATGCACAATCTATCGATTATCGGTGGTTAGCATAAAACAGCTACTGAACAGCTTTTGCTGAAGACTATTTGATAAAGAGCAACTACTGAACAACTGCTACTACATAATAACTCTCAAGGAATAACGATGTCTAAACCTGCTGCAGAATTTATCCCCCTTAATATTGCTGTGCTTTGTGTCTCTGACAGTCGCACCTTAGAACAAGATACTTCAGGGCAGTACTTAGCAGATAGCTTGACCGCAGCGGGACATAAGTTAGCTGACCGTCAGCTAATTACCGATGATATTTATCAGATTCGTGCGGTTATTAGTGGCTGGATTGCTGATCCTAATGTGCATGCAGTTATTACCACTGGCGGTACTGGGTTTTTTATCAGAGACAGTATGCCAGAAGCGGTCAGCGTGTTATTCGATAAGTCTATCGATGGTTTTGGTGAGATGTTCCGCCTAATTTCAAAAGACGATATTGGCATGTCTACCATTCAGTCGCGAGCGGTTGCTGGCATGGCTAATAGCACTGGTATTTTTTGTTTACCTGGTTCGACAGGCGCTTGCCGGACTGGATGGAATGACTTACTAAAAGAGCAGTTCGATAGCCGTACGCGCCCTTGTAACTTTGTGCCGCACTTTATGCGTGCTAATCCCAGTCATGAAGGTCACAGTCATGACTAATGTGTTGGCAAACTTAGCTGGGGTGGTTATCTTAGCTGGTGGCGCCTCGCATCGTATGGGGACGCCTAAAGCGGAGCTAACCTTGCCAACAGGTGAAAGTTTGCTGGACTATCATGTGCGACAAGCTAGTGAACTGCAGGTGCCTATCATGATTGCCGATAATGGGCGTGGTTTTGCTGTGAGCCCACAGTTATTGGCTAGCAATCCAAAGTCCGTTATTGCTCATATCGCCGACTATCTGCCAGCCTCTATTCAGACCAGTAGTAAAGTAGATACGGTTATTACCAGCAGTATTGCTAATAGTATTACTGACCCTCAAGGGCCATTAGTGGCGATCGAGTCAGCTTTACAAGCGCTAAAAAAACAGCTACTAAATCAGCAGGCATCAACTACACAAGCACTAGACTCGTTAGCTGATGCTAATAGTTTGAATAACCAGCAGTCATCATGGCTGTTAGTCGTGAGCTGTGATAGCCTAATAACGGCGGCTGGGCTTTGGCAGCAACTGCGTCCTTGTATTGATTCAACTACCAATCTAGCAACGACAGAAAAGTCAGTGATTTGTCTTACAGACGAGTCGCATTTATATCCGCTACTAGGACTTTATAGGCTAACTATTGAGTCGCAGTTACGAGCCTATATCGACAGTGGACAGCGCAAAGTTATGAGTTTTATTGAGCCAATCAGTCAAGCGGTTGCGGTGTTAGATGAGCAGCAAGTATTGACTAACTTTAATACTCCTACAGACTTTAAGCGTGCTTGTAGTGCTTTATACCCATAATAAAACAACACCGCTATTAGGCAAGCCGTTACTAAAGCTAATAAAAAATAATGAGACTATTTGTGAAAAATAATCAGCAACAGCACGAGCAAATCGCTAGTAAAACCACTAATAAAGAAGGTGCTCCAGCTCATTTAACGGCTGCTAAGCTATCGCATTTAGATAGTGACGGTGATATACACATGGTTGATGTCAGCGGCAAGATTGCGACGACCAGAGAGGCTAATGCTGAAGGGCAAGTACTTTTTCCAGCTGAAATTTATCAGCAGATCAAAGCGGCTGATGGGATGACTAAAAAGGGTAGTATCACTCAAACTGCGCATATCGCTGGTATTATGGCGGCTAAGCGTACTCATGATCTAATCCCGCTTTGTCATCCACTACCACTAGATAAAATTGGCTTGAGCTTTGTTTACGATGATGCGCTACAAGCTATTACAGTCAGTGCTACTGTAAAGGTCACTCATAAAACTGGAGTGGAAATGGAAGCATTAACCGCAGTCAGTGTGGCTTGTTTGACGCTTTATGATATGACTAAAGCCTTATCACATGATATCGTAATCAATAATATTCATCTGATTACTAAAACTGGTGGTAAGTCTGATTATCAGCAGGGCTAAGTTGAATACATAAGTTCATCTACACCCTAATACACTATGGATAACTTTATGCCTATTGCAGCAAAAGACACAGACCCAGTTACAGACAATACTATCAATATTAACGTTCTCTACTTCGCAAGTTTGGCAGATAAAGCCAATTGCAATGAAGAAAGCGTGACCGTGTCGCAGTCAACATCACTTACGCAGTTGTACGAGCAGTTGAGTGAAAAGCATGGTTTTAGCCATTCACCGTTAGAGCTAAAAGTCGCCATCAATGATTATTTTGCTCAGTGGACAGATAGTATCGAAAATGGTGATAATGTGGTTTTTATTACCCCAGTAGCAGGCGGTTAAATAGAGCGGGTTGCATAACCACCGCACTAATAGATATTGTTGAAACAGATATCGTTGATAACAGGCTATTAATAATAGAGAGTATAAATGAGCGCTAACGTTCACAGTAAATCGATGACTATTAAGCGCAGCGCTGAACAGGCCTATGCGCTTGCAGAGCGTGATGGTTTTGCATTATTGGATATAGTTATTGATGATAGACGGCTTAAAGCTCTTCTTGATGATGATAGCTGCGGTGCCTTTGTCAGTTTTGAAGGTCGGGTGCGTAACCACAATAATGCTAGTAGCGTTGAGCGTCTGACCTATTATGGTTATGAGGATTTAGCCATCAATCAAGGTCGGCAGATTATCGAGGAAGCCAAGCGTAAATTTGCGATTACTCATGCCATTGCTATTCACCGCATCGGTGCCTTGGATATTGGCGATGTCGCGGTTTGGGTTGGGGTCGCTTCTGCACATCGCTATCCAGCCTTTGATGCGTGCCGCTGGATATTGGATACGGTTAAAGCTGAAATACCAGTTTGGAAGCAGGAATATTACGACAACCAACCGTCTAAATGGCTAAGTAATAATGGCTGAACGACAATAGCTAGCTATAAGCTTTAATGCAGGAACTGCCCTCTAAGCTACAAAGACCATCATTGATTAATAAATAAGGTTTGACTAAAGTTGTAAAAGCCTATAATAAGTAGGTAACCACGGCTAAGTATAAGTAGTTTTATAACTATCTTTGCTTAGTCGTTTTAGTAGAAAATTAGAAAATAAAAACACTCTAAATCATTAGAGTTTTACCCATCTTAGAGTAGAGGCGGTAGGTTATGAATAGTGTTAAGTTATTACCAGCTCACGGGCAGTTAGACATTATGCCGCGCATCACTAGTGCGACAAAAAATATAATGATGATTGCCGCATCAGCTTGTGTTGTGTTGACCTTGACCGCTTGTAATAAGCAGAGCGTTGCTGATAAGGAGCAAGTTACTCCTAACGAGCCCAAACCTCAGCTGCAGCCACAAAAAATACGTATTGCTGCTGCTGCTAATCTATCTGATGTACTCCCTGATATTATCGCAGGCTACAAATTAGAGAAAAACTTACCTGATCAAGAGATCGAGGTAACTTTTGCTTCTTCAGGCAAGCTCTATGCACAGATAATAGCTGGCGCACCTTATGATATTTTCTTATCAGCTAATCAAGAATTCCCTACTAAGTGGGTGCAACAAAGACATCCAGATTCTACCAAGCACGAGGCTTTTACTTATACCCAAGGCCAGCTGAGCTTTTATAGTGCTAATAAACCTGTGGGTAAGCTGAGCGAGACCACTCTAACCCAACTATTAGCAGAGCAAAATGATAGTAAAATTACCATTGCCAATCCTGAGCTCGCCCCTTATGGCGCCTCTGCCAAAGCCTATCTACAGGCGCATAATCTCTATGAGCCACTCAACCGTCAAAAGCGTCTAATTGAAGCGGAGAATATTGGGCAAGCGTTTCAGTATGCCAATACAGGCAATGTTGATTATGGCTTCGTTGCCCAGTCACAAGTGACCGCTATTAAAGCCACACCGGAACAGTTCTACACGCTACCTACTAGTGCTTATCCTGCTATCTTGCAAGATGGCATAGTGATCAGTGATGCGGCTGTAGCGACAGATTTTACCAGCTACTTACTATCACCTGCTGGACAAAAATACTTCGTAGAAGCCGGTTATTTGGCAGTGCAGTAGCTGATGATAGGATGTAACCAGTAGTGACTCTATGCTAGAGCAACCACTTATATCAGCGATGTTGACCCCATTTTGGGTCAGTATTAAGCTGGCGGGTGTCACTACATTATTATTATTGGTATTTGCCACTCCTTTAGCTTATTGGTTAGCCAAGCCTAGTCATAGCTCCGTCATTAGTCGCGTAAAAGTTATATTGATGGGGCTAATTGCTATGCCGTTAGTGCTGCCACCAACGGTAATAGGTTTTTATTTATTATTGCTACTAAGCCCTAACTTTGCGGTCGGCAGATGGCTTGCTGAGCATGAGATTAGTGCTTTAGTCTTCACTTTTGAGGGCCTAGTGATTGGCTCCCTTATTTATTCCTTACCTTTTTATATTCAGCCAGTCTATGCCCAGTTCTTACGCATTCCGCAAAGCGTGATGGAAGTGGCGCACTTATTAGAGCCCAGCCGTTTACGTCGCTTTATGACCGTGGCGCTACCACAAGCCCGCACTGGTATTATACTCGGTAGCCTGATTAGCTTTGCCCATACTATCGGCGAATTCGGGGTGGTGTTAATGATAGGCGGTAGTATCTCAGGTGAGACTAAGGTGATTTCTATTGCGATTTATGAGCAAGTAGAAGCCCTAAATTACCAGACCGCTCATATGATGTCGCTGATATTAATCATAATGGCGATGGTCATGGTTAGCTTGATAGCTAGTAGCGTCAATAAGCTAAATAAGCGTCCCTAACCTAGATATTTGACAATATTTAAATCTAAGTAAAGAAGAAAAATTGAATTATACAAAAAACAGTTAGCAGAAGGTTTAGAGCAACGCAATCCTAACAGGCCGTTGTTAACACGACTATCTGAATACATTACTACCGCCATACATGAATAGAGTAACGAGAAGATATAATCTACGCCTTAGTAAAGCTATAGATTAAATTAAGGTAATATTATGAATCGTACATTATGGCTAGTGGTGGGCATCATTAGCATTGTTGGTGGTATATTTGCATTATTCAATCCACTGAGCGCCACTTTTGCCGCTGAACAGCTGGCAGGTTTTCTATTTTTATTGGTTGGTATCTTACAGTTTGTAGCGCTATTTACTGTAGGTAGTACTAGCGCTAAAGTATTCGCCGCTATCGGCGGGGTAGTTGGGGTATTATTGGGGTTTGAGCTGTTAACTGAGCCGCTGCAAGGTATCTTGACCCTAACTATGGTAGTTGCTATCCTATTTATGGTAACCGGTATTGTTAGAACAGTAGTGGCTTTTGCCATTAAAGGTAAGCGAGCTTTTATACCAGTATTATTCTCTGGGATTATCTCAATCATATTAGCGATCATGATTTTTTCCGGCTATCCGCAGTCATCGACTTATATTCTTGGCGTATTATTAGCTATCGAGCTGATTTCTAATGGCCTATCGCTAGTGATGTATTCACGCCTTCATCCAGTGGCAATCGGCAAAGTTTAAATTTTCAAATACTTATCGGCTATAAAAATACTTTAGAAGACTCACTAATAATGGGTCTTTTTTTGGTTATAAAGGCTGTAGAAAAAGTGTTGATAGTTACCTTGCTGTTCATCTAGTTATTAATCCATTTATCAAACCAATCTTTATCAGTGATACTTATAAAAGAGTCCATCAAACGGGTGTTTAATGGACAATACTTGAACAATAGCTAGTATAAGATCAGTTATAGCAGATGCAGCTACTATTTGGGTTTTTGTATTTCTTTAACTGCCGCACGGGCAGCTGCACTCACCGCCACTACAAGAGGGACCTTGAATTGCGGTTGTAGCCTGATGGCAGAATCTGAAAGTGGTCCGCCACCCATTATGACGGCTTGCGCTCCATCTTCTTTGATAGAGGCTTTCACAGCTTGCGCTAGCGCTGCATCAAGTTTTTCAGGAGACTTTACTAGCTCAAGTGGATCGCCCGGAGTCACACGTACACCGCGATATTGCTTTTCATAGCCTAACAAGGCCGCTTTTTCTTGAAAGGAGCGTATTAGATCCTCATCGGGGGTGACAGTGACAATCCCAAAAGCTCGACCATTCTGCGCCGCCTCATGAAAAACTTCTTCTCCTATACCAAAGACGGGAATATTAACTGCAGAGCGCAATTCTTCCAGCCCAGGATCGCTGAAGGCAGATACGATGATAGCTGATACTCGCTTATCTTTTGCTGCCTCAACACCGATCTTGACTACTCCAGATACTGCATTTTGCATATCTTTTGGTGTGGTCAACAGTGGCGGCGCGCCCTCATTGCTGCGCTCTTCTACCAGCGCCACACCTTTGCTTTCAGCACGGGCTAGATCTGCCATAGACTTTGTCGCTTTAGCATTGGAGTTGGGGTTGATTAGAACGATGATTTTGCCAGTAGTATCTGCAAAACTTGAGTTTACTGTTGACAGGCTAAGGCCTGCGGTAAGCACTGCTGCCCATAATGTCTTTAAACGCATAAGTGTTAGTCCTTTTTTTAGTCTAAATACTATTCCATTAGATTTAATTGCTGTTTTTAACCGCTATTTTTAACCACGATGTTTGACTGCTCACTAGCTATCTTTGGTAGGTTATAACTTCGCTATAAAACAACTCTGAGTATGATTTAAAGTAATTTTTTAGTATGTAATTTTTTGCTTAATGACTTTTTGCTTAATAGCTTGGCGGCAAATAATTTTGTCGTCATTATTTATAGTACGTTATTATTTAGGAATTCTGCTAGCGCTTTATATTGAAAATAAAAAATGTTTACTCTGTGTTGATTCTCTTGCTATCTTTGAACTTTGCTATCTTTCAACTCTACAATCTATAAGAGCTATTATGATCGTCATCTATGGTATCAAAGCAAACCTTAACCCTATTAAATTACAGCTATCGAATGTTATACACGGCTGTATGCAATCAGTGCTCGGTATGCCTGAAGACAAGCGAGCGCAGCGTTTTATAGCTTTAGATGCTGAGGATTTTTATTATCCTGCTGACAGGTCTGCCGCTTACACTGTCATCGAAATTAACATAATGCAAGGACGTAGCGTTAAGACTAAAAAAGCCCTTATCCAGCTGTTATTTTAGCGTATAGAGGAGCAGTTAAATATTGCCCCAATAGACATAGAAATTACTATAAAAGAGCAACCAGCCCATTGTTGGGGCTTTCGTGGTATGACTGGCGATGAAGCGCATGATTTAACTTATAAAGTACAACTATAAATCGTACTTATGATCAAATAAGACAGAGCTTTATGACTATAAAAATAATCCAAACTCAACGCTTGCTACTGCGTCAATGGCGGCCGAGTGACTTACCAATATTCGCTGATATAAATGCCGACCCAGAGGTCATGCGCTATTTTCCTAAGCTCTTATCGCCTACAGTGAGCGACATTATAGCCAATAAATGCCAACAGCTTATTGAGGATAACGGTTGGGGTTTTTGGGCGCTAAGTCTAAAAGCTAACTCAGAAAAGGCGGATAATTTCATTGGTTTTGTAGGCTTAAATGCTACTCATGCCGATCTACCCTTCGCACCTAGTGTAGAGATTGCTTGGCGGCTACATAAAGACTATTGGCGGCAAGGCTATGCTACTGAGGCGGCACAGGCAGCCTTAAAGTTTGCTTTCGCAGAACTCAATCTTCAGCAAGTAGTAGCCTTTACTGCGGTTATTAATAAACCCTCTCAAAAGCTGATGCAGCGTCTTGGTATGACCAATACTGAGGATAACTTCTTCCATCCAGCGCTTAAAAAAGAGCATCGGTTGTCTGAGCATGTCCTATATAAGATTACTCAGCAGCAGTGGTTAGCAAGCGCTATTAATCCATCAACTCTGAACAATATCAACACAGAGTCTCTACCGGGTAAATCCAAATAGCTATTGTGTTTTAGTTTGCAGTGCCAGCTTAGCTATCAGTAAAGCAAGAGTGTCTTTGCGACCGCAGCTTAGATCAATCACAGTAACTTGACCTTTTTTGCAGGCTAGCAGCCGCTGATAGAGTAGTTTATAAGAGCGGATAATCGAAGGCTAAATGGTGTTATTCGGCTATCCATATGGTGCGCCTATAAAATAGTTTGGCATAGATAATATCTATAATACGGGCAGCAAAAAGCGCTTATTCTTCAGCATGTCAGGTGTGGCTATTTAGTTATAAACTACGGTTGATAATATCTACTTATAATATCTAAAATTAGCCTGTTAACAACTAATACCCTTGCTAGTATCATTGATATGGTATCATCAGCTAAAGCTATGATTAATGGTTATATTCTACCGAGTATCCTCTCATTATACCGTCTATAGATGATATTTAGCTAAACACAAGACTATTACTATAATTACTAATTTAACAATTGCCCAGTAATACAACTGATTAGTTAGGAATATTGTTACTATTAATATAGCTATAAACTATTGACTTTTTTCAGCAGAAAGGTAAATTAAATAGCTTGCATTAATTGCAGAGCTGTTTTTACGTAAAGCTGTGCATAGCAAGTAGTATTCGTGTAATATTGTCTGCGGTTACTATTTCAAGTAGCCTTCCGTTGATATCCATTGATACCTAGATGAGAACGACCTATCGGTCGCTAAGCTTATTAGTATTCAATCCCACTGTTTTTATATGCATATTGCATCATTAACAAAATAACTTTGCTTCAATATTCACAATATTGTCGTATATTGTGATGGCAAATTGCGCAGAGATATTCAAATACGATCCCACGCCACTTAGTAACCTCCACGTTTTATAATAAGGAAGATATATGAGTATCAGTAAGGCCATTGAAAAAGTTGAAGCCCGTTATGCGCATCAGCCTGAGTTTATACAAGCGGTCAAAGAAGTGGCAATCACTATCAAGCCGTTATACGATGCTCATCCTGAATACGATAAATTAAAAGTATTTGAGCGCCTAGTTGAACCCGATCGCGTATTTGGTTTTCGTGTGAATTGGGAAGACGATAACGGCGAAGTTCAAATCAATCGCGGTTGGCGTGTACAGTTTAGTAACGCTTTAGGGCCTTACAAAGGTGGTCTTAGGTTCCATCCGACCGTTAACCAGTCGGTGCTAAAGTTCTTAGGCTTTGAGCAAATATTCAAAAACGCCTTGACTGGTCTACCTATTGGTGGCGGTAAAGGGGGATCTGATTTTGACCCTAAAGGTAAAACTGATTCTGAAATTCGTCGTTTTTGCTATGCCTTTATGCGTGAGCTACATCATTACGTTAATAAAGATATGGATGTTCCAGCTGGTGATATCGGCGTAGGTGGCCGTGAAGTCAGCTATATGTTCGCTATGTATAAAAATCTGACACGCGAATCTACTGGGGTAATTACTGGTAAGGGTGTTGGTTTTGGTGGTAGTTTAATGCGTACTGAAGCCACTGGTTACGGTGCTGTTTACTTCTTACAAAACATGCTAGCTGCTCAGAATGAAAGTATTGAAGGTAAAAAAGTCTTAGTGTCAGGAGCAGGTAATGTCTCTTTACATGCAGCTGAAAAAGCTACTTTGATAGGCGCTATTGTACTGACAGTATCTGATTCAAAAGGTACAATTTATGATGCAAAAGGCTTAAATCAAGAAAAAATAGATTGGTTAAAAGTACAGAAAGATCAACACAAACCATTAGCAGACTATGTTGAGGTGTTTGGTGGTGAATGGATGGCCGATCAAAAGCCTTGGAGTATCAAAGCAGATATCGCTATCCCTTCAGCAACGCAAAATGAAATCAATGAAGAAGACGCCAAGCTACTTGTCGATAATGGTGTCAAGTACATCGTTGAAGGCGCTAACATGCCGTTGACTGCTGAAGCTATCGATTATATTCGTCTACATCGTGTTCATTATGCGCCAGGTAAAGCGGCAAATGCTGGCGGTGTGGCGGTATCAGCTCTTGAGATGTCACAAAATTCAGTACGTCAGTATCAGACCTTTGAGCAAGTTGATGAGCGTTTGCAAGGCATCATGAAGGATATTCATGACAGTTCTGCTCAAGCTTCAGAGATGTATGGACAGACGGACCAAGGCTATATCGATTACATGTCAGGCGCTAATATGGTTGGCTTCAAACGTGTGGCTGATGCTCTCGTTGCTTTTGGGATTTTAAATTAATAGGGTTAACTCTAATTCATAAGTTTTGTTGTTGAGTGATGATTAGCTCACAACAAAACTTAAATCAATACTTCCGCTATTAAAGCAATAGTTATTGATCCTTATTAAGATTAGTAATAGTTTATAATTTTATCGCAAGCTGCGCTTATCACCATTGATGAGCGCAGCTTTTTTTTATTTTTTAAAGGGCTGTTAGGCTGATATTAGCCAGGCTCAGTCGCCTAATAAATCATTATTAGGCGACTAATATTGAGATATACCTTAGCTTGATAGAAAATATAAAAGACGATATATAAGAATACCAAGACGATAAGTGTCTAATTTAACAATGATTTTACACTACTTACTAGGAGTTACACTAAGCTAGTATTTAGCACAGACTTACCCTAATCATTCATCATCTGTTGGCTTATTATGACTGCATTAACCCTAAGTCGATATCGATAGGCAAAAGCTCTGTATAAGTCGAAGATGCCCTAATCCCTACCGCTTTTTTTAGTAGCTTTTCGCTATTACTCATCAACTCCATAACACCTATTAATAAAGTATTTTTATAACAATTATCTTCATAATAATTGGCGATTAACTAACGGAAAAATAAACTCACAACTATAAATTGGTGTAGCTGTTTAGGGATAAAACATGATTGTTAATAAAGTAGATAAACCGCAACATGCTTGGCTACCAGTAGATAGTGACGTGTGCCCTTTATCAGTCAATGCTGCTCATAAATACCATCAATCTAACCAAGCTAACCTTATAGCTGAGCTAAAATTAGCTGAGTCAAAACCTGTTGAAAAAATAATGCCCCCAATACAACTAAGCTTTCAGCTGATGACTTGTGCTGAGCCCCCAGAGATGGTGATTGCTTCTATCGAGTCCCTATTAGCAATTAAAGCGCCCGATGATGAAATACTTATTATTGATAATAATAATACAGCCGTTGAGCTATATCAGCCATTAGCAGATTTTTGCAATAGTTTGCATCAGCAGCTAAAAGTACGCTTTTATCACGTTGATACAGTGGCAGGCTTTAAAGCGGGCGCTTTAAATTTAGCTTTACAACTAATGGATGCTCAATCAACGCATATAGTAGTAGTCGATAGCGACTACCAAGCATTACCGCATAGTCGCAGCGCCATAGCGGCCGCCATTCACAACTATCCTGATTGTGCTTTATTGCAATTCCCGCAGTTTTATCGTGATGCTGAGCGCCTAGAAGTAGATAGCGAGCTTAATCACTACTTTAATTACCATCTCTACCGTAGATTTAATAGACAACGTGCCTTATCGACAGGGACTTACGCGGTTATTCAATACCCAGCGCTGATTCAGTTAGGGGGTTGGTCAGGGGCCTCGATCACTGAAGATGCCCAGATGGGGGTGTTAATGCACAAGCAAGGTCTACGCAGTCAGTTTATACCTGAAGTGATAGCTACTGGGCTACTGCCTACTACTATCAGTGATTTGATGAATCAACGACGACGTTGGATCTATGGTAATGCGCAAGTGCTAAAAGGCTATGCTGATATAGCGTCAGCGCCTGTACTAAAGGCATTAACCCAGCGGTCATCAAAGCCAACTCTATCAGTGCTCACTAATACTGATAGCGACACTTTTACTCAACGCCTAGCTTATAGAAGAGCGCATTTTTCGCAGTTAAGTGCTTGGATAAATGCTACGGGTATTTTTATACTGCTACAAGCTATTACTTTGCTGTTGTTATTGGTAGCAGTAGTGACTCAAAGCCGGTTTGATACTAATTTAGTTTTAGCGCCCCTTTACTTAGTCTATGCCAGCTATGGGATTTATTTAACTAGACGTCTATGGGCTTATTGGCATGACGAGTCGCCTTTAAATAGGCAATTGAACCCAGCTATGGCTAGTACTAGCGCTAGTCAACGCTTAAGAGTTTGGGTGTTACATCTTAATTTTTGGGAGCTGGGAGCTTTGTCTTGGTTGCCCGTACTTTGGGGACGTAACAAGCCTTTTATTTGTACTCCTAAGCTAACTATAGAGCGTAACCCGCGCGCGCTTTTGTTAGAAAATATCTTCGCCCTTCCCAAACTATTGTTAGTGCTAAACCTGATAACGGCTTTTATAGTATCGCCATTCTCAGCATTATATTCGCCGTTGTTATTTGCTTGTGCGCTTAGTGTTTGTCTACTAAAGATTTGGGCGGCAAAAGTGATGCTAACCAATTACGCTTACAAAAATCCTGAAGTTAAATGCATTACTAAGCCAGTGTCTCAACTCATCATTAACCCAATTATAAAGTCTGGTATAAGCACGGTTAATGACTCGTTAGCTGGTAGTCAGCAGCATTCAGCTCTTAGTTTAATATCTATTAATGATGAAGATGAGCAAGCTGCTGATTGTTTAGTTATCAAGCAGCCGTTAAATGCTGCCAAGACAAGTAATAACCATAGCGTAAATTCCTAACAGTATTGATTATATTCTAGCGGTTTTCACCTCATTTATTTTGGATGTTTTATGTCAGATATTACCTCAGCTATTAGCGCTTATGAGCATTTTACTGCCCTCAATGATCAGCAGTACTCCGATGGGCGCTCCACCTTACGAATAGCTATCATAGCCCATTGTTTATATCCGATTGCCCAGCCCTATGCTGGCGGTCTTGAGATGATTACTCAGTTAATATGCGATGAGTTGACAGCGCAAGGTCACGAGGTATTGCTTTACGCCCATGCCCAAAGCCAGACTCAAGCGACATTAATACCGTTCCTCACTCGTGAGGAGTTTGAGGCTTTGGTTTATGATAATGAGCATGACTCAGTGGGCATGAGCCGTGAGGAGCTCTATCAGTACTTAGCTTATCAGCGTGCCATGCATGACATTATCGTTCGTGATGAGCGGGGTGAGATTGATATTGTTCATAACCATAGCTTACATCATATCCCAATGACCCTAGGGCAGGCTTTTGGTGCACGCAGCTTTACCACTTTTCATACCCCAATATTTCCTCAGCTACGCTTAGCATTATTAACCTTAAGACAAGGCACCTCTACCCAGTTCACGGCTATTAGTAGCCATCAGCAGCAATTATTCGCTGAGTTTGTGCCCTCGCATGTGGTCTATAACGGCATCGATGTGCAGTCTTTTACAGCGAATCTACAGCCTATTAATGATGAGGTATATTTTTGGTTCGGTCGTATTTGTCCTGAAAAAGGCACTCATTTATCGATGCAATACTGTCAAGCGGCTGGTAAGCGCTTAGTGATCGCTGGGCCAAAAAGCAATCTAGAGTATTTTGAGCAGCAAGTGGCACCGATGTTTGCAGCAGATGACAAACACAGCAAGGCTAACGGTACGCCAAAATTATTTGAGTACGTAGGACATCTTAGCAAAGCTGAGATCAATGATTATTTATGCCAAGCCATCGCCTTATTGTTTACTAGTACTTGGGATGAACCTTATGGCTTGACCTTAGCTGAAAGCTTGGCTTGCGGTACGCCAGTGATTGGTTTCAATGCTGGCGCTAGTGCAGAGATTATTACTGCGGAGACTGGAATTATCGTTGATAAAATGGACGAGCTGGCATTTATACAAGCTTTTACTGATATAAAAGCCATATCAAGGCAAGCCTGTCGCCATCGCGCTGAACAGTTCTGTTCGGTAGCTGCTATGGTTGCAGGATATTTGAAATTATATAGATCAGTGCTAGTAGCTGATTCGACTCTCGATACTAATAGCACTACTGTGCAAAAAATCAGCGCTGAGGGGTAAGGCTATGCGTATTGGCTATTATGCTCATCATCATGGTTCAGGGCACTGTCGGCAAGCGGATAAACTGGCAGCATTATTGCCAATTGAATGGCAACAGCAACTAACCGTATTTACTAGTTTACCCATTGATGCTTATCGCTTTACTACTTTAACTGAGGCCCAAATCATTCGCTTAAACCCAGAGGATGAGCTAGCAGAGGATGTGCTGGCAGGACGGGCAGGGCAGTACTGGCAACCAGCAGCTTTGCATTATTCTCCAGTAGGTAATAGCGATATCCAAAAGCGTAGCTGGCAGATTTTGGCGACTATTCAACAGCGTCAGATTGAGTTGATGATTATCGATGTTAGCGCAGAAGTAGCGATGCTATGCCGTGCTTGTAGTGTGCCGTATCTATATGTGAGATTACCGGGTGAGCGCGACGATACTGCACACATAAGTGCTTTTACGGGTGCTATTGGGTTACTAGCTCCTTACCCGAGAGCGTTAGAGGCGGCTATGACCCCAGCTTGGGTAACCAATAAAACTTTATACTTAGATTTTGTATCGGCTACTAACAGTGATCCGCTGACGTATAAAGCTTTTTTGCAACGGCTAGCTGATTTAGCTTTAGCTACTGAGCAAGCAGAAGTTAAAAGCTTGATAGACAGCGCTAGTGTAGGCGACAGCAAGCAACAGAATCAGCCTTTAATAGTAACGGTCATAAAAGGCTATGGCGGCCATCAAGCTATCGATGCAAAACTGCCTGCATTACGACAAGCTCTACCAGGAGCATTAATCATATCTTTAGGACCTATTAGTGATGAGGTGCGTCAATACGTAGATATTGCTACTGAGGTCGACGATGTCACGCCTTTTATTGCTCACAGTGATTGGCTGTTGATGGCGTGTGGACTGAATGCTATTGCTCAAGTCTATCGCTATGATACCCCGTTAGTAGTCCTACCAGACCCTAGGCCGCATCGGGAGCAAGAAGTGATGGCAGAGGCATTAATAGCAGCAGGACGGGCGCTAAGTTGGCAGCAATTTATAACGCCGCTAGCAGCAGGGCGAGTTCGAAGTACCGCTTCATTGCAGGCGCCGTTAACAGTAGAGGTACCGTTAAACAAGCACTCTATATCTAAGGTAGTTGATAATCAGACAACTGCCCAAGCCTTTATGGACAGCTTAGTGGCTTATAGTGGTAATAAACAGTGGTTTCAACAATGGCTACTGCCGCAGCTGCAACTGACCCCTGATACCTGACCCCTGATACCTGATAAGCATCAGTTACTATAGCAATAAGCACGGCAGCCCCCTAAATCTATAGCTGTACCTATAAGCGAGCTTACTATGACTAGCATTCACACTACTATTATTCCTATAAGCGTTATTACTACTTGCTATGGTCGTAACGGCCATTTGTACAATCTACTTAGTAGTTTATCGCAAGGTAGCGTTAGACCTAGTGAAGTGATTATCGTCAATGATGATGCAGACCCCGAACGGCTTGCCCAATACCCTCTAAATATTGTGCAAATAGCTACCACTGATTGGGATGCTTTAGCCCAAAATCCTGAGTCATCAACCATAAATAAAACCTCTGATACTGGTTTTGATATTGGTCGTAATCGTAATTTAGGCGCTGCTAGAGCCAGTCATGATGGGTTGATATTCTTGGATGTGGATTGTATCGTAGCGTCTACTTTTATAGAGCAGTTACATAATAAGCTGCGAATTTATCCTAACGCACTACTAATGGGGCAGCCAAGATATTTGACTCGTCCGTTAACGAATGATGAGAGCTTACAACTACAACGGGGTCAGTTACTTAGCACTAGCTTAGATAAGCTCTCAGTTTATAATCCTTATCGCTATAACTTTGCTGCGCCTGAGCTTGATAGCGACGCCACAGCAATTGAGCAAACCCAAGATTATGGTGCCTTTTGGAGTTTATGCTTAGCTATTAGCTATAAGCAGTTTGAGGCTATCGGTGGTTTTGATAATGATTATTTGGGCTACGGCGCTGAAGATACCGATTTTTCTTTTAGCGCACGCGCCTTAGGTGTTGATTTTTATTTGACCAATGATGTGATTTATCATCAGCAGCACAGTGTTTATCGACCACCGTTAAATCATTTATCCAGTATTGTTATCAATGCCAATATTTTTTATGACAAATGGCAACAGTGGCCAATGGGGGGCTGGTTAGCGGCATTTGCTGAGATGGATTTAATCAATTGGCACACTGAGCAGCAAACCGCTATTAGTGTGAGCCGTAAGCCCAGCAAATCGGAAATAAATGCCGCACATTATCCTGATGCGCCGTATGTATAGTCGATTTACTATTTTTACTTGGCTAGTGCTGATATAAATAACATTGGCTCTAATACTGACGACTAAGCTGCACCTCTGCCGGAGCATTAGCCATCTCTTGACGTTCGAACGCCCAATTATGTCCTGACCAAAAATATCCGGTCTTATCTTCATCATTGAAGCCAAGCATCATAATCTGTAAGGGTGCTACTGAGGTTTGCAGCTGCTGGACATGCTGGCGGGCAGCCAACAACAGCCGATACAATAAGAACCCTGACGAAGGTGCAGAAGAGTGGATAGCGGTAAAGTTCGGATAGTCAGCGACTACTGGATGCCATTCTGATAATACGCGGCAATGTTTTGAGCTATGCAGCAACTGGGTCAATGACGGAGGAATAATCAAAGTTCGACTTGCGGTTATAGGATCGTCAGCAGGCTTGGGGTCGTCGCTCGGCGTTGGAAATTGATAGCACTGATTACTAAACAATAGACCTAACGGTGCGAGTTTGGCCATTTCATCGATAGCAAGCACATTATTACTTCTAGGTGGCATACCAAAGTGCAGAAGGCTATCGCCGTTTTGACGAAAGAATAGTAATTTTGGCAGCTGGCGAGCTAACGGATTAGTAATAAGATAATCAGCATGAATGAAGTCATTAAACAGCACTAGGATGTCAGTTGTTTGCAGCAATTTATCAAGGCTATCGCTAGTGATAGATGGGTTATTAGCCATACATACTATACGTTTTTGATAAAATAGCGCTTGTTGTATCACTGACGGTAAGCTGTCAAAAGCGGTTTGTGCTAGGCTTATAGAGTCAAGGTTAGCCGTGTTAGGTTTGGCAACACTACAAGCGTCTGGCGAATAATCTAATGAGTCATTCGCTGAACTAGGTAAAGAATTATTGAGCATAAATACAGCAGCAACCTAATAAGAGTTGATAGAAAAGTAGGGAAAAACTAGCAGGCAATCCTAGGGTATGAGATTTGCGCTATGAGCTTTGCAGTATGAACTTTGCATTATGAACTTAAATAATAACGATGATATTGTAACGCTTATGGAGTGAAGTTGTGGTTTTATAGCTAGCCCAAATGGTCATATAAGCCTCGATTAACAATGCCAGTACATTACGCTACTGTTTTGCTTATTAAGAGATATTACATAAGTTTATTATGATAAATAAATAGACCAAGCGTTGTACCACTACTAACTAAGTTAAGGAGATTATTGATGATAAGCACACGCAAAAACCTTAAGGACACTGCATTAGCCACGGGCTTAATATTGGCACTAACTGCTGGTGCCTTGAGCACTGCGGCTAATGCTAGCAGTCTATCGAGTGAAGTAAGCGCTGCCCAAGCAACTAAAATAAGCTTAAAACAAGCCATCACTATAGCCAGCGCCCAAGCCGCAGGTACTCTAGTTAGTGCAGAGTTCGATGATGATGACGATAATGCGCAAGCAGGGGTGTACGAGATAGAGTTCAAGAGCGATAGTACTAAGTACGAGATCAAGGTCGATGCTACCACTAGCAAGATTATTAAAACAGAAACTGAAAGTTCAGATAGTGGTGATATTGAAGACTACCAGACTCAGCGCAAAGCAAAAGTTCATATTATAGATGCTATGAATATTGCAGAGAAAAACACCAGAGGTCGAGTCATGGAAATCGAGTTTAAGAAGGATAGTGATTATAAAGATCATACCTCTTATTACGAAGTTGAAATCCTTAAAGGCAATCAAATCATTGAGCTAAACGTAGATGCTAATACAGGTTCGGTATTCGCTAAGAAAACTAAAAAATAAGTATTAATAACCGTTAGTAGTAACCAACACTAAGTTGCAAAGACAGTTAACAGCACTAAGCTCAACAGTTGGTTATCAGCTATGAAAGCACTTATTAATTCAGTTAATAAGTGCTTTTTTATTGCTTATATTTACCAGTCACAGCTAATTATAGCTATAAGCGCAAAGACTAATAAATCATCCACGTTCACTGTTTTTGTACGTTATTGTCGTGTTAATCACGTTACTATGAGGACAGTTATTAGCAATAAAATTGAATATATTTGCCGCTGATATTGAAAAATACTTTTTAGACCCTCAAATCGGGCAACCGAATGCCTCAATAATGATAAAAGGACATCCTATGAAACGTCGTGCCCTATTAACCCTGGCGGTCAGTACACTATTATTAAGCGCTTGTGGTCAGTCTACTACTAATGAAGCTAGCACTGATGCTGCTAACAATGGTGAATCCGAGCTGCTACAACGCATCAATAGCGGTGGTACGATTAACATTGGTACGGAAGGCACTTATCCGCCGTTCAGTTATCACGATGTCAGTGGCAAGCTTACCGGTTATGATGTTGAAGTATCGCGAGCAGTTGCTGATAAGCTAGGAGTTAGCGTTGAGTTTAAAGAAACTCAGTGGGATGCGATGCTGGCAGGACTAGATTCCAAGCGGTTCGATATGGTAGCCAACCAAGTCAGTCTAACCACTCCTGAGCGTAAAGCTAAGTATGATAAAGCAATGGCTTATAGCTGGTCAGGTGCCGTAGTACTAGCACCTACTGATGATAATCGCTATAGCTCTTGGGAGAGTTTAAAAGGTCTGCGCACGGCGCAATCGCTATCTAGTAACTATGGTGAGCTGGCAGAACGTTATCAGGCTGAAATTGTGCCTGTTGATGGTATGGCACAAGCCGTGCAGTTGGTCAAACAAGACCGCGCTGACTTTACTATGAACGATAATCTAGCAGTACTCGACTATCTTAAAAACTTTCCAGACAGTGGTCTTGAGATTAAATTGACGGCACCTGCCAGTGAGTTACGTGGCTCAGGCCTAATCTTGCGTAAGGGTGATGACGCAGTAGTGGCAAAAATCGATGAAGCAATGAGTGCCTTACAAAAGGATGGTACTTTGACCAAATTAAGCCAGCAATTCTTTGGTGCTGATATAAGTAAGCAGGACTAATGATAGCGTCTATCCTTTCAGTATTGGCTGATTTACTGGCATTGCTGCCATTTATGACTCCCGATCGGGCACAAATTGTCATCACGTCGTTTTGGCCAATGCTTAAGGGCGGTATCTATTATTCGATACCGCTGGCGTTGATATCTTTTGCAATAGGTATGGCTATTGCACTCAGTGTGGCGCTGATTCGTATCGTACCGCGCACTAGCTGGATGCACCGCATTGCTTATCGCATAGCACGTATTTATGTCTCTGCTATTCGTGGCACGCCGATGCTAGTGCAGCTATTTATTATCTTTTACGGGCTACCGAGCGTAGGGGTCAAACTCGATCCTTTCCCTTCTGCTATTATCGCCTTTTCACTCAATATTGGCGCTTATGCCTCAGAGACGGTGCGGGCATCGATCTTATCCATCCCCAAAGGTCAATGGGAAGCGGGTTCGACAGTGGGTCTGACTTATTTACAGACTTTTCGTCACGTTATTTTACCGCAAGCATTACGAGTATCAGTACCACCATTATCTAATACTTTTATTAGTTTAGTAAAAGATACTTCTTTGGCCTCATTAGTATTAGTCACTGAGCTGTTTAAACAAGCACAAATAATTACTGCCCGTAATTATGAGTTTATGTTGGTTTATACTGAAGCGGCAGTCATTTATTGGGGTATTTGTCTGATACTGACCTTTATTCAAGGTAAGCTTGAGACTCGTCTTGATCGCTATGTTGCTAAATAACTGCAATTTTGCAAGTCACTATTACCACCTTTAGAATTAAGCACTATTGATTTTAAATAATGAGCCAATGTTTTTAGATCTGCTAAGCTGACAGGAACCCTTATGATTCAAATCACCAATATTCACAAAGCCTTTGGCAGCAATCAAGTGCTCAAAGGCATTGATTTGACTATTCATAAAGGTAAAGTAGTAGTGATATTAGGACCATCAGGTTCTGGTAAAACTACTTTTTTACGTTGTATCAATGCGCTAGAGACTCCTGATCAAGGAATAATAGCTTTTGATGATGGCAGCCTAACAGTAGATTTTGGCGCTAAGCCTAGTAAGAAGTCCTTGCTAGCGCTGCAACGTAAGTCTGGTATGGTATTTCAGTCTTATAACTTATTCCCACATAAGACGGCAATCCAAAATCTAACTTTAGGACCGACAGTAGTACAAGGGACGAGTAAAGCACAAGCTCATACGCAAGCATTAGCGCTACTAGAAAAAGTGGGACTATCAGACAAAGCTGATCTCTATCCGTTTCAGCTATCAGGGGGACAACAGCAGCGTGTTGGTATTGCACGGGCACTCGCTATTGAGCCTTCGCTATTATTATTTGATGAGCCAACCTCGGCTTTAGATCCAGAGCTAGTGCAAGATGTGCTAGAGACTATGAAGCAATTAGCATCAGAGGGCTGGACGATGGTTGTGGTCACTCACGAGATCAAGTTCGCTCGCGATGTCGCCGATCATGTGGTATTGATTGAAGATGGCTATGTGGTAGAAGAGGGCAGCGCTGAGCAAATGTTCGAGCTATCGAAGCACCCACGAACTCAAGCGTTTTTGCAGCGTATTGAGCAGTAATAGTACTAAAGTATTTAACGGGTTCAGTCATAAAAAGTCATTAGTGAATCAGCTGATGATTTTTTTTGGCTCATTTCTCATTTTTATCAGCCTAAGACTTCTTATATAGGTCTTCATCGTTTGAGTTGGATATGAATCTATGTTCAATACGCCCTAGTATCTGTTAAACATATTTGTCTCAAGGTATCGCTATTTTAGCGCAACTGATACAGTGGCTTTTTTGTTCTAAAATATCTTACTATAACGCCTGTTGTGGCAATAAGCATGGTTCCCTAGTGAGGACTTGAACGCTAAGCTGTAGGCTACTGGTATTGAGGTTTTGAATTATTGTGATAACCACAGTGTACTTGATGGTGTACTTAACATACATATTCTATCTGTGATCGGTGCGCTATACAGGCATCGAACGTATTACAATAAAGAATGTTGTGGTAGATAGACCCTACAATTCTAACTTAGATGATAATCTCAATAAATAAAACCTCCTGAGTGAATATATCAAATGACCTTATTTAAAATCTCATTATCTATAATCATTACCTTCTTATCTATATCATTGATGAGTTGTCAAAGGGATTCACATGTTGATGAACAAAGTGTCTATCAAGCCCAATTAATGGCTGAAGAGGAAAGCCATGACGCTGAAGACTTACAAGAACTAGCTGAAATAGGTAATGCTTTAGCACAGCACAATCTTGGTGTTATGTATGAACAAGGTAAGGGAGTCGAGCAAGATTATACTAAAGCGGTAGAGTGGTTTACAAAGGCTGCTGAGCAAGGTTTCATGGAATCTCAACATAACTTAGGAAACATGTACAGCAAAGGTAAAGGTGTGCAGCAAAATTATAATGAGTCAGCGAAGTGGCGTCTAAAAGCGGCTGAACAAGGTTTTGCATTATCTCAATATGATCTGGCGCTTATGTACAATGAGGGTAAGGGAGTCGAGCAAGATTACACCAAAGCGATAGAGTGGTTCGCAAAAGCTGCTGAACAGGATTATGGACCAGCACAACTTAATCTTGGCTATCATTATGTAGAGGGAATTGGTGTACCGCAAAATCCTAATATGGCAATGAAATGGTATATAAAAGCTGCCGAGCAAAATAATGCAGATGCACAATATAGCATTGGTCTTATATACTACTTAGGCGAGGGATTAGAAAAAAATTATGTTAAGGCAGTAGATTGGTTTACAAAGGCTGCTGAGCAAAATAATGCAAATGCACAATATAATCTTGGTCTTATGTATCTTAAAGGGGAAGGTGTAAAGAGTAACAGTATCAACGCAAAAGAATGGTTTAAAAAAAGTTGTGACAATGGAAAGCAGATAGGATGTGATAATTATTATAGTTTGAGTGAATTATAGATAATGACTGAACTTAATACCTTCGCTTTTAAGCTAGTACCTTCAATGCGAAGTTACGGTATACCTCAATGGAACTACCTAATCAGACTCATTAACCAATTAACAGACCACTTAAAACAGACTGTCTTTGCGGAACTACTGATAATAGACCGTTAGTTTTAATATTCTAAATAATCCCTAATTGGACGCTTATTGAATTGAGAAGGGTTCGACTGTCATCCGTCCAATTACTATGAGTAGTGATTTCGTGGCTTGTTGGATTTATAAAGCCATTAATATCTTCACCATCAAAGCTATAACCTTGAAAGCTACAAGGCGTCACACTATCTTTGCAGGTGCTATACATGGTTTTGGCGTGATAAAGCTTTATGTTATAAGGCACTCTATTAAGCCCTTTTTCTGCTGGTGCCGCAAAAGTCATACTTGCCAAATCTGGTGCAACCAATAGCATACTATCACAACTGACATAAACTTCTGGGCAGCCATCATAAAGGTTTAAGCGTTGACCTTGTATATCCAACCCCATAACAGAATTACTTTCTAAAGGCGCAACTGCGGTACTCAATGAAGACAGTACTAGCAAGGACAATGCCATACTCAGACGTTTGGCTTGTATAGAGATTTGATTTTTAATGAGCATCGCTGTTGTTCTATATTTATTAACATTATGAGGCAACTAAACGCAAAAAAGCCAGCTAATTGCAATTAGCTGGCTTTATTATTAAAGGTTTTGGTTGTACTTTAAAAAGTAATCAATGACCTATTCGAATGAACGATTATGCCTTTATCCTGCTTATTTTACTGGACGAATAAACGGCATATGTCTATTGACGTCTTTATATAGCAAGTATCTGAATGGACCAGGTCCACCAGCGTAACAAGATTGTGGGCAGAATGCGCGTAGCCACATAAAGTCGCCCGCTTCAACTTCAACCCATTCACCGTTTAAGTGATATACCGCTTTACCTTCTAGTACATACAAACCATGTTCCATAACATGAGTTTCATCAAATGGAATCACGCCACCTGGCTGGAAAGTCACAATGTTTACATGCATATCGTGACGCATGTCCGACTGCTCAGTAAATCTAGTGGTGGTCCATACGCCATCAGTACCTGGCATTTCAATAGCTTCAACATCATGATCGCTAGTAACAAAAGCTTCAGGAACGTCAATACCTTCACAATGTTGATAAGCTTTGCGGATCCAATGAAACTTAACATGCTTGTCGCTATTGTTTTTTAGCGTCCATTTGCAGCCAGGTGGTAAAAATGCATAACCACCAGACTCAAGATGATGCGCTTCACCTTCTATAGTGATATCCATTTCGCCTTCAACGATGAATACTACACCTTCAGCATTGGCATCTAGCTCTGGCTTTTCTGAGCCGCCATTTGGTGCTACTTCGACGATATACTGTGAAAAGGTTTCAGAGAAACCTGAAAGTGGACGTGCAAGCACCCACATGCGCATACCTGTCCAAAAAGGTAAATAGCTAATGACGATGTCAGTTAGTACACGTTTTGGAATGATCGCATAGCTTTCAGTGAAGATAGCACGGTCAGATAGTAACTGTGTTTGAGGAGGCAAGCCGCCTGTAGGGGCGTAATAAGTACTTTTAGTTGACATGATTGAATTTCCTTGTTGTCTTCGTTAAAACAGAGTGTTGTTTCTCTAAAAATCTTAATAATTATTCTAGAGAATTTTATTTAATATTTTTTTATATCGATTGTTGCTATGTCTGCTACTAGTGAGCTTTTTAGAGCACAGTAAAATTAGAGCACAGTAAAATTAGAGCACAATAAAATTAGAGTACAGTCAAATTAAAGCACAATCAAAATACTATTTATATAACTTCTAAACAGCATTAGCCTTTGCTCTATTTGACTTAGCTTCCTCAGTAGAGACATCAACGCAAACTTCCCAATCGTCAATCTCAAATTCATGACAATTATTACCATCGCCATTGATACGATCGACTACTAAGAAATCACAATCCGCTTTTAGCGCCAGTAGCGGATGATGCCAAACATTGGCATCATACTGTACACCTTGATATGAACGGGCATAAAATACTTCTAAATCATCCGCTGATTTAGGCGCATCGCCAGCTTTGGCTACCACAACTAGATAGTCTGTGCCATTCATAGAAAAGAAGGCTTGCGTACCAAACGGATGGTATTCCATCACTGATAAGGTAATAGGGCAGTCACGTTTTTTGGTACGGAAAATACTAAAACCAACTTCGCCACCGTCATGACCAACTTTTGAGATGGCGTTATGACGACAAGCGTAGCCGCGATTGATATCCCAACTGTTTTCAGGGCATTTTTCTTGGTCATCGTAAGGTTCAATAACTGAACCATAAGGTGCAAATGCCGCTTTGGTTAGAGGTTTAGCAATTATCGTTGTTTTCATAACGTAGCCTTTTCTAATGATATGGTTTATTAGGTTATAGACCGTCAGTGGTCAATAACGATATTATTTTTTTATTTGTAAGCTTTTTGCAGTATTGAACGATCGCTAAGTTAGGTAGTTTATCCGCAGTTTGCTGATCATTTTATTAAACCATCAGGCAGAGTGTTAACAATATTTGCTTATTCATACTAAGCAAATATTGGACACAAGATAGAGTATTTAAGCAGTTGAATCAGTGAGGTATAAACCACCTTGAGCATATCAGCAGTTGGCTTACGTGATAGCTACTACGTAGGTGCTTATTACTGCGATGATACGCTTCAGAGCTTACATCCAGTTAGCGGTGTTATCAGCAGTTGCAGGATGATTTTCATACCAATGCTTAGCGATTTCGTCGCGGCGGCATACCCAAACGTCAGGCTTGCTAGTGATATACTTCAAAAATTGTTTGAGCGCAGTGATACGACCAGCACGACCAATAATACGGCAATGTAGACCGATCGTCAGCATTTTAGGCTTAGTAGCGCCTTCTTCATATAGGGTATCAAAGCTATCTTTTAGGTACTGATAGAAAGGTTCAGCGTTAGTGAATCCTGGACTTGAAGCAAAACGCATATCGTTGGTTTCAAGGGTGTAAGGGATAACTAGATGCGGCTTGCGAATTAGGCTCGTGCCGTCTTGTACTTTGACATTCAGCCAGTAAGGGAGCTCATCAGCGTAAGAGTCAGAATCATAGATATAACCGCCATGTTCAGCGACTAGCTCACGAGTGTTAGGGCTATCACGACCAGTGTACCAGCCTAATGGCTGTCCGCCAAGCATCCGGTCAAATATTTTAGTGGCAGCGCGTACATGTTCACGCTCAGTTTCACGATACATATATTGATAAGTAATCCAGCGCAAACCATGACTAGCTACTTCATGTCCGTCTTCTAGAACACGCTCGATGATATGTGGAGTCTTTTCAGCTGCAGCGGCACAAGTAAAGGTAGTAATAGGCAAGCCAAACTCTTTAAACACATCTAGCACACGCCAAACGCCAACCCGACTTCCATATTCAAATGCTGACTCAATAGACTGATGGCGATTGCTAAATTCTGGGGTACCTAGTACATCAGATAAAAAGCGCTCTGATTGACCATCACCATGAAGTACACTGTTTTCAGCGCCTTCTTCGATATTTAGTACAAACTGCACGGCTATTTTTGCCCCACCCGGCCAATTAGCATTTGGTGGATTATCACCATAGCCTTTTAGGTCACGAGGATAAGCAGCTTGATCAAAGTCGCTGGTGATTTTCTGAGTCATTATCAATATTCCTTTATAAAAACAGAGTAGTTATTAAATCAATTTAATGCGTAGGGTTATTTATCATAATGAGTCGACAACACTGGAGTGCGTAGAACTCTGCTTATGAAGATTTAACCTACTAGGGTAAAGCTTACTATACTTAAGATATCAGCATGCTGATTGTAGGTATTGGTATTTCTAGGTGCGCGATTTAATTGACGAGTTGGCACTTAATATTCAAGGTTATGACTTGAAAAATGTTTACTCAATAATAAAAGCGTAGGTATAACTGAATAAGTTTTAGATGTCGTTCGGTTAGGCTGTAGATAGTATCTGACAGATCTAGAGTCAGCTTCGAGAGCTGCGGTAAAACTGAGTTTTTCAGATAGTAACGAGGTGAGTCGTTATAACAGGATCAAACTGGACGCATTAGTTATTTGCTAGAAATAAGTAGTGGCTTGCAACAATAGGTAGCCTAAAATAATAGCATTTTAAATACCAATAGGTATGGTTTATTTGCTTTTAAAGGCTAACCTTAACCAGTCATATTTATTTTGACAGAGGTTATATAACAACATTGCTTTACTGTATGTCTATCTGATCATTTGGTCAAGATAATTATCCATTAATATCGATAATATTTAGTAAAAAGCAGTTATCAGTACCTTTATACGGTAGTTTGTAGGTATTTATCAGTTTAAATTCCAAGCACTGCTACATTGGTACTGAGTTAGGAGTAACGGCCTATTGACGCATTACTAGCCAATAAATAATAACTTCTAGAGCTGCTCCTAGCAAGAAACTATACCTTTAAAGTTTGCTCAGCATTGGCATTAAGACAGTGGTAATAGACAGAATAGTACTAATAGACAAGATAGTACTAATAGTCTTGATAAAAATGATAATCGCAAGCTTACTGATGAACGACAGCCACGAGGCGCGAACAAAAAAAGCGCTAACCGCTGTAATCAAGCCACTCATATCAGGACAAAATAATAGCCAGTCATGGACTGGCTATTATTTTACATAGAATGGTCATCAAGCTTTACAATTTAAAATTAAAGTCCTGAAGTATAAGCTACGATTTGTGCACGCTCTTCATCAGTTAACTTAGTGATATTACCTAATGGCATATAACCAGTTTGCACTGCAGTGACAATCTTAGCTTGATAAGTCTTCATATCAGCAGGAGTCTGAATGATAATACCTGCTGGTGGGGCATTGAACCCGGCTTGCGTTGGTTGTGCCATATGGCAAACGCTACATTTTGCTTGCACAATCCCAATGACGGCATCATCAGCCGAAGCAGCAACTGGTACCGCTGCAGCATCAGGAGCAACTGCTGTACCTGCCGCCGCAGCAGGAGCAACTGCAGTACCAGCAGCAGGAGCTGCGTCAGCTACTGGCTGCGCTGCCGCTACTGGTGGAACTGGTAAAGGCTCAATAGGTGCTGGGCGCATCCAGAAAATCAAGGCTAACGTAGCTATTGCAGGAATAACTAAGTATTTTGGCTCACTATGACCCAAATGCTTTTGGTTAAAGTAATGACGAGCAGTTGCCGTGATAACACCAACGAATACTAAAACCAACCACCCTTTGCCATCTCCAAATGAATACATCATTGGATAGTGATTACTAATCATGGTGAAGATTAGGGGTAAGGTAAAATAGTTGTTCATCAATGAGCGGTTTCTAGCCATTAATGCTAAATCTTGTACTTCTGGACCTGGTTTTACGCCACGACGTACACAATCTACTAGTGCGCGCTGAGCCGGCATAATACCAAAGAATACGTTACCCGCCATGATAGTACCTAAAATGGCACCAACGTGGATGAACGAGGCACGATCACTGAACAGCTGGTAAGAACCCCAAGTTGCAATAATCATTAAGATAAAGATGGTGATACTAAAAGTCATCTTATTTTTGCCGATACGACTACGTACAATCACTTCATAAATAGCGTAGGTACCGATTAAGAATAAAATACTAGTAGCAATAGCACCAATATTACTGCCGTAATCGACTTTACTTGGATCGACTAAGTAGGCTGTTGCGTTGGCATAATAAACGATAGACAACATCGCCGCACCGGTCAACCAAGTGGTGTAGGCTTCCCATTTAAACCAATGTAGAGTCTTTGGCATCTCTTCAGGGTCAAGCTTGTACTTAGCGATTTCGTAGAAACCACCGCCATGTACTGCCCATAAATCACCTGAAATACCTTTTTTGGCTTTCCATTCTGGTGGCTTTTGCAAACTCATATCTAGCCATACGAAGTAAAATGACGCACCAATCCATGCCACACCAGCGATGACGTGAAACCAGCGGAAGAATAAAGCTAACCAATCGAGAAGATATGCGCCCATGAGGCAAGTGTCCTTTTGTATTGCTAGGTCTTGGCAACTTATAATGACTTTTCTCACTTGAATAAAATTACAAGCGTTTCCATGCCATTTTAGATATCTACTAATCTATGTCTATTGATGCATAAATGTCATAAGATAAATAATTTTTTATTATTACTCTTTGCTATTTATAACAAAGAGTAATAATAAAAGTCACCCGTATTAGCTGTCTATAATGATATTATTTGATGGCTAAAACCGTGTCTGAGTGCTATAACACGATTAGTTTTTAAATTAAATTTCTAAATTACGAACCGCGATAAGTACCATAACCATGGGCACTAAGTAATAGTGGGACATGATAATGGCTAGCATCACTGACTACAAAATCAATAATAACTTGGGGATAAAAAGCGGTTAGTTTTTGCGCATCGAAATAAGACTGAGTATCAAAAGTCAAAGTATAGCGACCATTACTCAAGTTTTGCTCAGCGCTGTCTACTGCACTATCAAACTGCCAGCTGTCTGGAGTAACACGACCATCATTGTTAGTAGTGCCATTAGCTAGTAATGTTGCTTTGCCGCCATCTTGAATGCGATGTAGAGTTACTGCGATATCAGCAGCAGGCTTACCGAGGTGAGTATCTAGAATATGTGATGATAAGGTTGCAGACATAATATTTCCTTTGCTTTAAGTTGATTGGTATAAACGTTGTCACCACTCAGGTATTGTGCAAGTAGCGACTGCCGTTATGATATCTATTATCTAATGAGTTAAGCGATGCCAAATAGTTTTTGGATGCGCAGACGAGTAATTTTATTTTGTTCAGCAGCGGCATTAGCTAATTCAGCATCGCGATCATTAGGCAGACGAGCTAACAATAGATCTAGCATTTGCTGAGCGCTTTTGCCGGTAGCGAAGACGATGAAAATAAAGCCAAACTTATCAAGGTAGTCTTGATTGCCTTGAGCTAAGTCTTCTAGGACTTGGTCTTCAGCATCTGTTGCACCTGATTGTTCGTGAGCAGCACTGTCTTGAGTATTGCGATATTTTTCTTTTAGTGAGTTGACGTTACCGATTTGTGGATGCCCATCAAAAGCTTCTATAAGATTGGCTTCGCTAGCTTGCGCTTCATTCCAAGCAGCATCGTTGGCCTCAAGCATAGCGTCGATGTCTGCAAAGGGACGCGCAGCAGCTAAGCGTTGTGCCCAAGCGCTACTAGTACAGCAAGTTAGAAGGGTTGCCGTGGCGTCTTCATTTGGCAGTTCATTGAATTGGGCTAGAGTTAAGCTCATAGTGACTTCCTTTTCTTGTAATTTATTTGGGGCGATATAAAAGCTCATTCATAGTATCGAGCAAGGGAGATCTAAACAAACAAATCAGCTATTAAAGTTATATTAATTAATTGGTATTTGGTTTAACATTATCTATTGTGCTAAAACCTGACCATTTGGTCAACTATTTTATACAAAAAATTTCTATTTGTCGCCTTATCTGCCATAAAAACTTGTATTTTTTGCATTTCCTTATATAAATACAGCTTAGAGACGGAAGATAATGTATTTTCTATCCAATTTGTTCAAATAAATTAAGTTATGACTGTTATGACTCAAACTAATCAAAGCAAAAATATAGTCGCAGCGGAAGCAACTGCTCATCGCAGCCAACACGATATTCGTGCGCATAATCAAGCCATTATATTAAGCGCTGCTGAAGAAGAGTTCGTCTTGCAAAGCTACCGTGGTGCTACTATGCAAGGTATCGCTGATCGCGCTGGGCTACCCAAAGCCAATATTCACTATTACTTCAAAAATAAAAGAAATCTATATAAAGTAGTACTGCGCTCCATCATTGAAGAATGGAACACAGGCTTAGTGACTATGACTGTAGATAGTGATCCTAAAACAGTAATAGAAAAGTTTGTACGTACTAAATTGCATCAAGCCTTTGCTCATCCTAATCGTCATAAACTGTTCGCAGTCGAAGTAATCGGTGGTGCACCGCACTTACATGACTTTATGTCAACGACGATGAAAGAGTGGGCGCTTGATAAAGCTCAAGTTATGACCACTTGGCATGAACAAGGCAAAATTGGTATTGCTGACCCCTTACAACTGCTGATACTTATTTGGGCCACTACACAACGTTATGCCGAATTTGAAACAGAAATCATTGGTCTACTACAAAAAGATGCCTATGATAAAGAAGATGAAGCGCGTGCTGCCGACTTCTTAGTGCCGTTTATTTTGCGCGGTTGTGGCATCGAATAAAGTTAGATGAATAGAATATAATAAGGTAGTGACTAGCTTAGCTAAGTGGCTGTCAGCAGCTATTACTGATCATCTCCTTAACGGTTTTAAATACTACTGGACATTTTTGGTTATTTTTATTTTATAACAGTTCCAACTAGGGTATCTGTCTATATACCGACCTATAAAATTAATTCATCCTAATCAGCTTTGTTATAACTATCAATTGGCAAGCTTGTACTGATGCTAGCTGTTAAGTTAAGGGTAAGGGCCTTATCAGCTTTGTTATAACTATCAATTGGCAAGCTTGTACTGATGCTAGCTGTTAAGTTAAGGGTAAGGGCCTTACTAACAGGATAATTAATCAGCCTAATGAACAGGGGCTGCAACTTGCCTAGAGCGCAGTTGGCTTAAATGAGAACTAAGGCGCAGCAAAGTTACTTTACTACGCCTTGTATTGATTAACTAATATACTGTAATGAAGTAGCTTAAGAGACATTCTTTCTAAGAGGCTCTATATCATCTTGTAATCTCTGCTCTTTATCATCATATTCCACACCGAAGTTCTTCGGTAAAATCGTATCGAGCACAATAGCTATTACCCCTGACATAGTAACTGCTGAGCCAAAGATATTGCGGAACATTTGTGGCATTTGGGCAAATACATCAGGTACAAAAGCAACTCCTAAGCCAAGACCTAGTGAGGTGGCGATAATCAAGATATTGCGATGAGTAAAGTTTACTGTTGATAAAATACGAATACCAGCAGTCGCTACAGTTGCAAACATCAATAGGGTTACACCGCCTACAACAGGTTTTGGCAACTGAGTAAAGATAGCGCCTAGAATAGGGAATAGACCCATAAAGAATAGAATACCGGCAACATAGAAGCCAACATAGCGGCTGGCAATACCCGTCATTTGGATTACGCCGTTGTTCTGACTAAAAGTAGTTACTGGGAAACTATTAAAGATGCCAGCAATGGCAGAGTTGACACCATCACCTAATACCCCACCTTTAATGCGTTTTTCGTAGAGAGGACCTTTGATAGGTTCTCCTGAGATCATCGACGTTGCAGTCAAGTCACCTGAAGTCTCAATACTAGTAATGATATACATAAAGGCAATAGGAATAAAGGCTTGCCAATCAAAACTAAAACCAAATTTGAATGGGATTGGTACAGTCAATAGCGGTGCTTGTGAGACTAAGGAAAAGTCAATACGACCCATAAATGCCGCTACTACTAAGCCTAACATCAGACCAATAAAGATGGCGCTTGAGCGAATCACTTTGTTATTAACAATACTGATCAGTACTACGCTGACCAATACGCCGCCGCCTAACATTAGGTTTGCGATGCTACCAAAGTCTTCAGCACCAACACCGCCTGCGAGATCGGTTAGTCCTACTTTGGTCAATGACAGACCAATAGTAACGATGACGCAACCCGTGACGATAGGGCTCATCAAAGATCTAAGCTTAGTGATGAACTGACTTAAAAATATCTCGACAAAGGCACCTAAGAAGGTAACCCCAAAGATTACGGATAGAATCTCCTCAGGACTACCACCGCGATTTTTTACCACAAAACCCGCCGCAAGTACTGCCGCTAAGAAGCCAAAGCTAGTACCTTGTAACGCCATTAATCCTGACCCAACAGGACCAATTCTACGAGTTTGGATAAAGGTTGCAACCCCAGATACCATTAGGGCCATACTAATAAGATAGGGGATATGCTCACCCAGTCCTAGAGCGCCACCAATGATTAGGGAGGGCGTAATAACACCTACAAATGCGGCTAATACGTGCTGCACAGCGCCTAAAAATGCTTTTAATGGTGCAGGACGGTCGTGCAGTCCATACAGTAGATCGGGATTTCCTTGAACATCACTCATAGTAGTTTCCTTTTAAAGTAAGTTCGCAGTCCTATCTTCACTAAAGTTCTGAATAAACAAACAATGGGTATTACTAAATATTGAGTTCTATTTGAATATCTAATCTGTCATATACAATTTTTGACCTTATGACAGCAGCAAAGAGTCGCACTCGTCCTTGTGCTAGTTAATAAATTAGTCGACAATTGATTATTAATATTGCTAATGAGTTATTAATAAACCTGACTATTTAGTCAGTCCTCTCTAGGGTATAGGGAAAAGGTAAGCCTTTGCAATGATTTTTTTTATTAAATATAAAGTATTTTTTGAAAGTAAAGCTAAAAATCGTTGTTTATAGTAATAATAAAATTACTAAATAATTAGATAGAAAATTTTTATGCTTTAAAAACAATAACTAACGATACATGCACCAAGATCATTGTTGCTGAGCGATTGACAATAGAGTTTATGAATACCCTTAACTTATTGACAAACAATAATTGGTAAATCTGATTCTAAGCCTACAATCAGCTGTAAAAAACTTTTTATCTGTATATTGCTTAATGGTTAATCATTGGTTATTATACTGCGCATTATGTAAATGTTAATAATTATCATTAAGTTTCTTTTTAACCTTATCATCTGCTTAAAGACATTTTAGAGCTTGAAGTAAGTGTCATCAAAAACACTTATTCGTACTCGAATGCCCTTATTTTTACTCGAAGACTAAAGTCGCTATCAAAAATAGCGCCCATTTTATTAATAATTATATTGAGTGAGTCAACTATGAGTGCCGTATTATTTTCCAGTCGTTTAAGCGTATTATCTATAGGTATAGCCGCAGTATTAGGGTCACAAATGGCCAATGCAGAAGTAGAGCCCAGCACTTCTTTACAGACAATTACTGTGACTGCAAACAGCTCAGTACGAGGAAAGGTACAAGAAGATTCTGTCTATACCGAGGACTATACGCCAGCACAGCAAGCCGATCACTTAAGTGACTTTTTGAATGTCATCCCAGGGGTTACTGTGGGCGGCACCTCAACGGTCAATCAGCGTATCCGTGTGCGCGGGCTTGACGATACCAATTTGAAAGTAACGATTGATGGCGCTCGACAAGAAGGTACTTTGTTTTATCATATGGGCGATGTGACCATCGACCCTGATTTATTAAAGCAGTCTGAAGTGGCGGTGGGTAATAATTCAGTGACGCTTGGTAACGATGCATTAGGTGGTGCTGTTGCTTTTAAGACTGTCGATGCGGTAGATCTGCTAAAACCGGGTCAAAAAATTGGTGCCAAATTGCACGCTGGATATGCCAGTAATAATGATGAGTTATTAACGTCAGCGACTGTCTATGGCGCACCAACCGATAATATTGATTTACTCGCTTATTATGGTAAGCGCGATGCCAATTCGGGTGAGGATGGTAACGGTCGTGAGCTGTTTGAAGATAGTAAGGGTGAAAACATTTTATTAAAAGCAGGGGTTTCGATTGCAGAGGATCATCGCTTAGGCGCAAGCTTTAGCAGTACTGAAAAGAAAGGGACTTTCCCATTCCGCCCAGATTTTCCTAGTCGCAATGACGCTCCAATACCGCAAAATGTCAAACGTGATACCTATGGGCTAGATTATACTTATAATCCGGCAAGCCAGTTAGTTGATGTTGATGCTAACGTTTATCAAACCAAAACTCGTATTTTACGTGATTCTGACTATGTTACCAATCCAGGATTTGAGTTTGATGCGCAGGTTAAAACTATTGGTGGGAAAGTTCAAAACACTAGTATTATCGACACTAATGTCGGCACGCACAAGCTGATTGCGGGGGTTGAGCACTATAAAAAAGAATCAGAGATGTCGCGGGACTTTATTAAAAGTGGCAGTGATTCGGCAAAAAATACCTCTGTATATTTAGAAGACCAATGGCAAAATGGCAAACTAACCTTAACGCCTGGGGTCCGTTATGACCGCTATGAATCTCCTGAGTTTGTATCTGCCGGCAAAACTTATAACAATGTCGTCGGTGCATTAGCTGCCAGCTATGAAATTGCGCCAATGACCCAAGTATTTGCCAGCTACACGCAGTTATTTAATGGTCCTGATTTGAGCCAAGCCATTTTTAATTCGGACGGTGGCAATACTTATGTCAATAATAACTTAAAGGCAGAAGAAGGCTCTAATGCTGAGATTGGTATCGCCAAAACGTTGCGCGACCTAAGCGTAGCGGGCGATGCGCTGCAACTTAGTGGTAAGTACTTTGAAACCAATATTGAAAACTTTATTGAGTTTGTACGTTCGGGCGGTACTCGTGTTGGCTTAAACTGTGCAACTGGACAATCTGGTGGTGCTTGTCAAGGTGCAGTAAATAAAGATGAAGACTTTAAAATTAAAGGGGTCGAGCTTGCTGCTGATTACAAAATGAATAACTTTAGTATGGGTCTGGGCTATACCCGTGCGCGTAGTAAAGGTGACAAAACAGGCGATAGTATTCCATCCGTAACGGGCAGTAATTCTAACTCGGGCGATCGTTTCATGGTGAACTTGAACTATGAACCAAATGATGTGGTTGGTTTAGGCTGGCGCAGTACTTATGTTGCATCAATCACAGACAATAAGCAAAATACTAAGCCGAATTATGATGTTCACGATGTATATATGAATTATACACCACGTCAACTTGAGAATGTAAAAGCAACGGTTGGGGTATATAACCTCTTTGATGAAGCTTACGCTAGCCACTCATCGCGCTTAAATACCGCTGATGATACTGTTACTGACTTTGAACAAGGTCGTAACATTAAAGCCTCTTTAAGCTATCAGTTCTAAATCACTACTGACGGATAAATAACGGCTTGTAGAACAACGAGTTGATAAATAAAAAGGCCAGCTACTTATAAATGAGAGCTGGCTTTTTTTATATCGCGATATGCTTTTTGATCTGTTCTAGGCCTCGTCTTTACTTCTAAAACCAATAAAGAATAATAACCAATGATTTCATTTAACACCCGCCAAACTTGTCTATGGATTCACCGTTATACCGGACTTGCTATAGCGGGTTTTTTAATTATTGCCGCTATTACAGGCTCGCTACTAGCATTTCACCATGAATTAGATGATATCTTTAATCAGCGTTTGGCGCATGTTGACAAAACTCAGACACCGCCATTTTCTATTGCTAGCCTTCATGACAAGGTGATTACTCGCTATCCAGAATATAGCTTTTCAACTATGCCTATAGCTGTTGAGCCTAACCGAGCCGTGGTCTTCGAGGTTGATAGAGATAAGGGGGATATAAAGGGAGTACCTAAACCCTTGTTCCAAGAAGTCTATATCAATCCTTACACTGCAGATATCATTGGGGCACGTGATAAAGACCAATGGGCATGGCACAATACTATGTGGAAAGTGTTTTGGTTGCACCGTGAGTTATTGCTTGGTGATATTGGCAAGCTGATATTAGGTATTGTGTCATTAGTTTGGACGATTAATTGCTTTATTGGCTTTTATTTAACCTTTCCACGCGCCATTAAAAAAAATCATCTATCACCTCAAGGATCTGCTAAAAAACGTGCTCCTGCATTAAAGCGCTGGCTACCGGCATGGAAAATCCGTACCAAAACCAATACCTTTAAGCTGAACTATGATGTGCATCATGCGTTTGGCTTGTGGTTGTGGCTGATGTTGTTTGTGATTGCCTGGTCAAGTGTGGGTTTTAATTTAAAGCAGATTTATAAGCCTGTAATGCAAGTCGTGGTAGGACTTGAAGGCAAAGAATCTAAAGGCGCAGAAGGTAAGGATAATAAACCCAATCGAGCTGGTAAATTAGACAAACAAGCTTTGACAGGGCTTCAGCTATCAGCTAATGACAGGGGTGCTGAGGTGGTTAATAAAGCCAACAGCATTGATTATTTAAGTCAGCAAGCGAATATCGCCGCACAAAAAAATGGTCTAAAGGTCACACAATTACTCGGTATTCGTTGGGTAGAAGAAGACAATCAATGGCAACTGCGCTTTAAAACTGATAAAGATATCGGTAAAAAAAGTGGCGCGTCCTCAATTACCGTCAATACAATAGATGGCAGTATCGAGCGCGTTAACTTTGCTTATCAGAATGCCTCATTTGGTAATAAGGCTGACCAATGGTTATCTACCTTACATATGGGACATATTAGTCACGGTATAGGTCATTTGCTTTATCAAATATTCTTAGCATTGATTGGTTTGGCGGTAGCAGTACTGTCTGGTACTGGCGTGTATTTATGGTGGAAAGGGCGGCAACAACGCTTAAAATCTTTGGCAAAGCTGAGATAATTTAAATATGGAACTATCAAAATTAAACCGTATCGATGATTACAGGACGCCCTTGATGACTGAGTACCGTAACATCGACATTATATAGCTGTTTCATCGTTGCTTGAGTAATGACGTCTATAGGACTACCCACCGCCATTACTTGCCCCTCTTTCATTGTCACTACAGTGTCAGCGAACTGGGCGGCTTGATTGATATCATGCAGGACGATAACTACAGTTTTTTGCTGACTATGACTCAACTCACGTAGCTCGCGCATTAGACGTCCAGCATGGTACATATCCAGATTATTAAGCGGCTCATCGAGCAGTAGATAAGGGGTATCTTGACAGACAATCATCGCAATCAGTACTCGTTGTCGTTGACCCCCTGATAGAGTGGACAAAAACCTACTAGCTAACGGCTCAAGCTCGAAGCGCTCAATAATCTCATCGACTTTTTGTTGATCATGCGCTGTTGGTCGGCCTTGATGATAAGGATAGCGCCCGAACATCAATAATTCATGCACCCGCAACCGTCCTTGAACTTGATTGTCTTGACCTAGCATCGCTACCGTAGTGGCTAATTTACGGGCATCACAACTGACGATATCACGTACTTCGTCAGCCAGCGCAAAGCTCACTCGTCCAGACTGCAAAGGTTGTAAGCGTGCCATCACCGAAAATAGCGTTGATTTACCCGCGCCATTAGGACCAATCAAAGCAATAACCTGCGAGGGTGGCAGTGCTAAGCTTATATCGTGTAGGATTTGCTGCTTACCAATGTGATGCGATACGCCGGTGATATTAATCATAATAGCTCTTGCTCAAAGATAAATTTTAGAGGTCTTAAATAGTGTTAATAACACTGTCAACGATGCTGACAACCACAAGAATAGTAGCTTAGTGTTAACACGACGCTAATTAGCGACGATGGTTGATAAATATCAATAATAAAAACACTACGCCACCAGCCAACTCAATCACTACCGATAGTACCCCAGCCATACCGAGCAGTTGCTCAAAGATAGTTTGACCAAGCACTAAGCAGATCATAGCCACTAAACTAACCAATATCAGGCGCTGACTATGAGACATATTGCTGGCGATTCTATTGGTCAAAGCGCAAACTAACAATCCAAAAAAGGTCACCGGACCGACTAATGCGGTAGCAGTTGCTACTAGTATCGAGATGACAGTCAATAGCCTAAAGGCTAAGCGCTGATAATTGATACCTAAGTTGATAGCTTGCGGCTTACCTAACATCAGCACATCACACTGATACCGCCAGCGCCAAATCGCTATTCCAGTAAGCACACAGAGCAGAATGCTAATAGTTAATAATTGCGGGTTGACGGTATTAAACTGTGCATAGCTGGCTGATTGCACCACCACAAAATCGTCGGGATTAATCAATCGCGCTATCAATGAGGACAAGCTGCGAAATAATACCCCAAAAATAACCCCTACTAAGATTAAGCGGGTTAAATCCTGATTAGTGTTAGAGAATAGCAAGCGGAATAATAATAGCGAAGCACCAAACATCAAGCCAATCTCAAGGCCGAACTTCGCTACTGGATTAAGACTAGTAAAGCTGATCGCTCCTAAGAAAAACACTAGTAAGCTCTGTAGCAATACGTATAGCGAGTCAAAACCTAATAATGACGGTGTCAAAATAGGGTTATGAGTTAAGGTCTGAAAAAGTAAGGTAGAAACGCCAATAGCGTAACCGACGACCATCAACGCTAGTAGTTTTTTGCTACGTAGGGGTAAGGCAAAGTCCCAATGGCCATGCACATTAACGGTTAAGAATAATAGTGCTGAAATCATTAATACTACAGTTGCGAGCAAACAAGGATGCGCCCTTAGCCTCTGCCATAAAAGGGAGAGCTGGCGAGAAAAACTAGTATTGATATTAGCATCGGTAGCAGCATTAACGACATAAGCAGCAGCGGCATCACTGTCGGTATCTATATCGCTAGCATTAGAAGGAGAAGGCATACGCTAATCTTATAAATGGGGATGGTAAATATAGTCAGTATAGTTGGCCCAAATCTCGACGCCTTTATACTGACCGTTGATACAACAAGCTAAAACAGACCCTAGTTATAAAAAATAATAAATATAAGGGTTTTCTTTAGCATTAGTAGTCTGAGTTTTTAGTTGTCTATAGGCAAGCTACGATTCGCTAGGGGCACGTAACAGTAACCATAAAAACACTAAGGTACCTACTACTCCAAACACAGTCGCCACTGGTACTTCGAATGGATAGCGGATAGATCGGCCGATGATATCGCAGAGCAATACTGCTGATGCTCCAAGCAAAGCTACGGCTGGCAAGCTACGACGTAATTTATCACCCATGATGCGGCTGACGATATTAGGCACCACTAGACCAATAAATGGAATTACCCCAACGGTGACTACTACTACAGCGCTCATCATCGCTACCATAGCCACACCGATCCAAGTCACTTGGCGCTTACTGATCCCCAAGTTCAAGGCGATATTATCACCTAAGCCTACGATAGTGAGCTTATCGGCAATGATATAAGCAATGACACATAGACCACCCGTCAGCCATAACAGCTCGTAACGACCAGCTAGCACACTAGAAAAATCACCAAATTGCCAAACGCTGAGCATCTGCAAAGTCTCAGTCTGATAAGCAATAAAAGTGGTGGCTGCATCGATGATGCCGCCAAATACAATACCAATAAGGGGAATCATCAAAAAGTCAGTAGGGGGAATGCGTTGAATCAGCAGCATAAATATCATCATGCCAATGACCGCAGCGATGGTCGCTACACTCATCTTGACAATAAGGGCGCTGGCGGGAAACAGTAAACTGACTATTAATAGTCCGAGGGCAGCGCTTTGAGTGGCGCCAACCATAGAAGGCTCGACAAAACGGTTTTTTAGTACCACTTGAATAATCATGCCAGCCACGGCCATTGCTATACCAGTTAGAATAATAGCGATAGTACGTGGCAGACGGCTAACGAGCATCAGGGAGCTGTCGGCATTAGCATTATGATTGATTAGGCTTTTTAGTATGCCTGACCACGAAAAGTCTGCGACACCGATAGACAGACTCAGTAATATCAATAAGGTCATTATCAAAAAACTAGCGCTATTTATTGCCCAAGGTGGCAAGGCCGCTTTACGTTTTTGACCGTTACTATTATCGTAACCCGAACGCCACGAGGAGGTGGCACTCAAGCCAGTAGTATTGTTAAGCTTACTATTATGACGAGTAGAGAATAATGACATAGCTATTTATGGCCCACAGCATGGATTTGGATGGCTATTAATTTACGTTGGAAAAGACATTTTTTCGCGCAACTCACCACTACTTAGTACTAGTAAAAGCCGTTTTAATAGCTGTCAAATCTTGCATCCATTGGTTATAACCACCGAATGCTAAGTAAGAATCTGGGCTTAAATAGACCACTTGATTCTTGCTCCATGCCGTTGTTTGAGCGACTAAAGGATTATCTAGTACGGCTTTGGCACCTACGCTATCCTCGCCAATAGCAGCGCTACGATCTATTACAAATAACCAGTCAGGATTCACTTTTTGTAAATATTCAAAAGATACGGGCTGGCCATGACGGGCATCAGCTATTTGATTGTCAGCCATAGGCACGCCAAGGACACTATGAATAAAGCCAAAGCGCGACTTATCGCCATAAACGGATAGTTTATTACCGTTGACCATAACTACTAAGCCAGTACCTTTATCTTTACTTAAGGTTTGTGTTTGCTTGATAAGGCCATCGATATTTTGCTGTAGTTTTAGGGCTTGATCGCTTTTACCAAATAGAGCACCCAAATCATGTAAGCGTTGTTTGCTTGATTGATAGATGTTGGCAGTATCAATACTCATATCTAAGGTTGGCGCAATACTCGATAGCTCATTATATTTTTCCGCCATACGCGAGCCAATTAAGATAGCTTGCGGCTGCATGGCATTCAACGCTTCTAAATCAGGCTCAAAGACCGTACCCATCTCTTTGGGGTCTGGCTGGACTTTTGATTGTAGATTATCCAAGTGTAGACCACTCGGCTTACCATCGATTGCTACTTCTAGCGCGGCCAAATCTTGCATCAAGGTCATGTCATAGACCACGATAGGCGAAGGATTAATTGGCAGGCTTACTTTGCCTTTAACGGTATCAACATCGATAGTAGTCACGGCAACCGCATCATTAGTAGTACTATTCGAGCTCGCATCAGCACTATTATTTTCTTTTTTAGTGTCGTCCTGAGTCGTATCCGCTGATGAGCATCCCGCTAAACTGATACTAAGCATCAGTGCCGTGGTCATAGCGGCTAATAGAGGGCGTTTAGATAGAGGTTTTTTGGCGGTAGTATTGGGATTGTAGGCAGTAATAACAGACATAAGGAACTCGGTATATCGTGGTTTATGATCAGCATCTAACAAGCTACTGGTCAGAGTAAAAAGAAAAAAGAGCCTGCTTAGCGCTATAGAGAAGGGCGCTAAAACAATGCTCGATGATACTAAAGTTAATAGTACTAAGTTTAATAGGACTAAGGTTAATAATGCTAAAGTTAATAGCACTAAAATTAATAGCGTTAAAGTTCATTATAGAGGCGGTTTATTTACTATAAAACCTTAGCTAGATAATCACTTATTAAGGAGTAATGATAAAGCAAATAAGAATACTTATCAACAAAAACGATAATGGTTATTATTAACAGACTAGCTATAGACCGCTATAGCCTCTTAAAACAGTAGGAGAGTAGTAGTAAATAGCAGCTAACAGCAGCAGTCAATAAACTTATTATATTTATTGATAATGGTTATCGTTTGTATTACTATGCTATTTTTAATTCACTGTAATTTAGTTAATGGTTAAGGTGTTATGGCCTCAACAAATCCCAATACATCATCGCTCAAGCTGATAGTGGCTGCTATCGGCATAGTAGTAATACTACACCTGTTAACCGCTATGGCATTGGTGATGATAAATCCACCTACGCCTATTACTGTGCCACCCAAAGCTTTGCCTCCTATCGAAATACAGCTACTACCGCCACCTGTCGAAATTGAACCACTAAAGATTGACAGCATAGAAATAGCGCAACCAGAGCCCGTATTACAGGTTAAAGCTCAGCCTAAAGTCAAACCTGTCGCTGCTGCTAAGCCACAAGTTGTTAAAAAAGCTATCGAGAAAATCAAACCTGCTAGCAAAAAAGTAATAATAGCACCGGTAACCCAAGAAAAGACTGAACCCAATGAGCCTAAGCTGCCTATAGCTAAGACGGCAAAACAAGCGCCTGCTGCTGCAAAGCCAGTCAATGAACAACCGTTAGATATCGTTACTAAGAGTAGGATATCTACAGCAAGCGCCGATGCTAAACGAGCACAAGATATAGCAGATGCTAAGGCAGTTGCTGATAGTAAAAGAGCACAAGATATAGCTGATGCCAAGGCAGTTGCTGATAGTAAACGAGCACAAGATATAGCTGATGCTAAAGCAGTTGCTGATAGTAAACGAGCACAAGATATAGCTGATGCTAAGGCAGCTGCTGATAGTAAAAGAGCAAAAGATATAGCAGATGCTAAGGCAGCTGCAAAAGCTCAGGCTAAAATTGAGGCCGCTAACAACGAGCCTATGAGCTTTACTGCTGGTAACGCCGATTGGGCAGGATCGCCGCCTAACTTTAGTTTTCCTTCTCGTGCTGAAAGAGGCGCTAGATCAGGGGATAGCTTTACCGTAGGACTATTATTCCGTGTCAACAAACAAGGTGGCATCGAAAGCGTAAAAGTGGCGAGTTCCTCGGGCAATGCTTTGTTAGATAAAACCGCAGTACAACAAGCAGGCAAAGGGAAATTTAAACCTTTTACTAAAGATGGTATGCCAAGAGTTGGTAACGTGACTTTATCAGTTACTTATAAAATGCCTTAATAATCAATAATCAATAACGTCTATAAAACACAACTAAGGGGTCTGAAATGGACTTTGCAAACTACTGGCAATACAGTGATATAGTTACTAAGAGTCTATTTTTCTTATTACTAGCTTTATCTGTCATCTCTTGGGTAACAGGTATCGTGCGAGTGATTCAAAGCCGTAAGATGTCGATAAGCGTTGCTGATGATTTGACTCAAAAGATCCAAGCAAAACATCCTGAATTAGCTGGGGCTGATGCTGCAACACGTCGATTGGTGATTGAGCAAGCACTGCTAAAATATATCGGTCGTTATCGTTATAATAGTGAGCGCGGCTTGCCTATCTTAGGTACTACTGTGGCGATTGCCCCATTCATCGGTCTGTTCGGTACAGTATGGGGTATCTTCCATGCGCTGCACAATATCGGTGCGACGGGTCAAGCAGGATTGGGACAAGTAGCAGGGCCGATTGGCGAAGCACTCATTATGACAGGTTTAGGTATTGCCGTGGCTATCCCAGCAGTAGTGTTTTATAACCTTGCAGTACGTGTCAATCGCCGCATTATGTATCATGCTAATGATAGAGCTCATGATTTACTTTCTGAATCAGTTGTTGGAGTCACTATACCTTCTACGCCTCATTCTATACGTACTGAAACAGCAGTAAAGTCAGCTCCTGCACAAACAGTAGAAACCAATAATCAGTATCGCAATGCTTCTAGCTCATAGCAGCAGAAGTAATAACTGAAAATTAATTGAGATTACATTAAGAATATATCGAGAAAATTATGGCCTTTCAACTAGGTAATGATGACGTACAGAGTATGAATGAGATGAACCTCATTCCGCTGATTGACGTTATGCTAGTGTTGATGATTATCTTCTTATTGACTGCTACCGTACTGAATCCAACAGTACCTTTAGACTTACCTAAGACTAATGCGGCATTGAATGAGCAACCAGCAGAAGCTATTCAAATTAGCATAGACAAAGATGCTGGTATATTTTGGGACAGTGATCCGATTAGTATGGCAGAGTTACAGGTTCGGCTACAGCAAGAGGCGAATACCGGTAAAGACCCTTCGCTGCAACTGCGCGCTGACAAGCAAAGTAAGTACGATAGCGTCGCGCAAGTATTGGCCGCCGCTAGTCAGGCGGGTCTGACTAAGATAGCTTTTGTGAATGAATAGTAGATGATGGCGGTTGGTTTTTAATTATTAGGTTTGAAACCTACTAAGTCAGCATTGGTATTGAAAGCCAGCAACTAACTTTTAGAGCAGTGAGATCCTAAGTCAAACTAAACTTGTCTTATATTTATTGCACTAAGCTTAGTGTGCTTACTACATCATGCCCACTACAGCATACTCACTACACTAAGCTAAATGAGCAGTTAGCAGCAGTCAGAAAAACAGCCCAGTGATATATATTAGTAGCGCAATTAGTAAAAATATAGCTAGGATAATAAGAAAAATAAATAAAATAATAGCAATCTTCTCCAACCTCGCTGGGTTCACCTTGCGAGGCTTTCTTTATCTTATTTACCGATATTTGTATAAAGTGTTACCAGCCATAACCAAATGGCGCATACCCATAGCGACTATAACCTAGACGATTACCGTAACCGAAAGGGTAAGGTGAACGCAAATAATCTAGGTCACGTTGACGAATGTAATAGTAGCGTCCTTGCGCATAAGCCTCTTCTAGCTTATCGATGCCCTCGAGTGGACAAACAGGTTGCCAGCTATAGCCTTCACGGCCTATCTTATAGGCATTCAGCTCAGTACAGTATTGCTTTAACCCTCGCTGACGACCTTGTTCCCATAAGATGCGATCAGGAGTGGCGCCGGCCACATTAGCGCAGCTATTAGTATAGTGACCGAAGTAAGCCCCCGAGCGACCGTTGACCCCATCGGCATAGCCTACTTGCTGCCAATTGCTGGCCTGACATTGCTGTGGAGTTAAGCTTTGGGTAGTGGCGCAGCCTGACAAAGACAACAGGCCAGCACTCGCTATTACTAAGGCCACATTTGATTTGGTGATAGTAGAGGCTGCATATTGAGTCAATAGGGGCTTTAGGGTAGCTACTATAGTAAGAAAATAAGACATAATAAACCTCCGCAGCTTTGAAATTATCGTTTATCATAGCATTTTTTTATCAAAGCAACTTTTTGTATATTGTTATTATAGTAGTTATTAGCTTGGATAGTTGTGTTGTTAAGCTATTGATATAGTAGTCAAAAAAATAGCTTAATTATTTTAAAGATCAGTACTATAGAGCTTCTAGTGGCTGAGTGAACTTCAAGTAGAGCTTGATTTCTATTAGTTCGTACTCATTATGGGTAGCTATAGATAAGGGTTTTTTATATAACTAGTGAGGTTGGTGGCGGCATTAATAGCCAAATCAGTGCTTGTGTCAGTGCTTACATTAATAGCTACCTTAGTATTTGTAATAGACTAAGTTTCTGTAGCTATAGCGAGTATTAATAGTTATCACGAGTACTAATAGCTATAGTGCTATCAGAAAATAGCTAAATAAATAAGTTTCTATAACCGTCGCTAGTATCGATATGTTGTTGTTTTAGTTCACCCTAATCCGTCAAAAGGCTAAGTTATCATGGGAATGTGGATTGCCATTGCTATTGTACTCTTCGTATTAGGGAGTATGATGGCGCTCAAACCCAGCGCTATTGATCAGCGTTTGGATAAGCTGCGTATGACTGCGCGACGTTTGCAGCTCAACCCTAAGTTAGTTGCTTGTCCGGATTGGGTCAGGGGCAAAGACAATGAGTATGGCCGAGGTATGTTAGGGCAGTATGGTGTGGTGCTAGATAACTTACAGCTGCCGCTAACGCGCTATCACGCTATCGATGGTCAGTGGCGTCCAGATACTAGTACTGATGCGCTGAGTAATCAACCCGCTAGTGAGTTGAATACGTATACAATTTTTCAACCGTCCAACAGGTCAAAAAAGCCGAAGCCAGAAGCGAATTTTAACTTAGATAAGACGGCGCTGGCGTTACCAGATACCATTGAGCCGTTTGTTAAAGCATTGCTGATTAAAGCTAATAGCGTCGTTATTTATTGGGAAGATATCGCCTATGTGCGCCCTATGACTAACCCGAGCTATAAAGCAGCTGCTATTGAGCCTGACTTGTTAGCGCTAAAAGCTCAGCTTGAGAAGTGGGCGTTGCAGATGCAAATTCTGTCAAGCAGTGCTACAAATAACCCAGCTATAAATAATGATGACGCAGTAACTAACTTGACTAGTTTATAAACAAAAGCTATTAGCTATCAGTAGTTTCTAGTTTTGAAAGTTGAACAGGCTCTAACCATAGATCAGATTATTTATTGACTCCCATTTTATTCAGATAGAGTATGCTCAGCTAAGTGTTTTTAGCTAAAGTTGTATTATTTACAGTTGACAGCTTGACGTATAGAAGTGTAACGTCTTGCTAAGTTTATTGCTGTTTGGTAATTATATCGTAGCTATTGGTTCATTATTTAGCAATGATTACTGGACTGTTCTATGGTTTATTACCTTTTTGTGAGTAGCTGTAGTGCTTGCCTGATCAGATATTTAACGGTACAAACGTTTAGTTGATACCAAGTGCAGTCAAAAATGCTTAATTAAAAATGCTTAGCTACTAACTTATACCTCCTTTTATTCCCTATATTATGGTGTAGTCAAATATGGCCAAAACCGCAACCAAAAAAAGCGCTACCTCATCTACTGCTACTAAAGCGGCTGCTAAAACTGTGACTAAAACTAGCAAAAATCCTAATAAAAGTAAGTCTTTGGTCATTGTCGAATCACCAGCTAAGGCAAAAACGATTAATAAGTATTTGGGCGATGACTTTATTGTCCGCTCAAGTATTGGCCACATCCGTGACTTACCAGTAGGGGCTAGTAAAGGCGCAAAAAAAGCTGCTACTAATAAAGATGAAACCTTATCAAAAGAAGAAAAAACCCAGCAAGCACTAGTGCGACGGATGGGCGTTGATCCTGAACATGATTGGGCGGCAGTCTATGAAGTATTACCGAATAAAACCAAGGTTATCAAAGAGCTAAAAGCCTTAGCCAAAGACGCTGACAAGATCTATCTAGCAACGGATATGGATAGGGAAGGAGAGGCTATCGCTTGGCATCTCAAAGAAGTCATCGGCGGCGCTGATAGTAAGTATGAGCGTGTAGTATTCAACGAAATTACCAAAAATGCTATTCAAAATGCTTTTAAGCAACCCTCAAAACTCGATATCGATCGCGTCAATGCGCAACAAGCACGACGTTTTCTAGATCGCGTAGTGGGCTTTATGGTCTCGCCTATTCTTTGGCAAAAGGTTGCTCGTGGTCTATCAGCAGGGCGAGTACAGTCAGTAGCTATGCGTCTAGTGGTTGAGCGTGAGCACGAGATTCGTGCTTTTATTCCTGAGGAATATTGGCAGATTCACGCTGACACTCATATAGCCGATGCTAAGAAAAACGCTGAGCAAGTAGCTATACGTTTAGAAGCTACTAAGCAAGCCGGTAAGACGCTAAAGCTGGTTAATAAAGAACAGACCGATAAAGTATTGGCCGTGCTAAATACGGCCGATTACATAGTCAAAGAGCGCGAAGAGAAACCAACTCAGTCACGACCAAGTGCCCCATTTATCACTTCAACTTTGCAGCAAGCCGCTAGTACTCGCTTAGGATTCTCCGTCAAAAAGACTATGATTTTGGCACAGCGTCTCTATGAAGCAGGTCATATCACTTATATGCGTACTGACTCAACCTTCTTATCGGGTGATGCGTTAGCTGCAGCACGTAGCTATATCGAAGACAGCTATGGCGCTAAATATGTGCCTGAAAAGCCTAACTTTTATGGCAATAAGCAAAACGCCCAAGAAGCGCATGAGGCGATTCGTCCTTCTAACGTCAATATGAAATCCACTCAGCTCAAAGGCGTGGAGCGCGATGCTATTCGACTCTATGAGCTAATTTGGCGACAGTTTGTGGCTTGTCAGATGACAGCAGCGAAGTATCTATCTGTCAACTTGTTCGTGGCAGCAGCAGATGTTGAGCTAAAAGCTCGTGGTCGTACTATGGTTTTCGATGGCTATACGCGAGTGTTATCTCCAGCCAAAGCGGATGATACATTACTACCTGATGTCAAAACAGGCGATATATTAATCTTAGACCAGCTTGATCCAAGCCAACACTTCACTAAGCCGGCACCTCGTTTTACGGAAGCGAGTCTGGTTAAAGAGCTGGAGAAAAAAGGCATCGGTCGACCTTCTACTTACGCCTCTATCATCTCCACTATTCAAGATCGAGGCTATGTCAAACTTGAGAATAAGCGTCTATTCGCTGAAAAAATGGGCGATATTGTCACTGATAGACTGATAGCCAGTTTTCCAGACTTGATGGATTATACTTTTACCGCAGCGCTCGAAGATAAGCTTGATCATGTGGCAGATGGAGAGCGTGATTGGAAAGATGTACTTGATAACTTCTATGGCGACTTTAAAAAGAAAGTCGAACATGCCAAAGATGCTGATGGTATGCGTCCCAATGACCCCACTGATGTACCCGATGTCCATTGCGATTTATGTGATCGTCCGATGCAACTGCGCACTGGCTCCACGGGCGTATTTTTAGGCTGTACTGGCTATAACTTACCGCCTAAAGAGCGTTGTAAAGGCACCAAAAACTTGATGCCAGTTGAAGCTTTTGCCAATTTGGATGATCCAGAAGGCAACGATGAAGCGGCTGAAGTCAGAGATTTAATGGAGAAAAAACGTTGCCCGAAATGTGCCACGGCTATGAACGGCTATATCGTTGATGGTGGCCTAAAGCTTCATGTTTGTGGTAATAATCCCGATTGTGACGGCTATGTACTAGAAGAAGGTAAGTTTGAAGTTCCAGGCTCAGACTCGCCAACGATTGATTGTAATAAGTGCGATGGCCAAATGGAACTTAAAACTGGCCGCTTTGGACCTTACTTTGCTTGTCAAAATTGTGATAATACGCGTAAGGTGCTTAAGACCGGTGAGCCGGCACCGCCACGTATGGATCCTATCGACATGCCAGAGCTCAAGTCGATTAAGCATGAGGATCACTTTATCTTGCGTGAAGGAGCAGCAGGCATGTTCCTAGCGGCTTCTAAGTTCCCTAAAGTACGCGAAACCCGACCACCAAAATTGGCGGAACTGCGTGAGATTAAAGATAAGATGGAAGATAAGTTCCAATATCTGTTCGAAGGGCCGGACGAAGATCCTGAGGGTAACCCAACTATTCTGCGCTGGTCACGCAAGAAAAAAGAGCAATATATTGGCTCAGAAAAAAATGGCAAAGCCTCACGTTGGGGATTATTCTGGCGTAAGGGTGAGTGGGTAGAGGAGTAGAGCCCTCATTTACTTAATAAGCTATCAATAAAAAAACCTCTTAGATAATCTAAGAGGTTTTTTTATGATTAAGTATATTTAGTCTTGTCGATTAGTTAGCCACAATAATACCACAGCCAATACGGTCACCTGAGGCGCCTGCAGGCTGGCTAGTATAGTCATCAGCACCGCTATGAATAATAAAGGCTAGACGATTAACACTATATTTACCTGCTTGGGCTGCAGAGATTTTCTTATTGACATAGTTAATAGGTGCAACGCCTTTCTCATCAGCGGTCACATTCGGTAAATCGCCTGCATGACCTGCTACATCGTCCGGGTTTGAGTGCGAGAATTTGTCAGGATTAAAGTGACCGCCTGCATCTTTACCCATAGTGCTACAGCTACCGGTCTCATGAATATGCAGAGCAACTGTTGCGCCTGGCTGCAGACCGATCAATTTACCATAGACTTGCACACCGCCCTCAACAGGACGTAAGAAGACTTGCCCAATCTCTTTGTTACTGCCATCAGTAGTCATAATGGCTGATTTAAGTACTGGTTGGCTAAGAGGATTACCGGTTTTTAATTGATCTTTTACCGTTTGGCAGCCCGTCATTGCTAATACTGAACCACATAGTAAAGCGCTTGTCATCATTAACTTATTCATCGTTAGCTCCAATAATAGAATAGAAAATAGAAATTATTTTATAAGGTTTTTACTTATAACTGAGTGAACATTAAATTAGAAATATATTATAAATCATTCAATATTTCGCACTCTCATCCTAAGGAGTATAACCAAGCTATAGGGTTAGATATTTATCAAAAGCGCAACAAAGCGTTAATATATGTAAAGTGCCATAATGGTTTAGATGCAATAGCTTACTAAATGCTTAACATAAGGTGACGAAATAAAATGGTTAGTGGGTATTCAATGCGGCAAAATAGCTAGTCAGATTTAGATGTTGTTACTCTAAAAAATAATTATGACAGCGATAATTAGCATTAGTAATGGCTAATAGATATTAATAAATAGAAGGAAGTAATATGCGTACTCTAATTAGTTTGGCCGGTTCAGCAGCATTAGCTTTAGGCATTATGAGCACGGGAATAACGGCTGCTTCAGCTGCAGTGCAAAGCGGTGATTTACACTATACTGCAGATTGTGGGGTAAAAGAATTACGTATAGCCAAAGGCAGTTATGATGTTAGCCGAGCAGGGGTAGTGAAAGGGGATCAATACTGCGAGTACCAGTTCTATGCCAAAAAAGGCCAAAGCGTGAGTGCGACTATAGTGGGTAGCAGCGACTTATATCCTGTGCTGTACGGCACTGACTCTCCAGATTTGAGCCTAGACCCAGTAAAGCTTGATAAAACAGGCGAACATACTATTCGAGTGCTACAGCCACGTAACCAGGCACGTGAAAGTAATACGCCGAAGCCTTATTATATTACGGTAACTATTAAATAACGCATTGCACTTAGAATTGCTCTTAATCAAAGGGTTATGTTTATTTTAAAACCGCTATGTTTACTTTAAAATTGCTATGTTTGCTTTAAAACTGACTTTAAAATATCAGCACCCATAAAAAAGCCGCCCACTATGATAGTGAGCGGCTTTTTAGCTTATGATTTTTTAAAGCTACTGCTATTAGCTATGTAGTGCTTTACTGGTAGCTTTATCTACCGTCACTTTAGCTGGCTTAAGCGGTTTGGGCATGCTAACTAATGCCGCTTTTAATACTTCATCAATCGTTGCTACAGGCTGAATGGTCAGGCCTGCTTTGACGTTATCAGGAATATCTTCCAAGTCGCGCTCGTTAGTTGCTGGAATCAACACGTGCTTGATACCACCACGATGCGCAGCTAATAGCTTCTCTTTAAGACCACCGATACGTAAGATCTTACCACGCAAAGTAATCTCACCTGTCATAGCAATATCAGGACGGATAGGAATGCCTGTAATAGCCGATACTAGAGCTGTAGTAAGAGCCCCACCAGCAGATGGACCATCTTTTGGCGTCGCACCCTCTGGCATATGAACGTGGATATCAGTGGTTTTAAAGGTCTCATAATCGATACCTAAGCTATCACCGCGAGCACGAACCACACTCATAGCAGCACGGATGGATTCTTTCATCACATCCCCTAAAGAGCCGGTAAATATAAGCTCGCCTTTACCTTTCATCGCAGCGGCTTCAATGGTCAGCAACTCACCACCGACACTCGTCCAAGCCAGTCCAGTAACACGGCCAACTTCAGGCTCTTCTTCAGCAAGACCAAAGTCATACTGATGCACACCAAGGTAATCATCAATGTTGTTATCATCAACGACGATCAGCTTACGCTCATCTTTTTTCGGTGCACGGGCGCCATGACTCTCAACCGAGCTACGCACTACTTTACGACAGATTTTATTAACTTCACGCTCAAGGTTACGTACGCCGGCTTCACGTGTATAGCGCTGAACGATGCTATGCAATGCTGCTTCTACAATCTCAATCTCGCCTTCTTTGAGACCGTTTTGCTTAATAGCTTTAGGCACTAGATACTTTTGAGCGATATTGACTTTTTCTTCTTCGGTATAACCTGGCAGACGGATGACTTCCATACGGTCAAGAAGTGCTGCTGGAATATCCATACTGTTGGCCGTACAAATAAACATCACTTGTGATAAGTCTAAGTCCATATCTAAATAATGGTCATTAAACTTGTCGTTCTGTGAAGGATCTAATACTTCTAGCAATGCTGATGCTGGATCACCACGGAAGTCTTGTGCCATCTTATCGACTTCATCTAATAAGAATAGCGGGTTTTTGACTTCTACCTTAGCTAGCGATTGCACGATTTTACCCGGCATAGCACCGATATAAGTACGACGATGACCACGGATTTCAGCTTCATCACGCACGCCGCCCAAAGCCATACGCACAAACTTGCGACCAGTAGCACGAGCGATTGACTCGCCTAATGAAGTTTTACCAACCCCTGGAGGGCCGACAAGACAAAGAATCGGACCACGGAGCTTTTTCACTCGTGACTGTACGGCTAAATACTCTAAGATACGATCTTTGACATCTTTTAGACCATAATGATCTTCATCTAGCACCGTTTTAGCTTTTTCTAAATTGATAGAGACTTTACTAGTGGCATTCCACGGCGTGTCTAAAATCCATTCGATATAGTTACGTACTACTGAGGATTCACTCGATGCTGGCGGCATCATCTTCAGCTTTTTCAGCTCTTGATCGGCTTTTTTGCGTACATCTTCTGGTAAGTCCGCATCTTCTAAACGTTTTTCTAGATCACTAACGTCATCTTCGCTATCAAACGCTCCGTCATTCATATCTGAAAGCTCATTTTTAATAGCTTTCATTTTCTCATTTAAAAAGTACTCGCGCTGATTGTCTTCCATTTGCTGACGTACAGCATCTTGGATATCTTGTTCGATATTTTGTTCAGCGCTTTGTTTGACTAAGTACTCAGTTAAAGTATTGATATGAGTCTTGATATCGTTGTTCTCTAAGAAAGACTGTTTGACGTCTAAGTCCATCGATACGCGGGTAGAGATGAAATACACTAGCTCAAGCAAGTCATCGATACGCTTAGCCACGCGAGTCAGCTCGCGAGCATTACGCAAACGCGCATCCGCATAACTCTCAAACAGGCTAGTCAAAGCTTTGATGGTGTTTTTCTGTTGGCTGTCATCCATTTCTATATCGACATCAGCCTGCTCAAAAGTAGCCATCAAAATATCATCGTGCTCTTCTATACTATCGACGCGCGCACGATACTGACCTTCGATCAATACCTTAATGCAGTCTTCATCGCTGTCATGTGGCATAGTGCTGACGATGCGGCAAACCGTACCATATTGATAGAGATTATCTTGATCAATATCTTCAGTAAGCGAATCTTTTTGGGCGACTACTAATACTTTATTACCATATTCTGCTTGTGCTAACTCAACTGCTTTGACCGATGGTGCGCGACCAACGAACAGCGCAATCTGCATATGTGGATAAACCACTACATCACGCAGGGCCAGCAAAGGCAAATAATTTTCTACTGGCGCCGTTGTAGGATCATCTAGCTGGTCTTCTTGCACAGCCTCTTGCTTATCATCTTCTACAGTAGTCGACACATCGATATCAATGTTGTCTTTATCAATAGTATAGTCAGTCATTTGTTTTATTTCCTTGTTAACCAGACTTGTTCAGTCAAGTTGGGTTCATGTTTAGATAAATGGTGTCCCCATAAAAAATTGCAAGGCTTGTTAAACTACTAACCTCAAAATAGTGCAGGTCATTACTGTGTGCTGCCTAGCTGGTTCTATAAATGGGCTTTGAGAGAAAAATAAGGTAAAATAACGCCCGTCATAAATCAGTGACTAAACAAAAAAGTAGATAATCCAATAAGCTATAGTCTATTGAAAACAAAAAAGTGTCATTCATAACTATGACCATGAATTGTTCTAGCGACTGTGGTTGTATTACAGCCACGGCGCTGGCCTCAAAGAGCTTGAAAAATCATCTTCACAGGACAATTTCACTATTTTTTTTCGATTGAATCGATTATAGCCGTCAAAAAGCAAGGGGCAAGAACATGACCATCAATGCGGTACTACTAGCAGTCGTTATTATGCTAGGGCTATCATTAGCGCGAGTACACGTGGTATTGAGTTTGATCATCGGCGCGATGGCTGGCGGCTTGATAGCAGGTCTTGGGGTGACTGATACCCTAAATGCCTTTCAAGAAGGTATCCGTAATGGAGCCCAAATTGCGTTATCTTATGCGCTACTGGGGGCCTTTGCGGTAGCGATTGCTCATTCAGGGCTGCCACAGTCGCTGGCAGGCTCAGTTATCAAGCGTATTGATGCTGGCGGTACTAGTGGCATGATTAAGTATATGCTATTCGCCGGTCTAGTGATGATGAGCTGCTTTAGCCAAAACTTAATCCCTATTCATATTGCCTTTATCCCCTTATTAGTACCACCGCTATTACTAGCTTTTAACCGCATGCATATTGATAGACGACTGATTGCTTGTCTAATCACCTTTGGCTTAGTCACTACTTATATGTTTATCCCTTATGGGTTTGGCGATATCTATCTTAACCAGATTATGCTCAAAAACGTTGGTGAAGCTGGGATTGACGTTAGTAATATTTCAGTGACCAAAGCGATGGCTATTCCAGCGCTAGGTATGTTTACTGGTCTGCTGGTTGCCGTATTTATAAGCTACCGTAAACCCCGCGAGTATCAGCAGCTAGCAGTTGATAAACAAGCTCATGATGCGATAAACAACGCAGTAGTAGAGGGCGATGCCCTAAGTACAACAGCCGCTGCGGCACAAGCACAAAGCAAGTTAAAAACGTTAGTAGCGCTAGCAGCGATTGTCACAGCCTTTGTGGTGCAGCTGTATACCGATTCGTTGCTACTCGGTTCGATGTTTGGCTTCGGGGTATTCATGGCCACTGGGGTGGTTAAATGGCGAGATGCGGATACGGTGTTTAATGATGGTATCAAGCTGATGGCGATGATTGGCTTTATTATGATCACCGCGCAAGGCTTCGCTGAAGTCATGAAAGCTACTGAGCAGATTCAGCCGTTAGTCGATGGTGCTACTTCATTATTTGCTGGTAACAAAGCGGTAGCCGCTTTTGTTATGTTAGCGCTTGGTCTTATTGTGACTATGGGTATTGGCTCCTCGTTCTCGACTATTCCTATATTAGCCGCTATTTATGTGCCGCTATGTATCTCGCTGGGCTTTTCACCGCTAGCTACGGTGGCCATCGTTGGTACCGCAGGAGCATTGGGTGATGCCGGTTCGCCAGCGTCAGACTCAACTCTTGGACCGACCTCTGGTCTTAACGTCGATGGTCAGCATGACCATATTAGAGACAGCGTAGTGCCAACCTTCCTACATTATAATATTCCATTATTAGCGTTTGGTTGGATCGCAGCGATGGTGTTGTAGGTGTTATAAGTTTTGCGGTGCAAGGTTCAGTACCGTTTTGCGTAGGCTGGGTTTTAACCCAGCACATCATTATGCAAAATCGTTATTTGAAATGTTGATAAGTAGACTACAAAATAGGTTGAAGCCGTTGCATAGGGTGGGCGGTGTGAAGCAAAAATAGAGTTACGATTAACTATCGGTGCATGGAACGCACCCTACAAAGTGTTCAATTTGTTAATGGTTATCCTTGTCAGAGTCCTGATCAAAATCCTCAATCTCAACAGTTAAGCTATGCAAAAAATCATCACTCTGCGCCAGTAACTTAGCCAAGCGCTGCTCATTAATAACGCCCGCTAACTCAGCAGAACTAAATGACTGTTCTTGACTGTAGTACAACTGCTCACGAGCACTATCATGGCCTTGTAGTGCTTGCAAATACTGGGTCACGTTATCAGCGCTAGAGCTTAAATTAACATCCTTCTTATCATCACTTTTTGAGTCATTTGTCATCGAAACCACCTTATACCACTTGGCGTTATTAGGCCATCTAACGGCACGTCCCAAGATTGCCTGACTAGCTGCTCGACTACTTGAAAGTCATAGCACCAGCCTATTTTTAATGGTTTCTTATAACCGGACTGATAGCTTTTGCTCAGCGTCGTATCATAAAAGCCACCGCCCATCCCCATTCGATTACCTTGAGTATCGACCGCAGTCAATGGACAGACTATCAAGTCCAGTTCACTGGCCCATAGCAGACGACGATGATGGTTTTGTTTCATACCTAAACTATGGATACGAGTTGGGACGTTTATTAACTTGTTATGATAAATCGGTACAAAACGCAGTCGCTTATCATTGTGACCAAGCGAGCCGACCACAGGCAAATAAGGCTGATAGTTTAAACGTAAACACCAGTCCAATAGCGGCTGAGTTGGCAGCTCACCAAAGCCATCATAGTATAAGCCGATTTGCGCATTGGCAGGCAAGCGCTGCTGTAGTTTGATTAAATGCAGGCTGGCATCACGCGCGAAATGCTGTCGTTGATTGGTGGTTAATAGCCGACGCTGGCGAGTGAAATGTCTTCGAGGTGGGTGGGTTAAGGTATTTGCGCAATCATTCTGCTGGACGCTATTGATAGAGCCACTATCATTATCAGTGATAGCGATTATCATATTTTCAGCCACATTTGAATTAAGGTCAAGTCTAGGGCTTGCTGGGTTATCAGCTACCCCTTTAATTTCAGCGCTTTGGCTGGACTTTCTGGTTATCGATATTTGCTTATTAGACATCCAAGCCCCTTATACTCATTAACTAGTGGTCTTGAGGAAATTTATGATAAGTCATGCTATCATAATGACGCTTTACATCCTATTTTCCTTTTTGTGCAGCGGGTGTTGCACTTTATACCGTCAAACCATCCACTAACGAATTATCGAAGAGGGCAGTTATGTCGACACAGAATCAGGCAACGCGTACTGAAAAAGATACTATGGGCAACGTAGAAGTGCCCGTTGATGCCTATTGGGGCGCGCAAACCCAACGTAGCCGTGAGAACTTTAAAATCGGTGGCGAGACTTTGCCACGTGCGATGATAGAAGCGATGGCGCTAGTTAAGAAAGCTGCGGCGATTACTAATGCTAGCCTTGAGCGTATTGATACTGATAAGCGTGATTTGATTATCCAAGCTGCTGACGAAGTCATTAACGGTGGCCTGCAAGATCAGTTCCCGTTAGTTGTTTGGCAGACCGGCTCTGGTACGCAGTCAAACATGAACATGAACGAAGTATTGGCTAACCGTGCTAACGAAATCGCTGGTTCTGAGCGTGGTAGCTATCAGCCTATCCACCCTAACGATCACGTCAACCATGCACAATCAACCAATGACAGTTTCCCAACGGCTATTCGTGTCGCTGCAGCTCGTCAAATCAATAGCTTATTGATTCCAGCTATTAAGTCATTACGCGATACTTTAGATCATAAAGCCAAAGAATTCGATAGCATTGTGAAGATTGGTCGTACCCATTTACAAGATGCTACGCCTTTAACTTTAGGCCAAGAGTTTAGCGGCTATGTCAGCCAGTTGGATCACTCGCTAATTCGTGTTGATAATGCTTTACAAGGCTTATATGAATTGCCATTAGGCGGTACAGCGGTCGGTACTGGTCTTAACGCGCATCCTGACTATGCGGTAAAAGCCGCTGAGCAATTAGCCACATTGACTAACTTGCCTTTTGTTACCTCACCGAATAAGTTTGAAGCTTTAGCTGCTCGTGATGCAGAAGTATTCGCTTCTGGTGCGCTGAAGACTTTAGCCGCTAGTCTCAATAAAATTGCTAATGATGTACGTTGGTTAGCCTCTGGTCCTCGTTGTGGTCTTGGCGAGTTAACTATCCCTGAAAACGAGCCAGGCTCTTCTATCATGCCAGGCAAAGTCAACCCAACTCAGTCAGAAGCTATGACTATGGTGGTGGCGCAAGTGATGGGTAATGATACCGTTATCAATATGGCCGGCGCATCGGGCAACTTTGAGTTGAACGTTTTTAAACCAGTAATCGCTTATAACTTATTGCAGTCTATCCAGCTATTAGGCGATGCTTGCAACAGCTTTAACGATAATTGTGCAGTTGGTATTGAGCCAGTAAAAGACAAAATCGATGATTTCTTGCATAACTCATTGATGCTAGTTACGGCGCTTAACCGTCATGTCGGCTATGAAAACGCTGCTAAAATCGCTAAGACAGCTTATAAAGAAAACAAAACTCTTAAGCAAGTAGCCGTTGAGCTAGAGCTGCTAACTGAAGCTCAGTTCGATGAGTGGGTGACGCCTGCGGATATGGTGCATCCTTCTTAATCTAAAGTTTTTTTGGCTTAATAAAGAGACCTTGTCGCCCTTTATATCAGGATGTGGCAAGGTCTTTTTTTGGTTGATATTTTTAAAGCGAGTTTTATATATTATATAGTGGATATAAGCTCAAAGATTGCTTATGGATTACTATAGCTATTATCATACACATGCAAAATTTTGAAAAAAAAGACAATAACCTAAATCGGAGTAAATAATGATTACCCATGTACCTAATATGACCTTCAAAACTCGTGTTCGTGATGACTCTATTGGAGGAGACAACCCATTCACTTGGTATGATCTAACCACAGATGAGTTATTTGCCAATAAAAAAGTGGTTGTATTTTCGCTACCAGGGGCCTTTACGCCAACGTGTTCAACCAGCCATCTCCCTCGTTATGAAGAACTTTATAATGAGTTTAAGGCGTTAGGCATAGATGAAATAGTTTGTATTTCTGTCAATGATGCCTTTGTCATGTACCAATGGGGCCTCAAGCAAAACCGCGAAAATGTTTTCTTACTGCCTGATGGCAATGGTGAGTTCACTCGTAAAATGGGTATGCTGGTTGATAAGAGTAATCTTGGCTTTGGTATGCGCTCATGGCGCTATTCGATGCTTGTCGACAATAAAGCAATTAAAAAAGTGTTTAAGGAAGATGATTTTGGCGACAACTGCCCAATAGACCCGTTTGAAGTATCAGATGCAGACACTATGTTAGCGTATTTGAAAAGTAATGCTTAGATTTTATTGAGTCTGTAGCTTGGGTGGTAACCCACGAATTTATAAACCTACTTAATAAAAAGACCCTGTCATGTTATATGGCAAGGTCTTTTTTTTGGTCTTAAATTTTGGAGCTAATCCTGCTTTTCGCTTATATCTTGCCTGTCCACTGGGGCGGTGGCTAAGGCGAGAGGCGTTCCAACATTCGAGCGACCACCACTAGCCAAGCCCCCGCAACCCAGTGATCAGACAAGGATAACCGCTGCAATCAGGGCTAAACTGCACTCTAGACTATCAATAAATTGTAAATTAGACGTGACTTGCGACACCCAATATAATAGCTGACTTAATCTTTTTCCAGCTGCTCGATAATTCCTTTTAAATCATTAACTAGCTGTTCTTTAAAACTATCTTCTTCCAAATCACGATATAAAGCTGGTATAGCATTTAGTAAACTAGGAGTTGGAATTCTAAGGCTTAATTCAATAGCTATGTCTTTAGTATCAAGTCCATTAACACTACCAAATTCTAATCTAGATATAGTAGGACCTAGTGCAAATCGGACTAAGTGTTCACAGAAAAGATTTTGGTGGCTTACTGAATAAGCTACACTTTGAGAGCCTTCATTTTTCTTCATAACTTTTATCCTTTGTATCAATAAACTTCGATTAACAATGATTTAGTCTCAAATTTATTAAAATCTTCACTAATTAAAGTTTGAACCTGATAACTTTTAGAGTCACTGTGTATACTCTTAAATCTATGTATATCCATAGGTATGTCTATCATTTTCACTTCTATTTCATTTAAGAAATGTATTAACAGATTATCTTCCCATGGCTGTAAGCTGCGGTGTTCATTAATCTTATGAAAGTGAATGTCAAAATCATAATCTAGTGCTACTGCGAGCTCAACCATTGTTTTGATAGTAAGGTTTTGAGAGCCGTTCAATACTTTTGATATTCTACTAGGTTTCCAAGCTAATTTTTCTGCTAATTCAACACGACTTACACCAGAATGATGAATCAATGCGCAAAAATTAGAAGCAATGGATGTTTTTTTGATATCAACTGGATCTTCTTCACTAAAATCAAAAAGGTCACAAAAAAAATCTTCTGGATCTTGTATGCTAATTATTTCGTTCATGGGATTATCCTTAGTGCAAATGTTTGAGTGTTATCAGTTATCACTTGTTCTGCTAACAACTTCAAAGAACTCTTTTCTTTTTTCTTTAGCGTATCATCGTTTTTTACGAATAGCCTTAAGAGTATTAAACGTTTTTTAGGTGGTAAGTAAACGAAGCATAGCCGTAGTTCACCTTGTCTAATACGCCAAATTTTTTCTTCATTACCATCTATTTTAATTGTTAAAATAGGGTGGCATTCTTTATCATTATAAAATATATTTAGTGGTTTGCCTGACTCACAATTTTGACCAAGAACTCTCATCATATTTTTATATTTACTTTTGTAAGTTTTTTCAAGACTAATTGCATCATTATAGATATAGCAAGTTCGCAAATCTGAAGATGAGCACAATAAGTAAACATGCCACGAATTCTCGGTGACTACAAAAGTATATGTAGATTTAGGGTGACCAGTTACTTCAAAATGTTTATAGTGTAGTGACATAGTATATTAACTTATATGTTAACTTGGAATACTTTGGTTACAAATAATTATAATTAGCGAACAACTGATTGTAAGCTTTATGTATTTACTTCTATCCAAATTAATTACGATATTATCACAATTATTAAATGACTTATGAAGCCTTATAACTAGATTAATTAGGAAATACACATAGTAGAGCAATATATAGAGTAAATTACACTATTGTTAACATAACCTACAGCATGATTAAAACTTATTGAATGCCTAATTACTATGAGATACTTATCTCATCGTTGCGCAGGGCGACACCATACATCACTTTTTAGGTTTACAAACCGCTAAGATTGAAGAGAGAATACGATGATTAACAATGGTATGCGTCCCATTCACCCTGGTGAAGTACTACGAGAAGATTTTCTTGTACCGCTCGATATGAGCGCTAATGCATTGGCAATAAAGCTTGGCGTAACACCTGCACGCATTAGTGAGATTATACGTGAGAAGAGAGGAGTTTCAGCAGATACCGCGCTCAGATTAGCTAAGTATTTTGGTGGTAGCGCGCAGTTTTGGTTAAACATGCAATCTACTTACGAGTTGCGGTTGATTGAAACAGATAATTTAGAGTTTTTAGACGATATTGAACCTATTGAGTATGCTTAGTTATAGTTTAGTCGAATAGCTTTTTGATGCGCAAGGCAAACCCTATAATCGAAATAATCTGTTTTATTTAATCGAAACATACCCAAAAAAAAGCTGGGCTAAAAGCCCAGCCTACGCCAAATACTAAAATTTAGCTTTTAAGCTGATATTGCTAAAACTTATAAAGCAACCCAAGGGTAGAAGTTGCGTCTACACGCGAGTCAACCATCGGGCTGTCGTATTGCTCATTGGCTAAGTAGCTTACGCTTTGATTAGCAAATCCTGCCCATTTATCACTAAAGTCGTAGTTAGCGCTGACGTTGATATAAGGGTTTAAACTACTATTAGACTCGTAAGCATCAACGCCTGTACGTGCTGACTCTTCGTTACTAACCCCGTAGTAATAATTATTATAATCCGCATCATGGTATTCAAAACCAAAGCTTGGATAGACAGTTAGCTTGTTCTTGCTAACTTTACCAATATAAGATAAACGACCAGTATTGCCACCACTACGATCTAAGATATCAGCAGCATATTGGGCACGGAAGCCACCAACAGGAGTAAGACGCTGATAGCTTAAGCCGGCCGCTGCTGATAATTTACGCTCATCAAGACCCGATAGCGCCCCACTAGCATCATCAGGATCGAATGAATTACCATCGAGTTGTGCATAAGCTGATAGCTGATTGGTACCATCATTGATTAAGTACGCACCAGCTTGAGCACCGCGCGCATAAAATCTATTATTATCATAAAAAACCCCCGGCAATACTCGTACTTGATTCTTATCAGTATCATAAGCACTGTTGGTATATAAAACATTTATGCCAACGCTTAACTCAGCGTCTGGATCAGTAGGTATGTTTTTAAACAAGGCAGCATTTGCCATACCGGCTGTAGCTAGCAAAGTAACGGCGGCGGTTGATGCCAATACAGTGCGGGTATTAATAATAGATAGTTTAGACATAGTCGGATCTCATAAGCGATGAAGAATAAGGTGAAGCTGAGCACTACTTTATTGAGCAGCTAATACTTTTAATATTTGATTATGAATATCTAGCCACCACCAGCTAAAGCCTATAGCTATAATTATCATAATAATCCAAGGCAGTAGTTGCCAAAGCATAGCGGGTTTTGCTGCTAGCACTGCAGCATAGCTATTCGTGATCTGAGGGTCATCACTGGCATCAGAATGAACATCAGCACCAATATTGCTATTCAAATCAGCTGGGTCAAAGGCTTGGTTTATATTAGTATTATCAGCTAAGTTTACAGGGTTATTGACATTATTATTGGTATAAATGCGCCGGTCAACTGTATAACTTTGATTGGTATTATCGAGGTGTGCTGAGTCTTTATTGAAATGACTGCTATCAGTACTGTTAACAGCTGGCTCAGTAGAGTACATAGTGGAAGGCGGCTCAGTGCGATAGACCGCTACTGGTATAGCTGCTAGATGAGCTTTGAGACGCTGACGATAAGCGATACCGAAGCCTAAAGCCATAATGGCACCAGTGATAGCGCCACCAATATGACCTGCATTATCGATACCAGGTACTGCAAAGCCGTAGACTAGGTTGATACCCATGACCAGCACTAAGCTTTTTAAATTGAGCACCATGTTATTGACTGATATCTTAAACAAGGCTGCCATTAGCAGCGCTGCACCAATACCCATAATGCCACCAGAAGCGCCAGCAGATAATCCGGGCTGCCCTGTACCGTCTAAAATGCTCAACCAAGTCATCTGATTGTTGAGCAAGTTACCCCCTATCACTGCCAATAAAAACAGCGCTAGAAACTTGCTTGAACCAAACATCGGCTCCGCAACCTGTCCGAAGAAGTACATGGCAAAACCATTGAAGAGTAGATGCATCAAGCCAATGTGTAAAAATCCACTACTCACTAAGCGCCAAGGCTGATCGCCCATGCTAAAAGGCAACGCATTGGCGCCCCAGTATAATAAAGCTTCAGTCGTTGGACTATTGGCATCGACACCAGTTAACACTTGTAGGATATACAGACAGATAAAGCTGATTAGCAATAGAGTCGTTAACGGTGCCGTTTTAAATAATTGCTTGATAGTCATAGTGCTAAATATCAGTTAAAAGTTATAGGTAGAGTATAAAAGATATCTGCATTATAAACAAAATTACTGCTGTTATCGATGCTACCAGCGCATAGGGGCGACATAAGGTAGCGATGTTTTGAGCTGCTCAAACGAGCCTCTGACTAAGATGTCGTCGGTGACCTGATTGATATCAGTATGACCACAAAAAGCCATCGTAGTATCACACTCCTTATAAATCAGCTCAAGTGCTCGGCGTACCCCATCTTCACCATAAGCGCCGAGGCCATATAAGAACGCTCGCCCAATCATAGTACCGTTAGCGCCTAAGGCCATAGCCTTGAGCACATCTTGCCCAGAGCGAATACCGCTATCGAGCCAAATCTCAATCTGACTACTCTCCGCACGTACCGCTTGCACAATATCACTAAGCGCAGCGATAGAGGAGGGAGCCCCATCTAATTGACGACCACCATGATTAGAAACTACTAGCGCATCGGCACCACTGCGAGCGGCTAATACGGCATCTTCAGGCTCCATAATACCTTTGATAATCAGCTTGCCACCCCACATATCTTTGATACGCGCCACATCGTCCCAGCTCAGTGCTGGATCAAATTGCTCCGCTGTCCATGCCGACAACGATGAAATATCCTCGACGTTTTTTGCATGACCAACGATATTACCAAAAGTGCGTCTTTTGGTGCCCAGCATATTTAGACACCATTCAGGCTTAGTCATTAGATTTAAGATGTTAGCAAGGGTTGGCTTTGGTGGCGCAGACAGACCGTTTTTGATGTCTTTGTGGCGTTGACCAAGCACTTGTAAGTCAGCAGTGAGGATCAGGGCAGAGCAGTTGGCAGCTTTAGCCCGTCGAATCAGGTTAGCGATAAAATCCTGATCACGCATCATATAGAGCTGAAACCAAAACGGCGCACTAGTGTTTTCTGCTACATCTTCAATAGAGCAAATACTCATGGTCGATAGTGAAAATGGCACACCAAACTTTTCGGCAGCACGCGCTGCATGAATCTCACCATCCGCCCACATCATCCCGGTAAAACCAGTCGGTGCTATGGCTACTGGCATACTAACTGGCGTACCTAGCATTTCAGTGGCCAGCGAACGTCCTTCCATATTAACTAATACCCGCTGGCGCAGCTTGATACGATCAAAGTCGGTTTCGTTATTGCGATAAGTAGTTTCGGTCCATGAGCCTGAATCGACATAATCATAAAACATCCGAGGAATCTTGCGCTCTGCTACGCGGCGTAAGTCTTCAATCTCAGTAATTTTGCTTAAGTTTTTCATGGGTTTTTCCTTATTTACCAAACAAACAGCTTAATGAGTGCCTAGTGCTAATAGCTGTTTAACTATAAAGCTGACGCTACCACAACTATCATGGTAGCGTCAGCTCGAATACTTCTAAGGGTCTACTAACTATTTATGATCTGCCAGTTATTAATAATCAATAATTAATAATTAACTAATAATTGACCAATAGGTAGGTGATATAGGTTAACTATCTACTGTGGACTGCACCTTTTTTTTACCAGTCATGGCCATTAGTCCAAAGAATACTATTGGCCAAATCACTGCTAAGATCCACCATATTATATTACCAAAGATAATACCCATGCCAATTAATCCTGCTTGAATGACGTAATAGGTCATCGCCAGCAAGGTTTTGCGAATAACGTAGCCTTCTTTATCCATGAGTCCCACTACTGCGCAAGCGGCGACCACGTTATGCACGGCAATCATATTACCAGCTGCTCCGCCTACGGCTTGTAGAGCGACCACTTGGGCGGCAAGATTAGTATCGAAGCCAATTTGGCTGGCAGTAGACCATTGAAAGTAAGAGAACATCATATTACTAACCGTATTCGAGCCTGCAATAAAGGCACCCATTGCCCCAATCCACGGCGCTACTAATGGCCATGCATTTTGGAAAGCACCAGCGGCACTTTCAGCCAATAGTATCGGCATAGCTGGTAGGGCATTAACCACATCAGCTGCTGAACCAGAGTTAATAAATACTTGTACCATAGGCACAGAAAGCAGTAGGGCTGGTGCAGCGTCAACCATAGTTCTGGCTGAATTGCTCCAACTACGTTTTACTGCTTGCGCATTCATCTTGAATAATAAAATACATAGTAATGAGCTGATAATTAAAATAGTACCCGGAGAGTAGGCCAGCTGTATTTTACTAGATATGGTGGTACCAAATAGATTGCTAAATTCGATGGTAGTCATATCACCAGTTAAGAACGCTTTTAGCGGCGCTACTACTCTCGTTATAATTAATAAACCGATAACCACCAGATAAGGAGAAAACGCTCTGACCAAAGAAAACTTCGGGGCAATAGTGTCATCGTACTTTTCTTCAGGCAACGAGCCTAACCAGTCTTTGTCCCATTTAGCACGTGGCGCAAAATGAAAAATCTCTTTAGGCATCAAAAATCCACGTTTTGCGGCAGGCAATACGATCATTAAGCCGATAAAACCACCAACGAGTGACGGAAACTCTGGGCCTAGATATTTGGCTACTAAGAAGTAAGGAATAGTAAAGCTAAGGCCGGCAAAAATAGCAAAAGGCCAGACCTTCAACCCTTCAACAAAAGAGCGTTTCTCACCAAAGAATCGGGTCAAGAAAGCCACTAGGATTAGCGGAATTAAAAAGCCTACTACCGCATGAATAAGACCGATATTAGCGGTGATTTGTAATAGATAGTTTTCTGGAGATAGCGGAGCAATAGCTTGAGTAATATCTTCTTTATCATTGATTCCTGTCCATACCCCAAGTAATACTGGAGTACCTACCGCGCCAAATGATACTGGCGTCGATTGAATAATAAGCACAGCCATAACGCAGGCCATCGCCGGAAACCCTAAGGCGAGCAGTAGCGGTGCCCCAATAGCAGAGGGAGTACCGAATCCCGATGAGCCTTCGACCATTGAACAAAATAGCCAAGCGACAATAGACCTCTTGCAAAAGTAGCAGAGAATTTTATAATAACTCATACAATCACAATTGGTTAGGACCATGCCAAACATAGACAAGCTACTTAAACAAAGTGATGCTGGTTTTAAACGTTACACAGGCAT
>NZ_CAJHBR010000011.1 GCF_904846695.1 Psychrobacter urativorans
TTGGTCGATTTAAACCCAAAAGTTTAAGTCAAAAACAATAAAAACAGACTCATATCTAACCCCCTTTGCTGACGACAATAGCATGATGGCCCCACCTGATCCCTTCTCGAACTCAGAAGTGAAACATCATCGCGCCAATGGTAGTGTGGCTCCGGCCATGTGAGAGTAGGTCATCGTCAGCTCTCTATTCTAAAATTCCCTAATCAGTTATCTGGTTAGGGAATTTTTTTATCTTTACTTTAGTAGTGACCTACACAGAAAACCCTATTTAAAGGGTTTTGTCTTGCGCAGCCTAACAAAGCAGTGCTTTGTTTTAACGGCGCTCAGGTTATCGTCAGCTCTCTATTCTAGATTTGCACCTTAACTTAACGGTTAAGGGGCTTTTCTTTTGGCTTGAATTTGTATATATTAACTGACTATATTACGAGTTAGTACTCCATTGCTGACTAGATTTAAATATGTCTTGGTAAAGCGCTTCTCTTATTAGTTGAATGCTAAGCTTATTTCTATCTTCATTTAAGCGAAGTATTCGCGGTAGGGTACTGATTCCTAGTTTGCCATCTGCTAAAGCATAATGCCTATAATTTTCATTTATTATTTCATTACATTCAAATTCTGTATAGACCATGCTGTTCTTCTCTGTTTTGGCTAAACGAACTATGGATATAAAAAGGTCTTCGTGTATAGATAGGTTCATTTGATCAATTTCTGCTAATGAATACTCAGGAGTCTTACCTAGTTTTATTTTTTGCCAGAAGCTGCCATTTTTTTGCAGGTAATAGTATTTGTTGATGCCCTTTTTGAACAACTGCAGTTTTTCTATAGAGACTTCCGTTTCATCCAACTGTTGCTTAACAGTCACTAAAGATTTGCCCATAACTTGACAATCATCATCTAAGCTTAGCTGCCCCTCATAAAATAAATCACGTGATTTAGTTAGTAATCTTCTTAGAGTAATTAATTTTACTAGCATTATTTCGCTGCTAGCAGAGTACATAGATAAAGGCTGTAGTCTAAAATCCTGAATGTTCTCACTCATCTGTTTCATCAGTCGGTCTAAATGATAGAATAAATAATCTTGGTCATTTAAATCATGAGAAGTTTTTTCAATGATGTTGGGTAGCTTTTGTAGTATTAAAATTGATAGTTGTTTTTCATACTTTATCATTCGATCTTTTATTATTAACTCAGGATCACTACCATCTTGTTGTAGTGGTTTTTTGAGCAGGGGTCGAAGATAGTCTTGATACAATTGCTGAATCTGGTGTATAAACTTCAGCAGATTATCTGAAACTCCTCTATCAAGAGTATATAGTCTGCTCATACAGTAAGAAGCATGTGCTATATATTCTGAGTTATGCATACTGTCTTTTTTTAGAACAATATGAGTTAAGTAAATATACTTATTGCTACTACCACTATGATCTTCATACAGAAAGCGCCGAAAGGAGTAGGGGTTGTTTTCCATCTTATTAGCAGTGCCGATTAGATACCAATAGTGCTGTCCTTCGACAATAAAAAACTTTCTTTCTGTGCCTTGTTGCTTGATAAAAGGTGGCAAGTAACTGGTTTCTTGAAAGCTCAGGTCAGAAGAATCCCAATTACGGAAATCTCGACCTTGGATTTGCTGTTTAATAAAAACTTCTTTGAAATACGATTTGACTAAATCAACGTCAATATTACGTATGCCAGCATCTATATCTAAACTAACATTATCGATCCATAATGCTAAATCGTATAAAAAGGCTACTCGTATTTTTTGACGGTTCTTTTGATCCTGCAGCAGGTCGTTAACTTCTAAATTATCTAAGTAACCTAATATTGCCTCAATTTTATCTGCCAGTTCTATAGCATTGTATTGGGTAACCTGTGGATCAATTATTTCTGCCATATGCAGGGCTATAGACACTAAGTCTTTATTTGTAGTCTGCAGGTTTTTTATGGTTAATGCTAAGGTATCAGGTCGATTATATATGGGCTTCCTATCCGCTCCTATATAGATACCTCGTGGTTTTAAGATATTCTTATAAACGCTAATTTGAGCTTCTTTATTTAGCTTAGGAAGAATATCCCTAATGACTTCTAACCAATCTGAGCTAAGTGTTGGATCTATAGACTTTAGTTTATATAGCTGGTACTCAGAAAGATCATGAATATTCATTAGTTATAGCCTTTTAAATATTTTTGTCATGTGTTTCATGGGGTGAAGATTTGATTATAATATATGTTATAAGAATATAAAGTATTATTAGTCAACTTTTATCTATTATTTTTACAAATCGAATCTACTTCAATGTAGATTCTGATCATTGCAATTAACAATCTAGTATTTCGATATCACCTTTACCCTTGATTCAGTTAGGTTATGATTGGTCGATTTAAACCTAGAATTTAAATCAAAGACAATCAAAACAGACTCATATCTAACCCCTTTGCTGATGACAATAGCTTGATGACCTTACCTGACCCTTCTCGGAATCAGAAGTGAAACATCATCGCGCTAATGGTAATGTGGGTTCGCCCCTGTAAGAGTATGTTGTTGTCAGCTGTCTTTTCTAGATAAACCCCCAACGTGAATTCGTTAGGGGGTTTCTTCCGTTCATGAGGTTGCTTCCAGTACTATTTACTGCAGCCTTTAATAGCAATACTCTTGCTATATTCATGCAATACACTTATGCTTATGATAAAAGCGAGTTGCTTTTTCTTAGCTTAAAAATGCAGAAGTTTTTTGACTGAAGCAGAGCTAGTGAATATTGTAGAAATGGTGAGTTCTTCGAATCCATTCTATATCCAAGCTAAATTTTGGATTTCCACAATATTAAGTGTAGCAGGTGTGATTTTCTCTATAATGGCATATCGTGAAGCTAGAGCCGCAAAAAAGGCCGCATTTGAAGCTGAGAAAACAGTCAAAATTCAAACAATAACCATTGAATTAACCGAAATAGCGCAGCGACTAGATAAACTTGACTTTGAATTAAGTTCTTCTGAATCCAGAGATCTATTAAATGAAATTTCACGTCGTCTTAGGAGACTTATTGCACCTTTCCAAGACAATAAAGACCTAGTTAATTCGTGCTAAAATTTGAAAGCTGCACTTGATTGATAATAATTAGTTGTTAGCTGATAATTTAATGAAGTGTTATATTTCAAACGAAGTGTATGGTTAAGTCTTTTATAGTAAACGACATCAATGAGCTCGAACAACTTGAGTAGAAATTGTACGAGTCAATGGATAAGGCTTTATTACAAATTAGCCCTGAGATTAATTCAAACTCTTCAAAAATGCTCTTTTCAAAAATTAAGTTTGGCGGTATAGGTTTTGATCCTTTAGATTCTAAGCGTGAACTGAATATAGTCGAACAAATCAATCTTTTACGTATTTGTCATCATTTTATGCATTGGAAATTCTATTTACTGAATACCCCAAATTAGCTCCATTCAGACTTAATCTTGGAATTGCTTCAGGTTCAGATATTGAATCAGAATGTGGTGAGTTAGCTGCTGAAGTATTTGCTGCAGTGGCTCCCACAAACAATCAGCAGCTTAAGAAAGATATAAATAAGGTATTAGAGACTAATGCCAAACTAAAATTCGTGTGCTTCATCTGTCCTAACTTCGAATTAGGGCGGCGACCTCAGTTTGAAAGAGATGATGTAATTATATGAGCATTGAAAGGTGCAAATACATTATAAATATCGAACAGAATTATAAAAGGGAAAAATATGACAACCTCAAAAGTAACCTACCAAGGTCAATTGCGTACTCAAGCTATTCACCTGCAATCAAATAACGAAATTATTACTGATGCGCCGACAGATAATCATGGCAAAGGTGAAGCTTTTTCGCCAACAGATCTTTTAGCGACGAGTTTAGCCAGCTGTATGCTAACTATTATCGGTATCAAAGCTGCTGATATGGGTATTGATGTCACTGGTACTACTGCTGAAGTGACTAAGGTGATGGCTGCTGATCCAAGACGAGTTAGTGAAATACACATAGTGATGACTTTTCTACAAGAGCTAGATGAAAAGACATTAACCATATTTTATAGAACTGCTCTAACTTGTCCAGTGGCTAACAGCCTACATCCTGATATTACCCAGAACTTAGTTTTTAGCAATAGTAATAAATCTTAATATGTCCGTCAAAACGCTACTTATCGTTGCTCACGCGCCATCACAGAATACTCAGAAGCTAGCGCAAGCCGCTTACCAAGGCGCTAATCATCCAGAGATTGATGTCAAAGTGGTGCTAAAGTCACCACAAGATACGCAGCCGGAAGATGTGTTAGCCGCTGATGCCTTGTTATTGGGGACTACTGAGAACTTAGCTTATATGGCAGGACTGACCAAAGACTTTTTTGATCGTTGCTACTATCCGGTGTTAGAGAAAAAGCAAGGCATGCCTTTTGCCTTGTATATCCGTGCTGGTCATGATGGTACAGGGACCAAACGTGCTATGCAGACTATCATTACTGGTCTACGCTGGAACTATGTACAAGAGCCGTTGATCCTACAAGGAGAGTGGCAAGAAGGCTTCGCTGAGCAAGTTGAAGAGCTAGCCATGACTTTGGCGGCTGGACTAGAAGCCGGTATTTACTAGACTTATTTTATAATGCTCATTTTTAACAGTAATTATTAGGGTCAGTTATCAGAGGTCGTTATGAACGCAGATAAATCAGCGCAAGCTAGTGTACAGATAACAGCTAATTTGCCATTATCGCGAGCTTGTGAGAATAATAAACAGCCTATTTTAGAGGTTCTGCAAAAAGAGCTGCAAGATTCGCAGCAAGTCTTAGAGATAGGGTCAGGGACTGGTCAACATAGCGTCTATTTTGCGCCAAATCTAGCTCATCTGCAGTGGCACACTAGCGATGTTAGAGCTAATCATTGGGCTATTAAAGCTTGGCACGCCGCTCACCCTGCCTCTAATTTACAGGGGCCTTTAGCTTTTGATTTGGCTAGTGATGCTTTTCCTAATAGTCCTATTGATACTATAGCTTACGATACAGTATTTACCGCTAATACCTTACATATTATTAGCTGGGCACTAGTTGAGCAGTTATTCCGGTTAGTAGGCGAGGCATTAGCTACCGATGGCAAACTTATCATTTATGGCCCCTTTAATGAAGACGGTTATTACACTAGTGTTGGCAATCAGCAGTTCGACGCTATGCTACGACAAGGCAATGCTGATAGCGGTATTCGTGATAAAGAAAAGGTTGTGGCTCTAGCGACTATGCACGGTTTAACGCTGCAAACTAGCTATCAGATGCCTGCTAATAATCAATTATTAGTGTTTCAAAAACAATAACCCTCTCAGTTATTAAAATGAGTCATTACCGCTTTAGGATAAAAAAATATCTCAATCGACCTTGATAAGATTTAACTTGAGATATCTGTTGGTTCGAGCTTATTTATAGTGCCTTAATTTTAGGGTTTTAATGTTTTAATGTTTTAATGTTTTAAGATTGTAAGGCTGCTAATTATCAGCCTTATTTATACTCGTCTGCTAAAAAGTCCAGATAACGTTTCCAAGAGCGCTGATCGGCACGCGCATCATAGCTAGCCGTATCAAAAACCGTATAGGCATGTTTAGCGCCGCTATAAGTTACCATCTCATGTGGTACTTTGGCGGCTTCTAAAGTCTTGCCCAGCATCGTAAAGCTCTCAAGAGATACTGCTTCATCCGCTGTACCATGAAAAACTAAAATCTCTCCGCTAGTAGTGTCATAATTTTGACCTGCTGGAATATCAAAGGCTCCATGGAAAGGGACAAAAGCTTTTTGTGGGAATCCCGAGCGCGCCAACTCTAAGGCAACCGTGCCACCGAAACAGTAGCCCATAGTCACCCCTTGCTGCACGTTATTACCTTGTTGCTGACCGACGTTTAATGCTCCAGCAAGCAAGCGGCGCATTTTATTTCTATCATCATATAATCTGGCAGTCAGACGTTTTTTATCTTCCATAGTGGTTGGACGAATGCCAGCGCCAAACATGTCAGCTGCTAATACATTGTAGCCTTGACTGGCGAGCATATCTGCCCGCTTACGCTCATAGTCGGTAACCCCATCCCAATCGTGTATCAGTAGAATAAAAGGCGCATTAGGTTTATCTGCTTTGGCGTAATAGCCTTGATAAGGCATATTATCTACCGTATAGCTAATATCTTTAGTAGTAATAGCACTGGCTGTTTGGCTAACCATTAATCCCATAGCCGCTGAACAACAGCTTAGTAGCAAAGAGCGGTAAGGGGTGATCGGGACATTGACTGAAGTGAATAACATAAGTAGCCTCATCGTTTAAATGAATAAATTTTGACTAAAAGTCGTATCGATTGAGAGCAAATACTATAAATACTGCTGATTGGTTAGCATTATTTATAGTAAATGATAACTACCCTAACAGCAGCTATTATCGATCATAGCATGACCTAGAAAAACTAAGAAAGGAGTTTAGGTAGAGTGCAAAAGTTAACTAAAAATCAACAAGGATAGCCATGATTGAATCATTGTTTTTGGGTACTATTGTCTAGTAATGTTTTTAGTTTTCACTTTCGATAACTAGCTAGGATGGATTATGAAAAGTAATATTGATCATACTGACCCCGCCAAAGATATGAATCCAACACGTGGTAATGGTGGTGAAACCCATCAGCGTGCTGGTGACGATACTAAGGCTTTGACCACCCAACAAGGTGTAGTCATATCTGATAACCAAAACTCTCTTAAAGCAGGAAGTCGGGGACCGACTTTATTAGAAGACTTCGTGTTGCGTGAGAAGATTAATCATTTTGATCATGAGCGTATTCCTGAGCGTGTGGTTCATGCACGTGGTAGTGCTGCCCATGGCTATTTTGAATTAACTGAATCGCTAGAAGAATATACTACTGCTAAGATATTGACTGAGACTGGTAAGCAAACCCCTTTGTTTACACGTTTCTCTACTGTGGCTGGTAACAAAGGCTCAAAAGACACTCCACGTGATGTCCGTGGTTTTGCGGTAAAAGTCTATACCGAAGAGGGTAACTGGGATATCGTTGGTAACAATATGCCCATCTTCTTTATCCAAGATGCAATGAAGTTTCCAGATTTAGTTCATGCGGTAAAACCTGAGCCTGATCGTGGCTTTCCGCAAGCGGCCTCTGCCCATGATACTTTTTGGGACTTTGTGTCACTAAGTCCTGAAACTATGCACAACGTGATTTGGCTGATGAGTGATCGTGGTTTGCCCCGTAGCTTGAGAATGATGGAAGGCTTTGGTATTCATAGCTATCGCTTGATTAATAAAGATGGCAAAAGCACCTTTGTCCGTTTTCATTGGAAACCAGTACTAGGCGTACAGTCAACGACTTGGGATGAAGCCGTAAAAATATCTGGAGCCGATCCTGATTATCATCGTCGTGACTTGTTTGAAGCGATTGATGGTGGCGATTATCCAGAGTGGGAATTCGGTGTTCAGCTATTCTCAGAAGAGCAAGCTAATGAGTTCCCGTTTGATCATTTAGACGCCACTAAGTTGATTCCAGAAGAACTGGTACCCGTTAAAATCGTTGGTAAAATGGTATTGAATCGCAATGTAGATAACTTCTTTGCTGAAACTGAGCAAGTGGCGTACTGCTTATCACACGTACCACCTGGTATCGACTTCAGTAACGATCCACTGCTGCAAGGACGTTTATTTAGCTATCTAGATACTCAGTTATCTCGTCTTGGCTCACCAAACTTTGCGCAGATTCCAATCAATGCGCCAAAATGTCCGTTTGCTAATAATCAGCAAGATGGTCATATGCAGATGCAGGTTCCTAAGACTCGAGTTCTTTATGAGCCGCAAAGCTTAGACCCTACTAGACCGCGTGAAAGTGTTAAAAAAGGCTTTGAGTCGTTCCATGAAAAAATGGACGATGGGGTGAAAGGTCGTGTACGCGCTGAGAGCTTTGCTGATCATTATAGTCAGCCTCGTATGTTCTATCGTAGTCAGACCGCTATAGAACAAGCCCACATCGCTTCTGCTTATGCGTTTGAGCTAGGTAAAGTAGATACGGCTCATGTTCGGGTACGTACTTTGAGTCACTTGCTCAATATCGATGAAGATTTAGCCAAGCGTGTGGCGACAGCGCTAGGGATGAAATTACCTGAAGCCGCTGAGCCAGCAGCAGCTATAGTTGATATGGCTACTTCTGAGCCACTACAAACTATCGGTCGTACACCTAAGAGCTTAAAAGGACGTTTAGTCGGTATCTTAGTTGCTGATGGGTCTAAGCATAGCGAAATTCAAAAGTTTGAAGATGCAGCCAAAGAGCAGGGCGCTAGCGTGAAGATCGTCGCTCCGAATAAAGAAGTGCTATTAGATGATGGTACTCGTATCCAAGCTGATGAGCGTCTAGCTGGTGGTCCATCGGTGCTATTTGATGCCGTCGTTAGTATCATCATGCCAGAGCAAGCTAAAAAGCTGGCTAAAGACAGCTCAGCATTAGATTGGTTTACCGATGCCTATGTGCATTGTAAAGCTATCGCTTATTGCGGGGCGACTGACGAATTCATCTTAAGTAAATTACCGATTGAAAAAGATGCTTTTGTTACGCCATTGTCTGATCTAGATGGCTTTATCGAAAACGCTAAATCGCGTTTATGGGAGCGTGAGCCAAAAGTCCGTGACTTGGCTTAACAGTTATTGATTATTGATTATTAATTATGGTTAATTGCTATTAATTTACTTTGATTTTAGACTACAAAAACCCAGCCTAAGTGCTGGGTTTTTGCTATTAAGCGCATAGATATATAACAACACAGATATAGGCATAGAGTAATTAAAAAAATATAAACACAAGCGTTCACTGAGAATAATATATTTTGACCGTAGCAAGGCTATACTTAGGGGGTGTTAAATTTTTATCAGCCGAGCAATACTGTTGGCAATGGCTCAAAGCTGGATGGCAAACTAGATCGAAATTGCAAATAACGCAGAGGGTTTTTTATTAGGATAAGCGGCTAGATTTGCTACCTCCTACTTCTTAAGCTCAGCAGTAAAACCTCCTAGCAGTCGTCAACAACAGGACTGCTTTTTTGTGCTACGGCGCTAAAGCTAGGCCATTAGCCACACTGTACTACAGAGCTTTTTGCTGCTATTTTAAAATTATTGGACTAGAAATAGTCTCTATTAAAAACATATTAATGCTGTAATCAATGGTTTGACACCAGCTAATTTGAATAAAACAATGACAGATATTACGTCAGGAAATATTTATGACTTTAAGTAATATTATTCGTATAGACGGGTATATCCAAAGTAGTTATTTGGCCGTATACCCAGATAAGCTGCTATTACTCGATGGTTGCTGTCGTGCTGATGTGCCGATAGTATTACGCTACATCAAAAACACGCTGCAGCGTCCTATAAGTGACCTAAAAGTAGTTATGGTTACTCACATGCATCCAGATCATGCTGGTGGTGCTCACAAGTTGCGAGAGGCGACAGGCTGCCTAGTCGTATCCGCTGATAAACCAAAACAATGGTATGCCGGTATTGGTGGTCAAATGATGCACTTAGTAGATATTGGCTTAGCTCATTATGTGGCCAATAGGCAAAATCGTCCTTTCAAAAAACTATGGTACTCCGCTCATTTGCAAGCTGATATAAAAGTTAGTGATGGGGAGAGTATTCCTGAGTTTGAAGATTGGCAAGTGTTAGAGACACCTGGACATACTGATCGAGATTTGTCGTTGTATCATTTGCCAACCCGACAAGTATATATCGCTGATCTAATCATTAAGCTTCGTCATAAGTTTGTCGCCCCTTTTCCTATTTATGATCCCAAATCTTATATCAATTCCCTGCAAAAAATAAAAAATCTTAATCCTACTAAGGTAATGATGGCGCATGGGCGTGAGCTGGCTATCGACGCCGCTACTTTTGATATGCTTATCGTACAAGCCCCTAAAGAGCCACGTACAGTAAAAGATACTATCAAGCATAAGCTAAGAGGCAAAAAGAGTAATTTTAGCGAATATTAATTATCCCCTTGAGCGCTGATAGGAGATAGCAACTACTAGCACAGAAATTATAGGCATAAAAAAAGCCCAATCATTATAAATAATGACTGGGCTTTTGGAATATGGTGGACCGACCGCGACTCGAACGCGGGACCAATTGATTAAAAGTCAACTGCTCTACCAACTGAGCTATCGGTCCTGAGAAGCGTATAAAAATTGCACTGCAATTTTAGCTTCGCAAGAGAAAAACCTTTAAATAGGTTTTTCTTAAACTTAATGTTTAGAAAGAATTTATAGTAAATTTACATTTTCGTAAATTCTAAAAAACTCGATATCAACACTAAGGTATTGCAAGTGAAATTTACTTAAAGGTAAATTTCGGGGTTAGTCCTAAGTAATCCTCTTAAAAGAAAACTACTTAAAACTAAACTTATCAAGTTAATACCGAGTAGGGTAAAACACTTCACAAGCATACTACTAAAAATGGTGGACCGACCGCGACTCGAACGCGGGACCAATTGATTAAAAGTCAACTGCTCTACCAACTGAGCTATCGGTCCTGAGAAGCGTATAAAAATTGCACTGCAATTTTAGCTTCGCAAGAGAAAAACCTTTAAATAGGTTTTTCTTAAACTTAATGTTTAGAAAGAATTTATAGTAAATTTACATTTTCGTAAATTCTAAAAAACTCGATATCAACACTAAGGTATTGCAAGTAATATTTCCTTAAAGGGAAATATTTGGTTCTTATAGCGTATAAAAATTGCATGACAATTTTAACTCTACAAGAGAAAATTCCTTAAAGGAGATTTTCTAAAAACATCACATTCAAATTACTAATTCTATTTGAGTGCAACTGAAATTCATTAAATAGAACTTCGTATCCACGCTTAGATAATTTCTATCCCTAAACGTGAGAGCACATTATATATAGTCTTGAGATAAATACAACCCTATAGACCCAAAAAAACGTAAATTCTATGTAAAAACTACCAATTTATTAAAATATACTTTCTGCTAGGCCAAATTAGGCCTATTTTTACCGCTTTAAGGGCCTATATTTCGCTAATCTCTAGACAAAGCCTCTACAGGATCTAATCTAGCAGCATTGCGAGCGGGTAAGAAGCCAAAAATCACCCCGATTAAGGTGGAGCAAATAAAAGCGGCGATGATAGAAGTTGGCGAATAGATAACTTTAAAGCTATCAGAGCCAATACTATTGATGCCTTCACCAATCATAAAGGCTAAAAACACCCCAAGGCTGCCCCCTAAAATACAGACTAGTATCGCCTCAATCAAAAACTGCTGCATGATATCGCTTTGACGAGCACCTACTGCCATGCGCACGCCAATCTCATTAGTACGCTCAGTCACAGAGACCAACATGATATTCATCACCCCAATACCGCCTACGATCAATGAAATGATAGCAATGGAAGAAATCAGCAAGGTCATAGTGGTGGTAGTGGCTTCAATAGTCTGACGAATAGAATCCGAGTTACGAACTCGGAAGTCATCGGCACCATGACGGCCTTCAATAAGCTTAGTAATAGCGGTTTCAGCCGCAGCCGAGGAAATCTCAGTATCAATCAAAGCTACGAAGCGATCGATATAGGCCGTGCCCTTAATGCGAGACATCATAGTGGTATAAGGCATATAAATCGTCGGCGCATCGCTAGACATGCCAAAGCCACCTGCATCTTTTGCTTCTAATACCCCTATCACTCGTCCTGGTACGTTGCCTATCAGCATCACTTCACCAATCGGATCTGGCGTATCAGCAAAAAAAGTCTTTTTAGCATTGTCATCGATAATAATATCTTGGGTACGGCGGTTGACACTTTGCTCATCAAAGCCTTGTCCTGAGGCTAAGGTCTCACCAGTCACCGCTAGATAATCTTGGCCAACCCCGCTGACGCTGGCTGACTCTTGAATACTACGGTAGCGCACACTAGTATTAGTATCTAACTGCGGGCTAACACTGACCACATAAGGTTGATCACCCACTGCTTTAGCATCTTCTGGAGTGAGACTATCATCATTATATTGGCGACGTGGATCACCATAGGGATAGCCGTCAGTCACCGTGATAGTATTAGTACCTAAAGAGCTAATATTAGATAAGATTTGCTGTTGCGAGCCTTTACCTAAGCCCACTACTGAAACTACAGAGGCAATACCGATAATGATGCCTAGCATCGTCAGGACAGTACGCATCTTATGCGCTCGCATCGCTAATAAAGACATCTTAAAGGCTTCGGTCAGGCGATCGATGAAGCTAGCTAGCGGGCCTTTTTGATTACTAGCTAAGATATTTGGTGGGGCAGGTTTCGGTTCAGTACCAGCTTGTAAATAAGCCTCATTGTGATAATCGGCAATGATATGACCATCTTTTAGCTCGATGACTCTTTCTGCTTGCGCTGCGATACTAGGATCATGAGTTACCATGATGACGGTATGACCTCGGCGATTAAGATCTTTGAGAATCTGCATGACATCAGCGCCAGACTTGCTATCTAAGGCACCTGTAGGCTCATCGGCTAAAATGACATCCCCGCCATTCATCAGAGCTCTAGCAATAGAAACTCGTTGCTGCTGACCACCAGAAAGCTGATTAGGACGGTTGGTTACTTTATCAGCGAGCCCCAAATCGGCTAACAGACTTTCAGCGCGTTCAATTCGAGCTTCACCATCCATACCGGCATAGACAGCAGGGACTGCAACGTTGTCACGTGCACTGATATCCCCTAGCAAATGATAGCGCTGAAAAATAAAACCAAAATGCTCACGGCGTAGCTTGGCCAAATCGTCGGCATCTAAGCGCTCGACAGGTTGACCATAGATCAAGTAACGCCCGGCATTGGCTTTATCCAAACAGCCCAAGATATTCATCAGGGTCGACTTACCTGAGCCGGATTGGCCGATGATAGCGAGCATTTCGCCCTGATAAATAGTCAAATCGATATCATGCAATACACGAATTCTCTGCTCACCGGCAGGAAACTCTCTGATGATACCCGTCAGCTCCATGATCGGCTGACCCTTAGGAGGGTGAGTGTTAGCTGGCTTGTTTAACTCAGTGGAAGGTTCGGTTTTGGCCAAGCTAACAGACGAATCTGCTGCCGACGGAGCAAGAATTGGCGAAGAAGGGCTGGTCATAGCGATCTCTTATCAAAGCGTTACAGACGGCGACAGCTACTACTTAGTATTTAACACAGCAGTTAACAGTCGCCACGGTAAGGGAGCTGGCAAAGGTGAGTGGTCATCCACAAGTCAGGTTACATACCTGGTGGACGACGACGGGGGCCTCCAGCGCCTCCTTTACTTGGGCCTTCTTCGCCGATAATCACGGTATCCCCAACTTGTAAACCAGTTAAAATTTGGGCGTCTACTCGGTTATCAATACCGACTGTGACGGCTTTATCTTCCACACTGCCATCAGTATTAAGGACGCGCACAAAACGCTTTTTGCTACTTAGAGCATCCTTTGGTTGAGCAGTATTTCCTTGCTTAGTACCTTTGCGATTAGCAGTAGCAGACTTATCCTCTTCGCCGTTTGAACGTTGAGCTTGCACCTTATTGCCTTTAGCATCCTTCGACTTGCCTGAGCTATTATCGCTCATGCTTGGCATGTTTTGTAAGGCTGAAGAGGGCACTAATAACACATTTTTGGCTTGATTGATAACCACGAATACTTGCGCTGTCATATCAATACGGAAGCGCTTATCAGGATTAGGCACTTCGATATAGCCGACATAATAAATCGCTGAGTCTGCCGCACTAGTAGTACTAATAGTTTCAGGAGCAGGTTCGATAGCCGTTAATACCGCATCATACTTTTGATCTGGATCGCCGATAGTATTGAAATAAACTGGTAGGCCAGCTCGTACGTTAATCACATCAGCTTCAGATATTTGCGCATTGATACGCACAGTTGATAAATCGGCTAAAGTGACAATAGTCGGCGTTGACTGATTAGCGTTGACCGTGGCACCTTGTTCTGTAGTTACTGATACTACCGTACCATCCATAGGGGCACGAATAGTAGTATAGCCTAAGTTTTCAGAGGCGGTATCGAGGTCTGTTTGTGACTTCTGTAGTCCGGCTTGGTCGCTGGCAATATTGGATTGTGCGGTGATTAAAGAGGCTTTAGCATTATCAATAGCCGCTTGAGCGACAATGACATCGGCTTCGGCAGAAGATACTTTGACTGCTGCCGAGTCATAATCTTGCTGAGAAATAGCATCGATAGCTACTAAAGACTTTAAGCGGCCGAAGTCCACACGGGCTTGTTTGAGGGCCACTTGCTTACGAGTAAGGTCAGCATAAGCACTATCTAAGCTGGCTTGACGACTGCCATATTCCGCCTGCGCACTTTGCAGACCTGCACGGCTTTGCGCTAACGAAGCTTGCTGATTGGAAAGGTTGTTTTTTTGCGTCACTTGATCAATCTGAGCAATCAAGTCGCCTTTTTTGACTTCATCGCCAACTTTGACATATAACTTAGTCACTTCCCCAGATACCTGAGCACCTACATCAACGGTATTTAACGCCTTCACCTTACCTGAGGCCATGACGTTATTCTCGACATCGCCTAGCTTAGCCGTTGCGGTGATGTAATTGGGGGTTTCTTCTTTGGGTTTAAATTTGCTATATGCTAGTGCCCCTAAGGCGACTAGGATAAGGGCAATGATGCCCCATTTAATAGCAGACTTCTTACTAAGTTTGCGCATTATGACAATCCAATTTCAATCGACTAAAATATAGTTATAGTAAAGGCTTAGCTACTAAAAGTGAATGGTAATTAGTTTGCGAAAGGTTAAGCAGGTAGATAGGAGGGCAAAGCACTAAAAGGCAGTAAAAGTTATTAACAGTAACTGGGACAAACTTGCCCGCTTTTATCTATTGGCAAATAGTGTTTGGCCGGATAATTGCAGTGCAGCTTGCAATAAAAGCTCCCAAGCAGGTTGACGTATTAGACCTTTGATCGCCTGATCACAGCGATAAAGTAAGTCAGGCCATTGGGCGGTTTGCGCGGTGGTTTGGCGACGGCAGGCCTGCTGGTATAAGCCCTGTTTACTACGCCAGATACCTAATGCTTGTGGGTCTTGTCCATCCATTAATGCCATAAACTGACGCATATCTTTACTGATCGCCCATAGCACTAACGTAGTCGGTTCGTCAGTAGCCTTAAGCTGCAATATAATCTTGGTAACTTGTCTAAGGTCGCCGGCGAGCATCGCATCAGATAGATCAAAGACGCTAAACTGTGCGTCGCTCACTAGCGCGGCTTGTAAGTCAGTAATATCTAACGCTAAGGGTTTTGCCTCAGGGCTAGTATTGTTAGAACTAAGCTCAGGTATAGAGCTTTTATCAGCATCATTACCAGAGTGATGGTCTGGTTGCGGCTGTTGCTTAGGGTTAAAAGCGCTCAATGTCGGCGCAAACAGATAAGACAAGCGCCATAAAGTCTGATAAGCGCTGAGTAAATGATGCTCAGTATGCGACATCAGCAGCTGCCAAGCATCTTGTGATAAGCGTAAACCAAACTGCTGTGCTTGAACCTGTAACAACTGCTGACGTTGGCGCTCATCATATAAATTACAATCAATAATGTGGCCGTATTGGGCAAAAGGTGCGAACCATTTGCTGCTTTGCGCACGTTTATCCTGTTTAGGTGTTAACCATAATAAACTATGACTATGTGCGCCCGTTTGGGCATCAATGGCGAAGCGTTCTAACTCAGTGAGGATAGCTTTGTCCGGTTTATGATTGCCAGTGACAATCAAGGCGCTAGCATCGTCGAATAACGATAAGCTACTCAGTTCTGAAAGGACCTCTTGCCAGCTTTTTACTGATATTAGCTCAATACGTTTAATGGCATAATTTTGTGCACGCCAATGCGGTCGTAGCGCGTCGATTAACCACTGCTGTAATAACGCCTCATCACCTTGCGCTAGCCACAAGCCGGCTACTGCAACAGTAGGCTGCAGTAACTTAGGATAAGCTTGGGTAAAAGTCTCTTGCATAAGGTATAGGCTATTTAGTTCAGCAGGTTGGTTTGTTGAGCACGGTATCTTGGTGGTATTTAGTCTAGCGTTAGCATAGCTATCGGGTAACTATAACTATGCTGAGCATTTATCAACCAAAACTAAAAAGCTAAGGTTTTGGCGCAATAATCTTTGCGCTAGAATTTGCAGTGGGTTGACGCACCATCGAAGACGAGCTACTGGCACTGTTAGGCGCTAATTTTGGTAGGCTAATAGCCACATACTGATCAGTAATACGACGAGCTAAGCTGTCATATAGCCAACCACGGATTTGAGTGCCTTGCTGATCATCGGTACTGACCGAGGCCTCGTTATACTGATAGCTGCGTTCAACTTGGATAGGACTGGTCAAAGTCACAGGTTGACCGTTTTTCATAGTCTGATAAGTAACGTCGGCAGATAATACTAGGCGAATCTCTGTCAATACCCCGACCAACTCATAATTTTTAAAACGCAAGTTATCGATTTTGATACTGGCAATCTGCTCTGCATCAGTATTAGCAGCAGCGCTATTAGCTGCACTCTCGATCATAGTAATGCCATCGACCACATCAACGCCTAAAGCTTCTAAGCGTCTAGTCAGTGGTAGCTTCAACGGGAATGAGATGCGATTGTCTTCGACAATAATAGCTGTCTTAGCAACCTCAAAGCGCAAAGGCGCATCGTAACCCCGTAGATGAAAACCGCAGCCAGTCAGTAAACTGGCGCTACCGAGTACGGTAACCATTGGCAGGCTTGCCAGTAGCATAACGGCAAGCTTATTTACTGTCGATGGTTTGGTTGATGACTGATACGCCATAATCGCTATCCTTATTTAGTCTAAAAAGGCTTAGTAAGCCTAACCTACAACGACGATGTTAACTAGCTTATTAGGCACGACGATTTCTTTTTTGATCTCACCAGTGATGAATTTTGCCACGCTATCTATAGCTCGTGCTTGTGCTTTGAGCTGTTCAGGATCACCGTTAGGGGCGACTTCCATTTTGCCGCGCATCTTACCGTTAACCTGTACGATCATAGTAATAGTGTCTTGCACTAAAGCGCTAGCATCGACAGTAGGATAAGCCAAGTTTTGGGTATCCAAGCCTAAAGCTTCAAGTAGATGTTCACCAACGTGTGGCGCATATACCGAAAGCATGATTAACAAGTCCAAGAGCGCTGCATGCTTGACTTGTAAGTCTTGTTCGCCACTAGCCTTAAAGCTACTGAGCTCGTTAGCCAACTCCATAAGACTCGATACTGGAGTGTTCAATGCCAAGCGCTCGCCCAAGTCATTATCGATTTTCGCGATAGTTTCATGAGTTTTGCGACGTAAGTCCTTAGCCGCTTTACTTAAGTCGTCAGTATTTAGCGCTGTGCTATTTAAGACGGTTGGATCTATATTGGCATCAGTTAACGCCTGCATATGTTCAGTTGCGATACGCCAAACTTTTTTAACAAAGTTATAAGGACCTTTAAGGGCGTCATCTGACCATTCAAGGGTTTGATCAGCAGGAGCGGTAAATAGGGTATATAACCGAACCGTATCAGCACCGTATTGATCAATAGTGGTCTGTGGATCAACGCCGTTATTCTTGGACTTTGACATTTTTTCAATTTTGCCAATAGTCACTGGTTGGCCGTCAGCTTTTAGTATGGCTTTGATTGGCTGCCCACGTTCGTTATAATCGATATCGATATCGTGCGGGAAGTAGTAAGTGGTACTAGCATCAGCATTAACCCGATAAAAAGTACCGGCCAATACCATGCCTTGAGTCATCAGGTTTTTAAAGGGCTCATCACCAGATACTAAGTTTTCATCACGCATCAGCTTATGGAAGAAGCGTGCGTACAATAAATGCATGACCGCATGTTCAACACCGCCGACATACTGATCTACAGGCAGCCATTTGTTAGCGGCCGACTTGTTGACCATGTTTTGACTGTCATTAGGACTAGCAAAGCGTGCATAGTACCAACTAGACTCAACGAAAGTATCAAAAGTATCAGTCTCACGCTCAGCAGGATTACCACATTTAGGGCAGCTAGTATTGACAAACTCTGGAATGTTTTTGAGAGGATTACCGCGACCATCAGGCACTACGTCCGTTGGCAGTACTACTGGCAAGTCTTTCTCTTCAACAGGCACCGTACCACAATGCTCACAGTTGACCATAGGGATAGGGCAGCCCCAATAGCGCTGGCGTGACACACCCCAATCACGCAGACGATATTGAATTTTTTTATTAGCCAGACCTAGGGGTTCGAGCCGTTCGAGCATAGCTGCAAAGGACTGCTCAAAATTCATGCCATCGAACTCACCGGAGTTGACTAAGGTATTGCGTTCGGTATAAGCAAGATTGACTTCAGTGTTATCAGCTGCGGCTTGAGCTTTAAGCTTATCAGCATAGCCGTCTGGCATCTCAATGACTTGCTTGATTGGCAAATCATACTTAATAGCGAACTCGTAATCGCGCTCGTCATGAGCTGGCACTGCCATCACCGCACCTGAGCCGTAGCTCATTAGTACATAGTTGGCCACCCAAACAGGTACTTTTTTGCCCGTTAGAGGATGCAAAACAGTAAGGCCTGTATCCATACCGATCTTTTCAGCTTTGGCAAGGTCCGCTTCTGCAACTGAGCCTTTTTTACATAAAGCACAAAATTCGGCAATCAATTCATTATGCTCAGCCGCATATTGCGCTAAAGGATGTTCAGCGGCGACTGCCACATAAGTAACACCCATCAAAGTATCAGGACGAGTGGTAAATACATCCAAAGTATTGTCTTGAGCTTCAAGCTCATAAGGGAAATGCACTTCCATACCAGCACTACGACCAATCCAGTTACGCTGCATGGTCAGTACTTCTGAGGGCCAATGACCTTCTAGCTGATCCAAATCGTCGAGAAGCTCGTCGGCATAGTCAGTAATATTGAAGTAATACATCGGAATATCACGTTTTTCAACTGCAGCGCCACTACGCCAGCCTTTACCATCGATAACTTGCTCATTAGCTAAGACCGTATTGTCGACCGGATCCCAATTGACAGTAGCAAGCTTTTTATAAACTAAGCCTTTTTTGTACAATTGTAAGAATAGCCATTGCTCCCACTGATAATAATCTGGGCTACAAGTTGCAAGTTCACGCGACCAGTCAACAGATAAGCCTAGCAATTTGAGCTGGGCACGCATGTTATCGATATTAGCGTAGGTCCATGCCGCTGGAGACATCTGATTGGCAATCGCGGCGTTCTCAGCGGGCAAGCCAAAGCCATCCCAGCCCATTGGCTGCATAACTTCAAAGCCTTTCAGGCGATAATAGCGGCTTAGGACGTCAGAAATCGTATAGTTACGTACATGGCCCATATGCAGCTTACCGCTGGGGTATGGGAACATCGACAGCATATAGCGACTTGGTTTGTCGCTAGGCTCATTGCTAACTTCAAAGCGTTTGTCAGCCGCCCATTTGGCTTGCTGCGTCGCTTCGATAAGCTGTGGCTGATAGAGGGTGCTGTCAGTAACCAGATCATTGACAGGATTATTGATATTATTAGTATTGGCTTGGTCAGAGGTCACAGCGTTGTTCATAGTTGGCTCAAGAGTAAAGGTTTTAATAAGAAAAATGGATTAATTTAGATAGGGTAGAATAGCTTAAATCGGGCAAAATTGCGATGGGGCAAAGTAATTTTGCCGAACTATTAAAGCGATAGATGCGGCAATCTCTAACTATTAATGATAAATCGATGACTAGGAACACTAATGACTATTACTATCTACGGTATCAAATCCTGCGACACTATGAAAAAAGCGCTCACTAAACTTGATGAGCTCGGGGTTAGCTACGACTTCCATGACTATAAGAAACAAGGCATCGACAAAGATAGCGTACAACGTTGGGTCGATGCTTTGGGTATAGATAAGGTGTTGAATAAGCGTGGAACGACATGGCGCAAATTAAGCGATGAGCAAAAACAATCAGCTGATGCTGATGCTGATGCTGATGCTGATGCTGATGTAGATAGGGCTATTAATTTGCTGCTAGAGCATACTAGTATGATTAAGCGCCCGATAGTAGAAGGTAGCTATAAACAACAGCCTGTTTTGCTTTGTGGTTTTGAACAACAAATTTTTAACACAACCTTTGATTAATAACACAATCTTTGCATAAACCCACATTAGGTTTAGTGTATTCTTACTATATTCTATATTGCTCATTAACTAATCTTCACTATCAGTTCTTTATTAACAGTTCTTTATTAATAAGTTTTTATTAATCAAAAGGGGACGTTTATGAAAAAGTTATTACTAGTGACTGCGCTAGTCACAGCACCGTTTATGGCTGTGTCTAGCAATGCGCAAGCTGCTGATACTTCTACCAAAATAACTTTTGTTAAAGATAGTTATTGTGGTAGCTTTTCCGGTAATATCAAAAACGGTAAGGAGTTCCGTGTATGGTTGCTACCAGAGCAAAACTTAGTCATTCGTAATATTGGCGATGATCAAGTTAGCGTAGCTTATGTCACAGGGCCTAATGGTCGCTTAGATGGTGATCGCTATGATAAGGAGACTTCTTATTTTACTGAACGTAAAGGTAATCACAAGATAAAGGTTTATGGTAATAGTAGCTATAGCTCTGTTGAGTTCTGTGCTTATTAAGTCGCTAAAAATGATAAAGATTTATTTATAAGTGCTGTTTTTACTAATGCTTTTTTAATAGTAAGCCCAAGCTTAGAGGATACTAAGCTTGGGCTTAAGTGTTTTTAGCGCTAGTGTTTTAGCGTTTTTTGAGTGGCAACAGGAAGCTAGCTTAGCGCTAAGCTTAGATCACTACTAATCAAAGTACCCACGCCTTCGTTAGTGAAAATCTCTAATAAAGTCGCATGAGGGACACGACCGTCAACGATAACCGCACTCTTCACCCCACCACGTACTGCATCTAGGGCACATTGGATCTTAGGAATCATGCCGCCTGATATAGTACCGTCTTCAATCAGCATATCTACAGTCTGTGGGGTTAAGCCGGTGACTACTTCGCCATCGCGACCTAATACACCCTTAATATTAGTCAATAACATTAGCTTCTCAGCTTGCAAAAACTCAGCTACTTTACCAGCGACTAAATCAGCGTTGATATTATAAGTATTGCCTTCGCTATCAACGCCAAGAGGGGCAATAACAGGAATAAAGTTAGAAGAGATCAGTAGTTCGATCACGTCTTTATTAACGCTAACCACGTCACCGACATAACCTAAGTCTACTGGCACCGCAACACCGTCTTCTCCTATTTTTTCCATCAGCATTTTTTTAGCTTGAATAAGATTGGCGTCTTTACCGGTCAAGCCTATAGCTTGTCCGCCATGCTTATTGATTAAGCTGACGATAGACTTATTAACCCCACCGCCCAATACCATCTCGACGATATCCATAGTGCTCTTGTCAGTAACGCGCATACCATCGATACGTTCAGATTTACGCCCTAGCTCTTGGAGTAGGTTATCGACTTGCGGCCCACCGCCATGCACTACCACTGGATGTAGTCCGACTGTTTTTAATAGTACGATGTCGCGAGCAAATGAGCTTTCAAGCTCAGGATCAGTCATCGCATTGCCACCGTATTTGACAACGATTAACTTACCAACATAACGTTGGATATAAGGCAGTGCTGTGGTCAGTACTTCAGCGGTGATCTTGGCATCATCTAGATTAAGCGACATGATAAGCTCCTAAAATAGGGTTTTAAGATTGTAATTAATTACACAGGAATAGCTTAAAAAAGCTTTAAGCAAATAGATTTAGTAAAGACGTCAAAAATCTAAGGTTAACAAGGCTTTTAAAGGATCAGCTTGAGCGAAGACCACTATTAAACAGCTATCAAACCTTTATCAAATAACTATCAAATAGCTATCAAACCATTATTAGAAAAACAGCTTAAAGAACTAAGCCAGTAATAGTAGTGACTTTACTGCGTTTATGGACTTTTTATCGAAGTTATTCAGGTTGAATAGCCGCTATTTGATCTGCCATATCTTCATCGAACAAGCGACATAGAGCTACTAGACGGGTTTGCACTGCTAGGAGCTCATCCATAGTGTCGCCTGCAAAGCGCACGGTCAGACTGTTACTAGTGTTGGATCGGCGTACTACCCCAAAACCATGCGCGAAGTCTAAGCGCACGCCATCTATACGAGATAATAAAGTGCCTGCTGGCAATAACTGCTGCGCTTCTGTGACGGTCTTTAAGATAGGCGGCTCAGGATTAAAGCACTTACAAGATATCGACTGAGTAAATAATGCCGTCTGAGTCAGGAGTTGATCGCCTGTATTATCAGCGACTACATGCTGTAGATACTGACAGTACTCGACTAAATGTTCAATAAAGGTACAGCTGTTAGTATTAGCATCGTTAAAAGGCAGATAGTGATCAGCGCTACTAATAAGTACAGGCAGGTTTTTAGTGATGTCAGTCAACTGATAAGGGGCTACTAGGGCTCTAGGCTCACCCCATACATCAGTGCTTAGGGGCGCAGCATAACTCAAGCTATCAGCGTCCATTAATTTGGCTAAAGCTGCAAGAGTAGGCGCAGTATGAGTTAACCAATGCAACAAGCGTAGAGCTGCATACATCGCATCATCGTAAGCTATAAAGTAACCATCATTAAATATAAAGTGGCCTGATAGCTCGCCAGCAAATATAGTCGGCTGAGTAGCCGTTTGTAGCTGCTGCCTTAATAAGCTACTACCCGTTCTAGTCATAATAGGGGTAGCACCAAGCTTACTCAGCAAGCGAGGCAAATGATGTGAGCACTTTATATCGAATAGAACTTCAGGTGCTGCTGCTGTAGCGCCAGCTTTGACAGGACATTCAGTGACGGCTACTTGCGCTAGTAAGTATAATAAATGATCAGCGTTGATAACTTTGCCGCTATTATCAACGATCATTAGTCGATCGCCATCACCGTCAAAAGCTAAGCCGATATCCGCTTGATTAACCATCACTGTCTGTTGTAACTCAGCCAAGCGATTAGGCTCAGTAGGATCAGGGTTACCTATAGGAAAACAGCCATCGGGTCTATCGTTAAGCATAATAACCCGCTGACAAAAGCGCTCGAATAAAGGCTGAGCGATATTACTAGTTGCCCCATTCATACAGTCAATAACTAAAGTCAAATCTAACTTAGCTTGGCTTATAGGCTTAATCAGCGCTAGAGACTGATGCTTCTTAATAAGGTTGCTATCAGTGCAATGGCGATCGATTTTACGGTCATTAATTTTACTATTACCAATAGAGTGCTCATTAGCATAACACTGATCAATAGTATTAAAGACTTGTACGATAGCCTCAATATAAGTAGTAGCAATCAGCTCAGCTGGCAAGTCAGTGCTGATAGCAGTATCAGTACCGATAATAGCCCCAATATCATTGCTCTTAGGGCTACCAGCGGATTCATAGTTGAAATGCGAGTTAGAGTCTAAGGTTAACGAAATATTTAGAGCGTTGCTATAGTTATGAGGCCTATTTTTGTTAAGCTCAAAGCTATGCAACTGCTGATACAGCGCTTGAATTTCTAGGCTGCTAGGAGAAGTATTAGCCACTAGCCATTTGATACCTAAAATGTTTTTGTGCGAATGACTAGCAGTGACCATAATGCCATGGCCATCATACTTTTGTGCCCAAAAGGCCATCATCGGGGTAGTAATCAGTCCCAAATTAATAACCGTTAGCCCTCGTTGACGTAAGATGTCGGCTAGCATGTGCGCCATAGTGTCACTACCTAAGCGTACGTCAAAGCCGATGACTATAGTTTTAGCCGTAGTTTCAGCCGTAGTTTCAGTAGTATAAGCCTGATTATTTCGAGACGGATTAGTGTGAGTCTTATTAGTAATAGAGGCTTTACTAAAACGCTCATAATAGCTTCGAGAATGATAGAGGTCGGCAAAAACCTCGCCCAATGCGGCTATAAAATCAATAGTAAAGTATTGGCGCTCACCACGGATGTCATAAGCTCGGAATAAGGGCTGTTGGGCAGTAAAAGCAGGTAAATTTGGCATGTTTTTACTTCCTTATCCTAGTGACAACCAATATGAGCAATAGTTAACATCAGGTATTATTGACGGCCTGAATGACCAAAACCACCAGCACCGCGTGCGCTCTGGTCACTAAATTCAGTGACTACTTCGAACTCAGGGCGAGCCACCGGCACTACTATATACTGAGCCATACGTTCAGCAGGATTGAGTAAAAAATCCTCGCCACTACGATTCCAAATACTAACCATTAGCTCGCCTTGATAATCAGCATCAATAAGACCTACTAAGTTACCTAAGACAATACCATGTTTATGACCAAGACCTGAGCGTGGCAAAATCATGCCGGCATAGTTAGGATCAGAGATATAAACTGCTAAGCCCGTACCGATTAAGTGCGTGCTGCCAGACTTGATAGTTAGCGGCTCATCAATACAAGCGCGTAAATCAATACCTGCCGAGCCATCAGTAGCTCGTGTCGGTAAAGAGAATGCTGGATCTTCAATAACTTTAGGGTTTAGAACTTTAACTTGTACCGCTTGCATAACCTTCTCACTTAACAATTTAACAGGGTTTATAAAATTTTGTTTGTCAATTATTTTTATTTTAAGCAAATAGCGAAAAACGGTTCTTAATTTATAGTTTTTAGCTTCAAATTTCAACTATTGGCTAAAGGATCAGAATACTAGCTAAACCCAAAAATGACATAAAGCCGACAATATCAGTCACTGTAGTCAAAATGACAGAAGCGGATAGCGCAGGATCGATATTCATGTTTTTAAGCATCAGAGGAATGGCAATCCCTGAGGCATTCGCTGCGGTCATATTGATGGCAATAGCACAGCCAATTACGGCGGTAATCTTCGCATCTTGAAACCACAGCTGAGCAATTATTGCCATAACTAGCGCCCAAACAATACCGTTGATAGCGCCAACCCACAGCTCTTTGTTGAATAGCCACCAGCGGTTGGAACCACCGATTTGACCCATAGCCATACCACGAATAACGATAGTTAAAGTCTGTGATCCGGCAATGCCGCCCATGCTTGCCACTACCGGCATTAGTATTGCCAGCGCTACTACTTTCGCCAGCACTTCTTCAAACTGACCGATAACTGCAGCCGCTAGTAAAGCGGTACATAAGTTAATCCCTAGCCAAATACTACGACTTTTAGCACTAGTTAGAATAGGCGCAAACAGCTCTTCGTCTTGACTGACACCCGCAAGGTTACGCATAGTACTATCGACATCATCTTGAATAATCTCTGAGATATCTTCACCATTTAGCTGTCCAACCAGTTCGCCATGACTGTTAATCACTGGCGCAAAGCGAATGTCTTCTGAGCGAAAAATCGCCGCTGCATCTTGAATGTCTAAACGATCGTTAATCGTCACTGCATTATCGACGAGACTAGATACTAAAGTGCTTTGATCATGTTTGATTAAATCAGCTAAGCTCAATAGTCCCAGTAGTTGTTTACTCTTATCAACCACTAATAACTCTTGGCTCTGATCATCAAGTAAGCGTGTATCGCTGCGTAGCCATTGCTGTACTTGCGCAAGACTGCTGTCGTCTTGTACCTGAATGATATCAGGATCCATATAGCTGCCAACTTCCCAGTCCTCATAAGTATCCAGCTTATTGACTTGAATGCGGATATCTTCGTCCAAAGTTGCCATCACTGAGGTACGCACTTTCTCAGTAACGGTGTCTAATAGCTCTGAGATATCTTGCGCATCAAGATCCTGCGCAAGTAGCGATATCTCCTGTGAAGAGATATTCTCTAACAAAGGCTGACGGGTATCGAACTCTAATTCTGCTAATACTTGGCCTTTGATTTTTGCCGCAACTTGTTCCCAGATTAGCTGACGACTCGGTGAGGGAAACGACTCCAATAAGTTGGCAATCTCATACTCGGACTGCTTTAATAAAAAATCACTAATGGCCGCAAAATCGTCATTAGCCACTAAGTCCTGCAAGTACAGCAGCTTGTACTCAGCGCTATACTCAAGTGGGTTATAGTCTGGCTGCAATGTCGGTATGCGGTCAGGGCTAGAATTAGGCACGGACATAAATATTCCAAAAATGGTAAAAGCTATAACCGTTCACAATTAAAGCTATTGCTAAGCAAAAAGGCGGCGACTAACCCGCTGATTATTAAAAATAAGCAAGAAAAGCGCCAAAGGAGCAGTAAAGCCAAAGTTGCGCTAGTTGTCAGTATAGTTTGCCAGCACACTCTGTAAGCACAGTATCGCTATCAGCAATAGAACAGGGCAAAATTTGATTACTGACACTAGTATGACAAGGTTTAGTTCATACTCCACTAGGGTTCAATGGACTCTTAATGCGCTAACTGATAGGTACCTAACGTCGGCTTAACTATCGATTACCTAACAAGGCACGGATATTGGCTAAATATTCATCAGCAACGGCTTCTGGATCTTTACTGGCTTTTTTCTTCTTAGCCTTGGCAGGCCAGTCGATATGATCCTCCGGTAGCTCATCTAAGAATCTAGACTCTGAGGTAACTCGCATCTGTCCCCCTGAACGGCGCTGAGTCGCTAAGGTCAAGGTCAGCTCTCGACGCGCACGGGTAATCCCTACGTACATCAAGCGTCGCTCTTCATCTACAGTCTCGCTCAGAATAGAGTTGCGATGCGGTAACATCTCTTCTTCTAGACCCATGATATAGACATAGTTAAACTCTAGGCCTTTGGCTGCATGCAGAGTCATTAGGTTCACTTTATTAGTGTTCTCTTCTTCTTGCTGCTGCTCAAGCATATCTAACAATACCAGTTTACGAATAATAGTATCAATAGTACGGTCTTCATCTGACTCAGCGCGATTAATAAGCGACTGGATACTGGTATAGAGGATCTCAATATTATCTAAACGATTTTTCTCTTGCTGCGGGGTCTTGGCCTCTGAGCGTACTACATCGACGTAGCCAGTCTCGTCAATCATCTGTTTGACTAAAGGTACTGGATCAGGATGCTGATCGAGCTCACGGGTATAGTGCTCAATAAAATCACCGAACTCTTTAAGAGTGCCATAAGCTTTGCTAGGCAATACATGACTAAGACCAGCATGAGTACAAGAGGCCAGTAGCGAGATACTATGCTCTTGTGCAAACAGTCCAAGTTTCTCAAGGGTTGCCGGCCCCATACCCCGCTTAGGGGTATTGATAATACGTAAAAAAGCACTATCATCTTCAGGGTTTAAAATCAGACGCAGATAGCCCATGATGTCTTTGATTTCGCTACGAGCGAAAAAGGACTGACCCCCAGATAACTTATAAGGTATTTGTAGTTGACGTAAATTAGCCTCTAACATCCGCGCCTGAAAGTTACTGCGATAGAGCACGGCATAATCTTCCCACTCATTGCCATAGCGCAGTTTATGAGTAGCAATCTCCTTAGCAACTCGTTCCGCTTCATCGTCATCATTGCGACAGTTGATGATACGAATCTTTTCGCCTTGCCCTTTATCTGACCAGAGTTTCTTTTCAAATAAATGCTCGTTATTGGTAATCACGGCATTAGCAGAGGTCAGAATCCGGCTGGTTGAGCGGTAATTTTGCTCAAGCATGACTATTTTTAATTTGGGAAAGTCTTCTTTGAGCAGCGCCATGTTTTCAGGTTTAGCCCCACGCCAAGCGTAGATAGATTGGTCATCATCGCCTACTACCGTAAAGCGCCCTTGCGGCCCAACCAGATACTTGATCATTTCGTACTGAGCGGTATTAGTATCTTGATACTCATCGACTAGTAAATAACGAATACGGTTTTGCCATTTATCACGCAGCTCTCTGTTTTCACGGAGTATCTTAGTCGGTAAAACGATTAAGTCATCGAAATCAACAGCGTTATAAGCGCGCAAATTACGCTCATAAAGGGCATATAAAGTGGCAAAGATCATGTCTTCTGGATCGGTTAAGGTTTCCATCGCCTTATCAGGTTCAACTAAATCGTTTTTCCAATCAGATATCATTTTTATGGCTTTGCCAACCAGCTCACGACTCTCAGCGCCACTCAAGTTATCGCGCATCATTAGCTCCATCAGCAAGCGCTTACTATCGTCGCTGTCCATAATGGAGAAGTTACCTTTGAGCGGCGTATGTATTAACTCATAACGCAAAAACTGTAAACCAAACTGATGAAAAGTCGACACGGTTAGGCCACGGGTCTTTTCGCTAGGCAACAACTTGCTCACTCGCGCTTTCATTTCACGGGCAGCTTTATTAGTAAAAGTTACCGCAGTGATACGCTCAGCTGGCATGTTGCATTCTTCGATAAGATAAGCAATCTTACGGGTAATCACTGAAGTTTTGCCTGAGCCTGCGCCAGCTAGTACTAGCAGCGGACCAGAGACGTAGAGCATGGCTTCTTGTTGTTTGGGATTTAGTTGACTCATAGCGAAACCTTTGGGACAAATAGGGCAAAAGCAAAAGAGGGCTAGACTTTGAATATCTGTGTAATATTAAAAAGATTAAGTCTAATACAAGCAGTAAAATATATATAAATGGCTTTATAAGTGACTAAAATTAGGTGAGTTATTATAAAGCAAAAATAATACTTAGGGGGAGTAGATAGATAATGAGCCGATATGCAGGACTGTGTAGCTTTTGCAAATTTTTTGCCCAGTTAATAGCGAGGCTAACGGCTAACCACTTGGCTAATTGTAGATAATAGTCTGAGCACTTTTTTAAAATACAGCCCGTTAAAATACAGCTAATTAAAATACAGAGCGTTAAAATGCACCAACTGAACGGCGTCAATTGGTGCCATAGTAACTAAGCAATATTGTTATAACTAATGAATTTAAGCGTTATTCAATTGACGAGCAGCTTCAAGAGCAAAATAAGTCAAGATGCCGTCAGCACCAGCGCGGCGAAAGCCAATCAATGATTCTAAAATCACCGCTTCGGTTAACCAACCGTTTTGAATAGCAGCCATGTGCATCGCATATTCACCAGAGACTTGATAAGCAAAAGTCGGCACACCAAAAGTATTTTTGACTTCTCGAATCAAATCAAGATACGGCTGACCTGGCTTAATCATCACCATATCTGCGCCCTCAGCAATATCCATCGCTACTTCATGTAAAGCTTCAGCACGGTTACCAAAATCCATCTGATACTGCTTTTTGTGACCGCCTTTTAGATTGCCAGCACTACCGACCGCATCACGGAACGGGCCATAATAAGCCGAGGCATATTTGGCTGAGTAGGCCATGATAGCTGTGTTGACGAAACCTTCTGCCTCAAAGGCATCGCGCATGGCTTTGATACGGCCATCCATCATGTCGCTAGGAGAGATGATATCAGCGCCAGCACGAGCATGGACTAAAGCTTGCTGCACTAGCACTTCTACTGTCTCATCATTGACTACATAGCCACTATCATCGAGTAGACCATCTTGACCATGTGAAGTATAAGGATCTAGCGCCACGTCAGTCATAACCACCATTTCTGGTACGGCATCTTTGACTGCTTTGACCGCTCTTGCGCTCAAGCCATTTTCGTCATAAGCGGCACGACCATCAGCAGTCTTTAAGCTATTATCTATAACTGGGAAGATATCTATAGTCGTCACCCCTTCAGCTAATAACGCTTTGGCATGGTTGATCAGCAAATCAATAGATAAACGCTCAACACCAGGCATACTAGTAATAGCTTGGCGTTGGTTTTGGCCTTCTATTACGAATACAGGAGCGATAAAGTGCTTAGGATGCAGCTCAACTTCACGAATCATCGCTCGCACGTTATCGTTATAACGAAGACGACGTAAGCGGGTAGCAGGGAACTGGCGATTAAAGGTATAAGTCATAATGAATCCTAATGATAGTTTATTAGAGGGTGTTTATTAGCTGGCTGTTATTGAACAGGCCATTAGTAATGCTAGTTATAAAGCGCAGTGTTTATTAAGGGTTTTATTAATTAATGGCTTTATGCTTGTCTATGATATCACTGTGAATAGGGTGTTATTAATAAGATTGCTATAAGTAAAAGTTAATCATAAAAGCAAAAAACCCCACCAAAGCGGTAGGGCCAATTGTAAAATATCAATAGATAGCGATTACTAGTAATAAGCTATCTTGGCCAACCACTAAGGCTCAATAATCTGTGATACTGGCACTTGCTCAACTGGCGTGTCTTTAATCACTGTACCAACCGCCGCATCGGCTTTGCCGTCGTTATTAATATCGACTATAGCCTTTGGATCAAAAGTAGCCATTGCTGGGGTTTTTGATTGCTTGATTGCGATGGCTTCTTGTAGAGAAGCTACTCGTGGTGAGCTGGCAGCGTTAATAGCATAAGCCGCTTGAGATTCAGCACTGTTTTTATTTAAGTTGGCAATACCTGATAAGTTAGTATATTGCGCTACTGGAATAGCCACTGGTACTGCAAGGTTGGCACCGCCACCGAGCACTTGGTAAAGCTCTATTTGACTGATGATTTTTTGTAATTCTAAATCTAAAATACCTTGCTGCGTGGAGAATAACGAGCGCTGCGCATCTAGAACATCTAGATAGTTAGAGATACCCGCTTTAAAGCGTGCATCAGCGATCACAAAGGTTTGGTCAAAGTTATCTTGTAAGCGATATTGCGAAGCAAGCTGTTCACCAAGCGTTGCCCGCGTTGCTAGCACATCTGACACTTCACGGAAGGCTGTCTGAATAGAGCGTTCATAATTAGCTAGGGTCTGCGCACGCTCTATTTTTGCCACATCATAATTGGCATCTAAACGGCCAGCATCAAAAATAGGCACACTAATATTAGGACCGAATGACCAGCCAACAGCGCCGCTTTTGAATAAGTTATCTAAGCTGCTACTGCCAAGACCAACACTACTAGCCAAACTTATAGAAGGGTAGTAAGCCGCACGCGCCACTTCTATGTTAGCACCAGCCGCTTTTAGGTTGTACTCCGCTTGTAGCAAATCAGGACGATAACGCAGGAGCTCACTAGGTAGACCTGCATTAAAGATTTCATGATTAGTAATATTGCTAATCGCTGGAGCTGGAATTAGATTGGTTGGAATAGGCGTGCCAATTAAAAACTGCAAAGCATTACGTGCTCTTAGAATACTGCTCTGGGCACGTAGTACTGCCAGCCTAGCATTCTCAAGTGAGGCGCTAGATTGCAGAGTAGGCAGCTTAGGATCAATACCGGCCTCAAAACGCTTATTAGCAATGAATAAAGAACGTTCACGACTCTCAACGGTCGCTTCAGCTAACTTGAGCTGCGCTAAGCTGTAACTAAGATTAGCGTAGCTTTGAGCAATATTACTGATTAAGCTGATCTGCGTTGAGTCTTTAGCCGCACTAGTTGCCAAAAAGTTCTGTAGAGCTTGATCTTTTAGACTAGCAATCTTGCCCCAAAAGTCGAGCTCATAGTTGGCTAGACCCAAATTGACATTAAAACTATCACCAGTGCTACTACCTAATGCACTGCCTTGACGTCGGCGTGAATAGCCAGCGCTGCCATCAATAGTTGGCAAGTCGCGAATATCAGTAATTTGATATTGTGCTCGGGCTTTTTCAATCGCTAAGCGTGCACTTTCAAAGTCTTTGTTATTCTGCAGTCCTAAAGCAATCAGGCCTTTTAGACGCTCATCACTATAGAAGTCTTGCCAGCGCTGACCAGCCACACTAGGTTGCTCAGCAGTGCTTACGGTCTGATTATCAAAGGCACCGTAAGCTTGCTCAATAGGTAGATTAGGCTCAACAAGTACCGGACGCATATCAGCTTTTGGAATAGTATTACACGCAGCCATACTAAGGACTAGGGCGCTTAAGCCTAAAAGTCGAGTAGCATTTTTGCGAGTGCGAGCGGCAGATAACGAGGCAAATCGTACACCTACCACTGAGCGTTGAGCCATAGTAACTACTGGCGTAGAGGTTGAGTTAGGCGTAAAAATGATTTGAGAACTCATTTGGTATTATCTCCAAAACTTGCAGGCTGATAACTCTCAGAGGGAGTTGGATCCGGCGTATTGTCAGTTGGTGGCGTTGGCGTGTTGTCAGTTGGTGGCGTAGGTTGGTCGTCGTCACCATCATCACCACTATTGTCAGCGCTGCCATTACCTTTAGGGCTACCCGCTACTTCATGGCTTTCATTGTTCATATAAGGGAACATACTACGTATCCAAATATAGAACATAGGAATAAAGAAGATACCCAGCAAGGTAGCACTAACTACTCCGCCAAGGACACTAGTACCAATAGCGTTCTGGCTACCAGAACCTGCACCATTGGCTAGGAATAATGGCACAACCCCAATACCGAAGGCAAGTGAGGTCATAATAATAGGTCGCAAACGCTGTCTTGCGGCTAGCATGACTGCATCTTTGAGACTATAGCCTTCCTCTTGGTGATCTTTGGCAAACTCAATAATCAAGATGGCATTCTTGGCAGATAGTCCGACTACTGTCAGTAGGCCAACCTGTAAGTAAACATCATTATCGAAGTCTCGTAGCCAAGTAAATAATGCCGCTCCTAATACCCCAAGTGGAATGACTAGTAGTACTGAGAATGGAATAGACCAACTCTCATACAAGGCCGCCAAACATAGGAATACCACTAAGATAGAGATAGCGTAGAGCATAGGTGCTTGAGCGCCTGACTTTTGCTCCTCAAGTGATAAGCCTGTCCACTCAAAGCTGATACCTTCCGGCAATTTATCTACCATAGCTGCCATAGCGTTCATAGCATCGCCAGTACTTAGACCTTCAGCAGCGTTCCCTTGAATATTCATTGAGGGTAAGCTGTTATAACGGGTTAAGTTCGGAGAACCATTCTCCCAGCGACTACTAGAAAAAGCATCAAATGGAATCATCTCATTGCTGTCATTGCGCACATACCACTTACCTATATCACTAGGGTTAGTACGGCTTTCAGGCTGACCTTGAATAAAGACACGCTTGATACGACCACGATCGACAAAGTCATTAATATAGCTTGAGCCCCAAGCTGTAGATATCACACTGTTGATACTGCCAAGCGATAAACCATAAGCAGCGGCTTGTTCTTGGTTAATATCGACCTTGAGCTGCGGTGCATCTTCTTGTCCATTTGGACGTACACCAGCTACTTGATCATTCTGAGCAGCCATTCCTAACAGCATATTACGGGCTGCAAGTAATTCATCATGCCCTAAGTTACCGGAATCTTGTAGCATTAAATCAAAGCCACTAGCATTACCAAGGCCACTAATTGCTGGCGGTATGATAGTAAAGACAGTCGCTTCATTGATTTGGCTAAAGAAGTAACCGTTGGCACGATCAGAAATGGCTTTTACTCCATTATCATCGCCTTCACGATCCGCCCAATCATTGAGCTTAACGAATGCTAGACCCACGTTCTGACCTTGCCCGACAAAACTAAAACCGGCGATAGTAAAGGCTGAAGCGACGTTATCGGGTTCTTGATTAGTATAATAGTCACTAACCTTATCGAGAACATCTTGGGTCTGATCAAGCGTAGACCCTGCTGGTAGCTGGACTAAAGTAAACATAATCCCTTGGTCTTCTTCAGGTAAGAAGGAGCCAGGAATACGTAAGAACACTACTGCCATAATACCGATAATGGCTGCATAAGCGATTAGATATAACCATTTAAAACGGAAGCTATTACCAACGAGCTTCTCATAACGAAGACTTACTTTAGCGAAGCTGCGGTTGAACCAACCAAAGAAACCTTTCTGATTTTCACTATTGCCTTTTTCATGACTTTTACTACGTTTGAGTAAAGTCACACAAAGCGCTGGGGTAAAGATAAGTGCTACTAATGCTGACAATACCATACTAGTGATTAGAGTGATCGCAAACTGGCGATAAATGACCCCTGTTGAGCCACCAAAGAAGGCCATCGGCACGAATACTGCTGACAAGATCAACGCAATACCGATAACGATTTTACTGATTTCGCCCATCGATTGAATAGTAGCGTTTTTGATGGAGATCTCAGAGTCTTCCTCCAAGATTCGCTCAACGTTCTCTACCACCACAATAGCATCATCGACCAGTAGACCAATCGATAGTACCATCGCAAACATGGTTAATACGTTAATACTAAAGCCGGCAACATAAAGCACCGCAAAGGTACCTAGTAATACAATAGGCACTGCAAGAGTAGGGATGATGGTAGCGCGCCAGTTCTGTAAGAAGATGAACATGACGATAAATACTAAGACAATTGCCTCAATCAAAGTCATGACTACCTGTTCAATAGATAAACGTACGAACGGCGTAGTATCATAAGGTACGACAGACTTTAGACCTGCTGGGAAGTTTGCTTCTAATTCGGCTATACGCGCGCTAACTAAGTCACGGGTTTGTAGAGCGTTAGCGCCACTGGCTAAAGACACAGCAAGGGCGGCCGCATCTTGGCCGTTATAAAGTGAAATAACACCGTAGTCTTCACTACCAATCTCAACCTTAGCAACATCACCTAAACGTACTTGCGCACCAGAACTATCGGTCTTGAGTAAGATGTCTTCAAATTCATCAGGAGTTTGTAGATAGCTTTGCACGGTAACCGTGGCATTGATAACTTGCTCGTCCAGATTCGCTGGTGCTTGTCCAAGCTGACCTGCTGATACTTGAGCATTCTGTGATCGCACGGCTTCAACAACGTCAGATGGTACCATATTGAAGCTACGCAAGCGCGCAGGATCAAGCCAAATACGCATCGCATAAGAGGAACCGAATGCTTGTACTTCACCAACGCCTTCAATACGGCTGAGCTGATCGACCACATTAGAGTTGATATAATCGCCGATATCAGCGCGATCCATACTGCCATCTTCAGAGACAAAACCTTGTACTACCAAAAAGCCACTAGAGGACTTATTGACGTTGACCCCTTGACGCTGAACGGATTCAGGTAGCGAGCTCATGGCTGCTTGAAGTTTATTCTGTACTTGTACTTGCGCAGTATCGGCGTCAGTACCGTTCTCAAAGAACAAAGTCACTGAGGCGCCGCCATTTGAAGAGCTTGATGACTTCATATACATCAAGTTATCCAGGCCCTTCATGCGCTGCTCAATAACCTGTACTACTGAATCTTCAACGGTTTTCGCATTAGCACCAGGATAGCTAGCACTGACCGAAATAGTCGGTGGCGCAATAGCTGGGTACTGCTCAATCGGTAAACTGATGACCGATATAATCCCGACAAGCATGACTAATATAGCCAATACCCATGCAAAGATAGGTCGGTTAATAAAAAAAAGTGACATAGTATATCCCTAGGTCTTCCTAGCTTTGAATGGAATTAATTAGCGGCTGCTGGTTGTTTGGCGTCAGCTTTGGCTGTGTCACTAGCTGGCTTATTCATTGTTTTTGCAGCTTGTTGTGGTGTTTTGGCAGGAGGCTGATTTGCCGCTTGGCCTTTAGCTGCTGGCGCACCGGGTTGGGTAGGGGCCGCATTAGGATCTTCTAAAGGCTTAGCTACCACTTCTTGTTCAGGTTTGACTTTGGCACCACCAATCACTACAACTTGGTCGCCGCTCTGTAGACCGTCAGTAATTACCCACTGACCTTTATAAGTGCCATTAACAGTCACTGGACGTACTTGGATTTTATTATTAGCATCCACGATATAGACTTGCGTCTCACTTTTGGTTGAGCGCATAACCGCACTTTGGGGGACTAAAGCGGCATTAGTAATAACGCTTTGAATCAAGCGTGCAGAAACATACATACCAGGCAATAACACGCTATTAGTATTAGGGAATACTGCGCGTAGAGTAACTGCGCCAGTTGATTCGTCAACCTTAGCTTCTGACAACTCCAATTTACCCGTTACTGGATATACGCTACCATCTTCTAGCACTAGCTCAACAATATTCATCCCTGCTTGCGCTTTACCTTGAGATATCTGTTGACGTAGTTTTAACAATTCAGATGAGGATTGGCTGATATCGACATAGATAGGATCTAAGCGCGAAATCGTTACTAATGGAGTCGCTTGGCTAGCATTTACTAATGAGCCTGCAGTAGCCGTTGAGCGATCACTACGACCGGAAATGGGTGAGCGTACGATAGTACGGTTAAGATCTAAAGTACTAGCATCCAAACCTGATCTAGCGCTTTGAATACCAGCTTTCGAGCTTTCTATGCCAGCTTGAGACTGACTGACTGCGGCATTGGCACTAGCAACCGCTGCTTGTGCGGTACGAACTTGGGTTTGCGCTTGATCATACTGCTGTTTAGAGATAGCGTCGATTTCGACTAGACCCTTTAGGCGCTGAAAATCGTTTATTGCTTGTGCCAATGAAGCTTGGCGACTGGCCAATTCAGCTTTAGCATTGGCATTATTAGCCAAAGCAGTCTGATAATTAGCTTGTGCTTGTTGAACAGCAGCTTCACCGCTAGCGATAGAAGTGGCATAGTTATCAGTATTGATACGATATAAAGGCTGGCCTTTTTTGACGTTACTGCCTTCACGGAAGAGTATCTCGTCAATAATACCGTCTACTTGTGGACGTACATCTGCAGTTTCGAATGCAGTGGTGCGTCCAGAAAAGGTTTGTACTTGAGGTATAGTACCCAAAGTAACGGTTTGGACGTTGACGACGGCAGGCGGCATCTGTTGCTGAGCGGCTTCGGCAGCAGCGTCCTCTTTTTTGTCACAGCCAACCAGTACCGCTGTCGATAGTACAGATGCTATTACAATCGTAAGATAAGAGTGCTTCATCAATGTCCTCTGGAGTATTCAGTTTTAATAAAAGGTTGTAGTACAATAATTTTTAATACGCTAGGTTATAATAGGCTTAAAAAAATAGCCTTTATAAGCGTGATCGATATAACCCTAATGCTAATAACTAGTGCTAATAAACAATAACCATGTTTTACGATTACGGTTAGCCTCAAGGAGGTATCCCATCGACTAAGGCAAGATAATAATATGAAAGCTAATGATATTAGTAATAAATTTAGTGAGCTATTATAAACTATCGGGTCTACCCTACAGTCAAGCAACTAAATAGTAGACTTATGCCATTAAGTAACTATAAGTTATTTTTTAGTTACAGCAAACGTTGATAGTATAAGCGTTACACAAGTTACCTTAAATAAAACTTTAAGATAACGCTATAGTTAATATATTGTTAATTTTTGTTATATGAGTTTATTTATAGCGTACTAAGTGACGAACAGCCATAAAAATATGGCTTGTAAGCAAAATATATAATTTAGCAATAAGTTAATGTGAATGTTAAAAAATACTACAGGTAAGCATTGATATCTGATTTGTTGATTAACAACCTATACCTTTGCTACTAGGGCAGAATCTATCACTATTACTCATTAATAACTAATCAATAGTAATTAGTTGCTAGTTACAGGCTACTTATAGTTTTAAGGTTGTTGTCTTAAGATCAGGGGTTTAAGAAATAGCAACAGTCGATTGAGTTATTGAATTGCTCGGTGACTAATTTAACAGGAATTACAGTAATAACTGATAGTTTAACAGCGGATAGTTCAACAGCTGAGCGATGAATCCCTCAGCATTCTAATCCTGACGTTTTAACAGCCATTACCTTTGTCACTGATCATTTAGCAGCTAGCAAAATTAGTTTTTAATTTTAGCTTATATCAAGCGTGAGCTGGCAAGCTCAGTCAGCTGATATAGGCCTTGGCGATAGCGATTATCCGGAAGCAGGCTTAGCGCTTGCTGCGCCAATCGAGTCTCTTCAAGTGCACGCTGAGTACAGTAAGCCAATGAGCCTGAATTTCTTACTAAGGCAATCAGTTGTTCAGCATTAGGCGTTTTGCCAGTTTGTACGGCTACACGTAGCTGGTCATAGCCTGATTTGTCACTATCCTTTAATAGCGCAAGGGCTTTGATAGTAGGCAGGGTAGGCTTACCCTCTGCCAAGTCATCACCGAGGTTTTTGCCCATCAGCTCACTGTCACCGCTGTAGTCCAGCACATCATCTATAATTTGAAAAGCATTACCAAAGTGCTGGCCAAAATCTGCCAATGCAGGCAAGTATTGAGTTTGGTCTTGTAAAATAGCCGCACCTTGAGTGGCCATCATAAATAGTCGTGATGTTTTGCCATCGATGATGCGTAAGTAATCGTCTTCAGTAGCCTGTGGATTATGCTGATGTTGCAATTGTAGCACCTCACCTTCAGCGATGTCACACGTGCCATCAGAGAACAGTTGCAATAGGGGTAAACTCTTAAAGCCAACTAATAAGTTAAAGGCGCGAGCAATAAGATAATCACCTACTAGCACGGCAGTGGCGTTGTCCCAAGTAGCATTAGCAGTAGGTTTACCACGGCGCTGACCTGACTCATCAATCACATCGTCATGAACTAAAGTGGCTGTATGCAGCATCTCAGTAATAGCGGCCAAATGCATCGCTTGCTCTGATGCGCTGTCATAGAGCATACGCGCACACAATAGAGTGATTAACGGACGCATACGTTTACCACCAGCATTAATGACATGCTGTGAGACGTTCATGACTAGCTGAACTTTTGAATTAAGACTACCAAACACTTGCTTATCCATAATCTCAAAGTCATCAGCAACGATGCTTTGGATATCGGCATAGCTTGGCTTAGGCAGGGCAGGAGTAGCTGCTAAAGCAGTTATTGAGGTACTGGTCATAAGAATAGTCATATTATTTGGGTGAAAAAATCATCATATAGTCGATGAGTAAATTAAGTCAGTGTAACTGATGAGGTGCAAATACCATCATAATAGCATAGCTAGTAGCTTTTATTGTTGTCTAAAATGCGTTCTTCATAACAATAGCTATCCTTTACTAACCGCTAAGTTATGGGCGTATAATAATTTTTTTTGCGCTAATGTGAATGGCTATTGGCCCTAGTCGATGTTAAGTCGATGTTATATAAAAACAGCGTTAAAGCAATATTGTAAGTTATTGAATGGATAAGCTATAATGACTGCCGTTAGACGCAGTTATAGGGCTACGGCTAAGCTAGTCTTTTGCTGAATTTGCAATAGGGTGATTGGGCTTAGTACTAGCTAGTAAAAGCTGTGACAAGAAACTTGCTTTTACGGTGAAAAAGCCGTAAAATCATGCCTTTAATTTTTCCCTGTCGTGTTCGTCGTCGAAGCGTTGGTATAATATCAGCCACGGCACACGGGTTAAGCGGAGTTAGACTATGTACGCAGTAATCAAAACTGGTGGTAAACAGCACCGTGTAGTCGTCGATGAGTTGCTAAAAGTTGAACTGCTAAAAGCAGAAACTGGCGAAACAATCAAATTTGAAGACGTGTTGATGGTTGTTGATGGTGATACTGTCAAAATCGGTCAGCCAGTCGTTGAAGGCGCTAGCGTAGAAGTGGAAGTGATTGAACATGGTCGCGGCGAAAAAATCCGTATCATCAAGCACAACCGTCGTAAGCATTATCACAAAGAGCAAGGTCACCGCCAATGGTACACCTTGTTAAAAATCAAAGCGATTAATGCTTAATTAGCTATTATCAGTTACTTACTGATAATTAATAACGCAATAAAAGCTTAAGAGTTGTCGCATAAGCGATAAGTCACATTAACAAGGAGATTTTCTCATGGCACATAAAAAAGCTGCCGGCTCGTCACGTAACGGTCGTGATTCAAACCCAAAAATGCTCGGCGTAAAAATCTTTGGTGGTCAAACCATCGTCGCTGGTAACATCATCGTTCGTCAACGTGGAACAGAATTCCATGCTGGTGAAGGCGTTGGCATGGGCCGCGACCATACTTTATTTGCACTGAATGACGGTGTAGTGAAGTTTGCAACTAAAGGTAAGTTTAACCGTCGTTATGTGATGGTTGAAAGCGCCTAGTTAGCGTTTTGCTACTGAGCTATAGGCTTGATATATCAAGTCCATAAATCGCTGTAGTGAATAAAAAAAGTCCCTGTTACCAATTGGTGATAGGGACTTTTTGCATTCATACAATAAGGCTAAGATCAAGAAGGCTAAGACTAAGTTTTACCCATTAATCTTAGCCTTACCATAGTACAAAAACTTATTAAGAGCAGTAAACGCTATCAGCAATTATAGTCAGTTGTGTTAGTTACAAGCGTGTATGGCAGGCGTAGTATTGATTGCAATTCTAGCCTAGCCGTGTAATAAAAAAGCTGGCACACTGTCCCTCATCGATCAGAAGCTATTAAATGTTCTACTATGATACTGCCCAATACAGTGTGATAAGCACCAATAATAAACACCCTTGATCATAGCAATCGACTGTACTATTTAATGACTGAATTAATTTATATTGAAATTCATAATGAGAGGAAAAATCATGACTTTATTTACTAACAATACTACTAGCACTACTAACAGCACTACGGTAAAACAAAAACTGATGAGCGGTGCTTTAGCTGGGGTGCTTTTAACTAGCCTTGGGGTTGCAGCGCCTATGGTGGCCTTGACCCAATCTGCTAATGCAGCTCCTGCTGATAACTTGACTGCTGCCAAACGTTTAAATGCCTTATTGACTAATACTAAGAGTATGACGGCTAACTTCAGTCAAACTACCAAAGGCGCAAGTAGCGGATCTTTTCAAGGTAGTATGAGTGTCCAGCGTCCAAATAATTTTCGTTGGGAGACTAAATCACCTTCTCAGCAATTGATCGTCGCTAATGGTAGTTCGATGTGGATTTATGACAAAGACTTAGAGCAAGCGACTAAGCAAGCGGTCGATAGTCAAGTGGGTAATACTCCAGCATTGTTACTATCTGGAGATCCAAGCAAGATTGACAAAAGCTTTAAAGTCACTCAGCCTTATAACAATAAGAACTACTACGTACTCTATCCGAAGTCTGGTGATGCCAGCTTTAAGACTCTGTCGATGAGCTTTAGTGGTGGTAAACCTGTAATGATGGTACTGAATGATACTTTAGGTCAGACTACCTCCATCAAATTTAGTAATATTAAGCTGAATCCAAGTATCAACAGCAGCCAGTTTAAATTTACTCCACCAAAAGGTGTTGATATTATTAATCAGTAATCAGTAATCAGTAATCAGTAACTCATAGCTGATGGCTGATCTATTAATGATATAAAAAGACAGGTCGATTATTCGGCCTGTCTTTTTGCCTGTTTGCTACCGCTATAAGCAGGTATAAACTCAGATTTGCGGTAGCTAAATGACTATCATAATCAGTTATAAATATTTTGTTAGCTAATTATTGATCTGCAACACAACTGATTGGGCAGCATTGCGCACTTAATGGTATTGCTCTTAATCGAGTGTAATAGCCTGTTTTTATTTGAATTAATCTTTTAATTTTTACAGTCATTGCCATGCTGATTGAGGTGTGTTTTACAATTGGGCTTAAAGTTAAGTTTATAGTAAAATTAAGGCCTTGCAAAAATTTAAATAGGGCGTACCCTATAGCATAATTTATCGCTGTAGATACATATTTTGTAGCATATAAAGTGACCGCCTGATACAGTGAAAAACTGGCTTTTGGGCACTAATATGCGTATAGTAGGTAAACCGTTTATGCCAGTTGTCACACCATTATTGACCCTTTGTAATGAGTTATTAAATCAATTAAATAAGTTGTTATTTAATTAGCAATAGAGATATTGATTTACTAAGTTTATTCAAGGCGTTTAGTAGATGTTTTTGATGACCAGCCCTTATCCTTGACTATGTCGGATATCTTTACAGTTGGTCCTATCTGATGCTAACGTCGATAACCTTGATAATTGGCCGTTACCAGCAAAGTGTTTTATAGCTTATTTTAATATTATAAATAAGGTATTAGTCGCACTTTGCATATTCGTTTGCGTTATGGTTATCGTATAACTATGTTGTTATTGAGTACTAGTTTGCGTTATACCTAACACTCGCTTGGGTGAGGAGCACGTATTATCATGTCTGCCTTTAATTGGTCAGCCGTTGCTTTTATTCTAGCCGCTATCGGTCTGGTTATATTCATGCTAGTCGTCCCGCGTTTGCTAGGTGGGCGGTCTCATGGTCTGCAAAAAGAACATGTATTTGAAGCAGGCGTTGTCGGAGCTGGCAATGCCCGTATTCGCTTGTCTGCTAAATTTTATTTAGTAGCTATCTTCTTTGTTATCTTCGATTTAGAAGCCTTGTATTTATATGCTTACGCCGTCTCAATTCGAGAAACAGGGTGGGCCGGTTTTATTGCGGCTTCGACTTTTATTATTGATCTGTTGATTGGTTTAGTCTATGCCTTGAGTTTGGGCGCACTAAACTGGGCACCTGCTGATAAACTGCGCAAAAAATCTCGTCTTTATGCCGCGCCTGCTGGCTTTAATCTAGCGAGCATTACCAAGTTTGATGGGGTTGAAGAACTGATGGTTGACCCTACGGGTAAAATACCAGCACAGTCTTCAGGACAGATCAATGTATCAAATAACATTGAAGCTAATCGTCGCCATCTACAAAGCATCGACCATATTAATACCACAGGTAATATTACTTCTGTGGATTTTGCTGCGTCTGCTCAGCGTGAAAATACTTAGTATCAGTCCTTAGCATACTGCTTGTTATAAGTAGTTAATCTCAGTTTTTAGAATAACTATATTTGCGATTAGATTGCCTATTAAAGCAAGAGTTTAGATGATAAATTCTGCAGTATATAACAGGTAGGTGGTTCAATCGATAGTTAGTTATGAAGGTCATATTTGCAACAATAATATGATTAGCTTGCTGGCAACCTCAACGCTATGCTGCACCCAATATAAAGGTTGAATGTTATGAAATATACCTTAACCAGAGCCAATCCTGATGCAGATATTTATCCTGCAGAGACTCGGGAAACGGTCGGTGATCCTCTCGAAGATGAAGTTAATAAAAACGTCTTTATGGGTCGTCTAGAAGATTTAGTTCATTCGACGGCTAACTGGGGGCGTAAGAACTCGTTGTGGCCTTTTAACTTCGGTACTTCATGCTGTTATGTTGAATATGCTACTACTTTGACTGCCGTCCACGATTTATCGCGCTTTGGTGCAGAAGTTATTCGTGCCTCACCAAGACAAGCTGATGTCATGATCGTAGCGGGCACTTGTTTTATCAAAATGGCACCAGTTATTCAACGCCTTTATGAGCAAATGCTAGAGCCTAAATGGGTCATCTCTATGGGCGCTTGTGCTAACTCTGGTGGTATGTACGATATCTATTCAGTAGTCCAAGGCGTGGATAAGATTATTCCGGTAGATGTCTATATACCTGGTTGTCCACCGCGTCCAGAAGCCTTGATCCAAGGCTTGATGCTATTACAAGAATCGATTACTAAAGAGCGTCGCCCTTTAGGTATTCATATGAAAGATCAAGGCATTTATCAGCCACAAATGACGTCTGAGCGTGACCGCAAACAAGCGGATCGTATTGCAGTAAAAAATCTACGTAGTCCAGACAGTATTTAACTTAATAGCTTGGCTTGTTGGGCCGTTAACGATAAACAGGCGCAGGCGCTTATCATCATTTAGTGATAATAACTCAGTTATGATTAATGAAGGAAAACATCATTCATGGTCACGGTAGTCGAAAATATAGATCCTAAGATCAAGCCTGTACCTGCAGTAATTCAAGAGCTAGGGCACAAGTATGCTGGTAAGTTTGTAGTGCAGCAGACTATCGATGAGATCCCGACAGTCTGGGTCGCACGTGCTGATTTACTAGATATTTTATTATTCTTACGTAAGCTGCCAAAACCTTATGTCATGTTGTTCGACTTATCAGCGATGGATGAGCGCTTGCGCCAACATCGTGAAGGTCTGCCAGCTAGCGACTTTACGGTTTTTTATCATCTGATGTCGCTGGAGCGTAATAGCGATGTAAGGATTAAAGTTGCCCTTAGTGAAGATGACTTAAATGTGCCTAGCGCTACTAACATTTGGCCTAATGCCAATTGGTATGAGCGTGAAGTTTGGGACATGTTCGGCATTGTCTTTACTGGCCATCCGCATTTAACCCGTATCTTACTGCCTAAGTATTGGGAAGGTCATCCACTGCGCAAAGAATATCATGCGCGCGCCACTGAATTTACTCCTTACTTCCTAAATACGGCCAAGCAAGAGTACGAGCAAGAGAACTTGCGCTTCGTTCCTGAAGAGTGGGGCATGAAACGTTCGGGACGTGATGAAGACTTTATGTTCTTGAACATCGGTCCTAACCATCCCTCAGCGCATGGTGCCTTTAGACTAGTACTTCAGCTCGATGGTGAAGAAGTTGTTGACTGTATTCCGGATATTGGTTATCACCATCGCGGCGCAGAAAAGATGGCTGAGCGTCAGACTTGGCATTCTTACATTCCTTACACCGACCGTATTGATTACTTAGGTGGGGTGATGAATGAGCTGCCGTATATTATGTCAGTGGAGAAGTTAGCTGGTATTACCATTCCAGCACGTGCTGAAACTATCCGGGTAATGATGAGTGAGTTTTTCCGTATCACTAACAACCTACTATTCGTCGGTACTTTTATTCAAGATGCTGGTGGTATGACCCCAGTATTCTATATGTTTACCGATCGCCAAAAAGCTTATGACGTAATCGAAGCAGTAACAGGCTATCGTATGCATCCGGCTTGGTTCCGTATTGGCGGTACTGCCGCAGATTTACCGCGTGGCTGGCAGCGTTTAGTCCGTGAGTTTTTGGACTGGATGCCAAAACGTTTAGATGAGTACGTAAAAGCAGCACTGAATAATAGTGTGCTCAAAGGTCGTACGCAAGGTGTGGCTCAATATGATGCTAAGCAAGCTTTAGCTTGGGGTGTGACTGGCGCAGGTCTTCGTGCTACTGGTGTCGATTTTGATTTACGTAAAGCCCGTCCTTATATGGGCTATGAAAATTATGATTTTGAAGTGCCAGTAGGGTATAACGGTGATGCTTATGATCGCTGTATGATTAAAGTTGAAGAGATGCGTCAATCCTTGCGTATTATTCGTCAATGTATGGATAATATGCCGCAAGGCCCTTATAAAGCCGATCATCCATTAGCCGTACCCCCACCGAAAGATCGTACTCTAAATGATATTGAGACTTTGATTAATCACTTTATCTCAGTATCTTGGGGTCCAGTGATGCCCGCTGGTGAGTGTGCCACTATCGTTGAGGCTACTAAAGGCTTAAACAGTTATTATATTACTTCAGATCGCGCCACTATGAGCTATCGTACTCGTATTCGCACTCCGACGTTTGCGCATATTCAGCAGATGCCTTCAGTGATCAACGGCTCGTTAGTATCCGATGCTATCATGTATTTGGCTTCTATTGACATCGTAATGGCTGACTGTGATCGTTAGGGAAGTTATAAAAGACTAGTAATAAAAGAATAGTTATAAAATAAGCTTAATCAATGAGTTACCACCTAATGGTGCACCAAAACGCTATACTTGTAAGACGCCATAGCTATCATGACATTTTATAGAAAATAGCGCGATGAGTGAGGATAAGACAAAAGATATGAGAATTGTTACTGATAAAGCACCAAAGGTAGATGTAGAAAGCATCCTAACCACTGAAGAGATTACCGCTATTGGTGATTTTATTCATCATTACCCACATGCTCGTGCAGCTTCTCTAGATTCATTGAAGATAGTGCAAAAGCGTAATGGTTGGGTCGATGATGCGCAAGTGAATGCGATCGCTAACTTGCTAGATATTCCAGTGACTGATCTCGATGGGGTAGCTACTTTTTTTAATCGTATCTATCGTCAGCCAGTAGGTCGTCATGTGATCTTAATTTGCGATTCCATTGCTTGTTATTTAACAGGTTATGAAGCGTTATCTACTGAGCTTAGAGCGCAGTTGGGTATCGATTATGGTCAAACCACTGCTGATGGACGCTTCACTATATTACCAATTTGCTGTTTAGGTAACTGTGATAAAGGTCCTGCGGTATTGATAGATGAAGATACTTATGGCCCAGTTCATCCTACTGAGGTGGCGCAATTATTGGAGCTATACGCATGAGATTAACGGTTGCAGAACAAGTTGCCCTTCGTAGCCAAGGTAAAGCACCTAGCCAGCTCAATGAGCAGCGTATCCCAATATATGGTGACAAAGCCACTGCTACTAGTGAAACTAGACCGCTAACTTGGCGTTTAGCCCATCATGATGCGGTATTAGATCTGGCGACTTATGAATCACTACGTGGTTTTGAAGCGCTTAAAATGACTCTAAATCAAACGCCAGAAGCTACGCTAAAGACTATCAAAGAAGCGGTAGTCAAAGGCCGTGGTGGTGCAGGGTTTCCAGCGGGTATCAAATGGTCGTTGATGGCGCCACCTGATGGCGGTCCCCGCTATTTGGTTTGTAATGCTGATGAGATGGAGCCGGGTACTTTTAAAGATCGACTGCTGATGGAGCGCCTACCACTACAGCTTATCGAAGGTATGATCATTTCTGCTTATGCCATCGGAGCTACGGCGGGCTATATCTTTATCCGCGGTGAATATATCTTAGCAGCTGAGCGTCTTAATGCTGCTGTCGAAGAGCTTAAAGCCAATAACTTACTTGGCGATGATATTTTAGGCTCAGGTTATAGTTTTGATCTGCATGTGCATACTGGTGCTGGACGCTATATTTGTGGCGAAGAGACTGCTTTGCTCAACTCTTTAGAAGGGCGTCGTGCTAATCCACGTACTAAACCACCATTCCCGCAAGTAGCTGGAGCATGGGGTCGTCCAACCGTAGTCAACAACGTCGAAACTTTGCATAACGTTTCCGCCATTATGTTACATGGTAGCGAGTGGTATCAGGATTTACCGAAGGCTAAAGGGGTAGTCGAAACTCCGGGCACTAAGTTGTTTGGCTGCTCAGGGTTAGTTAATGATCCCGGTCTATGGGAGTTGCCCTTTGGCTATACTGCTCGAGAAATTATTGAAGACTTCGCCGGTGGTATGCAAGAAGGCCGCACTCTTAAGGCTTGGTTGCCAGGCGGTGCTTCTACTGACTTCTTGACCGCTGATCATTTAGATACTGTAGTCGATTTTGATACTATTCAGGCTGCTGGTAGTCGGATGGGAACTGGACTGATTATGGTCGTCGATGAAGAGCAAGATATGGTGCCTTTGCTACGCAATCTTGAGATCTTCTTCCAACGTGAGTCTTGCGGTTTTTGTACGCCTTGCCGCGATGGACTACCTTGGGGTGTCAAGCTGCTGACTGCTATCAATGATGGCCAAGGTCAGCTGGGTGATGTGGAAAAACTAGAAGAATTAACTCGTGATTTATGGCTTGGCAAGACTTTTTGTGCTCATGCCCCGGGTGCTATGGAGCCACTTATGAGTGCGCTCAAATATTTCCGTCCTGAGTTTGATCAAAAAATTGAACAAGCGGTCGGTGCACAGGTCATTGAGGCTGTAGATAGTCAACAGCTAGTAGCGAAATAAGGAGAGCGGCATGGCAGTCATACATATTGATGGAACCACTGTCGAAGTAGATAGCGCGGACAACTTGCTACAAGCGTGCTTGTCGCTAGGTATAGATGTGCCCTATTTTTGTTATCATCCGGCTCTAGGCTCAGTAGGCTCTTGCCGTCAGTGCGCGGTCAAACAATTTCAAAGCAAAGAAGATTTAGAAGCAGGTCGCGGTAGATTAGTAATGTCTTGTATGGTCGCCCCAAGCGATGATATGTATATCTCAGTCACTGATGATGAAGCGAAAGCATTTCGTAAGTCAATGATCGAGCTACTGATGACTAACCATCCGCATGATTGTCCTACTTGTGAAGAGGGCGGTCACTGTCATTTGCAAGATATGACTTATATGTCTGGTCATAATCATCGTCGTTATCGTTTTACCAAACGTACCCATCATAACCAAGAGCTTGGGCCTTTTATTGCCCATGAGATGAATCGTTGTATCGCTTGCTATCGTTGCGTACGCTTTTATAAAGACTATGCTGGTGGCGAAGATTTAGGCGTTTATGGCTCTAATAATCGGGTTTATTTTGGTCGTGATAAAGATGGTCAATTTGAAAGCGAGTTCTCGGGTAACTTAACAGAGGTTTGCCCAACAGGGGTGTTCACTGATAAGACTCACTCAGAACGCTACAACCGTAAATGGGATATGCAGTATGCACCAAGCATCTGTCATGGTTGCTCAGCAGGCTGTAATATTTCACCGGGTGAACGCTATGGCGAGTTGCGCCGGATTGAAAACCGCTATAACGGTGAAGTAAACCGCTATTTCTTATGTGACCGAGGCCGTTTTGGTTATGGTTATGTCAATCGCGAAGACCGTCCAACGCAAGCGCTTGAGCGCATCAATGGCAAGCATGTCAAAATAAATATTGACTACGCTTTGGATGAAACTATCAAGCGTCTAGAAAATAAAAAAGTTATAGGTATTGGTTCGCCACGCGCTAGCCTTGAGACTAACTTTGCGCTGAAAAATCTAGTTGGTTTTGATAACTTCTCTACTGGCCTCAATCATCAGCAGCAAGCGTTAGTTAATAAATGTATTGAAGTGCTCAGTACCGAAGGGGTTTATAACCCCGGAATGACTGATATTGAAAGTCATGATGCAGTGCTGATTTTAGGCGAAGATATTACTCAGACGTCTTCACGAGTTGCTTTGTCTATTCGTCAAGCTGCTAAGAATGAAGCGATAAAAATGGCTGCTGCTGCCAAAACGCAAGCTTGGCTAGCTGAACCTGTACAACGTATAGCTCAAGGGGCGCTCAGTCCTATTTATGTTTTGGATGTCTGCGAAACTAAACTTGACGATATCAGTAAGGTCAGTGTAGTCGCCACTCCAGAAGATATTACTGCGCTTGGCTTTAAAGTAGCCGATGAGATTGATAAGTTAGCTAACGATTTAGCGGACATCATCGATCCGCAAACCACGGATATTGCTCCAGAACAGGCAGCGAATCAGCAAGTAAGTCCGATGCAAGCCTTAGCGCAGCAAATTGCTTATGATTTAATTCAAGCTGATAAGCCGCTGGTTGTAGCGGGCACTAGCTTGTCATCTATAGCGATGATTGAAGCTGCTGCTCAAATCACTCAAGCTCTGAGTCAAAAACGTGCAGCGATTAAAGCTACTGAGCAGAGTCAAGTTGATGATCATAATGCCAAAGTACAAGCAGCTAATGTGGCGGCCGCTGAACAACAAGCACAAACCACGCAGCCTACTGAAGATCAAGAACTAGCGGCTAAACCGGCGAAGCCGGCAGGCGGCACTAACAAAGAGACAGAAGATAATCTCGAGCGCCAACCTGCTAAAAAGCTTGAGCTTAAAGAGCAAAACACTCGCTATAGCGCTCAAGCAGGTATTTATCTAACAGTGCCTGATGCCAATAGTATTGGGGTCTGCATGCTAGGGGGGCAGTCTGTAGAAGAGTTGCTAGCCTCTGATTTTGAAGTAGTAGTAGTTGCTGAAAATCAGCTGACTGATGCTATTGATGCACAAAAACTTAGCCAATTATTAAGCAATAAGACAGTCATTGCCCTTGATCATCAGTTATTGGACTGGCATGAGCATGTCGATATCGTCTTACCAGCGGCTAGTTTTGCAGAAGCAGATGGTACTTTGGTATCTGCCGAAGGCCGTGCGCAACGCTTCTTCCAAGTTTACGATAACAATTATTATCAACCGCTCAGTAGCATTAAAGAAGGCTGGCGTTGGTTGCATGCAGTACATAGCAGCTTACAAGGTAAATCAGTCGATTGGACTCAGCTCGACGACGTCATCAATGCTTTGATAGCCACTCATCCTAAGCTTGCTGGTATCAAAGGCGCGGCGCCCGATGCAGATTATCGTATAACTGGTCTGAAAATTGCTCGTGAGCCACGTCGCTATTCAGGTCGTACTGCTATGCGTGCACCGTTATCAGTACATGAGCCAATGCAACCAAAAGATTTGGATACGGGCTTAACCTTCTCAATGGAAGGCTATAGTGGTACTGAAACGCCAAGTTCGATGATTCCGTTTGCTAACACTCCTGGTTGGAACTCACCACAAGCTTGGAATAAATACCAAGATAAAGTAGGGGGTAGCCTTAAAAATGGTGATCCCGGTGTACGCTTATTTGATCAAAACGAGCGTTTGGCACTACGCCAGTATATAGCTCCAGAAGCTAGCGCTTTACCTAGTACTAATATTCAACAAGGGCACGCCAAATTAGTGCCTATTTATAATATTTATGCCAGCTCTATGATGGCTTCACGCAGTCCAGTAGTAGCGGAACAATTACCTATCGCTACTTGGCGTATCGGTATTGAGGATGCTCAGGACTGGCAAATTACCGCTGGTGATTATTTGGCTATTGAAGTTGATAACCAACAGATTACTTTACCTGTGCAGCTAGTGCCTTATTTAGCAGAGGGCTGTATTGGCTATCCAGTCGGGCAGGTAAGTATTATCCATCCTTCGCTACCAGCATCGGTAAGTAAGGTTGCCGCGCCAGTAGAAGTGATGACTATCGTAGGTGACATGGCAAATGTCATAGATTTAGCAGCGCCAACTAGCATACAGGAAGTGTAAGATGTCGTTTACTCGTATTATCCCTGATGTGCCAAGCTTTTTGGCTGGTATAATGACTTTTGACAGCTGGTCCATTCTATTTTTGGTCATACAGTCATTAGTTATTTTCTTAGTGGTGGTTATTGTTGCCGCTCTGATGATCGTTTATGAGCGTCGGATGCTGGCGCTTTGGCAGGATCGTTATGGTCCGAACCGTGTAGGGCCTTTTGGTTCCTTACAGTTAGTTGCCGATATGCTCAAGATCTTCTTTAAAGAAGACTGGACGCCGAATTTTACCGATAAGTTTATGTTCACTTTGGCACCAGCGGTAGCGATGTTTACCGCACTGGCGTCATTTGCCATCATTCCTATATCGCCAACCTTTGGGGTTGCTGATTGGGATATCGGGATTTTATTCTTCTTTGCTATGGCAGGTCTTGCCGTTTACGCAGTAATGTTCGGCGGTTGGGCATCAGCGAATAAGTTCTCATTATTAGGGGGCTTACGTTCAGCCGCACAGACCATCAGCTACGAAGTATTCTTAGGCTTATCATTGATGGGCGTAGTGGCGTTAACAGGCTCCTTTAACTTGCGAATGATCGTCGAAGCGCAGAGTGATGGCTGGTATATCTTCCCACAGTTCTTTGGCTTCTTAACTTTTGTTATAGCGGGCGTGGCAGTTACCCATAGACATCCTTTTGATCAACCAGAAGCTGAGCAAGAGCTTGCCGAAGGCTATCATGTTGAATACTCAGGTATGAAGTTTGGTATGTTCTTTATTGGTGAGTATGTCAACGTGGTACTCATTTCAGCCTTGATGACTTGTCTGTTCTTCGGTGGTTGGTTAGCCCCTTTTAATTTAGATATTCCATTTATTCCACCAGCTTTTTGGTTCATGATTAAAACGCTATTCTTTATGACCATGTTTATTCTGGCACGGGGCTCGCTCATGCGCCCACGCTATGATCAGGTAATGAATTTTGGCTGGAAGGTCTGTTTGCCCATAACCTTAATTAATTTATTAGTTACTGCGGCAGTAATTTTGATCTTTTTTCCAACGCCGATAGTGTATTAATTAGCGGCTAGGGCAGAGCTGATAAGGATAATAACCCCATGTTTACTAGCATAAAAAAGATCATCGTTGGCTTTTATACTATCATCCGTAGTATGTGGATGGTGAATAGTCATGCCATTAGGCCACGCGATACCATCTTATATCCAGAAGTACCCGTACCTGTACCACCACGTTTTCGCGGACGTATTATTTTGTCTCGTGATCCTGATGGTGATGAGCGCTGTGTGGCCTGTAACCTTTGTGCGGTTGCTTGTCCAGTGGGCTGTATCTCACTACAAAAAGCTGAGCGTGAAGATGGTCGCTGGTACCCAGAGTTTTTCCGCATTAACTTTTCACGGTGTATCTTTTGTGGACTCTGTGAAGAAGCTTGTCCAACTACAGCTATTCAGATGACCCCTGATTTTGAAATGGCTGAGTATGTTCGTCAAGATTTAGTTTATGAAAAAGAGCATTTGCTGATATCCGGGCCAGGTAAGTATCCTGATTATAACTATTATCGGGTGTCCGGTATGGCGGTAGCAGATAAACCAAAAGGCGCTGCACAAAACGAAGCAGCACCTATTGATCTAAGGAGCTTGCTGCCATGATGAATTTTTTAAATAATCCTGAGTTGGTCGGGTTTTACGCGTTAGCAGCGGTGGCTATATTTGCCAGTCTACGTGTAGTAATACTGGCCAATCCAGTACACGCTATTTTATCGATGATCGTTACCCTGATGGCTATTGCTGGGATATTTTTTATCATCGGTGCATCCTTCGCTGGGGCGCTTGAAATCGTGGTCTATGCGGGTGCTATCTTAATCTTATTCGTGTTTGTGATTATGATGCTCAATTTAGGGATGGCTAATGATGCTCGTGAAGAGCGCTGGTTAGATGCCAAAACTTGGGCAGTGCCGACAGGGCTGACGTTTATTATTGCTGTGGTTCTTTATGCGATGATAGGTAGTAACTCTGATCCAGCAGCAATGATTGGCGGTGTTAGTATTCCGGCCAAAGCAGTAGGTACCGCATTATTTAGCAAATATATCCTATTGGTTGAGATTGCCGCCTTACTACTGTTAGCAGCTTTGGTTGCTGCTTATCACTTGGGTAAAGAGTCTATTGATGATGAGATCATCAGTAATGAAAGCTTAGACTCTCAGCCGAGCGTAGGTAGTGTTAAAGAATACGATGGTCATACTTCGGCTGATGTTACTGACGCTGTGACAACAGTTGAGCCTTATGAATATAAAGATGTTGATCCGCATGACTATGTTGGTAAGTCAGTGAGTATGCAGCGAGCCAAGCCTGCCTTGCATAAGGAGTTAGACTGATGGTACAAGCAGTAAGCGTGGCAACGGAAGTAGCGGCTGTGCCATTTGCCCATGAAGTAGTAGGCTTAGTACAGCCTACTGTCGAGGTGCAAAACGTCTTGGGTATGATCCCCATGAGCCATGGACTTATATTAGCTGGAATTTTATTCTCTATTGGTCTTTGCGGGGTAATGGTCAGGCGTAACTTCTTATTTATGCTGATGAGTCTTGAGATCATGATGAATGCGGCCGCATTGGCATTTGTAGTTGCAGGCAGCCGTTGGGTTGATCCAGATGGACAAATAATGTTTATTTTTATATTAACCCTCGCAGCAGCTGAAGTCTCTATTGGGCTAGCAATCTTATTACAGTTTTATCATAAGCGTGGACATCTCGATGTCGATAGCGCCAATGAGATGAAAGGATGATGTCATGAGTCTATTACCATTAACCTTTATATTCCCGCTCGTTGGCTTTTTGATATTAGCCTTTATGCGTGACAGGTTGACTGAACAAGCAGCAGCGCTCGTTGGAGTAGGTAGCATGGCGCTATCAGCTCTTTGTGCGTTGTTTGTTAGCTTTACCTTTTTGACCACTTATCCTGCAGGTACAGTAGTCACTGTACCGATGTGGACTTGGATGCAAGTTGGTGATTTTGCGCCGACTTTTGGTCTTAGCTTTGACGGCTTAGCGCTGACTATGCTTGGGGTTATTACCGGCATTGGCTTTTTGATCCATCTGTTTGCCGCTTGGTATATGAAAGGCGATACAGGTTTCGCGCGCTTTTTTAGTTATATGAATTTATTCGTTGCCAGTATGTTATTGCTAGTACTAGCTGACGACTTATTATTGTTATATCTCGGTTGGGAAGGCGTTGGTATCTGCTCTTACCTATTGATTGGCTTTTATTTCGATGATCGGGCCAATGGTCGGGCAGCGATGAAAGCTTTTACTGTCACCCGAGTTGGCGACGTATTTTTGGCCTTTGGCTTATTCTTGCTGTACCGCGAATTTGGTACACTCAATATTCAAGAGATCATTACGCGCGCCCCAGATATGTTCGACATTAATAATCCTATTATGGTTTTGACTACCATGATGTTAGTAGGTGGAGCGATGGGTAAATCCGCTCAACTACCGCTACATACTTGGTTGGCTGATGCAATGGCAGGTCCTACGCCAGTATCAGCGTTGATTCACGCAGCAACGATGGTAACAGCAGGGGTTTATTTAATCGCCCGTATGCATCCATTATTCATACTGACCCCAGAGGTTTTATTATATTGGGTAGGTGGTGTTGGGGCGTTAACCTTAGTAGTCGCTGGTTTCTGTGCGCTGGCACAAACGGATATAAAACGTATTTTAGCTTATTCGACGATGAGTCAGATTGGTTATATGTTCCTAGCGCTTGGCGTTGGTGCTTGGCAAGGGGCTATCTTTCATCTGATGGCTCATGCATTCTTTAAAGCCTTGCTGTTTTTATCATCAGGTGCAGTCATCCTATCGGTACATCATGAGCAAAATATCTTTAAAATGGGTGGCTTACGTAAGAAGATCCCATTAGTATTTTGGTGTTATGTGATTGGTGGTGGTGCCTTAGCAGCGATTCCTTGGGTAACGGTTGGTTTTTATTCAAAAGAAGCTATCCTGTGGGAAACTTATGCTACTGGCCATCAAGTATTATTCTATATGGGCGTGTTCGGTGCTTTCTTAACTGCTATTTATACTTTCCGTATGATTTGGATAGTATTCTTTGGCGAAGAGAAGACCCATGCGCACAAATTGGCAGGAATGTCATATTGGCTACCGCTTAGCGTGTTATTGGTATTATCGACTGCTGTGGGTGCGCTAATTGTGCCACCACTACAAGGCGTACTGCCAGAGAGCGTTGGTCACTTATTAGAAGTTGCCGGTCAAGCACATGGCAAGCACACCGCTGAATTTATAGCGATGGGGGCGATGGTAGCAGGTTTACTAGTGGCAGCATTATTATATGTAGTCAATAAAGGTCGTCTGCTCACTAGCTTTAAGCGTTCAAGTATCGGTGGTGCCTTATTTTACTGGTGCTATCACGGTATGGGCTTTGATGCACTATACGATATAGTTTTTGTAAAACCCTTTTTACTCATCGGTCGTTTATTCAAGTCCGATCCTGTCGATAAAGCTTGGTTAATATTACCTAGGCTGGCTTCAGCGGGTAATAAAGTGTTGTCCGCGACGCAGACAGGGTCACTTCGAGGTTATGCTGCAAGCTTCGGCTTGGGAATGGCTGTATTGCTAGTGCTGGTAATGATGACGGTGGTATAAGATGATAGAGTTACAACAAACATGGATGCTACCAGCATTAATTGCAATTCCATTTATTGCCGGTTTATTATGCTGGTTGGTAGAGCGTTACAATAAGCGTTTGCCACGCTGGATTGCCTTGATCGGCATGCTGCTGACTTTTGGCTTATCTATAGTGCTATGGCAGTATGGCAACTTTAGTGGTATGAGCAAGCAAGTGCTCGCACCGCAAGCTGCTATACCTTGGTTCGCTGAATTTAGTGTGCCTTGGATACCTAGATTGGGTATCAGCTTTCATTTAGCAATGGATGGTATGTCCTTGCTAATGGTAGGTTTGACTGGACTATTGGGGGTCGCAGCCGTTGCTTGTTCTTGGAACGAGATTCAACGTCGGGTTGGCTTCTTCCACTTAAACCTATTGTGGAGCTTAGGCGGCGTCATTGGCGTATTTATGGCCATTGATATGTTCTTATTCTTCTTCTTTTGGGAGATGATGCTGGTTCCTATCTATTTCTTGATTGCCATTTGGGGTCATGATGTAGTGGGCGGTAAGACCAAAGAGCAGGCAGCCACTAAGTTCTTTATCTATACTCAGCTCTCTGGGCTGATCATGCTGATTGGTATCTTATTATTAGTGCTATTTAGTCAGGCACATACTGGTAGATTTAGCTTTAACTATAATGATTTACTCGGCACTCCTATGGGAGGCTGGGAATATCCCATTATGTTGTGCTTCTTTATTGGTTTTGCCGTCAAGCTACCGATTATACCTTTTCATGGTTGGTTACCTGATGCGCATGCGCAGGCACCTACTGCCGGTTCAGTTGATTTGGCAGGGGTACTAATTAAGACCGCCGCTTACGGGTTGATTCGTTTTGTGCTGCCTCTATTTCCGGTAGCCTCCCAAGAGTTTGCACCTATAGCGATGACTCTAGGAACAATCGGTATCTTCTATGGGGCGTGGTTGGCCTTTATGCAGACCGATATGAAGCGCTTATTGGCTTACACTAGTATCTCGCATATGGGCTTTATCGTTCTAGCTATCTATGCCGGTAGTTTGCTCAGCCTGCAAGGGTTGATGATACAGATGTTAGCGCATGGTCTAAGTTCAGCGGCGCTCTTTATTATGGCAGGACAGTTATACGAGCGTTTGCATACTCGCGACATCACTGTAATGGGCGGTATGTGGGGTCAGTTTCGTTACTACGCTCCGTTACTGATGTTCTTCTGTGCCGCCTTGCTAGGTATTCCTGGTACTGGTAACTTCGTCGGCGAATTCATGATTTTATTCGGCTCATTTGCTGACTATCCAGTATTCGTAGTCTTTGCCACCTTTAGCTTAGTATTAGCGGGTTTATACTCATTACTACTAGTGTATCGCACTCTATTTGGTGTTAATAATATTAAAGAAGTCGCTAGTCACGAAACTAAGTCACATGGCCTACCTGAGCGCCGACTAAGAGACTTAGGTCGACGTGAGGTGTCATTATTATTAATACTGGCTTTTGGGCTAGTTTGGCTCGGGCTATATCCGCAGCCAATATTGGATACTTCGAGCCACGCTATGCAGTGGATTAATAATGCTTATATCTATAGTGAAGTAACTCAAGTAGATGCATCGCCATTACTTGATGCAACGGAGGCACGTTAAGTCATGACTGAATTTACGATGAATGATTTGATGGGGCTGATGCCTTATGCGCCCATTGTTGCGGTGATAATTACAGTATTGCTAGTGATGATCGCTATCACTATTAAACGCTCACATGTCATCGCTGGTACTATTACAGTAATAGGACTTAACGTTGGTCTATTCACTTTAATAGGTCAGATGACTGGGATTATTGACAGCGGTCCGGCACTTTTTGAGGCGAGTCAATTATTTGCTATTGATGGTTTTGCCCAGTTCAACATGCTAGTTATCTTTATCTGTGCGCTGGCATGCTGTACTTTATCATATGCTTATTTTGATAATTATCATGACAATAAAGATGAGCTGTATTTGTTGATGTTGTTATCGACTTCTGGCGCATTATTGATGGTATGTGCTCAGCATATGGCCTCATTCTTTGTAAGCCTAGAGCTATTGTCAGTGCCGTTATATGGCATGTTGGCTTATACCTTTTTGCGTAGTCGCTCGCTTGAATCAGGGCTTAAGTATCTAGTGTTGTCAGCGACGGCATCAGCGACATTGTTGATGGGCATGGCCTTTATTTATGCGCAAGTTGGCTCACTAGGCTTTAAGCCTATTAGCTTACAGTTAGCCACTATGTATCAGTCGCCACTATTGATACTAGGTGCAGCGCTGATGATGTTCGGCATTGCCTTTAAGCTATCTGCGGCACCTTTTCATATCTGGACACCAGATGTTTATGAAGGGGCCCCTGCGCCTGTCGCAACTTATTTGGCTTCAGTGACCAAAGTGGCAATGATGGCGTTGGCTATCCGCTTCTTATTAGATACCAAGCTATTGGTATTGCCTTCAGTACAAATGCTGCTTATGGTGATGGCCACCCTATCTATTCTAATCGGTAACTTATTAGCAGTTCGTCAGACTAATCTCAAGCGTCTATTGGGTTACTCTTCGATTGCTCATATGGGTTACGTATTGATTGTGATCGTTAGTATAGGCCCTGGGGCTGATTCGGTCGTCACCATGTATATGGCGATTTATGCCTTTACTTCTATCGGTGCTTTTGGGGCTGTGACCCTGATGTCAAGTCCGTTTAGAATGACTGGCGAAGCAGACGAATTAAGCCATTATCAAGGTCTATTCTGGCGTCGACCGGTATTGACTGCAGTGATAACTATTATGATGTTATCCTTGGCAGGTATACCGCTGACTGCTGGCTTTATTACTAAGTTCTTTGCTATATTTGCTGCCGTGCAAGGCGCACAATGGTTCTTAGCAGCGATGATTATTATCGGTAGCTCTATAGGTCTGTACTATTACTTGCGCGTGATGTTAACCCTATTCAAACGTCCGAAGCAGTTTATCGAGTTCGATGTAGTAGGGCATTGGGGCGTACGTACAGGGGGTATCATGGTGATTGCAGTGACCGTAGTTATTGTATTCTTTGGTATCTTGCCAAGTACTTTGATTGAATGGTCAACGCTTGCTCGTATTTGGTAAGCACAGCTCAGCTAGGTTTTAATAACTAATAAAGGTTGGCGCAGGCTGGCCTTTTTTATTTTTGGCTTATCCATTGTCTAAATAAGTTATTATTTTTTTAAAGGTACTGTATTTTAAAGGTGCTATAAAGCCTGTTTCGATAAGCGCTTGAATGACGAGCAGCCAACCACTAATTTATCAATAAATGAATGATAAAATAAATAACTAAGGGCGACTACTACTTATGAGTGATAATATTCAAACCGTAACAGTGCTTAGTAAAACCACTTGGACACCTAACTTATTTAGCTTTACTGTCACCAGACCGGATAGCTTCAAATTTACAGCTGGACAGTTTGTACGCTTAGGGGTTAATCCTAGTCAGTTACAATATTATCAACAGCCACGAGCAGCAGCTGAACAAGCTGTCGATGAAGAGGTGTTTCGAGCTTATTCTATCGTCTCGTCACCTTTTGATGAAGTGTTGGAGTTTTTTTCAATCGTCATTCCTGATGGGGCTTTTACCTCGCAGTTGCAGCACCTACAAGTCGGTGATGAGCTATTACTGAACACTATGCCCTTTGGCTTCTTGACCCTAGCTCGCTACCAAAAACCGCATCCTAAAGACTTGTGGCTATTAGCAACTGGCACTGGCCTAGCGCCGTTTTTATCTATGCTGCAAGACCTACAAACTTGGCAGGACTATGAGCATATTGTACTAGCTTATAGTGCGCGAACTGTAGAAGAGCTAGCCTACGTGGAGAAGATTGAGCAACTGCAACACAACTTTGGCTCCTTAGTAGATAATCCCGCTAAGCTAATCTTCATTCCTATTGTTACTCGTGAGTCAATGACCGATGCTTTAAGTGAGCGTCTGCCTAAGTTATTGTTGGATCAAAGCTTGCAACAGCGGGCCGGTATAGCCTTAGATATTGACAGCGCTCATGTTATGGTATGTGGCAACCCTGAAATGGTGGAAGATACCAAAGAGACGCTAAAAAGCTTAGGTATGGTGATGAATAGACGTGGTGAGGGTAATATAGCGGTAGAGAATTACTGGTAAGAGCGCGGCAATATTTCTTGATAACTAGCCATTATTACGTTGATAGCTATGACTATGCTGTTAGCCACTGTTATGCTTGTCGCCTCTACTATAAACAAAGACAGTCAACAAAAAGCCGCAATAGTCTTGCTGATAAAGACAGTTGCGGCTTTTTGGTTTTTTAACGACTAAGGCTTAGATGTGTTGAGTATTAGTCTTTTTATAGACTATAAATGACAACCTTGCCAAGCATTGTCTAGACGTCTCATTTAGCCTTTTGGGTTAAGCCTCTTGACTGGGCTCAGTAGCATCAGCTATAGGATTGATCGGGCCTTTCATTAATTCCGGCTCATCTTCATCTCTAATAATATGTTCGCCATTACTACCACCTAATAAGTCGCGATAGTTGATTTGTGCTTTTAGGACCATCTGCTCTTCTTCAGATTCTCCATAATTCACTTGAACTTTATGCAGAGTGCTCATGATTTTGTCATTATTCTTCATCCAGCGATGAATATCTAGATAAATAATATCATCTTTAGCACGAGCAATATTGATATAAGTTAAGATAACGCCTAACGGGTCTTTTTTTAGCACTTTATGATAAAACCAAACGGCCAGCTTAATGCCTTGACGCTTGACAAAAGACTCACAGCGTAGATTAAGCACATCAGTAAAGGTCAGTTGACCAAACACAAAGCGCTGCACATTACGATCTAGTTGCACGTGAACTAACTTAAAGTTACTCGCCACTTCGACATAGATACCAGCGACATTGATAGTACAGAATAGTCGAAACCATTTATCATGCAGCTCAACACGCAGCTCTAAAATGGCGTTGACATTATCAGTGACGAATTTTTGTAGCGCATCGTTGACATATTTTTCTGGAACGGGCAGGGATATTTCGTCTTCTATCTTATCGGTAGTTTTGTTATATAAGTTTTTGATAACTTGAGTGAGGCTATCCCAACCATTACCAAAAGACTCACTAAAACGATAGCCGAGATTTTCTACAAAATCATCGAAGTCAGTGATGCTATCAGTACTGCGTCGATTGTTGTCGTTGTCACTATTAGATCTGTTGCTATATCTAGGGTCAATGTTTTCAGAGTCGCTCAAGCTCTTTATCCTTGTATTCGATTATCCGTAAATTAGATGACAGCTATAAAGCTGTGTGATAGAGAATGAAATTAGTATATAGCAAAATAGCTAAGGGCAAAACTGATGCCGCCATATTGTAGCAAATCAGCTAAATAACCTACTAATAAACATCACATTATTGACCATTAAAGCACTAAGCGATCAAAATTAGAAGCCTGTGGCTGTGTTGCGCGCTGTCATTATTAACCATAGCCGTCTAATTGGTGCTCATGTTATGATAACCTTTAGCATTAGTTAGTAAGTGCTGTTATTAGCCATTGCTGCATAAGTAGGCGCTGGTAGTGTTGATAAGCAGAGGCGTAAAGACAGCGCACACAAAACCTTACTTAGTCAAAACCTTACTTAGTCAAAAGTACAAATAACTCTCATAAAGTTGAAATAAAGAATTGATATGGAATTTTTAGGATTTACCTTAGATGTAGCTACCTTGACAGATAGTATGTTGAGCTTATTGTTTAAAATTTTATTGGCCTTATTGATATTTACTGTAGGACGCTGGCTAGCTCAGAAAGCTACCAGAATTTTGCATGGTATTATGATTCGTAGCCGAGTAGATGTGACGGCTGCTAACTTTCTGAGTCGTATGCTCTATGGGGTGCTAATAGTCATCGTTGCTTTGGCGGCGCTAAATCAAGTGGGTGTCCATACTACTTCAGTAGTGGCTATTTTGGGTGGTGCAGCGGTCGCTATAGGACTGGCACTCAAAGATCAGCTGTCAAATTTTGCTGCTGGTATTATGATTGTGACTTTTCGCCCCTTCGTTAAAGGCGATTATGTACAAATTAGTAACTTCACTGGTACAGTAGGCGAGATTACTTTAGTTAATACTCATCTTACTACTATCAATAATCACGATATTATTATCCCAAATAGCAGTATCACCACTTCGGCAGTGACCAATTATACTTCGCTGCCCAACCGCCGTGTCGATATTACTATCCGTATTGGCTACGATGCCAATATAAAAGTCGTCAAAGACCTGATATTAAAGCTAGCCCATGATAATCCGGTAGCTTTCAATGATCCTGAACCTATCGTTCGCGTGACCAACTTAGGGGATAACTCTGTCGACTTGACTTTGAACGTTTGGACTACCAATGCCGACTGGTGGTCGATGCAGTGCGACTTGCTTGAGCAATTCAAAAACGTATTCGACGATGAAAATATAAACATTCCCTTCCCGCAGCGTAGCGTACATATCAAGGGATTAGATCAAATGATCAACAATATGGATCAGTCACAAAAGCTACCTATGACTAAAGACTAATGATGTTTGAAGCCCTGTTAAAATGAATGGTAGTTGCCGTTATCTATAGCCAGTCTCATTTTATAACCTGTACTGCAGGGCTTGTCATTTAACAAAGATTATAAGTAACGCTATAAGCAATGTGATAAAGCTATAAATAAGGATTAGCTAAGCCTAGTGCTTGTAAAATATCTATCTCAAAGCTCTCCATCTCGTCCTGCTCATCTTGACCTAGCTCATGATCGAAACCTAGCAAATGTAGGATGCCATGTATTAATAAATGGCTAATATGCTGGGCCACGCTTTTATTCTGCTCTTGCGCCTCGCGTACCATCACTTCATGACAGATAATCAACTCCCCTAATGGCAAAGTCGGCATCAGCTCAATAATGCTGGCAGGCATCTGGCTGGGATAAGATAAAATATTAGTCGGCTTATCTTTACCACGAGCCTCCATGTTGAGCTCACGTCCTTCGCTAGCGTCAGTTATATAGACTTCTAAAGCTTTAGGTTTTTGTTGCCATGTGGCGTTATCAATATCTGCAAAGTACGGCAGCTGTAGACCGTCCTGCATACGCTTATCAATATAAGCTAAGGTTGCGCTCAGTGCCGTTTGTAGGATCTCTTCAGTATAAAAACTATTGATGAGTTGCTCGTCAATAGTGTCGATAGCACTAATAGTTATCTCAGCTGCTTGAAGACTAGTAGCTACCATAGGATCGTTATTAGTATGGTCAGTATTGGCATTGTCAGTATTGGCATTAGTAGTGCCATCATCATTAGCTTGTGTCATATCTGGCTCTTTTTATCAATTAATACAGCTTATATGGTAGTATCTAAGCTATGCTCAAGCATATCAGCTGTCGATGTCAGGTTAATCATAATAACACGCCCTAATCTAAAGCATAAAAAACCAGACTATTATTAGTCTGGTTTTTCGTTTTTTAACAGTAGCGTGCAAAAAGCTAAGCGTTTAACTATTTGCTTATTCAAAAGTTTAAAAGTTAAAGCTGCTAATTATAGCTTAGCAGCAGCGTTAGCAATGGCTGCTCTACGATCTTGCTCAGCTAAACGCTCTTGCTTGCGCTTTTCTTCAAGTATCAATTGCTCATCATCGAACACATCATAAGCTTCAACGATTTTTTGTACCAACTGATGGCGTACCACGTCTTTTGAGTCAAACTTAGTAATATGAATCTCTTCAATACCACTTAAGATTTCCAAAGCTTGGGTAAGGCCTGATTTGCTACCTCGTGGTAAGTCGACTTGAGTAATATCACCCGTAATCACTGCTCGTGAGCCGAAGCCTAAGCGAGTCAAAAACATCTTCATCTGCTCAGGAGTAGTGTTTTGTGCCTCATCTAAAATGACAAAAGAGTTATTCAAAGTACGACCACGCATATAAGCCAAAGGCGCTACTTCAATCTCTTGGCGTTCCAGCATTTTACCTACTTTTTCAAAACCTAACATCTCATACAGAGCGTCATATAAGGGGCGTAAATAAGGGTCGATTTTTTGTGATAAGTCGCCTGGTAAGAATCCTAGCTTTTCACCCGCTTCTACCGCTGGACGCACTAATAAAATACGTTCAATCTCGTTACGCTCAATCATATCTACCGCACAAGCGACGGCCAAATAAGTTTTACCAGTACCAGCAGGGCCAATACCAAAGGAGACATCAGAGGTTAAGACGTTTTTAACATAGCTTTGTTGGTTACCGCCGCGTGGAATGATTCTACCTTTACGAGTCCGTAAACTAATAGGAGTGAATTCGCTGGCAGCATCGGGATGCTCATCATCACTGCTAGCGGCTTGTTTTTCGTCGTCTTCTATATCTTGATCGCGCGAAATGCTAGATTGGATAATAAGATGTAACTCTTCTGGAGTAATGTCTTTAGAGTTTTGCGCTTCGTCGGCTAATTTATACAAGATACGTTCACCACGCTCAATACCCGTTAGATCCCCAGTTAGGCAGAAGTCACCTTGGCGTTGGCTTATTTTAATATCGAGACGAGTTTGGATATATTTTAGGTGATGATTGTATTCGCCGAGCATGGTTTTTAGGTGGGCTTGGGTCAAATGTTCAAATATTACATGGCGGTTCATGGAGTCAGTCAAGCGAATATCCTTATGATGTTTGCCCATTATTGGCTAAGGGCTAAATAGATAAAGTAGTGAGTGAATCTGGCTTATGGTTAACGGCTTTGCTATTGGTTTATTATGCTAAAAATGACAGTCGGATTTATTGGTTATTAGTAAGGATAAAGTTAGGGTTAGTAAATAAATAGCCTACATTCATTATGGTTGATAATATTTAAATTTCAAGGTATTAGCGGTTTACAGTTGGGCTGTTTTGTATATAGAGTGCAACCACTTAAGCTATTATTTACCGCTTACTAAGCTAGCCTGCACTCCAGTCTTCAACAAGGCTTAGCAGTAGCGTTAAGTTCACAGAAACTAAGATAATTTGTGGTAACCTAGCAGATAGTTTATAGCTGATTAACCGCTATCGTATAGCCAATCGATGGACGCATTCAAAATCGTAATATAACGATGAATGCATCAAACGGTGTGACAACTATCAAGCCGGTGATTACATTTTGACAAAATTTTAATCGGCCATTAACTGGCTGTGAAATACCTTTTAAATACTTCTTAAATAAAAGCGATTAGGAATAATAATGCAAAATTCTACTGTTAATAATGATCCTACCTATCCAGCCTCTCACCATAATAAAACTAAGCAAGTTGACCAGCAGACCCCTAAAGCAAAGCTTACTGAGCAGCAAGTACTGATCGTTGGCGGTGGTCACGTTGGCTTATCTTTTGCTTTGCTATTAGCGCATAAGGGTATCGCTAGTACTTTATTAGAAAAAAACCGCTATCCAGAGATTGGTCCTGAGAACGATCGCACGCGCAGCCATTATTTAGACAGTCGTAATACGGCATTATCACGGCGTACGATACAGATTTATCAAGAGATAGGTCTTTGGTCTGAGCTGCAAAGCCATGCTTGTCGTATCGATGCGGTACAAATTAGTGAGCAAGGCAGCTTTGGCAAGGCGCAATTAAACAAGGCCGAAGAGCAAGTTGAATCTTTTGGACAAGTAATGGAGAACGCTTGGCTAGGGCGTAAGCTGTTATTAGCAGTACAAAACCAGCCGTTGATTACTATCATAGACAATGCTGAGGTGATTACTATCGATCAGCAAACTGATGGGGTGACGGTTACTTTTAATTATTATGCTGGCGAAGAGGGTGAGCAGCAGTTACAAGGCAGCGTACTAGTCGCTTGTGATGGTCGTGATTCCAACGTGCGCCAGCTATTGAATATTGGCATTAGTACTTATGACTATCAGCAAACCGCTATCGTTGGGGTAGTAGAAACTGATCAGCCGCATAACCATGTCGCTATTGAGCGCTTCAGTCCTGCCGGACCACTAGCGGTATTACCGTTGACTGATCCTGAGAGTGATGGCAATGATGATTATCAGACCGGCTTTAGACGGTCAGTGGTTTGGGTCTGTCCGAACGGTGAAGAGCAGCAGTACTTAGAAGACGATGCGCACTTTTTAGCGACCCTGCAACAAGCCTTTGGTACTCGTGCTGGTACTTTTACCGCCGCAGGTCGCCGTGGTGCTTATCCATTGACTAGGGTACTAGCCAAATCACAAGTTGACGGTCGTTGTGTGATTATGGGCAATGCTGCGCATACTTTGCATCCAGTTGCCGGTCAAGGCTTTAACCTCTGTATGCGTGACGCCCATGTGCTGGCCCAGATGATGAGCGCGCAAGTGTTAAAGGGCGACGATCTTGGTGACAGCCAATTATTGAAACGTTATGAAAAAGCACGACAAACTGACCAAAAACGGGTGATTCGCTTCTGTGATGCGGTAGTCCATGGCTTTACTCATCCTAATCCAGTGATTAAGCTGGCCCGTAATGTGGCGCTAGTGGCTTTTGACAAATTACCTAATATCAAACCGTTAGTCGCTACTTATGCGATGGGGTTAAAGTCTTAATACTAATAACTAATTTTTATATTTATTGTCATCTCTCAACTTGGTATAGATTATTGTAGGCTAAGTGACCCATTCACCCTATAACCGTTGCTTTATATTTAGGAATATCTTATGAAAAATAACCATACGCTCATCATCGGTGGCGGTATCGTTGGGGCAACATTGGCGTTAAAATTAGCACAGGCTAAGCGTCCAGTGACTTTGGTAGATGCCACACCTGAACGCAGCGCTGAATCTTGGACAGAAAAGTTAAGCCAGCGTGATGCTCGGGTGTATGCCTTAAGTTTAGCCAGTATTAACTTGCTTAAAGAGATTGGTGTGTGGCAAAAAATAGCACAGTCACAACGCAAAGCGGATTACTCACAAATGCAAGTTTGGCAACTTAATGGGATCGGCGAGTTACTGTTTGGTGAGAGCAGTGATGCTGATGCTAATATTAATATTGATACTAATACTAGTCCTCCGACCATACTAGGCAGTATGGTTGAGCCAGCAGTGATTGAGCATGCATTATGGCAAGGTCTCCAGCAACACGACGTCAGTAACTATCTGACTGTGATCTCAGGACAGAAAGTAGTAGCGATGGACTGGCTAGGGGCGCAGCAAGGCTATAACGTGACTTTAGATGATGGTCGTGCTATCAAGGCAATGCTAGTAGTGGGCGCTGACGGTCGCGGCTCGTTCGTCCGTAAGCAGGCAGCAATCGAGCTTGATACTTTAGACTATAAGCAAACCGCTATTTGCTGTGCTATTCAGACCGATAAACCACATCAAGCTACTGCTCGTCAAGCGATGCTGCCTACAGGTACTTTGGCACTATTACCTTTGGCTGATATTACCGAAGAGGATAAAGCCAATCCGCAGCATTGGCAGTCAGTGGTTTGGACTTTACCACGCAATAAGGCTTTGGCGCTGATAGAAGAATCGCCACGTTTTATCGCTGATCAATTAGCTGCTGCTAGTACTTACGAGCTGGGTGCAATTAACAAAATTGAGTCTATCGCTAGCTTCCCATTAGCGGCGCAACAGGCGAAGTCTTATGTTGCTGATAATTTAGTGCTAATAGGGGATGCCGCTCACGGTGTACATCCGCTGGCAGGGCAAGGATTGAATCTAGGGATGTTAGACGTACGAGCGTTATGTGAGCAGCTAGAGCATGATTATGTCCGTAGTGGCAGTCGGCTATGGGGTAGCAATCAAACGCTTCGCACTTATGAGCGCCTGCGCCGTCCGCATAATAGTCTAATGATGCATAGCTTCTCGGCACTGAACTGGCTATTCGCTGGCGAGTTGGCGCAAACTCGTCCTATACAACAAATCCGTAATGAAGGCATGTCAGCGGTTAGCAAGATAAAACCATTAATGCGGCTGTTCGCCAGGCAGGCTAGTGGGGTTTAAGGGTTTGCTTATAAGGAGAATAAGCTATGAAAAATAGGTTATGGACAATGATGTTGGTTTTTTCTAGCTTTTTGATGTTAACAGCTTGCCAAAATTCAATGCAAAACCCTACATCAACCAATCAAACAGGGCAGCTTGTCGATATACCTGTAGCTACAGTCAGTGTTGATAGCGATGGTGATGGCGTTATCGATGAGATAGACCAGTGTGCAAATACTACCGAGAACGTGATAGTGGACAAAAGAGGATGTGCTGAAATTGTCAGTCTTGCTGGCATGCCACCAATGATGGAGTATCGTGCTTTTTTCATTAAAGGCAGTAGTGAGCTATTGCCACAATATCATGATGAGCTTGATAAAGTAGCAGACCAAATGAATAAATATGATAAGGCTACTATAAAAATTGAAGCTCATGTCTCGGAGGATGAGGTCAGTGAAGCTTCTACCTCAAATTTGCAATCGAACTCGCTGGCTAAGAGTAGAGCAGTTATTATCAAAAATTACTTAATTTTAAATCACAAAATTGAGCCTAGTCGTATGACTACTCTCGATTGCGGTGTTAGAGGGTCTATTGCGCCCTCTGATACTGAAGAGGGTAGAGCTATGAATCGTCGAGTTTATGGCTTAGTTACTCAGTCTGATAAAAAGATTTATAAGAGCTATAAAGTATTTTCGAATTCAGATCAATGCGTCGAATTTTAAGGGCAAGATACTATGAAAATTAAATCAAGAAATACACTTCTAACTTTAGTAAGCGCCTTAATATTAACCGCGTGTCAAACGCCTATTTCGCATAATCAAACCACTGAAATTATTGGTATGCCTGTTGTTGAAGCTATTTTAGATAGCGATGGCGATGGCTATTCTGATAAGTTAGATGAATGCCCAGGCACGCCAATGAACATAGTAACAGATGAAGAAGGTTGTCCTTACTCTGGTGTTGGGATAGGACTAAAGATGGAGTATCGTGGTTTTTTTGCTAAGGGCAGCAGTGAGCTATCAAAAGAGTATCAGCTTGAGCTTGATAAAGTGGCCCAAAAGCTGCAAGAGTACTATACCGCTACTATGAGTATTGAGGGGCATGCTTCAACCGATGAAGTATCAGCTACTGATGCAGTCTTGCAAACAAATGCTCTAGCAAGAAATAGAGCACTTATCGTCAAAAATTATCTTGTACTAAAGCATCAAATTAATCCTGAGCGTTTAAGTACTACCAGTTATGGTGCCAAGCATCCTATTGCCTCTTCTGACACTGAGGAAGGTAAGTCTATGAACCGCCGAGTTTACGGGATAGCTACTGCAGATTTTGATACTGAAGAGGAGATGTCCATGAACCGTCGTGTTTACGAGGTAGCTACGGAGCCTAAAGATTAGTTATTTAATATTCAATCAGCAGATTTCGATGTAAAACAACTATCCAAAGGCAAACCACATGCTCATTCCAAAATACTGGGCGCACTATAAGCAGCGCTTTGACGCAAAAACTGAGTTTGATAATACCAAAAAGCAAGCCACTATCAAGCGTTATGGTTGGTCAGAGGTTAGCCAAGCGGAAGCATTAATTCATGCCAAAGCGCGGGTTATAGAGGCGCATAAGCAATGGCTGGCAGGTGAGGACATCCTCCGTCGTGAGCGTGCGGAGCAATATAACCAAGGCAATGGCATTCCTATTCGTGAGCAAATTATCTCTGAGCAGTCTTTATCATCGTCCGTACGATCAAAAGCCACTACTCATCTGATAGTTACGCGCAACAGCTATGGCGCACAAGTAGCGAACGTCGATAACATTGCCATTGTCGATGTTGATAATGATGACTTACTACAGCAAATATATCCCAATGATTACCATAAACAAGGTCTTATAGGCACATTAATAACCGATAAAAACAAACCGTCATCGATGAAACTTCAAGTTTGGGGCTTTGTTATTCTATTTATTATTATGGCTAGTATCATTGCATGGCAGTCGTTATCTTGGCTTTGGCTCATTGGCGTGATGTTATTAGGTACGGCTTTTTTATGGTGGCAAGCGGACAAAAACGAGCAATCCCAACTGCAAATAAATAAGCAGAAGTATGAGGCGCATTTGGCCGAGTTAAAGCCATTTATGACTGCGCTGCTTCAAAAACGTGTTGCTAGTCACCCCAATGAGCAGTTTCGACTGTATGAAACGCCAGCAGGATTTCGATTAATTGCGGTCCATGATTTAGTTTTGCCCAGCGATGACGTCGTTGCAGAATGGTTTACCTACTTCCACGCCGATGATAATTATGTACGTCTATGCCAAGTGCAGCAGTGCTTTCGTGCGCGTTTAACTGCCAAGCCGTGGCGGATGACTGAGGTCAATGATAATAAATTAGCCAAGCAAATCCCTGCTAATGATTTCTGGTTTATAGATATTAGCCTTGATGATGCCAGCTTGGACGCGATGGATGAAGAGCAATATGAGAATTTTGAACAGCAGAAAAATGAGATAAAAATGCGTCATCAGTGGATTAGCGATTATGATAAATTTGCTAAAAATTATAAGTCTTGTCGTTATGTTAAGAGCTTTGGCAATCCACAAATGAGTAATAGCTTAGCGCCAAAAGCTATTGATGAATTTATCCAATGGCATGATAAGGCTTGTCAGGTTGCTAAAGACTTGATAATGGCTTAGCTCAAATTTCTCTTTATTAACTTTATATAAATAAAAGCTAGCGTTTGACTATATCAAGGAAGATAACAATGAAACTTTACAGCGCTTTACTATTAACGGCATCGATAAGCTTAATCGGCTGTCAAACTACTGAAATTGTAGCGCCTAAAACCACGCCTATTTATGAAAATACTGCCGCACTCACGTCAAATATTCTAGATTCAGATGGCGATGGCGTGCTTGATGAGTTAGACGAGTGTCCAGGCACCTCCCATAACATAGTGATAGATAAAAGAGGCTGTCCGCATTCTCTACTTTTTGGTGAAAATGAATTCAGAATGGAAGCTAGAGCATACTATGCTGAAAATAGCAGTGAGATAAAAAGTGAATATTATGAGCAGTTAGATAAAGCTGGCAAAAAGATGCAAGAGCATTCTGATGCTGTCATGCGTATTGAAGGGCATATATCAAAACATGAAGACAATAGTACCAACCAGACATTATCAAGGTATCGCGCGGAAGTAGTCAAAAATTATATGATTATGAAGTATGACATTGATCCTAACCGTATCAAAACTTCTTATTATGGTTCAGATCGCCCAATTGCGTCGAATGATGCCGAAAACAGTTGGTTAAATCAGCGTATTTATGCACTCATTAGCAATGTTGAGTAGAATAACGAACGCTTTAATAATAGTAATGGCCGTCAGTTGTTTTGAACGTAGCTGTTTTAAAGGAACTTGAAGGATATTAGCGTTGATGATTAAACTAAAATGTTATAGCGCTTTATTATTAACGGTATCTATAAACTTAATAGGTTGTCAAACTACCGAAATTGAAGCCCCCAAAACTACGCCTATTTATGAAAATACTGCCGCATTCACGCCAGATATTCTAGATGGCGATGGCGATGGCGTGCTTGATGGGATAGACGAGTGTCCAGGCACGCCACCTCATAGGGTGGTGGATGCTAAAGGGTGTTTAGTAGAGCTTGACGTGGGCGGGCTTGAAATAGAGTTTGTTGGATTTTTCCCATCAATGAGCAGTCATTTACCTGCTATTTACGATACAGAATTTGCGAAAGTGGCAGAAAAGCTTAATGAGTATCCAAAAGCTAGTGCTTTTATTTTTGGTCATGTAGCTACAAATGAAATTAGTGAAGGGCCTTTAGAGACTTTAGATTTTGATTCTTTATCACGCAATCGAGCACTTATCATTAAAAATACTTTAGTCTTGCAACATAATATTGATGCTAAGCGTATCCGTACTTATAATTGCTCCAATAAATTATTATTTAAAGACACAGATTATATAAATCCTAGTTTTAAAGCGCTTGAACTAGAAGGTTTTGAATCAAAACAGCGCCGCGCAACTCTGATGGCAAGCAGTAGCGTGAGTAACTTAACGAATCTTAAGTATGAGTATTACATAAAAAGATATGGTGAATACGCCAAGCATTGTGTCAAGTTTGAATAGTGATAATTAACTATTATTATTTATTTCTACCCCAAAGCTGAAAAAACCACCATCAATACTGGCGCTACTATATTAATAATAAAGCCAAAGCTAATGGCTAGTGGGATAACTTTTAGACCGCCGGATTGTTGAATAATCGGTAAAGTAAAATCTAAGCTAGTCGCCCCGCCCAGTCCCACTGCAGCTGACGGGTATTTACGCATAAATACTGGTATAAATATTAGCGCAAAGAACTCACGAATCAAGTCATTAAACAGCGCCACGCTGCCCCAAATTGCTCCATAAGCATCCGTCATCACGATAGCTGATAGCGAATACCAACCAAATCCTGATGCCAAGGCTAAGCCTTTAGTCCATGAGACATCAGTGAATATCAGCGCAAATAGCAGCCCACCACCTAATACCGCAAGCGTAAAGATAACACTCATCTGAACGCCACGCTTATTGAGTAGTACTTCTCTTAAAGTAATGCCAGAGCCTTTTAAGCCTATGCCGACCAGCAGAATCAATATCATCAGCAGCACCGTCATAGTGTTTTCAGGTGGCATATAACCTGCTGGCAGCAAATAACCAATGACCATGCCGACTACTACGCAAATGACTTGCACTAGACTGCCGCGAATACTGACTCGATGCTGTTTTGACTTGGCAGTAGACTGTTTGGTATCCCAAGGGTTCAAACGATCAAATAACATCAGTCCGAACAACCCAGCACCGATAGTCAATATCGATAATACCGTCACATACAGTGCAATCTCGCCCAACTGATTGCCCAACCCTTCAACTTGTGAGAGCTCGATACCGATCAGAGTCAAGATGATAAACACTAGATAAGTTAGACCTTTATCGGCAAAGGCAGTCAACTTGGGAATAGAGGGAATACCAAAACCAATAAACAGCGGCATCAGAACGAGAAATAGGGTAATTAGGCTTTGCATAGTGCAGGCTCTAGAGACTTTTATTAAGCTGGAGATTGTAACATATCGGCCTATCAATACCGATATCAGCGAATCAAATTAGCTGAGAGAAAAGTTGGTTTTAGCGCTGTAAAGTTATCGTTAATACAGTATTGCTGCTTACTAGTTCAGTGGCTAGGGGTTAGCACTGTTGTTAATACTGTATCGAGAACAGGGTTGGCAAGAGTATTCATAGTAAAGGTGAAAATGACCTTTCAAATACAGTTCTTTAGGCTTTAACAAAAGCTTTTATAAGTTTACCTTATAGTTTTTTGTTGCTACATTAAGGGATTAAAGCCTATAGGCGCTGGGGCAATTCTATGTCTCTATATCAGCTCAAAAGTCAATTTCAAGATCAACTGCGACCGCTAAGTGATACGCTGGTCGAGCATGAAGTTACTGCCAACCAAGTGACAGTGACTGCAGTACTATTGAGCGTGGGCACCGCTTATGTGATTGCCAAACCTGCGCAACAGAAGCCGATACTAGGGCTATTATTGCCGACCTCATTATTCATCCGCATGGCGCTCAATGCCATTGATGGTATGATGGCACGTGAGCATGGACAAGCTTCCAAGCTCGGTGCATGGCTTAACGAAGCGGGTGATATTATTGCTGATAGCGCCTTAATCGCCAGTTTGTCACCCCATATCAGCCCTATTGCTAATAGCAAAAGTGAATTTCAAATTAATTTGCAGCCTATTAGCCGTTTTATCACTTTGAGTGTCAGTACCGAATTACTGGCGATAATCAGTAGTCAGTATTTTAAGGTACGAGCCAACCAAGGACCGCTGGGCAAAAGTGATCGCGCCTTGTTACTCGGTATCATTGGTATAGTAATGGGCACAAAACCTTCGTTATTGACTGCTAATATAGCGCCCAAATCTTTGGGCTTATTAATACAAGCCTTATTGATCAAGACTTGCCTAAATCGTTTACGTTTTATGGCGGAGCTTTATTTATTGCGTCATCCACCAGTTGCTAGGCTCAAGTCTGCTACTGCATCCGTTATTAAGCCCAGTACTGTTGAAGCTAATAGTTTTCAAGCTAATATTGCGGTTAATATTCAGCCTAATATCACCTTTACGCCTAGTTTAACGGGCTCGCTGTTACTCGCTAATCCTCTCGCTAAATCTGCTTCTACATCTACTTTAAGTTTGTGCGCAGCTCGGGTGCTCTCGCCTAAGCTGGTCTCTATTGATACTGCTAGCTACCCTTCGGAGTATGACCTTATGCCAACCTCACTTTTAGCGGCTGAGCAAAAATCTGCCAGTGCTCTCGATACTGACATTGATACTGATACTGATATTGATATTGATATTGATATTGATACTAATACTAATACTAATACTATCGATACTAAAGCGCTCGATAACGGTCAAATGGTCAATGCTGCAAGCTTTGATCACTCAAACATTGATAAACAAAGCGCTGATAAGCCGACTGCTAGCCGCCAAACTGCCGTACCTGATCTGATCGCTGGCGAGAGCTGCTACAACGCTTATGATGGCACCGCTATTTATTATCGATACTGGCTGACTATGCCTTTAGACACCCTAAAAAACGCCACCTCAGCATTGCGACAAGTCATCTTATTGCATCGCGGCCATGAGCATTCAGGACGATTAGCAGAGCTTGGCGAGCAGTTCGCTAATGCTGGTTATCAAGTATTTGCTTGGGATGCGCGTGGTAATGGACGCTCAGGGGGTATCAAGGATCATGCCAAAAGTGTCACTGAGCTTGAGCGTGATTTGGATGATTTTGTGCAGTTGGTTATCGCTCAAACAACTATAGCTATCGAAGATACCTTAATAGTCGCTAGCAGTATTGGCGCAGTGCTAGCCGCGGCTTGGGTACATGACTATGCGCCTAATATTCGCGCTATGATCTTAGGCACGCCGGCGCTAAGTATTCGTTTATATATGCCGTTTGCTATTCCAACCCTAAAAGTCGCGCGTACCCTTGGGCTTATGGCTCGGGTCAGCAGCTACGTCAAGGCACAAGTTTTAACTCATGATAAACAGGCGCAGCAAGCCTATAATGCCGATCCCTTGATATCGAGTAGTATTTCAACCGATCTGTTAATCGACACTCATGCAACTGGGCAGCGTTTGCTAGATGACGCCGCAGCGATTACCGTGCCAACGTTTATTCTGTGTGCGGGCAAAGATTATGTCGTCGACAAGCAAGCCGAACGTAGCTTTTATGACGCTATTAATACTGCCACTAAGCGCTGGCAGTTATATCCGGATAGCTATCATGCTATCTTTCATGAGACTAATAAAGCTGAAGTATTTGCTGATTGTATTGAGTTCGCTGCGCAAGTCTTTAGTACTACTACTGCCACTACTGATCTACGTAGCGCCCATTTGAGTAGCGCTAGTAAAGATAAAGTTGATCGCTTAGCTATTAAGCCATTCAATGCCAACTTTGCCATCACGCGTTTTGCTATGCAAAAATTCGGTAAAGTCAGCTCCGCTATCGCCACAGGTCTAGAGCATGGTTTTGACTCAGGCAACTCACTGGATCATGTCTACTATAATCAGCCTAGTGGCAAAGGCGGCTTAGGTAAAGCTGTCGATAAGTTCTATCTTAATAATATTGGCTGGCAAGGTATTCGTATCCGCCGCGAGCATATATTAGAGCTAGGAGCGCACGCACTAGCAGAGATTGAATCAAAAAATAACTATAAAAATAAGCATGACGACACTCAGGGTAAGGGCGATTTACATCAGGGCTATCAATCAAAACCCTATCAATCAAAACCCTATGAAGCAAAGCTGTATCAACCAAAGCTGTTAGATATCGCTTGTGGTCATGGCTTTTATGCCTTTGATCTATTAACTAGCTTTGCTGAGCTACAAGCTGAACTACGTGATTATGATACTCATAATATTCAGGCGCTACAGGCCAAGGCACAGCGTCTAAATCTTGGCGATCGAGTGCTGGCTTGTCAAAGAGATGCCTTTGATCCGGCCAGTTATCAGCAAGATAACAATAGCGAAAAATTCGATATGGCCATCGCTTCTGGGGTATTTGAGTTGTTTTCGGACAATACGCTGCCAGCTACTGCCTTAACAGGAATATATGCTAGCTTAAAAGAGCAGGGTTATTTACTTTATACCAATCAGCCTTGGCACCCTGAGCAAGAGTTTATTAGTAAAACTTTGAATAATCATCGAGGTAGCAGTTGGGTAATGCGTTGCCGCTCGCAAGCTGAAATGGATCAGCTAGTTGATGACGCTGGCTTTGATAAAATCGCTATGCGCATTGATAAGTTTGGTATCTTTACGGTATCGCTAGCGATAAAGCGGCCAGTAATCAAGGATCAGTCTCTCACAGTAGGCAAGCAACAGCGGGCTGCCAGCTAATGATGGCTCAGAGCAATAAACTTTATGAGCGCTTACAGCTATTCTCAGGTGGCGGCTCACGCTTTGGCTACTATTTGGGTAGCTATGCGGCGCTAGTCGATAATGATCTGACCCCAGATATTATTATCGGTACTTGCGGCGGTAGCTTATCAGCGTTGCTGGTTCACCTTGCACCTGATCCTAAACAGTTGCAGCAATTGGCTTATAGTGCTGAGTTATACCGAGTAATCAAAGCTATCAGACACGTAGCAGCGCATGAAGCTAATATTGGTCTAAAGCTGCGTTATAGCACGCAGGCTATTAAGCGTTGGCGTTTGTCCCGTAATACCACCCAGCGCCACCTTCGACTGGCTGAGACTCATAAACAGTTGCTGGATGAACTACAGCAGTTAGCAATGTTTCGGGTTGATAATGAGGAGCAATGGCTCGATGAGCTATTGCAGTTTTTACCCAAAGACGTTTTATCTGATGCTAGGCAAGAGGGCAGTTTTAAGCATAGTGCACCAGACATAGCTATTATCGCCAGTCGTTTACAGCCAGCGGTTAATTCAGCTCATCACCATGATAGTAATGTTGCTGCATTGCAGGCTAAGACAGCTAAAGGTAGCGCTCAATTACAAGAGCTGTTATTTGCGCCAAAACGTTTATCACTAAACGCTAATGACAACGCAGAGCTAGCACTAAGTAACACCTTAGTAGCGCCTGCGCACTTTTTAGCCAATGGACGCATTCAACCAGCAGTTAAGACTGTGACTGAGTGGGATTTCGCTACCGCTGTGCGGGCTTCTATGGCTGATATGTATTATCTACCGCCAATAGAGGACCAGGATTTGGGCTGGTGCTTAGGCGGAGTGATTAACCTGACTCCTGTAGAGCTGGCTTGTCAGTTGGCAACTACAGTATTTGCTGAAAGCAAAGCTGGTTACGATCTTTGGCTTGCCGCGCCAGCGATTCAGCGGGTATTTGGTTTTGATCCCAATCAGCGTTTGGCACAAGTGCATAGTTTTTCACCAAGCTTTTCACCCAGTATTCACCCTCAGTTTTCTGCTAATCATTCTCCTAATGCTTCAGGGCAAGACAACAGTCCATTGCATTGGTTACCGTTTGCGGATAATGGTCAGCAGCTAAGCGGACAAGTACAAAAACGCTTTAGTCTCCAGCAGCTTACGGTTGAGCTTATACATAGTGACTACGATGGTTTTGTAGAGCAGATGCAGGCGCAATGGCAATATGGCTATCAGCGCACCGCAGATTATATCCAGCAGCAGGGGCTATAAATGCCTAATCTAGCAGTTATCAATATAGCAGGTACTGATCAGGTAGTTACTAATCAGGTAGTTATTAATCAGGCAGCCGCGCATATCATTATCATAGGAGGCACTAGCGGTCTTGGATTGGCGCTAGCAGTAAAGCATCAACAGCTGGGCTGGCAAGTAACTGTGGTTGGTCATAGCGCTACTAAGATTGCCAAGATTAACGCTGACTACCCGAATATCAGCACTTATCTCTGTGATTTAACGGACTGCACTCAGCGCCAAGACTTACTGGCTAAGTTAGCTAAGGTGAGGTTTGAGCGGCTTATTTATAGCGCCGGTAGCTATACTAACGAGCGTATTCATCATTTAAACCAAGCCGATAGTGAGCAGATGCTAGCGATTAATTTACAAGCCTTTGAGGCGATCTTTAGCTGGTCCAGTCAGCAGTTAAAAGCACAAAAGGAGGAGGAACGTGACTCGTCAGTTGCTTCAGTTAAACGCAGCCTAATTAGTATCGCTTCTATTGCTGGTACGGTGGATTATCCTTATGCCAGTCTCTATGCCAAAAGTAAGCGGGCCATGATCGCTACTACTAGTGCTTATCGCTGCGCCCTTGCGCCTTTTGCTATTCAAGTTAATTGCATAGCGCCCGGTTATATTGATACCCAAGCCTTACGAGATTTGAATAACGGCGATGCTAGTCATAAGCCGTTTATCATCAGTATCGATACTGCGGTAACTCATATTATGCAAGCTATCGATAATAATGTAGAGCTGGCAGTGTTTCCGTCCTCTATGCGTCATATAGTTCAGCTATTAAATCGGCTGCCTAAACCGCTATTAAATCGGCTATTACGCAGTAAGTTAGATAAAGAACCTTAACCAGCTAACCTATCAACAAATATAACAATGTGAATAAAGGCACACCTAATAGCAAGCTATCTATCCTATCGAGCACTCCACCATGACCAGCAAGTATAGTGCCAGTATCTTTGACCCCATGTTGACGTTTAAAGGCTGATTCTAATAAGTCGCCGGCGATACCTAACACTGCTAACATATAAGCCATTATTAAGCATAACCACCAACTAAACGGCGTTAGCCAAACACCTAACAGTGCTGCGAGTAGGGCGGCAAATAAACTACCAAAAACAGCCCCTTCGATACTTTTATTGGGGCTAATCCTAGGAGCAAGCCCACGTTTGAACCATCGGCCTTTAAACAGTTTACCGCATAGATACTGAGCAATATCATTAAACTGGCTGGCGAACAATACAAACAGCAGCACTCCGTATTCATGGCGCTGCCAAGTCAATATTTGCAAAAAAATAAGACTGATAATTAAGGTGATAAAAGCTAAGCTAAAGATGATATCTAAAGCATTTAGATAGGCATAAGCTTGGGCGTTATTAGGCGGCTGCTTTTGAGGGCTGTGCTGATAGTTGTGCTGAGAGCTGTTTTTATCATGATTTTGCAGACTGTTTGGATGGTCAATAGCAAATTTTTTAGGATAAGGGATGGCGACCGCGTTTGCTTGTAGGCCACGCGCTTGTAGTTTACGAATTAGCCTAGCTTTACTTTCTAAGCGCCACAAACGACTGATTTCATAGCTACCACGCAGACCAATCAACAAAAAAAGCCCAACGAGCAGCCATTGATAAGGGTAATGACTATTGATTTTTATTTTAGCAATTAAGTAGCAGACGCTAAGCACGGCTAGCATCCACAACCAAGAACGGGCTATTAGATAAACAGAGGGCAAACGCTGACGACAACGAGGTAAGGCAAGAATACCCCAAACCAAAGTGACGACAGTCATCAGTCCAATTATAAACACGCTATCAGTCATCATCATCGCAACCCTCTACTTAAAGGTATTGGCTTGACCCGCTTACCCAAGGGATTAAATCTGCTTCCATGCACATTTGGCTGACTACTATTTGACTAACCACTCTCTGCCATTGCATACGCTTGATAGCGCTGAGCATAGTTTATCTCAGTGGCCTCTGGCTCAATGACACTGACCGTGGCTTGGTTAGCTAAAGTAGGATAATCCAGTCGATAATGTCCACCACGACTTTCACAACGTTGATAAGCTGATTGTATAATCAAAGAAGCCAGTTGTAATTGACGTGCCAGCTGAAATTGGGTTAATTCATTGAGTGTAACAGAACTATTGCTAACCGTTAAGCACTCTATATCTAGCGACAGTGATTTTATACGTCTCATATCAGCAAGCTGTTGCTGCCAGTGGCTTATTTGTATTAACGCTTGCTGCAATGATTGAGCGTTACGAGTAATACCTAAGTGACTACTCATCAGCGCTTTTAGCTCTATGCTGATCTTGGCTAACTCAATTGACTGAGTACTATAGTTTTCAGTGCTTATTTTTTTAATAATTTGTTGTTCAGAGCTTTGTTTAGAGCTTTGCTGGTTCGTTGCGTGCTGCTGGATTTTGCCGTTTTTAGCGCTAAGGCTCTTGCTTTTACTTAATGACTGTTCATCTGAGAGCTTTTTGTTTGATGCCTGTTTATCTAATAGCTGGGTACTTGACGCCTGCTTATCTAATACAAGGCAGCTAGATAAGCTTATAAGTTTATCATTGTCTATTAGGGGCGCAGTCCATTGATGGGCGCTTAAATAGGTTGGCAGATGCGCAGCAATATTACGGCCAACGACCACACATTCTAATAAAGAATTACTGGCTAAGCGATTGGCACCATGTAGGCCAGTGTAAGCCACTTCGCCGGCAGCATATAACCCTATAACGTCAGTTAAACCGTCACTACAAGTCACTATACCGCCACAGCTATAATGAGCAGTCGGCGCAACCGGAATAGGGTCAGTAGTGAGGTCTATACCAAGCGCTAATAAGGTCTGATAAATCTGCGGAAAATGCTGAGTCAAAAACAATGCTGGCAAGTGACTGACATCCAGATGCACAAAGCCAAGGCCGTTAGTAGCAATTTGCGCTGCAATAGCACGAGCGACGATATCGCGTGGCGCTAGCTCAGCGCGTGGGTCAATAGCCACCATAAAGCGCTCAGCAGTCAATGGGCAATATAGATGTCCGCCTTCACCCCGCAAGGCTTCTGAGACCAAAAAGCTACTGTTTGCTAACGCCAAACCTGTCGGATGAAACTGGATAAACTCCAAGTTGGCTAAGCGGCAGCCAGCCTGCCAGGCCATCATTACTCCGTCGCCAACACAGACATTAGGCGCGCTGGCACGAGCAAACAGCTGACCTAAGCCACCACTGGCTATAACGACAGCGCGACTGGTTATAGTTAATTGCTGCTGCTTAGTGTGATCGAATACTAACGCCCCTTGGCACTGGCGTGGCAGCTGTCCTTGCGGTTGGATATGTATGGCGGTAATAGCATTGGGTGCATTGGGTGCATTGGGTGCATTGGGTACATTGGGTACATTGGGTGATTTGACTGCTGTAAATGGCACTACAGGCGTGGACGCTGAGCTAGTCAGTAACTGTAAAGCTTCGTGATAGGGCAGGATAGTAATATTAGTCGACAGCTGAGCCTTTGCTAGTAAGGCCTGCATAGTATGAAGGCCAGTAGCATCGTCAGCATGAGCCACCCGTCGACAGCCATGTCCGCCTTCTTTGGTTAAATGTAGATCAGCGGTGGTTAACTGAGTAGTGCCGTTTGACTGGTTGGAGCTATTATTAAGACTATAGGTAGCGCTATCGGCAGGGCTATCAGTAGGGCTATCAGCAAGACTATCAGTAGAACTATAGTTTTGCTTCTGCGCTGCCAGTGTAGTTTGGGTAAAAGGTACGCCTTGAGAGCATAGCCATTGTACCGCTTGCTGGCCTTTGGTTAGAATACGGCTAGTATTATCAGGCGCGCACAAGCCAGCACCAGCAATAAGCGTATCCGCAATATGATCATTAACGCTGTCGTCTTTATCTAAGCTGGCAGCGATACCACCTTGCGCATAATGACTGGAACATTCTTCTAGTCCGGCTTTACTCAAGACGGTTATATTAAGCGTATTAGGCAAGGCCAGTGCGGTAGTTATTCCCGCTAACCCTGCACCAATAATAAGCACGTCAGTAATGAGGTTAGTAGCAGTAGCATCAGTATTAACATTAACATTAACATCAACATCAATACTACTATCGCTACCGAGGTTGGCTGTAGCGTTAACCGCATTATTTGACTCATAGTCTGGCATTAGTAAACCCTCATCTATTGTCAGTACGGTTGCGGCTACTAAGCTCATATCAAGCTGCTCCAACATTAGCGAATAAAGCGCGGTCTTTGACGATATCACCACTTGCCGCCACTCGTTGCTGCTGTGACTGAGCAAAATCAAGCATCCGTTGTAAAGGCTTTTTGGCAGCAACGGCCATCTCTGCGCTCAAAGTTACTTCATATTTTGTGCTATTTGCCTCAGTCAAACACTTTTCAACTCCTTGTAGACCATTCATAGCCATCCAAGGACAGAAGGCACAGCTCTTACAGCTAGCACTCTCACCAGCAGTGGGCGCTGCCAAAAAGCGCTTGTTCGGCGAGCGTTTTTGCATCTCGTGCAAGATACCTAAGTCAGTAGCTACAATAAAAGTATCTACGTCCAGCTCATAGGTAGACTGTAATAGCTTGCTGGTCGATCCGACTACATCAGCGAGTGCCACTACACTATCAGGTGACTCAGGATGCACTAGAACTTTTGCTTGGGGATATTCAGCTTTGAGCTGTGCAAGCTCAGTGGCTTTGAATTCGTTATGCACTAGACAGGAGCCTTGCCATAACAGCATATCTGCTCCTGTCTGTTGAGCAATATAATTCCCCAAGTGTCGGTCAGGCCCCCAGATAATAGTTTCTCCTTGCTGATGCAAGTGGCGGATGATATCGATACCTACTGATGAGGTCACTACCCAGTCTGCCCGCGCTTTTACAGCGGCACTAGTATTAGCATAGACGACTACTGTACGCTCGGGATGTGCATCGCAAAACGCTGAAAACTCATCAGCTGGGCAGCCTAAATCCAGCGAGCACTCCGCCGCTAAATCTGGCATAAGAATAGTTTTCTCCATGCTCAATATCTTGGCAGACTCACCCATAAACCTCACCCCAGCTACTACTAAATTTTGGGCGCTATGTGCTTGTCCGAAACGGGCCATCTCTAATGAATCACCGACACAGCCGCCAGTCGCTAATGCTAAGTCTTGAATAAAGGGATCGACATAGTAATGGGCGACTAATACCGCATTGTGTTCGATCAATAGCTGTTTGATATTTTCTTCAACTTGCAAACGTTCGGAGCGTGGTAAGTCTACTGGTATTTTGGCTTTGGCATATTCGATATTGAGCTTGATGGCATTGCGCTTGTCAGCGCTTAATGTTGGCGCATCATAAGGATAACTAGTCATGCGTAGGCCTCATAGTGAGTTAAAGAGTAATAGATTTATTGAATAATGCTTTAATTATGCTCATTTTGAGCATTAATACAAGATATTTTTAAATTATTTCTCTATAAAACTGAGCTTAAGCTACGATTTATTAGCTAGTCTGAGCTAAGTTTTTGTCATCTATATAAGGCTCTACAAGGATAAAACAGTATTAAAAATACCATTCAGGCTATACTGGATGGTAATAATCAGTCTTTAAACGTATTTGAGCTTTTTTAAGTGCTTTTAAGCGTTTTTAAACGTTTTTAAGAATTATCAAGCGTTTTAAGCATAGTTAAGCATGGTTAAGCAATATTTTTAGAATTTTAACTCTCAAGGATAATAATAGACTCTATGAGCTTGTCTTATTCACACGCGCATCAGCAGGGCAGTGGTACTACCGAAGTAGTCGCCGTGCTCGTAGCTATCACTAACCATACCGCAAGAGTATTAACTGTTGATCAAGGTAAGTTATTGCCTAATGGTCCTCTTATGCCTCTACACCGCTCGTTACAAGCAGGAGTACGTCAATGGGTAGAGGAGCAAACTCAACAACCGATGGGCTATCTTGAACAGCTATACACTTTTGTAGATACCAACCGCCGTAACCGTGAGGGTCATGCTTTGGTCTATGTCAGCTATCTTGGCTTAGTACAAGAGACGCAGACCCAACAGCTGCAGACGCAAGCCGTTTGGTGCGATTGGTATGATTACTTCCCTTGGGAAAATCATTTGCAGGGTATGCCAGAGATTATTACTAGCTTAATTGTACCTGCCCTTTTTGCCTGGGCAGATAGTGCCGAGGACGCTACCGTTAAGCACAGACGCTATCAACGTATACGCTTGTGCTGGGGCATAACTATAGATAGTGATAATGATAGTGATTGGGTCGCAGAGCATGTGTTGTTACGTTATGAGATGCTCTACGAAGCAGGATTGATTGCCGAAGCGCCCAACTATCAGCCTATTTACAAACCTCGTCATCAATCCAGCTCTCAGCTGAGCTCTGAACACGAGTATGAGTCTGATGAGCAAGCGGTTACTAGCGCACAGATGCTGGGCATACCGATGTATTACGATCATAGGCGAGTTATCGCTACTGCCATCTCTCGGCTGCGGGCCAAGATAGAATACCGACCGTTAATTTTTGGCTTGATGAGCGAAGTATTTACGTTATCGCAACTACAACAAAGCATTGAGGCCTTATCAGGCATCCCTTTGCATAAGCAAAACTTTCGCCGATTGCTCGACTCTCAAAACTTAGTGTTGCCTACTGGCGAGAGTAGTAGCGCTCAACGGGGCCGTCCAGCCAAACTCTATCGTTTTGCTCACGATATAGAATTACAAAGCTTACTTATGGATAGTAGGCTACCGAAACGCAAATAGTGAGCATCGATTAACTGTTAACTTATTTATGATAGTTAAGCCTCTAGCAAATATTAGATTTAAAAACAAGGTGCTACTGGGATAGATACTGTGCAGTCTCGACCAACGTAGCCCGCAAGAAAAACTTATACTAGTAATACGCGGTGACGTCTGTACTGATTTTATTTAGTATTACTATTTTATTTAGTATCACTATAGAAACCTCATTGGCCACTTCAGTCTCGATCTGAATAAATACCTCACAATAAAACTCAGCTATTGGCTATAAAAAAGCAACTTGGCTTGCGAGTAAGCTCACTTTACGTTATATTTATGCTCAAATTGAGTTTAATGATATTTCAGTATAATTCGTTTATACCTCACTTATATACAGTGATTTATAATTAATGACGTATGACGTATAAAGAGGCAACTAGATGAGTAAGCAAGTATCGCCATTACTACCAGCATTAGATACCGTATTACTTGAAAGCTTAGTAAGGTTGGCACTGACCGAGGATTTAGGCCGGCGCGGTGATGTTACTTCCCAAGCGACTATTCCAGCACAGAAACAAGCGCAATTGCAGATTCGGGCACGGCAAGCCGGAGTGATTTGCGGGATGGACTTAGCGCGTTTAGCTTTTGCGTTAATCGATGGCCAGATTGAGTTTATAGCCGCAGTTACTGATGGTGAGCGGGTAGCTGCTGATACTGTATTATCCACTGTACGTGGCAATGCTAGGCATCTGTTAACGGCTGAGCGCACGGCATTGAACTTTTTGACCCATCTTAGTGGTATTGCTAGTGCTACCCAGCATATTGTCGATAGCGTAGCGGATTATCCAGCGCAGATTACTTGCACACGCAAGACTATTCCAGGCTTACGTATAGTACAAAAGTATGCGGTACGCTGTGGTGGTGGTCGCAATCATCGTTTGGGCTTGGACGATGCGATCCTAATCAAAGACAATCATATTGCCATCGCTGGTGATATTACTACTGCTATTGAGCAAGCAAAACAGTTCGCCGGACACTTGATACCTATTGAGGTTGAGGTCGACACTTTAGCGCAGTTAAAGCTGGCGTTAGATGCTGAGGTTAGCTTAGTGCTATTGGATAATATGCCCACTGATGTGTTGCAGCAAGCTGTCGCTCTGTGTAAAGGACGTGCCAAAACCGAGGCATCGGGTGGCATTACCCCTGAAACGGTGCAAATAGTAGCAAAAACAGGAGTGGATTTTATCGCTATGGGTTATTTAACTCATAGTACTACCGCTTTAGATATTGGCCTTGATTTCAGTGCTTAAATAGCTGGTAAAATTGATGTTACTCGATATATTGGAGGGGTGTTACGCTGATGACTTCCGATTTAAAGCCAGTGAGCAAAGGGTTTTATTGAGCGCACCTATTATCAAAAATTAACCAAAGTTAATGATTTAATTAACTTATACTCCTATGATACAATATTGATAATAGCACGGCGATAGCGTAGCGTTGCTTACTAAACACAGGGTCATCGTTGCAATTGCACGATGGCCTTATCTTTTTGCTGGTTTTATATAAATAGACGAGTGAGCGTTCAGTGAATACTGAAATTATCAAAATTATCTTAGCTTTTATGGTGTTGATCAACCCATTTAGCGCGTTGACCTTGTTTTTAGACTTGACTCGTGGCTATTCGATGACCGATCGACGTAAAGTCGCCCGGGTGGCTAGCCTAACTATTTTTATTACTATTAGCTTTTTTACGGTAGCGGGCGAGACTTTACTTAAGGCGCTAGGTATCTCTATCGGTTCGTTCCAATTAGCGGGGGGGATCTTAGTATTTTTGATCGCTCTTAATATGATGAATGGCGATGGTAACCCAGTCAAACCTGATCAAGAAAACTTCGATGTTGACCATGTGCAAAGCTCGCCACCGACTACTGCTGCGGCGGTAGTACCTTTAGCTATTCCTATGATGATTGGTCCGGGTGGTATTTCAACCGTAATTATTTACTCTTCGCAAATATCTGGGGTACTAAGAGTGTCTGCGGTGATTATTGCTGGACTATTAATTAGTATGTTTTGCTATTTAGCCTTGATGGCAGCAGGACGTATTAGCCGTCTATTAGGGGATACTGGCCTCAATATTATGAGTCGAATTATGGGTATGTTACTCGCTGCGGTGTCTATTGAGATCATCGTTAACGGCTTACGTACTTTGTTCCCAGATTTGGTATAACTTATTGAGATTTATGGTTCTGTATTCACTAGTACGTTGACATCTCAATAGCCACAATGCGGATCGAATGCATTAAAAAACCAAACGCCCTATATAGAGTGTTTGGTTTTTTAATGGCTGATACTTACTACTTACTACTTACTACTTACTACTAACTATTTACTACTCACTACTAACTATAGTAAAGGTGCCAAGCCAGATATAGCATTAGGATCCCTACTAGGCCATCTAATATATTCCATGCTTTTGGCTTAGCAAATAAGGGTGTTAATAGACGAGCGCCGTAGCCTAGAGCAAAAAAGAAAAACAATGAAGCACTGATGGCACCTAACGCGAACAATAATTTACTATCCGCACCAGTTGAAACCATGCCTACTAGCACCAAAGTATCTAGGTAGACGTGTGGATTGAGCCAAGTAAAGCCTATGCATAATAGTAGCGCTTTTTTTAGACTAGTCGCTACTTGACCCTCAGTATCTAGGGAGTGCGATAAGCGCACACTGGCATATAAACTTTGTAAGCCATAAACCAATAAGAAAATTACCCCCGAAATTTTGGCTATAGTGACAACTTGTGGATAGCGGGCAGTCACTGCGCCAAATCCTGCTACTCCAGCGCAGATTAGTAGGGCATCACTCACCGCACAGAAGAGACAAACCATAAGGATATGCTCACGTCTTAACCCTTGTTTGAGAACAAAAGCGTTTTGTGAGCCAATAGCGATAATGAGCGATAGTCCCAGTAGGAATCCAGAAATATAGTCTGAAGCAGGCATAATAGTTACTTATTATAAGAAGTAGCCGCGCAATAATATCAATACTTAGTTTGACGTTTGCTTACTGGCAGACTGCAAAAAAACTGTTAAGATACTCTATTGGCTTAGGGCGGGCAATAGTTGCTTTAACTATAAATAATAAAATAGCCCATGCTCGCCGCTATTTTGTGGCCCAAATATTTTAGCTCTGATAGCATCAGTTTTCATAACATTGGTCTCAATACCCTTAGTCTCAATACCCTTAGTCTCAGTACCGTTAGGAGCGCAGCAGGTCATGGTGGTAAGTTTGGCGAGAATGCTACAGTCATTTACACAAGCACAGGATGACCTGCCCACGCAAGCTGCTCGGTCTGTCAAAAATGCTCAGCGTGCAGCTGTGCAACAACAGACTTCAGCTTTAACTGACAGCAATAGTAAAAACAGCACTAGTACCGCTAGTAACAATGAAGCTATCAGTAGCAGTCAAAGCCCCATTGCTGCATTGACTGAGCCTAAGCGCGTCAAACGTATCTGTGATGCTTTGGCACAAGTTAATGATATTCGCTCGCCTACGCCTTTGACCGATCGTTACTTAGCCAACCGAGCGCAAATGCGCCCAACCAATCGCCCGCCTTTTGATCCTGATACTTTGTGGTATCTTAAACATGGACGCTGCCCGATTATGACCGAACTTATCGATGTGGTTGACGAAGCCACTCTCAATGCTATGCCTATCGAGGCAGTAGCAATATTAGACCGGATTAATGATAAGCTCAAACGATATCGGGACTGGAGCGAAGAGCTCAATGAGCAACCTCAGCAGCAACATAATGAGCGCCAGTTCGTGATAGATAAGCTAGTAAAGGAGAGTATTCCTGAGGCGCTTCATCACTACGAGCAGCTTTTACGCTTTAGTCCGCACCGTACTAAGAACAGTACTGTGCAAGGTAAGATGAGCGCAGGTGATATGCTGACGGATTTGTTTTTAGAGATAGATTATGAGTTAGATGAATTATTAGATGAGCTGCATCAGACGGTACTTAATCGTCTGGCCTCAACTCATCGTTATGTCAAAAGCCGAACTCAAAACTAATATCAGTATCAATGTTAATGTTAATGTTAATAGCAGTTTTAAAGTCAGTAGCTTGTACACGTTGATGTTAAAACTACTACTGTTAACCTCGCTATCGTTAAACCGCTATCAATTAATTACAAGGAAACCTTAATGACTCAAGTAACGGCTATGTTAGTGATGTTTGTCTTATATGGGATACTTCCAGCAGCAGGATTATACTTGGGCTATCGTGGTATAAAAAAAGTCACTGCGCCGAAGATGCTGGCCTATAAAGCTATGCCGCAGCTGGGTTATATTCCAGAAAAAAGCTTACCCAATGACGTCAAAGCTGCCTTAGACTTGATCAATCAAAAAGGCGAAAAGCTTAGTCTTATCTATGGTGATACCAATAATGACGGTCAAATAGATGACAAAGATACCGTCAATGAAACTTATATAATGATTCAGAATTTAATGGATCGCCATGTTCCGCAAGCAGTGGCTGACTATCGTCGTTTACACGATTTGGATGGTGCACGTGCCGATACTACTAAGATTAAGCATTCTAATGTCACTGGTAAAGAGGCTCTATTAGAGGTTCTAGGAACTATTAATGTGCAATTCGATGATCTGCTCGATGCTTCTTATCACCAAGATGGGCAGAAGCTGCTAGTCACTAACCGTTATCTACAACAGCGCTTTGATAATCCAGCCTCTAAAGATCAGGCTCGACATTCTATTGAAGGCCTTGGCGAAGATAGTAATAGCAGGATAACTAATCCTATAAATAACAACGCTAACAATCCTAACCGTACTACTATCATTGAGAGTCCTGTAGCGGCTAAAAACACTCAAAGTGATGAGCTCAGAGCCAGTGCCACTATTAATGATAGTAACAGTAACAGTAACAGCAACAGCAACAGCAACAGTGAAATTAGTAGCGTTAAGCGTGATCCGTTGATAATTGAAGAGCCAAGTCTCAATAAGCATGAAGGGTAATAGCAAAATCTGCTAGTCAATAGCCAGGGAAGAGGAACTGCTAAGATGTTAATGTTGCTAAGTATGAGTGTACTCGGCACGGCTACTGTCTACTACTTGGGTAGGAAGGGCTGGCTGATGCTACATCAGGCAGTCGGCATTACTCCAGGCGCACTGAGCTATCAAAACCCGAACACACCGCTATTGACCAATGCTTTAGTGTGGAAAAATTTAACCGTAAATAAGCAACATCTGCTTCACTTATCAGATAGACAGCTGCGCCAGCTACAAGCTATTGATAGTAAAGTCGCTACTTATCGACACTGTCAGCAGTCTTTAGCGCAGCAGAATATCACCGCTATGATGACTGAGCAGCAGTTTATACTGCATAAGTTATTACAGACACGCTTGCCAGAAATGCTGGCCAGCCATCATCATCTAGTGAGCGTCAGTACTAGCAATAATAAGCGCACTGAAGCTAGACAGCTATTACAAAATCTATTGGACAATGTTGAGCAGCGTTTGCAGTCTTTATTAGCGCAAATGGAAAATACACATTTGCAGGACTTGCGTGTTATGAAGCAGTATTTAGATAGTCATGATAAGTAGGCAATAGCTTTATAGTCCGTATAGAGGCTTTAAAGCCTTTAAAGGGTGCAGGGCATGCCCCATGCTTGTGATCGATAAAATCACTAACTTTAGAGTAACCGATAAAAAAGCGGCCGATGATTATGTATCATCGGCCGCTTTTTATGCTAAAACCAATACAGCGTTTAGCTTAACGCTTGCTATTGCGATCACGAGTATTACGCGAACCACGACTAGCTGGGCTAGCGCTACTTTTTGGCTTGGCCGTGCTAGTAGTACTGCGAGTGTTTTCGCTACGACGTGCTTTGAGCGGTTTGTTTTTGATCCGCTCTTGCTTATCTTTGGCAGCACCATGTAGACCCGTACCATAGCGTGGGCGTAGGCTGACTAAGTCCGTCAAGGTATTGATATCTTTTCTATCCAGCTCCAAAAAGCGACCAGTACGTAGCTCTTTAGGCAAAGCAATACTGCCATAGCTAGTACGTAGCAGGCGACTTACTTTAAGACCTTGCGACTCAAATAGACGACGGACTTCACGGTTACGGCCTTCATTTAGCTTAACGTGATACCATTTGTTGACGCCTTCACCGCCGCCTTCTTTGATATCATCGAACTTTGCCATACCATCGTCTAGCATTACGCCCGTAGTCATCGCCCGAGCGATTTCAGGGGTCACTTCACCTAATACTCGTACAGCGTACTCACGAGTGACTTCGCTAGAAGGATGCATCAAGCGATGCGCCATTTCACCATCATTAGTGAATAATAATAGACCGCTAGAGTTAATATCTAAGCGACCGACCATCACCCAGCGGTCATGGGTCAATTTAGGCAAGCGCTCAAAAACTGTTGGCCGACCTTCTGGATCGTTAGCTGAGCAGATCTCACCTTCAGGTTTGTAATAGGCTAGAACACGGCGACGTTTTTCGTTTTCAGCGGTATATTTGATCTGACGACCATCGACCCGAATCTCATCACCTTGACTGACACGATCACCGATAGTAGCAGGGCCGTTATTCACTGACACTCGTCCAGCTTTGATCACTTCTTCCATTTGGCGGCGTGAGCCAAGGCCCATACGGGCGAGGGCTTTTTGTAGTTTTTCGTCTTTCATAACTTAATCCTTGATTCGGTTGGTGTTACATTTCTCAATGTAGGTAACAGCATATTTATTGTGGCATTATTGCGCAGCGCCACATTATACGCTATTTATAAGCAGAGTGCAGTAGTTAGCTGTCATAGTTGTTGGTAAGCCTAGCAAAAACTATTGATATGATTGGTTTTTTACAATAGGCACAATCTATAGTCTGCGCGCTCAAAAACTTCATATCTGTAATATCTGTAATATAATATTCCAAACTTTGACAGCGAAGTACCTCTTTACTGACACTGTCTATAACAGCTCTATACCAGTAGCGCAGTATTGTCTTAACATAGAGTGGCCTATATAGTTTCACTCCTCAAAAATGAGTTATAGATTTAGAGTTGAATGATAATAAATTTAAGCGATAAGAGTTTATTAATTTTTAATCAACTATGCTATTATAGCCTTTTGTCAAACACGTAACATATTGATACAACAGCGGCATTAGTGTGGCTAATGGTTACTTATTACTGGTTATTACTGAGTTTATAAAGGTCTTTATTATGGGTCAATCCTCAAAGCTACTAGGGGCAACAAGCTTACTGCTGATCAGTTTGTTATCTGGTTGTGCGACTACTACTATAAACTCTGGCTTACAGTCTGGCGACTTGCCGCCAGTAGGTAGTTTCGTTGCTGAGAATGGTCTACAGTTCAATGTACAGCCGTTAAACTTAGCTACCCTACCTCCACCACAAGTATCTATACCTAGCAATGATATCTATCAACTAATAGCAAGCTCTACTAAGAATGAATACCGTATTGCGCAAGGTGATATTTTAAGCATTGTTTTAGTGGGTTACCCTGATATGGCAGCGGCAGGTGCTAATGGCTATCCAGTAGATCAACAAGGTTTTGTACAGTTTCCACTAGTAGGACGGGTTAAAGCCAGTGGTATGAGTGTGCCACAGTTTACAGCTACCCTACAGAGCAAGCTGCAGCGCTATCTAAAGTATTCAGACCCACAAGTAAAAATTATTAATTATCGTGGTAATAAGTTCTTTATCGATGGTGAAGTTACTAAGCCCGGCGAGTTTGCTATTGAAGACGCCCCAGTGTCTTTATATAGTGCTATATCTATGGCTGGTGGTGCTACTGCTAAAGGGGATGCAAATAGCTTAGTATTGAATCGCAAAGGTAGAAACTATAATATCGGCTTACAAGCTTTAAAGCAGATTGGCTCATCAGGTAACCAAATCTATTTGCAAGATGGCGACTCTATCCATGTTAATAGCCAAAGCCGTAATACAGTCTATGTATTGGGCGAATTTGGTCAAGTCAAGCCAGTGCCTATCCTAGAGCAAGGGCTAAGCTTAGCGCAAGTAGTAGGGGAGTCACAAGGCTTAAACTCGTTTACTGCTAATGCCGCTAAGATATATGTGGTACGTGACAATCCCGGATATCAGCTGACTGACATCTATTATGTCAATATGCAGACGATTACTAACCTTGCATTAGCCAACCGTTTTGAGATGCATCCTAATGACATTGTCTATGTCGATCCTACGGGATTAACGCGCTGGAACCGAGTTATCAACTCTCTGCTACCTTCGAGTACAGCGATCAGAAGTCTTGCTGGTATATAACTGTTAGGTTTAGAAGAGATGAGTTCAGAACTAGAACTAAGTCGATATTTATTAATAGGCAATGATTATGGCATTTGATAATATTTTGGTAGTGTGCGTGGGCAATATTTGTCGTAGCCCTATATTAGAAGCATTGCTCAAACAACAATACCCGAATAAGCATGTAGAATCTGCAGGTCTGTCAGCAGTAGTCGGTAATGGCGTTGATCCGAAATCGCAACAAGTAATGACTCCTTATAATATAGATATGTCTGACCACATCGCTAAGCAAATAGATGAAAAGCTAGTAAAAAAAGCAGACCTTATCTTCACTATGTCAGATGGTCAGACTAAGTGGATTGAAGAGCGCTGGCCGCATTGTCGTGGTAAGACTTTTAAAATTGGTCACTGGAATGATAAAGATATTGCTGATCCCTACCGCCATGAACTAGCATTGTTTGAAGTGGCTAGAAAAGATATTGTAGAAAGTCTAAAGCCATGGATTGATAAAATAAGCTGAAAATATCAAGAACTTGCAACTACTATCAAGCTATATATAAATAATGGTTACCCTTAAATGATGACGATACAGATATGACTACAGATTCTCAAAAAATAACTAATTCTAGTAGTAGCAATGCTGGCGATAGTGATGATATTGATTTATTAGCATTATTTTGGGTGATACTCAGAGGCTGGAAAATCATCTTATTATTAGCGGTATTAGGTTTAATAATAGGAGTGCTTTATAGTCGTTATGTCAATCCTACTTTTAAATCCGATGCGCTAGTACAGATCGAAGAGAACTCCTCAGGTATTTCAGCTCTTGGTAGTGATATCTCAGATTTGGTCGCTCCTCAGTCCAGCAAAGCACAAACTGAAGCCGAGCTGATTAGGTCGCGTATGATCTTGGAGCCCGTAGTCAATCTGTTAAACCTACGTATTCGTCTTACTGATCCTGAAATAGATTATCTCGATAGGATTAAAAATGATCGTACAGATACCCAAATCAATTCTCCTGAAGGCGTAGCGCTTAGAACTGAAAATGGTCAAGCAGCGATCAGCCAGTTTAATGTCTCACAAGGCTATTTGAACCAAGCTTTTACTCTAACTAGGACTGACTCAGGATTTTTACTGAGTAACGGTTTTGATGATTTTAAAGGCCAACTAAATAAGGATAATCAGTTCAAAGGCGTAGATGGTCAAATTCAAATCACTGTAACTGAATTGCCTGTCAACTCACATCCAGTGATTATTTCTAAACAGTCATTACAGCGCACTACAGATAATATAAATAGCTCCTTAAATGTGGCAGAAAAGGGTGAACAGACAGGTATAATTCAACTGTCTATGACAGGCCCAAATCAAGAGCAAGCCAGTTTGATTTTAAAAGAGATTATACTGTCCTATATAGGTCAGAATCAGTCGCGCGGCTCTGAAGAAACTACTAGAACTATCACCTTTATGGAATCTCAAATTCCAACGCTTAAGAAAAAGCTGGAAGACTCCGAAAAGATATTTAATGAGTTTCGTGAAAAGAATGGCACTATTGATGTGAGTCAAGAAGCAGAAATATTGTTAACGGAGAATTCGCAAATTGACTCACAGCTTAATGAGCTTAAGCTTAAAAAGGCAGACTTGACTACTTATTATACTGAAGAACATCCTCTAGTTATTCAAATCAATGAACAACTACAGGTACTTAATGCTAGAAAAAAACAGATTGATACTACCATTACTGGCTTACCAGAGATTCAAAGAGAATTCTTAAAGTTGTCAGAAGATACAGCCATTAATAGAGAAATTTACTTAACTCTGCTGAAAAATTATCAGCAATTAAAGATTGTAAAAGCAGGTCAAGTAGGTTACGCGAGAATTATTGATTTACCTATTAGTACCTTTAATGCTATTGCTCCTAAGAAGTTATTAATATGGATATTAGCTGCTTTAGTAGGGACAATGCTAGGAACCCTACTAGCACTAATTAAAGGGTTGATGAGAAATGTAGTAAAAGATCCTGAGCGTCTTGAGGCTAAGACTGGTATACCAGTTATTGCCACTATTCCACGTTCGCCATTATTGACTAGGCTCGGCAAGAGTAAGAAGTCACAAAATAGATTATTGGCTTATGCTGATAGCAATAGTTTGAGTTATGAGGCAATAAAGAGCCTTAGAACTAACCTTATGTTTGGTATGCCTACGACTAGCGACAGTGCTCAACGCGCTAAAGTCATCTTGATTACTGGCGAGAGTCCAGGGGTCGGTAAGTCATTTATATCTTCTAATCTATCTGAGGTGTTTGCCCAGCTCAATAAGAAGGTATTAATAATTGATGCTGATATGCGTTTAGGCGAGCTGCATAAGATGTTCAATATGACTCAGGACAATGGTTTAGGAGACTACCTAGCACAAGATGTCGCTATCACTACGGTAGTTCATCCTACTATTATGGATAATGTTGACTTTATGCCTAGAGGGCAACATCCTCATAACCCGGCATCACTGCTGTCAGGGGATAAGTTCACTACTATGATGACTGAGCTGAATGCTCATTATGATTATATTATATTAGACTCACCACCGATATTAGCTGCTTCTGATGCCATCATTATGTCACAATATGCTGATAAGGTATTGATGGTCACCCGTTATGATAAGTCAATCGAAGGCCAAGTGGTTTATGCTATCAAGCAGATGCATAAAGCTAATGTTCAAGTGGATGGTATTATCTTGAACGACGTGCAACAAGGACTCTTGAGTAAGTATAGTTATCACTACAGCTATGCTTATGGTAATAATAACTAACTGCTGTTTTTGCGGGCTATAGCCTTGCTTTATAATTGATGTCTAGAGTTTCAATAAAATGGTTGCCTGTCATGCCGAAAAAATCAGAACATCTTAGTAGTCAATACAGTGCTGAACCTAGCAACTGGGCACAATGGATTGCTGAGTCTCTACTAGCGTTGCCGCGCAGTGCCAAACGCACTATCTTGTTGGGTGCTGACTTTGTGATGTCGGCAGCTTGCTTATATTTGGCTATAGCTGCCCGCTATGGTTATATGGGCAATCATATTAGCCCATTGCGGCTGGTGTTATATGCTTTGATTCCGGTAGTAGGATTATACATAATTGGCTTTTATAAAGGGGTAGCACGTAGCTTCTTCGATGCGATGATGGGTCGGGTGTTACAGCTATTCTTTGTATTGATCATAGTGGCGCAAGCTATACTTTATTTAAAGCTATTGCCTGATGTTCCCCGTGCTGTGCCTATTCTCTATCTATTTTTATTGTTTATTTGGTTATGGAATAGTCGTTTGACTATTAGGGAGCTACTAGCACGTTGGCAAGGTCAGCGCCAGCAGCGCGGTGATGCTGATGAATATGATAGCGTGCTTATTTATGGTGCTGGGGCAGCCGGCAAAGAGCTATTAGAAGGCCTAAAGAACTCCCATAAGTATAATGTCGTGGCTTTTGTAGATGATGACCCTCAGCTAACTGGCGCTTATATAATGGGTAAGCGTATCTATAGTGCCCAGCAGCTAGTAGAGCTAGTGGCAAAACTAGATATTGCCCAAGTATTCTTAGCGATGCCTTCTATAAATCGCACTCATAAAAGAGAGATTATAGATAAGCTCTCTGGTATTTCTATCAAGATAAAGGAGCTGCCAAGCTTAGAAGAAATCGCTGATGAAAAAGTTACCGTTAGTAGCATGCGCAAGGTCGATATCTTGGATGTACTAGATCGTCAAACCGTTGAACCCGTTGCTAGCCTTTTGCAAATGAATATTAAAGATAAATGCGTATTAGTCACTGGTGCTGGCGGCTCGATAGGTAGCGAGCTGTGTAGGCAGATCATGAAGAATAAGCCTAAAGTGTTAGTGCTCTATGAGCTATCAGAGTTCGCCCTATACAGTATTCACCAAGATTTGTTAGCTAAACAAACCAGTAAGGCTGGATATGCTGATATTGAGGTAGTAGCTATCATTGGTAATGTGACCAACCAAGACAAGCTATTACAAATATTCAGGCGTTATAATATTCAGACGGTTTATCATGCGGCGGCTTATAAGCATGTACCTATCGTCGAGCATAACCCGTTCGAAGGAGCAATAAACAATAGCAAAGGTACTTATCATTGTGCCCGCGCTGCTATTGAGGCCAATGTTGAGACTTTTGTGTTGATTTCAACTGATAAAGCTGTAAGGCCTACTAATGTTATGGGTGCTACTAAGCGTCTAGCAGAGCTCGCTTGCCAAGGCTTAAGTCACGATAGCAATAATCACCATACTTGTATTAGTATGGTGCGCTTCGGTAATGTGCTTGGATCGTCCGGCTCAGTAGTGCCAGTCTTTACTAAGCAGATCGAAAAAGGTCAGCCAATAACCGTCACCCATCCTGATGTTACTCGTTACTTTATGACCATACCTGAAGCGGCTAATCTAGTTATTCAAGCCGGTGCTATGGCTAAAGGCGGTGAGGTATTCGTATTGGATATGGGTGCACCAGTGAAGATTGTCGATCTTGCCCATCGTATGATCCAGTTAAGTGGCTTTGAGGTCAAAGATGAAAAGAATCCAGATGGGGAGATCGAGGTAGTATTTACTGGTCTACGACCTGGTGAAAAGCTTTATGAAGAGCTGATCATTGGTGAGGACAATGTTGAAAATACTAGTCATCCACTGATTATGCAGGCCATGGAGTCTAGCTTTCCATTATTAGATATAGAAGAAATCTTGAGCGAACTGCAGCATAGAGCACAGTTATATGATGTTGAATGGCTTAAAAAACAATTTAAGCACTTTGTAGTAGGCTATCAAGATGGGACGCCTGTGGATATTACTACTAATCCAGTTATTCCTCCAACCGAATCTATACACTTATCTAGCCTATATGTAGAGTCTAATAAGATCAGTAGTCAGTAAGCTATATCTTTGTTACAAGCGCTACTTAATACCATATTAACTAGGTTACATTTCAATAAATTAGGTCAAATAGGTCTTACATGAAAATATTAATTACTGGCGGTGCAGGCTTTATTGGTTCTGCCGTTATCCGTCATATTATAAAAACTACTGATAACCAAGTATTGAACATTGATAAGCTAACTTATGCGGGCAACTTAGAGTCATTGCGTGATATTGATCAAAGTAGTAATTATAGTTTTGCCCAAATTGATATTTGCGATGCTGAGGCCTTAGAGCAAGCTTTTGATGAATTCAAACCGAATCTGGTGATGCACTTAGCCGCAGAGTCGCACGTTGACCGCTCTATTGATGGTCCAGCTGAGTTTATCACTACTAATATTGTCGGAACTTATACCCTATTAGAAGCGGCACGTAAATACTGGCAACAGCTTAACGAAGTGGATAAAGCCAGTTTTAAGTTTCACCATATCTCAACGGATGAGGTCTATGGTGATCTTGAAGGTACTACTGACTTATTTACTGAAACTACGCCCTATGCACCAAGCTCACCTTATTCAGCCTCTAAAGCCAGCTCCGATCATCTAGTTAGAGCATGGCAGCGTACTTACGGTTTTCCTACTCTTATAACCAATTGCTCTAACAATTACGGCCCTTATCATTTCCCCGAAAAGCTTATTCCTTTAGTGATTCTTAATGCACTAGACGGTAAAGAGCTACCTATATACGGCAAAGGCGATCAGATCCGTGATTGGCTGTATGTAGAAGATCATGCACGGGCCTTATATAAAGTGGTTACTGAAGGGGTAGTAGGGGAGACTTACAACATTGGTGGACATAACGAGAAGCAGAATATCGAAGTAGTGAAAACTATTTGCTTCATATTAAATAAGCTAAAGCCACAAGCTAATAACCAGCCCTATGAGTCGCTGATTACTTTTGTACAAGATCGTCCTGGTCATGATCTGCGCTATGCTATTGATGCTAGCAAAATTGATAAGCAGTTAGGATGGACACCAGAGGAGAGCTTTGAGAGTGGTATTCGCAAAACAGTTGAATGGTATTTAGATAATCTAGAGTGGTGTCGCCGAGTACAAGATGGCAGCTATCAACGCCAAAGAATTGGAATAAGCAGATTAGGAGCAAGTATATAATGAATACTAAAGGTATTATTCTGGCAGGTGGTTCAGGCACACGGTTATATCCGATCACTAAAGGTGTATCCAAGCAGTTATTGCCCATCTATGATAAGCCTATGATCTATTATCCCCTATCAGTGCTTATGCTAGCGGGTATTCGTGAAGTACTTATTATCAGTACTCCTGATGATATTGATGGCTTTAAACGGTTGTTAGGTGATGGTAGCGATTTAGGCGTCGATATCAGCTATGCTGTGCAGCCGAGCCCAGATGGTCTAGCACAAGCCTTTATCTTAGGTGAAGATTTTATTGGCGACAGTAACGTGTGTCTGGTACTTGGTGATAACATATTCTATGGTCAAGGATTTACGCCTCTATTACGTCAAGCGGTCAATCGTCAAAAAGGGGCCACTGTTTTTGGTTATCAAGTCAAAGATCCTGAGCGTTTTGGCGTGGTAGAGTTCGATGATGAAAAACGGGCTATTTCAATAGAAGAAAAACCTGTTAAACCTAGATCTAACTACGCGGTCACTGGTCTTTACTTTTATGATAACGATGTAATCAATATAGCTAAGCAAGTTAAGCCGTCAGAGCGTGGCGAACTAGAGATCACTACGGTCAATCAGATATATATGGAGCGTGGAGATCTCAGTGTAGAGCTACTAGGACGCGGATTTGCTTGGCTCGATACCGGTACTCATGAGAGTCTACTAGAAGCGGCACAGTTTGTAGAAACGATTGAGAAGCGTCAGGGCTACAAAGTGGCTTGTTTAGAAGAGATTGCATTGAATAACGGCTGGTTGACTAAGCAGCAAGTATTATCTGCTGGGCAAAGTATGAGTAAAAATGCTTATGGGCAGTATCTTATCTCTTTAGTGGAAGAAGAGTTATGAGTTTAATAGAATGGGTTGAACTGCCGAATTTAGGTGACCATCGTGGTGCATTGGTAGTAGCTGAAGCTAATAAAAATGTGCCTTTTGATATTAAGAGAGTTTACTACATTCTAGATTCTAAGCCTGATGTACCTCGTGGCTTCCATGCTCATCAGGAGCTAGAACAACTAGCATTTTGTATTAAAGGTAGTTGCAAAATGATAATGGATAATGGCTTAGAGAAGCAAGAAGTTATTATTAGTGAACCGAATAAAGGGTTAATAATTCCGCCGTTAGTCTGGCATGAAATGCATGAGTTTAGCGAAGACTGTGTCATGCTGGTATTTGCTAGTGATTACTACGATGAAAATGATTATATTCGGAATTATGAAGAATTCAGAAATTTTAGGGAAGCTTTATGATAGATTTTAATTTAAAAGCAAAAACAGCATATTTGCGGCTAGTTGATCAAAAGGATGCTACTTTTATTTGCAGTTTAAGAAATGATGATCAATTAAACACTTATATTTCTAAATCCACAGCAGATGAGGAAGCTCAACGACAATGGATCATAAACTATAAGCAAAGAGAATTAAATGGAGAAGAGTATTATTTCATTATCTGTCGAAAGAGTGATGACTTGCAGATTGGTACAGTAAGACTATATGACTTTCAAACTAATCCAAAATCTTTCTGCTGGGGTAGCTGGATACTTAATGAAAATAAGACTAAGTATGCTGCCGTAGAGAGTGCTTTACTAGTATACGAAGCAGGCTTTAATATATTGAAATTTGAGCAAAGTCACTACGAAGTTATGAAAGGTAATGACAAAGTACATTCTTTTCATATTAAAATGGGGGCTGAAAAAGTCTCTGAAGATGCAACAAACATATACTATGTTTTTCCAAAAAATCAGCATGAAAAAAATAAAGTTCACTATGCTAAGTTCTTAGGATAAAAAATGCTACTAATTTCAGATTTTGATATAGGAATGAGTGCTGAGATTATACGATCTTTTAGTGCTAACGATGTAGAAATTTTCTCTGAATTATCTGGAGATGTGAATCCGGTTCATCTAGATTCTGATTATGCACAGAATTCTATATTTGGTGCGCGCATTGTGCATGGTGCTTTAGCTTCAAGTATTTTCTCAACCATATTTGCTAATACATTACCTGGACCAGGCTGTATTTATTTTAAGTCGGAAAATAAGTTTTTAAAGCCAATTTACTTGAATGAATCGGTCACATTTAAAGTTATAATAACTGATGTATTAAGAGATAAAAAACGTATAATTTTTAAAACGGTAGCTATTGTTAGAGACCAAGAAAGCATTCTTGGTACTGCTGAAATATTCATCCCATAGGTATAAGTTTATGATTCCATTTCTAGATCTTAAAGCAATTAATGCTCAATATCGTGATGAGCTAGTCAGTGCCTGCACTCGAGTGATTGATTCGGGCTGGTATATCGGTGGTGCTGAGCTTGCGCAATTCGAGCATAGTTTCGCAGAGTATTGCGGCACTGAGTTTGCTATTGGTGTTGCTAATGGGTTGGATGCCTTAATATTGACTTTACGAGCTTGGATCGAATTGGATAAGCTTCAAGAGGGTGATGAAGTTATAGTGCCTTCTAATACCTATATTGCTAGTATTTTAGCTATCACTGCCAATAATTTAAAACCTGTGCTAGTGGAGCCTGATTTGAATAGTTTCAATATTGATCCTAATAAAATTGAAGAGGCGATTACTGATAAAACTAAGGTAATATTACCAGTACACTTGTATGGGCAATTGGCAGATATGCCAGCTATTATGGATATTGCTAAGCGTCATAATTTACTGGTATTAGAAGACTCTGCGCAAGCTCATGGTGCTAGCATGGATAATAAAAAGTCTGGTAACTGGGGCGATGCTTCAGGATTTAGCTTTTATCCTGGTAAAAATTTAGGTGCTGTAGGAGATGCTGGAGCGATAACTACTAATGATAGCGAGCTTGCAGATACCTTACGTGCCTTACGCAATTATGGCTCTCATGAGAAGTATAAAAATATATATCAGGGCGTTAATAGTAGGTTAGATGAAATCCAAGCAGCCATGCTCAGCGTAAAGTTGAGCCATCTTGATACTGAAATTATGCACCGCCGTAAAGTAGCTAATAGTTATCTGGAAGGTATTAATAATCCAGCTATCATCTTACCTACCCACGAAGATGAAGATAGCTCTCATGTTTGGCATGTGTTTGTTATTCGCTGTGAGCAGCGTGACGCTCTACAAGCCTACTTAGCAGATAACGGTGTACAAACCTTAATACATTATCCGATACCGCCGCACAAGCAGCAAGCATATAAGGAATGGAACGATTTAAGTTATCCTATTTCTGAGTTGATCCATAAACATGTATTGAGTTTACCAATAGGGCCTACGTTATTGCTTGAAGATGTCAAAAAGGTCATTCAACTTTGTAATGAGTTTAAATTGTAAATGAATCTACTTAAAACCAGTGCGCTCAATGGTATAGCGGTCTTAATTAAGACCGCTACTATGTTTATCCTTAATAAAATACTAGCTGTATATGTTGGCCCTTCTGGCTATGCTGTTATAGGTCAGTTTCAAAACTTTATTCAAATCATAACGAGTTTCGCTGGTGGAGCAATAAATACAGCGGTAATCAAGTACACTGCTGAATACTATGAAGACACGACCAAACAGAAAGCAATTTGGAAAACGGCAGGTAGTATAGTAGTTCTACTTAGTGTGGTAATAGCTTTATTCATACTACTATTTAAAAGACAACTGTCTTTGTATATATTTCAGACAGTTGACTATCAATCTATATTTGTATGGTTTGCAATCTTTTTATTGTTTTTTAATTTTAATGCTTTGTTCTTAGCTATATTAAATGGCAAGAAAGAAATACTCAAACTCGTTATTGCTAATATTATTGGTAGTTTGTTTTCTTTGGCTATAACAGGTATTTTAGCGGTAAAGTTTGGACTATATGGTGCCTTGGTAGCTTTATCCATATATCAATCTACAGCTTTTATGGTTACGCTAGTACTATGTTATAAAGCTGAATGGTTCAAAATTTCCTATCTATTTGGCAAGATAGACAAAACCATTGCTAAAAAATTTGTAGGTTTTGCATTAATGGCACTAACCAGCGCTATCTGTATACCTGTGTCGCAGATTATCATTCGCCTGTATTTAAGCGATGAGTTTGGCGTGGAGTATGCGGGTTACTGGGAAGCGATGATTCGTTTAAGTGGGGGCTACCTTATGCTTGTTACAGCCACATTGAGTGTTTATTATTTACCTAGGTTATCAGAGCTATCTAATATAAAAGACATAAAAAAAGAGATATATTTAGGCTATAAAATCATCTTCCCTATAGCGTTAGTGGGTGCCTTAGCAGTGTTCTTATTAAGAGACTGGATCATTGTTATAATGTTTACCGATTCATTTCTGCCGATGAGAGAGCTTTTTTTATGGCAGATGGTTGGTGACTCACTGAAGATTGGTAGCTGGATACTGGCCTACCTTATGTTAAGCAAAGCTATGACTAAGCTTTACATCATTACGGAGATAATATTTGCTACTACTTTAGTAGTATTTACTTATTCATTCACAAGTGTATTTGGCTTCGAAGGAGTTTCAATAGCTTACTCAGTGAATTATGCTTTGTATTGGACATTTATGGCGATGGTCATATTCAAAAAATTATAAAAGGTATAGAAATGAAAGTACTACTTTTAGGGGAGTATTCAGGAGTTCATAGTAACTTAAGTGAAGCTTTAAAAAACCAAGGTTTTGAAGTAACTTTAATTAGTGATGGTGACGGCTACAAATCATTTAAATCTGATTTTTTTATCAGCTACGTTCATACACAAGTTGATAATAAAATAGCTAATAAGTTTTTAAATTTGTATTATGTTGTATTGTCTTATAGTGGGTTTAAAGGTGTCATTCAGATATTAAAACACTTCAAGACAATTAAGAATATGAAAAACTACGATATTGTTCAATTAATAAATCCTATTTTCTTGACAGATTTTGGTTCTATCGTCAACCTTGTAGTTTTTCTATATTTGAAAAAAAATAATAAAAAGATATTTTTGTGCGCGTTAGGCGATGACTTCTACTGGGTTAAATTTTGTTTAGATAAAGGATTTGATTATAGTATATTTGACAGGCTTAGTTTGAAAACACTTAGATATTATTCAGGATCCCTGCTTTATGTCTATGGTTTTCTAAATCCTTTCTTAAATAAATATATTGTTAAAAATGTCAATGCTGTCATTCCTGGGTTATATGATTATTATGCGTCTTATAAGCAGTTTCCAAACTGTACAGAAATAGTACCGATAATTATTAAAACGAATAATGATACGCAGCCAAATATCCACTTAAACGATCCTGTTAAAATATTTCATGGGTGGCAAATAGGAAAGGATTTACGTAAGGGTAACGACATTTTTGACAAAGCTATTAAAAAATTGATAGAAAAATATCCAGATAAGATTGAGTACAATATTGTAAGTGGGGTACCTTATGCTGAATACATCAAAGTCTTCGAAAGTGCAGATATATTTATAGATCAGTGTTATAGCCAAGATTGTGGTGTTAATGGTTTATTAGGTATGAGAGAAGGTAAAGTTGTTTTTAGCGGTTTTGAAAGAGAAATGTTAAACTACTATAATCTTGACTATACTCCAGGTATAAATTCTGTACCAAATGAAACTAAAATTTATAATGACTTAGAGTATTTAATTTTAAACCCTTCTGAGATTAAAAAATATTTTTTAAGAGCAAAAAATTTCATACAAAAGTTTCATAGTGAAGAATATGTTTTAGATAAATATTTTAAAATTTGGAAAGATTTCTGATGATCATACTTATTTAAGATTTTAGGATGAAAATTATAATTATCTACAATTAATATAATCACTATCGACTTAGTTAAATGAGTAGTTTATTATGAGCCAACCATTTTTTAGTATTATTATACCTATTTATAACATTGATGTTTATTTAGCAGAGTGTATTCAAAGTGTTTTGTCACAAGACTTTGATAGTCTTGAGGTTATACTAGTGAACGACGGTTCAACTGATGAATCTTTAAAGATATGTAAAGAGTATCAATTAAAAGACAATAGGATTAAAGTCATTGATAAAATAAATGAAGGGTTAGCAGAAACTAGAAATAAAGGATTAGAATTATCTCAAGGAAAGTATATTATATTTCTAGATGGCGATGATCATTTAGAAAAAAAGGGAAAAGGACTCTCAGAAATCTACTCTGTGCTTTATGAGGAAAATATAGACATACTATTATTCAACTTAACACCATTTAGTATAGAAGATGACTCTACATATAATGTACATGAAATAAAAAAAATAAAAAAAATGAAAAATACTGATAATTTAGATGATATATTTAAGAAGAGAGTGTACTTAGCTTCTGCTTGTAATAAAATAGTAAGAAAAGAGTTAATATCTAAAAAATCTTTAAGATTTCCCAAGGGATTGTTAAGTGAGGATATTAAGTGGTGTGGTGATTTGCTAAGATACACAGATAGCATAGTTTTCTATCCTATAAATCTCTACTACTATAGACAAAATAGAGAAGGATCAATCACTTTTAAAACTTCAAAGAAAAATTTAATTGATATTGCAAAGCAGGTAAATGATCATTATAAATTATTTTGTGATAGAGATTATTTTAATAAAAAATATGTCGACGAATATTACTCATTTTATTATTTAAGCTGTATAAAACAGATGTGTGAGCATGAAGAATTCACTTCTAAAGAAGTTGTATCATTGCTTAACTGTAGTAAGTCATATTTAGGCATGAGCCATGAAAAAAGGATTGTTTTAGTTAGAATCGTAGTAAATTTTCTAGGATTTAAAAATGTAATTAAATTATCTAAATACTTTTATAGATATAAGGTCTTTTAATATTAATTGTCTACATTGTAAGATCGATTTTTTTCTCAATTTTTAATATATTATAAATAATATGTACAAATATATTTTAATACAAGATATC
>NZ_CAJHBR010000012.1 GCF_904846695.1 Psychrobacter urativorans
TATTTGGGGCTATTATCAGTCAGTGAGACCACACCGTTTTAATGACTATTTAACACCGCTAGAAAAAGAGAAACGCTACTTCAACAAAAACCTCTTATCAGGTGTCCTAAATTAGTTGACCACTATAATCGCACTATTATGTTCGTGGTAGGCCCATAATTTATTATGACCTTTTTTATTAGATGCTTCCTCTTTAGCTGCACCATTATCTGGCGGCATTAAAGAGTCTGATGAGTGGTTATCAGGGATACTGCTATTGTTCTGACTGAGCGTTTGGTCGGCACTGTTGTCTGTATTAGAGTCTTTATTAGACTTAGTGTCTATACCAAAATGCGCTAACAGTCGGCCAGAAGTACGGGTATCTTCACAAGCAATAATAGCCACTTGTTTGAGGGTATCCACCGCGCGTGCTGTCATATCGCCAAGGTTGCCAATCGGCGTGGCGACAATATATAGACGAGCTGGCATTTTGGTGGGAGCAGACATAAAAACCTCTTAAGCTTTATTTAGAATAGCTAAATATTAAGTAGAAAAAAAGGTTAGTTTACCATGTTGTGCTATGATAATTCTGCATTGAGCGTTTGTTAAACGGTTATAAATACTATTAGTGAGTTAACAAATCGGCTCTAATTATACTTCTGTTTATTTATACGGTTGTGAGCCCCTTATATGACTAACGATAATAGGACAAGCACCTACAAAGCTAAAGCTAGCTCTAAAAGTAGCCATACAGACAAGACGGTTAAAACTAATAATGCTAAAAATATTACTAATAAAAGGCTTACTGCCAAAGACAGTAAGCCAAGGGATCAAGCTCAACGTCCTTTATTAGCCACTTCACCTAAGCAGCTGCAAGGTAACTATTATGAGCAGCTGGCTTGTGAGTTTTTACAGCGGCAGGGTCTAACCCTAGTAGCAAAGAATTGGCAGCAGCCAAAAGTAGGGGAGCTGGACTTAGTGATGTTACAGCTAGGACCAAAAAGACCGACGTTAGTGTTTGTCGAAGTTAGACAGCGTCAACGCTCAAACTTTGGTGATGCTGCCTTAAGCGTTACTGCACGCAAACAGGCCAAAGTTATAAAAACCGCTCAGTACTTTTTACAACAGTATCCTCATTACGCTGACTATGAGTGTCGGTTTGATGTCGTGGTTTATGATATAGATAAAGGGCTAAGTACTCAAAAACAGCCTAATTGTCAGCCGAATTGGTTGATAAGTGCGTTCGTGGCTCAAGCTTGGTAACGTCCTATCATAAGTTATTGCCAATTTATAATGCTTACTACTTTATAATGAACCGTAATGTGGCAGATAACTGCTTTAATAGAGCTGTTTTGAAGTCGCCACCTATTTGAAGTCGTCACCGACAGACAGTAACCAATAAGGTATCGTTACCAAAAACCTAACGGCCAGCAGTGAAAATTAAGTAAAGTAGCGTTACGTTAAACCGCATATTTTAGATGAAAACCGCATTAGACCTTTAATAGCACTCAACAATCAACTTTAACCACCCTATTTTATGAGGCAGATAATGACAAGGATACATCGGTCCAAAAACCTTATCTCGTCACACCGAACTATGATCGGTGTCATGGCCATAACGGCTATAATCAGTACTGGCTGTACTACTAATTATCTGACCAGTAGTGCGCAAGGTACTTATGGGGTGCCAGTGACCGAACGTACTATTCCCCAGCGGTTACTTGATCGTAGTATTGAGCATACGGCCAAGATCAATGTTTATGCTTTAGATCAAAACCTACAACAGAACAGCCGTATAAGTTTTAATAGCTTTTATAGTGAAGTATTGCTCAGTGGTGAAGTGCCTAGTGAGACAATCAAGGCCCAAGTAGAGCAAGTGATTAGCTCTATGCCAGATGTGCGCCGCGTTTATAATGAGCTTAGCGTTGGCGTGGCTCGCGGCTACAGCGCTACGGTGCAAGATGGTTATATTAGCTCTAAGCTGACTGCCAAGGCATTCGCTAGTGATAAGATAAAATCTTCTCAAATCAAAACCGTAACTAATAATGGTGTGGTTTATGTGATGGGACGAATGACACCCACTCAGCAAAGTCTGTTAATCGATGTGGCTAATGATACTGCTGGTGTCACGGAGTTAGTGTTATTGACTACTTTAGTCAATGATAATGGCGCATCGATCAGCGATGAAGATATCATGTATGAGCGCAATTTGAACCCGACTGCTGAGGCCGCAGCGCTGCCAAACAATGCTCCTGTGGTTGCTCCGCTTCCAGCTATTAGAAGCAGTAGCGCTGTGCAAGGCTCATCTAGCCCTTATATTGATTTGTATAAGGATCCATAGCTTATTGATAGGCTGTCATTCGCTGTTGTATTAAGTAGTGCTATTTTTTATTTTTCTTTGCTCACAATCGTTAATAGGTTGTATAACAATGTTTCTATCCTTGGTCTAGGTTTAGCTATTCTTCACAATAAGCCCTAATAGATGTAACAGTAAAAATACGGCAAATATTAAACTAACGACTAAGATAATAATCAGATAGAAACAATGAGCAATAGAGTCCTAACTGGTCGAATTAATAGCGACTAAGCACTCAATACAACAGGGATACTTAATAATGAAGGATTCAGATCAAGCATCAGCACTATCAAATAATGAGTCATTGAATAGTGATAATGCTGATATACCTATTGCTAAAGTACGCGTCCTCAAGCTGGCTAGTATAGGGGTGAGTGCTGCCATAGCTTTAGGGGGGTTAGCTATCGCCACTCAGCAGGCACAAGCGCTATCGGCATTAGGTATCGTCAATGGTATCTCATCTAGTGGTGGTGTGGGTGTCAGTAAAGATATCGCTTATGGTGAGTCTAAGCTGCAAAACTTAGATATTTATTATCCAAAACCATTAGCGAAAGCGATGCAGGCACAGCATGCCATTAATGATAGCTATCCTATGGTAGTGTTCGTCCATGGCGGCTCATGGGAGAACGGTAACAAAGAGGATTATGCCTTTGTTGGTCAAAGCTTTGCGCAGGCAGGTTATGTCACGGCTGTAATCAATTATCGTAAAGCGCCGGAGCATGTTTACCCTGATTTTGTGCAAGATACTGCCAAAGCTATCGCTTGGAGTCATGATAATGCTACTAAGTTCCACGCTGATCCTAAGCGTCTGGCGGTAGTTGGACACTCGGCGGGCGCTTTTAATGCCATAGCAGCAATATCTGACGAAGATTTTTTGGCCCCTTATGGGCTTAGGGCTACTGATATTAAGGCAGTAGTCGGTATTGCTGGCCCTTATAGCTATGATTTCCGTCAATATGGTGGCACTAGTGCGTTCGCTGCTGATGCTACCCCAGATCAGGTGATGCCTGATCGACATATAAAAGGCTCGCAGCCTCCTTATCTACTGCTTACGGCGGAAAAAGATAAGATTGTCTATGATACTAATACTATTAAAATGACCAAAGCGCTTAAGGACTACGGGGTAACTGTTGAAACCGGTGTGATCAAAGGAGCCAGTCATGCTACTAGCATCGGCGCGATGGCTGCTCCTTTTCGTTGGGTCAATGATGTGCGCGCGCAAGTATTAACTTATTTAGACAAAGAGCTCAACTAAGCTGCGCTGAGATTGCATAAGTAGATGGCGACAGACAGTGCTGTAAGATAGTCAAACTCTTGTTATAATGTCGCCATTCTAAATATATTTTTTAATATTCTCACTATAGTATTTTTAATATTTTCACTATAGTGTTCACCCTATTTTTAAGCGGTTTTTTTAACTTGAGTTAAAAATAAACTTTCACCGCTGCAGACAGGATATTTTATGAGCATGAACGCTGACGATTTAATCGCATTTTTACAGCAGCATTATCCAGACGCTTTTATTGAAGCGGCTAATCAAGGTACTAAGTTCGATGTACGCGTAGTCGATGCTAGCTTCGAGGGTAAACGCTCAGTACAACGCCAACAAGCGGTCTATGCCTTAGTAAACGATAAGATTGCCAGTGGTGATATTCACGCACTAAACATTCAAGCCTTGACCCCTAGCGAGTGGGAAGTTCAACAGCAAAACTAAACACCTCGCCGCTACATTACTATTTTACTTATATCATTCCTTATCATTTTAATCAGGTTGTCACCCCTATGGATCAGTTTTTAATCACCGGCAGCAGTCGTATCGCAGGCGAAGTCAATATTTCAGGCGCCAAAAACGCCGCATTACCCTTACTTGCCGCTATGATATTGGCTGAAACCCCAACGACTTTGCATAACGTGCCGTCGTTACAAGATGTGCGTACTCTTATTAAATTGATTGGTGGCATGGGCATCGACATCGAAAAGCAAGAGTCTACGGTTACTTGCGACACTAAAAATATCGATAATTTTTATGCGCCTTATGACTTAGTCAAGACTATGCGGGCCTCTATCTTAGTGCTAGGGCCATTATTAGCTCGTTTTGGTGAAGCCGAAGTGTCACTACCTGGTGGCTGTGCCATTGGTTCACGCCCTGTAGATCAGCATCTCAAGGCCTTTGAAGCTATGGGTGCTGAGATTAGCGTAGAGAACGGTTATGTAAAAGCGCAAGCTCCTAAAGGTGGCAAGCTTATTGGCTGTAACTTCTCTTTTGATATGGTGACGGTTGGTGGTACTGAAAACGTCATCATGGCAGCAGCATTGGCCAAAGGCACTACAGTATTAGGCAATTGTGCTCTTGAACCAGAAGTCGTTGATTTGGCCAATATGCTCGTAGCTATGGGTGCTAAAATCAGCGGCATAGGCACAGCAACTATGACTATTGAAGGCGTTGAGCGTCTACATGGTTGTGAGTATTCTGTAGTACCTGATCGTATCGAGACTGGCTCATATTTGGCCGGCGCATTGATGACTCGCGGCGATGTAATTACCAAAAAGACTTCTTCTTTGTTATTGATTCCAGTATTAGAAAAATTTGAGTCGATGGGTGCGACGATCACTACAGGTGATGACTGGATTCGCGCTCAGATGACTGGACGTCCGCATGCCGTCGATATCCGTACCCAACCGCATCCAGGCTTTCCTACTGATATGCAAGCGCAGCTGATGGCTATTTCTTGCTTAGCGGATGGCACTAGTACTTTTATTGAGAATATCTTTGAAAACCGTTATATGCATGTTCCTGAACTGAATCGTTTGGGGGCTTCTATTCAAGTAGATGGTCATACGGCAGTGGTAAAAGGCGTTGAACACTTTACCGCAGCACCAGTAATGGCTACTGATCTACGGGCATCAATGTCACTAGTAATGGCTGCCGCTGCTGCTGAAGGCGAGAGTCTGATTGACCGTATTTATCATATCGATCGTGGCTACGAAGATGTTGAAAACAAACTACGCGCTTTAGGAGTCACTATCGAGCGTATCAATTCTAACGATTGATAATAATTAGCGTAATGGCGCGTTAAATAGCTAAGCTACTTCTAGTTAAGCGCTTGGCTATTTAAGTGCTTTGTTAGTTAAATGCCTAATAGTTTAAACGCCTAGCTATTTAAATGCTTAGTGATCGGCAAAACACTGGTACTTGGCTATAAAAATATCCTCTTTGCAGTGCTATAGAAGTTAAACATCTAATTGATGAGATGGCGTCGGCAAGAGGTAATAACCGTAGATGGACAAACAGCCCTTATGACTGATAAAACTGAGACTGATAAAAGCAACTTTGAGCAAACGGCAAGCTTGCAAGATGATGCTTTACTAAATGAAGTGGATAGTGAATTCAACGGTTTGACTTTGGCTCTATCTAAAGGCCGTATTCTAGAAGAAACTATGCCTTTATTAAAGGCCGCTGGTATTGAGTTACTGGAGGATCCTTCTGCTTCACGTAAGCTTATCTTTCCGACTACTAATCCTAATGTACGAGTATTAATCTTGCGGGCTAGTGACGTGCCTACTTATGTAGAACATGCTGCTGCTGATTTTGGTGTAGCAGGCAAGGATGTACTTCTTGAGCATGGCGCCAATCACGTCTATGAGCTGCTAGACCTAAAAATTGCTCAATGCAAATTGATGACCGCAGGTATCAAAGGCGCAGTATTGCCGCAGCGTCGCCTACGTATCGCTACTAAATATGTCAATGTGGCCCGTGCTTATTTTGCCAGTCAAGGTCAGCAAGTGGATGTGATTAAGCTTTATGGCTCAATGGAACTAGCGCCGCTAGTAGGATTGGGTGATTTAATCGTCGATGTGGTCGATACAGGTAATACGTTAATTGCTAATGGCTTAGAGCCGCTCGATCATATCTGTGATGTTTCTTCGCGTTTAATCGTCAACCAAGTCAGTTACAAGCGTAAATTTGCTTTGCTTGAGCCTATCCTTGAGAGCTTTAAAGCTAGTATCGCTACAGTTGCTTAAGTGCAGGCTCAAAGCCATTATTGGTTTAGTGGCATGAGCTAGAAGTTATGATTGATGATATGAATCACGGCTATACAAAATTTCAAACCAGTTTATAGCTATAAATTAATATAGCATGATAGACTGGTTTTGTTGCGTCTGTCCCTAGCGAATATAGAGCCCAGTAAGGGTCAGCTCTCTAGCTTTTTTTAATTTGACGGCTTTGATAGCTTTATGAATTTTGGTTTTAACATAGGATTGCGTTATGCGTCAACTGAGTACCCAAGATAATGATTTTGAGCAGCAATTGTCTGCTCTATTAGCCTTCGAAACCGTCAATGATGCTGAGCTGTTAAAAACGGTCGACGATATCATTAATAGAGTTCGTCAGGATGGGGATAAAGCCGTATTGGCATTGACCCAGCAGTTTGATGAGCATCCAGCAACCTCGATGGCTGAGCTGGAGTTGAGCCAAGAGTCTTTGGCGCACGCATTTGCAGAGCTTGATGAGGATGTAAAACAGGCATTGACTACTGCCGCATCGCGAGTACAGAGTTTCCATGAGCGCCAAGTGCAAGAGAGCTGGCATTATGAGGACGAGCTAGGTAACCGTTTAGGTCAAAAAGTCACGCCCCTGGATCGAGTAGGTATTTATGTACCAGGAGGTTTAGCCTCTTATCCCTCTTCAGTATTGATGAACGCTATTCCTGCTAAAGTAGCTGGAGTTAAAGAAATAATAATGGTAGTGCCAGCGCCAGCAGGGGTACTCAATCCCTTAGTATTAGCTGCTGCGTATTTGTCCAAAGTGGATAGAGTGTTCACTATTGGTGGCGCACAAGCGGTTGCCGCTTTAGCTTATGGTACAGACACTATTCCAGCCGTAGATAAAGTCACTGGGCCAGGTAATAAATACGTAGCAGCAGCTAAACGAGCTGTCTTTGGCCAAGTAGGTATCGATATGATAGCGGGCCCTTCTGAAGTATTAGTCTATGCCGAAGGTGAAAGTGGCGATCGTGCGGATTGGTTAGCGATGGATCTGTTATCGCAAGCTGAGCATGATCGTATTGCCCAAGCTATTTTTGTCACTACTAGTGCCGAACAGTTGGCTGAAGTGGCTCTAGAGATCGAAAAAGCATTAGCTGAGTTACCTAAAGCTGATATCGCTCGTGATTCACTACAGAATCGTGGGGCATTAATTTTAGTTAAAGACCGCAGTGAAGGTATGGCGTTAATTAATCGTGTCGCACCTGAGCATTTAGAGCTATCGGTAGATGAGCCTGATGAGCTGCTTGCTGATGTTCGTCATGCTGGTGCTATCTTTATGGGTCGACACACTCCTGAGGCTATCGGAGACTACTGTGCAGGTCCTAATCACGTGTTACCAACTTCGGGCACTGCCAGATTTTCCTCACCACTTGGGGTTTATGATTTTCAGAAAAAATCCTCAATCATCTATTGCACTGAGTCTGGTAGCAAACCTTTAGCCAAAATTGCGGATATTCTAGCGCAGAATGAAGACTTAGAGGCGCATGCGCGTTCCGCTCGCTATCGCTCTCAATAAAGGTGGCTCAAAGTATGAATGGCCAACTGCATAGCTAAAAACAGAGACAAAGCCCCAGACCTAACCACCCTTCTATAAAATCTGATGGGTGGTAGAAGATGTCAATGAAGGCCTGGTATTTTCAGGGTTTATAGGACTTTAATCAATAGCGCAAATAATAGGATGATTTATGAGTGAATTGAGAATCGATGATAGACTTTGGTCAGCGAAAGCCCGTAATTTGTCACCTTACGTGCCTGGTGAGCAGCCACAGCATGATAATCTGTGCAAATTAAATACTAATGAGAATCCATTCCCACCTTCACCAACAGTAGCTGCGGCGATTAGCCAAGTGTTGGCTGATCAAGCGGATGAGCTGCGTCTATACCCAGCGCCTGAGTCTGATGACTTGCGTCAGGCATTGGCCGAGTGGTATCAGCTAGATAGTAATCAAGTATTCGTCGGTAATGGTTCAGATGAAGTGCTAGCGTTAGTGTTTGCCAGTTTCTTTATGAAGGAGCGTCCGGTACTAACCCCTGACATTAGCTATAGCTTTTATCCTGTTTATGCGCAGACTTTTGCTGTTGAGCTGGTAAAGATTGCTTTAGCAGCAGACTTTAGCGTTGACCCTGATAGTTATCGTCAGCCTTGCAGCGGTATTATCTTTGCCAATCCTAATGCTCCAACCGGAATATTATTAGCGCTTGCTGATATTCGTAAGCTTGTCAGTGAACATCCTAATGCGGTAATAGTTATCGATGAAGCTTATATTGATTTTGCCGCTACTGATGATAACACTGCGGTCTCAGCCATAACCCTTATCAATGAGTTTGATAACTTGCTAGTGACTCAGACTTTTTCGAAGTCGCGTTCGCTTGCCGGTCTGCGAGTCGGTATGGCTTTTGGCAATTTATCGCTGATCGAAGCCTTAACCCGAATGAAAAACAGCTTTAACAGTTATCCGCTAGATAAGTTAGCACAAGCCGGTGCAAGAGCCAGTGTGTTAGACAGTGACTACTTTGAGCAAACCTGCCAAACTGTTATTAACTTGCGCGAGTCGTTGACCGCTGAGCTAACTGAGCTTGGTTATCAAGTGCTGCCATCACAAGCGAATTTCGTCTTTGCGCGTCCTAAGCAAGGTCATGCTAGTGAAGTAGCTAGCAAGCTACGTGAGCAAGGCATTATCGTCCGTCATTTTGATAAGCCACGTATCGAAGAGTATTTGCGTATTACTGTCGGCACTCAAGCACAGCATGAGCGTTTGATTGCCGCATTGAGAGCTATGCAAGCTGTTGATTCTGTCGATATTAGCGAGTAGTCAGGCATGGTTGCTAATAACGCTAAAGAAGCTTTGCTAGTTAGTGCTTGCCTACTAGGTCAGCGCGTACGCTACGATGGTGGTCATGCGCAGCTGGCTGATAATGAGCTATTAACCCAGCTGCGTAGTAAGTTTACCGTTATTGCTATTTGTCCAGAAATACTAGGGGGCCTAGCAACGCCGCGTCCAGCTGCTGAGATTCAACAGCGCGGTGGTGGTATAGAAGTAGTCGATTGTGCTGGACAGTCAGTGAGTGCCGCTTTTATTAAGGGTGCCGAGCAAGCTAGTATCATAGCCCAACAGCAGCAAGTCACCCGGGCTTTACTAAAGTCAAAAAGCCCATCTTGCGGTCGTGGTTTGATTTATGATGGCAGCTTTACTAGTCAATTGTGCCAAGGCGATGGCATCACCGTCCAGCATTTACAGGCATTAGGTATTGAGGTTTATCACGAAGGTGAGATTGGCTTATTATTAGATGATAATTAGAGCCTAAGATGCCGTTTATAACTTTTGTTTTATAAGCCGAATACTAGGGCGCGCTGAAATTATTTAGCAGTAGTAGGTTTTTTAACCTAGTTTATTTATCTGCTAAAACAGCTAGCAAGTTACCCACTTTATCGAGACATTCTTGATACTCAGCAGCGTAGTCTGAGGCGACAGTAATACCACCACCCGCCCACAAGCTGACTTGTTTTTCCCCAGTTGCTATTTGACTCGCTTGCAAAGTACGTATCAGTACATTCCACTGGCCACTACCATCGAAGTTCATATAACCCATAGTGCCACAATAAGCCCCTCGAGCGTCCACTTCTAATTCGGCAATAATCTCCACCGCGCGCTTCTTTGGCGTGCCTGTAATAGATCCTGCTGGCAGGCTACCAAACAATACTGCTAAGGGATGGGCATCCTGTTTAAGCTCAGCACTAATGGTACTGACCATGTGATGGACATTACTAAAACTTTCTATAGCGAATAATTGCGGCACTTTTACGCTCCCAGTCTTAGCGTATTTGCCTAAGTCATTACGTAACAAATCGACGATCATCACGTTTTCGCTGCGATCTTTATCACTATCGATTAACTGCTGCTTTAGTAACATATCTTGTTCGGTAGTAGCGCCACGAGGTGCTGTACCTTTAATAGGCTTAGTAAGAATATAATTTTGCTGGGTTTGCGAGTCTTTTATAAAGGTAAAAAACAGCTCCGGTGAGCAGCTTAATAACTCAAAATCATTATTATCTATGGCAGCACTGGCGCTATTACTAAGCGCTAGATAACCGGCAAATGGCGCTTGCGTATTGCGTTGTAAAGCTGGTAAATAATCTAAAAGTGAGTTGTTTTTTTTAGCTGGTTTAGTAGAGTTTGCTGAAGTATCAGAGTTCTGCAACACAGTAGCATTTGCTAAAGCAGGAGAGGGGGTTACAACAGTCGCAGTGGTCACAAAGCTACCTTGCCAAACTTGGGTCAGATTAATCTGATAACAGTCACCTTGCTGCAGATAACGCTGAGTCTGCGCAAAGGCAGTTTGATAGTCACTTTTATGCCACTTCGCTGTTAAGAGTAATGGGCTAAGTTTTGCAGTATTTTGCGGTGCTGTTTGATTAGCAGATTCCATTGTAGTCAGCTGATTATCTAAATGCTGTAACGCATCGATAATAGTGTTTAACACTAAGTCAGTTGCTGGTTTATCAATAATAGAAGTTGCAGGCCGAAAATTTAGCTGCCAGCCACTAGTACTTTTATCAAGGTAGACATCAGTAGCGTTATTGATACTTTGGCTAATAGGAGTCAAATAAATATCATAATGTCCAAGCACAGCACAAGGCTGTGAGGGCTGTTGGCTAGCTAGCGCTGGGCTCAGCTCGGCGGCAGCGATATCATAACCGATAAAGCCAATCAATCCATGCTGATAGCTAGGTTTAGCAGTAAGCTGACTAATAGGATCGCTTAAAAGGTGGTTGGGCTGATAGTTTTTATTGTAGTTATCACTGCTGTTATGATGGTCACTGCTGTTCTCGTTCTCATTGCTGTTATGAGCGCTGCTGTAAGCAATCAGCACCTGTTGCCAGTCGGCATAACTCATATAGTCAGTAGCAAGGGTCTGCTCATCACGGCAGGTGGTTAGTACTTTATAGCGCTGGGTTTTGTCTTTATCGTCTTGCGGTAGGGTAGAAGGGTTTTGCTCAGTATCGAAATACACTGACCAACTGACTTTAGGTCGCAAACCAATGATTGGATGGCCGTCATTATTTAGCCAAACCAGTTGCCACTGAGCATCGGCATCTATGGCGGTCAGATGCTGCTGTAATGGCGGTAAAATTTCTGCTGCTGACAAGCCAGCAAAACGCCATCGATTTACAATCGATGGCGTTTTTGTAGCAGATTCATTAGCACTAGCAAGTGTAGTCATTTATTAGGCATCAAATTTTTTGATAATTAGAGTGGCGTTAGTACCACCAAAGCCAAAGCTATTACTCATCAGCGTTTCAAGTTTGGCATCACGTTTTTCAGTGACAATGTCGAAACCTTCAGTAGCTGGATCTAAATTTTCGATATTGATACAAGGCGCTATAAAGCCTTCTTTTAGCATCAATAGACAGTATATCAGCTCTTGAGCGCCAACCGCACCTAAACTGTGACCAGTCATAGACTTAGTCGAGCTGATAGGGGGAACAGAGTCATTGCCTGCCGCGCCAAATACTTTAGCGATAGCCTTAAGTTCAGTGATGTCTCCTAAGGGCGTACTAGTACCGTGGCTATTGATGTAATCGACTGTATCTAGGCCTGCTTGATCTAAGGCTTGCTGCATGCAACGTACGGCGCCTTCACCGCTTGGAGCAACCATTTCAGCGCCATCAGAGGTCGCACCATAGCCAACAATTTCCGCTAAAATATTAGCGCCCCGAGCTTGGGCATGCTCTAAGCTCTCGACTACTACCATAGCGCCACCAGCGGCAATAATAAAGCCGTCGCGGTCTTTATCATAAGCGCGTGAGGACTGCTTAGGACTATCATTGTATTGAGTGCTCATCGCGCCCATAGCATCAAACATGCATGACTGCGTCCAATGCTCAGCTTCACTACCACCAGCGAGGACTACATCGGCTTTGCCCAACTGAATCAATTCAGCAGCATGGCCTATGCAATGAGTGGACGTAGCACAAGCAGAAGAGATCGAGTAGGAGGGGCCATGAATTTTTAGACCTGTTGCAAGCGCTGCTGATACCGAGCTGCTCATAGTTTTAGGGACGGCCATTGCTCCGACACCACGTAAGCCTTTTTCACGCATAGCATCGACAGCGATAACTACGCCTTCTGTGGAAGCGCCCCCTGAACCAGCGACTACCCCAACACGAGGGTTGCTATTGATAGTTTCTAATGACAGTCCAGACTGTTTGATTGCATCCAAAGCACAAACATAGGCATAAAGACTAGCATCACTAAAAAAGCGTTTCAGCTTACGATCAATGCCTGCAGTATCCAGCTCTGCTTTATCAACACTACCGCTTACTTGTGATTTAAAGCCATGCTCAGCATAAGACTCATTGAATACAATACCCGATTGCCCTTGCTGTAGGGCAGAGGTAACGGTTGCTAAATCATGTCCGATACAAGAAACAATCCCTGCTCCTGTGATAACCACTCTACGCATACTCTATTCCTTATGATGTTAAATGCTTATTTAAAATCTAGTTTATAATAAGCAATGACTGTTACGTCCATTTAATTTTATTGCAAAATATTTATTCAGTGTACAAGCATACCTTAATTGCAGCTATGATAGCTGATCAAACCTATAAAATCTTTGCTCAACGGTAAATTAATTTTAGAAAATATGTCACTCTCTAAATTAGCGTGGCTAAGTACAAAACTAAGACGGTAGCTAAGCAAAAAAATAAGCAAAAAACTAGGCCAGCTACTGATCCGAACTATTCTTTATTAATAATAGTGAAATCAGGGCTATTATCTGTAAATAAGTTATACCTTTAGATACAAACTTTATGACTGTAATAACATTGTTGACACTGACATCTTGTTCAAAACTTGGCTAAGATACCACTATAAATTATCGATAAAACTTGTTAATTATCAGCGAAGCTTGTTAGCGTTTATTGTTAACATGCAAGGATGTAAAGTTTTTAGCAGCGAATTTTTGAACACTGAACTTGAAGCTGCGAATTTTTAAGCTTCGAATAATGCACTGATTATAATACTTCTAACTTTTATACATATTACTAACTTAAGGACATAACAATGGCAAAGCGTAGCGTACTTTCTAAAGGTATCAGTACAGTAGGTCATTTTACTCGTAATAATCTTGAGCGTGTAGGCTCTCTTATCGATAGTGCTAACGCCAAGACTGGTAAGCCACGCCAATATAAAGCTGTGAATTTAGGGGATGAAGATTATCAACAAGATCTATTTCGTGAGCAAACCCTAAAAGCCACACAACAGTTACTAGGAACTCGCTTTGCGACTTATGGTAAGTATGCCAAAAAAGTCGTCCCCAACAGCTTATTCCAATCAACTGTTGATGGCGCATTTTCGCAAGTAGCCAAATTAGCCTCTACTTGGAGTCAAATTGATTTACCAAACGAGCATCGTTTCGCTGATATTTCAAGCTTTGATGATGAGCAACGTTATGCACTAGCTACTGATATCGCTAATCAAAACCGAGCGCTGGCAACTCTAGGCGGCTTGACGGGTTTAGCTGGTTTGCCAGGACTATTAGCGGATACCTTATGGCTGCTATTAGTATCACTGCGTACGGTTTATCAGTTAGCGGCGGTCTATGACAAGCCCTTGACTGGTAAGCAAGGGGTTAAAATGGCCTATGAATTACTAGCGAATGCTGATTTAAGCAAAATGCAAGAGAAGCAAGCATTGTTAGCTGGGATCGGAGTCGGTAAAGGCTTATTACAAAATGCACAAACTAGTGGTCTGCACAGCGAGCTGAAAAACTTAGGTTTAAAGAATAAGAACGTCAACTTCTATGCCGAGCAAGTAGACAGCATCGCTAGTCAAGTTGGGATAGATTTGGATCAGATTAATTTATCATGGATCCGTCGCTTGTTACCAGCTAGTGCGGTCATCGTCGGTATGCGTTATAACAGTCGTCTGATTGAAGAGGTTATCGGAGTAGCGCAAGCAACTTTTGCACCAGAGGCTAAGCTCGCTAATCGTGCCATCACTGACGATAGCGCTAGCGAAGCTGAAGTGAAAAAAGACGCAAGTACTGAACCTAGCCAAGAAGATAAAAAGCCAGAAGATAAAAAGCCAGAAGTCAAAGATCAGAAGACGACAGAGCAAACCGCTAGTCAGTCAGTTGATAAAGAAAAAGCTGCTGACAAATCGCAGGAAGCTGCTAGTAAAGAAAGCACTGATAAAGAAAGCACTGATAAAGAAAGTACTGATAAACAAAGTGCGAAAGTGGATAACAGCAAAAAAGACAGCACTGATAAAGAAAGTACTGATAAGGCTAGTGTTAAAAAAAGTGAAACTAATGCTGACAGTGCTGATAAATCTAAAAAGGACGACAAAGCGGATGTAGATACTGCTAAAAGTAACAGCAAACCACAGCCTGCAGAAGCAAAAAAGTAGCAGCAACTCGAAGTAACGCTAACTAATAGTGTTATTTAGTAGTTGAGACTATAACTATAAGTGGTGGTAATGATGGGGATTAACCCTTGAAAAACAAAACATTACCGCCATTTACTAGGAGCTCAAAGCAGTCACTGTATCGATTTACCAGCTCAAATGAACTTTATACACATCTTTCGGATGTTGTAAAGTACAAATAATGATAAATAGTTGAAATAGTAGTCACAAATCTTTATAATACATTGTCCTAAAAATGGGTACCCCTCAACTTCACGTATTATGTGTAGGAAAAGGTGGATTGACCCATTTTTTTGTTTTACACCCAACGGGAGACGGATGCCTTATGGCAACAACTAACCAATTAATTCGTAAGGGTCGCAAAACCATCAAGGAAAAGTCAAAAGTTCCTGCGTTGCAAGCGTGCCCACAGCGTCGCGGTGTATGTACTCGTGTATATACTACCACGCCTAAAAAACCTAACTCAGCCATGCGTAAAGTATGTCGTGTACGTTTGACTTCAGGCTATGAAGTTGCAAGCTACATCGGCGGCGAAGGTCATAACTTACAAGAGCACAGTGTTGTTCTTATTCGTGGTGGTCGTGTAAAAGATCTACCAGGTGTACGTTATCACACTGTTCGCGGTGCATTAGATTGTGCTGGTGTTAAAGACCGTAGACAAGGTCGTTCTAAATATGGTGCGAAGAAGCCTAAAGCATAATACTGATACTAGTATGCGCTTAGTTTCATTCGTACTACCCATTAACTGTGCATGGGATTGGTGTTGTTTCAAGACTCATATGCTGAGCTTATACCACATACCACCATGCAGTAAGGCTGACTGACAACTCACTACTACGCTCCATAAGTTAATAGCTGGTGTGAGATTGTGAATGTCAGACACTCCTGAAGACAAGGAAATTTATTATGCCAAGACGTCGCGTCGTAGCTACCCGTGAGATCCTACCGGATCCTAAGTTTGGTAGCCAAACCATCGCAAAATTCATCAACCATGTGATGAGCCATGGTAAAAAATCTACTGCTGAGCGTATCGTTTACGGTGCCCTAGAAACAGTAGCACAAAAGCGTAACATCGAAGATCCAGTAGCGTTCTTTGAAGAAGTGCTAGAAAACGTTCGCCCTATGGTTGAAGTAAAAGCTCGCCGTGTCGGTGGTGCAACCTATCAAGTACCAATGGAAGTACGCCCATCCCGTCGTACTGCCTTGGCTATGCGTTGGTTAGCTGAAGCTGCTGCAAAGCGTTCTGAAAAATCTATGGCATTGCGTTTAGCAGGCGAATTGAGTGATGCATCAGAAGGCAAAGGCAATGCTATGAAAAAGCGTGACGAAGTTCACCGCATGGCAGATGCTAACAAAGCATTCTCACATTATCGTTTCTAAGCTAGCTTAGAGATATAAGCATTTTTTGCAGTCAATAATTATCTGTGTTTAACAGTAATAGTTAATGATCATCTAATTGCTAAGCGTGGCTAACTGAATAATCAATTAGCCACGTTATTGTTTATTTACTCTACCGATTACTGCCAATATTTTTGATGCTAGCTAGGCTGTTACTATAGCCAGTTAGATATTTATTAGCGCTGGCAGCTATCTATCCCGACAGTATTACGACCCTTGTTTCACTGTCCGGTTATAAATTCTATAACTTTATATTCTTAACCTTTGCTTTTTATTGTCCGTATTAGGCTCATTAATAGTAGAACGCTAAAGCCAACTGCTGTTGCAGATGCCGCTTTTGTAGGATATAAAGTAGAGATACATCATACATTTATAATGTTTATGCAAACGACTTCCACTAGGAAAACACTATGGCTCGTATAACTCCCCTAAAGCGCTATCGCAATATTGGTATCTCAGCGCACATCGATGCTGGTAAAACCACTACTACTGAGCGTGTTTTGTTCTATACCGGTGTCAGCCACAAACTTGGTGAAGTGCATGATGGCGCAGCCACTATGGACTGGATGGAGCAAGAACAAGAGCGCGGTATTACTATTACTTCTGCTGCGACTACTTGCTTTTGGTCAGGTATGGCTAAACAGTTCCCTGAGCATCGCATCAACATCATTGACACCCCAGGCCACGTTGACTTCACGATTGAAGTTGAACGTTCTATGCGTGTTCTTGATGGCGCGTGTATGGTTTATTGTGCTGTGGGTGGTGTACAGCCACAGTCTGAAACAGTATGGCGTCAAGCAAACAAATACAAAGTTCCACGCTTAGCATTCATTAACAAAATGGATCGCGTTGGTGCGGATTTCTACCGTGTTGTAGAACAGATTAAAACCCGTCTAGGCGGCAAAGCAGTACCTTTGGTTATTCCAATTGGTAAAGAAGACGATTTCGAAGGTGTTGTTGACTTAGTTACCATGAAAGCCATCTATTGGGACGAAGCGTCGCAAGGTATGGAATACGAAGAGCGTGAAATTCCAGCAGAACTTCAAGAAAAAGCAGAAGAGTATCGTGAATACTTAGTAGAAAATGCTGCTGAAGCTAATGAAGAGTTGATGAATGAATACCTCGAAAATGGTGAATTGTCTGTAGAGCAAATCAACGCTGCTATTCGTCAATTGACTATTGATAACGAAATCATTCCATTGCTTTGTGGTACTGCCTTTAAAAACAAAGGTGTTCAAAAGATGTTGGATGCAGTTATTCAGTATCTACCAGCACCAATGGACGTACCTGCTATCAAAGGTATTCTTGATGACAAAGATGAGTCTGAAGGTTTCCGTGAAGCATCAGATGACGCACCTTTCTCAGCTTTAGCGTTCAAAATCATGAACGACAAGTTCGTTGGTAACTTAACCTTCGTTCGTGTTTATTCAGGCGTTATCAAGCAAGGTGGCAGCGTTTATAACCCAGTTAAAATGAAGCGTGAGCGCGTTGGCCGTATCGTACAGATGATGGCAAATGCTCAAGAAGAGCTTGCAGAAATTCGTACTGGTGATATCGCAGCCTTAGTAGGCATGAAAGATGTGACTACTGGTGATACTCTATGTGATGAAAGCAATGTTATCACCCTAGAGCGTATGGAATTTCCAGATCCAGTTATCAGCCTAGCGGTTGAACCTAAGACTAAAGCTGACCAAGAAAGAATGTCAATTGCTCTAGGTCGTTTGGCGAAAGAAGATCCATCGTTCCGTGTTCATACTGACGAAGAGTCTGGTCAGACTATCATCAGTGGTATGGGTGAGCTACATCTTGAGATCTTAGTAGATCGTATGAAACGCGAATTCAATGTTGAAGCTAACATTGGTGCGCCACAGGTTGCTTATCGTGAAACGATTCGTGACACTGTTGAACAAGAAGGCAAATTCGTTCGTCAGACTGGTGGTCGTGGTAAATTTGGTCATGTCTGGTTACGTCTTGAGCCTATGGATCCAGCGGGCGATGTTCTTTATGAATTCGCTGAAGAAGTGGTTGGTGGTACTGTACCAAAAGAATTCCATGGTGCGGTCGACAAAGGTATTCAAGAGCGCATGAAAAACGGCGTACTTGCTGGCTACCCAATCGTTGGCGTAAAAGCTACTTTGTATGACGGTTCTTACCATGACGTCGATTCGGATGAGCTATCATTTAAGATGGCTGGTTCTATCGCTTTCAGAAAAGGTTTCTTAGCGGCGAACCCTACGCTTCTTGAGCCAGTAATGAAAGTTGAAGTAGAAACTCCTGAAGATTACATGGGCGATATCATGGGCGATTTAAACCGTCGTCGTGGTATGGTTCAAGGCATGGAAGATCTACCTGGTGGCACTAAGCAGATCCGCGCAGAAGTACCATTAGCAGAAATGTTTGGTTATGCGACGCAAATGCGCTCAATGTCACAAGGCCGTGCTACTTATTCTATGGAATTCCAAAAGTACGCTGAAATTCCTAAGTCAGTTTCTGCTGAAATCATCGCTAAGTTCAACTCTAAAGATGATGACGAGTAAGTAATAAGTAGTTAAGAAACACCAGTTAAATAGGGCAGTATAGAGTTAATCTCTAGATTGCCCGCCTTAATTACCGCAATAATCCGTTAAAAGACTTGTTATTGGCTGTAATTTTCTTATAATATCTGCACATCGTATGTGCAAATTTTTAACATTTATCTTAATGTGGTCAGTATCGTCTTAACTCATGTACAAACATCCGTTAAGCACTGAACCCCAATAAAAGAGGAAATACTCATGGCAAAGGCCAAGTTTGAACGCAAAAAGCCACACGTCAACGTCGGTACTATTGGACACGTTGATCACGGCAAAACTACATTAACGGCTGCTATTGCAACTGTTGCGGCTATCACTTCAGGTGGCGAAGCCAAAGACTACGCGTCTATTGACTCAGCTCCAGAAGAAAAAGCACGTGGTATTACGATTAACACAAGTCACGTAGAGTATGACACTGAAGCTCGTCATTACGCTCACGTTGATTGCCCAGGTCACGCCGATTATGTTAAAAACATGATCACTGGTGCGGCACAGATGGATGGTGCTATTCTTGTAGTATCAGCTACTGATGGTCCTATGCCACAGACTCGTGAGCATATCTTGCTTTCACGTCAGGTTGGTGTTCCATACATCGTAGTATTCATGAACAAATGTGATGTTGTTGATGACGAAGAATTGTTAGAACTAGTAGAAATGGAAGTTCGTGAATTACTTAGCGACTATGATTTCCCAGGTGATGACACGCCAATCGTTCATGGTTCAGCTACTGAAGCGCTAAAAGGCTCACAAGAAAAATACGGTCAGCCTGCTATCGTAGAATTGCTAGGTATCCTAGACACTTATATCCCTGAGCCTGAGCGTGAAATCGATAAGCCTTTCCTAATGCCTATCGAAGACGTTTTCTCAATCTCTGGCCGTGGTACTGTTGTAACTGGTCGTGTTGAGTCTGGTATCGTTAAAGTTGGCGACGAGATCGAAATCGTTGGTATCCGTGACACTCAAAAAACTACTTGTACTGGTGTTGAGATGTTCCGTAAACTGCTTGACGAAGGTCGTGCTGGCGAAAACTGTGGTGTCCTACTACGTGGTACTAAGCGTGAAGACGTGCAACGTGGCCAAGTACTAGCTAAGCCAGGTTCTATCACTCCTCACACTAAGTTTGACGCTGAAGTCTATGTATTGTCAAAAGAAGAGGGTGGTCGTCATACACCATTCCTAAACGGCTATCGTCCACAGTTCTACTTCCGTACTACTGACGTAACTGGCGCAATCCAATTACAAGACGGTACTGAAATGGTTATGCCTGGTGATAACGTTGAGATGGGCGTAGAGCTTATCCACCCAATCGCTATGGACAAAGGTCTTCGCTTCGCTATTCGTGAAGGCGGCCGTACTGTAGGCGCTGGTGTTGTTGCTACTGTTCACGCATAAGCCACAATCCTAAGCTATAACTAACGCTAGCAGAGCGATCTGTTGGTCGTTAGCTAAAAAGCCACTCTCTTTATTGAGGGTGGCTTTTTTTTGGGTGATAGGAAGTAAAAGGTTAGTGATGTTTCAGGTATTAACAATGAATAATTTGATTGATTAGGTGAAGCTTGCAGTATTTAATAAATAGCTAGACTACAGCTTTTCATATTGCAGATGTGCAAATGGATAAGACAATTTTTGCTTCCGAAGGAAAATAAAATGAAGAATGAATTTTTACTATTAGGTAGTTTATTGATATTAACTAGCTGCGCTAAGCCAAACATATATGACCCTGGTGCTCAAATTATAGTGAATATAAATGATGACAAATACGTAATTCCGCTAAATCATATCACTAGACCAGATACTGGAAGTTATGCAAGCTTTGACACGAATATGGGTCTTAGTTATTTTTTTTGGCCAAGTGGTCTCGGTATGACAAATGAAGACAAAGATCCAAACGTTTTACAATATGATGCAAATATTGTGAAGTTTCATTGGACAGCTCAAAACTCTGGTATTGAAGGCAACGATATGTCTACAAGAGTAAATATCGTAAAAAAAACAAATCGTAAAAATACGGCACAAGATAAATTTAGGTTAAAAGCTTATATTGACAACAATGATGACTCAATAATAACCTACATAGGTAATATCTATCCTAATTCGCCGACTACTATACGATGTTTAATGGCAACTAACAAAGATCAGAATAGTGTTTGTCAGATGGAATACTTACATCCTATTTATAACAATAATATCTTGCTTGAGTTTTCTGGAAAAAACCTTGCGGATTGGCAGTCGATAAATGCTATGGCAGTCAACTATATGAAAAAATGGCATCAGGAATAGTCATCATATGCATTGGTTAATACTAAAACAACTTCTAATACGTGGCAAATTCGATTCTAAGAACTGCTAATTATTAATGATAATCAAAAAAGAAATGACCCTTAGCGCAGGCGGTGGCGCGGTTCGTACCACCTACATCACAGCTTTTCCTGTTGCTTTATCCTTAATCCAAATATTAGCGTAGCTGTCTCCACTGAACCATGACGTACCGATATCAGTAACGAAGTCTAATTGATAGTTTTTATTGGCTTCAGCGTTAAAGCTAATCTTAGTCGGTTTAGTATAGTGTCCCGCCATTTGATAGCTGACCGCCTGTTCAAATATGGCGTTGCGTCTAGTCATCTAGCATAGCCCTCCTTAGATTACCTATCACCAATCAAATCACCACCACGTACACTCAAGATAGAGAAAGCACGTTGTGGATGAAGACGGTCGATCAAGGCAGTGTCGTTACTACTGCCGCGCTACCTAAATTCAATCAAGTACCAACGATTACCTCACCTAATGGCGTGGTAGTAGCTGTCCCTGTTGAGGTTACTGTTGATGCCAACGCAAAAGCTAAAGCGGCTATCGAAAAGAGTCCAGCAGAGCTAGGTAAGATAGCACTTGAGCTATCTAAGCAGCCCGGCTACGAGTATCTCGCGACTCTAGACAAGAATAATGAGATCAACTGGGTACAAGTGGATCTGATTCAGAAGAATTGGGACTATACGCAAGAAGGACTGACGCCAGGGGCTGCAGCTTTGATAGCTATTGCTATTACTATTGCAGCAGGTCCAGCAGGTTCAGGTCTCACCGCATCTATGGTAGCGACTAATGCTGCTGGTATTGCGCTACAGACGCAAGCGGTTATTACACTCATTAATAATAAGGGTGGTATTAGTAAGACGTTAAAAGATTTGGCTAGTAGCGCTACTATACGTAGTATGGCAACAGCAGCATTGACAGCTGGTGTAGGAGCTAGATTAGGTTTAGGAAGTAGTGTTACTGATAGCTTTGGTCAAAAGCTAGCAAATGGGGTCAGCACTAGTCTTACTCAAGCCGTTGCTGATGCTACTATCAATGGTGTAAGTTTCGAAGAGGCACTGAAAAATAGTTTACTTAGTTCTTTAGTTGATGTGTTTGCAGCCAGTGCATTTACCAATCTAGTAAAACCTATTGACACTGATGAATTTGTTCGCAATCTTGCTCATAAATTAGTAGCTGCTAGTGTTGGTTGTGTAGCTGCTAGTGCCAAACAACAAAGCTGCGATGCTGGAGCACTTGGCGCTATGGTTGGTGAAATGCTTGGCGATTATTTAGTTGATGGAAGTCCATTAACACCCAAACAAGAATCAGATATCCTCAACGCTGCCAAGCTACTCGCAGGTTCTGTGGCGTTATTAACTAATGTTGATCTCAATACAGCAGCTAGTAGTGCTAGTTTAGCAGTTGAAAACAATGCTTTGCATCCAGGTGATTTTGTAAAAGTGGCTCGTGACTTTGAGAATCAATGCTTGAAATCAACGAATGCTGCACAATGTAGCTCTGCATTAAATAAATGGAAACAGACTTCTTACGATAGAGCTGGTTTAAAATCAAGCGAAGCTATACAAGGTTGGGAAGATTTTGCTTATTCAGAATATCAGCCTGCAATTGCAATTTGTAAGACTGATAGAAATTGTCTAGCCTTTGTTACGTCTAAGTTGGTTACTGATAGTATAAATTTTGCAGGTTCTTCTGTTGATTTGATTGAAGTTGCGCATATCGCTAAATTGTCAGCAGCTAAAATCATGAAAGATTCAGGTGCTTTTTTTGTCGCTGGTTTAGATGATTTTGGTTGGATGATTGGTTCAGGTGTTGTAACAGTTCCATCAAGGTTTACAGCCCCATTAATTTCTTTATATGCACAAAGTGGCAAGGTAGTTTCAGCCCCCTTATCTAAAGTACCTAGTATACTTGATCCTGCAAAATTTAGAAGCGGAATGCCATCTAGTTGGTTCAAAGCCTCATATAACCCAGCCACAAAAGCAGTGTCAATTTCTGTTGCAGAAATAAAAACAGCATCAGGACAAGTAGAAAGAGTCATGTCAGTTAGTGGTAATGCTTGGCATGGCGTTAATGCACCTAAAAGCCCAATCACATTGAATGGTATAAATTATAAGATAATAAAGGATATTCCGCAGAACCTAGCTGGTACTGCCAACCATGCTGGAAAAAATATTTTTGAGTACATCAATACCGCATATGCTAATCAGAGGGTTACCGTAAAATTAGGAGTTGAAAATACAAATTCTCGTGCACCAGGGTATGTGTGGTGGTTGAGGTACAGCTGTACGAGATCTATCTAGTAACAACAAGAATTTAAATATTACAATATATCAAGGATCTACGCTTGTACGTAATCCATAAAATTGAGGAGCTTTAATAAATGAGTCCATATATACAACAATTCATAGATGCTATAAGCCCAAATATATGCTGGGAATTATATCCTGAATACATTGAAGGGTTTACAGAATATCAAATAGATATTTATGCTGAAGCATTAGATATGGATATTAATGGAGCATTTAGACAATGGCTTTTGACCTTCGGAAAATGTTCTGGAGGTTTATTCACTCAAGATCACTTTAATCATTATCATGGTGGTAGTAATATTGAAGAAAATCTAGCATATTTAAAAATGTATCCAGAGTTTCGAAAAGACATGTTTGACGATGGAAGAATTACTAATGACCAATTAAATCTAAAACCATTTAATTTATATTGGGAAAATGAGGTTGACCATTATTTTATTTTGACTAAAGACCCTGAATTATTCGTCTGGTTCTATACTGATAGTTATGATAGTGACTATGCTATTAATACAGGACTAAAATTTGACGAATTCATCAAATTAAAAATAGGAAAATTGAGGTGTCGAAAAGGTATTTGGATCGATAAAGAAGACATAATTGAAATGTCTAGTTCTAACATTTTTAAATAAAGTCTTTAGATTTAAATCATCCAAATCTTTTTGTTAAAAGCCTTATATCTAACTACGTTTTAAGTAATGAAAATTTTTATCAAATAGACTTAAACACTGATGCTGATATTTTTAATTAATTATTGATAATAATAGGATAAGAAATAACCCTTGGCGCAGCAGGTAGTTGTGATCTTATCACATCCGATACAGGCTGCTGCGTTGCCTTATCCATCACCCAAAAGTCAACATAGCTATTTTTACTAAACCACTCCGTACCAATATCCGTGACGAAGTTTAATTGGTAATTTCTATTTGCTTCAGCATCAAAGATTATCTTAGAAGGGACAGCATAATGTCCACCTATTCGATAGCTAATCGTCATCGTATGCTCACCTGTAGCAATCGGATATATCGTATCCCATGTTGCGCTATAGTCTTCTTTACGTTCTTTCGGTACACGCTTCCCATTAATCTCCATAATATAAGCAATACGATCACCGACTAGGCTCATGTAGCCAGGCTCTGAGCTACCCATTATCGTTGCCGTCTGACCCAATACTGGTGGCTGATAAAGTAGCTCAGCGGGTAAGTCTTTAGTATTCTTCAGGCTCATACAGCCTGTCAATATAAGCAGCGCAGCTATTAATACAACTATTTTCATCTTTTATCCTCAATAGAATCCATTCGTGTGGTTATAATCTTATTTTATAGTGATTTTAGCAATGATTTATTAGCTATGTGACTTTATACTATTTGATTGGTCACCATCTATTATATTGTCATATTTATAATCTATTCCATGCCATAACATATAAGACAAACCCTCTTCACTAAAAAAATATACTGTTAAAACTTGCATTATATATAAAGCCATGTATAATAATCAGCCTTAACACCCCTAGGCGATTGGCTCAATTGGTAGAGCATCGGTCTCCAAAACCGAGGGTTGTAGGTTCGAGTCCTACATCGCCTGCCATCTTTTTTTATCCTATCTTTGTTGTAGTCTAGCAACTCCAAAGTGAGTCCTTTATGAGCAATGACCAAGATAACCTCGATTCAAAGTTATCTAATGCCAATGCGGTTACTGGCGGCATGCTGTCTAAAGGAAACCACATCTCAGCGACAAATACTTCTGCCGTTGAAGTGGCAAAGAAAAGCTCAGCAAAAGATATAGTATTGTGGCTATTAGCCATTGTTGCTTTAATTAGTGCAACTTTTGCCAATCAATATTTACCCGGTGTATGGCAGCCAGCCAACGACCTTTGGGTCCGTATTGGTATCATTGTTGTATTAGCAGTATTTGCATTATTTTGTTTGGCGATGACCCATCAAGGTACTGCTTTTAAAACCTTATTGAGCGATGCTGCAGTTGAATTACGCCGAGTAACTTGGCCAAGCAAAGACGAAACCTTTCAATACACATGGCAAACCATTGTCGTGATCGCGATTGCTGGGTTTTTTGTTTGGTTGTTAGATAACTTTTTTAACTGGTTCGTCGGTCTATTTATTGGTTAATATTAGAGGTATTACTCTTTTTTAACCCCAATTTTATTTATAACGACTTAGTTATAAAGATCAGGAGCGTGATATGCGTTGGTATATTGTCCAAGCGTTTTCAGGATATGAAAAACAAGTACAACGTTCATTAACTGATCGTATTAATCGTAGTGACTTCGCTGATTCTTTTGGTGATGTGTTAGTACCTACTGAAGAAGTCGTCGAAATGAAAGACGGCAAAAAGCGTAAAAGTGAGCGTAAATTCTTTCCAGGCTATGTATTAATTCAAATGGAAATGAACGACAGCACTTGGCACATCGTTAATGAATGTCCTCGTATTATGGGTTTCATCGGTGGTACTGCTGAAACGCCAGCACCCATTACTCAAGTAGAAGCTGACCGCATCTTAAACCGTCTTAATCAAGCTGAAACCAATCCACGTCCTAAGACTCTATTTGAGCCAGGCGAAGAGTTATTGGTTATTGATGGTCCTTTCACCGACTTTAAAGGTATGGTGGAAAAAGTCGATTATGAAAAGTCCAAGCTACAATTAACCGTAAACGTATTTAATCGACCTACACAGGTTGAACTTGAGTTTAGCAAAGTTGAAAAGCTAGACTAAATAACTATTATTAATGCAGTAATTATTAATTAATTCAGTATTCATCAACCGGGGAGCTGTTGTTAACTACTAAAGTTCTTTGAGACTCAGTCTCTTAAGTATATAAAGTATTTAACTGGCGCTATTACCCATTTAGGAGAAAATCATGGCTAAGAAGATTGATGGTTACATCAAACTACAAGTCCCAGCAGGTAAAGCGAATCCTTCACCACCGATTGGTCCAGCTTTGGGTCAAAAAGGCGTGAACATCATGGCGTTCTGTAAAGAATTTAACGCTGCGACTTCAAACCAAGAGCCAGGTTTGCCGATTCCAACTGAAATCACTGTTTATAGTGATAAGTCTTTTACCTTTATCATGAAGTCACCACCAGCTGCGTACTTATTACGCAAAGCTGCTGGTGTCGCTAAAGGTTCAGGTACGCCAAACACTGCTAAAGTCGGTAAAGTGACTCGTGCTCAGTTAGAAGAAATCGTCAAAACTAAAGATGCAGATTTAACCGCTGCTGATCTTGATGCTGCTGTTCGTACTGTTGCTGGTACTGCCCGTTCGATGGGTATTACCGTGGAGGGTGTATAATGTCTAAGCTAACCAAACGTCAAAAAGAAATCAATAGCCGTATCGATAATGATAAGCAGTACACTATTGAAGAAGCGGTACAAATCCTAAATGATTTGCCAGCGCTAAAATTCAAAGAGTCTGTTGATATTGCTGTTAACTTGGGTGTTGACCCACGTAAATCTGATCAAGTTGTTCGTGGTGCTACTAACCTACCTGCGGGTACTGGTAAAACTAAGCGCGTTGCTGTGTTCGCACAGGGTGCTGCTGCTGAAGCTGCTAAAGAAGCTGGTGCAGACATCGTAGGTATGGAAGATTTAGCAGATCAAATCAAAGCCGGTAACATGGATTTTGATGTAGTTATTGCTGCTCCAGATGCTATGCGTGTCGTTGGTCAGTTGGGTACAATCTTAGGTCCACGTGGTCTAATGCCTAACCCTAAAGTCGGTACAGTAACGCCAAACGTTGCAGAAGCTGTGACTAATGCTAAAGCTGGTCAAGCACAGTATCGTGTTGACAAAGGTGGTATTATCCATGCGACTATCGGTCAAGTTGGCTTTACTGCTGAACAAGTTATGCAAAATGCTCAAGCATTAATAGCGGATCTAAAACGCGCTAAGCCTGCTACTTCAAAGGGGATTTTCATTAAGAAGATCACTTTGTCTAGCACTATGGGTCCAGGTCTAACTATTGATCCTGTTCCTTATCGTATGGCCAAATAAGCTAGTTTTGATAAGCAAATGCTTTGAGAAAAATATTTTTACTATTTAGCTATTAGGCTTAAACAGTAATCCAATCAAATTTTAAAAATTAGGTCAGCGTAGTTTTTTGCTACGCTGTCTAAGACCGTAGGTAGAGAGCAGTTCTAAGGTATTTTTGATAGAAGACAGTAGTTGTTATCAGCTACTAGTTATTCTTATAAATAGCAACGAGTTGGTCTTGTTAATCGATGACAGATGAAAATCTTAATTGTCCTACGCAGACGGTGACCCACCCAGTTTAAGACTAGAGACGATAGGGTAGCATTACTATTAACTTAGTAGCGTTAGTTTATCATTCGACGTCATTCTGATAACGGTGCCGTAATCAGGCGTTACTTAAAACGAAAGTTTATGAGTAACGTGTCGTATCAAGTCAATCAACGCTGATAGCTTAATTTATTGAAGACTTAGGTCTTTAATTTTTATCTTGATAGTTGATTGGTAAGATTAAGGAGTTAACTTATGGCATTAACGCTAGAGCAAAAACAACAAGTTGTGGCTGAAGTGTCTGAAGTTGCTGCTAATGCTTACTCAGCAGTAGCTGCCGAGTATCATGGTATTGGTGTTGCAAAGCTTACTAAGCTGCGCGAACAAGCCCGTGATAAAGGTGTAGTTTTGAAGGTTGTGAAAAACACCCTAGCAAAACGCGCTTTTGAAGGCACTAAGTTTGAGTGCATGTCAGACAGTATGACTGGTCCATTACTTTTGGCTTTCTCTATGGAAGATTTGGGATCTGCTGCTAGAGTCATTTTTGACTTCAGCAAAGATAACAATGCTTTAGAGACCAAATTAGTATCAGTCGGCGGTGTGGTTTATGGTCCAGAAGAGCTAGAGCGCGTATCGAAACTACCAACTCGTGACGAAGCACTCTCTATCTTGATGGCTACTATGAATGCACCTGTGACCAAGCTAGTTCAAACTATGAACGCTGTTCCTAGTAAGCTTGTTCGCACTGTAGCAGCAATCAAAGACGCAAAAGAAGCTGCTTAATTGCTTGTTTTAACGTAAATTTATTATCGTTTGCTGCATTGATTGTTCATTCATTAAACTTTGGACAAGCAGTTTAAACGCTACTAGAATCAATTAATTTTATCAGATAACGGAGAGTTCTCATGGCACTATCTAAAGATGATGTGTTAAACGCAATTGCTGAAATGTCAGTAATGGATATCGTTGAATTAATCAGCGCTATGGAAGAAAAATTCGGCGTAACTGCTGCTGTTGCCGCTGCTGCACCTGCTGCTGCTGGTCCTGCTGCTACTGCTGAAGAGCAAAGCGAATTTGACGTTATTCTTACTAGCTTCGGCGAGAAGAAAGTTGGCGTTATCAAAGCTGTTCGCGAAGCGACTGGCCTTGGCCTAAAAGAAGCGAAAGATTTGGTTGAAAGTGCTCCAGCACCAATCAAAGAAGGCGCTAACAAAGCTGAAGCTGAAGAATTGAAAAAGAAACTTGAAGAAGTTGGCGCTACTGTTGAACTAAAATAAGTTCAGCTAAGCTCTAAATCTAAAGTTTTACAAAAAAAGCTGGTGATGCCTTGCATTGCTGGCTTTTTTTTATTATAATTACTAGCTTGACCTTTTGTGTCTGCCAATAGTCGTATCACAAGCGGTGGATACCCATCAAAAGGACACACGTTATACATGCAAGCAACCACAGTAGTTATGAGTAATAAATTAATATAGGCTAAACGTCGTTTGATGTTTGGCATTTTTCTGTGTCTGCATGCTTTCCCAATAATGGTAAATTTTGTTCCAATTTCAATTGATGTTTGTCTCATAGCCCTTTTGTAATTGTTTTTACCTACTATATATTATGTAGTTTAGCATGATTTTACTGTCAGTTCATAAGCTTGCCAACAGTGCTCGTAGACGGTAGATATTAGCGACCATACTAATAACGCATTGAGTTTGAATTTAAGCACTATTTTATAACCGTTTTAAAAGTATTTAAGAAAGGCTAGTTAAATACTAGTGAGTACGACTTTATTATCGTTTACGTTGCCAACTATGCATACTATTTATGCTTGCTGGTCACGCTTTCAATTTGTTTCCACGTTACTGTAAGGACTCCCGATGGCATATTCTTATACTGAAAAAAAGCGTATTCGCAAAAGCTTTGCTGAATTGCCAACTGTGATGGACATTCCCTATCTATTGTCTATTCAAGTTGATTCTTATGAGCACTTTTTGCAAGAGCACAAAAAGCCTAAGGCTCGTGAGAATACTGGTTTACAAGCTGCGTATTCCTCTATTTTCCCAATTGAGAGTCACTCTGGTAATGCTGAGTTACAATTTGTTGAGTATTACTTAGGCACGCCTGAGTTTGATGAGCGTGAGTGTATATTGCGCGGATCAACTTTTGCAGCACCTATGCGAGTTAAGATTCGTCTGATTATCAAAGACAAAGACAGCAAAGATAAAGATAGCAAAGCTGCGGTAAAAGATATCCGTGAGCAAAGCGTCTATATGGGTGAAATCCCACTGATGACCAATAACGGTACCTTTATTATTAATGGTACTGAACGAGTTATCGTGTCTCAGCTACATCGCTCACCAGGGGTGTTCTTTGATCATGATAAAGGTAAGTCACATTCTAGTGGTAAAGTACTTTATAACGCTCGTATCATTCCTTACCGTGGTTCATGGTTAGATTTCGAGTTTGATGCTAAAGACTTAGTTTTTGCTCGTATTGACCGTCGCCGTAAGCTGCTTGCATCTATTATTCTACGCGCTTTAGGTCTTAGTACTAATGAGATATTGGATCTATTTTTCCAAAAAGTAGCTGTATATAAAGGTGAAGAGCAGTTCGAAATCGACCTAGTAGCTGATCGTTTACGTGGTGAAATGGCTCAGTTCGATATCGTATCAGCAGAAGGCGAAGTGATCGTTGAGCAAGGCAAACGTATCAATGCTCGTCGTATCCGTCAGCTTGAAGAAGCGGGTATGACTAAGATTGCGGTACCTGATGAATACTTGTATGAGCGTATTCTAGCTGAAGACATCATCGTTAACGGTGAAGTTATTGCTAAAGCTAACACTCCTATTGATCATGAACTATTAGTCAAAATTAACTCGTTTGAAGCTAGTGATGCTATCAAACAAATTAGCATCTTGTTCACTAACGATATCGATCAAGGTAGTTATATTGCCGATACGCTACGTGCTGATAGTACTTCTAGCCGTGAAGAAGCGTTGATTGAAATTTATAAAGTTATGCGTCCAGGTGAGCCACCAACAGTTGAAACTGCTGAGAAACTATTCGACAGCATGTTCTTTAACGCTGATCGTTATGACTTATCAAACGTTGGCCGTATGAAGTTCAACCGTCGTTTAGGCCTTGAGTTCGATAATACTGACGATCCTGATATTCAGCGTGAGCGCAGTGTATTGACCAATGCCGACATCGTCAATGTTCTAAAAGAGCTGATTGAGATTCGTAATGGTCGCGGCGAAGTCGATGATATCGATCACTTAGGTAACCGTCGTATTCGTTCAGTAGGCGAAATGGCAGAAAACCAATTCCGTGTTGGTCTAGTACGTGTTGAGCGTGCAGTCAAAGAGCGTTTGAGCTCAGCGGAATCAGACAACTTATCGCCACAAGATTTGATTAACTCAAAACCTGTTGCTGCTGCAGTCAAAGAATTCTTTGGTTCAAGTCAGTTGTCACAGTTTATGGATCAGAACAACCCCTTGTCGGAAGTTACCCATAAACGTCGGGTATCCGCACTAGGACCCGGTGGTTTGACTCGTGAGCGTGCAGGCTTTGAAGTACGTGACGTTCATGATACTCATTATGGTCGTGTATGTCCGATTGAGACTCCTGAAGGTCCAAACATTGGTTTGATCAACTCACTAGCTACTTTTGCTAAAACTAACAGCTTTGGTTTCCTAGAGACGCCTTATCGCCAAGTAGTCGATGGTAAAGTAACTGACGTTATTGAGTATTTATCAGCTATTGAAGAAGTAGGTACCGTAATTGCACAGGCCGACTCCCCAGTAACTGCTGATGGTGCGCTTAGCGATGAGATGGTCAGTGTGCGTAGCTATGGTGAATTCGTACGTATGCCACCAGAAAAAGTGACGCATATGGATGTGTCACCAAGTCAGGTAGTATCAGTAGCAGCAGGTTTGATTCCGTTCCTAGAGCATGATGATGCTAACCGTGCCTTGATGGGCTCGAACATGCAGCGTCAGGCGGTTCCTACACTACGTGCTGATAAGCCGTTAGTAGGTACGGGCATGGAGCGTCACGTTGCTCGTGATTCTGGTGTTTGTGTGATCGCTAAGCGTGGTGGTGTCATTGAAGATGTTGACGCTTCTCGTGTGGTAGTACGAGTTAACGAAGATGAGATGATTGCTGGTGAAGCTGGTATTGATATCTATAACTTAGTTAAATACACTCGTTCTAACCAAAACACTTGTATCAACCAACGTATCATTGTTAACCAAGGTGATGCTATTGCTGTAGGCGATATTTTAGCCGATGGTCCATCAACCGATCTTGGTGAGCTAGCGTTAGGTCAGAACATTCGCATTGCCTTTATGCCTTGGAATGGTTACAACTTCGAAGATTCAATCTTGCTATCTGAAAAAGTAGTGAAAGAAGATCGCTTTACTACTATTCATATCCAAGAATTGACTTGTGTGGCTCGTGATACCAAGTTAGGTACTGAAGAGATCACTGGTGATATTCCAAACGTTGGTGAAGCGGCTTTATCTAGTCTTGATGAAGCAGGTATCGTTTATATCGGTGCTGAAGTAGATGCTGGTGATATCTTAGTGGGTAAAGTCACGCCAAAAGGTGAGACCCAACTGACCCCAGAAGAGAAACTACTACGGGCAATCTTTGGTGAAAAAGCGGCTGATGTAAAAGATACTTCTTTACGAGTACCTACATCAAGCAAAGGCACGGTTATCGACGTACAAGTCTTTACTCGTGATGGCGTTGAAAAAGATGCGCGTGCGCGTGCTATTGAGAAGTCACAGTTAGACAGCTATCGTAAAGATTTAAAAGAAGAGTTACGCATCTTTGAAGAAGCGGCTCGTGGTCGTATCAGCAACTTGCTTAACGGTCAAAAAGTCAGTGGTGGTTCAGGTCTAAAAGCCGGTACTGTTATGGCTGCAGTTGATATGAAAGATATGAATCTTGAGACTTTGCTTGATATCCAGCCAGTCGAAGAAGATATCTCTGAGCGTTTGACTCAAATTGCAGAATACTTAGTCGATAAGCAAAAAGATATCGATAGTAAATTTGCTGAGAAAAAACGCAAATTGACTGCTGGTGATGATTTGGCGCATGGTGTACAAAAAATCGTTAAAGTATATCTTGCGGTTAAGCGTCGTATTCAGCCTGGTGATAAGATGGCTGGTCGTCATGGTAACAAAGGTGTGGTATCACGTATTATGCCAGTTGAAGACATGCCTTATGATGAGCATGGCAACACTGTTGACATCGTACTAAATCCGCTAGGCGTACCTTCGCGTATGAACATCGGCCAGGTACTAGAGACCCATTTAGGTATGGCTGCTAAAGGTTTGGGCGAAAAAATAGATGGTATGCTTAAAGCCCAAGCAGCGATAAAAGATTTGCGTGATTTCTTAGACCAAATCTATAACAAAGTTGGTGGCGAACAAGTCGATCTTGATAGCTTAAGTGATGATGACATCATGGCGCTATCAGATAACTTGCGTGCCGGTGTCCCTATGGGTACAGCAGTATTTGATGGGGCGCATGAGCATCAAGTCAAAGACTTGCTTGAGCTTGCAGGTATGGCACGTGATGGTCAGCAAACGTTATATGATGGTCGTACTGGTCAAAAATTCGATCGTAAAGTAACGGTTGGCTACATGTATATGCTCAAACTTAACCATTTGGTTGACGACAAGATGCATGCGCGTTCAACGGGTTCATACTCACTAGTGACGCAACAGCCGCTAGGTGGTAAAGCTCAGTTCGGTGGTCAGCGTTTCGGTGAGATGGAAGTTTGGGCTCTAGAAGCTTATGGCGCCACTTACACCTTGCAAGAAATGCTAACCGTGAAGTCGGATGACGTTGAAGGCCGTACGCGTATGTATAAAAACATCGTTGATGGTGAGCAGTACATGGATCCAGGTATGCCTGAATCGTTTAACGTACTGACCAAAGAAATAAAATCTTTGGGTATTAATATTGAGCTAAAACAAACTCACTAACTAAATATGATTTCATAATTGATCATTTAGGTAGTTAACTAAAAGCAGTACGCTTATTGCTGCTGCTTTTAGGCATTTATCTCAACCCTATTCATTGCCTTCATTCATCTTAACTAGCAGTGCCACTGTAATTAGGGTGACAACGCTAGCAGATGATTATAAAGATAACGGAGAAGCAACTTGAAAGATTTACTCGATATCATGCAGAGCCCTACCAGCAATGGTAACCATGAGTTTGACAGTATCCAAATTACCTTAGCCTCGCCTGACGTTATTAAGTCATGGTCACATGGTGAAGTTAAAAAACCTGAAACTATTAACTATCGTACCTTTAAGCCTGAGCGTGATGGTCTATTTTGTGCCAAGATTTTTGGTCCAGTAAAAGATTTTGAATGTCTTTGTGGTAAGTACAAACGTCGTAAGTTCCAAGGCGTTATCTGTGAAAAATGTGGCGTAGAAGTCACTACTGCTAAAGTGCGTCGTGATCGCATGGGTCATATTGACCTTGCTAGCCCAGTTGCGCATATTTGGTTCTTAAAGTCATTACCAAGCCGCATCGGTCTATTGCTAGATATGACTCTACGTGATATCGAGCGCGTTTTATATTTTGAAAGCTACATTGTAACTGAGCCTGGTCTGACTAGCTTAGAGAAGTATCAGCTTTTAGACGACGAAGACTACTATAAAGCTCTAGAAGAGTTTGGTGATGAGTTCGTTGCTAAGATGGGTGCAGAAGCGATTCAAGACTTGTTAAAAGATATCGATTTAGATATCGAAATTGATGAGTTACGTGAAGCGATTCCACAGACGGGTTCTGAGACTAAGCTTAAAAAGATGTCTAAGCGTCTGAAGTTATTAGAAGCCTTCCGTGATTCTCATAATAAGCCTGAATGGATGGTAATGACCATCTTGCCAGTACTACCACCAGATTTGCGTCCTCTAGTACCGCTAGAAGGCGGTCGTTTTGCGACTTCAGATCTTAACGATTTATATCGCCGCGTTATCAACCGTAACAACCGTCTTAAGCGTTTGCTTGAGCTTAGCGCCCCTGACATTATCGTACGTAACGAAAAACGTATGCTACAAGAGTCAGTCGATGCGTTATTAGATAACGGTCGTCGCGGTCGTGCTATCACTGGTAGTAACAAGCGTCCATTGAAATCTTTAGCGGATATGATTAAAGGTAAGCAAGGTCGTTTCCGTCAAAACTTACTAGGTAAACGTGTCGATTATTCTGGCCGTTCAGTAATTGTAGTAGGTCCAACACTACGTCTACATCAGTGTGGTCTACCTAAGAAAATGGCTCTTGAACTTTTCAAGCCTTTTACTTATAACAAACTATTGTCACACGGTTTAGCGACGACGATCAAAGCTGCTAAAAAGATGGTTGAGCGTGAAGAGCCACAAGTGTGGGATATGCTAGCGATGGTTATTCGTGAGCATCCAGTGCTACTTAACCGTGCACCAACCCTACACAGATTGGGTCTGCAAGCGTTTGAGCCAGTATTGATTGAAGGTAAAGCCATTCAGTTGCATCCACTGGTTTGTACCGCGTTCAACGCTGACTTTGATGGTGACCAAATGGCAGTTCACGTGCCATTGACCCTAGAAGCACAGCTTGAATCACGTGCCTTGATGATGTCTACCAACAACATCTTATCACCTGCTAACGGTGATCCGATCATCGTACCATCACAAGATGTGGTATTGGGTTTATATTACATCAGTCGCTCGTCAGTGAACGTTAAAGGCGAAGGCATGATCTTCGCTACTGTTAATGAAGCGCTACGTGCTATTGGCTCTAACGATTTACATGTTAACGCTAAGATCAAAGTTCGAGTAACTGAAACTACTATCGCAGAAGATGGCACTCGTACTGAAAAAACTAGCCTAAAAGAAACCGTAGCAGGTCGTTTATTAATCTGGAACATTATGCCTACGGGCATGGCGTTTGAAGAATGTAATCAAGAGATGACTAAAAAGAATATCTCAAGATTGATTAACTCTTGCTATCGTAACTTGGGTGTCAAAGACAGCGTTATGTTCGCTGACCAATTGATGTACCTTGGTTTTGCACAAGCCACTTTATCTGGCGTATCGATTTGCTTAGATGATATGGTCATTCCACCAAGTAAAAAACAAATTATTGGTGTAGCAGAAGCCGAAGTACGTGAAATTGAAGATCAGTTCGAGCAAGGTTTTGTGACAGCAGGTGAACGCTATAACAAAGTAGTCGATATTTGGTCACGTACCAATGATAAAGTCGCCAAAGCAATGATGGACAACTTGGCAACAGATAAAGTAATCAACGCCCAAGGTGAAGAAGAAGAGCAGAAGTCTTTTAACTCTATCTTTATCATGTCAGATTCTGGTGCTCGTGGTAGTGCGGCACAGATTCGTCAGTTGGCAGGTATGCGTGGTTTGATGGCTAAACCGGATGGCTCTATTATCGAGACGCCGATTAAAGCTAACTTCCGTGAAGGTTTGACTGTACTTCAGTACTTCATATCAACTCACGGAGCGCGTAAAGGTCTAGCTGATACTGCCTTGAAAACTGCTAACTCAGGTTACTTGACTCGTCGTTTAGTCGACGTAGCACAAGATTTGGTTATCACTAGCGATGATTGTGGTACTGAAGTTGGCTTGCTAATGACTCCGCATATCCAAGGTGGCGAAATCATTGAGAAGCTTGGTGATCTAGTATTAGGTCGAGTAACTTCACGTGATGTTACTTATAATGATGATGCTGATAAAATCTTAATCCCAGTAGGGACTTTGATTGATGAGCATTGGGTTGATGTGCTTGATGACAACGCTATCGATGATATCTGGGTTCGTTCAGTTATTACTTGTGATGTAGCTCATGGTGTTTGTGCGCAGTGTTATGGTCGTGACCTTGCCCGTGGTCATAAAGTTAACATCGGTGAGTCAGTTGGTGTAATGGCCGCTCAGTCTATCGGTGAGCCTGGTACTCAGTTAACCATGCGTACGTTCCACGTAGGTGGAGCGGCAAGCTCAGCTTCTGTAGATAACAGCATCTCTGTCCGTAATGGCGGTCAGGTTCATTTCGAGAATATGAAAACTGTTGAGCACATTGATGGTCACTTAGTTATCGTATCTCGTTCAGCTGAAATTGCCTTGACCGATGAGTTAGGTCGTGAGCGTGAGCGCTATAAAGTGCCTTACGGTTCAAGCGTACTTGTGAAGAGCGAAGATCATGTTGAAGGTGGTCAAACTATCGCTAAATGGGATCCGCACACGCATCCTATTATTACTGAGTTTGCGGGTAAAGCACGCTTTAGTGATATTACCGATGGTCTGACAGCTACTGTAAAAGTTGATGACGCTACTGGTATGAGCTCGTTTGAGATTCTTGCTACCCGTGATCGTTCAAGCTCAGCCAAAGATTTACGTCCGGCTATTATCTTGAATACTAATGAAGGTAAAGAAGTGGTTTACTTCTTACCTGCTGAAACTATCATTCGTGTTGGTGATGGTGAAGAAGTGGCTGCTGGCTCAATCTTAGGCCGTGTACCACAAGCCTCTTCAGGTACTAAAGATATTACCGGTGGTCTGCCACGTGTTGCTGACTTATTTGAAGCCCGTCGCCCGAAAGATCATGCCATCATGGCAGAGATGACTGGTGTAGTGAGCTTTGGTAAAGAGACTAAAGGTAAAAACCGCTTTATTATTACTAATGAAGACGGTGAGATCCATGAAGAGCTAATCCCGAAATGGCGTCAAATCAACGTTTTTGAAAATGAGACAGTAGCTCGTGGTGAAGTGATCGCTGATGGTCCACAGAATCCACATGATATCTTGCGTCTAAAAGGTCAGACTGCTCTTGCTGACTATATCGTAAACGAAGTTCAAGATGTTTACCGCTTGCAGGGTGTAAAAATCAACGATAAGCACATCGAAGTTATTATTCGTCAGATGCTGCGTAAAGTTGAAGTTACTGATGCTGGTGACTCTAATCACTTTAAAGGTGATCAGGTTGAATACGTTGATATCAGAGCATTGAATGCTAAACTCGAAGCAGAAGATAAGTTCCCAGTGAAGTTTGAGCGTCAGTTGCTAGGTATTACTAAAGCAAGTTTGGCTACTGAAAGCTTTATTTCAGCAGCATCTTTCCAAGAAACCACACGTGTATTAACAGCGGCTGCGGTAACTGGTAAGATTGATGAGCTACGCGGTCTCAAAGAGAACGTGGTTGTTGGTCGCTTGATTCCAGCGGGTACTGGTCTTGCTTATCATAAAGCACGTAAAGACAAAGCTGAGAAAAAACTACAAGATAAAGACTTGAATGCCTCTTTCGATAATACGGCGTTTGATATGAGCATCGGTGGTAGCGATAGTAAAGACTTTGCTAGCTTTGATGAAGCCTTTGCTCAAGAGCTTAATCAAGATAACTAATAGAGTTATTGTTAATATTAATAGCGTTTTTATCAATATTTTTATTAACAGTAGTTCTCTATTACAGCTTAGATAAACTGAGAAGCCAGCCAAGTTGCTGGCTTTTTTGTCTCTAAAAATTACTATGTATTTTGTAAGAAATCTGTGATGGAAAATAGTAAACTGGATAATAGACGGTAGTTTTCCAAAGTTTTAATGACCTTTATAAGGATAGTAGACTCATGGCAGGTAAAACTCGTGTTGCCAAATATCAAGCAGATCGTACCAATCAAAAGCTATATTTTTGTCGTTTAGCCTGTCAAGCAGCTGGAGATAGTACTGATAAGCAGCTTTATCAAGCGCATTGCGAGACGGCTATCTTTCACTTGTATGGCACTTATTTAGCTTTTCTGCAAGAGTTAGGACACTTCTATGGCTTGAATATGAGTGCACCAACGATGGTAGACATCGAACAGGCATTAAGTGCACGTACCCAAGTTTCACCAGAGATACAGCGTCTACAGCTGCTACAACAACAAGGATTCTTAGCTAACGTTGAGCGTGCTTATCAGCGTTGTCTCTATGCGGTACAACCCGAAGAGATAGAAACTCAAAGTGCAGCTATAGTTAATAATCAACCGCCAGCTCGTGATTTGATCGTCAACGTTGTGACTTTGTCTAATCAGTGGTTACCAGATGATGCTACTATACGTGAATGGCGACAGCAGTTTTTGGACCTCATCGAGCAACTGCGAGCCGGTATGGTGGAGTTTTAACCACTGAGTATCAGTAGGCTGTGCAGCTATATCGTATCGAATAACAAAACCAGATTGTATTAAACAGCAAAAAGGCTTATTCAGTATTAATTGAATAAGCCTTTTTTATTACCGTACTGCTTAATAATTTATATAAAGTTGTAAGCTTATAAAGTTAGCCGCCATAAACCATGATGACTAGTAAGCTTAATTACTCGGGCGTTGATGATAACTGGCCGACTGGTGCTGGGGTTACCGTCTTTGGTATTCTAGCATTACGTGGTTGATCGCTAGTACTAGTAGCCTTGGTGCTGTCCTTGCTGTTGTTAATCTTAGCCGCACTAGTAGCTGCTGCTTCATCTATCTCAAGCACTGGTAACGGACGTTGCTGAGTCTTAAGTTTGACAGGTTTGGCTACACCATTACCGCCCTCATCTTCCTCTTCACTAGTAGTAACTGCGCCCTCATCAGTCATCTCTATGATTCGTAACTTTTGTTTTTGCGACTTTGATTTGTTATTCAAAGATACCCACTGACGAGGTGTGCCCTTCAGTTGGGCCCGCATAAAGTCCATCCACACTGGTAGAGCAGCAACACCACCATACTCACGGCGACCAAGCGTTTCAGGCTGATCAAAGCCCATCCATACTACAGTAGTGTTAGTAGGGTGAAAGCCTGCAAACCAAGCGTCTTTGGCTTCGTTAGTAGTTCCTGTCTTGCCACCTATATCGTCACGACCTAAAGCGCGCGCTTTTACCGCTGTACCACGCTGCACTACATCACGCAAGATACTGGCCATATCATAAGCTACTTTTGGCTTTAGAATACGGGGAGCCTGAGTAGCAGTCACATACTGAGTAACTGGCGCTTTGAGACGATCCGCTGCTGGGCTAGCATCATACATATTGAGGTTAGCACTTTGGTCTGCTGAGATACTGTTAATATTCTGCACGCTATCCTCTGTACCATCTGCCGTTAATTTCTTGGCATCTTTTGCAGCCTCAGTAGTGTTTTTACTGGTTTTAGAATCAGTGGCAGCTAGTAAGGTTTCTTCAGCCCGTTTATTATAATCTACAACTAATTTTTCATTAAGCTTCTGCAAGCCCTCATTAAAGCACAAGGCGCAAGCTTGTTGAGGATTGGCTTGGAATAACATTTTATTATCGTAGTTATAAATCTGCTCAATAAAGTAAGGCTGAATACGATGGCCACCATTAGCAAAAGTAGTATAAGCAGTCGCCATCTGTAAAGTGGTGGCTTGACCCGCACCTAGAGCTAACGATAGGGTAGTAGGTAGTTTTTCTTTATCCAAGCCAAACTGATCTAATAAGTTGCGAGCATCGGAGATCCCAATGGCTTGCAGTAAGCGAATAGACACTAAGTTACGGGATAAATATAAACCACGGCGTAAAGTAATATCCCCTAAGAAGCGCCCATCAGAGTTCTTTGGCTTCCAGTCACCTACTTGAATAGGACGGTCAGAGACTATACTGTCAGGACTATATCCTTTTTCTAGTGCAGCGGTATAGACTAAAGGCTTGATAGTTGAGCCAGGTTGACGCCAGCCTTGTAACGCTCGGTTGAACTTACTATGATTAAAGTCAAAGCCACCGACTAAGGCGTTGACGGCACCAGTATCAGGATGCAAAGATACTAAGCTACCTTGCACTTTAGGTATTTGTCCCAGTTTCCAGTTACCACCTTCAGTCGGTATCAGACGAACAATATCTTTTTCACTGACAATCTGTGAGGCATTGCTAGGGGAGCTACCAAAACGGTCGGCAGAAATATACTTACGTGCCCATCTCATACCTGACCAATTGACGGTAACCGTTTTACCAGAAAGCATAATAGCTTCAAAGCTACTGGAGTTAACTTTAGTTACTTTAGCAGGTGACATATTAGCGTAGCGTTGGAAACTCTCTAGTGGCTTGTCATTAGCTTCAGCACCACGCCAGCCATGACGATGGTCATAATCAACTAAGCCTTTTAATACCGCTTTTTCTGCATCTAGCTGGGCTTGACTGTCGACAGTCAAACGCACGCGCCAACCCCCATTGACTACTTGTTCACCGTAACGGTTGACTAAAGCATAACGAGTCATTTCTGCCAAATAAGGCATGTTGACATCGAGTTTTTCTTGATACAAGTTGAGGCCAATTGGGGATTTAACGGCTTCATCATGCTCAGCTTTGCTAATATATTTGAGCTTATACATTTGGCCAATAATCCAGTTACGGCGTACTAAAGCACGGCTAGGATTAGCAACCGGATTATACTTTGAGGGCGCTTTAGGTAAGCCTGCCAGCATCGCCATTTCAGCTATAGTAAGCTTATCAAGAGATTTACTATAGTATTTTTTAGCGGCTGCACTAATACCGTAAGCGCCTTCACCTAAATATATCTTGTTGACATATAAAGTCAAAATTTCTTTTTTGCTAAGCTCGTCTTCCATTTTCCGTGCGACAAAAAGCTCAGTCAATTTGCGGTCTAAAGTACGCTCAGGAGATAAAAAATAGTTCTTAGCAACCTGCATAGTAATAGTCGAGCCACCCGTTTGCGTATCATCATCGGTGACTACTTCAGTGACCGCACGACCAAGGCCCTTAATACTGATACCACTATGTTGGAAAAAAGAGGCATCTTCGGCTGCTAAAAAAGCATTGGTGAAATTCTTTGGAATCTCATCATAGCTCACGGGTAAGGAGAGGCGATTGCCATACTGACCTATCAGTTTGTCATCGCTACTATAAATCTGTAGCGGCATCTCTAATTTGGCAGTCTTTATTTCCTGCAGACTGGGCAGAGTAGGCGATAAATACATCGCCATACCATAAAAACCAATCGGCACAGCCAAGGCTATAATTATAGCCAGCGCCAGACAAGCAATAAAAAGGCCCACCAAAAAGTGGATTAAACGAGCGGTAGCATGTTTTTTAGCCATAGGAAACTTATCATTTAAAATTTGCATTAAATTCTACATTATACCTCGAACAAAACTAGTAAGTCATAATTAATGTGTAAATCGGGGCTAAGGAACCCCTAAATACTTGAAACTAGTATTTAAGTAACGTATTGTATTTAAATATTACTATTAACTATCAATTTGTAAACTTATATAAGGCAAATAACTTGTGGGGCTATTTTCTTCCAAAGTTCAAGGACTGATAGGAGTGGACATAAGTTCTACTTCTGTCAAGATGGTTAATATTCAGCGTGAGCAAGGCCTATTTCATTTGAAGTCTTATTGCATAGAAACTTTGCCGGTAGGAGCAGTGGTCGATAAGATCGTTGTTGATACCGAAATGGTGGGTGAGTCCATTTCTCGCTTGGCCGAACGGGGGCAGGTTTCTGGTAGTGCCGCAGCAACATCGGTCTCAGGGTCAGCAGTCATTACTAAGATTATTGACATGGATATGAGATTAAATGATGCTGAGCGAGAAGCGCAAATACGTCTGGATGCTGATCAATACATTCCTTATCCTTTAGAAGAAGTTAACTTAGACTTTGAGGTGGTTGGCCCCTCATTAGTACATGACAGTATGGTACAAGTTCTGCTGGCAGCTTCGCGTTCAGAGAATGTAAATCAACGCATTGATGCTCTGACTTTTGGTGGACTTGAAACGAAGATTGTGGATATTGAGTCACATGCTATAGAGCGTGCCTTCAGCTTAATGGTAGACAGCTTGCCTGAGCTAATAGCTTTAGTCGATATAGGTCATAACCAGACCACTTTATATATTGTCAAAAATGGTGAGTTTGTTTATAGCCGCGAGCAGCTATTCGGTGGTGCACAGCTAACAGAAGCGATTCAAAACCGTTATGGCTTGTCTTTTGAAGACGCTACTTTTAATAAGCGTGAACTTACTTTACCAGATGACTATTATCCAGAAATTCTCACGCCATTTATAGAAAACATCGTTCAGCAAATAACACGCTCTTTGCAGTTTTATTTTTCATCCAGTCGACACAATAATATAGATCACTTAGTGATGTCAGGTGGTAGTAGCTCTATTCCTGGTTTAGCGGGCATGGTGCAGCAAAAGCTTGGCAAGCCGGTGACTATAGCCAATCCTTTTATCAATATGACTATTGATCCTTATATAGATAGTGAGCAGCTGAACGTTGATACCCCAAGCTTGATGGCTGCTTGTGGTCTTGCCTTAAGGAGTTTTGACTGATGCCACGTATTAATCTACTGCCATGGCGTCGAGAAGAGCGTCTGCGTCGTAACAAAGAATTTATTACCTTAGCTACCGCTATCACTCTATTAGCATTTCTATCAGCGTTTGCTACTTGGAGCTACTTCAACAATCAGCTTGAAGAACAACTCGATGCCAATGCGCTGATCACTAAAGAAAACAGTCGTTTAGACGCGGTAGTGGTTCAGATTGATAGTCTAGAGCAGCGCCGTGAAAATATTATCTCTCGTATGCAAGTGATTCAAGATTTGCAGGGTCGGCGTCCGATACCAGTACGCTTATGGGATGATCTCGCTAAAGCCATTCCACCCGCATTATATTTGAATAATCTCAAGCGAGAAGGTGATCTGATCACTTTGACGGGTATGGCTGATAACCCTAATGTGGTATCTAGCCTAATCCGTAATTTAAACAGTAGCCACTGGATGGGTAATTCTGCCGTACGTAATATCCAGCAAAACATTGCCGCCTACCAGTCAGAACCTAAACTTAATGCGCCGCTACCAACTGGTAAACAGCCACGCCCGATATATGCTGAGGACCGCTACGTGCAGTTCGTCATTACTACTCAAGTACAAGCCGCAGTCTCTACAATGGTAGATGATGATGCGATAGCAGTTGATACTGCTATTGGAGGTAAGTTATGAAACTTATCCCTAACAAATCACTATTAAAGAATCCAAAGCTTGCTAGTACTAAAGCGCTGGAGCCTACCTTTAATCTTGCTAATTTTAGGCGCAACTTTGAGTCATTAGATAATGATAACTATGGCAGCTGGCCCTTAGTAGTTAAGGTGAGTATATTGCTGCTAATAGGGGTCTTCATTGCCGCTTTATCGTGGGCCCTACCCATCAGTAGTAAAATTGATGAAATTGGAGCCGCAGAAAGTGAACAGCAAGTATTGCTTGCAAGCTATCGGCAAAAAGAGTCCCGTGCTCGACATTTAGCAGCTTATAAAGCGCAAGTGAGTCAAATGGAAACGCAGTTCAATACCTTGTTAGATCAGTTGCCTAAAGACACCCGAGTATCAGAGTTAGTAGAAGGTATTAATATGACAGGGGTTGGCAGTAATATTCGTTTCCAAGATATCTCTGTTGAGGCTGAAATTGAAAATGAGTTCTTTATCGAACAGCCTATTCGTATCGCCGCCCTTGGTGAGTATCATGAGTTCGGGAGTTTTTTAAGTGGTCTTGCCACACTACCTCGCATTATTACTATTCACGATTTTGAAGTGAATAACCCGCAGCCAACCTTAGAAGCCATACCTGAGCTGAAATTAGTGCTACAGACCAAGACCTACCGCTCAAAAGAAGCGGTAACACAAGAGGCGCTAGTAGATGCTGATGCCTCTGTAGGGAGTAACTAATGAGTATTAAGCCACGGTCTATGCTAGTTACTTTAACCGTTATTGGGCTAGGGCTATCCGGCTGTAGTGATCGTATTGGCCTAGCTTCGCAAGCAATGGACACTATACGTAACCAAGCCACAAAGCCGATTGAGCCGCCGCCACAAGCACAGTTAATCAAGGACTTTGTCTACAGTGCTAACTTGCTACGTAGCCCATTCTTACCTCCCAGTTTAGTCAATCTACAAGGTGCAACTACAGCTATCGATGGTGTACGTCCCGATATCAATCGCGTTAAACAACCTCTAGAACAGTACGGGCTGGCGCAGATGACCTTCCGTGGCATGCTGACATCTTCTAAAGGTCAGCAATATGCTTTGATACAGCGTCCTGATGGCTCAATAGCTAGTGTCAAAGTAGGAGATTATATCGGTTTAAATAATGGCCGAATTGTTGAGATTACTGCTACCCAAATTAATTTGATTGAAATTGTACCTGATAGCCGAGCTGGATTCGTTGAAAAGCCACAGTCTCTGGTTTCTCCTATAAGTTAAGTAGATGTTTTTTTTGAGGAATGAATAATGACAGTACGCAACCACAAGGGAATGATGATGAGTAACCGCGTATTCGCCACTTTTACAATCCCTTCCTACAATTTTGTCATGCCTATATTGGCTGTCAGTATGCTAATGATTAGCAGCAGCGCTTATGCTGAACAGCGTATTAATACCTTATCAGTAGTGAAGACAGCTCCAGCTGTAACACAGTTACGTTTAGGATTTTCAGAAATTCCGACATTACCTGCAGCCTATCAACTTGATGATCCCAGACGTTTAGTATTAGATTTTGAGCAAGTTCAAAACGGTATTACTAGTCGCTTGACTGACTATAATATCGGTATGATCAATGAAGTTACTACCTTAAGCAATGACAGCACTACTCGCATGATTGTGGGTCTAAAACAAACTGGCAGCTATACTACGGCTATTAGTGGTAACGATTTACTGCTTACTATTACTGAACCTAATCAAGCGCTAGCGACTACCCCTAAGGTCTACAACAGCGTTGAGGTCATTCCCACCACACCGATCACTAATAGTGTTGCTAACGTTGGCGTAGCCGTTAATAGCAGCACTAAAACGGTGCCGACTGATACTATGATGGTACGAGTCAACCCACTACTAGACCCTAGACTAGCCGCCACACAAGTGGCTCGTCAGTATAGCTACGATGGTTTGACGGCCCTTACTTTTGCAGCTGATAACCATGGTGGCGGTAATGTCAGTATTGGGCTCGCTAATGAGGCTATTCCGGTAGATGTGCAGCGGCAAGGCAATAAGCTAGTGATACGCATGACTGGTAGTACGATTCCCAGAAATTTGCTACGCCGTCTTACTATTAATAGTGGGATAGTCGCTGGTGTCGATACTCAAAATCAAGGTCAAAATGGGACTATTACTATTAATATGACCGAAGACTACGAGTACCAAGCTTATCAATCAGGCAATCAGCTTACTATAGCGATTAAAAAACCTGAGCTGTTAGGCGAGCCTACGCTTGAGGAGAGAGTCTATACTGGTGAAGCATTATCTATGGAATTCCAAAATGTGGAAATCCGTAGTGTGTTAGATATCTTGGCACAGTTCACTAAGATGAATGTGGTGGCTAGCGATTCTGTCACTGGCAACATTACTTTGCGTCTTATCAATGTTCCTTGGGATCAAGCCCTAGATATTATTTTGAAAAGTAAAAATTTAGCAAAGCGTGAGAATGGTAATGTGATTTTGATCGCCCCTGCTACTGAGCTTGCAGAACAAGAAGCTAGTGAGCTTGCCGCTCAGCAAGTAGTGCAAGCCTTTTCTCCTTTGCGTACTGAGTACATTCGCTTGAGCTATGCTCGTGCCGAAGATGTTTTATTATTAATTTCTGATGGTAGTGGACCTTCTAATAGTGGTGACGGGTTTGGTGCTGTTAATACGGGTAGCAATCAAAATAATAATACCTTGTTGTCCAATCGTGGCACAGTCACTATTGATAAACGTACTAATACTTTAATTATTAAAGATGTGGCAGATAGTATTGAAAATATACATAAATTAATCAGTAAAATTGATATTCCAGTACGCCAAGTGATGATTGAGGCACGTATTGTTAGTGCTACCGATACCTTTAGTAAGGAGATTGGTGTGCGCTGGGGTCTATTATCTAATGGGGCAGCTAATAATCGCAACCTATTGGTTGGCGGCAGTGACCAGACCCTATGGGATTTAAAAGACTTCGATATCGAAACGACTACTGTCAATGGACAGTCGGTCTCTTATCCGTCATACGATATTAGTCGCCCTGATAATCTAAACGTTGATTTAGGCGTAAGTAATCCTGCAGGGAGCATTGCCTTTGGTCTGTTGGGGTTATCAGATTTCATGTTGGATCTTGAATTATCAGCATTACAAGCGGATAATCGCGGCGAGGTTATTTCTACACCCAAAATTTTGACTACTGATAAACAAACCGCTAAAGTTTCTTCTGGTACGCAGATTCCTTATCAGGAAGCGTCGGCTAGTGGTGCTACTACCACTAGTTTTAAAGAAGCCGCATTGAGCCTTGAGGCTACGCCAAATATCACCCCTGATGGCAAAATCGGTCTGCAGTTAGTAATTACTAATGGCACACCAACTATTATCAATAATCAGGTCGCCATTTCTGAAGACTCGATTTCCACTAATGTCATTGTTGAAGATGGCCAAACTATCGTATTAGGCGGGGTGTTTAAAAACCGTATTAATAATGGTGTAGATAAAGTACCATTCTTAGGAGATTTACCTTATATTGGTCGTGCGTTCCGTAGAGACGTTCGTAGCAATAATAAAGAAGAATTACTTATCTTTATCACTACGAAGCTGGTTAACGATGGCATAAATCGTTTAGAATAAGCGGCGGCATTTAAGACACTATAAAAATACAAGCTTAAGCGCTTGTTTTTTTATGGGCGCAAGGTTATTGCTAAGGGTTATGCTTTGGGCAGCATTATTTTATCAACAATAATCAACGCTCATTACTAGCTAGAATATTAATGACGTTGTATGATAGTTAATTTATCTGAGTGAGTGTTATGTTGGAGGAATTACCGTCGGTATTTATAGTCGGGCCGATGGGAGCTGGCAAGACCACCATTGGCCGTTTGCTTGCTAAGCAGCTGGGCCGCGAGTTTGTGGACAGTGACTGGTATGTTGAATCGCAAACGGGCGCTGATATTGCTTGGATATTCGCGAAAGAAGGCGAGGCAGGCTTTCGGGCGCGCGAAACTCGAGCCATTGATGAGCTAACCCAGTATAAGCAAATTATCCTTGCCACTGGTGGTGGTGCAGTCATGTCTGCTGAAAATAGAGCGTTCTTGCATCAGCGTGGCATTGTGGTTTACCTAAATGCACCAGTCGATGTACAGATGGTACGTACAGCGAAGGACAAGTCACGTCCTCTATTACAACAGCCTAATCCCAGAAAAATACTACAAGAATTATATAAAAAACGTGATCCATTATATCGACAAGTAGCGCACATTATCATGCCTACGGGCCACACTTATCCACGGAATATGGTCAATCAGTTACTGCAACAGCTGCAGCGTTTTTCAGTAGTCAAGATAGAACAAGCTCTGGATACTGATATGGATACTGAGTTAGAGCAAGATACTGACAGTTATAGTAGTCCTGAGCTCATAAAACCAGATAGTGAATTAAATAGTGCAGCTACTGTAGATGACGGTATTGATGCCCCTAAGAGTATTAAAAGTAGCACTGTTGATACTGATACTGATACTGATACTGATACTGGCTTAGAGCTGACCACTGATAATGATTGTTTAGTACCATCAGCCTCTGTTGCTGACCGTAATGAACTTTAACTATAGTATTTTTTATAGCGCCATATTTTTATAGCTAATAATGTTTATAGCATAATAATTTTTGAAGCTAACCACTTTCAAACCTAACCATTAGGAAGTATGAGATGACTACCGCATTAGTGGAAGATGGCTTAATTGTACATACTCAAAGTCACGATTATCCAATAGTTATTACGGCACAAAGCGGTAATAAAACTAGTAATATGGCGGAGCAAATTACTTCCTATATACGGGGTAAGCAGCTATTAATTGTGACTAATGAAACGGTTGCGCCTTTATACTTAGCGGCATTACAAGCGCAACTAGAATTGCACTTTAAGGTGGCGGTCTGCATCCTAGCTGATGGAGAACAGTACAAAAATCAGGCTAGTATCGATAAAATATATGATGCGCTAATGGCGCAGCACTTCAACCGTGATGTTACTTTAATTGCGCTTGGTGGTGGTGTTATCGGTGATATGACAGGCTTTGCAGCGGCTAGCTTTATGCGTGGGGTTGATTTTATCCAAATACCTACTACTCTATTGTCGCAAGTGGACTCCAGCGTTGGTGGTAAGACTGGTATCAATCATCCACAAGGTAAGAACATGATTGGCGCTTTTTGGCAGCCGCAGATGGTACTAGCGGATATGAATACTTTGCAAACGCTGCCTGAGCGTGAGCTATCCGCTGGATTAGCGGAAGTCATCAAATACGCCCTGATTATGGATATTGAGTTTTTGGACTGGCTTGAAGAGCATCTACCAGCCATGATGGCTTTGGATTTAGAGGTTCTAGCGATAGCAGTAAAACGCTGCTGCCAGTATAAAGCTGATATTGTGGCGCAAGATGAGCGTGAAGCAGGTATACGAGCGATATTGAATTTTGGTCATACCTTTGGTCATGTGATCGAGACACATCAAGGTTACGGTAATTGGTTGCATGGTGAGGCAGTTGCGGCAGGTATGGTACAAGCGGCTGAATTATCGCAAAAGCTTGGCTGGCTCAGTGATAGCGACGTGGCTCGAGTAAAACGGGTATTGAGCTTAGCGAAACTGCCAATTACGCCACCAGCTATCGATGTAGACACAGCGTTAAAACTAATGGGCCACGATAAAAAAGTCAAACAAGGACAAATCCGGCTGATTTTGTTAAAATCATTAGGTGAAGCCGTATTGACAGACGAATTCGATGCGCAGTTGCTTACTGAAGTGCTGTCATCCTAAGCGGCATACTAATTGTTTATAAGCTAATAGCTGTTGATAAGCTATTGGCTGTTGATAAGCGTTAATTAATTACTTTTCCAAGGAAACTCCCATGGCAGCACCGAGCTCTACGACTAGCTCTAGCAGTAAGTCAAATCGTCGCCAAGCACTAATTTGGTTAATGATGACTTTGCTGCTCGGAGTGGCCACTGCGCTGCTTTGGATGGTCAGCCAAACCCCTGCAATTGGAGCCAAAATTGAGAATGCTCCTATTGCTGCACCTGAAGCATTAGCTAGTGAGCTTGAACAACCTCTATCTATTGAGTCTTTGCATGAGCTGGATAATGACATTCAGCCTATTGATTTTGAAGATACTATTCGAGATTTACGCAATTATCCAGACGAGTTCAAAGATAAGCGATACTTGCTTGCCAATAAAGGCAAATGGACTGTACAAGTGATGAATGTCGCCGAGAATGAGGTGATAGTCAGCTATCTAGAAGGTCGAAAAGATAGAGATAAATTTGCCTATTTCCGCTATCGCGATGAGAACAAACAGCTGCGTTATATGCTTACTTATGGTCTATTAAATAGCTCACAAGAAGCAGTAGGGGCGGCAAAATTGGTAGATTTTGGCTTACCTGCTGACGTAAGTGTGCTATCAGAAGAGATTAATCGCTACACTAGTATTATCGACAATTATGAGCGTTCGCAACCCATAAAAGATCTAAGTACTAGACGCTCACGCTCAGTAAAACTGAATCCTACCAAGCGTGAAGTACCTGTGCGTCAAAAAGCGCCAGTAGTTCCTAAAGTTAGTAATGATAATCAAGAGGCCGCTTCTAAGCCGTCTAGTAATCAGTCTAATACTAATAGCACTGGCAGTATTAGTCAGTCCGCCGACACTTCAGATACCTTATCAGTCAATGAAGAGCGCACCTTATCATCTGAAAATTCTGATGATGCTAAAAAGGAGGATAAAGCTACTAAGGCTGAGCCACAAGTCAAAAAGCCACCGGTAGTAGCCACACCTAAACAACCAAGTTCGGCGAGCAATCCTGATAAAGCTAGTGAAGGCAGTAATAAAAAGAATAATAGTGGCGCTGATAAGAGCACTACTAACAAAGGCAATAGTGATCCTATTAAGCAACTAATAGAAGAGAAGAGTAAGTAGCTTTTAGCTAGCAGTTTTCGATCTAGCGGTTTTTTCTAAATAGCCGCTAGAGTCGGGATTGCTGTGGTTAACTTTTATTAGCAAATTTTTTTGCTTTTTTTTTGACAATACGCTTTAAAAGCAATAAGTGACTGGTGAGGTTTTTGCTAGTACAAGCACGGATATTAAAGGTAGAATCATTCATAATACTTGCAGAATAATGTCGGTCAGTCACTGGTATCGCCTAGTTACTTATAGAAGTAGCACAGTGATTTAGTCTTCATTTTTAGTAGTTAGCCACTGACGTTATTATCTGATTTTACGCCAGTAATTAACTATAACTATCCAATGATTTGTAAAAAAGACTAGATTTTTTCGCTATCATTAACTAATATGATTAAGGGACTTATTCTGTATAGTTATGGTAAATTGTTGGAAATACTGCCTATTTGGGTAAATTTTTCGTCTCTCACTGTTCTAAGCGTTATTAATTGCTGTTGATCACAAAGGTCAAGTAATCGCTAATTCTCTTCTGTTTATTTATAGTCCTTATTTGGGTTAAAGAAGTGATTGAACTTAGAGCGTTTAATGTCCGAGCGTTGATAAGTAGATTATTATCGGTTCAATAGCCATCACTCTATCATCGCTCCTATCGTATTTACGGTGTCATTCACCCACATACACCATCAATCAACTATTAGCGCTTGAGCTATTTTGCCAAGTAGCTAACCGTTCTGCTGCAAACCAAACGGATAATTACTAACGACTCGTATCAACAATATTATGCAGTGTACGAATTCAGTTTTTGATCCGGATACTAGAATAATTTAGCCCGTTCTAACTGCGTCATTCAGTACATGTTACGCATTGTAGCCATGAACTGCTCGCTCACTTAAAAGGACTAGCCATGTCAATGATTTCATCACACACACATCTGGCCACTCCAGATGATTTTTCTGATAACTGTGGTTTTGGCTTAATCGCTCACATTGAGGGACAAGCCAGTCACGATTTAGTTAAGACTGCCATTCATAGTCTCAGCTGTATGACTCACCGCGGCGGTGTTGCTGCCGATGGCAAAACGGGGGATGGCTGCGGTTTGCTACTAGCCACTCCTAAAGCATTTTTTCAAGCTATTGCTGCTGAACAGCAGTTAACCATTACTGATAACTTTGCAGTAGGGATGGTATTTGTCAATTTGGACGAGACCAAAGCTAAGTATAGCGAACAAGTACTAGCAGAAGAGATCGCTGCGCAAGATTTAGAAGTAGCTGGCTGGCGAGAAGTACCAGTTGATTTAACTATCGTTGGGGAGATTGGTCGTGAGACTCTACCCGCATTTAAACAGATATTCGTTAATGATCCTGCTAACTTAAGCAGTGAAGACTTCAATCGTAAGTTATTTGTAGCACGCAAAAAAGCAGAGCAACGTCTAACCGAAGATGAGCTGTTTTATGTCTGCTCGCTAAACTGCCAAACTATTATCTATAAAGGCTTGGTAATGCCGTCAGATTTGCCAGCGTTCTTTACGGATCTAAAAGATGAGCGCTTGGCCTCACATATTGTAGTGTTTCATCAACGCTTCTCGACTAACACTTTACCACGCTGGCCTTTAGCACAGCCATTTCGTTATTTGGCCCATAATGGCGAATTGAATACTATCACTGGTAATCGTAATTGGTCTGAGGCTCGTACGCCAAAATTAAAATCAGCTAAATTACCAAATTTGAGTGAGTTAACACCGCTAGTGAATAGTAGTGGCTCAGATTCTTCAAGCTTAGATAATATGCTTGAGGTACTGATGTCAGGTGGTATGAGTTTATTTCATTCAATGTCGATTCTAGTGCCACCAGCTTGGCAAAATGTCGATAGTATGGATATGGACTTACGCGCCTTCTATGAATTTTATTCGCAGCATATGGAAGCATGGGATGGGCCAGCAGGATTAGTGATTCAAGATGGTCGTTATGCGGTGTGTATGCTCGATCGTAATGGCCTGCGCCCGTCACGTTGGGTCACTACTAAGAACGGCTATATCACCGTAGCATCGGAGATTGGCGTTTGGGACTATGCCCCTAAGGATGTGCTTGCCAAAGGTCGAGTTGGCCCTGGTCAGATGTTGGTTATCGATACCTTGACGGGTCAGATTATGGATAACAAGACCATCGCCACGTTATTAAAAAAAGCCCATCCTTACCGCAAATGGTTACGTGAACAAGCGACACGTATTCGTGATGATGAGCGTATCGAAGAAGCGCTAGCGGCAAAATCTTGTCGTGGTGTGGCGCTAAAGACTTTGCAAAAAATGTATCACGTAACTAATGAAGAGCGTACCGAAATTATTCGCCCCAACGCTGAGAATGGTCAAGAGCCAGTAGGCTCTATGGGTGACGATACACCAATGGCGGTACTATCACAGCAAATCCGTCACGTTGGTGATTTTTTTCGGCAGCAGTTTGCACAAGTGACCAATCCGCCGATTGATCCTTTACGCGAATCGATTGTAATGTCATTACAAACTTGCCTTGGTGCGCAGACTAATGTGTTTGCGCCTTCTGCTAAAGACGCTCATCGCATTATTCTTTCGTCGCCTGTGTTATCTGCGAGCAAAATGCAGCAGATTGAGAACCTTAATGATACCGCCTTTCAAATCGCACGTATTAATTTAAATTATGATTTGAATCTAGATTTAGCTACGGCTATTACTACTATTTGTGAGCAAGTAGCTGCTTCCATTAGAGCGGGTCAGACCCTCATCGTATTGTCTGATAAAGATATTAGCGCTGACAAAGTGCCAGCCAATGCCATTATGGTCACTGGTGCGGTTCATCACTACTTAATTGCGCAAGGTATTCGTACTGATGCCAATTTGATCATTGAGACTGGACTGGCACGGGATTCGCATCAAGTAGCAGTACTGATCGGCTTTGGGGCGACTTGTGTTTATCCTTATTTGGCTTATGACGTCATTGATGATTTGGTAGCGACTGGCGAGCTTCTGGGTGATCCGATTCAAGCGCGTGTCAATTTCCGTAAAGGTTTAGATAAAGGGCTACTAAAGATTTTATCGAAGATGGGCATCTCTACTATTGTTTCTTATCGAGGTGCGCAACTGTTTGAAGCGGTTGGTCTCTCTGAGCCAGTAGTCGCTATGTGCTTTAAAGGGGTGCAAAGCCGGATTAAAGGGGCCACTTTTGAGGATTTAGCGGCCGATCAAGCGCAGCTAGCTGCTAATGCTTTTAAGCGTCGTATGCCTCTCGATCAAGGCGGTCTACTCAAGTTTGTTTTCAATAAAGAATACCATGCCTTTAACCCTGATGTGATTAACAGCTTGCACACAGCGGTACGCACTGGGGATTATGAGAACTATCGTAACTATGCTGACTTAGTTAATAGCCGTCCAGTGGCAACCCTACGCGATTTACTACAGCTTAAAACTGATAATCCTATCGCTGTCGATGATGTTGAGGACATCACTAAGATTTTGAAGCGTTTCGATTCAGCGGGTATGTCATTAGGTGCTTTATCTCCTGAAGCCCATGAGTCTATCGCTATGGCGATGAATACTATTGGTGGGCGCTCAAACTCTGGTGAGGGCGGGGAAGATCCAGTACGTTACGGTACTTTGCGTAACTCCAAGATTAAGCAAGTAGCCTCAGGGCGCTTTGGGGTGACTCCTGCTTACCTGCGCTCAGCAGAAGTGATGCAGATAAAAGTTGCTCAAGGGGCGAAACCAGGTGAGGGTGGTCAGCTACCAGGTGGTAAGGTCAATGCCTTGATTGCACGCTTACGTTATTCAGTGCCAGGGGTGACCTTAATTTCGCCACCACCGCATCATGATATTTACTCGATCGAAGATTTAGCCCAGCTTATCTTTGATCTTAAGCAAGTCAATCCAGACGCCTTAGTATCAGTAAAACTAGTGTCACGCCCAGGCGTCGGTACTATTGCTACTGGAGTAGCTAAGGCTTATGCCGATCTGATTACTATCTCAGGTTATGATGGCGGTACGGCGGCCTCACCCTTGTCCTCTATCCATCATGCTGGTTCACCTTGGGAGCTGGGTTTAGCTGAGACTCATCAATCCCTAAGAGTTAACGGTCTGCGTGACAAAGTACGCATCCAAACTGATGGTGGCCTCAAAACAGGTCTCGATGTGGTAAAAGCTGCTATTTTAGGGGCAGAGAGCTTCGGTTTTGGCACGACGCCTATGATTGCAGTTGGTTGTAAGTACTTGCGTATCTGCCATCTGAATAATTGTCCGACTGGGGTAGCCACTCAAAAAGCTGAGCTACGTGATCAGCATTATATCGGCGAAGCTGAAATGTTGATTAACTTCTTCAAGTTTGTCGCTACTGAAACTCGCGAATGGCTAGCCGCCTTAGGTGTGCCTAGTATGGAAGAGTTAGTCGGCCGTACTGACTTACTGGAGATATTAGAAGGCAATACTGATAAACAGCGTCATCTTGATTTAACGCCTTTATTGTTCAGCCATCCTGCTAGTGCAGGCAAGCCACAAACTTGCCAAGTAGAGCGTAATGCGCCCTTTGATAAAGGTCTACTCGCTGAGCAAATGATCAGTGATATGCTACTAAATATCCGTAAAGGATTAGGCGGTGACTATAGCTATTCTGTTGGCAACTGTGACCGCTCGATTGGCGCTCGTATCTCTGGTGAGATTGCTCAATTATGGGGCAATCTAGGCATGAGTGATATGCCTATCAATCTGCATCTAACCGGTACGGCTGGACAAAGCTTAGGAGTCTGGAACGCTGGTGGATTAAACATCGAGCTTGAAGGCGATGCTAATGATTATGTTGGTAAAGGTATGGCAGGTGGTGAGATCGTCATTTATCCGCCCAAAGATTCTAGTTTTGTTGCTCATGACACAGCGATCATAGGCAATACTTGTCTCTATGGTGCGACTGGTGGCAAGCTATACGCTGCGGGTACGGCAGGCGAGCGCTTTGCGGTACGTAACTCCGGTGCTCAAGTAGTCATCGAAGGCACTGGGGATCATTGCTGTGAATATATGACTGGCGGTATTGTCACCGTTCTTGGACCTACTGGCCTTAATTTTGGTGCAGGTATGACGGGTGGTTTTGCTTATGTCCTCGATATGGAAGGCGACTTCTTTGATCGCTGTAACCACGAGCTGATCGATCTAAATCGTATCTCTAGTGAGCAGACTGAAGAGCATCGTATTTATCTGCAACAAGTAATCGAGAACCACGTTAGCAAGACCAACAGTGCATGGGGACAGACTATATTGGCTGACTTTGAGCATTATGTGCGTAAGTTCTACTTGGTTAAGCCTAAGGCTGCCAGCTTAGTAAGCGTACTTAAAACTACCATGGCTGATCCACAATAATAGGGTCAGTTAACCAGTTAAGGTAAGATTTTACATAAGTTTTTAGGTAAATACAGTATTGAGTCATTAACCCTCAATAGTTAAATTTTTCCAGCAGGTCAGTAGTGTTATTTGCTATCTAGCAGCGTATCGGTCAACAGTCCCTACGTTGCTAGAGGCTCACCACTTCCCACTCTAGAAAAGCCTATTATAGAAGAGATAATATTATGGCAAAACGTTTAGAGAACAGTTATCAGTTTTTAGATGTACCACGGTTAGAGCCGCTCAAGAAAGACATCGTCACTCGTGCTACTGAGTTTGTAGAGATTTACACTCCATTTGAAAGTGAGGCAGTAGCTCAGCAATCACATCGTTGCCTAGAGTGTGGTAATCCGTATTGCGAATGGAAATGTCCCGTACATAACTATATTCCTAATTGGCTAAAAATGGCTACTGAAGGACAGATTTTTCAGGCTGCCGAACTCTGTCATCGCACTAATACTTTACCTGAAGTCTGCGGACGAGTTTGTCCACAAGATCGGCTTTGTGAAGGGGCTTGCACCCTTAATGATGGCTTTGGCGCAGTGACTATTGGTAATGTTGAGAAGTACATCAATGATACGGCCTTTGCACTGGGCTGGCGTCCAGATATGTCAGAAGTGGTTTGGACAGACAAAAAAGTCGCTATTATTGGTGCAGGCCCTGCTGGTCTTGGCTGTGCTGATATCTTAGTCAGAAACGGAGTGACTCCGGTAGTGTTTGACAAGCGCCCTGAGATTGGTGGTCTTTTAACTTTTGGTATTCCAGAGTTCAAGATGGAAAAAGACGTCATGCGCAATCGCCGAGTTATCTTTGAAGGTATGGGCATTGAGTTCCGTCTTGAGACTGAAATCGGTACTGACATTAGTATTGATGAGCTAATGAATGACTATGACGCTGTATTTATGGGTATGGGTACTTATACTTATATGCGCGGTGGTTTCGCTGGTGAAGAGCTCGACGGGGTGCACGATGCGCTTGATTTCTTGATTGCTAACGTCAATCGTTGCAATGACTGGGAAAAGAGTTCAGAAGACTACATCGATCTAAAAGGTAAAAAAGTAGTCGTGTTAGGTGGCGGTGATACCGCAATGGATTGTAACCGTACTAGTATCCGTCAAGGTGCTGAAAAGGTCGTCTGTGCTTATCGCCGTGATGAAGAAAACATGCCAGGTTCGCGCCGTGAAGTAGTCAATGCTCGTGAGGAAGGGGTAGAGTTCTTATTCAATCGCCAACCTACCGAGATCATCGGTCTCAATGGCAAAGTAAATGCGGTCAAGGTCATCACAACCCAGTTAGGAGCTCCAGACAACCGTGGTCGCCAACGTCCTGAGCCCATTGCTAATTCAGAAGAGATCATTGCTTGTGATGCGGTAATTATGGCCTTTGGCTTCCGTCCTAGCCCTGCCGATTGGTTTGGCAGTCAACAAGTTGAGATGGATAGCTCAGGGCGGGTACTAGCGCTTGAAAAGCAAACCTTTAAGTTCCAAACCAATAACCCTAAGATATTTGCTGGCGGTGATATGGTTCGTGGTTCTGACTTAGTAGTAACCGCTATTTGGGAAGGCCGCGAAGCTGCTGAAGGTATTTTGGACTTCTTAGCCGTATAGTTCTATACAGTAATACGAGCCATCAGCCATGGTTTGATAAGCTGTGGCTAGCCTTAGTTTATGACGCCTTCTACCTATTAATAGCTGCATTATCTATTAATAGGTAGAAGGCGTTATTTTTTGGTAAATATGTTATATTTTATCCTTAGTAGTTATTACTAATGATGCATTACTAACGACGTATCACTAACGATTTATCCTTGATGCTTATCGAGTATTTTATATTTCTTTTTATATAAGAGTGCCTTTGCGTGAAATTAGCGATTTGGCAATGGATTACTGAGCCAATTATTGAACCTTATTCGCGTTACCAGCACGCCGATGTTTTGCATGCGGTACGTTTAGGCGTTGCAGTAGTTATTGCTTTAGGACTGAATAAGATCAGTCATTTCCCCCATGGCGAATGGACGACTATTACCGTATTTGTGATATTGGGTTTGTTACAGTATCAAGGCGCGATTTATACTAAGGCTAAAGAGCGCATATTAGGCACTTTATTAGGAGTGATAGTCGGGTTAGGGTTTTTGTGGTTAAGTAAAGATATTGGCATTTGGCTCTGGGCTTATTATCTACTGATTGGGATTATCAGTAGTATTATTGGCTATATGTCAGTCAGGCAACTTGGCTATATTGGTCTATTGACTGGCATTACTATGTTGATGATTATCTCAAATCCCGATCAAAGTAATATCGGTCAGGATGGTCTGTATCGAGCCCTTAATATTCTATTCGGTGCCATTATAGCCGTAGGTGCGACTTTGATATTACCGCTAAAGTCCACTTTGATGTATCGGTTCTTGCTGGCTAGCAATCTTGATGACTGTAGTAATCTTTACGCTAGCGTAGGTAGCCATATCAATCCCGAAGTGCTGACTCACGAGCCTTTACAGCACTCAAAATCGCTAGAGGTAACAGCTACCCGTTATGCTGCACAAAACGCTCTACCAGATATACCGGTTAATAAAGCTTTAATCAAAGCCCTACAGCAGATCAATAAGCGACTGTTAGCAATGCGGCCACATATTGCCGCCACTGCTAGCGAAACAGGGGTAGATAAAGAAGCGATAGAAACCATCCAGCGTAGTCATCGCAATATGATAGGCACTATTGATCTACTATTGAGCGCTGCACCACGATTAGCTCACATCGAGATTGACGAGGATAATCATATCTTATTGTTGCACTATCAGCGTGAGCTGACCCAAGCGATGCGTCATATAGCAGCAGTGTTGCGCAGTCCTAATAATGAGGTGTTTCGTCCTATTACTCGTATTAAGGTATCGCAATATCCAAGCGTGCAGCATTTGAGCTTTGAATGGCAAGGTTACTTTTGGTTGATTCAAACCTTACAATCACAACTACAAGAGCTTAGCGATCTACTACAATCCACTAAGTCACGCTGGTTTGCAGGCTCTGGGGTTCGATATCAACGCCGTGAACAACGACGAATTAAAAAGAAGGGCAGTGAAGCTGATTTGCATTTATAAAGATACGAACGCTGCTAAGCGCCCAGTATTTACAAATAGTTAAGCATAAAAAAACGCTAACCTTTCAAAGGTAGCGTTTTTTATTTTTTAAGGCAGTTATTTGAGCTATAGCTAACTCACTCATTGATTAACTAGGGCACGGATTTATCTGCGCCATTATTTAACTAATGGTAGTGATGCTATTAACGACCAGTTTTTAGTTTGTCCCAATACTGCTGATAAATTTGCAGGGCTTCATCACCGACATCTTCTTGGAACTCAGCTTTCGCTAAAGTTTCTTTACTGGGATAGATTGTTTTATTGTTACGCACTTCATCTGCCATCAGCTCACGTGCGGCTAAGTTTGGTGAAGCATAGCCTATCTCTTCACTGACTATTTTGGCATTTTCAGGCTGTAATAAATAATTGATAAATTTGTGTGCTGCATCGACGTTTTTAGCATTCTTTGGAATGACAAAATTATCCATCCACAATATTGCCCCTTCGCTAGGGTACTTATAGACTAAGCTGGTTAAGCCTTCATTATTAGCCATCACCGCTTCGCCATTCCAGGTCATACCGATATTGGTCTCGCCTTCGATATAAGGGATACGAGTAGCATCTGAGTTAAAGGTCTTAACGTTAGGCATCAAAGTAATGAGCTTGTTGTAAGCAGCTTTAATCTCATCAGGGCTGCTACTATTACCAGAATATCCCAAGGTCAATAGCGCCATGCCAAATACTTCACGCATATCGTTCATCAGCATGACCTGATTTTTGTACTCAGGGCGCCATAGATCATTCCAGCTATTGACAGTCGCAGGGTCGAACTTATCACCATTGATAGCTATGCCAGTACTGCCCCACATATAGGGAATCGAGTACTTATTTTCAGGATCAACTTTGGTATTAGTAAATGAGGTGTCTAAGTTCTTAAAGTTACTTAGTTTCGACTTATCAAGCTCTTGTAATAAGCCTTCTTTGGCCATTTTTTCGACATAATAAGTTGAGGGGATAGCAAGGTCGTATTGGCTTGAATCATCAAGGAGCTTGAGCTTAGCGTACATTGCCTCATTAGAGTCAAATGTGGTGTAATTGACGTTGATACCAGTCTCTTTTTCAAAGCCATCAAGAATCTCTTGTGGCATATACTCCGACCAGTTATATAGATTAAGGGTTACCTTACTAGCAGCAGCTGCACCTTCGGCTGGTGCCTTATCAGAGTTGCTACAGCTAGCAACAGCTAGTCCCATAGCTGCACATAATAATGCTTTGGGTAATAGGCTAGTAAGAGTGGCGGTGCGCATAGATAGGTGGGATGATGACTGGGTCAAATTAACTCTCCTAAAGTAAGACAAATCAATAAAAATAGAGGTTTAACAAGTAAGTAGCAGTAGGCTAACTAGGCTTTTAAGAGCCGCTAATAGCTACAATGTTACTGTTATGGTTATAACATGGCATAATTTAAAGGGCAACGCTTTGAATCTGTGAGGTTTTAACCAAAGTCTAACTAGTAGTCAAGGGTTGACTGGGCCACTGCCAGTAAGCAACCATGCTATGATAGGCTTTTTTTGCTCTAGTTAAACTGAGTTATAAAAGCCAGCGTTTTTAGTGTTTATTAGGCGCTGTTGACCCTTCACAACTAGACACTGCTGTGGTCTATCATTCAACAAGCCTTACTTAATCGGTAGGTAGTCGCTACTGAATTGATAATAATAAAACCCCATAGGATAATCAACTATGATTAACAATCAGACCGTTATACCAGCTTTGCTAAGCGATAAAGTAGTCATTGTTACGGGCGCAAGCCGTGGACTGGGCGCGCAAATCGCTCAGCAAATGGCCGCAGCAGGCGCAAGCGTTTGCGTTAATTACCTTAAGAGCAAACAGGCTGCTGACCAAGTCGTAGCAGAGATTGAAAAGGCAGGTGGACAAGCTTTTGCTTACCAAGGAGATGTGACAGATTTAGCACAAATGCAGGCTATGGCAGCGCAAGTTATCGAACGCTTTGGACGCATTGACGTATTAGTTAATAACGCTTTGCCAAGCTACCAGTTCAATCCAAGTGCTGATTATACTAGCATCGAAACCGTGCAATGGGCGCATTTTTCGCAGCAGATAGATGGTATCGTCAGAGGCGCTGTCAATACAGTGCAAGCGGTATTGCCCCAGATGAAAACTCAACAGATGGGCAAGATTATCAATATCTCTACCAATTTAGTGTATAACCCAGTAGTGACTTACTATGACTATACTACTGCCAAATCGGCCTTGATTGGGCTCACTCGTAACTTAGCGGCTGAGCTTGGGCAATATGGTATTCGCGTTAATCTGCTGGCAGGCGGGTTGCTAAAAACGACTGATGCTAGCAAATTAACTACCGAAGAGGTGTTTGATTATATCGCGACAACTACGCCCTTGCGTCAAGCTACTTCCGTGGCAGACTTTGCCAATTCAGTACTATTAATGGCCTCTGATTTGGGTGCAGCTATTACTGGTCAGTCTATTGCTGTTGATGGCGGTTTGACAATGCCTTGATACGCCTTGATAGACCTTAATAGGCTTTGATAAATTGTCAATAATAAGTTTTAAGGTACAAATAAGAGAGATGCAATGAGGAATCGCAAAATCGCTGGAGTAGTCAGCGCGGTGATAGGGCTATGTGCCATTATGGCTTTTTTTAATACCGGTATGGATACGCCGCTGTTAGGCTGGCCATTAGAAACTTATCTTGGGGTGGCTTTTACTATGGCTTGGCTGACTAACATGCCAACGTGGTTGGCTTATTCGCTAGCTGCTGTGCTATTTATAGTAATAACTATGGGGCTTTATAAGCTAGGCAGTTGGGTTTATGGATTGGTCATGGGGCGAGGTTGATTGAGTCTAAGTTTAGCCAAAAAAAAACAAGGATTTAACAGCATGGCCTCAGCATTGCGTTCTTTAACCGATAGAAATATGCGGGCCATGGGCAATATTACTTTAAGGGTTCGCCTCGGCGCTCGTCCCTCACGCAAGAGCAGAACATAGTTCTCGCCATACGAACAGGCAGTGCTCTGCTGCTTCCGTCCTCGCTCGCGCAACAATAAAAACCTGATATACATTTGAGGTCGTTAAAGTGTCGAGTAGGGTGCGCCCCGAGCACCGTTTAATAGCTAGATTTTAGAATTCATTAGGTCTGCAATGAGCTAATAATAGGGAAAGAAATGCAACTCAATACTTCTGAAAAAAAGAATTGTTAAGCAACTTCGAAGTTGATTTTGAATATGATTACGTTATATATCATGAAAAATTTTATAATTTTCGATAAAGAAAGACGATCCGAAAATACAAATTTTCTAGCAAAGATTTACGACAACAAAGGTAGTTATTTATCGACTATTGCATTTTGTGAGTCTGAAATACGTTATAGAAAGATAAATATTATGTATAGTTGGGGTTGGGAGGTCGACAATGGACTAAAAACAGTCTTTGGTGTCACTAGTGCATGGATGTTTGATTTTTGGCATGGATTTGATTTTATAAAAGAGGTTTATACTGACCGTAATAGATTTTATTAAGCAGCGCAAGCTAGGTTTTTAACTCTGTATTAAAACCTTGTAAAGTCAGAGTGCTGGGTTAAAAACCCAGCCTACAAAAGCTAAGCCTACGAAACTGTCAAAACTTTAAGCCTGCTGCCCCACAGACAACTGATCAAGCACTGCCTGAATACCATACTCTTCAATAGTGCCTGTGACCAAATCGGCACGCTCTTTTAGCTCAGACTTAGCATCACCCATTGCCACCGCAAAGCCAACTAAATCAAACATTTCTAAATCGTTCATGCCATCACCAAACGCCATACAATCCTGCGCGTCAATATTATAATGTCGGCAAACATCTAAAATACCGCGTGCTTTTGAGGCGTCTACTGGCAAGATGTCAGCACCTACTGTGTGCCAATGTACCAGCTTCAATTCATCCTGAGCAAAGTCAACCTCTTGCATTTTATCTTGTTGATTATTGAAAAATACTGAGCACTGATAGACGGTATTTGACTTGTAATAATCAGGATCAAGAATAGAGTTTGGCGTTATGGCATTGTATTCGCGCAAACGCTCGTTCTCTTTTGACCAAGCGATATGAGTGGCTGAGTCAAACTTATGAATAAGATCGCCTTTGTGGCATAAGTTCACAATCTTATTAGTTTGCGCCTCTGATAAAGGGTAATGGCTGATAATGCCATCCTTATTAAAGCTGTATTGACCATTCATACAGATAATAGCGTCCAATACATTGGCATCGAGTAGCGCTAAGATATCAGAGGGTAATATTGCTTTAGAGCGTCCTGTGGAGATAATAAGCTTGATGTCACTGCTGGCAAGTTGTTCTAGCGTGGCTTTATTGTGCTCGGCAATAATTCCGTTACGGCTCAGAGTATCATCAATATCGAAAAATATGATCTTAGGCGTAGGGATATTATTACTCATAATCTCTTGGGCAACTTTGTCTTTAATAAACATGGTGATCCTATTATTTTCTATTTATTCAAATGTTACTATAATCAGCCTAGACCATTAAATAAATAGCTATAAAGTAATGCTTGCCTATTATGCCTACCTAGCGCTTATCCTGTAATGCGGTTGAGCCAGTAAGCATACATTGCAACATAGCAGGTAATAAGCTGGCTTTGCTCGCTATCTTGATTATCAGGCTCATATTTATGTAATTTACTGCACCAAAAGGTCAGCCTAAACTGATCAAGCATAATTTTGCATAATAGGATTCAATACCCCTTGAATGCCTTGCTCTTCAATGGTGCCAGTAATGAGGTTGGCACGCTCCTTCAGCTCGTCTTTAGCATCACCCATTGCCACTGCAAAGCCGACTAAATCAAACATTTCTAAATCATTGAGCCCATCGCCAAATGCCATGCAGTCAGCGGCATCAATACCGAAATGAGCGCATACATCTAAAATACCACGCGCTTTTGAGGCATCTACGGGCAAGATGTCACCAATAGCGTCATGCCAATGCACCAGCTTTAGGTTGTGCTTAGCAAAATTAACGTCCTGCATCTTCTGGTTTTGATCATCAAAGAATACCGAGCACTGATAGACAGTGTTTGCCTTACAATACTCAGGATCAATTAGGCTTACGTCTTTAATTTTATCGTGATATCTATTTTGCCAGTCATGCAAATCTGACCAGGCAATGTGGGTGGCAGAATCAAACTTGTAGATTAACGCACTATCAACACACAGTCCTGCAATGGTAGTCGCTTGACTAAGAGTTAGCGGGTAGTCACTAATCACCTGCTGGTTGTTAAAGCTGTATTGCCCATTCATACAGATGATGGCATCTAAGACATTGTCTGCAAGCAGCGCTTGGATATCTAGCGGTAATATCGGCTTTGAGCGTCCCGTTGAAATAACCAGTTTGATATTTAAGTCTGATTTGGCCAGTGCTTCAAGGGTGGCTTTATTATGCGGGGCAATCTCACCATTGCGGCTTAAGGTATCGTCAATATCAAAAAATATCATTTTTGGAACAGGGATAGAGACGGGGTTGATGTTTTCTAAGCTTTTGGTTTGATTTGAGGTGGGCATGGAAGTCCTTTTTCTAATATTATTAAGGTTTCTTGTTATATCGTTTGCTAGGTTAAAAACCTGGCCTATGCTAGCTACTTTAAATTTGGTCGTTAAGAGGTGGAGGTGAATATAACGCTGTTTCCCAATCTTCGTAAGGCGGATCAGCGCTGAAGTTAGGATCACAGTATGCTCTCAAATAATCAGTTGCACGTTTTTCTGCATACTTAGCGTTTAAAACGTTACCTTTCTTATCTAATTCCAACACATTGACATAGATTGCAAAGACTTGTTCTATGGCACTCGGATCACTTCCGTACAAATCTAAATAATCGATACCTTCTAGTGTATTCTGAGAGCCACTGGACATGAAATAAACGAAAGTTCTTAGTGCGCCGCTAAAGCTATTGCTTAGTTTCATTTTTTATATTTCCCAAAATCATATCTATTGCTTCAAAGTCTAGCCTACGGCTGTTATGTTAGTAACAGTCATTTTTGCAAAAAACGCTTTATCCGATGTATGATATCTAATACGTTAGAACGTATAGAATTTTTACACTCTATTTCTGGTTTATCGAATTCTGAAGCTCCTGATATAATTTCTTTATACTGGTATGAAATACTATCTGCCTGATTTTCCACACTTTCACCATCGTAGATCAATTGCTCATATATTCCCAATTTACCTTCTGGATATTGTGCTTCCCACAAATCACTTCTATTTAGAATATCTTGATAAGAGTTTTCAAATCCCACTTTATCAAACTTGTACCACTTGCCGTCTTGTATAATTTGATGCTCAGCTCTCATTAAGTTAAATTTTTTATAAAAATTATCTATGTTAATAGCATCTCCATCATCTATGGCTTGCCATAAATTTAATATGGCCTCTGTTCTATCCTCAACATTACAAGAGCTTTTCAAACGTTCAATATATCTTAATGTACTAATAGTTAGAGCTTGTTCAGTTGATGGGAATGTAAACCCTAAGCCATTGACAACCTTTATAAAACCGTTGAAGTTATCAACTTGTTTAGAGTTTAAACCTTCTATTGGTTCGTAATACCAAAAATAAAGCATAGCGTCATGGTAGTAACCCTGTTTTTGCCACTCTTCGATATAATAGCTGTAAAAACCATATTCTTGTTCATCGATTCTCCAGTGTTCAATCATAAGCTCTACTAGTTCGTCGAGGAACGCTATCTGAGTAACGCTAAGCGCAGAATTTAAGTCCATTTAAATAACTCCCAATCCTCCAACCTCAACACTAGTCACATTCTAAAAGCCTCTTGGTAACTGGCCACCACGGCTTAAGGTATCGTCAATATCAAAAAATATCATTTTTGGCGTGGGGATAGAGACGGGGTTGATGTTTTCTAAGCTTTTGGTTTTGTTTAAGGTGGGCATGAGTGTCCTTTTGTATTAAAGCAGCCTTGCTTAAGGCAAGGATTATTTTAGCACTGTGATTACTAGTGATTATAGAAGTGGCCTTAACCATTTGTAAGCGGTTATTCTGTAACGGATTTTCTCACGCTATAATTAGATACAAGCTAGGCCGTAGGCTGGGCTTTTAGCCCAGCATTCTATCTAGGCAGACAAAATAAAGGTAAAAAATATGCGAAACTACCTTAGAAACAACTGTAAAGGTGGCACTTATTTTTTCACCATGAATTTATTAGATCGAAAAAGCCAACTTCTTACCACTCATGCTAATCAATTTCGACAAGCCTATCGAATAACCAAACAAAATCATAATTTTCAACTTCATGCGCTAATATTATTGCCTGATCATATCCATATGCTGATTACTTTAGCAGAAGAAAGCGATAATTATGCTGTCATTATTTCAAGTTTAAAAACTCATTTTTCTCGTCAGATAACCAAGTCAGATGATGAAATAATAAATCATTCTAGAATTAAAAAGCGTGAACGCGGTATTTGGCAAAGGCGATTTTGGGAACATAGAATCAGGGATGAGTTAGATTACCAACGCCATATTGATTATATTCATTACAATGCAGTCAAACATGGTTATGTGGAGCGTCCTATTGATTGGCCGTATTCGACTTTTAAAAAATGTGTAGATGAGGGGTTTTATTCTTCTGATTGGGGTGGGGTAGGTATTGACGGGTTTAATTTAGATTATGATTGATTTTAGGGGTTTGAGTTCAGTTTTTTGGCATGGTTTGCTGGGCTAAAAGCCCAGCCTACGCTAATTATATCTCGATAGTTAAAATAATTACTTGTTATAGTTTAACAGAACTTTTTCAACTGACTCTTTTAACAAGTAACTAGTTTTGATGAGGTAAGCATTAATATCAATCCATTCACTTTGCTTCTCATACTGCCAACTATCATTACTGATGACGGCAACTTTTCTTATATAGGGTGACTCCTTCCAGTACATCTTCTCAGAGAAGTGTTTTTGAATCTCGTTTGAATTTTGCTGTAAGTATTCGAAAATTCTAATATTTTGCTCTAAACTAATAGCATTTCTTTCATCTTTTGAAAGCTTAGATTTTCTAGGAACTTCAGGACTTGAGTAAATAACCAGAGTAACATTTACACTAGTTTGATTTAAGTTCACATACACGCTGACGCCATTGAACTCAGTTTGCTTTACTATACCCTTCTTACTAGTTGTACTATTATTTGCATAGATATTATCATAACCTGAGATTCTGGCTTGAATAAACTGATTCCAAAATTGCTTTTTAAGTTCATCCTTTGCTTTATTCATAATGTTCTCTTTTATGTTTATATCAAATGAATGGAGTACAGTTGAGCCATCGTAGGTTAGCATTTTAAACGCAAAAAATACGAAATCACCCTACCTCAACACTAGTCACATTCTGAAAGCCTCTTGGCAACTGGCCACCACGGCTGCCACGTTTGGCAGTATAATTCGCTAAGTCCATCGGTTTTAAGGTCACATGACGTTTGCCCGCGGTAATGATTAAACTATCTTGCTTGCTCAATGGGGTGATAGCCAGCACTTCCTCATCAGTTTTTAAGGTAATCATCTTATTGCCTTTACCACGGGCTTGTTCAGGCAGATCATCCAAAGCAAAGATCAATAAGTAGCCAGCGTTAGTTACCACGGCGATATGATCAGGTGTAGCTTTTACAGAACCATCATCGCTGCTATTAGCATTAGTACTAACATTGTCATTGGCATCAATACGAGCGACTGGTAATAGGCGACTATCAGCCGCTAGAGTGATGATGTTTTTACCGGCTTTTTGATTGCTATCAAGATTGCCAATGGTATTGATGAAGCCGTAGCCTTGCGAGCTGGCAAGGATAATACGCTGCTCATTATTGCCAGTTAATAGCTGCTCAAAGTGTGCGCCAGCTGGTGGCTTCAGCACGCTAGTCAATGGATCGCCTTGACCACGCGCGGAGGCTAAATTATGGGCGTCAATACTATAGCTACGTCCAGTACTATCAAGGACATAGATCTTCTCATTAGACTTGCCACGCACATAAGCTTGGTAACCATCTCCAGAGCGATAGCTCATAGTGGTAGGGTCAACATCATGACCTTTGGCAGCACGTATCCAACCAGCTTTTGACAGCACAGCCGTAATCAGCTCGCTCGGTACTAGATCAGACTCTTTTAGCGCTTGTGCCTCTTCACGCTCTGCTAGTGGTGACATGCGATTATCGCCATGAGCTTTCATATCTTCAGTAAGTTCATCAATAATCAAACCAGTTAGGCTTTCAGGATTATCTAAATACTCTTGAATAATGGCTCGTTCTGCGACTAGCTCATCCTGCTCACGTCTAAGCTCGAATTCTTCTAGTTTTGCTAATTGACGCAGACGAATATCTAAGATGGCATTGGCCTGAATCTCACTCAGATCATAGCCTTGCATCAGCGCCAGCTTTGGATCTTCCTCTTCACGAATGATGCGAATCACTTCATCGATATTAAGATAAGCAATCAGTAAGCCGGCTAAAATGTGCAGACGCTTATCGATTTTATCGAGGCGGTACTGCAAGCGGCGTACGACCACTGAGCGCCGACAGACTAGCCATTCTTCTAGGATATCTTTTAGGTTTTTGACTTGTGGCTTACCATTTAAGCCAATCATATTCATGTTGACCCGGTAGTTACTCTCCAGCTCAGTAGTGGCAAACAGATGACTCATTACTCGTTGCACATCGACACGGGTAGAACGTAGCTCCAAGACGATACGGCAAGGGTTTTCGTGATCAGATTCATCATGAATATCGACTACCCAAGGCAGTTTTTTATCGGTCATTAGTTTAGCGATTTGCTCTTGGATCTTATTACCCGAGACTTGATAAGGTAGCGCATCGATGATGACGAGGTTCTTTTCCTTATCATCGATATGGTAAGTGGCGCGCATCTTATAACTGCCACGTCCAGTCTCATACAGCGCTTGCAGATCTTTTTTGCTAGTGATGATTTCGGCACTAGTAGGTAAGTCTGGGGCTGGTATTGATTGGGTGAGCTGCTTAACCGATAGTTCAGGGTTTTTGAGCAGACGGATAGCCGCACGGACTACTTCATTAAGATTATGCGGTGGAATATCAGTTGCCATACCAACGGCAATACCAGTAGTACCATTCAATAATATATTAGGCAAGCGAGCAGGTAGAGTAGTCGGCTCTTGCATAGTGCCGTCGAAGTTATCTTGCCAATCAACTGTTCCTTGCCCTAATTCTGCCAGTAAAGTATTGGCATAAGCCGACATTTTAGCTTCAGTGTAGCGCATAGCAGCAAAGGATTTGGGATCATCAGGACTACCCCAATTCCCTTGACCCGTAATCAGCGGATAGCGATAACTAAACGGCTGCGCCATGAGTACCATAGCTTCGTAACAAGCACTATCGCCGTGCGGATGATATTTACCCAGCACATCACCGACAGTACGTGCCGACTTTTTGGGTTTAGCTGTAGACTTAAGACCTAGCTCGCTCATGGCATAGATGATGCGGCGCTGGACAGGTTTTAGACCATCAGCAATATTGGGCAGTGCGCGATCCATGATGACGTACATGGCATAGTTGAGATAGGCTTGCTCAGTAAACTCGGCTACTGAGCGCGTGTCTAGCGCATCGTCCGCTAGAAGGGGAGTATCGTTATCGATAATATCAGACATAGAATAAATTTCGCTTTTATAGTGATCAAAAATTTGCTGCAAATAGGGTGCTACGTATAAAGTGTCTACTGTTAACTAGATAAGTATTTATTATTATAAGTAGAATAAATATAAATATCATGCATTCAAAGGCGCTTGGCCTAATTAGCATAGTGCGTTCAACATCTAGGCCAAAAATAAAATAAGCTAGCGCTATCGTAAAGGATATTGCCGCAATTAAAAAGCCATCTATGACAATAAACGACAGGTCATGACGTGCCAATGCTGATTTTGTTTATAGCTTTTATCCCCTAAGATTAGTATAGTGATTTTAATGGTTTTTTATTATTTACTTAGTTGATTAGCAGCTAGTAACTGGGGCTGCAAAGGCATTATCGCTGAAGCGGTACTTAGTAGTCCGCAATGACTTTAGAGCTATGACTTTAGAGCAATGATAACTATCTCCTCACTAAACAGGACGCCACTCATGTCATCAATTCAGTTAGCTCATACTCGTATAACTATTATGACTCGCAAAGCGTTAGTGTTAACGACGCTAGCTGGCTTAGGACTGAGCGCCTGTAGCACGCAACAGATGGTTCAATCTAGTGCCGAAAGTGTCAGTACCATTGCTAGTACAAGTGCTAGTCCCACTAATACTCAAGCTGTTGCTCCAGCGCCAGTTGTAGTGGTCTCAGCAACAGCAGCACCGCAACAAATGGCTAGCGCTGATTACGCGGCTAACCCTAGTATGCTCATCCGTGCTGTGCCACAAAGCAAGATAGTCCGACCATCGCCCTTTATAGTAGCAGAGTCTCAGTCAGGCGATAATTATCAGGATATAAAACCTAACTTAGTACATAAGACTAGTGAGATGGCGGTAGCTACTTTATCTATAGATACTGATACTGGCAGCTATGCTAACGTGCGCCGCTATCTTAATGAAGGTCGGCTGCCGCCAGTTGACGCCGTACGTGCTGAGGAGCTGATCAACTATTTCAATTACCAATTCGCTGATGGTAAGCGCGTAGCAGGTGCACCCTTCATGGTTGCCACCGAAGTGGTTGATTCGCCGTGGGATAGAGCCGATCAAGGTAATAAGATTGTCAAAGTCGCTATCAAGGCGGTCGATACTAGCTTGGCAACGGCCAGTAATACTAGCTTGCCGCCAGCGAATTTAGTGTTTTTAGTTGATGTCTCTGGCTCTATGTCCTCCAACGATAAGCTGCCGTTAGCACAAGCCTCTCTTAAACTGCTAACTCAGCAGTTACGGGCGCAAGACAGCGTTAGCATTGTCACTTATTCTGGTAGTACTAGCGTCGCCTTACCTGCCACTAGTGGTGATAAAAAATCAAAAATAATAGCGGCTATCGATAGCTTGACGGCAGCAGGCTCGACTAATGGTGAAGACGCCCTTATGCTCGCTTATAACCAAGCTGAACAGGCGATGCAAAAAAAGGGTATTAATCGTATTGTCATGCTCACTGACGGTGATTTTAATGTTGGCATTAGTGACGTCAATGAAATGCTAGATTTAGTTAAAGCCAATCGTGATCGTGGCATTTCTTTATCAACTTTAGGGTTTGGTCGCGGTAATTTGAATGATTATATGATGGAGCAGATGGCCAATAATGGTAATGGCAACTATAGCTATATTGATAGTCTGACAGAAGCTAAAAAGGTCTTTACTGATGAGCTAGGAGCGACTTTCAATACCGTAGCCAAAGATGTGAAGATTCAGCTTGAGTTCAATCCGGCTGTGGTTAGTGAGTGGCGCTTAATCGGCTACGAAAACCGAGTGCTTAACGAGCAAGATTTTAATAATGATAAAGTTGATGCTGGCGAGTTAGGCGCGGGAAAAGCAGTGGTTGCTCTATTTGAAGTCACGCCGACCGGCCAAGTTGGTCTCTATAGTGAGCGGCGCTATGCCAGTGATAAACGGGATAAAACAGTAGCTACTACGCAACAAGCCAATGAGCTGGGCTTGCTAAAAATACGTTACAAGTCTCCTGAAGGGGGCAGCTCTAAACTCATTAGCCAAGCTATTATCAATAATAATCGTGACTTGAGTAATGCTAATATCGATACCCAATTTGCCATTGCAGTCGCCGGATTCGCGCAGCGCTTAGCTCAAAGCGATTATATCAACGAGTGGAGCTTTAGGGATAGCGGTAAGTTGGCTAGTAAAAGCATCACTAGCCAGCCGAGCAGTGATACAGACGGTATACGGCGTAATTTTGTTATCTTAACTGAACTGGCCGACGCTCTTAAGAACCATAACTAAAGACAAGCTAACCATAAAAATATGCTCCAACTTATACCTAGTTGCTTATAAGTTGGGGCTATTGATTGTTAAAAGTGCTTAAGGCTATTAACAAATGCCCCCTTACTTGGGCAGACGAGCTTAGTCAATAAGGTGAGGGCTTTATAACAATATACTGATCTAACCAATGATATTAAAGGTCAAGTGTCTTTAAGGACTGAAGTAGCAATCTTTTGTATTGAGTAGTCTGTGCAAAGTGTGTATGTTAAAGAATAAAGGGCTATTCAGCATATTACCATTAGGAGAAACCAGATTATGGACAATCAAATGCCAAGCAATCCAACCCGTCATAATAAAAAAGTTTGGCTCAAAACGTACGAAGATCTTGGGCTCACTTATGATATCGTAATGCCAGCCGATAATACCTCGCTGATTGATATTTTTGAGAATAGCTTTGCCAAATATGGTAATAAAACCGCCTTTATATGTATGGGTGCATCCATTACCTTTAAAGAAGTGGATGAACGCAGCAAACAAGTAGCCGTTTATTTGCAGTCTCTAGGGTTAGTCAAAGGCGATAAAGTAGCCGTAATGATGCCTAATGTTTTGCAACTTCCAGTTGCGGTCATCGGTGTATTACGTGCAGGCCTGACCTTAGTGAATGTCAACCCTTTGTATACTACTAAAGAGCTTGAGCATCAACTAACAGACTCCAATGCCAAAGCATTGATCATGGTAGAAAACTTCGCTAAAACTTATCAAGATATAGGTCGCAAAGTAGTCGAGCATGTGGTCATTACTGGTATGGGCGACATGATGGGTACGCTTAAAGGCTTTATGGTCAATGCTGTCGTTCGTCATGTCAAAAAAATGGTCCCAGAATACAATATTGCTAACAGTGTCAGCTTTAAAGCGATGCTAAAAAAATCTTCTGCCAGTAAATACAAGCGTCCAACCGATATCAGTCTGGCAGACATTGCGGTACTACAATATACCGGTGGTACTACTGGTGTGGCCAAAGGGGCTATGCTGACCCATAAGAATCTAGTGGCTAACTTAGTACAAAGTAATACTTTTTTAGGCACCGCTTTTGACGAGTTCGATAAAAGAGGTGAGCAGCCTGTTATCCTGACCGCTTTGCCGCTTTATCACATCTTCTCCTTCACTGTCTGCGGTATGTTTGGTATTTATCGCGGTTGTGCTGGTCTACTAGTGCCTAATCCACGCGATCTTGATAGTTTGATAAAAGCCTACAAAGCCAATCCACCTTCGTTCTTCCCAGCAGTCAATACTCTATTCAATGCTTTAGCTAATAATGAAGAGTTCAAAAGTATGGATCACAGTAAGCTAGTGGTCTCTATGGGCGGTGGTATGGCGGTAGTCAGTGATACGGCAGAGAAATGGCGTCAAATCACTGGCAATATTATCCTACAAGGTTATGGTCTCTCTGAAACCTCACCAGTAGCGACCGCCAACCCTATTACTAGTGTAAGCTTTAGCGGTACTATAGGCTTACCTATGCCCTCAACTGATATCGCTATCATAGATGATGCTGGTAATGAAGTAGAGTTAGGCGAGCGCGGCGAAATAGGGGTTCGCGGTCCACAAGTGATGAAAGGCTATTGGCAGCGTGAAGAGGCGACTCGTGAATCTATGACTGACGATGGATTCTTCTTAACAGGTGATATCGGCATTATGGCTGATGATGGCTATGTGACTATTGTCGATCGTAAAAAGAATATGATCTTAGTATCAGGTTTTAACGTCTATCCGAATGAAGTCGAAGAAGTGATGGCGGGTCATCCTCAGATCATAGAGTGTGGCGTTATCGGCGTTCCCGATGAGAAGAGTGGCGAGATACCGAAGATTTTTGTGGTGCGTAAAGACGCCAGCTTAACTGAGGAGCAAGTCCTCGATTATGCTAAAGAGCATTTAACTGGCTATAAGCGTCCTCGTTATGTTGAATTTATCGATGAGCTGCCTAAATCAAACGTTGGTAAAATTTTGCATAAGGATCTGCGTACGATGGAAGAGAAAAAAAATGCCTAGTACGGGGTGGTTATAGTGAGTTGCTAATAGCTATATAAGTATAAGCTGCTTCAGTGCTATAACTCACTCACTACTGCGTTAGCATTAAATAAATGGATGATAAGGCAGCTTAATAACTGCTTTATCATTTTTTTATGTCAAAGTTTTGAGCAAGAGTAAACTATAAAAGATAGGATGATAAGGCTATAGATCGATAGTGTTGATGCTAGAGAATTTACCACAAAACTGCTATAGTGCCAGCAAATACAGGCTCAAAATCAGTAGCCTAGGCATAGTTTTTTGCTATAAATTGATATCAATATAAGTTTTTATAGAACTCAAAACCCTAGATTATAAGCCAGTCAACTACAATAAAGCACAGGATAATCAACCGATGGCACACGCTACCCAATTCCCTACGATGCCGAATATTCCGAGCGATAGACCTTGGCTCGCTGCTTATGAACGTTATAATATCGATGCGACTATCGACATGCCTGATGACGAAACCTCACTACTAGAAGTCTTTGAGCGCAACTTCCGTCGCTATGGTAAAAAGCCCGCTTATATCTGTATGGGCGCTGCTATTACTTTTAAAGAGTTGGACTTATATAGCCGCCAAATAGCCAGTTATCTGCAATCTCTAGGCTTAGACAAAGGGGACAAAGTCGCAGTGATGATGCCGAATATCTTGCAGTATCCGGTGGTGGCTTTGGGTATTATTCGTGCCGGTATGGTACTAGTGAATGTCAATCCGATGTATACCAGCCGTGAGCTTTCACATCAGCTGCATGACAGTGGCTCTAAAGCTTTGTTCATCGTTGAGAACTTTGCAAAAACTTATGAAGACGCCGAAGACAAAGGCGCAGTTAAGCATGTAGTGGTCTGTAAGCTGGGCGATATGCTGGGTCTGCTAAAAGGCACGGTAATCAATCTAGCAGCTCGCTATGTCAAAAAAATGATCCCTGCTTATAGCTTGCCCCATAGCACTAGCTTTAAGGAGGCTTTGGGTAAAGAGTCAGCTAGCGCATATCAGCGCCCTGACTTGAACCTCAGTGATGTGGCATTGTTACAATATACGGGTGGTACTACTGGCGTTGCTAAAGGGGCTATGTTATCGCATGGCAACTTAGTGGCCAACATGCTACAGATTAACGCTTTGATGAATAGCGCCTTTGAAGATGATGCTACTGCTGATAACGTTATCTTGACTGCACTGCCACTTTATCATGTGTTCTCCTTTATGGTCTGTGGTATGTATGGCATGTACAAAGGCTATGCGGGACTATTAATTCCTAACCCTCGTGATCTAGATGGCCTCATCAAAGAGATGGGCAAATATAAGCCATCTTTTATCCCAGCGGTAAATACTTTGTTCAATGGCTTAGTCCAGAAAGAAGCCTTTGCAAACTTAGATTTCTCTAATCTAAAAGCAGCTATCGGTGGTGGGATGTCGGTATTGCCAAGCGTAGCTAAAGACTGGCACAAAATCACCGGCTTACCTATCGTTGAAGGATATGGTTTATCTGAAACTTCGCCAGTAGTAGCCTTTAACCCGATGACCATCGCTGAGTTCACTGGCAAAATCGGCATACCTGCTTCTAGTACTGATGTCATATTAATCGATGACGAAGAAAATGAAGTGGCTATCGGTGAGCGTGGAGAGGTTAGTGTAAAAGGCCCACAAGTGATGATTGGCTATCAAAACCGTCCGGATGAGACCGCAGAAACTTTTACTGCTAATGGCTACCTAAAAACTGGTGATATCGGCATCATGGACGAAAAAGGTTTTATTAAAATCGTCGATCGCAAAAAAGATATGATTATTGTTTCAGGCTTCAATGTCTATCCCAATGAGATTGAAGAAGTGATGTCTGAGCATCCAGGAGTCTTAGAGTGTGGAGCTATCGGCATACCCAACGATCAGCGTGGTGAAGATCCGAAGCTATTTGTGGTCAAAAAAGGCGAAGTTACTGAGCAAGAGCTAATAGATTTCGGCAAAAAACAATTGACTGGCTATAAGCGTCCTCGTCACATACAGTTCGTCACTGAACTGCCAAAATCTAATGTAGGCAAAATACTACGTAAAGAATTACGTAAGATGGAAGGCTTAGAATAATCAAATATTGATCGTTTGTCGTTTGTCATCAGCCATTAACTCAGCTGCTGTGATTTTTTAGCCAATAATTAGGGCTGCAACCACCCAGTTGTCAGACCAGCAATGCAATTGTAAAAAGCTATAGCGCTATTAGAATAAGTTTTGGTAGTCGCTATAGCCTTAACCTTAGTAACAGGCCTAGATATTCACCGCAGTGTTTTATTTTACCTTGGCTAGGGTTTAAATCGGTTGCAGTTCCCGTTGATTATAGTTAGGATTTAGGCTTAATAAAGTATCACTGCTATCTGCTTTTCTTGCTATTGAATCGAGGTCACGTTAGGATATCTCAGTTATTTTGTCCTCAATCATTACAAGATATTGTCGTTAATAGCTCTATATCTAGCAGTAAAGGCTGCATTTGTCTGATAACAAGCGCTGTTTATGTCATTGAAAAATATATGATCACTCATTGTTTAGCCCTCTAAAACTATTTATTATTTCTATACTAGGATACCTTATGCGTATTGATAACCGTGAGCTAGACCAACTTCGTTCGATCAGCTTTGAGCGTCATTATACCAAGCATGCTGAAGGATCAGTGTTGGTCAGCTTTGGCGATACCAAAGTATTGTGTACTGCCAGTGTTGAGTCCGGTGTCCCGCGCTGGCTAAAAGGCAAAGGTAAAGGCTGGATCACTGCCGAATATGGCATGTTACCGCGCGCCACTAATACTCGTAATCAACGCGAAGCTGCCCGTGGTAAGCAGTCAGGACGTACCCAAGAGATTCAACGCTTGATCGGTCGTAGCCTAAGAGCGATGATAGATCTCAGCAAGTTAGGCGAAAATACTATCTACCTTGACTGTGATGTACTCCAAGCAGATGGCGGTACTCGTACTGCTAGTGTCACTGGTGCAGCTATTGCCCTAATTGATGCCCTAGAAACTATCCAAAAAACTAAAAAGCTAAAAGCCGATCCGTTAATTGGCTTAGTGGCTGCGGTCTCCGTCGGTATGAAAGATGGCGTGGCGTATTTGGATTTAAATTACCAAGAAGATGCCAGTTGTGATACTGATCTAAACGTAGTGATGACCCAAAAAGGCGAGTTCATTGAGCTACAAGGGACTGCTGAAGAGAAGCCATTCACCCGCGCGCAAGCAGATGATATGTTAGCATTAGCTGAAAAAGGCATTGCTGAGCTTATCATTATGCAAAAAACAGCTTTAGGCTGGTAAGTAGTAGTAGTAAGTACTGGTGATTTTGTTTTATTCAGCAGTTGAGACGTTTTATCCGCTAATTAATAGGTAGTACTGCATGCTTAAACTGACTGATGATGGTGCCAAAATCACTTTGCAAGGGCAGCCGCCAGCAGGGGATAACGGGCTATTTTGGTTTGGTTCAGCACTGTTGGTAGGGGCAGTAGCCGTAGTATTGGCTATGAGCCTGCTACCGGAGCGCTTATCGATCGGCGCTCTAGCATTACTTATTATTGGCAGCTTTTTCTTTAATCGCCAGCGCCAACAGCGCAAAAAAGCTATGAGTGGCGTTATCAGTAACGGTATTCTATGGGTGCGCAATAGCGAATTAGTGCATGATAATCAAGGCAAGCGTGAGCAGATTCATCTAGCTGATGATGATCAAATCACTGTGCATGGCGAGCAACTGCAAATTATTGCTGCTGATAATAGCTGCAAATACCACATCATTGGCTTTGATACTATGCAAGAGGCGCAGGCCACCAAAGCTATCCTACAAGGGCAAGTGATTAATAAACGCTCTGTCAATATTAAGCTTAATGCTGACTAAACCTTTGGTCTGATTTTATATACCTGCTATCCCTGTCAAATAACTAATAGTACTTGCGACTTGCCCCTATAATAGTTTATAACTACAGCTTCTACCTTTATCGCTGCCGAATTTAATGTCCTAGCGATTTTGTTTTTTTGCTGTTTTGCCAGGAGCTGATCATGTCGTTAACATGGATGATTGCATCGAAAACTGTCTCATCTAAGACCATAAATCTGATACCAGTAGCGATTTTGGCTTTGTCTGTTTTGAGTGTCCCAAGCTTTGGACACGCTGATGATATGAGCCAGATGATTGCTCAAAAAACCACACAAACTATGCTGCCAGTACCCGCCGCTAGGGTTAGTACTAGTTCAAGCATTCGACGTGCAGCGCCCCCTTCAGCAGCAACGCCTACTTATAGTAATATTACTAATTACAACGCTAACAACTCTAGCCTCAACAGCTCTAGCTCTAATAGCTATGCCTCTAACAACTCTAACCTTAACCCTTCTAACGCTATTAGCTATACCTCTAATAACTCTAACCTTAATAGCGCTAATCCCAACAGCTCCAATCCTAACAGCTATGAGCCTAGTAGTTCTAAATCTAGTGCATCTCGCGTTATTACCGCCTCTGCTGCTAGCAGTTATCGTTATCCTCAAGTATCAGTAGCGTCGCCAGTAGTATCCTCTGGCTGGTCAAACACTAGTAGCTCCAAGATTACTGCCTCTGCTGCCCCTAGTAGTTATCGCTATCCTCAAGTATCGGCAGCGCCAGCAGTACTACCAGCGTTCTTATCGGGCAACTATGACAATGTGGATAGTGAGTATTTGCCACTACTCAGCACTGCTGAATTACAGAGTAGCAAGGCGGCTCGTGGGGTGATCAGCATTGCACGTACTATGGCGCTCAATGAACGTACTATCATTCAAGGTGGCTGCTGGGACTATCTAAATGCCGTGTTTAACCGTGCTGGAGTCAGCCGTAATACGCTACACAAAGGCACTTATAGAGAAGGGCCTTATGCTAATAGTAGTGAGATTGAAATTGGTGATTGGCTGTATTATATTAACCACGGCTATAAAGGTATCGAACACAGTGGTCTGTTCGTCGGTTGGGTTGATGAGTCAGCCAAGCAAGCGTTAATGCTCAGTTATGCGGGCGAGAATCGCCGCGAGCCTGCACGTTATCGAGTTTATGACTTGAGTAATGTCTACCAAATCATGCGCCCCATTATTTAAGCTATAGTCGATCTACTATAAAATACTAGGTTAACCAATGAAGTGCTACTGGGATGAATTTTGTGCAGTCTCTGGGCACGCAGCACACCAGAAAAATTCATACCATTAGCACGCGGTAATGGCTGTACTCTTTTGATTTAGGATTAACTCTAGTTTGAGTATCCGCTTTATAAAACAGTCGGTTTCATTGTAGGGTTAAACAAAAAAGCGTCCATAGCTAATAAACTAGGGACGCTTTTTTAGGACTTATACTAAGCTTTCACCTTACTAATAGGGGGCAGCTTAGCTGTGGTAAAATCAGCTTTAAAAAGGTTTTACTATGACTAAAATCACAATAATCACTAAAGCAAAGACTGGCACTTCATTAAACCAACGCCAGAATACATGAGACTTATACTGTGGGTTGTCTACTAGCTTTTTACGATAGAAGCCACAAGCGCCATGATAGCCTGAAAGCAGGATGACTAGTACTATCTTGACGTGCAGCCAGCCTTGAGTTTTGTATACTTCCCAGCCCGATATCACCATCCACAAACCAAAAATCCAAGTAGCGATCATCGCTGGCGTCATGATACCGCGATACAGCTTACGCTCCATAATAACAAAGCGCTCTTGGCTAATAGTGTCTTCACTCATTGCATGATAGACAAACAGTCTTGGTAAGTAAAAAATAGCTGCAAACCAACAAACCACAGAGATAACATGCGCCGCTTTAACCCAATTAAAATAATCTGCCATACTCATTTTCCTAATGTCGATATGCTGATAGCTATATTTGAATGCGGGCAAGCTTAGCGCAGATTGCTTTAGTTTGACAGTGCTACTTGTGACTTATGACCACTCATAGCATCGAGCACAGGCAATAATTTTGCAGCTTTTGGCGCTGCAAATTGCTTAGTTAAGCCCAGTTCGCGCAGTAAGCGATCATCATTGGCTTGACTGGCATTACCAGTGGTTAACAGCTTATCACCATAAAAGAATGAATTAGCCCCTGCCATAAAGGCTAAGGCTTGCTCGGCATCAGATAGACTCTCACGTCCGGCTGATAGGCGCACATAGCTAGTAGGGCAACAAATACGAGTTACCGCAATAGTGCGAATCCACTCAAGCACAGATAGCTCACCTTCTGCTAGTACTTTATCGCCTATCGGTGTGCCAGCAATAGGAACTAGTAAGTTGACAGGGATAGATTCAGGAGCCTTAGGCATTTTGAGTAATTCGTATAACCAATCTACACGATCATCACGGCTTTCACCCATACCGACGATATTGCCACTACAGACATTAATACCTGAATCACGCACATTGTTCAGAGTATCTAAGCGATCATCATAGCTGCGCGTACTTACCACTTGCTCATAGTAGCTTCTAGAAGTATCGAGATTATGATTATAATAGTCTAATCCAGCATCGGCTAATTGGCCTGCTTGTTCAGGGTTGAGCATACCTAAGGTCATGCAGGTTTCAAGCCCTAAACCTTTGACTTCTTTGATTAGCTCGACTACATAAGGCATATCTTTGGCACTTGGATGTTTCCAAGCGGCACCCATACAAAACCGTGATGAGCCAGTCGCTTTAGCACGTTTGGCCGCAGCAATAACTTTATCAATCTCTAAGCGTTTTTCTGCTTGTAGCTTAGTTTTGTCACGATGATGACCAGACTGCGAGCAGTAACCACAGTCCTCAGGACAGTTGCCAGTTTTGATCGATAATAAAGTGCTAATTTGCACCTCATTAGCGATGAAGTGTTGGCGATGAATGGCTTGGGCTTGCGATAATAAATCTAGCAATGGCAATTCAAAAAGCTGAGCGACTTGCTCACGGCTATAGTTATTAACAGGCTCAATAGCTTCTGTAGCTAATGCTTCAGGATTGAAATATTTGCCTTTGGGGAGAGTAGAAGTAGGAGTAGGTTCGGTAATACTAAGCAATCCTGCCATGATAAATCCTTGGGTAATAAGTAGCACAACATTTGAAAAAGCTTCGATAATAAAATTTCATTAGGGTGTATTGAGTTATTCAAAAACTAAAGCGTGGTTTATAAGAAGAGTAGCACTAATAGTAACAGCGACTATTAATTAGTAAATAAAAAATTTATATTATAAAAAAATTACCACATAAAAAAAGGTTGCAGCAACCGTAGTATACCGCAACCTTTATAATAACAGCAGAGTAGTGCTAAGTGACAGCAATAATGCTTCGTGTCATACAGCAGCTACCTACTAGGGCAATTATTTACCTAGTTTATGCTTAGCAAAGCCGATCCAATGCTCAGCGAACTGCTGGGCTTTATAAACATAAGGCTTAGCATTTTGGATATGAGGTTTTAGCTCTTCTGGGATCTCTGGTACGATATGTTTTGCCAGTTTATTGAACCACATTAGCAAACTATAATCGCCCTCAATGCTTAAGTTACCTTCTTGAACAGCAGTCATAAAGGCCGGCAAGCTACCTTTAGTCAATAGCTTAACACCAGTCATTGAATCTTTAAAATTGATAGTTAAGTCAGCTTTTTCAGCATGACCACTACGCTGACTAAACTCACCATTATCGAAGCTAAAGTAACGAGCAATATCAGACTCTTCGCTTGCAAACTCAATAGTTACCTTACGCTCAGTCAATAGTGCTTTGAAGTCTTCGTTATTGCTATCAGCAAGCATAGACAAGCGATAACCAACTACCGCTAATAGTACATCTAAAGGATCAGATTTTACATCCAAAACAGGAACAGTAAACATGGTCAAACTCCTAAAAGTGGCTAAAAATAAAACGTACTTTATAGCAATTATCACTATAATCATATAGTTAAATTATAACTCATTCTTCAGCCGGTACTCATTAGTATTTGCGTAGACAGCTTTAAGTATGTGTAACAAAGTAATAATAATCGATAAAAAAAGCGCCAATAGTAGGCGCATACTTTTACCATAGTTATCAGCCAACGTCGTCTCTAAACCAGCGGTGTTTTTAAATATTGGTCGTGTCTTTAATCAATAGTAGGCCAAATTAACTACTGAAGATACTACTCAAAACGCGGCGTATAGTCATCATCATAAATAGGACTGTGCTCAATATAACGGGCTGTTTCAATCTCACGCTGCTGTTGCAAAGCTGCACTAACATCATCATAGCGTAGGGCTCGATACAGCACCCAAGCGAATAAAGGTAGCCAGCTAATGCCCATAGCAGCGACATAACCATGCCACTCTGTTAGGAATGTCCAGCTCATGAGTAGGCTGTGAATGACCTCAACGGCTAACCAATACACCACCCCGCCCAATACGTACCAAAGTAGCCAGCGCTGCGAAGAGAGCGCAATAGCTATGATTAGACTGATTAACAAGCCATAGCCCAATAGGGCGCCACTGCTCAAGGTGGCTATCGACATGCTGGATAAGTAGCTACTAGCTAATAATGTTAAAAGCATCATTCATCTCGCTCTGCAAAAGGTGAATTTCAATAACACCATTATGAGAGTTCTACTGGTAAACCGAAAGGCTAAAAGGCGACTTTGCGACAACCGTTGACGTCTATTTTTAGCAGCAATAGGCCACTTTTTTAGCGAGGTGTAAGTGCGTCTTCAAGCTTAGCACTGACAGCTACTAAGCTTAGCTTTAGTGAGTAGATTGCTTGAATTAGCTGCTACGATGACCCCACCAAGATAGCAACGATACTAATACAGCACCTATTAACATAAGGCCTAAAGTCGTTAACCAATGAGGGCCAGTAGGGTATAGCCAAGGGGCGACATTATGGGTAGCTTCTGTCGCTAAAGTCCCTAAAGAATCAGTTTTCCAAGGCCATACTTTTACTAAGGAGCCAGCGATAAAGCCAGTCAGAAGCGCTAAAGTCGCTTGATAATAGCGTGACAATAGCCACTTAAGCATTCGAGTAAATAACAATAGCCCCGTTAGCATGCCAGCCATTAAAGTGAAGATAATAGTTAGATTAAAGCTATGTACTGCCTCCAACACGGTGTCGTAAGCGCCTAATAATAATAAAATAAAAGAGCCGGAGATTCCGGGTAGTATCATGGCACAAATCGCTATGGCTCCAGCGAAGAACAAGTAAGGTAAGCTTGGAGTAGTAGTCAGCAAGGGCAGACTGCTAATAGCTACTGCTGCAATCGCACCGATAATGAATAGACCCATTCGTGCTACAGTCCAGCGAGTAATCTCGGTCAATAAAATAAGTACAGTGGCAACTACTAAGCCAAAGAAAAACGACCAGATCAATAGCGGCTGATGCTCTAATAGGCCTTTAATAATACCAGCCAAAGTGACAATACTAGTGCCAATACCTAGCAATAAGAACAACAGAAAAGTCGCATCAACTTGACGCCATACGGCTAATAAGCCTTTGACTCCGCCTTGCAGACGGAACACTGACCACAGATGAGGACCGATGCTACTAATAGCATTGATCAAGCGCTCATAGATACCAGCAATCAGGGCAATAGTACCGCCAGATACGCCAGGGACAACATCCGCAGCCCCCATAGTCATGCCTTTAACATATATCGCTAGTAGTTGCTTAGGGCCGTCTTTACTAGAGGGCGCTGGCTCATGAGACAAGCTTGACGACTTTGTTGATGTTACAGTGGATGGCTCTACTAACGAGTCATCTTGCTGTGGGGATTTCAATGCCGTCATGGACGACTCCTTGTACCATAATAAGGGTGAAAAATAAGCCGAGAGAACGATATAATCGCTGACTCAGCTTATAGAGTAGGGAAGAATGATAACAGTAGGTAATGGTCAGCTTAAGCAACGCTCTATAGTCGGGCAATTGCTTGAGCTTATAAATATTTACGACTGTTTGGCAATAAATGCTGGATAGCCAAGAGCGTAGAGGACGCCTTCAAGACCAGTGACATTCACCGCAGCATCAGCACGCGCTTGTACGATAGATTTAGCACGGTAAGCTACCCCTAAGTCAGCACTAGCCATCATTGGTAAATCATTAGCGCCGTCTCCAACACAGACTACTTGCGACATAGCGATACCTAAGCGTTCGGCGGTATGGGCAACGATAGCGGCTTTTTTGGCACCATTGATAATAGGCAATTGAACATGACCGCTGACTACACCTGCACTGATATCTAGGTTATTAGCATGGACTTCATCTATGCCCAGTTGCTCAGCGATATAGCGGGCAAAATAAGTGAAGCCACCAGAGACTAGTACGGTGTGATACCCTAACGCTTTTAGAGCGCTGATAGTAGTATGAGCACCTGTCGATAGGCTGAGTCGTGCACAAATCTCATCAAGTACTGAAGTTGGAACCCCTTTTAATAACGCTACTCGTTGGGCAAAAGACTCATCAAAGTCGATCTCACCGCGCATGGCCGCTTCAGTGATGGTGGCTACTTGTTGGCCAACCCCAGCAGTCTTAGCCAACTCAACGATGACCTCTTGTTCAATCAAAGTTGAGTCCATATCGAAACAAGCCAGTTTATGGGTGCGCAACATATGGCCAATAGATAAAATATGACAATCTACTAAGTCTGCGTTATCGAGCCTAGGTTTTGCTGAAGTATTGGCAGAATGGCTATTGTTTTGCGCCAGTTGATGCTCTGCTAAGTCATGACGTAAGCGTGAAGTCAGCTGCTCGTCAATCATATGCGCAGCGGCTACTTTTTTGCCAGCATGCATTAGGGTATCGGTGACTGGTACTAACAGATAACGAAAAACTTGCGCAGAGACAAACGCTGGCTTAGCAGTAGTGTTAGGAGCTGCAGAACTATCTGATGGGTTATGGGGCTCGGCCTTACTACTGTTAGCATTATTCTCATTACTGCTATGGATACGGACGCCTGCCGTTACATAAGCTGGGCTAGTCATTGTATGCTCAATAGGAACCTCTACAAAGCTGGCTTCTTTATCTTCGGCTACAGTCACTAAATGCCAGTTCGGTTGCTCGTCAACCCAAGACTGGACATACTGATGAATGTCTAGAGTAGGTACTTCTACCGGCAGCACTACTATTAACGCAAACAAAGGCAAAGATTGCAGCGCATCAAAATCATGCAAATTAATATCATCAGGTAGTAATTCCGCGATAGAATTGACGGCCTGTTGCCAGGCTTTGCTGTCTTTTGGTAACGAGTATGATGTATTTTTTGCCATGGCTTAATTGTCCCTTGTATGCGCAGATAAGATTAGGAATAATAACAGCTTTAATAGGTAGCGCCTATAGATGAGCTGTGAAGTAATTTTGCCATAGTTTGGTAAGCTTGGCTTATCATAATGGCTGTTATAAGCGGTTATACATTAACCGTTACTAATTATGAGACACTATTGGTTATAAAAGGTAAATCCCTCGACAAAAAAGCGTTATGATAATAAGGTACGCTTATTTGCTTGTTAAAATAGGGCTTTGAGCAATAGATCGTCGTTTTGTCACTGCTGTGGTCGAGTGTTCAACACACCCTAGTAGTACAAGCAGCATACTTTTCTGGAAAATAAGCGAAAGTCTTGTTTTTTAATTTTCTCCTTCAAATAAGTCTACTCTATCATGATGTATTTAGCGCCGCGGCAAGGGTTGTTTGCCATTATTATTCTGGTTAGTTTTTGTCTGCAAACTCTGTTATTGGTGATCAGTACCGATCAACAGTTGAGCAAAAGTCGGGCGCACAAAGGCGAACAAATGGTCACCCAGTTGATCGATGAGGCACGCCTGTCTTTAGAGAATAAAGACCGAGTCAGCCTCAGTGTAATCGCCAATCGTTATACTAGCGAGCAGGACGTTGCGCGTTTAGTGATCAAAGACAGCAATAATGAGATTTTGGTGCCAGTAGGTAATGCACCTATGCAAAAAGGCATCACTATTGATCAGAAAGCGACTAAGGGTGATGCGGTAATCGGCAGTGTGGCGCTAACCTTAAAAGATATCAGTAAAGGCGAGATTATCGCTATGCAGTGGCCATTTGTCATTGGCTCGCTATTGTTACACTTATTACTATTAGCCGCTTACGGCTATATCGCTCGTCCTACTAAGCAGCAAATCAACGCTTTAAGTCGCGAAATTGACAACTTGCATCGTGATACTTATGCAAAAACTAATTCGTTAGACAGCAGACGACAGTCGAATGCTGATACAGAAGATGCTGATAGTAAAACCTATGATAGGGAAGACCCTAATAATAAAGCACCTAATAGCAGTGCTAATCCTATATCTACTAAAGGAAAAAGTACGGGTAGCGCTGTTAATACTGCGGTCATTCATAACGAGCTCAATGCTTATCTCAAGTCGCAACAGGGTACTGGCAGTGTAGAGGAGCAGGCGTTAGCCTCTGCTGATACTCGCTCATCAGCTACTGAAACCACTATCGACCTATTACAAAAACCAACTTTTAAGTCGCAAAAATCCGTTATAGCTACTAATAAATTGTCTGCTTCGCGCAGTTATGATAGCGTAAGCGTGCAAGTTAGATTCCATGATGAATACAAGATGCTAGAGCGCTTAGCGCCTGAAATGCGTGTGCCTTATCTGGCACTATGTACCCAGCTATTTAATGAGGCTTTGTCTGAGCTATTACAGTTGCCTTTGTTATTAGGGGTTAGCGTGATTAATGAGCCTCATTTTGAAGGTAATGGTGCAGTAGCATTACTAAAAGCGAATAACAGTCATGCTAAAGTTGCGCTGGCAGGAGTGATGTTGGGTAAGCTGTATTTGATGCTTAATAAAATCATTCATGACAAGCACATCGAGCTGTCGAAATTTGCCTTGCCAGTGACGGTTGGGGTCAGTGATGAAGCGCAAAGCGAAGCCATGGCACAATTGCTCAAAAGTGTGGGAAAAAAGGAGCAGATGCTGATCTTGCTACCTAATGAGGGGCTGAAGCAAATTGCTCATCATGTCAAAGTCTACAGCCTCAAGCGCCCAACCACCGTTTATGAACGTGAATGTGCCGTATTTGAAGGTGGTAATGATGCTATGATTCAGCGCTTAGCAGATGTGCGTAATGCCGTATTAATGACTGGGAATGAGTGATAAAAATAGCTAGCAGCGCCGCACGGCGCTAATAGCAAACTAACGATAAATGCAAAAACTATTGACAACGTCTCATAGAGACTTTATAAGGCATAGGTATCTATGTTTTTTACCCTTTTACTACTGACAGGAGCTTGCCATGAGCGATGCTGATATCGACGATGATTTTGACGATGATTTTAGCGATGATGATGATGCAAAGATGGTTGAAGAAGCAGAGACTAGTGTGCGTACGCGTTTAAGCAGCCTAGAAAAACGACGCTTGATTGACAATTTATTAGAAGAAAAACGTCTGGCTAAAGAGCTAAAAGACGAGCTTGATGATTTAGATAACTTTGATGAAGATGGTGATGATTGGGAAGATTAGTATAAAGGATTTTCATCTTATTTAAATAAGCTATCAAAGTAGTTATATTGACTACCAAAATAGCTATAGATGTCACTATCCAATCCCTTATCACAATTAAGTTATGCTAAGCTAGTTACTGTATTAAGACGGTTATTTTACCTATTTTTGCTATCTCTCTTTTATGATAATATTTTCCCATTTGACAGATGATATGTTGTGAACCAAGCTGATTCTTGAGTTCGCAGCGTTACTGTACGGATGTAAGGACCACTGTAATATGAGTAATCCAATGAGCTTTGACGAATTATTAGACTACTTGGATAACCAAGAGAGCCAATATGTGCTGGATAGTGTGGCTATGCATGGTTTCTTAACTGCTACGATTATCGGTCCTGCATTACCGAACTGGCTAGACGCACTGTTTGAAGGTCAAGTGAGTAAGCTTCCAGAAAACGTGGTTGACGGTGTTAAGCGCTGGCGCAAGTCGATTATGGACGAGCTAAAAAATGAGACACCTATCGAGCTACCGTTTAGTGAAGATGTCGGTAATGAAGAAGTAGACTTCGATTTCTCTGAGGAATCTGATATCGTTGCTTGGTCGATTGGGTTTGTCGATGCCATGTATGGTGATGAAGCCAGCGATTGGATTCAAAACGAAGATACCGCTGAAGATGTGGCAGTATTGACTTTGCCTATGATTGTACTTAGTGGTATCGACGATGAAGACCCTGAGCTATTACAGATGCGTAGCGATGAAGACAAAATGGCGCAGATGGCCAATAGTATCGAAGGCAATTTAACTGAGTTGTTTTTATTGTTCCATACTAATGACTAGTTGCTGATAGTTAGCTACTGATAGTGAATAGACGCGCCTATTAAGCAAAAAGTTACCTATCAACAAGTTATTATTAGCTACTATATTAGTAACTTTGAGCGTGGTGGGCTGCACGACAGTGTTTTTATTATAAAAACCATAGCAACGATGCACTTAGGCAGTACTAATAAAAGTTCAGAACACGCTTATCTAGATGCACTCTGTAAACATATAATCGATGAGGTTTATTAATTGAGTAATATTCAACTGTCCAATCTTGAGCACTTGCCTAATTACCAAATCACTGAGCGTTTAGATGTGGTTTATGGTAGTACTGTGCGCTCAAAGCACGTAGGTAAAGACTTATTTGCTGGACTAAAAAACATCGTTGGTGGTGAGTTGACGGCTTATACTGAGCTGTTAGACGAGTCTCGCCAACAAGCCATCGATCGTATGATAGTTAAGGCGGAAGCTTTAGGCGCTGATGCGGTAGTGGGTCTACGTTTCTCAACCTCAAGCATTGCTCAAGGAGCCGCTGAGCTGTTCGTCTATGGTACGGCAGTCAAAGTAGTAGCTCTTCAGCAGCAGCAAGCTACGCATTATCAGCCACCCATCGCTCCTCATGATCAAGCAAGCCATTACCCAAGTGCGCCAGATCAAGCGCCAGCACCTGCCGAAGATTTACCGCGTTTTAATCCTTTTGGCTAGTTGATTAGTTAAACAGCTAATGCTTTTTATGATAAGAGACAAGCCATGAATAACTCTGTTACCCAAGTGCTGTTTAATTACGCGCCGCTTGTTATATTGTTTGTGGTCGGCTGGTTCTTTGGCTCCCGTCATGAGCGTCAACATTTAGCACGACTTGCGATCTCTGAACAACAAGTAAGTCACGTGATCGTTTCTACGGAACGTTTTTATCAGCCAGCATTAGCTGATCATAGCCAAGGCGAACTGGTATTAGGTAGTGTCGTTATTGCTCAAGATTATTTTAAGATGATCATTGCTAGAGTGATGAGTCTATTTGGCAAAAACCTAACTACTTATGAGACTTTGCTAGATAGAGCACGTCGTGAGGCAGTAGTGCGTATGCGTAGCCAAGCTCATGCTAAAGGTTATAACCACATTTACGGTTTACGCCTTGAAGTTAGCAATATTAACCAGCTTGGCAGTATGGTAGAAGCTATCGCTTATGGCACAGCAGTAGTAAGTATTAATCCTTAAGTGATAAGCATTAAGTGCTAAATAACAAAAGAACCAGCTAACACGCTGCAATAACGATTTTATAATGACCAACGATGCCACAAAGCTAACCCTTAAGCTTGTGGCATTTTTTATGAGTTAGTACTCAGACACACAGTTAAATAGTTAAATAGTTAAATAGATACATAGCTAGACAAGTCTACTCATTCACTACTTTTCATACCTCACAACTGATAGCTGACAACTGCTAGCGTAGCCGTGAATTCATCCGCGCCGCTTTATGTCTTTTTTCATCCTTAGCTTGCTGTTTATTCTGTTCAAAATCGAATAAAAAGGTGCGGTTTTTAAGAATAGCTACGAATACTACGCCGCCAATAGTATTACCGACTAGTACAATCCCTAAGAAATATAAGTAGCTCAGCAAGCTCACTGTATGACCATATACTAAGGCCGAAAACACTTCGATGTTACCCACAATACTGTGATGCAAGCCCAAAAAGCCAATGCTACCAGTAATCAAAGACACTAGTAAAATACGGCTTAGGGTGTCGCGTGCTGAGGTCACTAGCCAAGCGGCAACCCCCATCATCCAACCGGCTAAGATTGAACTCCCAAAGATCACCCGCCACTCAAAATCTAATACGTGCTGCGCATAAGCATCTATATCAGCGCTGCTGAACAGCTCCATATTAATCCCTAAGCCGATCACTAAGGCTGCAAATAGACAGCCACCGACGACATTACCAGCGATAACAATACCCCAAAGCCGCAGCAGTTTTCGCAGTGGCTCTATGCCGTTGAGGACTGGTAGACTAAGTAATGAGGTTTGCTCAGTAAATAACAAGGATTGACCGATAACGACGATAATAAAGCCGAGTGGATAGAGTAGCGAGGCCAATACCATAGCGTAATGGCTAGGTAGAACTTCGCTCAAGAGTGCAAAGGCTGACAAAATGACAAACAAGCTAAAGCCTATCTCCAGACCTGCGGTAAAAGCGCTAGTAAACAGCGACCCTAAAGAGCGATTAAAGGTTTCGTTAGCATCAATGACTTGCTCAACTAAGATGCTGGCATAGCTTTTAGGCGCGCTGACATTGTCATCGTTAGCGACTTTTTTAATCGCTTCTTTATCTTCCTCACTAATGCCTTCAGAAAAATCTTCGTCTTTTAGATGTTCAGTGACAGCCTCAGTGACGATTTCAGTAACTGGCTCAGTAACCGACTCAGTAACGGCCATAGGACTATTTTCGTTGGTTTTACTGTTGTCACGGTCGCCACTAGCATGAGCACTAATGACTTGAGAGTCGCAAGCGAGTTTAGCTGATTTTGACTCAATAGCGGTTGACTCATCGCTGTTTGCGTTGAGGGCGCTTGACTTACTAGGGGTTGACTCAGGAGTTTTGGTCACAGGCAGCTCGCTGTTTATAAGAGGATAGCTTTAAGCTTAGCAATGTCTATTTTAGAGCATAAGCGCTGTCTATTATGTTGAGTGTTAAACCGATTGCTGTTGTTAATTGTTTATCGGGTGGCTTAACTGATTTTACCTCTCTACTATGCTTATCTATCCACTGTTGTTAACCTTTTACCATAGCGCTAAATATAGAGGGCATTGATGATCGACATATAGGCTATCTGTAAACAGGCTATAATGACTTTAAAGACCTATTAGTTATAGTGAGAAAATAGCTATTACTCTACAGCTGGCAGCGGTGGTTAGATCGTAATAAGCAAAAAATAGACTCTATTTTTAAGCGGCTATACGCTTAAATTAGCTAAGCGCTAACAAAATTCTGTCATCTGCGTTAAAATCACTTTATCAATTATTTTAAATTTTTTATATCCATTTTTTATCACCTCCATTATTAACCATAAGAATTTTTTATTATGAGCAATCCCACTAACAAAACCAACTTAACCCAATCTATCCAAGCGGCCTTAAACCAACTTGAAAACGCCTATAGTCCAAGCGATGTTGAAGCTGGCATGTATCAAGGTTGGGAAGAAAGCGGTTATTTTGCCCCGACATTTGATAAAGAACAATCCTTCTCTATTGCCTTGCCACCGCCGAACGTCACAGGCTCGCTGCATATGGGTCATGGCTTTAATAATGCCATTATGGATGCGCTAACTCGTTATCATCGGATGGATGGTGATAATACGCTATGGCAACCAGGTACCGACCATGCTGGTATCGCCACCCAAATGGTGGTTGAGCGTCGTCTCAATGCTGAAGGTATCAAGCGCCATGACTTAGGTCGTGAGGCTTTTATTGATAAAGTCTGGGAGTGGAAAGAAGAGTCGGGTGATAATATCACTACTCAAATTCGTCGTTTGGGCAGCTCTGTTGATTGGAGCCGTGAACGCTTCACTATGGATGATGGCTTATCTAATGCAGTAAAAGAGGTGTTTGTACGTCTGTTTGATGATGGCCTAATCTATCGCGGTAAGCGTCTAGTCAATTGGGACCCTAAGTTTCAGACTGCTTTGTCGGATTTAGAAGTAGAGAACCATGATGAAAAAGGCTCGTTATGGCACTTCCGCTATCGTTTCACTGATAAAGCTATAACCACTCAAGATGGCAAAAACTATCTAGTAGTAGCGACCACTCGCCCTGAAACCTTATTAGGTGATACCGCAGTAGCAGTCAATCCTAGCGATGAGCGCTATGCGCATTTAGTGGGCAAAACCATTACTTTGCCCGTTACCGGAAGAGTAATCCCTATCGTAGCTGACGATTATGTCGATATTGAATTCGGCACGGGCTGTGTAAAAATCACTCCTGCTCATGACTTTAACGACTATGAATTGGGTCGCCGTCATGAGTTGCCATTGATTAATATTCTTGATGGACACGCTAATATCTTAGCGGATATGGAAGTGTATCCGGATCTGCAAACTCGTGACCCTGAGCTTGAAGCCACGCCAACTGACCATAATGGTAGCCCTTACGCTGGCGTGGAACGCTTTGCTGCCCGTAAGCAAGTAGTCGAACAAGCCAAGGCAGAGGATTGGCTAGAAGATATCGAGGACTACGCACTTAAAGCGCCACGTGGTGATCGTAGTGGCGTTATCGTTGAGCCTTGGTTGACCGATCAATGGTACGTGGCAGTAGACAAGCTAGCTAAGCCAGCCATTGATGCGGTAGAAGACGGTAGTATCGAGTTTGTGCCAGCGCAATATAAAAATATGTATATGGCTTGGATGAATGATCTGCAAGACTGGTGTATTAGCCGTCAGCTATGGTGGGGACATCGTATCCCAGCTTGGTATGACGAAGAGGGCAATATCTATGTGGCACGTGATGAAGCAGAAGTGCGTAGCAAATATAGTTTAGCCCAGAGCATTAAACTGCGTCAAGATGAGGATGTCCTCGATACTTGGTTTAGCTCGGGTCTTTGGACTTTTAGTACTCTGGGTTGGGCTGATGCCGATGCCGATGCAAAAGTGATGGAGACTTTCCATCCTACTAGCGTGTTGGTCACGGGCTTCGACATTATCTTCTTTTGGGTAGCCCGCATGATCATGATGACCATGCATTTTGTCAAAAACGAAGATGGCACACCGCAAGTACCGTTTAAGACCGTTTATGTGCATGGTCTAGTTCGGGATAGCTTTGGACAAAAAATGTCTAAATCTAAAGGCAACGTGCTCGATCCTATCGATATCATCGATGGTATCGATCTTGAGACGCTAGTCAATAAGCGCACTAGCAATATGATGAACCCGAAAGACGCGGCTAAAATTGAAAAGCAAACCCGTAAAGAGTTCCCTGAAGGTATCCCAGCCTTCGGTACTGATGCACTACGCTTTACTTTTACCTCTTTAGCTAGTACTGGCCGTGATATCAATTTCGATCTAAAACGAGTTGAGGGCTATCGTAACTTCTGTAATAAAATCTGGAACGCCAGTCGCTTTGTATTGATGAACTGCGTCGATAGTGAAGGTACGGCTAAGCCTATCGATCAAATGGCTCGCCCAGAAGTTTGGGAGTTACCTGAGCGCTGGATCATGAGCCGTCTGAACTCTAGTATCCAAAATATCCATCAGCATTTCGCTCAGTATCGTCTCGATATGGTCAGCCACGATATCTATGAGTTTATCTGGAATGAGTATTGTGATTGGTATGTTGAGCTTGCCAAAGCGAGCCTGAATGATGACTCAGTATCTGCTGAGCGCAAGGCGCAAATCCGCTATGTACTGCTACATGTCTTAGAGACGGCGCTACGCTTTACTCATCCTATTATGCCGTATCTCACTGAGCAGATTTGGCAAACTATTGCACCGCTATTAGATCGCAAGGCTACTGAGAGCATCGTTATCGCTAGCTACCCAAAAACTGACTCCACACAAATCAGTGAGCAAACCGAAGCTGATATGGCCTGGTTACAACAGCTAATTGCGAGCGTGCGTAACATTCGTGGCGAGATGAAGCTGGGCAATGCGGTACGTCTGCCTGTGTTATTACAAAACATCTCGCAAGCGGAAGATGAGCGCCTAGCCCGTATCGCTAATCAGTTTAAGGCATTAGCAAAAGTAGAGAGCTTAACGATCTTAAAAGCTGGTGATGAGGTGCCACTGTCCTCATCGAGCATGATTGGACAGCTACGCATATTAGTCCCTATGAAAGGGCTGATCGATCCGACAGCTGAGTTAGCTCGTTTGGGCAAGTCATACGACAAGCTAAAAGGACAAGCGGAAGGTATCGCCCGTAAGCTAGGTAATGAAGGCTTTGTCAGTAAAGCGCCTGTCGAAGTGGTAGAAGCTGAGAAAGCAAAACTGGCTGAGTTAGAAGGGCAGTTGACAGCGATGACCGCCCAGATGGAAGAGTTAAAGGCTTTGTAGGTTAATGTAGAAATTGGAAAACAAAAAGGTACTTTTGAAGTACCTTTTTGTTTTTGCTTGATTAATAATTCTCAAGGAAAATAATATGATTAACAAATTAGATGAAGAAGCAATTTTTGAGCACAATGTAGTTATGATTAACATAAATGCTTCAATTGAAGATAGATCTGAATATGATGCAGTACGTTATGCTTGGAAAGTAAAACCTGAGACAGTTGGCCAAGCTGATTATGTATTAGCGGTTGCTCATGGCAAAATCGTTGGAGTCTTTATTGCAGATAAATGGAAAGCAGCCACGTTGGAGAACTTTCCAGAGTACACTAAGGTTGCAGCAGAAGGTAGATTTGGTTTTGTTGGAAGAGAGGCACCTAGAGATGTTGAGCAGCTTTACATGGGTAAAAGCATCTCTAATGATTATCGTAAAAAAGGTGCATCGAATCCTATTAGATATAATTATAAGTATAATTCTAAGAAAAACTCAATAATACGGAAAGTATTTGTAAATGGTGTGAGAGCGAACTAGAACGATTCGGTATTATTCATAACACCTCATTTAAACTGGAACCTGCTTATGGATAGTATTTATTTCAAACTGCTCATTATCCTGTTGCTACTGGCTATCCCTAGCTATTTTTTCTATCGTAGCAGGGTGCAGGACTCGCCAAAATATCGTCAGTTAAAGACCTATTCCAATATCGATTATGATAGAGAAGAGTACTATGAGAGTCCCTCTAAAAGCGCGCTACTGTATGTAGCGACTTTAGGCAATCATGAAAAATCAATAAAAAGTAGACACTCCTACGATAATACTTATGAGCAATATAGCTTTATCTTTAATAAAGTCACTGAACTGCAAGAGAAGATCAATCTTGGCATCGCTAAGTTGGAACAAAACATAGCTTTGATCCTAAAAGAGCTAAAAACTAGCAGTCGCTTAGTCACTGATCCGACTACGGTGAAGACGGTGATAGAGGCGATCAAAAGCACGGATAAAATTGATAGCCAAGTTGATACTATCGATGGTCTTGGCTTCACTAAAGCCGCTCGGTTGAAAACTTGGTTTCCATCATTCACTGTCTTCACTGGCATTATGGCGGGACTACTGACGATAATGGTGATTTGGTTCTTACTATTGGCTCTGGGCGGTAGCGGTACGAGCCTTTTGAGCTATGTGATAGTGTTGGTTATTATGATTATACCTATGATTGCTTTTTCAGCCTTTAAGTCGCGTGCCAATACTAGCAAGTTTGCGCAGCAAGATAAGGTGCTGATAGGGAGGATACAGTCCATTTTGGACAATTCAGAAAAGCTGGAAAATACGGTTATTCTGCTCAGTACTAATAACCGTACATTAGAGTCTTATCTGAGTGAAATCACCGCTATCAATGCCGAGGTCACTGAGGCGCTGTATAAGAATAGTGCTTATATTAAGGCGGCTAGGAAGTCGAGGGCACTGTTTAAAAGGGATGATTATAGTAAAGAAGAAATTGAGTTATCAAATAGGATAAATATGGCAGTTGATGGCTTGCGAGCAGAGGTCGAGATTAGTTCTTTGTTGGGTTGAGATTAATTATTATCAATATGATAGCTTCTACTTTTTAAATATATTTAAAGCAATGCAATTGACCATTAAGGTATTATTATGAAAAATGAACACTATAGTTCCCAGACAACTGTTATAGATAGATTAATAATTAAAGATCTACATGGTGATAAAGATCTCAATGTAGATATACACCATAATTGTTTAATTATAGTTGGTGATAATGGATTTGGTAAAACTAGTGTATTGAACATAGTTTACTCAATACTTAGTGCGAACATGAAACACTTGAAAGATGTAAACTTCTCAGCAGTAGAACTATATTATACAGATCCTAATACTGAAGAGGCTGACTTTATAAAAATTAGTAGGGTAGAGCTTAGTGTCTATGAAAGCTTAAATAATTCAAGAAGTCACAAAAAAGATATAACTTTTAATACAAAAAATTCAAAAATAATCAAACATTATATGAGTAGCAGAATGATTGATTTATTTGAAAACGATCCAAACAATTCTAGTATTGAAGGAATCGAAAGTTTGTTCAATGAATCGAAATCTGAAGTAACTTTTGATAATTTATTTATAAAATATGAAGAGATTAAAAATAAAATTTCTATAGCTAAAGATAAGTTAAATTTTCAAACTTTATTTCTTCCAACATATCGTAGAATTGAGCAAAACTCTGAATATTTTGGTCTTGACGAGGTAGAAGATAATAATATAAATTTTGGTATGAATGATGTAAAAGCTGCTATTAAAAATATTACAGATGAAATTATACAATCTTCAATTAATTGGGTTTCAAAAGTTAATGGCGATATTATTAATGAAATTATAAATATAGAAAAAGCTACAATTATTTTTGATAAGAACAATGAAAAGCAAATAAAGAAGACTTTGAATAGGATTGATGAAAAACACCTTAATAAAGCAAGTAAAGATAAAATATTCGAGTTGATTGAAAGTGGTGAAATTGATGAAAATGAAACTCTTGTTTATTTTCTAAATAATATGCTCAAGTTATATAAAGAGCAAAATAAGAATGATAATAAATTAAAAGATTTTGCTAAAATATGTAATAAGTATCTTAAAAATAAGCAAATAAAATATGATGAAATAAAGGTAAGCCTAAAGGTAGTTAAATCTATTTCTAATGAAGAAGTGGATTTCAGTTTATTGAGCTCCGGAGAAAAACAAATAATATCTATTTTTGCTAGACTAGTTTTAACTAATGATAAAAATATAGCAGTAATTTTTGATGAGCCTGAGATATCTATATCTATTAAATGGCAGAAAATGATTTTGGAAGATATATTTGAGCTAGAGAATTGTGGCTTTCTCATAGCTTCTACTCACTCCCCTTTCATATTTTCTAACAGACTACAGCAATATGCTGTAGATATTGAAGAAAAGTTAGGAGTATAGTTTATGAGTTTAGTTGATGAGATGTTATCTGAAGTTGAAGATCATTCTGTACTATTTATTAAGTTTATGGACATCTCAAAATGTGAGGAATACAAGAGTAAAAAATTAATTCCTTGTATAGTGGAAGGCGACGAAGATTATAGCTTTTACAACCCTAAACTAAGACTTCTACTAGAAGCTAAAACGGAAAAAATTAGACCTCTTGCAAAAGTCATAGGTTAAGCTCAAAATTAACAACACCGGCGAATAGCTTCATTCTAAGATCATAGCGCTGACGACGGTTACGATATCTATGAGCCACGATTTTGAACAATTTAAT